>CAVYSX010000001.1:0-72560 GCA_963771285.1 uncultured Acidobacteriota bacterium
AAAAATCGCCATTACGCTCAAAACTCCCTCAATGAGCGAAATGGCTGTTCTCGCCAATTGACATTTCCTAGTGATCTGAGTTCTGCTTTTCTTCGCTATTGCAGCTTCGCGTACTCCGCCTTTGCTTCCTTCAGGATGGGGATGTCAGTATCGGCGTCTTTCCAGAGGCTGAGGAAATCTTGGTAGGCATCTTTCGCTTTGGCGGTATCGCCTGCCATCGCGTAGGCGCGCCCGAGTTGAAGATGGGCCAGTGCTCCCGTCACAAAGTTCTGTACGATACCCCGGTGATCCAGCAACTTCTGGAACTCCGCGGCTGCCGCGGTTCCGTCGTGTGCCAGCAGGTAGGCTTGGCCACGCACATAGGCCGGATAGATGAGTTGATGAATGCTCCTCCGGTACCCAGTTCGTAAGGCGCGGCGGCTTCCAGCGACACCAGAGCTTGCGACGAATTGCCTTGGTTGAGTTCGATAGCAGCATTGATCGTCGGCAGCCAAGTAGAGCTTCAGCAGGGTATTCGCTGGGTAGCTTTTCTCCAATTCTCAGCCAGTCTTTTGCTCGGTGGGCGTTGCCGGTGCGAGCGAGCGAAGGGCTGCTGCCAGCCTTACATCCCGACCTGGAGACAGCGCCAAAGCCGCAGTGACCCCTTGCTTCGCGGCCGCAGTGTCACCCCATTCCGCCTCCCTCAGCGCGGCATTGACCTGCCACAGAGCCGCCGTTTCTTTGGAATCGGCGCGAACGGCCGAGTCCACTGCCCGGCGAGAAAAGTCCCGCGCCTTGTCCGCCGCCCGTAGTAGGCCTCAGTATCGGATTGAGCCGAAGCAGCGAGTCTTCAGCGTCCGGGCTTGCCCGCAGCCCAAGCCAACTGCTGTTCCATCTGAGCGGAATCTCCCCGCAGAAAGGCAAGATAGTACATGTTCACGCGCAGATCTCCGCCGTCCAATTTGTGTGCCAAGGCCTGATCGAACGTAGCCTTGGCTTCATCCAGACGGTTCAAGGTGAGATACATCAATCGCCAGGTTGCCATACCCGTCGACGTCGTCAGGCTCAAGCCGCAATGCCTCCTGAAATTCCGTGAGAGCTTTTTCATATTGCCCCATGATGGCGTAATTGCTGCCCAAGTTATTATGCGGAACGAAATCGCGAGGATAATTCGCGATCCACAGTTCGTAGGTCTGCGACTCCTTCTCCAGTTCTCCCGTGGCAAAAAAATAATCCGCCGTAATACGCAGCTTCTCCCGTTCGGTGACCCGGTCGCGCAACCCATACGCCTTGGTGGCATATTCCAAGGCAAGCGACGTCTGCCCAAGGTTCCCGTAGGGAATCGACAGACCCGGCATAAGCCATAGGGAAATTGGGGTCGAGTTCAATGGCTCGCTTCAGGAACGGGATGCTGGGCGCGTCTCCTTTCTCGCGCCCGATCGTGATGCCCATACTGTAGTTTTTCAGGGCTTCGAGGGAGGATGTCGTGGCTTCAATCGGAACATCAAATTTCTGCACCGAGGGCAGCGATTCTCCCAGCTTGCACGAAGACTGGAGGCAGGCTCGACTCAAGGCCTTCAGAACATCTTCTTTGCTGGCGGCCTCGACCTGTTCTTTGGCCAACGTGTCTCCGCTGTTGCAGGCCACCGCGTTCAGATCAATCAAGTAATGGCTGCCCAAGGCTTGATATCTCCCCGCCCAGCAGGGCCTTGCTGCCCGTGCGCAGGCAAAGCTCCCGGCCCACATCCACCGTGACGCGGTCATCGCGGGCGGCCCATCATCCGCAAGGTCTCGCTGACCTTTCGGTCGGACAGCACATTCAAGAAGGGAGACTGCCCCAGCTCCACTGCCAGCGCCTGCTTCAGCGCGTCGTCAAAGACGGCATCGCCAGTCTTGTTGTCGAAGTCGGCCAGCACAACGGTGTCTTTCTCCGTGAGCGGTGTAGCCTTCGTCATTGGCGTCATCGCGGAACGCGAGCGGAAGTAGAAGACTCCCCCGATTGCAGCGCGACAAGGATCACGGCCGCGGGAACCAGAATCTTCCAGAGTTTCCTGCCCGCGACAGGAAGTTCAGCGACGTTCACCGCGCTCGATGACGGAGATGGAGCAAGCGCAGGGAGGAACCGGATGCTGGCGACGGTGGTTGGGCGACCCGGGTCGCGCAACTCTAAATCGCTTTTCCGCGACCGCCACCGTGCCCGAACTCGCGGTATGGCTCGTCCGCGATTCTGTTTCCCGCTTCAGCCGTTGCAGGTCGGTTCGCATGTCCGCCGCATGCTGATAGCGCAGATTGCGATCTTTCTCCAACGCCTTGTTGATGATTCTTCCAGTTCGGCCGGAACGTCGGGATTCAGCCGCACCGCGGACGTGGGGGCGCCGTCCAGAATGGCTTTGAAGATGACTGCCGAGCTTTCCCCACGGAACGGCAATGCGCCGGTAGCCATCTCGTAGAGCACGGCTCCAAACGAGAACAGATCGGTGCGCGCGTCCAACTCTTTCGCTCGCGCCTGCTCCGGCGACATGTAAGCGACGGTGCCCAGCGTACTGCCGGGACTGGTCAGATGCTCCTCGTCAGACGTCTGATGTGTCGGAGCGCTCATGCTGGAGGCTTCCGGCTTGACCGTGACCTTCGCCAACCCAAAGTCGAGAATCTTGGCGTGGCCGCGCTTGGTGACGAAAATATTGGCAGGCTTGATGTCGCGGTGAACGATTCCTTTGGAGTGGGCAGCGTCCAGTGCATCGGCGATCTCGATGCCGAGCGACAGAATCAGTTCGGTCTCCAGCGGTCGGCCTGCGATGCGGTGCTTCAGAGTCAGCCCGTCCAGAAACTCCATGGCGATAAACGGTTCGCCATTCTGGTCGTCAATTTCGTGAATGGTGCAGATATTGGGATGGTTCAGGGCGGACGCGGCGTGC
The DNA here is from genome assembly GCA_963771285.1 of uncultured Acidobacteriota bacterium. Classification (GTDB taxonomy): domain Bacteria; phylum Acidobacteriota; class Terriglobia; order Terriglobales; family Acidobacteriaceae; genus JABDBE01. Next base: position 2,895 of record CAVYSX010000001.1, read on the forward strand.
GCTTCGCGACGGAAGCGTTCCAGAGCCTGCGGATCCTTTGGCAACATCGTCAGGCAGAAACTTCAAAGCGACGAAGCGGCTAAGTTCAGTGTCCTCGGCCTTGTACACCACACCCATCCCGCCACCGCCGAGCTTCTCGACGATGCGATAGTGCGAGATGGTCTGGCCGATCACTCGCGCGAATCTTACGTCCGCAAGACGGGCAAGTCAATGAAGGCCGTGGAGTTTGGCGGCATCTCAAAGAATATTGTTGACGTAAAATCGCGATTACACTCGTTGATCCAAAGCCGTCTTCATGGCCGAATGGGTGTTGTTCGGAGAGCCTCCGTCATCCAATGCCCATTGTCCCTTACATAGACGCGGGTAAATCGGTAATCACCGCTATAGTCTTTCCCGTTCTCTTCACCCTTTTGTGTAGACCGCCCTGTGACGATGGCAGTGTCGCCGTATACTCTAACCTTTAATTCCGAGATCGTCCGTGATTCATACTTAAACGCTCCTGACTGAAAGCCCTTCACAATCTCTGCTTTCGTTCGTAGTTCGCCGCGCAGCGTAATAAACGTGTAGTCATCGGCTGTCATCCGGTCGAGTGTGGCAGCGTCTCCGCTGAGAATCGCACGGTTGCGCTCCTCTTCAATGGATCTGATCTGTTCCTCGGTTGAAAGGCTAGAATCAATTGCCTTTTGTGCTTGCGCAGCCAAGCACCACGACAGCATCACCGCCACCACAAGGAGATAAGCGAATTTCATGGTTCCTCCGTTTCAAAGCGGAACTCAGTATGTTCGTTGGCGTAACATCACCATTACGCTCAAAACCCCAACGAGCGAAATGGCCTGGTTTCGTCAACAATCCAGGCAAGATGCAAAACCGCGCCGCTACACACGGTCGGCCTCTGAGGAATGTCAGGTTAGGGCTTGAATCCAACGCTTCGCCAGAGTTCCGAGCAATCGTACATTACTCCATTCGTAATGACAGATCTGACCTTACGTGTGTTACGGATGTCCTCCAGCGGATTCCCATCCACGATGATGAGATCCGCACGTTTGCCCGCCTCAATCGTTCCAACTTCTTTCTCCATTCCCATGGCTCGCGCAGGAACGATAGTTGCAGCCTGGATCGCTTCCAGTGGCGTGAATCCAGCCTTCACGTATAACTCCATCTCTCGATGCAGACTATGGCCGGGCACTGCCTGGTCGGTTCCTGCAACGATAGGAACGCCAGCGCGGTGCAGGGCTCCGACAATCTCCAAGTCCTTTGCTTGTGCCTTGGCGTCCCACTCGGACGCCTCCGACGGTGTCCCAACATCGGTAAGTTGTGCTGCCAGTTCTGATGGGATTTTCGCAATGCCGGGTTCGAAACTGGCTGGAGGTCTGGCGGTCGTAGCATTTGAGAGTTCAAAGATTGCGAGAGTGGGATCGATTACCGTACCGCGCGTTTTCAAGAAGGAAATCGCTTTTTGGGCCGTGGGAGAATTTAGGTCGATCTCCGCTTCCGCTCTGCTCCTGTCGATGTCGGTAGCGTCTGCAGGCAGGGGCGCGTGCATAATATCGCTTACGTATGTGTGATTAATCTGATCCAGGCCCGCTTCGACCGCCTGGTATGCATTTAGTCCGTCGGGTATGTGGCCGGTCACTGTCATCCCCAGGCGATGAGCCTCCTTTGCAACGGCCTTCACTTCCTCTAGTTTCACAGAGCCGTAAATCTTCATCTGTTGGAATCCGGCAGCATGGTAGCGATCAGTCCACGTGCGTGCCTGCTCAGGAGTGTCCACGCGCTGAACGCCAAGCGTTGTAGGGGATGAGCCGTCGACCAGCCCAGCGAGAAGCAGATGCGGCCCGAGACTGCGACCGTTCGCGATGCCATCGCGGACTGCCGTAATGAACTCAAGCTCATTCCCGCAATCGCGTGCAGTCGTAACTCCGGCGGCCAAGTATACCGGTCCCCATTCTACCTGCTCAAAATGTGCATGCATGTCCCAAAGTCCGGGAAGAATCGCTTTGCCACGAGTGTCGATAACTGTGGCACCCTCGGGGATTTTTATTTTGTCGCGAGGACCCACAGCAATAACTCGTCCTTGCCTCACTACCACTGCGGCGTCAGGGACCGAAGGGCCGCCCGTGCCATCAATCAGCACGCCGCCAACCAAGGCGAGAATCTCGGCTGTGCTGTGCGAAATCCCTTTTGAGCTATTAGCGAGCGCCGCCATACCATCAACCGCGGCCTGTCGGACGAAGAACGCCAGCACACTCTCATATCCGTCACGGATCGCTTCAAAATGATCGAGGGATGCGTCGACAGTGATCGCCGCAACCAGAGTCCGCTTGGCATCAAACCACAGCGTCTCACGCCCCCAAATCAGCCCTTCTACGGTGTACCGGTCCAGTCTCTCTTTCTTGCCACCTACTTCGATTTCGTCCGATCCAAGCGGCTTGATCTTCACGTTGCCCTTCGGGAGCGTTATTAGTCCCGCAGGCGACCCGTGAGTAGCCCAGTAGCGAACCATCAGCATCTGCATAGTCGCAGGGGCATACCCCGCGATCGTAAAGAACTCTGCTGGCTGCGCACGCTCGCTCCAGCTATCTCGTATGCGAACTCGAACTTTTCCTGGCTGAACTTCCACCGCGTCGTCAATGTCAACGATAGGCGAGATTTTGCCCTTGATCTTGAAATTTCTGGGCGTGAGGTCAGGCGTGCCCTGGAATGTAGCCGAAAGTGGAACCTCAGCGCCACGGTCAGTGAACTTGAAATTCATCTCGACGACCAGTGATTCTTTGTCGCGTGTGATTTTGAACGTCTCTTGTCCAATCGGCTGCTCGAACTTGTGCAAAGTGAATTTGCCCTGCTCCACGATAGCAGTACTGGTTTCGCCGGATCGCAGCCGAGCTGCCGGTAGCGCAAAACAGGGAACGGACAAGGTCATTACCGTGAGAAAGGTTAGCATCGATAGGCCAACGTGCAGAGAGCGTGTAGGAATCATCGCCGCCTTGGCTCCTAAATAAACGAGGTGAGAATAATACACTGTTGTAACATCCCGATTACGCTCAAAACCCTCTATTGAGCGAAATGGCCTGATCTCGTCACTTGAGAACCCCGCATCCAAATGATCGGCGTAGAATGGTTGCCGTGATTCCTTTCCTCCGATGCTAACTGAGGGCGTGTGGGCCGAGGTTCTAGTCGGCAAAGAGCACCTACGGCTCTTCTCCGAGAAAAATGCCCAAGGTACGCAGGCGTCTGTCTACAACGTCACCACGAAAAGCTGGATTGCCCCGTCGGAAGCCGTTGAAGACATCGAACAGGGCAAGGACAAAACAACAGAGTGCGCCAGGAGATACCTAAGGCATTTCGCGGACTCAGAATTGCCGCCGTTGGAGTGGAAGACCTCCCGCTCGCGCTAGCACGATTCGCCATTTCACTCAAATTGCCCAAATAAGTGTGATGGGTTTAACAATTGTCGAAAACTTCCTTTGGGTGATTTGCACTATAGGGAATTGGCTAACTGAGCAATGCGTGTGCGATCCGTATCCAGAAGGCTGCTCGTGTAGAAACAGTTGAGCGGCGGTGGTCTGCGCGGCCACGAGCAGTGGAAGAGCAATCAGGTAGACAGGGTGAACGCGGCGACTAACGAGGAGGTCACGTATCGCGCCGGAAGAATCAATGCGTCGATACCGCCATAAAAGCCGAATGGGGAGTGCATTAGCGGCATTCTGCCGAAGGCCGCTCCGGTAAGTACGCAGCTGCCGATGAGCATGAGGCGGCGGTGACGTTCTTTAGGTCATCCTTGTAGAGGCCAAAGGCGCGACCAAGATTTTACGCCTGTATTTCAAAATAAATACTGCCCGCCATGCTCGCCTCGCCTTCCCTCTTGAGCGCGACATGAACACGCAAACGAGTTTGAATTCTCTCGTCCCGCGTGAAGAAAACATTCTACTTTGTTGACCTCGAACTTCGTCTTTGCGCACCATACTGGTGCGGTCACCGCAGTTGTCTGAACTCGCCGCGGGCCATCGACTTGCATAGAGACGGGAGGATTGTCATCATGGATGCATGCAAACTGTCTTCGAGGCGGCGGGTGGCAACGACGGCCTGCGCCGTCTTGCCGACGCCTGGCATCGTCGGGTGATGGCCGACGACGTGGTCGCCCATGCGTTCAGCCACGGCTTCCACCCCCAGCATGTCGAGCGACTCGCCGCTTACTGGGCCGAGGCACTCGGTGGCCCGACCACGTATTCCGATTCCTATGGTGACGAGACCACCGTCGTCAAGATGCACAGCGGGAACGGGGAGCACGATGAAATGGATCGCCGCGCGATTGCCTGCTTCGACCAGGCTCTGGCCGATGTCGGACTAGCCAACGACGGTGCTTTGCGACAAGTGCTGCACGACTACTTCGCCTGGGCGACCACGACAACGATGTCCCGCTACCACCAGTCCGCCGATGATGTGCCGAACGGCCTCAGCATCCCACACTGGTCATGGGACGGACTTCAACTCTCAAGGCCGATATGAGTTGTTCATCGCGTCGAAGGCTGCCAGCGCCTGTTCCGGCCTGGCGCGGATGATGAAATCTTCCGTGAGATTCGCCCAGCGCACCTTCCCCGACGGGTCGATCAGGAATTCTGCGGGTCGAGAGATGTCTGCGCCGTCGCGTCGACCGTGCAAGTGCACTAGATCCCACCTGTGGATTACTTCCTCATGTGCATCCGAGAGAATCGGGAACGTGTAGCCCTGCGAGCGCCGGAGCGTCTCGGACTCTTCGGGAGAATCCACACTGATGGCAATCACTCGAATCTTCCGTGCATCGAACTCCGGCAGCGCCTGCTCGAAACTCCGTAACTCGGAGTTGCAGAATGGTCACCAATATCCACGGTAGAAAATTAGAATGACGCCGGCAGCCTGGGGCGCGCTCTTCTCGGCGGGATTTGTACTCTCAGGGGTGAAGCGAGAATTTAGCGCACCCGTCAGGCTGACCGGGTGATTCTGCGAATCCGGCAGCGTGAAATCTGGCGCCGTCTGGCCTACCTGCGGCGCGCCGGACGAAGGGGGTAGCACATGCCTCCCGCCGATGAAAATGACGAAAGCGAAAAATCCGCTGAATGCCACAGCGAGGACCGCGAGGACGGTGCCGAAAATCTTGCCGCGCCACAGATCGGGATGCCGGAATGCTCGTGCAAGCCCCAGGGCGAGTAGCACCAACCCGAGCGCGATCATCGACAGGTTCGCCCATGGAAAATCGCGAAGCACTGGGAAGCGAACGAAAAACAGCGGGTAGCTAATCACGCCTAGCAAAACGAGCAACGTGCCTGTCCAGACTGCCCAATTCCAGCTTCGCTTCACGGTACCGCCTTTCTTCACCCCCACCCCGAGGTATGACTTCTAATCCGTCTACCCTCGTGGCGCGGATTTAAAACCCCAATTCTAGCGGAGTATGCGATTCCATGAGAAGTCTTTCGCAGTAACAGACGCCCAAGTCCTGGTAAACGCCGTTATGGCCACCGAACTACCAACGTCTTTGGTTGGCCGGAAACGCTCAGATTGTTGCTACTGACCGCAGGTGCTAGCTAATCCGTGCGGTTGGCGGAGGCACCTTCTCGCCCCGACGAAGTCGTTGCATCCGTTCGAGCGCGTTATCCTCACGTTCAATCTGGCGCAAACAAAAAAGCGATAGCGCCGGAGCGCTATCGCCCGCAATTTTTTCTGGTTACTTCTTCTTCTTCTTTTTCATTTCCATGTAGCGATCAATAGACCGATGGAGATCGCGACACGCGGATGAGAAGTAGCGCGGCGCAAACTCTACTGTGCCGTGCTGTTCTCTTGCGGAGGTCGCTGCACGCCGCTCCGAACTGTTCCAAAGATCGGAGAGCATGGATTGCTGGATCTCAATCAGGTGCGTAACCATCTGTTGACTCTGAAAGGGATCAAGGCAAACCTCGGGCTCGCCGGAATCCATGGGGGAAGAGGCATGTTGTAGGTTTTTGCGTGTGATGTTAACTGTTGGGCGAACAGGGCGGCCTCCATGTCACGAGGGTCCCACCGCGTTAGCATTTGACGGAACCGGGGTCCGAAGGCGGAGTCCAGCACCTCGTTCCATTTTTCATCAATTCTCCCCAACTGTTCAAACTCTTGCTTCAACTCATCGAGTAACCGCAGTCCCTCGCGGAGTCCCTGCTTGCCTGAAAGATACCAATCGACCTTCGCGCTTGGTCTATCAGACTCGCCTGATTGAGGTTGCTGATCATCCCGAGCGAACGCCCGGGCAACCTGTAGCATTTCGGGACGTAACGCCGACTTGCATCGGCCAATATTGGCAGCAATCTCCTCAAACCCGATTTCTTGCAATGCAGTCTCCGGGGTAAGCTCCGAACGAAGACGTGTGCATATGGCATCAAGTTGTTGCCGGTCTTCTCCCTTCAACACCAATTCGCGACAGAAGAAGCCGTGGGTGATTGCATTTCGGCTTGAGACTCGCCTTCCGGCGGCGGTCCTCGGTCCCGTGGATTTCTTGGCGTTTGCCCTGCTTGCGTCCATTGCGGCTTGGGTTAACTTACGCTTTATCATAGTGTTCTCCTTTTGTCGCCCGACACTGATTTCTTTGGACAAATTTCGGAGTCCGCAATGAAAACGTAGAGTTCACGCCCATAGGTGTCGAGCTGACCTGAGCGACGCGATCAAGTCCACGATCCAGTCTCGCGCCAGAATACGCGCAGACCGAGCAAAGTGACTCCCAATGACTGATTTGGATTGGTATACTTCCCAGACTAGTTCTTTTAGGTTTGTTTACTTCCCGTTCGCGTAGCGCATCTACTTCCCAATCTTCGCTTTCACTGCATCGTAAGGGTGAGATCTCAGATCGCCAAGATCACATTGGCACACGGCCGTTGTCCTCTTGGTACATCACCCACCCAGGCCTAGGGCAGTGTGCGTGGAAGCTGCCATTTCGGCCACGGGTTAGTGGTCGGCCAACCGCACGGCGATTTCGCCGTTTTCCGCGCGCCGAAATCTGCGCCAGCGCCACTCATGCCAGGCAAGTTTTTCGACTCGCTGATATTCGCGAATCCCCACCGGGGCACCGTTAATGATCATCTCTCGTCGAAGCTGATTGAATTCGGCTTCCCTCTCCCCGGAAGGAGTATGTCCCGAGCGTAGAATCCGCCGGTGATCGCATTCTGGCTGGCGAAAAACTTTCCGCGTTGGGAAGTTGGCCCGGTCGACTTCGCCGCGTTCTGCTTGTTCGCCTTCGCTTTTTTTGGTGCGACTTTCTTCCGTATCTTCATATATCTGCTCCCCGCGCTCAGCACAGCAACCGTGGTCGCCGGCAAGCGCATAGTTGGATTTTGTAGAGCTTTGGGAACCAATCGAGGACGGTATAGAGACAAACAGCCCGGTTAGATCTAAACCGCTTCCTGCTCAAGACAAAATTTGCCGGCATAACGAACCGTGTCACTGGGACTGCGAAACCTTGAGTCTTTTTGAGGGTGACTTCAGCGCCGCCCTCAAGTCCCACCTGGTGGAGCGCAGCCAACATTAGGTCGTATTCGTCGATTCTCGCCGAAAGCACGCCATCCATCGGCCAATATTGGCGGCAATCTTCTCAACCCTGCTAACTTCCGATGCAGTCTCCGGGCAAAGTTCGGAATATAGACGTGTGCGTATGGCTTCGAGTTGCTGCCGGTCATCCCCGTTCAACACCAACTCCTGAGAGAAGATGCCGTGCGTGATTGCATTTCGCTTTGAGAGTCGCGTTCCGGCGGCGGTCCGCGGTCCCGTGGATTTCTTGGCGTTCGCCCTGTTAGCCTCAATTACGGCTTGCGTCACCTTACGCTTTACCATTGGTGTTCTCCTTTTGGGGCCCGACACTGTTTCGTCCAGACAAGTTTCGAAGTCTTCGATGAAACGTAGAGTTCGCGCCCTTAGTGTCGGGCTGACCTAAGGGACGCGATCAAGTCCACGGTCCAGTCTCGCGCCAAAATGCGCGCAGACCGAGCAGAGTGACTCCCAATAAGTTATGTGGATTGCTATACTTCCCAGACTAATTCTTAGGTGAGTTTACTTCCCGTTCGCGAAGCGCATTTAATTCCCAATCTTTCGCTTCCACCGCATGGTAAGGATAACGACCTCAGATCGCCAAGGTCTCATTGGTACATCTCCCGCTGTCAGAGGGGCATGTCCTCTTGCTACATCACCCAACCAGGCGTAATCCCGTAGCAGTCCCCCCGCGGGAAGCGGTCGCGGAACGATTCGACCCACCATCGCAGCTATGTTCTCGTCGCTGCACGAACCATTGCGGCCCATTCCAGCAGTTGATCCATTGGCGTGTAGTTGAGGATTCTTTTTCAATCAAACTCACTTCTTTCGCAGTCAGAACTTCACAAACAATTTGCTCGGATGCCCGCCCAACGCGTCCGCCAGCTTGAGGATGTTCAGCAGCGAAACCTGTACTTCATTTTCTGCAAAATAACATAGGCGCAGCAATGCTTGGGGCCATGCGGATCCATCAATTAATTGGCTAGTGCGGGCCACATCGCGGGTCGAAAATCCCGGTTCACCCTGGAGTTACGAACCCGGTAATGATCCCGCGGAATTTCGTTTTTTTCTCTCCTTCTCAGGTCTATTGGGGCAGACGGGTGCGCAGGAGCAACCTTGAACGATGCTTCTAACAGGCTTTCGATTTGCTGATTGACGGACCGGTGTTCGCGTTTGGCCAGATCGACTAGCCGAGCTTTTAGATTCGCTGGAATTCTTATCAGTAGGGGCACTTTGGATTCTGGCATTTGGACCTAAATATCCCAGTGATTAACAAACGGTTGTCGACAAACAGATATCTTTTTGATATCATATTGATATAACATTGAATCTCGGGGGCTTATGCCTAACACACACATTATGAAGTTAACACGTCAGAACTTGCGCATCGCTAAGAAACTACATCCCGATGTCACTGATTTACAACTGTTACAGCTTCGGCAGCTCACCCGTGCGCAGCGCTTTTCAGTTGCCGCTGGCGACTTGATTTTATTAGACAGAAAATGGTACGCCACCCACGCGGGTCTTCTGCGGTTAGCTGAAAGGAAGCATTGCACGGGCATCCAGACGGAATTGGAGGCGCATGTGTCTAATCCTGCAGACAGTCACTGGGTCTTCAGGGCGACGGTCATGAAGTCGGGTTCCCGAACATTTAACGGCTATGGCGACGCATGTCCGGCCAACGTTTCTCCACTGGTTCGGGGGGCTGAACTCCGCATTGCGGAAACTCGCGCGGTAAACCGGGCGATCCGAAAGGCATGTGCGATTGGTATTTGTTCGGTCGAAGAGATCGGTTCCTTAGCTGGGCCCCCAGAGTCTTCCCGAGAGGTGAAAAAGGTTCCGCCGCAACCTGCCAACGGGAACTATGGCGGACCTAAAGTCCGGGATCGCCTGTGCCAATTGATCCGCCAGCATGGACTGGATGGCAACTCAGTTAAGGCCTACGCCACGGATTTTTGTGGCACCAAAACCCTCCGCGAAGCCACCCGTGAGCAGGTCGAGAGCTTCGTCTCTCACTTAGCTGACTGGGCCGACAAAGACCGCAACGCCTTGCTCTGCCAACTCAACAGTTACCCTCGCCAGAAAGAAGGTGCCGCATGAAACGCCAAATCGCGGGCTTGCACGCCGCGGACCGCTGTGCCGCCGACCAGATCCCCGATGGGCTCTTTCTGGTTCGCGTCCACCGTGCCCAGTTTCGTCGATACGCACAGAAGCCTTACTACACGGTAGATCTGGACATTCTCGAACCACGCAGATTTGCCGGCCATGTCATTTCGAGTCGGCTCTATTGCAGTCCAAAAGCCCTGTGGAAGCTGAATTGGTTTCTGCGCGATTTGGCTACGATGTCGAACTCCTTGACCGCGATGAAGTCGATGAAAGTCAGCTCGTAGGTCTTCAGGGTGTGGTCAAAATCAGCCATATCGTTTTCAACGGCACTTCCCTGCTCCGACTGGACGGGTTCGCTTCCGCCAGCCGTTGGCCGGACTTGTCACCATCCAATCTGGACAGTCCGCAGGTGGCCTGATGACCTATAGCTACACCCAGATCAGCCAATACTTGACCTGCCCCCGGCGGTACCGCCACCGCTATCTCGATGGCTGGAAGGAGAAAGATACCCGGGCCGCGATGCTGTTCGGTCGCGCATTCGAACAGGCTCTGGGCGCCTACTTTCGGCGTGAAGATCCAGGAGACGTCTTGTTTCGCGAATGGTCAGCCTGCAAAGATCAAGAGCTGCGCTTTTCGAGTAGGGATTCCTGGGATCGCATGCTTGAACAGGGGATCATGTTGCTGACCCGTTTCTGCCAGGACAATCGCGTCCAGATTCCGCAGCCACGCCGCAACCTGCAGGTTAAGTTCACACGGCCAGTTTCGGACAAGAATGACTTCGTGGCCTACGTCGATGGCATTGGGATGCTTGATGGGAAACGGTGTCTGCTGGAGTGGAAGACTTCCTCGAGCCGATATCCAGAGGAACCTGCTGGACTGCTGGCTCTCGACCCACAACTCGTATGCTATTCCTGGATCACCGGAATCTCCGAGGTCGCGCAAGTAGTATTCGTCCGCAAGCGACTGGTCGAGGTGCAATACCTGCGCACCTCCATCACCGATGAACAACGTGCGGAATTCGGGCAGTTGGTCGAAGACACGATCCGTCGTGTCGAGTCGGCACAGTTCCCCGCGCACAGCGGCATCCGCTTCCCCCAGAATCCCTGCAGTACCTGTCCTTATATTGGGCTTTGCCTGGGAAAACCGGAATTGGTCAACATCGCGCTCGTACGACGGCCGGGAGCCGAAGACCTTGGTTGGCTTGACGAACTTGCTTACTAGAAATCCGCCCATGCTGCCCAAGCTCAATCGCCGGCGAGCGGTCTTTGTGCTCACGAAGATCGATGAGATTTTGGCGTGGGAAAGGCAAAAAGACGCTGAGAGAGACACGCGCTTCGTCGAACTGGGCCGCTACCTTTGCGAAGTTCGAGCAGGGCAATACTGGCGTGTAGACAACGTCAAATCATTCGATGAGTTCCTGGAACGGCGGTTTCCGGAGTCGCGGCGGAAGGCGTACTACCTCATGTCCATCCATGAACATCTGCCGCCGCAGGCGAGGAAAGAGCTCAAAGAAGTTGGCTGGACGAAGGGACTGGAGCTGGCCAAGGTAGCACGGAGGGACCGGGAGAGCTTCGATTGTGCAACCTGGTTGCACAAAGCTCGCGAGTTGCCCAAGGAAGAGTTCAAGCAGGAAGTCGAGAAGGAGCTAACCGGGCGCGACTCGGAACCATGGGAGATTACCTACTTCAAGTTGTACAAGAGCCAGATGCCGGTGATTGAACAGGCAATCGAGACTGCGGCATTGATGTTGGGGACGGACAAATCGCGAGGCTATTGCCTGGAGATGATCTGCGCGGATTTTCTGGCAGGCGCGAATCTCGAGAGTGGAGATCCGAAAGTACTCTTGCGGACGGTATTGCGGTTGTTTGAGTTCCTGCCGGGAGAAGACAAGCAGGAGTTTCTCCAACACGTTGGCGAGAATGCATTGTGACTCGGGTTGTGCTCAAACGACTTCGCATTCGACTCGAACGAACGCCGTACGAAGAACTTCGGCAGCAGGTGCTGCGCCGCGATGGCTGGAGGTGCCAGGCATGCGGCACAATGTCAAACCTCGAAGTTCACCACCTAGAATTTCGGAGTCACTCCGGCGATGATTCTGAGCAGAACTTGATCACACTCTGTACCGCGTGCCACGCCAGCGTCCACCTCTCGTGACGAATTGCCACACCTCGAATCGATGGTTAAAAGGGTGCAAGACACGAGCCGCATTAGATACCTTATGAAAATTATCTGCGGATTGTCCTAACATACCAGGTCATGCTGCTTGAATTCAGAAGCGGCACCCAGGCCAAAGCTGTACTCGGTTCGGAGGGTCAACAAGAGGCCATCCAAAGACTGGCGACAACTGCCGCTGGGCAAATCGCACTTTCTCTCGCGAGCCTGCGCCTCCGTGAAAAGCTTCGCGATCAATCGATCCGTGACCCCTTGACCGGTTTGTTCAACCGCCGTTTTATGGAGGAGTCGTTGCAACGCGAGCTACGGCGTGCCGAACGCAAGAAGCATCCCGTTTCCATGCTGTTTCTTGACCTCGACCATTTCAAGAAGTTTAACGACACGTTCGGACATGACGCGGGCGACCTCGTCCTGCGAGCAGTGGCCGATCTATTCCGCAGGTTCTTCCGCGCCGACGATGTGGTCTGTCGCTACGGAGGGGAAGAATTCGCCATCCTCCTCCCAGAATCGACGACGCACAATGCGGCCTCGCGGGCTGAGGAGCTACGGACTCAAGTTCGTCGATTACGACTGGACTACAACGGTCAGAGCTTACGCGCGATTACCGTCTCGATTGGCGTTGCTACTTTTCCGGAACACGCCCTCAATGCAGAAGAGTTAATCAAAGCCGCGGACCAGTGCCTCTATCAAGCAAAAAAGTCGGGCCGCGATTCGGTGGCCGTGGCGACCCAACGCGGCAAAACGGGCAAAGCAGCACGTGCCAAAGCCTGATTGTGATCGCTGCGCAATCTTTGGCAACTGCAAGTCTGTTTCTACACTTGATTTGCGAGCTATCCTCGATTCCCGTGCTCCTGTAGCGGGCACAATGAGCACCTCATAGGAACATAACCTGCTGCACGCTGCCGTTCACAATGAAGACGCGAATATACTCCAGATCGGCGGGAAACAGAAAGAATCCGGGATTCAAACTTTGTGGAACGGTCTCAATATGCCGGATTCTCATCACTCTCTGGTGATGGTATTCCTGCTCGGACGGGTACCCTAATTACTAAGGGTTCTGTGGTGCGCGTTAGCCCTGTCACCGCCTGCATTGTGAACGACTGTCAAAATTTCTTGTGAAGGCTGCAGCCGTAGTCATCCCAGTCGGTTGATCGCGCCGTCCAGTTGCTCGGTCAACAGCTTCGCGACTTCGTGGAGATGGACAAGGTTGCCCGCTTGAACTTCGATGTCGGTACGTTTCAGGTCGTCGCTGATCGCTTGGCAAAGGTGATAGGTTGCCCGAATTCTCTCTCCAACCAAGAATGACAGCACGGTACTCGAATCCTGGCCAGTTTCCTTCCGAGCAACATATTGCTGAGCAGCCCACGCCGCATTCCTGACCCGATTCAAAGCGTCCCGGAAGTCCGCCAGAACATGAGGGTCTAGATCGCCAGAGAGCAACACCTCGTGCAGTCCTTGAAGCTCTGATATGCCCTTTTCAAGGCGGGATGGAACGGGAAGACAGCCTGTTGATTCCGACATTGCGCGGATACCTCCTGGTTGAAATTGGATCTGCGGGGCAAAGCTCGTCAAACATTAGCGAACCGCGGTGCTCTCGTGAATCCTGCCCCTACTGTTCGTCGCCCGGGTTCGTCACAGCAGAGTCGTCCATCTTCCGGAATTGTCCGGCGACGAATTCCGGGAGCATCTCTTCCAACTTTCGTGATAGCCAGCCTTGCAGCGCGGACTTGTGCTCCTGCGAAAGGGACACAAAACGAAGTCCGATATGGCCCGTTTTCAACCAACAGATTGTTGAATCCACCAGAAATGGAACTTCATGACCCGGCAAGGTGAACTGAACGTGCACCTTTTCGTCGCTGCTGAGTGGAACGATGGTGCTCAGGGCCATGCCCCCTTCGCTCACGTTTACACTGTTGCAGCGAACATCGGGCTTGGATCGCCTTAGGATGACTACTGGGGTTGAGACGGGACACCGAAAATAGCGCCGCCGCTCTCTAAGTATTAGCCCGTAAGCAGGTCTGAGTGTACCGCGGATTGACTTTGCCGACAGTGGCCGTTCAAAGACAAATTCCGACCTCTTTCGGAAGGCTGTGCCTTCCGCGTCGCCGGCGCTGATGGCGAAGGTCACCGCTTTTCGATTTGATGGGGAGAGACGGGCCTGGTCCAAAATCAGCCCCGCCTGTTCTCCCAGTTGAAGGTCGACGATAATGGCATCAAACTTTCGGCGGTCCAATAGGCCGACGGCCACGGGCACCTCCCGGCAAACATCGGGCGAAATGGACAATTCTCCTAGGGCGAGGTTGAACTGCTGAATTGTCACTTGATCATCAGAAGCCAAAAGGACAAGGCCGATCTCCGTCATGAAGGGGACACCTCAACTGTCGGAATCAGCCTCTGCCTCAGACCTCTTCCTCTGATTTGACCGTACTCCTGCCGGGAAGAGCACCATAGTTACGAAGGGTTGAGGTGCGCCGATGCGGGTCAGAACTTGCTGGTGACGGGTTCTCCGTCTAGTTGTGCCTTTCTTGGGGTTCTAAATCTTTGGTTGCCAGAAACTTAGTTAGAATTCGCGACACCATGAAAACGTACTCGAAAAGTTGTGTCACCATTTCGCTAGCCTCGACTGCTTATGAGGGCAGCGCTGTTCCCGGCCACGCACTCGGCAGGGTCGCGCGAATCACATCCAGCAATTCGCCATTGTCCGCAGGCTTCTGGAAGAAAGCGGTAGCTCCTGCTTCCAATGTTTTCTGTTTGTCGGAGTGAGGAGGACGGGCGGTCAACACAATCACCGGGATACTCGACAGTGTGTCGCTATTCTGCAGACGCTCCAAAACCATGTATCCGTCTCCTGCGGGCAGTCCGAGGTCAAGAATAATTAGATTCGGCTGCTCCCTTTGCGCGACGGAAATGGCGGAATAGCCATCCGAGGCCTGCACAGTATCGTAGTGGTTGGCCCGGAGACGTATTTTCAGTGCCCGTCCCAGGTCTGGGTCATCATCGACGATCAGTATCTTCGATCTTTCCAATCTGAATCCTCCATTGAGTTAAGTTGATCTTTCGTTGCTGTTCGTCCCGCTTAGGGTTCGCCCAGTCTGTCCGCGCTCAACGATTTTCTCACTGCAACTTACGATTCAATTCCGCCAGTGAGTCTGCTTAGAAACGGCAGAGTTGATGACGAGTTCGGACAGTATTGTGGGGAGCATCCATAAGTAGGCTTCGGTTCGGTCACAGCAAGGGGAGCCGGAGCTGCAGGGGTAATGCTCCGGATAATGCTATTGGAGACAGTACTCTCGGATTGCCATTGCACCTAACACCTAAGGTTCAGCGTCCGAATTTCTGGATCGAGTACAGCTGGAGGCGGACTCCCCATCCTGAAAGAAGCCAAGGCGAAATACGCGAAGCTGAATGACACGTCTTCCATGGGCGATCGCGGCTGAAGCTGCCATTGTGGTTTCGCCGGGCGAATTCCGATCATACGTCTGCCTAAACGCAAATCGACCCGGAGCAGGTTCTCTCCGGGTCGATTCTTTTGCTACAACTCTCAGTACCATCGTTCCATAGTCTGAGGCATCGGTCTTGCGGTCGGTCCTTTGCTATGCTCGTTGTTCACGTGCTTCAACATGGCTTGGGCGGCCTGCGTTCGAGTGCAACCCAGCCTTTCATTGAACTCGTTGACGCTCACCCTGTGCGAACACTGGTTGCAGGTGAGGGTCACGCCACGCCGATTTTTAGGAGCCCTGTTGATCGTGTACATTGCCGCAGTATAGCCGTTGCTTCTCCTCCCAAATGTGATCGTCATCACATTCCAGTTACTTTGGTTAGACGAGAGAAAGACCGAATGACTGTGCAATCGCGGGCTATAAGGAGGCCATCTCATCCGTCCCGAGATCGATATGCGCGTGACCCGGTTTTTGACGAGCACCAGGAGGCTGAGGCACCCGGGCTACGCTCTGCGTGCAGCCACGGCGAACGCTTGCCTATCTCGCGCGTTTGGGAAGAATGCCTATGAGTAACAAAGGTTGCGATACCCCAAGCATCTGCGTAGTCTTGGAAAAGCGGAGTAGACATGAGCGGCAAGACCATCGCTTTGAAGCTCTTGGTAATCGACGACACTCCTCAGAATATTGAACTGGTTGTCGAGGCTCTCAGTGGTACTGCTCTTGAAATATTCACGGCGACCGATCCAGAAATAGGATGGGACCTCTTCTTGCGCACGCGCCCGCAGGTTGTACTTCTTGACATCGTCATGCCCAAACTAGGTGGAATGGAATTGATGGAGCGAATGTTGACGGCTGATCCGGGGACGGATGTGATTTTGATGACTGGTCACTATTCCACCGAATCCGCCGTCGAGGCGATCCAGAAAGGAGCATGCGATTACCTGACCAAACCCGTTGAGGTAGAGAAGCTGCGCCACCGAATCGGGGCCTTGCTGGAAGAGGCTGAAAAGCGGCAGAAGGCTTTTCAGCTGGATCACGCATTGGTTGACGCTTTTAAGTTTGAAGGAATGATCGGTCGCAGTCCCCTCATGCTGGAAGTATTCGCTAGAATTCGCCGGGTTGCGCGGCACTATCAAACCCTCTTGGTTTCTGGCGCCACCGGAACCGGCAAGGAACTGGTCGCACAAGCGCTTCATCGTTTGAGTCCTAGGGCTTCAGCCCCGTTTGTGGTTTGCAATTGCTCCGCGCTAGTCGAAACCCTTTTGGAGAGCGAGCTCTTCGGATACGTACGCGGGGCATTTACCGGCGCCACGCAGGACAAGACCGGCATTTTCGAACAGGCAACGGTGGTACGGTTTTTCTGGACGAGATTGGAGAGTTATCTAGTCCCGCGCAAGCAAAGCTGCTTCGTGTTTTGCAGCAAAGAGAGGTGCAACGTGTCGGCTCACCTACGCCTCGCACTGTGGACATTCGAGTGATAGGGGCTACGAATCGTCGTCTACGCTCCCTGGTCGCAGATGGGCAATTCCGAGACGATTTGTACTACCGGTTGTCGATGGTGGAAATTTCTCTCCCAGCCTTGCCGACAGAAAGGAAGACTTACCGCTGTTGCAAAAGTTCTTCGTCGACAAATTTGCCCAGCAATACGGCAAAGAGATTCGCGGAATCACCCGTCGTGCCCAGTTGCGAATGGCAACCTACTCTTGGCCTGGAAACATCCGCGAATTGGAAAACGTGATTGGGAATGCTGCCATGATGGCGCAAGGCAGCACCATCGATGTGGATGACCTGCCCGAACCGCTAAGGGGCACAACGAGCATGTCAAAAGGCGTTGACGAGGACATGCTGTCATTAGAAGAAGTGCAGAACATCCACGTGGCAAGAGTCTTGGAGCGCGTCGGTGGCAACAAAGCGCGCGCGGCCGAGATCCTTGGAGTCAGTAGAACCACAATCTACCAGATGCTCTCCAAGATCAACAAGGATCAGCAACCGGCACGCCTCGGGTCACCAAAGCGCCAATCACCGCGAATGAATAGCTCGATCCGGCCGGCTTTCTTGCCTCATAAACATGTTGATCCGATGGGTCAGATTTTGCGCGTGCATGAAGACACTTTCGTCATAGTGATCTTAGCAATGGTAAATCTGTCGAGAAGGTTCTATAAAGTATGGGGAGGGGAGAGCTATGGTTTCGCTCAAACTTCTGGTTGTGGAAGATGATGTCGCTTGCCTGGAATTAATGGCCGAGGTTTTCACTTCCTTGAAAGCGGAGGTCCGCGCGGTAAGCGACAGCAAGAAAGCAGCAGGCATCGTCAATCAGGAGAGGTTTGACGGCATCTTCCTTGATCTAGAGATGCCACAACTGGACGGTCTGGATCTGGCGCGCTTAGTCCGCAAGTCTTCCTGGAATAAATCGACTCCTATTGTCATTGTTACTGGTCGCGATGACCGCAAGACCATGCAACAAGCGTTTGAAATCGGCGCTACCTTCTTCCTCCAGAAACCCGTGGATCGCCAGAAGCTTAGCAACCTCTTCCGTACGGTTCGTGGTGGACTATTGGAAAACCGGCGCCACCATGTGCGGGCTCCGTTAAAGGTGGAGTTGAATTGTGAAGTCGGCGCCAGAGAGATGCGCGGTTTAACTTGGAACCTTAGTCAAGGAGGGATCCAAGTGGAAGTGGGCAGGCTCCAAGCCGGGGAAAGAGTGCGGCTGTCTTTCCGCTTGCCAGTTTCCGATGTGGCCATAGAGGTCACCGGAACCGTCGTCTGGGCACTGGAGAACCGGCAGGGAATCCAGTTCACAAATGTAAGTGTACAAAACCAAGAGTCGATCCGGAGATTTGTTACTGCAGCGGAAGAATAGCCTCACTGAACGACGTGTAAGATCGTGGGAACAGATCTACTGCCCATTTTGCGCAACACGAACCTTTGGGCGGCCCTCGGCGTGTTGATCGCGCCCAGCCAGAAGGCGATCGATCTCCTGGAAAAGTAAGCTCGCGTCAATTGGCTTCGACAGGTATCCGTCAAATCCGGTATCCAAAATCTTTTCCCGGTCCCCCTGCATGGCGTACGCGGTAATGGCGAGCACCGGGAGATGACGCGTTCGAGGATCCTTCCGGATGTTGTTTACTACGGCGAAGCCATCGAGCACAGGCATGCCGATATCGAGCAGCACTAGTTGCGGCTGTGACTGCGCGATCGATTGCAGTGCTTCCTGACCGTCACATGCTTCAGTCACGGTATGTCCCCGGGTCTCGAGCAATTCGCGGAGCAGTTCGCGATTGACTGCATTGTCTTCGGCAATCAGTATATTGCTCATGATTGCCCCGCGGACTTCGCGAGCCTACGGCCCTTTATCACCCTTCCTACTTCGACAACAAGCTGTTGCTGCCAGGGCCCACCCTTTCGAAACAGAGCCTGCGTCTCGCGACTAAGCAGTTCCGTCTCCGCTCGGGTCAGACTCTTTGCAGTCATCACAATGATCGGCAAGTCCTTTAATGCTGGTTCTTGCCGCACGTGGCGGATGACTTGAAAACCGTCCATGCCCGGCATCAACAAGTCCAGCAAGACTGCGCCAACAAGTTTTGAAGACAGCACTTCCAGCGCGCGTGCCCCACTTCGGACACTCTGAGTTTCGAAACCGGCGGAACGCAACGTCTCTTCCAACAGTTCTAAGGCTTTAGGATCATCGTCGACCAGCAAGATGGCCGAGTCGTCGTCAGCGGCCGATGAAACATGTTTGCGGATTGCTTCCAGGAGCACAGGTTTACGAATCGGTTTGATGAGATAGTCAGCTGCGCCTAAAGCAAAACCTACCTGCTTCTGATCAATGATGGAGACAATGATGATGGGAATCTTTGCTGTCTCTGGTGTTTTGCGCAACGCCACCAATGTTTCGAAGCCAGTTCCCCCAGGCATCAGCACATCTAATGTAATGGCGTCAGGCCGCAGCTCTTGTGCCTGCTTGACTGCGGCATCGCCAGACTCGGCCATTGCAATTTGGTATTCCGACTCCAGGTAACTGGCAAGGAGTTCGCGAGCCGGTGCTTCATCGTCAACAATCAACACCAAAGGCCTGTCGCGGCCAGAGGCCAGCGCAATTGTGGGCACCCCCGGCGCCTCACCAGATTGAACGACGACCGTTTCTCGAGAACCTGCGGGAAGTGTGAAAGTGAAACAGCTGCCTTTGCCCAGTTCGCTCTCCAGCCAGATTCTGCCACCCTGTTGTTCTACCAGACGCTTGGTGATGGCTAGCCCCAATCCCGTGCCGCGATGCGTCTCATCGATGTTGCCTTCGACTTGCCGGAATTCCTCGAACACCATCTGCTGGTCCTCAGCTCGGATTCCAACCCCAGTGTCGGCCACGGCAATGCAAATGAAGTTTTCCTGCACCATACAGTTGATAGTGATGCGACCCTCACGCGGCGTGAATTTCACTGCATTGCTTAGCAAGTTGTACAGGATTTGCTTGAAACGGACCCGATCGGCATAAACCGAACGGTCTGTCTCGATCATGAGATCGACCTGGATGTTCTTCGCCATTGACAGTGGGCGGATGGTCGACATGACCTCTGGCAAGGCTTCCTTGATCTGGAAGTTTTCGCAGTGGATGTCCAGTTGCCCAGCTTCGATCTTCGAAAGGTCCAAAATGTCATTAATGAGCTGTAATAGATGTGCGGAACCCTTCTTGATGTGGTTTACGAATCGTTTTTGTTTGTCGTTGAGGTCGCCAGGGGTGCCCTTCAGCCAGGAGGTCCGAAAAGCCCACAATCGCGTTCAGTGGAGTTCGCAACTCATGACTCATGCTCGCGAGGAACTTACTCTTTAAACTGGTGGCACGTTCGACTTCCCGGTTGCGAAGCTCCAGTTCCTGATTGCTCGCCGTGAGACTCTTCAGGAATTTGCGCTTTTCCTCCTCATCTCGCTTCCTTTGCGTGACGTCGACAGCGACAATCACTTCCGCGGGCCGATCCGCGAAAGTTAGAGCATAGGAAGTAATTTCCACATCCAGGATGGTTCCATCTTTTCGCCGATGCCGCCAGTCACCAATTTCGTCGCGTCCGTCTTTGACGTCTCGGACGTTGTCGAGCAGGACGGGGATGTCCTCGGGCGGGCGTATGTCTTTGATCGACATCGCCAGAAACTCCGCGGCGGAATAGCCGTAGTTGCGTACCGCAGCCGCGTTCACGGCAAGGAATCTAAGCGTCTCCCGGTCATAAACCCAAGTGGGCTGCGGATTGTTGTCGAACAATTTCCGGTGCCTCTCATCACTCTCCCGTAACAGTTCTTCGGCCCGACGGTGCTCCGTGATATCGCGCGTGATTTTGGCGAAACCGCGCAGTTCACCTGTCTGGTCCCTTAACGACGTGATGACGACGCTAGCCCAAAATCTCGCTCCACCTTTCCGTATCCGCCAGCCTTCCTCTTCGTATCGACCTTCAGCCATTGCACGTTGGAGTTCGCGATCCGGTTTGCCATTCTGCACATCTTCTGCAGTGTAGAAGCTGGAGAAATGGCGACCGACGATTTCTTCAGCTCGATAACCCTTGATCCGTTCAGCTCCCTGATTCCAACTGGCAACTTCACCACAGGGATTGAGCATGAAGATGGCGTAATCTTTGACTCCGTTCACAATTAGACGAAAGCGTTCTTCGCTCTCCCGCAATTCCGCTTCTACGCGCTTGCGCTCTGTGATATCGCGCGCCACCGCGTAGATGAGTTTTTGTTCGGGCACGGAAACGGCATTCCATAATAGCCATTTGTATGACCCATCTTTGCTGCGGTAACGGTTCTCAAAGGCAAGAGTGGCCTCACGGTTCTCAAGTCGACCGGCTTCGACAACCGTAGCTGCCTGATCGTCGGGATGGATGAACTCCATGTAAGGCCTTGCCATAAGCTCTCTGGTGGTAAGACCCAAGGTCTTCCCGAACGACGGGTTCACACTCTTAAAGAACCCGTCAAAACCGGCCGTGCAGAACATGTCAACCGACAGACTGATAAATCGATTGCCCGTCTCCAGTTGGGAATACAGCGAGCCCATGAAAGCGCTGACCACTAAGCCGACCGACAGAAATTCCAGCGCAAGAAACCAGACCCGCCGCTCGACGGCCCAGGCACCCTGATGCAAAGTGGCTGCGGGTTGCTCCACCAGAATTCCCCAACCGTAAGTGCCTACGGGTTGGTAGCGGGCAAAGAATGTCTGCCGGTCGCGCGTAAAGGCCCCAAAGCCGCTTTGTCCTATCCGCAGCCGCTTTACCGGCTCATACCCGCTGAGGTCCACCGCTGGAGAAAGAGGGTCTATTCCAGGACGAGCGGCCAGGTGTCCGTACTGGTCAACCAGCGAGATTGTCCATCCGTCAGAGGGTCTCGTCTCCACTAACTGCCGACTCATGGTGTCCAGGTTGAATGGGGCCATGAGAATGCCGGTGGGTTGGCCCGCATCGTCCCTCAAGGGAACCACGATGGCCACGACGAGGGGATGCGGCGCGATGGTGGTCTGATACACCTCGGAGACGTAAGGTTGCCAATTGCGCGCCGTGCCTTTGTACCAGTCGCGGTACGTGAAAGGGTGATTGAGCAAATCTGGGTGAGGGGGATAGATACCGCGCATCGTACCGTCAAGGTCGTAGATGCTGAAGAAGGCGAAATCGGGGCGCAGAGAATTGGCCTGCTGCAGATGCCATTGCAACAATTTCAGATCTTTGCGCGCCCACGCCTCCCCGAACGTTCGTCGAGTAGCTATGGACTCCAGAAACGACGCGCTCTCACGAAAGTGCTCTTCGGTGAGCGCGGCCGATACATTAGCGACCTGCGTGCTATCGCTGGCCGCGTGGATTTCACTCTGATGCCGTAGTAACTCCCCAACCGAATAAGCGAAAAAAACAATCGGAAGCACCATTAGCAGAATGAATAGTGGATATAAACGCCACCGGCTTTCCGATATCCACTTTCCAATGTTGGCGAGCGTCAACATTCAATCCTCGGCTTGTTCCCAGATTTTCGATCCCGTTTGGTACCGCTGATTTCTAATGCCCAGTTCTTGCGCTTCTGGATAGGGAGTTTGACCGGTCGGATGTGACCAGTTGTTCGAAGCGTTCAAAAATTCTAGGATCCCACCACCCCTTGGCCACCTCATCCCTCATCGTTTGAAGTGCTGCGGCAGTCGAAAAGGCCTTCTTGTAGGGACGGTCAGTGGTTAGAGCGTCGAACACATCGGCGATTTGAATAATCCTGGCGGTAATCGGAATGGCTTCGCCTTGAAGCCCATCAGGATAACCCGAGCCGTCAAATTTCTCGTGATGGTGGCGAATAATGGGAAGCACCAGGCGGAACGACTTCAGGGGTGACAGATGCGTTCGCCAACCACCGGATGCTCCCGGATAATTTTCCATTCTTCTTCGGTAAGACGGCCAGGCTTTAGAAGCACTGCATCGGGTACAGCGACCTTTCCAATGTCATGGACGATTCCGGCTCGGCGAATGGCGACAATCTGTTCCTCCCGAAGCCCGAGATGCTCACCCAACGTAGTTGCGTAGTCGGAGAGACGTTCGCAATGTCCACCTGTGTACGGATCCTTAGCCTCGATACTGCGCGCCAGAGAAAACAGCACAGACTCAGCCCGCTCCAACTCGTCGGTGCGATGCTTCAGCGTAAGGAGCGATCGAACGCGGGCGAGCAGCTCAGTATGATCCACAGGGCGAATGAGGAAATCATCGGCACCTGCCTTGATGCCTTCGATCCGGTCCTGCTTCTCGGACAAAGCCGTAATCAGTACAACCGGTATCAGAAAAGTATCAGGGTTGTTCTTCAGTTTTGCGCATACTTCAAAACCACTCAAGTCCGGCATCATCACGTCGAGCAATACCAGATCGACTTGATGCTGAGTCAGTTGGTGAAGCGCAGAGGCGCCGTCCGCTGCGGTGATGACTGTGAATCCGTGCGGAGCCAACAACTCTTCCAACAGTTCACGGTTTGAACATTGATCGTCGGCAACCAGAATGGTTCCGCTTACGTGCTGATGGCACTGATCTTGCACTTCTTAACACTCCACGTTCATCTAGCGTGGCATGAAAATGAAGCGTCACCTAATTACCGAGGTCACAAAAGTACCAAAGTTTATCAATTCCAGGATTCACGCTATGGGTGACGTCTGCGAGACGCGCCGGTTTGTTGAGCTGAAAACAAGGTGGGGCACAATGCGGCGGGGGATCTCCATGGAATGACAAGTCCCGCGGAAAAAGGATGGGCCGCCGGGCCGCTGTCACAATCGGCATTGCACCGTTCGACCTCGTACCTGTGCCGATGTCACCTTGTACTTGCCAGCATTAACCGCTTTCGCCAAACTCACTGCAGAGCGGTGAAGGCAACACAGGCCGGAACGCTCGCGACCGGTGTGCCACCAACGGCTGTATAGCGGATGACGCCTTCTTCCGTCGAGCAGAAGCCGCGTACGCCAGTTTGGTTAGCAGCTGCCGGAGCACCGCCCACCACGTAGCTCAAGTAGGGAACGGCCGGGGTCGCATTCAAAGCGAAATAGTAGCCACTCTTCGGGGTCGCCGCAGTAGTGGCCTTAGCCAAGACCCAGTCGATCAAGCAGGCGCTGGTCGAAAGCGGCAGAACACCCGAGCAACCGGTAGCCGCTGGAGGTCCAAGCGCAGCCATTGTGCTCGCATATCCCACAGTCGGATAGGTTGACTGATAGCCGACTTCGGCTGTGTTCGTCACTCGTACCGAGCTAGCTGCGGACGATTCATTGGCGGCAATACGCGCCCGCAACAGGTTCGGAATTGCAATAGCAGCAATAATCAGAATGATCGCAACCACAATCAGCAACTCAATCAGGGAAAAACCCTTTTGTTTCCGCATGCCATCTCCTTAATTCGCCCCGCTCCCAGAGCGCTGGGCAGATCCGTACAAGATTCCGTGCTAAAGGCACTCGCACTTTTGCGTCCAAACTTCGTTCCCCGCAAGACCATGCTTCCGAAGGACGTATATAAGCAACAAGAAGTAGCGCACCACATCGCAGCAACCGGAGTGACAGTTTTTGTCGATGCCCGGGGCCTGCAAGTGCGAGGTTCTCGATGGTCGATCTACTGACACATCACCAGACGAAGCAACAGGATACTGCGGCTCTTTCTGGTGGAAGCAGCTCCGATCACGGGTACGCAGCCTGCCGGAATGGCGCAGTCCAAAGTTCCATCTGACGATGCGGCGAGGACGGAAGATCGAGGTGGCCATGGAGCGAAGACTAGCGATTCGACTCCTAGTCGGCGCTTTTAGGCTGTAGGCGATAACGAAACACGAATAAGGTCTAACAGTTCTTCGTTATCGACTGGCTTCTGGAAGCAGCCTGCCGCTCCTAATTCGAGCATGGGTTCTTTATGCTGTCGCAAATCCTGCCCCGTGAGAACAATCACAGGAATCGGAGCGAGTGAGGGGAATGTGCGCATGTGTTTGAGCACGACAGCTCCAGTCGCGAATCCGGGCAGGGCCAAGTCCAGGAGGACGAGATCAGGGTGTTCGTTTTGAGCTAAAGCCAGTGCAGAATAACCGTCTCCCGCGCTCAAGGTCTTGTAGTGATTGGCTCGCAGACGTAAACCCAGCGCGTGGCACAGGTCCGGGTCGTCGTCTACGATCATGATCTTTAATTGCGGTTTCGACCATTCCTCCGTTGTCCCTCCCGCTGCCAGTAAAGGGCCGGTTTGTCGCATCATTTTCCAGTCATAGTGGTAAGCTATCCCGCAAGACATGCACCTCTGGTAGTGGTCGCCGTTGTCGTCGGTGCGTGGCCAACAGAATTTGTGCGGGCATCCTTGCCCAAGAAAACGCTCCAAGAGGTTCATCGCCTGACCCATATGTGCGAATTTCTCCGTCTGTCAGATCGTAACCATCGAAAGGTCAAAAGATGTGACGTGAGACTAGGTGGCTACTCAGGTTCCGATTTGGGAGGGAATCGGGTTGAATCAAGAGGATGTCGAACTTTGCTTATCTTACTTCACAATCACCCTCAACCGTCGGGGCATTGGGTGTGCTACCTTCGCGCCAAGAAACTCATTAGGCAAGGGTGCTCATTGATGATGTTCTCAACCGGTGCATCTTCGAGCAGCGCGGCTCAGGGGCACTCGATCTTGCGCCACGTTTGAAGGTTGACCATGTAGAGCACGATACAAAATAGGTTAGCCGGAACCAATCCCAGTTGCCCTGTTCTTAACCCGATAACACAAATGATCAGGCTGTTGACTGCCGCTAGCACCCAGCCCGTCCAGCATCTTTTCCCTATCAGAATTGTCGAGAAAACAGTGAGCACACAAGACAGGCAATCAAGCCG
This sequence comes from uncultured Acidobacteriota bacterium, assembly GCA_963771285.1. Classification (GTDB taxonomy): domain Bacteria; phylum Acidobacteriota; class Terriglobia; order Terriglobales; family Acidobacteriaceae; genus JABDBE01. The sequence goes on from CAVYSX010000001.1 coordinate 28,458, forward strand.
CCACACAAACGAAAGCACTTCTAATTTCATATCCCTATCTTCACCCGAAAGGGGAGGTTCGTTCCGAGATCCAGGATGTGAGACGTAACCTGGGTAACTTGGGTCGTCCCGTGAGGCTGGGTGTTCCCCACATCTCTGCGAGCGAGATTCAGCTCACCCGCGGGTGGGCAATTCTATGGCGACAAGCGGCGTTGGCGGTTGGGGCACGCTATTGCTCTTGCCCTCTGCCAGATGCCGAAGTATTCCCTCAAAAAGCGCTCCCAGTTTTTCTTGGTCGTGTTCATAGGAGGCGAGTTCGCAAAGCCGCATCCACTGCTTTTGATTTGTCACATTGGCCAGATTTCTTGCGGTGCTTGCAGTCGTACCCTCGCCGGTATCCTTCTCCTGTTGGGATCGGTCTAGGCCGCTGCTGGGTGTCCTTCTACATCCATGTAGCCCTCCATCGCCTGGGTCAACTGCGAATCCACCTCGTCCGCGATCGTCATGACATCAGGCAACAGCGAACTGAAGTCCAGAGCTCTCAGATTCTTCTGCAACACCCCGAAGAGGGTTACCTGGAGTATTCGTGAGTCCTGCACCAGCATCGCAGAGGTGTAGCCTTGTATCCTTCGCAATTTGCCATGAGCAACGGCAGCAGGAGAATCGATGAAACCGCCCTCCTGTATGTTGATGTGGGGTGATTCGAGGCGTACAACCAAGTCATCAATCAGCTTGGGAAGATATCCCGTGCGCTCTTGGTCGCTAAGAGCAATGCGGCTAAGGTCGGTGTTGTTCTTGGCCCTTGCCAGCCAGTCTTCAACGATGAGGCTAGTGCAACGCTGTAATATTTCCGCCACCCGTTCCTTTGGCATCGGGACCGTGACTGTGCGGGCGGACAGCTTATCATGGACGAGATCTGCGAGTATTTTAGTCTCGAAGGGTTTCACGATGATTTCATCCGCTTCCAGAAGGATGGCGTCCATCGCACTCTTCACGTCGGGGTAGCCGCTGACCAACAGCGTAAGTGCCTTTGGTTGGATGTGACGCATCGCCGTTATCACCGCAAAGCCGTCGCCGGCATGCGGCATGTGCAGGTCAGTGATTAGAACGTCGAAACTCTTTGTGGTGATCAGTTTCAACGCATCTGTGACGTTCGCTGCAGCGATCACGTCAAAGCCCTTGTGTTCGAGAGTCAGTCGCATCATTTCGCGAACGGCGTCGTCGTCATCCACAAGTAGAACCTTGTGGGAAGTGGGGTGTTCGGTCGGAGTCATACGGACCCTCCTCTCGTCACGAACTAAACCCAGTCTGGCTCAGGCCCGTCGTGAAATATGTTCAAAAGTGAACAGTTATAGAGATGATCAACAGAGGTCACTCCTCATGACCGCCAAGTCACTGCCCAACGCAGGTCTTCACCCGGAACTTATCCCTTAGGTTTCACAAGTTGAGCCTTCGCCGGCTTGGACGCTCCATTGGTGAAGCTCTCCATGGTTTGTGTCAACTGCGAATCCACTTCGTCCGCAATGATCATGACATCCGGCAACAGTACGGCGAAATCCAGCTCTTTCACATTTTCGTGCAACATTCCGAAAATGGTTACTTGAAGGATTCGTGATTCATGGACCAGCATGCCGTGAGAATACCCCTGCGTGCGCCTCAGATGGCCATGTTCGACGGCTGCTGGGGACGCGATGGCCTCGCTTTCGCTATCGGGCGACTTGTTGCTCAAACGGCTGACCAGATCGTCAACCAGCTTCGGAAGATATCCTGTACGGTCCTCATCGCTAAGGTGGAGATGGTTGAGTTGCGGAGCCTTCTTTGCTCGTGCCAGCCAACTTTGTATCAGAGAAGCCTTGCAGCGGGTCAGGATGGTGGCCACGCTCTGCCTGTCCGCAGCTTGTGCTTTCTCATCCGAACGAAGAGCCGGTTGTGCGATTGGTACTCTGAGTGGAGCAGCCATGTAAAACACTCCTGTCTTGTAACGACTGGCACTCTACCGTAGCTCCTAAAGAACAGCCTGACTGCTCAATTGTGAACACTTTTGCATATTCCCAGGAAGCAAGCGCGGAGATGTTATTGGGCGTACTGCCTCGGCGTTGAGTTTCTGGGCTCAGCCGGAGAAGCGCGAACAAATGCTCAAGCAGTCTGGTGATCCTCGACAAATCTGCGATGGAACGGATGGTACAGGCCTGAACGTAAGCGACACGGGCATTTTACAAAGTTTGACCCCGCCCAAGGTAAAATCCACTGGACAAACAGGGAGAATGCCTCGGCCACCGGGTCAACTGACGCTAGCAGGGGCGCCTGAAACTGGCGATAAATCCCGATTGCACTGATTGTCCCGTGGGTCGGACAATTCTCAATGAGTGAAATGGCCTTCCATGAGGACGCCGTGCACAATGATCATGTGCAGGACGCAGAGGCTTATACCTTGCAGATCGACTCCATTGAGCAGCGCTCCAAGCAAACATTTGAGTCTTACTCGTGCTTGGGGTCATCCGCCGAAATAAAAGACCTTTTGCTGCGCTGGCAGGGATGCGCGGTATCGTTACGGCCATTCCGGTTCTAGTGTTGAAAGCGGGGTTGTTCCCGCTGCGCGGTTTGGGCCCAGGACTTCGCCGAGGAAGCGGTCCAGTTGATCGCGGTAGCGTCTGCTTAGCGAGAGCTTCTTGCCGTTGTGCAGGACGATCAGATACTCACCGTAGCCGCAAGACTCCAGACGCTGGATGCGGTCGACGTTCACGATGAGCGAACGGTGGATGCGCAGGAATTTCGCCGGGTCGAGCTGGCCTTCCATGGCGCTGATGGTATTGCGTAGCACATGAATATTCCCGCCGACGCGAATGTGCACGTAGTTGCCCGCGGCCTCAATCCAATCGATTTCATCCACGCGGAGCAAAGTCACCTCGCCGGCCGAGCGGATCGCGAGCCGCCGTGGACTGGTCTGCACGTGGCCGACTTGCTGCAATGCGCTCACTAGTTCCTTGGTCAAGGTATGCGGGCCGGAACGATTCTCCAGTGCTGCCTTCGCGCGATCGACGGCTCGGCGAAAGCGATCCTCTTCAAACGGCTTCAACAAATAGTCGACCGCGTTGCAATCGAACGCCCGCACCGCGTACTGGTCGTGAGCCGTGGTAAAGATAACGGCGGGGAGAGAGCCTGGCTCCAACTCGCTGAGCACACCAAAGCCGTCCAAGGACGGCATCTGGACATCCAGAAAAAGCAGGTCGGGCCTATAGTTGCGGAGCGCGCGCAGCGTCTCTTTCCCATCGCTGCACTGTGCGACAACATGAATTTCGTTGGCTTCAGCCATAGTTTTAAGGCACTCCATGGCGACCAGTTCATCTTCCGCGATGATTGCTCGAATGCTCATCTCTTCTCCTGTAAAAGCTCGGCGGCGAATAAGAACGGCTCGGTTTGCGAGCCGAGCAAAGTTGCTTCCCGCAAGGGAATGTGAACTTCAACTCGAAAAACTCCGCTCGGCGATTCGTGAGTTTCGAGTCGCCCCTTGGGTCCGTAAAGAATACGCAGTCGATTGCGTACGTTTTCGAGACCGATTCCCAACCGCTCGTGTTCCGGCGGGGCATCGTGAGGGGTGGGATCGTCGTTCGACACGCTCACGCAAACTCCGCGATCTTCTTTGCATGCACGAATTTCGACCTTGCCCAATCCCGGCTGTCGCGCAACTCCATGCTTGATCGCATTTTCCACCAAGGGCTGCAAGAACAGATACGGCACCTCGGCATTCAGAACGTCCTCATCAATATTGATTTCGGTGGTTAGCCGATTCATGAACCTGACCCTTTGAATGTCGAGATAACACTGCACAAACTCCAATTCGCGCTTTAATGTCACTTCCTGGACGTCGCCGCCCGCAAGACTCATGCGGAGAAGCTCTCCCAGAGAGCAAATCATCTTTTGGGCCGCACGAGGATTACTGTTCACCAGCGCGGAAATCGAATGCAGCGTGTTGAACAAGAAGTGCGGCTGCATTTGCATTCTGAGCACTTGCAACTCGGCGCGAATCAAATCGTTTTCCAAGCGCGCCGCGTGCCACTCCTGGCTGCGGAGTTCGGAGTAGTAAGCCAGGACGTATCCCATCACAGCTACCAGAATGTAAATCTGAATGTCAGCTTCGGTTTGCGAGAACAGATACACACGAAGGCGGGGAACGAAGCCGAAAGGCGGTTCGCCTTGAAAGACGAGGGCATGCACAAGAGCCTTGATGAGCGTGTCCGTCGCAACCAGAGCGACAATCGCGACCAAGTGCACCGCAATTACCTTTACAAGATTTTTCCGAGTGAGAGGCAGCCTAGCGCACAGAAACAGCACAACCGGCGTCAGAACTATCGCCCAGATGGCATAGAACGAAATGTTCATTCGCAGTGCATGGCCCCAAGAAGTTGGATGACCCCGGGCCAACAGGAATTCGTAGTTGAGCCAGGTGCCAACCAGCGCGAAGAACATCCATAAGCTGGCGAAGCCCAGCCACACGCGATACCAATTTGGCGTCGCTTTAGACCTGTTTGGGTGCATGTTATCCCTAGGCACAAGCCGTTAGACCCTCTCGATGTAAAAAGGTGAGTCTGAACAGTCGAATTATCCGCCGGGTGTTCGTCTTTACCTTTTGCGAAACCCAAGTTTTGACAGGGCTCTAAACTTGCCGGGGCCGTCAGGGCCTTGCAGCGCACCAAGCACGGGTAATGGCCGTTTAGTCCCTATTAAATGGCATTTCGGCCCTCTTGCTGTAAGAAGGTCAGCTAATTCGCGTTGTAGGATCAGATCTTCACCGATCAGATCTTTACCGGTCAGTTTTGTCGTTGTGGGGCCTGCTTACGTTCTGGAGGGAAGGGTTGCACAGCATCGCGCAAGACTTGCGATTTGCGTGGCGCGCATTTCGGAGGAGTCCCGGGTACGGGATTGCGGCCGTCTTATCCATCGCCATTGGAATTGGTGCAAACGTTGCAATTTTCAGCGTTACCAATTCCCTTCTTTTGCGGCCTCTTCCCTACAAGGATCCGGAGCGATTGGTAATTCTTTGGAATCGCTCGCCCGGCCTCAACATCATGGAAGACTGGTTTTCAACCGCGCAATATTTTGACATCAAGAACGGCCGATCATTCGAGCAGGTCGCAATCGCCATCGGCGGCAATGAGAATTTGATTGGAGCAAGCGATCCCGAGCGCGTAGGCACTATCCATGTATCTTCCAATCTCTTGCCAATGCTCGGCGTACATCCCGCTCTAGGTCGATTGTTTCTGCCGGACGAAGACCAGCCGGGTCATGCTGCAACTGCCTTGCTGAGCGATGGTATGTGGTCGCGCCGTTATGGCTCCGACCCGCGAGTATTGGGCAAGACAATCGTTCTCGACGGCAAGCCGTGTGAAGTTGTGGGAGTGCTGCCCAAGAGCTTTTCTCTCCCTAGAGAAGTGTTACCCACGCTGGGAGGAGCGGAACAAGCGGAGATTCTGGTGCCGCTTCCGCTGGAGCCTGCGGCGGCGAACAATCGCGACCACGAAGATTACAACATCCTGGGCAAACTCAATCGCAACGTTTCTGTGGATCAGGCGCAGGCGGAGATGAGCACGATCACTGCACGATTGCGCAGCGACCATCCTGATTTGTATCCGCCAAATGGCGGCCTTACATTCGGAGTGGTCCCCCTCCTGGAACAAGTGGTCGGGGATACGCGCCGACCTTTGCTTCTACTGCTCTGCGCGGTGGGTTTCGTGCTGTTGATCGCTTGCGCGAATGTGGCGAATCTGTTGCTCTCGCGCGCGGTGGCGCGCCAGCAGGAAATTGTCTTGCGAACCGTGCTGGGAGCGGAGCGGAAGCGCATAGTGTGGCAATTGCTAACCGAGAGCTTGGCGCTGGCAATGCTGGGTGGTATCGCGGGAGTGGCTCTTGCAGGCCTCGCGCTGGACTTGATCCGCTGGCTGAAACCCGCCAGTGTTCCGCGTTTCCAGGACATTCAAGTCGACTGGCACGTGCTCGTGTTCTCGCTGGCACTCTCGTTGCTATCGGGACTTTTATTTGGTCTTGTGCCCGCCCTTCGCGTTTCGCGTGTCAACCTCAGCTCCATACTGAAAGACTCAGGCCGTGGCGCATCCGAGGGCGGCTCCCTTTGGGGACGCCGCAATCACTTGCGCAAGCTGCTCATCGTTTTTGAGTTGGCGCTTTCACTCGTCCTGCTGATCGGCGCAGGCCTGATGATTCGCAGCTTCGCTGCGTTGCAAAGCGTTACTCCCGGGTTCAACGGGGACCAGGTTCTCACGCTTGGCTTGACCATGACGGGACGGGCCTACAAAGACCATCAACATGTCCTCGACACCTACCATGCACTATGGGACGGGCTTGATCACATGCCCGGGGTAAGCGCTTCCGGAGGCATCACTTCGCTGCCGTTGAGTCAGATGTACGCCTGGGGACCGATAACTGTGGAAGGGCAAGTGCTGCCGCCAGGAGAAAACTTTATCAACGCGGATGAGCGCATGGTCGCGGGAAAGTATTTCGAAGCGATGCAAATTCCGCTGGTCCGAGGCAGACTTTTCAACGAGCAGGACAATGCCGCCAATCCGAAAGTGGTGATTGTGGATTCCTACATGGCCGAGCAAATGTGGCCAAATCAGGATGCCGTGGGGAAACGAATTCGCCTGGGCAGCCTGACCTCAAACGAGCCTTGGGTCACCGTGGTGGGAGTGGTTGGCCGGGTAAAGCAGTACACGCTGGACTCGGACTCGCGCATCGCCCTGTATCTTCCGCATCTGCAATATCCGGTCAGAGAGATGAACATCGTGCTAAGAAGTGCCGTTGACCCCGCGACGCTGACTGCCGCGGTGAAACAGGAAATTCGCGCGCTCGACCCCGACCTTCCCGTCTACTCGGTCCGAACCATGCGGGCCCGCGTGGACGAATCTCTCGCCCGGCGGCGCTTCTCGATGTTGCTGCTGGCGCTTTTCGCCGCCGTTTCACTGGTGCTCGCGGGACTCGGAACTTATGCGGTGATGGCTTACCTTGTAAATCAAGGTACGCCGGAGATTGGAATCCGTGTGGCTTTGGGCGCGACCCCGCATGACATTCTTAGCATGGTTTTGAAACGAGGACTGGCTGTGACCTTGGTCGGAGTCGGGACGGGCCTGATCGGTGCAATTCTGCTCACGCGATTGATCCGCAGCTTGTTGTTTGGCGTTTTGCCGAGCGATCCGCTGACTTATTCTGCCGTGTCGCTGTTTCTGGTTTCGGTGTCGTTTCTTGCGACCTACGTTCCGGCTCGCCGGGCGGCGAGAATCGATCCGGCAGCGTGTTTGCGTGATGAATAGAGGTTGGCAGTAATGTGTGGCGCGGACGCCAGCGCTACTTGCGATCCGAATACGGCAAGTTCAACATCTGGTCACGGTTGTGTGCGTTCTAGTCCCTGCGGAAGAGAATGGGGCGGTTAACGTGATACATGGGAGTTAAAACTGTCCCATGAAAAAGACATTGATTGGCGACGATGTACTTCGTATGAGCCGAAGCCTTAGGCAAGTTGCTTCGACTGTCGTCTTTTGCGTAGTTCTATTCCTGGCGCATTCGCGAACTGCTGCCCAATCGACTTCGCGGTCGGAAGCTCATCTCGGAGCTGCGCAGGCCGACGTCATCGGCAAAGCTTTGCAGGCAAAACTCGATGAACTGCGGCGCGCAGACGCTTTTCCCGGTGCGACTGCGGCGATCGTGCTATCCGACGGCACACTCGTGACCGTCAGCACTGGTAAGGCGGATGTGGAAGCTGGCATTTCAATGAAACCCTCCGACCGGATGCTCGCAGGAAGTATCGGCAAGACATTTTTTGCAGCCGTTGTGATGAATATGATTCACAGCGGGAAGCTCGCGCTCGACCAGAAAATTCAGACATACATCGGTTCCGAGCCATGGTTTCATCGCTTGCCCAACGCATCGCAAATCACGATTCGCATGCTGATGAATCACACCAGCGGAATTCCGGAGCACGTCGAGAGTCCTGAATTCACCGCCGCACTGCGCGCGAATCCTGACAAGGTGTGGAGTCCCGTCGAACTTTTGGCATTCGTATTCGACAAACCTGCGCGTTTCCCCGCGGGCACGAGCTTTAGCTATGCAGACATGAATTACATTTTGCTTGGCTACATCGCCGAGAAAGTTTCCGGAGCGCGAATGTATGACCAGATCAACCAGAGCCTGCTACAGCCCCTGAAATTGAATGACACTTTACCCTCAACCAGCAGAACGCTGCCCGGCCTGATTCCGGGCTATTCCATGCCGCACAGTCCCTTTGGATTTCAAGGACGTAGCATCCACGACGGTAAATTTGTTTTCAATCCGCAGTTCGAGTGGGCGGGCGGCGGTTTCGTTTCAACTTCGGCTGACCTGGCGCGCTGGGCAAAAGATATCTACGAGGGAAAAGCATTTCCGCCCGATCTGCTGCCATCGGTTGAGAATGGCGTGGCCGCAAACACCGGCCCTGGCGATAAGTATGGACTCGGCGTGCAGATTCGCCAGACGGAATTTGGTGAAACTTATGGACACGGCGGCTGGTTCCCGGGATATTTGTCGGAGATGGAGTATTTCCCGCGTTACAAGCTTTCCCTTGCGGTGCAGGTGAACACCGACAACTTCCGGAACCCAGCGGGCAAGACGCATAGCTACATCGTAGCGCTGGCGGAATCGATTCTGAGCAATGCTTCGGCGCAACGCACGCAGCCTGCGCCCGCAATCCCTTAGGACCCGCGACCGATGCCTATTCCTTTTCCTTGGTGATGCGCAGCACGTAATCCATCGGAATGCGATAGAGGTTGCCAAGACCGTTATACAAACCTCGCGACATTTGCGTGAAGGTTTCGTAGGTAAGAGGCAACGTCAAAGGATGATCGAAGCGTTCACTGGTAAAAAACAACCACTTGCCATCGGCGGACACACGCGGACTATAGTCGCGAGCCGGAGTGTTGATCGTAGGCCCGAGATTCCTGGGTTTGGTCCACTTCCCATCGTGGTTGTAGCTGATGTAGAGGTCGGAACTCCCGAGACTGTCTTCGCGGCCAAAGCTGCCAATCAGGAGAAAACTTTCGTCGGGAGCGATGAGGGCCTCAAAGCTGGCGATGGCTGGGCCATTGAAGTCAGGCCCCAGGTCTTCAGCTTCCTGATATTTTCCATTCACCAATCGCGAGCGGAAGATGTCGTAGGTGCCAGTCTTGCGGCTGGAAGTGAAATACAGGTTTCCGTTGCTGGCGATGGAGCAGAAGACCTGATTGAAACCGTCGTTGACTGGGCCGGGCAACGGCTCTGGTTCACTCCAACCGTGTTCGGTTTTCTTCACCGCCCAAATGTAGAAGTGATGGCGATCTGCGCCGTTCACGGGCCGGTCGGAGGCGAACAACATGGTTTTTCCGTCAGGCGAAAGCACCGGGTCGGTATCTTTGTAGCGCCCGGAAAAAGGCAGCACCGTCGGCATTGACCACTTGCCATGCACTAGATGCGATTCATACAGCACGTAAAGATAGTGGGGAGGGGCTGACTTCTCGAAGTAAAGTGTCTGACCATCGGCCGTAATAGTTCCGCCGAGTTCATCGTCCGGCGTCGAGATAACGCCTTCGCCGATCATCTCAGGCTTGGGCACATCGTCTTCCGCAGCCTTCGGGCAAAGAGGGAACGACATCATAGTCAACAAGGCAGCCGCCACGAGGAACAAGCGTCGAGTCATTTCTTCACCTCCGCGTGGTTGAGGTCCAGCGCATCAACTCCTATGAAGAAAATGTTGCCGTGGCCGTTCAACGTGGAATGCAGCATGCCTTCGATTTCTTCGTACTTAAGCTTGTGAGTGGTGGGAACAGTGAAAGGGCTTCGCTCGCTGCTGAAGAAAAGATACTTTCCATCGGGAGTAATGGACGGTGCGCTTTCGTCCGCGGTGGAGTTGATGCCGTGTTCGAGATGCTTGGCCTGCGACCAGTGCCCGTCCTGGTTAACGCTGATATAGAGGTCGGCGCGAGCGTAGAGTACCCCGCCACCCTTCAAGGTTTCAGCGCGATCTTTTTCACCCAGCCCCGAACCAGCCGCAGCAAATATCAGAATCTTCTCATCGGGCGAAATATACGGATCGCTCTCATTGAACTCGGAGTTAATTTCGGGGCCGAGCTTTTCTGGGTCTGTGTAGGCGCCATTGACGAAGCGCGAACGATAGATATGCGAGCTGCCGCCGTCTCGATTGGAGGTGAAATACAAAGTTCCATCGCGGGTTACGGAGGGCGACCAGTTCCAGGCGTCGTCGGGGGCGTTCACTGGCGCAGGCAGCAGAGCCGGCTCTCCCCATCCCGCAGCCGTGCGCGGCACCGACCAGATGCGCAGCGCGTGCCCGGCTTTGCCAGGCGCGGGGCGGGATGAAGAGAAGTACATCGTTTTGCCGTCGGGGGAGATCTTGGGAGGGAAATCCAGGTAGCGTCCGGAAAATGGTACGACCTCGGGCTGCGTCCATTTGCCATTACGGAAATATGAGACGCAGATCAGGCCGAGCCGTGGAAAATAAGTGTAAGGACTGATCTTGACGAAATAGAATTCGGTGCCGTCAGGACTGAAGGTGCCGCCGGTTTCGTCGTCTACGGTTGAGACGATGCCCTCGGCGAAGAGCTGGGGCTTGGTTACTCGTCCAACATCGTACGGCGCTTTTGCAGTCTGTCCTCGAGCGGAATACACCAGGAGACACAAACCGACGACAGAACTAACCGTCCCCGCGCAGACGAGCGACCGGATGCTCATGCCAGACAACGATATGACGAATCGCGCCGAGCGTGCGCTCACGTGGGATCAAAAGGTTGCGAAGGGGTGACGGGATGCTGGGTTCAGGGTTTGGATCTAACGTTAGTTCAGCGCGAAACACCCAGCTCAATTCCCTGCCGCGATTTTCTCTTTTGTCTTTGCGATCCCGTATTGCAGCCAGCCCTCTTCAATAAAATTCTGGCATTTGTTTTCCAGATAGTTCAATGCCTGAAGCCGGGCATCCAGCGCGCCCGCATTTTTTTGATCGTACGTGAGGACGACATCCGTGAGGTGCAGGGCCTCGACCGCCTTGCCATCCTTCAACTTTTCCAGGGCCAACTTCACCAGTGGTTCCGGCCCGCCGGCGAGTTTAACAAGATCGGGATAGACCGAGGAAGCGGGCAAATCGTACATGGTTACTGGATTCATGTCGAACCATCCAGCGTACCCGTCGTAAATTCCGCGTACCGACCAGCTCACTTTTCCGAATGATTCCGCCAGATTGAAGCTGGCCGGTAGCTTTATTTCCTGCATCAGTGTGTAAACATCTTTTCCGGAGTTCATTCCCTTTACGGTTTCGTCGTGTACGTACTGGATGGCGTCGCGAAAGCGGGTTAGCCGTCGCGTGATTTCCTTGTTGCCGAAGATCGGCTGGCCGTGTCCCGAAAGCACGACCTCAGGCTTAAGAGCCAGCACCGTGTCGATCGACTTGATCCAGTCCAATGCCGGACGAGGCCGGGTACCTCTCAGCGTGAAAATGTTGGGGAAGGACATGGGTTCGGGTATTCCGGCGCCGGCGTAGTTGTCGCCAATGAAGGCAGTCTTGTAGGCCGGAATCCAAACTGTCAGATGGTCCGGCGTTTCGCCGGGCGTGCTGAATAGTTCGAATTTAATTCCTCCCAAGGTAAATTCGTACTTCTGGTCGAAGGTCAGTGTGGTATCGATTTTCGCGCCATAGTTGCCAGCCCAAGCGCCGACTTCCTGCACCGGGCGGCTAAACCCGGCGGCATTGCGCGGCGCAAAGAAGCCTTCAAGCCGGGTGGTGTAATTGAGAAATTCGACGGAGTCGCGCTGCGCGATGATCTGAGTTCCGGGCTCCTTCCAAAGCGAAATTCCGCCGATGTGGTCGGCGTGGGTGTGTGTCAAGATGATGTACTTGACCGGGCCCTGGTTTACCGCCTGCAGGACTTTCTTAGCGTCCGCGGCTTGCGCTTCCAAGGCTGTATCGATGATCACGTTTCCCGCCGGAGTGGTTACCATGTAGACGTTGCCAGTCGTGGGAGCCATATAGATGGAGTCGCTGATCTTGACAGCCTGGGTGGGAGCTTGACCAAAGGCGTGAGCGGTGATTCCAATCACCGCACAGAATAGGAGTACGATGCGGGTGGTTCGGTACATTCGCGTTCTCCTTAGCGACTGCGGCTACTCAGTTTCCCCAATCCTCGAGACGGCAAATGAATCCCCATCCCCCGCCGAGTTCGCTGTCCGCCAGAATCAGTTCGTTGCTGCCTTTCTTCAGGGGCAGGTACACGGCGTCATTATCCAGATTAATGATTCCGAGGAAATCCGGATCGCGGTAGTCCTGGGCGCTGCGCCCACGGTACAAAATCTGGCCATTCAGGAACACGCTGACTTCGTCGCTATACCCAATGTTGAGCTTTTTCACCTGGTCGCGGTCCGATTCGATGCTGGTGCGCGCATAGATCACCTCGGTTCCCGGTTGGGGATCCAGGCGCTTTGAGAAATCACCCTGAAACGTAACCATCGGATGCGGGGCCCGGCGATAACGATAGAGCACGACAAACCCCGGCGGCTCTGCCTCCACGTCCTGCCAGTGGATGGCATCGCGCTCCGCCGGAGAGAGGGGCCGCTCCAGATTGTGCGCAAGCGCGTCGTACGAAGGCGACAATTTCCATTTGGTCAGAGTGCCGGCAGGCATCGGCGGATAGTGATGCTCCCAGAGCACATCCGGAGTCGTGCGTATTTCGAAATTCGAGAAGTAGGTTTCGCCCGTCAGGACCGACAGATTTACCGGGCCTTTCTCAATACCACTCTTCAGATCGTCCATCACGAGCGCAGGATTGTCCATGTCCTTGACATACAGCTTGGCCTGCGTCCCCGCCACCACCAGGCGCATGTGGAACCAGACGTTACTCGGAATATCGACGGCGCCGGTGAAACCCGGCCCGTTGTAGATTTGCCAGTTGAGCCCGTCGTTGAGGACCGGCGTGTACTGCATCGCGTCTGAACGGCCTGACTTATGCTGGCGGAGATAAACCCATTCGCTGTTCAAGGAGAACCGCCCAAGATCATCGGGATTGGCGCCGTTGTTAGCAATCCGAAATTGGATGCCGAAGAATCCGCGGTTTGCGGGAGTCGAGACATCCACATCGATGACGCCATCGCGCATCTCAAAATCTTTCAGGTACGCCGCGCCACCGTCGATGTGGAGGCTTTTGCGTCCCTGATATTCGGTCGCGTTGGCTTGCCCGACGAATTGCCAGCGCGGGGAGTCTGGGGGAACCGCGAGGGTCTGCTGCGCCGTCATGGACGTAGCGAGCAGCAAGAATCCTACCGAAATCGTTCTCAAGAGCATCGCCGGCGCATTGCATTTGAATTGCATTGGATCTCCACGAAAGACTTCGTTCATCACTGATTTACCGCAGACTCGATTCTTCAAATACAACTTTGACCAGGCTGGCCGCGGCCTGGTCGTACTCGTCGCCAAGATCCTTGTCATTTCCGACGAAGCGTTGCCGGAACGAACTCAGGTCTACGCCTCCTTTAACCTCGTCCAAAGTTTGAAACATCGCAGGCCGGGTTTTCCTTAGCTGTTCAGTCATCTGGTCCACCGCGCTTTGCATCCAGTCGCGCATCAGGAAAATGTAGGCTTTGTCGTGCATAACCGGCCCGTGTCCGGGAACGATCGTGTCGGCATCGAGTTGTGCGAGGTTCTGCAGGGTCTGCACCCACTCGCGCGGATAGCCGTCGTAAACGTACGGGATGGGAAAAACGATGAGATCGCCTGCGACTACAATTTTCTCTTTGGGGAGATACACGACGGCGTCACCAGGAGTGTTGCCGCGTCCCAGGAACTTGACTTGCACCTCGCGGTTGCCCAAGTCAACGGTGAAATCGTGTTCGAAAGTTAGTGTCGCGCTCTGGAACTTAACTTTCTTTATTTCTTCCATGGCCGGCGCACGCTCGGCGAGAGCATCCTTGATTTGTTTTTTGTCATCTTCAGTGAGCGGCTGACCATCGGGACCCTTTCCTGTGTCCTGCATCTGCTGAAGGCGGACAATTCCCTTTTCTTCCCTCATCGCCGAGCCCGGCCCAAATAAGTCCATCTCTCTTTTCGTCTCGACGTGAGCGATGACGGTCAATGCCGGGAATGCGTCCATGTAAGCGCGATTCCCGAGGTTGTGATCGTTATGAAAATGGGTATTGAGCACAAAGCTGACGGGCTTGTCCGACCACTTGCGGATTTGGGCGATGTCTTCGCGAGCAACAGAGGGTAGAAAGCAAGTATCTACGACGAAGACCTGCCGCTCACCGATAATCACGGTCGTGTTGCCATTGACGTTGCCAGCGGTGGCGGGGTGCTGGATTTCATATATGCCGTCAGCCAGTTTGGTTATTTTTCGTTGACCTTGAGCGAAAATGGACGGCAGCGCCGTCAGCAGCACAAGGGGAACCACCAGCAGGAAAAACCAGTATGAATTCCTTCGGACTTGCATTCGCATCTCCATGTGCAAGATTAGAGTTCTGTACATCGCGTTGGTTAGCGCATTCTTCGCAGTCAGGACGATTCTTCGAGCAAGATCTTGACAGGCTGCGACGCAGTCAGAAAATGCTGGAGTAAGTTGCTTCGGATTCGTGCTTGATCTGCTTGCATGGAAGTTGCGTTCGTTGCAACTGGCAGCATCCCTACTTGATCGTCAGATTCGAAAAATACGCATCGGTGGTCCAGTGGGCCCAAAGCGCGACCTGGCCACTGCTCACGCCAAGTTTGAGGTCATTCACAACCAACGCCGGCTGTTCCGCCCCATTGATGTACAGTCGAGCCTGAGTGCCTGCAACCACGATCTTGATCTTCGTCCATTTCCCGCTCTCCATATCCGCATAGGATTCATAGACGCCCGGGTGCTCCTGTCGTAAGCGATACCACGGATAGTCCGGCTCGGAAGTGTATTGCGTCGAATGGTTGCGCCGGAGTTGATCATCGGCACGCCCGTTGGTGGGACGGATATACATGCACTCGTAACGCGAAGCGTGTGGCTGCACACGAAAGCCAATACCCACGAAGCCGCGTTCGTCGGGTGACACTCCTGGTCTCGGAGATCCCGCGATTTCGGCCTCGATGGTGCCGTCCTTGAAACCCTTCGGCGTCAGAATCGCGACGATGGAGTCCTCAACTCCCTCGTGATCTGGAAGCGGAACCAGGCGCACCGCCTTGCGCCCCAGAAAAGTTTCGACCTGAGCCTTACCGTTTATTAATTCCAGACCATCCACAGAATCCAGCCGGAACGCGGCAGCCGGCACTTCCGCAGCGCGTCCGGGAAGCGAACTCACAAACAAAACCAGCACAGCAATCTCTATCAGCGTGCCCTTCTCATCGTTCTCTTTCTCCCTAAACCGCAGAAAGCTCAATCGCCCTGCGGCGCGAGCTACCCGACCGACTCCGCAAAGAGTTGCCTTGACGCACCTCGCACAATCGACTGCCAGTCACTGAAAGCAGCGAGAGTGGGGGATCAAGAGATATGGTTACGGGGACGAAATGCTCTGTTCTTGGGTTGGTCCAGGCCTCTGATGGATGTCGGTCCGATACCGAGAGATCTCAACCGTAGCCAACAAATATGGGCGATTTCAGCGAAGCAACATGGTGCGCAGAGAATTTATTCCGCACCAGCGCTTTTACCAGACCCGGCAGCGATTCTCGGGAGCCATCGGTTGGCCAGTCTTGCAACTGAATGCATTCTGGAACTCCACCATATTGACGGTCGGTCCGATAAGCCGGAATTTCCCCGGTGAGTGTGGATCCGTGCGGACTAGGACGCGCGACAATTCGGGCGAGACATTCTCGCAACGGCTAATGGCATAGCCCAGGAATACGCGTTGCGCAGGCGTGAAGCCGTCGACCGTTTGCCCTTCCGCACTCGGATGCGCTTTCATGTAGGCACGATAGGCCATTCGCAGGCCGCCGTTGTCGGCCACGTTCTCGCCGAGCGTCAGCTTTCCGTTCAGGTAGAGCGGCTTGCCGTTTCCATCGTCGACGGGAGAATATTGGGAATATTGCTTGTCGATACAGGACGCGCGATCTTCGAACGCTTTGGCGTCTTCCGCGGTCCACCAATCCGTCAAGTTGCCATCCGCGTCATACTTTCGGCCTTCGTCGTCAAACCCGTGCGTGAGTTCGTGGCCGATCACCCGGCCAATAGCTCCGTAGCTGTATGCCTCGTCGGCGTTCAAGTCGAACATCGGAGGCTGGAAAATGCCGGCTGGTAGCACGATCTCGGAAATTTCTGGCGAGTAATAAGCGTTCACCGTGGGCGGGGTCATGTCCCATTCGGATTTATCCACAGGCTTGCCGATTTTGTCTTTTTCCCGCTTAGACTCAAAATTGCTGGTGCGCCAATAATTTCCCACGTAGTCATCGCGCTTGATTTCAATACTCGAATAGTCATGGTAGTGGTCAGGAAATCCAAGTTTTGAAGTGCGGATCTTCTTGAGCTTTAGCAGGGCCTTTTGCTTGGTCGCGTCGGACATCCAGTCGGAGGTGGTGATGCTGAGCGCCAGTTGATCGAGTACATTGTTCACGATCTCATGAACTTTCTGCCGGCCTTGCGCGCCAAAGTATTTGTCGACGAATAGTTGCCCGGATGCCTCGCCCAACTGCCGGTCCACCGAATACACACAGCGTTTCCAGCGGTCGGGCAGGGTCTTGGCCCCGCGCAGGTACAGATTATTGAAGCGATAATATTCGTTGACCAGATCGGCGGAAAGCATGGTGGACATGACCCGCACCACTCTCCAGCGCAGATAGATCTTCCATTCCTCTAGGGGTACGGCGTCAATGGTTGTGCTGACTCCGCGGAAGAAATCTGGCGTGGCAACATTGAGCGAATCAAATGCGGGCGCTTTCGAAGCTTTCAAGAAGTCCGCGAAATAAAAATTTGGCGCCAGTTTATTGAAATCCGCGACCGACATCTTGTGGTCGAGATTGGCAGGATCCCGCTCCGCCGTCCGATCCATCGAAACTTTGGCGAGTTCGGTCTCCAGCCTTAGTATGGTTTCGGCATCGCTTTTTGCCTGGGTGTCTGATTCGCCCGCCAGGGACAGCATTTTGGCGACATGGTTGACGAATTCATGGCGTTGCTCGACGGACTTGGGATCCGTTTTCAAGTAGTAGTCGCGATCCGGAAGGCTCAGGCCACTCTGGCTTATTTCAGCAACGTCATGGATGAGTTGTGGCGGTCGGGTGTGGCATTGAAATCGAAGATCATCGGCATTCCCTGATCATCGAGTTCGGCGGTGAGCGCCAGCATCGAACGTTTGTCCTGGAGCGCTGCAATGCGCGCGAGGTAAGCCGCAATCGGGTCGGTCTTCTTGCGATTGGCTGCTGCTTCGTCGATGCAGGCGGCATAATAGCCGCCGACTTCCTGCTGCACTCGATCTTGCTGGGCGTCGCCTTGCGCCGCCGTTTCGAGCAGGCTGCGGAGCTTCGCCAGATTTATTTCAGTCATTTCTTCGTAGCGGTTATAGCGGGGCCTGTCGGGAGGAAGCGGATTCTTGGCGCGCCATCCACCACAGGCAAACTGGTAGAAGTCGACGCAAGGATCGGCCGATTGATCGAGTTGCGAGAGATCGAATCCGGAGTGGGCGCTGGTCTGGCCCCATCCGAGACAGGACAGGAATGCCACCCCGAACGCGGCCGTCGCAAACACTCTTCCTGCACTTCGGATGCGCTTCACAAACAAACGCAGTAACTCGCATGCAAAGAATCTGATTTCGTTCATCCCCAGCTCCCTCCAACTTTGACTCGTTGAGATTATAGAGGTTAGCCGGATATCTCGTGTGCGGTCCGCAGGCAGAGGCGCGTGAAATTGGAGATGGATTGAACTAAAGCCATGGCAGCCATACGCCGATATCAGAGACATGGGACGTCCACGTTTATGAAGCCCGATGTCGTTTCTGATGAAATGTCGGCCGGCATCTTGATCGGCGGCGACACCCACGATACCGTTACAACGCCCCGATAACGATTTATTCGGCGGACAATTCGGTCAATGAGGTGGGATCAGCATCGAGATCAGCCAGAGTGGCATATCGGCTCTGGCCGGAGATGGATTAACGGTCGGCGAGAAGGTAAAGGTCGAGCCGATTGCCGGCGATAGAGTTTCGGCAATGATCGTTCGCAAAACCGGCAAGATCTATGGCATTGAATTTCTCAATCTCACTTCAGCGCAGGTTGAAAAAATCTCTCATAACTGCCAATTGCTCCCCCTGTATCGGCGTAACACTCTGGACATTTAGCGCAAAGCCAATGTGGGAGATCAAGCCGGAATAGCGGCAATGCTCAATGAATCGCAGTCGAAATTCTCAGCGCGGCGCCGATTAATCCTGAACGCATCGCTTCTAAAGTCCTTTTCCTGCATGCCGATATAACCCGAAGTGGATGCAAGAAAACAATATTTAGCGCTCCCAAGGAGGGCTAGTTAACGAGTTATGGATAGCATACAGGCACTTATCGTGGACGACTCGTCAGTGATGCGGAAGATTGTGGAACGCTCGCTACGCCAGGCGGGAGTCAATCTCAGCAAAGTCTTCGAGGCTGGGAATGGGGCCGAGGCGCTGGTGGTGCTGGCGGAAAATTCAGTGGAGCTGATTCTTTGCGACATTAACATGCCGGTCATGGATGGTCTTGAGTTCGTGAAATCGCTCGCTGGGGTACCTAGTGCCAAGGGTGTTCCGGTCGTCATGATTACTACCGAGGGCAGCGAAGCGCACGTTGTAAAAGCACTTTCCTTGGGGGCACGAGGTTATATCCGCAAGCCATTCACGCCGGAACAGGTGAAGGAACATGTGATTCCACTGCTGGCGGTGAAAGCATGACAACCACGAGTACGGTTCCGCGTGCCAACAGCGGTCATCAGGATTGGCTTCCAATGTTAGAAATCGCCGCCCGGGAAGTTTTTGAGCTCATGTTGAGTTCGAAGCTGACGCTACCGGATGCAACTACTGCGTACGAACTGGGACTTACCTCAATGGTCGGTTTGGCTGGGCAGCTGTGTGGTGTGATGAGCGTTCGGTGCAATCACGCAACCGCCGCATTGATGGCGTCGAAAATGCTTGGCATCGACGCCGATAAGGTCGGTCCTGAAGTGTGCGACGCATTTGGCGAGGTCTGCAACATGGTTGCCGGCAACTTCAAGAACAAGATCTCCGGCCTGGGCGATGGGTGCATGCTTTCAGTTCCCACCGTTATCACGGGCGAAGACTACAGCCTGCATGCCCCAAGCGGTTCGGCCGAGCTTGAGATCAGGTTATTGTTTGAAAAAATGCCCATAGTCATCTCTTTGCAAATCCACAACTAGCTCACGAAGACGGCCAGCCCGAGTTCCAAACGATGGCAAACCGTCGAATCAGCATGGCGTCGGATTCATCGTGAATACGTGCGATTCTGACGTGCCCAAAGTAGCGGCGAATGCATTTCCTTCAGGGATACTTTGGCGCAGTTCCGATTTGAAAGCGATTCAGTTTTTTCCCGGGTTCGAACCGAATATGGTGGACACCAGTTTGTAGATATCGGCCACATCCTCATCCAGTTCGAAGGTGAAGCGAGCTAGATCCACACCTTCAAGTTCATGGTGTTCCTTCAACAGAATGGCCCAAGCGGGATCGTGAACAAGATCTACTTTCTGACGCTCGTAGTATCCATAGCCCAAGCCACGCATGCGGCACAGGAGATCGCTGAGATGCACCAATGCCACCAGCGGGCGGGCGTGCGGGGCTGAGTTCGATGGCGTGATGATGCGCGATGACCTGTACGATATCGTCGCCCAGGTGCCATTTTTCGGCGAGGGCGCGCCCCGTGTCGCAGTGTGTGAAGCCCATCGTGGACAGTTCCGCCTCGTCCAGCGAGATCTGTTCGCGGACGGCACGTTCGACAGCGCCGGCAAATTCTCGCGAGAAAGCCAGACAGTTAACCATGAATCCGATATCGTGCATCAGCCCGGCCATGTAGGCTTTGTCGCCGTCCGCGTGCGATATCTTCTGGCTGAATTTCCGGCAGACCATTGCGCAACCGAGCGAATGCCGCCAAAATACCGTGGGATCGAGAGCCCAGTCCTTCGTAGGGAAGGCTTGTCCCAGGCAGCACGTGAGGAGGATGGTTTGGACTCTTCGCAATCCCAGGCTGATGACTGCGGCGCGAATGGATTCTGGCGCCTTCGACAGGCCGAAAAGCGGAGAACTGGCCACGCGCAAACATTGCGCAGCGATCGTATTGTCATAGGATACTAGCTTGACCACGTCGTCCAGCCTTACCCGGTCGGGGGGCTCATTGAGCAGCTTCAGCAAAGGCAGAAAGACTGCCGGGATCGAGGGCGTTGCCTCGATGCGTTGCACACGTTCATGAATCGTAGCCTCAATGGATGTAGTCATAGCTTGCCACTCGTGAGGGAAGGCTTCCAATAAGCGATCGCGCCGGGAAAATGGACGAGGTGAAAATTATCGTTCAGCTTCATCAGTGACTCCGAAGTTCCGAGAAAGAAATGGCCGCCAAAATTGAGATTGCTGAAAAAGTGATTGACGACTTTCGACTTGGATGGGCCATCAAAGTAGATCAACACGTTGCAGCAGAAAATAAGGTCCATCCCCTTCATAAAAAGCATTTTGGAATCGTCTTGCAGGTTCAGGCGGCTGAAGGTGATGAGTTTTTTCACTTCTGGACGGACCTGTAGTTTCTTTGGGTCGACCGGCGAAAAGTACTTGCGTTTGTAGTGGTCAGTTGTGCAGCGCAAAGCGTAGTCGCCGTAAATGCCAGCCTTGGCTGTTTCCAAAGAGCGGTCGTTCAGATCGGTGGCAAGAATCTCGACAGTCCAACCTTTCAGCAGTCCTTCGGTCTCCTCCATCATGTTCATGGCCAGGGTGTAGGACTCCTCCCCAGTGGAGCAACCTGCGCTCCAGATGCGTAAGCGCTTGGTCACTTGCTTGATTTTCACAGTGGCCAATTCCGGCAAGATGACTTTGCGCAGTGCATCCAGTTGCGGCTGGCTGCGGAACAAACATGTCTCACCAATCGTGAGTTCATTGAGGAGTTGCCGCATTTCCGTTTCCCGGTTGGTGTGCGCTGTGAGTAATTCCCAATATTCGCGAGGACTCTTCGTCCCCAAATGTTTCATCCTTCGCCCACAGCCGTCAGTGAGCAGGTAGAGTTTCTCCTCCAGTTGAAAAATGCCGGATACTTTGTAGACCAGGTCGCGGATCTGCCGGAAGATGGGATCGATGGGCGCGCTCGCTTTAATAGGTGCAGGTTTGGCAGCAGTTGCGGTTGGGATAGCGATTGTCATTTGGCTCGAGGCTCCAGGGCCGCAGGGCCGGCGACCGCGAAAGTGGTGCGCGGCGCACGGCTTTGCAACACTCGGCGCGTGATCTCCTGCGCCAATTCGTCGAGAGGATAGACGCCGTCGGTCTGTCCCGCGGCATATGCCAGACCCGGCATGCCCCAGACCACGGAAGAAGATTCGTCCTGAATGATGACTTCTCCGCCAGCCTGGCGGATCGCTTCGGCCCCGTGCACTCCATCCGACCCCATGCCGGTCATCACCACGCCCAGAACCCTTGATCCATAAGCCGCAGCCACGGAGCGGAACAGTACATCGACCGCGGGCCGGCAGGAATTCTGCGGAGCATCCTGGTTCAACTCGAGGCGGGGGTGCAACGCGGTGCGGCTTACCGTCATGTGAAAATTCCCCGGTGCAATCCACGCTTGTCCGGGGCGCAGTTCCGTTCCCTGGAGGCCTTCACCCACCGCAATCGTTGAATGGCTGGCCAGCCGCTCGGCCAGAAGGCGGGTGAAAACGGGCGGCATGTGCTGCACTACCACGATTGGAACGGGAAAATCTTGCGCGAGCAGCGGTAGGACTTTAGCCAAGGCATTCGGACCGCCAGTCGATGTTCCGATGGCGACAATTTCAATGCGCGAGCTGCGAGCGGAGCGAAGCTTCATTGCCGGCGCAGGCCGGACGGGATGGACGATTTGCAACGCGGCCACGCCGCACAACGCTTTGATCTTGGGAATCAGTTCGCGGCGAATGTGCTGGATCGCGATTTCAGGGTTGCCGGTATTCGAGGGCTTCGTGGCATAGTCGGACGCCCCCAGCGCGAGCGCATCAAGCGTCGCTTCCGCGCCTCTCTCCGTAAGCGTGCTGAACATGATGACCGGCAATTTCGGGTACAGCTTGCGGACTGCGGCCAGGGTTTCGAGGCCGTCCATCACCGGCATTTCGATGTCGAGGGTAATCAGGTCAGGATTGAGTACAGCAATTTTGCTCAGAGCAATCCGTCCATCGCTGGCGGTTCCCACTACTTCGAGCGCTGGGTCAGCTGACAAGGTGTCCGAGAGCACCTTGCGGATCACAATCGAGTCGTCCACCAAGAGAATGCGAATGGGTGCCATAGTCAGTCGTGTCTATCCGTTGCCAACGCGATGTGTCGTCTGGGTCGCAAGATCATTCGCGATGTCGTCCCTGGGTTGTCTCGACCCTCTTCATTCGACAACATCCGGAATCCGTTCGACCACCCGCGCGCAACATCCTCTCGGTATCCCTCTATATCGTCCGCTAACCCCTTTTTCATTAGCCACGGAATTGGCGTTGGCATCCTCCGACACCGGTTTCACAGAGGGCCCGGGTTTGCTCAAAATCACATCCTGGCAAGAAGCTGGCTCTGATTTGAAAGCTCTTATCGGAGCGCTGGAAGCGTCTGTCATGGTCAAAATGCGATTTTTCGGCTGACTGGGTAATCGGTGCTTGGGCGGGAAGCGATGGAGATCGGCCACACACTGGTCGCATTAAGTTGATGCGTGCTCCGTTGCTGTTGGGCGTGGCGGCGACGACATTCGTCCCCGGAACGTGGGACGCGTAGTCAAGCGTTGCTAAGGTTCAGGTAATACAACCCAGCCCAAAGCTGTGGCATTTTGTTTGGAGGAATTAATGAAGAGATTCTGTTGCACACTGTTGTTTTGTACCGTGCTCGTCGCACCATGCCTGGCACAATACCGTTTCAAGATTGTCGATTTTCCCGGAGCGGCACAAACCAACGTCATTGCGGTGAACGACGGCCGTCAGTATGTCGGGATTTCGGTGGACGCTGCCGGGAACGATCACGCGATTTACTTCAACGGCAAAAAGCTAAGCCTGCTTGACCCAAATGGCGTGGTCGGCGCTAACTTCAGCTTCGCGCTGTCACTGAATAACCGTGGCGATATTGTGGGTGGCTATGTTGACGCCGCGGGCGTCTCGCATGGATTTCTTTACAACGGAGGCAAGGTGAGTACGCTCGACTTTCCGGGAGCAGCCAGCACCCAGGCATTTGGGGTTAACGACCGCCGCGAAATTATCGGGATTTATTTCGATAGCGCCAGCAACCTGCACGCATTTGAGTTGAAGAATTCCACCTACAAGACGATCGATCTGTCCGGTGCACTCCAAACCGTGCCTTTCAGCATCAATGACTTCAGCGAGATCGTCGGTGAGGACGTAGATGTGGCCGGAACAATTGGGCATGGATACCTCGCACTGAAGAATGGGAAATTCACAACTTACGACGCGCCCGGCGCTCCGCCGAACAGCACCTTCTTCATTTCGATCAATAACTTGAACAAGATATTAGGCGCTTGGGTTGACGCCAATAACCTCAACCACAACTTCCTGCTCACCAATGGGAAGTCTCGGGTATTTGATGTTCCAAAATCGTTCAAAGCTACCCAGGTATCGGTGCAGACGCTAAACGACCTCAGCGACGTCGTCGGATACTTTACCGATGCTCAGGGAATCCAGCACGGATTTCTCGCATTTCGGAGAATTTCCGGGCATTCTCAGCAGTAGATTCGAGGTTCTGCGATGCGAGTTCCGGGCGGCTTCGGCCGCCTGGACTTGTGGTCTAATGAGTCCGTGAAGCGTGCCTTTTTCAAATTCGCGATCATCTTTGCCGGATGGACGTTGCTGGCCGTGCTTTTGGCGGGAAGCAACGCGATCTACCGCGCCACCGTAGGCGTACCGACCGGTTTTCTCGCGAACTTGCGGACCAGCTTGGTTGACTATTGGATCTGGGCAGCGCTTACGCCCATTATTTTCTTTCTGGCGCAGCGATTTCCGTTCAAGCGCGAATCCTGGGCCAGGACCACCGCGCTGCACTTCGTTTTCTACTTGGCTTTGACCCTGGCCCATGAAGTGCTCGCACAGTTATTCAGGCTTCCGGATTACGTCCCAGCCTCGTATCACGGCTCGGTTCTTTGGCTGCGTTTGATTTCGTCTCTTTACAACGACCTCTGGATGTATTGGCCGGCGATCGTTATCTGGAGCATGATTGAGTACTACCAGCGCTATCGCGAGGGTGACATGCGAACCGCCAAGCTCAAGGAGCAATTGACGCGAGCCGAATTGCAGGCGCTGCGCAACCAGTTGCATCCGCATTTTCTGTTCAACACGCTCAATTCCGTAGCGTCGCTGATGCATGAAGACGTTGACGCGGCCGACGATATGCTGGGCGATCTCAGCCAGTTGTTGCGCGCTTATCTTACAGAAAGCGATGCTCAGGAAATTGAGTTGCGGCAGGAGATTGGGCTGCTCGAAACCTACATCCGCATTCAGAAGCGCCGCTTTGAGGATCGACTGACTGCAGTTCTGGATGTACCCGAGGAATTGCTTGATGCCGCAGTTCCAGCGCTTCTTTTGCAGCCTCTGGTGGAGAACTCAATTATTCATGGGATTGCGCCCCGTGCTCTGCCAGGCAAGGTTCGTGTGACTGCCCGCAGAGATGGCAAGATGTTGCGCCTCGAAGTTGCCGATGATGGTATTGGACTGCCCGACCACCATGCGGAAAGAATTGGGCTCTCCAATACGCGATCGCGGTTACGGCAGTTGTTTGCAGATCGCTGCACGTTTGAAATGACGAATGCGAGTGGCGGCGGAGTCGTCGTCAAGATCGGGATTCCGTTGCGTTTCCTGCGCGCCGAAATCAAACCTGGTCGGGATAACTTTGGTCGGGACAATGATACGAACAGTGGTGGTGGACGACGAACCGTTAGCACGCCGTCGGATTCTGTCGTTACTGAAGGCCGATAGCGATTTTGCTGTAGTCGCGGAGTGCTCTGATGGCGATTCGGCCATCGACGCGATTGCCGAGCACAAGCCGGATCTGGTGTTTCTCGACATCCAGATGCCGGGCACAGATGGCTTCGGAGTACTGGAGGCGGTGGCTCGCGTGCACATGCCTTCAATCATCTTCGCAACGGCTCACGACCGTTATGCCGTACAGGCCTTTGATTCGCACGCGCTCGATTACCTCTTAAAACCCTTCAAGCAGGAGCGCTTTCTCGAATCGCTTGCCCATGCTAAGAATGCGATTCTGAAAGGCAGCGCGTTAGAGCAGACAAGAAAACTTCTCGCTCTTATCCGCCGGGTTAGCAACGACCGCGGCCGCTTGGCGGTCCGCACCGACCGGAAAATCGTATTTCTCAGCAATTCCGAGGTCGAATGGATTGAGGCTGCAGGAAACTACGTGCGCGTCCACGCTGGCAAGCGGACATATATGGTCCGCGAGAAGATCAGCGACTTCGAACGGTCACTCCCGCCCGGAAGATTTGTACGCATCCACCGGTCGATCATCGTGAACCTCGATGCCGTGGCCGAGCAGCAAAGCTGTGGCGGCGGCGAATACATCGTCGTTCTAAAAAACGGCCGGGAGTTGCCGTTGGGACGCACCTACCGCGATAGTCTCGACAACGTCGCGAAAGGCGTGTTCGAATAGCCTCTCCGCCGATCTCGCCACGCCGGTTTTCAGCTTCCTCCCGAAAGCGTGAAGTTCACGATCACCTGGGTCTCAACCTCAACCGGTTCGTTGTTCAGGTAGTAAGGACGATAGGTCCATTGCCGGACGGCATCCAAAGCGGATTGCACCAGTAGAGGAGAGCCACTGACCACCTGCAGATTTGCGATCTTACCTTCGCGTGTAATCATCGCGCGCAGTATGACAACGCCTTGCACTCGGGCCTGCCGCGCCAGAACCGGATATTGCGGGTCGATGCGATGCATCAGATTGCCCTCCATCATCACCGAAGGGCGAAGTGGATGCGCGACTGCGACGGGCGGGGGCGGAATGATTGCGTTCAAGCCCGTCCCAACGGAATTTAACACTCCATTCGGGATTCCTTTCTCGCCCGTGCCGCCGGGACCGACCGCTCCCGCGATGTCAAGCGACGGCGGAAGACTTGTTTCGTTCACGGGCAATATTTCTGCTGGAATCGAACGGGGCACGATCACGTAGCCCTGCGATGACAAATTGCTGGTTATTGGGTGAGGGTTCCGCACCTGTGCGGGAGCTGGCGGAGCGGGTAGTGGAGCAGGTGCGACCAATGCCGCCATGAACTGCAATTGCGGCAGCCCTTGCGTGTAGAGCAGAGGTAACAACAGGAATCCACCTAGCACAGCGGCCTGCAAGAAGAATGAGACGGCAGTGGTCCATCCCCGGCGAGAGCGATCGGCCCAGGGAGACTGAAGCAGCGAATCGGCAAACATAGTGTCCTCCTTATTTTGCTTTTCTCTAAGGACACCGGCTCCCGTTGCGCGGGCGGGTAATAAACAGGTCTCAACAAAAATAAAAAGGCCGCAGGACGCGGCCTTTTGGGAACTTTTCTGCTACATCAAGTGTCGCGGGTTACTTTGGTGGCGGAGTGGTGGTTGCGGGTTTGGCAGTTCCGCTGGAGGGAGCAGGCCTGGTCGCTGCGCCTGTCGCCGGTCTGCTGGCTGCCGGACGGGTGGGAGCTGCAACCCCCGACTGCGCATTGTAAGAATCGACAATCGCTTTGGTGATGTCGACCGAAGGGCCGGCCCACAGCACAGGTCCCTGCGGCCATGGATTCGAAGTGTCCATGATCAAGCCAAAGCCTTTGTCGCCAGCGTATTTCACGATGATCGGCGCCATTTTTTGCAGGATGCGCTGGGCAATCTCATTCTGTTGCGACTGGGCGTCATCGCGGGCATCCTGGACGGAGCGCTCCAGTTTTTTCTGCTTTTCCTCGATCTGTTTGACCAAGGTCGCGCGCGCGTCCTCGTTGAGTTTGCCGTCTTGCGTGCTCAATTGCTTTTTCAGACTCTCGACTTCGTCATTCTGGTTTTTCAACTCGGTCTGCTTAGGTTCAAGCTTCTTGCTGAGCACATCGAAGTCGCGCTGGCCTTCGTTGCTGGCAAAGATTGCTTGTTCGATGTTAATGGTACCGATTTTGCTTCCGGTGCCAGTGGCGGCCACAGGAGCATCCGGGGCAGCCGTAGCGCTGGGCGCCGCCGGCAATGCGGGGTCTGTAGCTGCGGTTTGACAAAGGGCTGAAACGGAAAAGGCGAATACAGCGGCCAGAAGTAATAACGTAAACTTTCTTGTCATGGGGTTGGTCGAACTCCTTGAAAATCGTTACGGAAACCTGCTAACAGGTCTTTTCAGTCGGATTCAATCCCGCACCAGCGCTGAAAACGCGCTCCGTGCCGAACGGGAAACACAGACCTCAACATCTCACACTGAATCCTGGAGCGTGAGAATCACCCCGTACGATCAGATTTTCAGGGTGCTGGTAAGCTTCCATTATAGAAATACTCCGGCCAAAGCGTCAAACCTATTCAGTCGCCACCGAGGTGCTGCGGCAACCTAGCAGGGAAACCCGCCTCTCCTAGAACGTCGTCGCCACCGTGAAGCGAAAGGTCTTCCGCGGCTCTCGCAACTGGTACGGAGGGGCAAAAGCATTACGCGACAACTGGTACGTATAGTCCCCCGCAGCCCCGGCCGGAAACATGCCGCGAGTGATCGGGACTGGCGGGTTCACGATCGTATCCAGGCGCAGCGGGTTGTAAGCCCAATATATTCGGAAAGGCGCATTCACCACGGGCAGGAACATTTGCAACTCCAGACCCGTGGACATTCTCGGAGTCCAGTTCGTACCGGGTACCGGCTTCAGGAATTGCGAGAAAGCTTGCTTGGATCCGCCAATGCAGTTGAAACCGACGTCCAACGCAGGGCAACCAAAAAGCGTGCTGTTGATTGTTTCGAACTGCCCATCGTTAAGTTTCAGCTGCGATTCTCTGAGGATGGGTTCGACGCCGAAATCCATGAAAGGCGCGATGGCCACCGGACCGGCTATGGTGATTCGGTATTCCAAGTTGGTGACCAAGCTCAAGTCTCCGCCGGGAAAGACGATCTGATTTAGCGGGAGGGGGACGGTATAAGCCCCTTGCAGCAGGTTTCCGGGATTCTTAGGAACAATCGAACCATCCGGATTGCGCAGTTGAATACTGGTCGAGTTCGGAAGGAAAGCCACCGGCGAGATGGACCGTATGTCAAAACCGCGCAAGTCATTCTCGCCGCCGTTGTAGAAGCGCTGGAACGGGGGAGGCACCACGCCGCCATAGCCGGTCAGGAAAGAACCCTGGAAATTGAAGCCTACGGTATTCCGCCCCTTCTGCCTCGGTATCCAGTGCGTGTAGCGAACCACCGGACGCACCGAGCGAACTGTCCCGCCCAGGCCGGCAATTTCCGCACCCAGGTACACGCTAGTTCCCTTGTGTGGGTATAAAGACCGATCCAGCGTGCTCTTGGAGAAGCTCGGGACAATCTTGCTGGTGATGATCCCATTTAGTGCGTTAGGCCCGCTGATTCCGCTGAAAGCCAAAGAATTAAACAGCGT
This sequence comes from uncultured Acidobacteriota bacterium, assembly GCA_963771285.1. GTDB lineage: Bacteria > Acidobacteriota > Terriglobia > Terriglobales > Acidobacteriaceae > JABDBE01. The sequence goes on from CAVYSX010000001.1 coordinate 57,151, forward strand.
CTGCGATGCTGTAGTTAAAGCCACAACGGAAGAGTCGTCGTAAGAGTAACTCAACCCTACGCGCTTGAATGAACGATGAATCGGGTAGGAAAGACCTAACGAAAAACCCTTGCTGGATTGCGTGTAGTTCTGAAGATTCTGCTGCTCAATGGCAGGCAAGTTGACTTGTTGGCCGCTAAGAATTGCCGCTTGCCGCGCCTGGTCGTAAGTGAACTTGGTCGCATACACTGTAAAGCTCGCCTGCAGCGGACGGTCAAACAAATAGGGCTCCGTAAACGTGAACGATATGTTGCGCTGTAAGTTGCCGATGTTCGCTTGCGCGCTCAGGGTCTCGCCCAAGCCCAGGAAATTGTTGGTGGTATAGCTCAGTCCAATAAAACTCCCTGAGAGACCGCTGACGCCTCCACTCAGACCGATGCTGTTCTTTCCCTTTTCTCTCACCTTGAGGGTCAGATCGACAGTGCCTTCCTTCTCGTTGAGGTGCCGTTCGGTAACATTGGGATCATCGGCCTTGAGGTTGTCGAAGAAACCCAACTGGTTGAGGCGCTGGATGCTAAGCTCCCACAATTGCTGGTTATAGATTTGCCCTTCTTCCAGAACAATCTCGCGGCGAATCACTTTGTCACGCGTCGTAGTATTCCCCTGGAACTCGATACGCCGCACGTAGAATTGCTTCCCTTCGTCCACGTCAACATCCAACAAGACGCGCTTCTTTTCCTCGTCGAACGTGGTGCTCGGAATCGACGTGAAGTTGATATATCCAAGCTGGCCGTAAGCTTTTTGCAGAGTCTCTAAGCCTTTGGCGATCTTGCTCCGGTCAAAAGTGTCGCCGTCTTTTATCGGAAATAGCGCGCGCAGTCTCCTGGAGTCGGAAACCGCCTTGTTGTTCTTAAAAGTGATCTCGCCCAGGGTGTACTTATCGCCTTCGTCGATGGGCATGGTTATGTCCACGGCTTTTCCCGGGCCACTTTGGAGTAGGGGGATATGAAATCCTTGGTGCCCGGTATCGTGGATCTGCGTCTTCGGGTCCTGAACCAGGACTTTGAAGTAACCGCGATTCTGAAACTCGGCACGGACACGCTCCGTATCCTCTTCAAGCTTGGTCGCATCGTAGGTTCGGGAAAACAGATTCTCCAGGAAGATGGAGTGGGGAATCCCGATAGGCTTCAGATTTTTCATGGCGGAGCGCAAAATGCGACTCTTCACATGCTTGTTGCCTTCGAAAATAATCTTGCCCACTTTGACCTTCGGACCCTCTTTAACCGCGAAAGTAATGCTTAGAGCGTTGGGCGGAATAGGATGAATTTCCGTGCGGATCGTGGAAAATTGCCGGCCATGTTCGGACAGCAATTCCTTAATCGTGACCTCAGCTTTCTTCACTTTGGTGGGATCGTATTGACTCTCCACGGAAAGTCCGACTTTGGCTTGCTTGAAGCGGTCCAGCACATCGCTCTTCGACACGGAGTTCAGCCCGACGTAGTCGATCTCACGAATCGTTGGACGTTCTTTTACATAAACATGGATGATCCAGCCCTTGGCGGTCTGCTCGCGCTCGAAACGGATATCTTCAAAGTATCCAGTGTTCCACAAGGAGTTGAAGTCGCGTTCCAACGCCGCTTCGTCATAGACGTCGCCGGGGTGGGTGAAAATTCGCGCTTTGATGGTTTCTGCAGGAATGCGGCGATTGCCATGGGGAACTACCTCGACAACCAGATCCTGTTGCCCGACAGCCCATCCGCAAAGCAGGAAAAACGTCACCATCAGGCCGAGGAGCCGAGCGCGGTCGACACCACAACGCTTTAGGAATGAAGGAGATGGCCCCGGAGTGGTGACCAGAGCTCGCCGTGCGCGACCGTGCCTGCCCTCAGTAACCGCAGGGCTATCCTGATGAGTGCGAAGAATCGCCACTACCTCAGCTTATGGGAGTGTGGAAAACCGCAATTATACGGTAGAGCAGTGGACACCGTCCAAGCACATGCGCTTGCAATCATCTTATTTAGGATGCAGTTTGGAAAAGCTCCACTTCAACCAAGACGGAATAAAACGTGGCCGAGTTGCCCAGGTCGGTAAGTTTTTCCGAAGTCAGCACATTAATGTTTCGTCCTTCAGGACCGAGCTTCGCCCAGCGCAAGCGTGCACACACCACACCCGCTCCCACTGCGCCGTCCACTTTCGCTTTCAATAGTATATCGCCCCGCCGATTGAAGACGCGGACTGGGTCGCCATCGACAATTCCTCGCGCTTCGGCGTCGGGTGCGCTCATTTCGAGCAAGCCATCTTCCTCCATCTCCTGGATCACCGGCAGATTCGAAAAGGTCGAATTGAGGAAGTTGTCCGACTTGCGCGCTAGCAGTTCCAGAGGGAAAAGCTTTGACTGTTCGCTGTGCCGAGATTCACTCGGCGGAGTGAACTGCGCGACCGGATCCAAACCCTGAGCCTTCACGGATTCGCTGTACAGTTCCGCCTTACCGCTGGGAGTCCGAAAATTTCCGTGGGCGAAAGGCAGAAAAGCTGACATCGGAGAACCCGGAACTGAAAATTGATCCTCAAAATTCAACCGCACATGTCCCTCGCGCTCCAACCGCTCGCGATCAATTCCCGTCAACCACAGATTGCGAGAATCCAGCGCAGCGTCGATCATTTGCTCGTCCGATTCGCGGAAACATTCTTCTTCAAAGCCCATGCGCAGCGCCAGCGTGCGAAAGACTTCCACATTCGAACGGCATTCGCCCAACGGTTCGATGGCTTGGCTCGACAGCTGCAAATAATAGTGCCCGTACCCGGTTTGGAGATCCTTATGTTCGAAGAATGTCGTCGCTGGCAGCAGGATATCGGCGTAATCCGTCGTGTCGGTGAAGAACTGTTCGTGGACGACGGTAAACAAGTCTGGACGCCGCAAGCCACGAATCACTTCATTGTGATTCGGGCAAGTCGCTGCGGGATTGCAGCCGTAAACAAACAGCGATTTGATCGGCGGATCGTCGAGCGAGTTGAGCGCTTTGCCCAATTCCACCATATTCACGGTTCGCGCCGGCCGGCCGAGCGATTCATTCATCAGGTCGGGACGGGCGAGCGCCGCTTTATTAAGCCCGTAGGATCCGCTGGTCGAAAGCTGCAACCCGCCACCAACTTCCTTCCACGACCCAGTAATGCAGGGCAGCATGGTGATGGCACGTGTCGCCATGCCTCCGCCTTCCGAGCGCTGCACGCCGTAGTTCAGCCGAATGGCCGCTGGATGCGTAGTCGCATACTCTCGCGCCAGTTTCACAACATCTGACGCGGCAATACCCGTCCACTGGGCGACTCGCTCTGGCGTGTACTCCTGCACCTTCACGCGGAGGTCTTCGAATCCGAGCGTATAGCGTTCGACATAATCAGCGTCGTGGAGGTTTTCGTTAATGATGACGCGCATCATGCCCATTGCCAGCGCCGCATCGGTGCCGGGATTGATCGGCAGATACCAGTCGGCACACTTAGCGGTTTGCGTCCGATAAGGATCGATGACCACGAGCTTCGCGCCCTGGCGGCGGGCCTCGACGATGAACGGCCACAGGTGCACGTTATTGCCGTGAATGTTTGCGGCCCACGCGATGATGTAGCGCGAATGGCGGAACTGCTCCGGCTCAGTGCCCAGCTTGACACCAAGCACCGACTCCAATCCCGCTTCCCCGGCAGCGGAGCAAATATTGCGTGCCAACTGCGATGCTCCAAGCCGATGAAAAAATCGCCGGTCCATGCAGGCGCTGTTTAACGTTCCCAGAGTTCCGCCAAAGGAATAAGGGAGAATGGCTTCGCTGCCAAACTCAGCGCTGACTGCTTTAAACCGCGAGGTAATTTCGTCGAGCGCCTCGTCCCAAGGAAATACGCTGCCAAGTCTGTGTGGCGCGGGTCACCCTCGCCCACGGTCCGCGGTCCTTTCGGCCCTACCCGCCGCATGGGGTACAAAACCCGGTCGGGCGAATACACCCGATCCAGGTACTTGGCTACTTTCGCGCACAGAAAACCACGCGTCACTGGATGCGCCGGATCGCCCTGGATCTTGGTCGCGCGCCCATCCTCCACCGTAATCAAAACGCCGCACGCGTCAGGGCAATCATGCGGACAGGCGGCATGGACGACCTTCTTCATCTGCATTGATTATACGGGTGGGGGAATGCCTGCAACGCGCATCCGAACGAGCAGCAGAGCCGTTACTTATCGAGATAGTACTGCACCGTCGTGACGACGCGGACATTTTTCATCAAGCTGCTATCGGCGGCAAAATCTCCGCCCCCGCCGGTGTCGTTGTCACCACCCTGGTCGGCGGGAAGAATCGAAAAGATGCCTTGATTGGCCTGCCGGATTGAACCGACCTTGCTGCCAGAATCCAGGGCAAACCGGTCGGCGGCGGCGCGCGCATTTCGTGTAGCTTCAGTAATCATGTCGGGCTTGATGGAATTCAGGCCGGTGAATTTGTAAGCGGGTCCTTGGCCAGGATTGCTGTTCAGCACAATGCCCTTCTGGAGGAGTTGCATGGTTTTCTGCGCGGCGACAGCCACCTGATCCACGCGAGACGTCCGCACGCTGATTTGTTGTTCGACGATGTAGCGATACGGTGCCTTGTTGCCACCATACTCGTTGGCCTGTGTGTCGACCACGCGCACTGCACCGAGTTCGATTTCCGACGGTTGGATGCCCTGCTCACTAAGAAATTCTAGGATCGTCTTCTTGTTGGCCTCGGTCTTGGCATACAACGCCGACAAATCGTCCCCGGCTTCCTTGTAGCTGAGAGGCCAAATCGCAAGATCAGATTTGACTTTGCGCTCGACCAAGCCCCTGACGGTTACATAGCGGTCGCTAAGGCGAGTCGCTTTGATCTGCGAACCCAATATCCAGCCACCGCCGATTAGTCCGAGTGCGAGCAGCAATCCCAGTACAGCCATCGGGCGACGACCATTAGTATCGGCAGCATCCATGCAAGTCCTCCCGGAAAAATAGCGCCGCCGTCCCAGGGGTTCTCTGGTGGGCATCCCCCCTCAACTAGTGCGGTCGATTCTATTTAATGCCAATATACAAATCGACCTGCGAATTCTGCGGATCGCGACTGCGCTGATCGTAAACCTCGAAGTCCGCTTTGTAGGCACGCCTGATTTGCTTGTTATCTTCGAGATCCCAAACTTCCTTCCAGGCCTGCGGCACAACCTGCTGCACCGGGCCGCTCGCGGTCATCACAACGGCATATCGACCCTTCGGAATTTTCCTGGCCACCATTCCCGGAGGAATTACCGGTGCGCTGCTCACTCTTGCCCCAATCACGAAATCGTATTCGCCCTTGCGGTCGCTTTCATAGACGGTGTAGACGGCGTAAATCGTGGAATCCACTTTGTTCGGAATCTTATCCAGAATTCCGTCTTTGTAAAACTTGCCCCACTGCGCACCGATTATGCCCTCGCCAGACATTTCTTTGGCGTTAGTGGTGCGCGCAACAATTCCGATTACCTGGAATTCATCCTGGTCGACAATTTTTGGCTGCATGGAGGAGGCACCTAGGGAGATTGCAGAAAGGAAAATCCCCAAACCTATTAAACCGAGGCCAGCCAGGCCAAGCTGCGGCAACACATGGCGCCGGCTGCGCACTAAATCTCCATCACTTCTTTTTCTTTCCCCTTACTCATCTCTTCCATCTTCCTGATTTCGTCATCGGTAAGTTTCTGGATCTCATCCATCGCGCGCTTTTCGTCATCCTCGGTGATTTTCTTGTCCTTCATCGCCTTCTTGATGGCGTCGTTGCCATCGCGGCGAATGTTGCGCACCGCCGTGCGATGCTCTTCCAACACTTTGTGCAGATGTTTCACCATGTCCTTGCGGCGCTCTTCGGTGAGGGGCGGCACGGGCACGCGAATGATCTTGCCATCATTCATCGGATTCAAGCCGATGTCCGCTGTGCGGATAGCTTTTTCAATCGCCGGCAATGCGAGTCGGATCGAAGGGCTGCACGGTGATGAGCTGCGGCTCCGGCGCGTGCACCTGCGCAATCTGATTCAGCGGCATGAAGGAGCCGTAGTATTCGACGCTCACGGAATCGAGCATATGCACCGACGCGCGTCCGGTGCGCGTGCCCGCCATCGCCTTGCGGAAGTCTTCCACCGCCTTATCCATCCGCGTCTTGAGATGAATGTATGTGTCCTTAAGTCCTGGAACTGCCGCCATACCCGATTGCGCCATGGTGTGCTCCCGAGAGAACCAAAACGGTGAATTATAAACCCAGGACGAAAGGTAGTCGAGCACCTGATATAAAATCCAAGAGTGTTAAGTTTCCCAATCGCTCCCGGGCATAATCCGTTTCATGAATTCGTCGAAAAGTGGCAAGTAACGCGATTTCACTGATTTGGACTCCAGATCATTCCCTTCGTGATTAGGCTGCTTCGGACCGGGCCGAACGATGAGACCGGTCTCCCGAGCTGATCCGCAATGTCGCCCGATCTGTGCGGACCGGACCTAACGCCGACATGGCCGCAAATAGGTTTTTTCAGTTGGTGTGAGGCGTTCAAAAACCAGGAAAAAGCGATCGTGAGAATCTGCAATCGCGGTGGTCGACGCGATCTCAACATCTTTCGCTGTGATCGGGCTTTGTTTTGCGGCCTCCCACGCGTGTTTTCCCCATTCCTGCAGAAAGTAGGGGTAGCCTCGCGTCTTGGATATGATCGCTGATATGGCATCAGAATCATAATCTACACCCTCATCTCTTGCAGGCTTGACTACCGCTAGTTCCGCCTCCGCATCGGTCAAAGGTCCAATCGTAGGAAAGTCAAACAGCCTCTCTGCATAAGATTTTGCGTTACCTGCCATTCCTCTCAATTGAGGGAGTCCGGCACCAACAACTGTCAAAGGAAGAGCTGTTCTGCGCACACCGGTGGAGTGCGGAGATCAGCGCCCCTAACTGCGCTTCTTTGACGTACTGCAACTCATCAATGAACACCACGACAGCACTTTGGGCATCCCGAGCGGCGATTCCTGCCTGCTCAAGCAAGGCCGTCAAATCGATCTCCAGATCGCCGTTGTCCGCGAGGCCGGGCTCAGGTTCATAATCAAATCCCACCTCAATGTCTTTGTATGAAACCTTCAGAGCCTTGGCGAATCCCGCCAGCGCACGTAAGGCTCGCTGAGCGCCATCTTTTGCTGCTTGCACTCGACTGAGTCGGAGAAGAGTCTGCCGCAGTTGGGGTGCCAAAAGCGCAGGCAAGGACTTGTTCTCGGGGGCTTCTAGACGCAAGGCATAGATTCCACTCTGTTCGGCGTCTTTCCGTACCTGGTCGAGGAGAACAGTTTTTCCCACGCCACGGAGACCGACCATCAATACGCTCTTTGCTTGCTTGCCCTGACGGATGCGGGCTAGCGCGATTCTAAGCTGTTCTCTGTAGCGCGCCTCTACCCGCCAATTCGGGTGGGGGAGACCCCGCACCTGGGCTATAGGGATTCCTTATCGGCATCCATCGATTTATATCAATATTAGGCATATTATCATACAAACATAATATGGCTAAGACGGATATAAACTGACAGGATCGGTAAGTCCGATTGCGGCCTCTACGCGCTGACCAGCGACCCGATCTTCTCTCCGGTAACCACTTTCCGGATATTGCCACGCTGATTGAGATTGAAAATGATGATAGGCAGGTTGTTGTCTTTGCAAAGAGATATCGCGGTCGAGTCCATCACCTTCAGACCTTTTTTTAGGACGTCCATGTAGCTGATCTGGGCAAACTTCTTCGCGTCTTTCACTTTCATGGGATCCGCGTCGTAAATGCCATCGACTTTCGTCGCCTTCAGAATCGCGTCAGCCTTGATCTCCATTGCCCGCAGCGAGGCGGCTGTGTCGGTCGAGAAATAAGGATTGCCCGTCCCGCCGGCAAAAATCACCACCCGACCCTTTTCCAGATGGCGAATCGCCCGTCGTCGTATGAAAGGTTCAGCGACCTGATTCATTTCAATGGCAGTCTGCACGCGGGTGTAGACGCCTTGTTTTTCCAGCGCATCCTGCAAGGCCAGCGCGTTCAGCACGGTCGCCAGCATACCCATATGGTCCGCAGACACGCGATCCATTTCTTTCGCCTGTTCCGCCACTCCGCGGAAAAAATTCCCGCCACCGACCACGATGGCAATCTCGATGTCCAGCGACTTTACGTCTGCCAGCTCCGCAGCAATCTCATGGATGCGAAAAGGATCAACACCGAAACCCTGATTGGCCGCGAGTGCCTCTCCAGAGAGCTTCAGTAATATGCGTTTAAAGACGGGAGCATTCATGATTAGTCTTTGTAGATTTTGTAGCGCCGGCGTCCCCACCGGCTGTCCGTGGGGGCGTCCCGCCCGCACAGACAAAAAAAGGGCGCCCAAGGCGCCCTGGAAATCATTCCGCTTTCTGTTCCGGCTTAGTCTTGGCGACCGTCTCGCCCGCCTCGCCTACCTTGAACCGTGCGAAGCGGCGCACCGCAATGTTCTCGCCCAGCTTGCCGATCTTGGTAGCGATCAGTTGCGCGATACTCACCGTCTGGTCCTTAATGAACGGCTGCTCGAGCAGGCAGACCTCTTCATAGAACTTTTCCATCTTTCCTGCAACCATCTTCTCGGCAATGTTCGGAGGCTTGCCGGAAGCGATGGCCTGCGCGATGAAAATCTCTTTCTCGCGCTCGAAATCCGCCTTGGTCACATCTTCCTTGCGGACAAACTTCGGATCGCTGGCCGCAATATGCATGGCGATATCGTGCACCAGTTCCTTGAAGTCCTCGGTACGAGCCACGAAATCGCTTTCGCAATTGACCTCGACCAGCACGCCAATCTTGCCACCGGCGTGAATGTAGCTGGTCACGGAGCCTTCGCTAGTCACGCGCGTCGCCTTCTTGGCGGCGACCGAAACGCCCTTCTTGCGCAGAACGACAACCGCCTGCTCCATGTCGCCTTTGGCTTCGGTCAAAGCCTGTTTGCAATCCATCATCGGCGCCCCGGTCTTTTCCCGGAGCTCTTTCACTTGCGTAGCGGAAATATTCACAGTAGTTGTGCCCATTGCAATGAATCCTTGCTGAATTTCCTGAATGTAGAGACGTAGCTCGCTACGTCTGGGTTTGAATCGTGACGCGAGACGCTGCAAGCAACGCCTCCACCTATTAGATGCTCCCCAACAAACTTCGACCCGCGCCGGACGACCCGCGCGGGTCTCAATGCCTCAGAGGCTAAAGCCCGGATCTTCTAAGCCCTGTACAACAATCAACAACTGCTCTAATACGTCTGCGTTTCGACCTGCGGCACATCCTCGTCCGCACTTTCCTTGGCCGCTGCGGGCTGCTTGCGCGTTCCCGCTCCCAGCACGTCTTCCATGCTGATGTCTTCAGACAGATCGTCCGCGGCCGCTGAAGCTGCATCCGCCGCAGCTTCCAGCTCCATGCCACGCGCCGCTGCCTGCTCGGCCCTTGCCGACTCCGCTTCCTGCGCAGCACCCGCCGCGGCGGCCAGATCGGCAACTTGCTTGTCAGTCATGAACTGCGCGCCCTCCGCCACCGAGTCCGCAATCTTCGATGCGAACAAGCGGATCGCCCGCAAGGCATCGTCATTGCCCGGAATCACGTAGTCGACTTCGCTGGGGTCGCAATTCGTATCGACCACCGCCACCACCGGGATGCCCAGCTTGCGCGCCTCGCGCACTGCAATCTGTTCCTTGTTGGAATCGATCACGAAGATCGCATCCGGCAGCCGGCTCATATTCTTAATACCCGCCAGGTTCGCCTGTAGATGCTTGCGCTCGCGCTCCAACTTGATGACTTCCTTCTTGGGCAGCAGCTCGTAACGGCCATCCGTGGCCATTTCGTCGAGTTCCTTCAGCCGCTTCACGGATTTTTGCACCGTGACCCAATTGGTGAGCAGCCCGCCCAGCCAGCGTTGGTTCACATAGAACCCGCCGCAGCGCGTCGCCTCTTCGGCAATCGCATCCTGTGCCTGGCGCTTCGTGCCCACAAACAAAATGATCCGGCCATCGGTGGCCAGATCCTGCACAAATTTCGACGCCTCTTTGAACATCTTCAGCGTCTTCTGCAAATCGATAATGTAAATCCCGTTGCGCTCTCCGAAGATGTATTCCTTCATCTTGGGATTCCAGCGCTTGGTCTGGTGCCCGAAGTGGACGCCCGCTTCGAGCAGCTCCTTCATGGTGATATTAGCCAATCAACCTCCTTATTTGGTCTGCATCCGGCGCTCACCCGCGGGCTGCCCCGGATTGCCATTCCCGTCCCCGTACCGAAGCACGGGAAGAATTGAACACCTCAAAAAAATCATTCGTCCCTGGTCGTCGATCGTTCTCCAAAAACCAAGGCTCAACCAATCTCAAATCGTTACGCCCGCCAACCAGCAACGGCGGACGGCCCACAACAGCACTACCGCTTGCTGTACTGGAAGCGCTTCCTCGCGCCCTTCTGTCCGTACTTCTTGCGCTCTTTGCCGCGCGAGTCGCGCGTGACCATGCCTTCGCTCTTCAGCTTCTTGCGAAGCTCGGCGTTAAACAGCATGAGGGCGCGGGCAATGCCCAGCTTCACGGCATCCGCCTGCCCGTTCACTCCACCGCCGTCAACGCGTGCAATCACGTTGAAAGTCGCGGCCATTTCCGTGGAGACCAGCGGCTGCATCGCACTCGCACGCTGCGCCGGAGTCACAAAGTAAACTTCAAAGGCGCGCCCGTTGACCTTGAACTCGCCGCTGCCCGGACGCAGATAGACGCGCGCAATCGCCGACTTGCGCCGTCCCGTACCATAATATTGAACTAGTTCAGCCATTGATTAGTATTCAGCACTCAGCCGTCAGCATTCCGCTAACCCAGGTGCTTCGAACCTTTCCCAAAATTTCAACCGTGCGACTTTAGAGACGCAGCTTGCTACGTCTCCCGCAAAATCTAAACTCGCGCTTCGAGCGCTTTCGCCACCGGCTTCTGTGCCTCGTGCGGATGCTTCTCGCCGCGATACACATTCAGCTTGGTAATCATCTGCCGCCCCAGTTTCGACTTCGGCAGCATGCGTAAGACCGCAGCCTCGATAATCGCCTCCGGCTTGCGGTCAAACCGCTTGCGAAATTCTTCCGTCCGCAATCCACCCGGATATCCGGTGTAATGCTGATACACCTTCTGCTCCGACTTCATTCCGGTGGTGGTCACCTTCTCTGCATTGATCACGATCACGTGATCGCCGGTATCGAGAAAGGTGGTGTATTGCGGATTTTCCTTACCCATCAAAATGCGGGCGACCTGTGACGCCAGCCGGCCGAGCGTCTGCCCGGAGGCATCCACGACGTACCATCTGCGCACAATTTCCCCCGCTTTGGGGAAATAGGTTGACATGCAAAATCTCCCTAGAAATATAAAAACGCAAAGAAGACCGCTGAGCTCCCTAGTCAGCGCTGAACGCGCAGGGCTATCAGGCGGGCAACCGCAGGACTTGCAAAGTCTTAAAGATAACGTAGCTCGCAGGTTGTTGTCAACGAGCTACCTCGGCCGATCACAACCACCCAGATAGAGCAAGCCCCGGATTGGGAATCTGCCGCGTCCGCGGCAATCTCGGCATGTGCTCAGACGCCTCATCCACCGCAGAACAGGGGAAGCGAAGGCGTCACGCGGCGGCAGGTTACAAAACGATGCTCTCGGGTTCCCCTCGATACTTTCTGTCCCTGAAATTTTGGCCGTCTTAAGCAAAATGGAGATTTCAAAAGCCACGAGTTATTTCACCAACAGTCATCCCCACCAGCGGAACCCTCTCCTTTTTGCCGCACTCCGGCCGAGCCTGCAAAATCCTCACGCAGTACATGGGATCCGTCCGCGAGTATCATGCCGTCAACTGAATGCACGTTGTATCCGTGCACCTTTCCAAAGTCGCTGAATGTATCGTATTCCACAGTTACAAGCTGCCCGTTCTTCGCCGACAACCGGTCATGGAGCTCTTTCGAGTGGAATCCGTCGAAGCAGATAACGTTGTTGCGTCCTGTACGGTATAGAACAACTGCGTCTTGCCCATCCCACGGGGGGTCAGTGAAAAGCGGGTCCTTCCCGTCTAAGGCCACGACGTCCTGATAGGTCCTTCTACCCGCTTTGTTTATGAATCGCAGGTAGCCAACCACGAGGCAAGCGATCAGTGCAGTTAGGATGAGTGGCCAGCGCAGCGCTCGCTTCATGCCCACATTGTGCGCGAGCAAGTCAACTGCTGTAAACAGTCCAAAGCGCTAAGAATGCGATCAGGCTGCACCATCTCTGACCGCGAGTAAACAATGAAGCAGTACAGAGGTGGCCCAAGTGGCGGGAATAGCAGTACACAAAACCAAAACGTTTTTTTCAAGGCAGATGAGTTGTCGAAGCCGAACAAGAAATACTCCATTGCAACCGGTGTGATTGCGGCTCCGACGACACAAGCAAACAAAGGCAGCTTCAAAATGGGGACAAGAGTCTCAGGAATCCCACCCGTCACCGACACCATCATCAAGAACAGCCAGCCCCGCCCAAACGCCAATAACGGCATCGCTGGCTTGCGAGTTGACCTGTAACTTGATGTCAGACCTCTCGGTTCACGAGGAGATCCCCTTTGCCCTGCTACCGGCGTAAGATCAACAAACAATTTGCAGTAAGCCCAGCCGTGGGGCTGTGTTCCGATGATCAAGCATCAAGCAGCGATCCTCCTCTTGCTAAACGCATGTCTCGCATTTGCTGCGAGCGGCACGATTAGGGGAAATGTAGTCGATGAATACGGCAATCCGGTGCCGCACGCGATCGTCGAAGCCTTGCCTGCGAACGTCGAACTCGTGCAAAACATGTCGAAGGCGATTACCGACGCGAATGGATGGTTTCTACTTCGAGTAGATACGGGAAGCAGTCCCCATGGAAGGCACTGGACCGTGTATCAGGATAAGCCGCCAAGCTATTTTCCCTGGAGCTTGATCGATGGCCGCACTGGTGAGTCTACGGGCAAGAACTTACGCTCACGCCGCAGCATCCCGACGCTACAGTTCAATTGCGACTTGTCCTCAAGGTCGGTTTGTTGACGGGGCAAGTTGTCGATGCAGGGACCGGAGGTCCCTTAAAACCAAAATTCGAGTTGTCATGGACTTCGCCCCCAATCGCCGCAATCCATGAATCTACGCCGAGTGTTTACCGCATTTCGCTCCCCGCTTACATCGAGATAACTGTGCGAGTCACGTCCCCCGGTTACAAACCCTGGGCATACCCAGGGACAATCAGCGTCAAACCCGGCCAGGAAAAAACGCTCGATGTAAAGATGGAACCAGACACGACGGCGACCCTACCACTCCTTCGGTAGGCCAACAGCAGCTGCATTGCTTCGGCGGCGTTTCCATGTGGAACTTAAACCGGTTCGCTTTCCTGGCAGCCCATTTTGGCTACGACCCCGTGACCGCCGATAAAGCCCTCAACGCGCTCTTGATTTATGCCTCGTGAGCAACGTATTTCCTGTCGGGCAAGAGCCAGCGTTTCATATCGAGCGAACTACATTTTCTTTCATCGTTGACTTAAGTACATCTGACCGCGAGTAAACAATGAAGCAGTACAGAGGTGGCCCGAGTGGCGGGAATAGCAGTACACAAAACCAAAACGTTTTTTTCAAGGCAGATGAGTTGTCGAAGCCGAACAAGAAATACTCCATCGCAACCAGTGTGATTGCGGCTCCGACGACACAAACAAACAGAGGCAGCTTCAAAATGGGGACAAGAGTCTCAGGAATCCCACCCGTGACCGGCACTACCATCAAAAAGAAAAAGAGCACCAAAGATAGACTCGCTGCAATGCGATAGATACGCCGCGCTGTGTAGGACACCACCCATTCCTTATTGATGTAATAGTTTCTCAACATTTCCAGACCCTCGGAGGGTATTTCAACGTCGGAGTATCCTATGCCGGTTTCAAGCGGTGGTCCAAGTGATTTTGGATTTGCCCTCAGAACGCTTGGATTGGGCATTTTGAGTGTAATGGGGATTTTGCAACAGTCGTTCTCATTGGCTTCGGCCGCATCACCCGCCCACTCCAAGGGAAAAGGCGTAAACGCATATACCGACGAGCGTAACCCACCACGTAAGGAGCAGCATACCCTCGAACCGGAAAGCCATGCTGGACGCTTCTTTTCGATGCTTCCAGTACATCGCTCCGAACAAAACTGTGGCCATCATGGTGGATGCAACGACCCAAACTTGCATAGATCGTCCAACAACATCTTCCAGATTGATTCGTCCCAAAGCTAAGAACGCTTCGTCTACCCGGTGGTGTGTCATCGGTGCTACGAACAACGCGAATAACAAGAAATTCGCGTAGAGGATGGCTCTGAAGATGGTGCGGAACCAGTGAGAAGGATTTCCGTCGTCCATAGTAGCCCCGAACGAGTATAGCTTTGTTGGGATTTTGTGCGGCAAACTGTCGAAACCAGGCGTGGCTGCTGAAAAACTCCTGCCATCGAAATTCGCAAAAACAAAATTGCGTCAGGATGCGCTACAAACGACGTTCTCAGTTTTCCTAGACATTTTCTAGCCCCTAAATTTGGCTGTTTTGGACGAAAAGGGAGTTTTTCAACACCCACAGGCCACTTCACTCATTCAGGAGTCTTGAGCGTAATCGAAATTTTTCTACTCTTATCAACGAGGCAGGCGAAACCAAGCCGCTCAATAAAAGTCTACCCTCGTGACAAAACTCTGGGAGGAGCCCAATGAAGGGGAAGGAGTTCCGCACGATCTGCTTTTTCTTGGTTTGTGTTCTTGGGATCTCTGTCGCCGCGTCTACCGGCACGCGCCAGCGCCTTGCAGACTATTTCGCTGCCCTCAACCGGTATGACTCCGCCGCCAGTTTGACCTTCTATGCCGCAGATGCGGTGACCATTCATGGCAGCGAAAAAGCTCCCTTTGATCGGAAGATCGTAAAAGGCTATCGCGAATTTGAAGCGACAACCCACGCTCATTTTACCTATCGTATTCACGAGATCAGCGGCGATACTGCCGATGTCTTTGAAAGTGAGTCCAATGATTTTTACGAAGTCTTAGGCAAGAAAACGCACGAATCCCACTGGGCTTATCGCTTTCGTGGCAGCCTCATCTATGAGGAAGTGCAGTTGAACACTCCCAGCGCGGAGTATTTGCGCGCCTACAGGGCATTTCGGGCGTGGATCCATCAAGCCAAGCCAAAAGAAGCCGAGACGGTGACAATGGAGGATGGAAACATAATCTTCGACGGGCGTACCGCCTCCGAGGTTATGTCCCTGGCACGAGAGTGGCGTGCCGCGCCAGCATCTCCTCGCATTCCCTAAGAGTGCTTGCGGGGTAGACTGGGTGTTGTCATCGGACGATTACACTTTTTGAGAATCGGCTGGGTAGGTCGATGAGTGTAACCGCGATTTATCGCTACGCGCTCTTGA
>CAVYSX010000002.1:0-68362 GCA_963771285.1 uncultured Acidobacteriota bacterium
ACATACCTCATGAGCAGCGTATTTCCAGTGGCGGCTACTTCTTCGCCCGCCAAACCGAAATTCCGGATGTGCCCTGCGCTAAATGCCCAAGGGTCGCCGGGTCCAGCGTGATGACGTCCGCTCCGGTCGTCTTCCCGGTGACGATCGGTTTGTTGGGGATGGTTTCGTAGGCGTAGCCGGTCAGCGTGGCCTGGATCCCTCCCCTCCCACCCAGCAAGTTCACAGCAACTCGCGCCCACCCATAATGGACTTGGCCGTCGATTACGAACTTCAGGCCGAGGTAACGATGCTTTGTGTACAACCATTGTCCGGAGGTCTCGTTATAGGCGCCGAAAGAGGTGCCCCCGAAGAAATTTCTCGCCATGAGCCCCCCAAGAGACGCCCTGGCGGGTTGCTGGAAGTGTGATTTATCAGGACCCACTTTAAAACCGGGACGCAGCGCAGACGCAAACCGGCGAGAAAGGATCCCCTTGCCCCACATCTTGTTATTCTTATAAACGCAGTCGGCGAAAGTTGTGGAATTGGAACGTGCGCAGGCGACTCGCAAAGAGAAAGCGCTGCCAGCCCCAGGCCGAGCAGTGGAATTCGAGTCCCTGAAGGAAAAATCCACCCGCCCGTCGTGGTTCAGGTCAAGCAAGACGAAGCCATTGGTTGGAATATTCGTGTCCGCTGGGGTGTAAACGATCTTGGCTTCTGATGAGGCGGTTATCGCCAGTAGGCTCACTCCCGAGGCCAGCGCTGCGCTTGCATACGCAGACATCGACTTCTCCAAACCCGAGCCGAGGCCAACTCTCCGGCGACGGTTGCTTAGCGGCTTGCGTCTTGTTTCTCGCGCATTCATATTCTCCACCTTTGCATCGTCACGATCACGGCGTGACCTCATAGACCACACCGCAGCCTTGATAGCATCGTGTTCCGTCTCCGCCCTGTTCGGTCGTGCCATAAAGACGGCCTTGTGAATCGGAAACTAATCCTGCCGTGGGGTTAAATCCGTCGCTGCCTCCTCTAAAACCGTGCAGGATTCTTTCCGTCCAATCCGGTGTTCTTCCCGGCACTAATTCGAATATCATCCCATCAGACCCGTTGCGCTCCCCCCAATAAGGCAACGCCGAAAAGATCGCCCTTTTCATCGTTCATCAATTGGCCCACCGGGTAGCCGCCATCCGGATTTCCGTAAAAACGATAAAGAATGGTTTCGTTCCAGCCTGTCTGCGACCGCTCAAGCTCGAAGACCGCTCCCAAGCCATTCCCGCCTTTCAGCGCCGTGCCCAACAGATTACCCGCGTTGTTAAAAATCAATCCACCGGAGGGGTTTACGGCAAAACCGCCGCCCCGTTTGAATTCATAAGTGATGCTTTCCGTCCATGTCCCACCCGAGCCGGGTGTAAGTTCGTAAGCAAGACCACAGCCTGGAAGCAAGGCAAATAAACAAATTCCGGCGCCACCCGCCTCTGTCAATCCGTAGACATTACCCAAAGCATCAAGAACTACTGGAGACGAGGGAATCGCTCCATCGGGCACACCCGTAAACGCGTAGATCGTCGCTTCCGTCCACGACCCATCCGGGTGTGGCATCAACTCGAATACGATCCCGCAACCAGCGCTGAAAAGGCCAATGCATGCTTCGTGCGAGATCTCCACCGAGCGGTGCCGTCCCATACAAGTTGCCATGGGCATCGAATGTAAGGTCAGTCTGCGGGTTCTGCCCGTCACCGTTCTCGCCGGTAAAGCTGTACAAAATCTTTTCCGTCCAGTGTCCGTTCGAGCTCCGCGAGAGTTTAAACACCGTGCCCGTGTTGTTGCCACTGCCTCCACCTGCCGTCGTGCCGTAGAGGTCGCCTGCCTTGTCGAAAATCACGCCGCCTTGGGGATAGCCTCCGTCACCTTGAACGCTGCCAAAGTTGTAAAGCACCTCTTCTTTCCAGCCATCTTTGGTGCGATGCAGTTCAAAAACCGTCCCGCCGCGCCCGGTCCCGCCACCGCTTGTCGTACCGTACAGGTTGCCTGCCGCGTCAACGGTCAAGTCGGAAAACGGGACGCCTCCGTCGCTGCCGCCTGTGAAGGTATAGATAATCTTGTATCCCGCCGGCGCTTCACCAAAGGAAGACGCTGGACGCAGCCCAAGCACGGCGAGTACGCAACCGGCGACGATCCAGAGAGTTTTTTGTCGCATGGAATTACCTCGCTCAGAGAATCCCGCCAACCCAGGTTCGGAACGTACGAGGGCCCCCACCACTGCAGCGAACGAATTGTCCTCCCCCGCAGATGAAGTGTCAATATGCAAAAGCTTGCACCGGGGCGCGGTCATAGCGTGCAGCAATCCCGCGAGCTTTCGTGCCGTCGCAATCATCCGCACATGGTACAAACGTAACTCTTCTCTCGCTGAAAGAACGCCTACAATGACCTCGAAGCGCTGGTTGTCGCTTCATGGGAAGTGAGGGTATGCGGGGTCAGACCGAAGTTTGCTTTAGCATTTTGCTCGTGGCTTGCCTGGGTCAAACCACGCTCGCGCAGTGTCACGCGTCGCAGGAGTCCGGCCTCGTGGCCCCAGCAACTCCGACAGCAGAGCAACGCGAGTTGGAGGATCATACTGTTCTGTTGAGGTTGACACTCAGCAACAGCGGAGCCGTCCGCGACGCAATCGTGATGAAGGGTCCGACAACTCTCCGTGAAGCGGCGATCAAGGCAGCCAGAAAGCACAACTACAAGCACCAAATGAATGTTTGGCCAGTTCTGGGGCAAATCGACGTGGAAGTTATCTTTCCTCATGACGACCGCCCTCAGGACAACCGTTCATCACCCGAAATTCGGCAGGTGCTGCCCGCCGGCATACCAAGTTGTATTTACGCGTCGTCGGTCCGCATCACCCCGGATGTTATGCAATCGCGCCTGCTGAAGCGAGTAGAACCCGTCTTCCCAACGGAAATGCAGCCGGTCGAAGGCACGGTCATCCTGCGTGTGCGAGTTGACAAGGAGGGAAATGTCTTCAAAGCAGAAAAAATTAGCGGCCCCGATGTTCCTGCCGCTCCTGTAATCGATGCGGTCATGGAATGGAAGTACGAACCTACCATAATCGATGGTTACCCGATGGAAGTCGAAACGACAGTGGAGTTAAAACTTCCCAGGCAGTGATCTATTACTGATATGCTCCGGTTAGGGGCTGCCAAGGAGAAGCGTGAAAAAAACCACCCGTTGGTTTCGGCCTGTTTTCGCAATTCTGTTCGCCACCCTGCTTCTTCCCGGTTGCAACTCGCTCAATCCGCTTTGCGGAAGTGCGCGGCCCGTCCCGGTGATTGGCACGCTCTCCGCCAGCACGATCACCTTCGCGCAAGTGCAGCAGGGATTTCTTCTCGGCGTGAATGGAAAGAATTTTGTTTCGGCTTCCGTCGTCGTCATCAATGGCACCACGCTCAGCACGACAGTGTTGAGCAATCAGCAACTCCAGGTGACAATCACCAGCGCCCTGATCACCGGCCCCGGAACCGCCAGCGTGTCCGTCAAAACTCCAAGCGGAAACTCAGGCGATCTGGGATGCAGCAGCGGTGGGAGCAGCGGCACGCTGAACCTTACCATCACGTAAATCCGTTTCGCCCGTCGTGAAAATCCTGCGCCATCCGCTACGGGCTAGCCTCCGGCGATGGCTCCCAGAATGACCAGCGGCTCCTTGCCGGACGCAACCTGGTCAGGCAGAGGAGCGTCCGGGGACTCGAGCGAAAGGTCCTCTTCGCAAGCAAAGAAGCGCAGGAATGGACGGCGCTGCTTGGTGACGTGGTCGCGAATCGTGCCGCGCAACATCGGATAGCGGGATTCGAGTGCGTCGAGGACAGAGCGCTGCGTGGCCTGGCCGTCGAGTTCCAGTTGAAGTTCGTAGCCAACTTGCGCCAGCGTACGCAGATGGGGCGGAAGGATTACGCGAACCATAGGATCAGCCTGCACAAGCATGCCATTGGCGTCATGTCCTCAGCAAATGTTCCACGTGGAACATAGCGTCATGGCATTTATGGGATGACACTTGTGTCATGACATGTAAGTGTCTGATAATACGGCTTCCAACGACCCATTCGCGGACTAAGTCCTGTGCAATAAACGCGGCCGGGCGTCCTAATGGCGTCAGGCTAACGTCTGCACTTCGACCGAAAGGACTGCGGGCAGGTCACGCACAATGGGATTCCAGCTGTCGCCTGCGTCTGCGGAGGCGTAGACCTGGCCTCCGGTTGTGCCGAAGTAGACGCCGCACTGGTCAAGCGAGTCGACCGCCATGGCATCGCGCAGGACGTTTACGTAGCAATCTTTTTGCGGCAGGCCTTTGGTGAGCGGCTCCCATTCGTTGCCGCCGGTGCGGCTGCGAAAGACGCGCAGCTTTCCGTCGGGTGGAAAATGTTCGGAGTCGCTTTTGATGGGGACGACGTAAACCGTCTCAGGTTCGTGGGCGTGAATGTCGATGACGAATCCGAAGTCGGTTGGCAAATTTCCACTGACTTCTTTCCACTCGTCGCCGGCATTGTCGCTGCGCATCACATCCCAATGTTTTTGCATGAAGAGCACGCCGGGACGTTTGGGATTCATAGCCACGTGATGCACGCAGTGTCCGACCTCGGCGCGGGGATTAGGAATGTATTGCGAGTAGAGACCCTGATTAATCGGCTTCCAGGTCGCGCCTCCGTCGTCGGTCCGGAAAGCGCCGGCGGCGGAGATCGCAATGTACATGCGCTGCGGGTTGCTGGGATCGAGAATAATAGTATGCAGGCACATGCCGCCTGCGCCGGGTTGCCACTTCGGGCCCGTGCCGTGACCGCGCAGTCCGGGAAGTTCATTCCAATTCTGGCCGCCGTCGGTAGAACGGAAGATGGCGGCATCTTCGATGCCGGCGTAAACCGTGTCAGGATCGGCGAGCGCCGGTTCGATATGCCACACCCGTTTGAACTCCCAGGGATGCTGCGTGCCGTCGTACCACTGATGCGTGATCAGCGGCTTGCCGGTTTCCGGCGATGCGTCGTAGGCAAACTTGTTGCTCTCGCTCTTTGGCGGGCCAGGCGCGGCGGGTTCACCGGCGGGAGTTCCCGGCTGATGCCAGGTCTTGCCGCCATCATCGGAGCGTTGAATGATTTGTCCGAACCATCCGCTTGATTGCGATGCATAGATACGGTTGGGATCGGCGGGCGAACCTTTGACGTGGTAAATTTCCCAGCCTCCGAAGTGGGGACCGCTCACGTCCCACTGCTGGCGCTTGCCGTCGGACGTCAAGATGAATGCGCCTTTGCGCGTTCCCACCAGGACTCGCACTTTGCTCATGATTCGCTCCCGTAGAAGTTTAGTGTCGATTCAACCGCGATAGAACTTTTTACTCTCCAAGCTTGCGCGAAATGCCTTTTTTGTTCGTTCTTAAACCAATATAAACAACTCGAACGCTAGGGTTTCGAGGCCCCAGCCCAGGGCGCGACCGCAAATACCGTGCCACATCCACCTTGGCACGCCTGCCCTGTACCTCCGTATTCCGTGACTCCGTATATCGTTCCTTCATTGCTGAGGGCGATGCCGCCCGGACCGACGCCATCGGGTGATCCGCTGAAGCTGTAGACGGGTGCGAAGGACCACGAGCCTCCCTTTGTCTTCGGGGGCTTCATACGGAAGACAATTCCGCCATCGGAAGCGCCACCGGCTGTCGCATACATGTCTCCGCCCGGGCCAAATGTTGGGCCAACCCGGGGACTACACCCATCCTTGTCGCCGCAGCTCTTAAAAACAAAAAGCAGATGCTCAATCCAGTTGCCTTTTCCTTGTGCCGGCGGATCGAACCTGAAAACCGTTCCGTTTTCGCTGCCTCCCCCGAGCGTGTTCCGTAAAGTGCGCCTTTCGAGTCCCACGCTAACCCCCCGTTGGGAGCCGCACCATCCTTGCCGGCCTGAAAGCGGTACAGTGTCGCCTGGTCCCATGTACCGGAGTTCTTGCTCGATAGACTTAGCTTGAACAGGGTGCCGCAGCCAACCCCGAAGTCATTTCTGCATATTCGGTCGTTGCCTCCTCCAAAGATCGTAGTCCCGAAGATCGCTCCCTTGCGGTCGAAGGCTAATCCGCCGTTGGGGTTCGCACCGTCTTGCCCGCTTTTGAAGCTGTAGAGCACTTTCTCTGTCCACTTGCCGCCTTTGACTTTTGGTGGACTCAACTCGAATACCGTCCCGCAGTGTTTATAGAACGGCGCATTGCAGCTTCCGTATCCGCCGCCGTATTGCGTCGCGCCGTAGATATTGCCGGCGGTGTCAAACACCAGTTCCCCTTGGGGGAGTTGGCTATCCTTCCCGCCTTTGAAGCTGTACAAGACCTTCTCCGTCCACGCGCCGCCTTTGGTCACCGGCGGTTGCATCTGGTAGACCGTGCCACAACCGGTTTTCGTTCCCAGCAGGATGCAATTCCCCGTGCCGCCGTAAGCCGTGGTGCCGTACAAGTTGCCAGCCGAGTCGAAGATTACGCCTCCCAGCGGAGTATTGCCGTCGCCGTGAGTGTTTCCCTGGAAGGTATGGATCACAGCCTCGGTCCACGCTTCTCCTTGCTTGGCTGGCGGAGCCAACTGAAAGACGGTGCCGCACTGCGACGGAGAGCATGGATTTGCGCCACCGTAGGTAGTGGCGCCGTACAGATTGCCATCTTTGCCAAAGACTACTCCTCCAGTAGGCGTGGCTCCGTCCGGGACGCCCTGAAAGCTGTAGAGAACTCTCTCTTTCCGCTCGGCGAAAGCCGCGGCGGTTAAAGCCAGAGCGAACACAGTCATCGACAGCAGGAACGGAGTGGCTCGTCGAGAATAGCGATTGCAACGCATCGGCGATTCACCTTAAGACATCATCTTTGGAGTCTCTAGGGTCTGAGCTTGAATACCGTGCCGCAGCCAGGTTGACAGGCCGCAGCGCCTCCGAATTGCGTTGTGCTGAACACGGCGCCCGACCTATCGAAGATCACAGGGGCAGAGGGAACGACACCGCCCGGAATGTCTGTGAATGTATGAAGAACGGCAAAGGCCCAGTTTTTCCCTCCCGGATTCGGCGGTTTCATCCGAAAGATTGTACCTCCAGCATCGCCCGCGCTAGTGGTCCCGTACAGGGCCCCGTTCCCGTCAAACAAGATGCTAGCCAGAGGACTTGCACCGTCACTTCCACCACTGAAGCGGTAAAGCAGAGTCTCTTTCCAAAGTCCGTTGCCTCCCTTTGGGGCGGATAAGGAGAACACGGCCCCGTTCCCATGGATTGCGCCTGCCGATGCTGTGCCGTAAAGTCGACCGTTTCGTCCGAGGGACACGCCTGCCGCGGGGGTCGCACCGTCCCGGCCGTTAAAACGATAAAGCAGTTTTTCGGTCCAGGCCCCACCCATCCGAGTCGGCGGGTTGAGCTTAAAAACTGTCCCGCAACCCGATCCGGCGAGACCGCCATTGCATCCCCCGAACTCGTTGCCGCCGTGGAATGTTGTCCCGTAGACCGCACCCGTAGTGTCTAAGATCAGTCCGCCATTCGGATTGGCACCATCGCCAAACCGTCTCCCGGACCGACCACCCTTGAAGCTGTAGAGCACCGTCTCCGTCCACTTGCCGCCTTTCACTCTTGGCGGACTCAACTCGAAGACCGTTCCGCAGTGCTGATAGAACGGTGCGTTGCAGCTTCCGTATCCGCCGCCATATTGCGTGGCCCCGTACAGGTTGCCCGCGCTGTCGAAGACCAGGTCACCCTCGGGAAGCTGGCCGTCTTTCCCGCCTTTGAAGTTGTAGAGTATCTTCTCCCTCCACGCACTCCCTTTGGCTTGCGGTGGTTGCATCCGGTACACCGTCCCACATCCAACTTTTCCACCTAAAACGCAGTTTCCGCTGCCGCCGTAGGCGGTGGTTCCGTACAGATTGCCCGCAGGGTCGAAGATCACTCCACTCGCCGGGGTGTTGCCGTCTCCTTTGGTGTTTCCTTGAAACACATGAATCACGGTCTCGGTCCAGGGCTCGCCTTGCTGGGTGGGTCGAGCAAGTTGGAAAACTGTGCCGCACTGGGTAGGCGCGCAAGCGTTGGAACCGCCGTCGGTGGTGGCGCCGTACAGAATTCCGTCTTTGCCAAAGACTACTCCTCCAGCAGGCGTGGACTCCGTCCGGGACGCCCTGAAAGCTGTGGAGAACTCTCTCTTTCCGCTCGGCGAAAGCCGCGGCGGTTAGAGCCACAACGATCACAGTCATCGACAGCAGGAACGGTGTGGCTCGTCGAGAATAGCGATTGCGATCTG
Organism: uncultured Acidobacteriota bacterium; assembly: GCA_963771285.1. Taxonomy (GTDB): domain Bacteria; phylum Acidobacteriota; class Terriglobia; order Terriglobales; family Acidobacteriaceae; genus JABDBE01. Next base: position 8,248 of record CAVYSX010000002.1, read on the forward strand.
TGTGCGAGCCACTCATCTTAGGTACGATCCATCGCGGCTGCGTTTCGGGGAGATGCCAGGAGCAGCGCGGGTTCCAGCGATGTTACACCCGATCTTCCGCGCGTCCAAACATTCCCATCCTAATTCCGCTTGGAGCGCGGAATTAGGATGGGGCAGGCCACCTTTAACCGCTAGGCGGCTTTGGCAGGTTGAGAGCGCATTTGCTTCATGAACTCGCGCATTTTGGCGATGTGACCGGGCGAGCGTTTCTCGCTCCAAGCCTCGAAGCGTTCCGCGGCCTTTTCCATGTTGGTGAGGAATTGTTTGTTGGCCCATTGTTCGCGGCCTTCCGCGATGGTGGGTTTGATCCGCTCCCAGACGAAGAAGAATTCGCCGCTGGTTTCGAAGAACAGATCATCGTGCAGCAGGCCATAGTTGAGCAGAGCGCAGGCCTGTTCCCAATAGCTGACGACCATCATGAAGTTGGTGCCGCCTTCGGTGCCGGGGGCTGCGGCTTTCATGGCGTCGGGCCAAGTTTCGGCGAAGTAGTTTTTGGCGAACCAGTCACGAGCCTGCCGAAGCCGGGCATCGCGGCGTTGTTCAAAAACCTGCAGGTGGAGTTGAGCCTGTTCGTGGGTGGGTTTGGTTGACATGATAGTAAGTCTCCTTTTTCTTAGTTAATTAAGTTCATTTTATTGCATGAACGTCAGCCTGGGTATCCGGCTCTATAGGTTAGTCGAATAAAGAACGGTGAGATCGACACAATCTGGCAGATTTTTTATTAGGTTGATGGAAGCCAAATTGCTGGTGGAAGCTCAACGCGATCGCGTGTTCGCCCTGCAACTCCTCGTGAAGGCTGCATGATTGCCGATTGAACAAGGCCCGGAACCGTGGTATGCTCCCCGCATAAATAGTGAGCCCGGCGCTCTCGCGCCTGAGCGAAGTATCAGCAGTTTTAGCGGATGTTGTTCTTTCCTGTTTTTTCGGTATCGACCCCTGGGGAGGTAAATGGATGAAACGTGTGCTGACCGGAATCACTCTAGTTTTGGTGATGGCGGCGGCTGGGTATTTCATTCCGGGCCGTGCACAGGGGCCCACGGCGCCACGTTTGCGTTTAGCGAACGCTCCCCCTCAACGAGAAATTGACGGCAACCACCCGAGCACTGGCTCGGCCGGATTGAAATTGCGCTGGTACGGCGCGGGGCACGGCCCGCTGGGCATCGCGTTCGATGGGGCAAACATCTGGACCGCAAACTATAACGGCGGAACGGTAACCAAGTTGCGAGCCAGCGACGGAAAGAGGTTGGGAACGTTCGATGTGGGTGCCGGTCCCGCGGGCGTGACCTTCGACGGAACCAACATATGGGTCTCGAACAGCGCCGCTGGCACGCTGACGAAGCTGCGCGCCAGCGATGGGAAAAAGCTAGGCACCTTCAGCATCGGACCTGCTCCCTGGTGGATGGCCTTTGATGGATCCGACCTCTGGGTAACGACCACGCCGACCACAGGCAATGGGAGCGTCCACAAAATACGCCCCACCGATGGGGAAATTGTGGGGAGTTATCCCGTGGGCGTCGGAGCGATCGCCGCTTCGTTCGATGGCCACAACATATGGGTGTCGAATGGTGGGGATACCTCGGTGACGAAGTTACGGGCGAGTGATGGCAAGCTTCTCGGCACGTTCACCGTGAGAGGCGCGCCGGTCGGCCTCGCCTTTGACGGCACGGCTATATGGGTCGCGAACAGGGGCGACGACTCGTTAAGCAAACTACGTGCAAGCGACGGAAAGCTGCTCGGCACTTATTCCGTGCCTGGAGCACCCTATGGGGTCGCCTTCGATGGCACGTACATTTGGGTGACCGGAGATGGCGGGGTGGTGACCGAGTTGAGCGACAAAGATGGCAAGACTCTGCACTACTACGGAACGCAAGGTACCGAGACCTCGGGGATCGTGTTCGCCGGGGGCAACATCTGGATAACCGGCTACAACAAAAACGCCGTCGGCAAATTTGTACGACCGTAGGAACTCCCTAGTTGAGGCCGCGCAGGAATTCGCGGACCACTTCTTTTACGTCGCGGTGCTGGCCGTCGACGGCGTAGTTGAGTTGGCGCATATCGTTATCGGAAATCTTTCCCTTCAGTTGGTCCAGCGCATTTTTCACTTCGGGGTGGCGAGCCAGCGTGTCTTGGCGAATGACGGGGACGGCTTCGTATGGCGGGAAGTAGTGTTTGTCGTCTTCTAAAACAAACAAGTCCAACGCGGGGATCAGTCCGTCGGTGGTGTTGCCGGCGGCGAGGTCGATTTGTTTTCCTTTGAGGGCGCGAGCCAGCAGACCCAGATCCATGATGCGCGGCGACTCGACGAAGTGGAGATTGTAGGTGACGGCCAGGCCCTTGTAGCCATCGGGGCGCTCCATGAATTCGTAGCCGAATCCGGCGCGCCATTGGGGCGTGTGGGCGGCGGCTTGGGTAATGGTTTTCAGGTTCAGGCGGCGGGCGTCGTCTCCGCGAATTTCTATGGCGAAGGTGTCGTTGAATCCGAGGGGTTGGCCCACCGCGAGATTGAAGCGATTCGCGTATTCAGTTTTTACGTTGTCGTAAACATTCTGCGCGTCGGAGCCTGGCTTTTCTTTTAAGACGGCGGTCAGCGCGGTGCCGGTGTATTCGGGATAGATGTCGATCCGCCCGCCGAGAATGGCCTGGTGGCAGATGTAGGTTCCAGCGAGATAGAAGCGGCGCTCGACGGGAAGATGAGTTTTGTTTTCGATTTGCTGGGCGAGGATTTCTCCGAGAATGAGTTGTTCGGTGAAGTTCTTGGAGCCGACCACAATGCGGTCCTGGCGGGCAGGGCCGCAGGCGGTGAGCAGAGCGATGAGAGCGATGAGAGCGGCTTTATGCAACATGCAGAGTCTCCCACGCTCAGCGCGGAGTCAGGCGTTTCTCCAGCCAACCCAAAGTCGTGTCGGCCAGCAACGCCATAGCGGCGGCCGGGATGGCTCCCGGCGAGGATGACCTGGTTGTTGACCATGGCCAGTCCGCGAAAAATGTATTCACCCAAGCCTCCCGCGCCGATGGCAGCGGCGATGGTTGCCAAGCCGACCGAAATTACGGTGGCGACGCGAACTCCGGCGATGATGACTCCGAGCGCGAGTGGGAGTTCGACTTGAAAAAGTAATTGGCGGTCGGTCATGCCCATGCCTCTTCCGGCTTCGACCACGGCGCGGTCTACTCCTTTAATTCCAGTGTAGGTGTTGCGAATGAGCGGCAGCAGAGCGTAGAGAGCAAGCGCGAGGATGGCGAGGCGGTCGGCGCGGGCGCCGATCCAGGGAGCGGGGAGAAGGAATCCGAACAGGGCGAGGCTGGGAATGGTTTGAATGATGTTCGCGCCTCCGAGGATTGGTTTATTCAGTGCGGGCCAGCGGGTAATGGCGATGCCCAGCGGGATTCCGACGAGGACGGCGAGGGTGGTGGAAATTCCTACCAGCCACAAATGTTCGAGCGTGAGTTCGAGGACTTCAGTGTGATTTTGCAGGATGAATTGCCAGAGGCTCATGGTTCCTCGCTGGGCTGTTTAAGATTTTCCGGTTGAAGAGCCGAGAGCTGGGCTCGTCCCCAGGTGGGTCTGGCGGGGCCGAAGGCTTCTCGGTATTTCGTGACCAACGGCTCCGCGGATTCCAGGAATTCTTCGGGAGTTTGAATGGAGTTGAGATGACCATCTTCCATCAGTGCGATGCGAGTTCCCAGCAGGAGCGCTTCGCGCAGATCGTGAGTCACGAAGACAATCGTTTTTTTCAGGCGATCCTGCAAGTCCAGAAATTCCCGTTGCAGTTCGGCGCGGGTCATGGGATCGAGGGCGCCGAAGGGTTCGTCCATTAAGAGGATGGGCGGGTCTGCGGCGAGGGCGCGAGCTACGCCGACTCTTTGGCGCTGGCCTCCGGAAAGTTCGCGGGGATAGCGCGAGCCGATTTCGGGATCGAGGCCGACGAGGTTAAGAAGCTCGCGAACGCGCGTGGCGATTCGGTCAGCCGGCCAATTCTCAATTTTTGGAACGAGGGCAACATTGCGCTCCACGGTGAAATGGGGAAAAAGGCCGACGTCTTGTATGACGTATCCGATGTGACGGCGGAGGCGGATGAGGTCCCAGTCGCGGGTCAGGCGGGCATCGACGAGGAGGTCGCCCTGGCTCGGAGTAATGAGGTGATTGATCAATTTCAGCGTGGTGGTTTTTCCGGATCCGCTGCGCCCCAGGAGGACCAGGGTTTCTCCGGATTGGATTTGTAGATTCAGGTCGCGAAGGAGCTCGCCACCATTGGGCAGGCGGTAGGAGATGTTGCGGAACTCGATGGCGGGCTGCGGCGTGGAGCTCATTGAGGGTCAAATATACTCTGATGCGGAGCTGCGTTCCGCTGGGGAGTGGGGAAACGCAGCTACGTTTCTTTTTCGTATGCTTGCGGCGGCAGGCCGGTGATGCGGAGTCCGGAGTGGCCTTTGTGGCGAATGTTCATGCCCACCAGCAGGGCGGTAATTTGTTCGAGGATGCGGGCGTTTTCCAGTTTGCCGCCGTCGATGGCGCGTGCGCCTGGGATTTTTGCAGCCAGAGCGCGGACGGTTTGGTTGGCGGCGGGATCGTCGCCGCAGACGATCACGTCGCAGTCGACTGGGCCGTCGGCGTTCAACATTTCGGATCCGATGTTTTGAAACGCGGCTACGACGGAAACGCCTTTGGGTACGAGTTCGGCGGTCTCTTGCGCGGCCGAGCCTTGCCAGACGCCGAGAGTGCGGGTGGCGCGGCCTCCCACGCTGGCGGCCAGCGGAACTGTGGTATCGACGACGATGCTACCCGGCCGGATCGCAGACTTGAGTTGCTTGAGTAACGCGGCGTGGCCTTCGAATGGAATGGTCAGGACGAGCAGATCGGATGCGGCGCAGGCTGCGGAATTTTCTTCTCCGGAAATTTTGGCGTGAGCGCCGACTTTTTGTTTGATTTTTTCCGCGGCTTCCTGAGCGCGCTGGGCGTCGCGCGATCCGATGATCACGGTTTCGCCGGCCTGGGCCCAGCGTAAAGCGAGGCCGAAACCTTCTGGTCCGGTGCCTCCCAGGATCGCGATGGGTCGGATTGCCATGGGTAGAGAGATGTTCTCTATTGATGTTACCCACGCGATTGTTACTCGTGATTGTTACTCGCGCGATCGTTTTTCAGCGATTTTTTTCACGCAAATTCTGGTTCCAGGGATTGCTCGGCGATGCATTCTTCGGGCTGCAATTTCAGATTGATTCGGGTGTATGTGGTGTTGCGCTCGGCAGGGATGCGGCCGGCCTCCAGAATCAGCGACTGAAAATCTTCCGGGCTGGTGTATTGGCCCGCGGTGGCTCCGGCTTCACGCGAGATATTTTCTTCCATCAAAGTGCCACCGTAATCGTTGGCACCGGCGTGCAGGCACAGCTGGGAGAGTTGGCGATTCAGCTTAACCCACGACACCTGAATATTGTTGATGGCTCCGGCGAGCAGGACCCGCGACAGAGCGTGAATCTTGAGGTGCTCGGCGAGAGTTGGGCCGGGTCGCGCGATCCCCTGGTGGAAGAGCAAGGTGTTCTGATGAACGAATCCGAGGGGGACGAACTCGGTGAAGCCTCCGGTTTCCTGCTGCATTTCGCGGAGCAATAAGAGCTGATTGACCCAGTGTTCGGGGGTTTCGACGTGGCCGTACATCAGTGTTGACGTGCTGCGAATGCCGACGCGATGCGCGGTGAGGATGACCTGCTTCCACTGCTCGGTCGATAGTTTGTTGCGCGAGAGGACAAAGCGAACCTCGTCGTCGAGGATCTCGGCGGCGGTTCCGGGAAGCGTATTGAGGCCGTTGTCACGGAGCATGCACAGATAGTCTGCGAGCGGCATGCCGGTGAGCTCGATGCCGTACATGATTTCCATTGGCGAGAATGCGTGGATGTGCATTGCGGGGATAACTTGCTTCACGGCGCGCAAAATGTCGCGATAGTAAAACGGAGGCAGGCCGTGGGGCAGGCCGCCTTGAATGCAGACTTCGGTGGCTCCGATTTTCCAGGCTTGAACTGCTTTTTGCGCGACTTGCTCTGGGCTGAGAAAGTATGTGTCGGACTCGCGGGGGCCGCGACTGAAAGCGCAGAACTTGCAGCCAACGAAACAAACATTAGTGAAATTGATGTTGCGATTTACGACGTAAGTGACGATGTTTCCGGCCAGCTCGCGCCGAATGGCGTCGGCCGCGACCAGCAGGCCGAGGAGGTTATCGCCTTCGCCATTCGCAAGCAAGGAGCATTGTTGACGAGTGAGCGCGCTGCCGTCGAGCGATTCCATGACTTGTTCGAGCGCCTGGCGGGTTGGGCTGCACAGGCGTGGAGCGACGTCTTGCCACTCCAACGCTGGAAAGCTTTCGAGTTCGGATTGCGTGAGAACGCGTGTCACAGGAAATCTCCTTCCAGCGAAATGCAGCCAGCGAATCTTTATCTAAACAAATCCGTCACCTAAACAAATCCATCTTTGCCGGGCGAACCATGTCGCGGGCACGTCCGCGCGCAGGCCGGAAAGCGAACCCTCGAATGATACACGCTGGCGTACGAGCCAGCTTGCCGCAGACCAGGCCGGCGGCGCAAGCCAGTTCGTCGGCGATGGCTTCAATGCTCACTCGCAGCGGATAGCCGTGGGGATCGCGGTCACCCCGATAATCGTGCATCGCCTGCATGCCGGCGACGCCGATGGCCACTTCGGTCAGGCCTTCGCGCCAGGGCCGGCCGAAACTGTCCGTAATGATGACGGGGATGGAAAGCTTGAGGCGTCGCTTCAGCTCGCGATGCAGTATTTGGGCGGACTTGTCTGGGTCTTTCGGGAGCAGCAGCGCGTGTTGTCCGCCGTTGACATTGGAAACATCCACGCCGCTGTTGGCGCAGACAAAACCGTGGCGAGTTTCGGTGATCAGGACTCCGCGTTTGCGGCGAACGATTCGCTTGCTTTCCTTCAGAGCCACCTCGGTCACGCGAGCATCCAGATTGTAGCGGCGCGCCCAGGCGCGAGACTTGGCGGTGGGCTTGATCTTGCTTAGTTCGACGAGGCGGCCTTCTGCTTTCGAGACTATTTTGTGTTTGACGATCAGGATGTCGCCGGCCTGCAATGATCGTTTGTGATGCTTCATAGCTTGAACGAATTTGTCCGCGAGCGAGTCGCCGGGTTGGATTTCGCCGGGAAAGGGGATGGGAATGATGCGTAGCTCGGTGGGTTGGTCCAAGTTTGACATGCCTCAGTAATATCATTCCGAGCAGTAGCGAGAATTTCTTCTCGCGACGATGCACACTGAGTAGAAATGCTTCGCTGCGCTCAGCATGACAATTCTATCGGAGTACTGCTGCCGATCTCGGCTCGACCTGAACGTCCCAGAGACCTGTCTCTACATATTCACGGCTGGCTGGAAATCGGAGAGGTCCCACTGGCGTGCCAGGCGTTGGGAGCGGGTTTCGCCGGGGGCTTCCGCGAGCTGTTTCAAATCAAAGGGATTGTCGACGTCCAGTGCGATACCCGGAAGTTCGAGAACCACGCAGGGCTTCTGTGTAGCACGAGCCGCCGCCAGATGCGGCTTGAAACTGTCGTTTCCGAAGCGCAGTGGGAACAGTCCGGCGGGACGACGCCAGGCGGCGTTCGTGCCGCGGCCATCGGCGGCGGGAACGAGCAATGAGCCTTGCGGCGGCGCGGCTATGATAATTTTCTCAAGCTCGCTGGCATTGATGAGCGGAATGTCCGCAGGAATAACGAGCGTGCTGGCGACGCCGCGAGATTCACAAAATCTCGTCGCCATTTCGATGGCGTCGGTCTCGCTGCGATTGGCGTTGTCAGAAATGGTCTGGAAGTTGAGTTTTCGCGCCAGTTCGACGGCGAATGGGTCGCTGGTGACGAGGCTGACCTCGGGCCGGTTCGCCCACGTTGCGAGCGCTTCGAGCACATCGAAGAGCATGGCCTGCGCGAGTTCCGTGCGAGTTACCTGGTCGAGTAGCGAGGCCAGGCGCTGTTTGGCGTTCGCGAGATTCTTTACGGGGATCAGGATCATGAGGGATCGGCGGCGCGGGCGTTTTCCGCGCTGAGCAGGGCGAGCACGGTGCGGGCAAGTTTAGTTTTGTCCTCTGCGGTTCGCATGATGGTGTTGGTGCAATGCACTCGCAGATTCGGGCGATCCAACTTTCGCGCTGCTTCGATGTCGCGAACATCGACAATCAGCATATCGAGAAAGTCTTCATATGCTTTTGCGACTCCCGCGATGGAGACAGGCAGCCCTTGTGCCTCCATCAAGGCGCCAGCCGGGCCTGAGACCGCAGCGTTATTGATGATCGGGCTGATGGCGGCCACGGTCGCGCGGGTTTGGCAGAGGGCTTCGCGAATTTCAGAAATAGCCAAAATTGGGCCGATGCTGGTTACGGGATTGCTTGGCGCCAGAATCACGGCGCTTGCTGACATGATGGAATCGACCACTCCCGGCGCGGGCTTGGCCTCGCTTGCGCCCGCAAAATGCACGGACCTGACCGGGTCCTGATACCAGCGCTGCACAAAATATTCCTGGAAACTCAGCTCGCCTTGCGGCGTGTCGATCCTGGTTTCGACACGCGAGTCGCTCATAGGAAGAATTCGCGCCTGCACGTCAAGTTTATTGCAAATCGCAGTGGTGGCTTCGGTCAAGGTTTTTCCCTGCGCCAAGCACTTTGTGCGGAGCAGATGCACAGCGAGATCGCGATCGCCCACATGGAACCAGATCGGTTCGGCCAATTCTCCCATGGCTTGCAGGCAAAAGAATGTGTCTCCCTTCACTCCCCAGCCGCGCTCTTTGCTGAGCAGGCCGGCCATGCCGTAAGTGATGGAGTCCAGATCAGGAGACACGTACAGTCCCCACCACTCAAGGTCGTCACCGGTGTTCACAATAAACGTGAGTTGCTGCGCCGAGGCAAGCTGGCGCAGCCCTTCCACGAATTTCGCGCCACCCGTGCCACCGGTGAGGACGACGATCATGCGAGCCTCCGCGCATAACCATCATTGTCAGTGGCTGCTGAAACCTTCTCTGCAAGTAATCCCGATCGACCGGCGATCGCCGCGGATGAATTCCGGATAGACGGGCAGGCGCTGACGCAACACGTAGCCTTTTCGTTCGGTGTGCAGCTTCAGTTGATCGAGATGAGGCCACGGTTTTTCCGGGTTGATGAAATCTGGCGTCACTGGAGAAACGCCGCCCCAGTCGTTGATTCCCGCGTCAAGAAATTCGTCATAATAAGGCGCGGAAAGATTCGGCGGCGCTTGAATATTGACATTCGGCATGAGCAAGCGCGCCACGGCAATGGTGCGCATCATTTCACTTTGCGAGGGCTCTGGCCAGTCGTGCATCGGGATTTCAGGTTTGACGCGAAAGTTCTGGACGATGACTTCCTGGATGTGGCCGTAGCGATTATGCAGATCGCGGATGGCGAGCAGAGTGTCCACGCGATCCTCGAGAGTCTCGCCGATTCCAATCAGTAGTCCGGTAGTGAAGGGAATATTTTGCTTGCCCGCCTCTTCAATCGTCCGCAAGCGCCGGGCGGGGAGTTTGTCGGGTGCATTGTCGTGCGCCGCTCCGGGGCCCAGCAGGGAGGCGTTGGTGGTTTCTAGCATCAGTCCCATGCTCGGCGAAACATCCGCCAGGCGCGCAAGCCACTCGGCGCTCAGCAATCCGGGATTGGGGTGCGGAAGCAGCGTCGTTTCGCGTAGCACCAACTCGCACATAGCCTCGAGATAGTGCAGCGTGGACTTGTAACCCAGGTGATGGAGTGTTTCGCGCATCTCGGGAAACGCGAGTTCGGGTTTATCACCGAGGCTGAAGAGGGCTTCAGTGCATCCCATCTTTTCACCTCGGCGTGCTACTTCGATCACTTCGTCCGGAGTCATAGTGTGAGCACCCGGCTGGCCCGGATCGCGACGGAACGTGCAGTAACCGCAGTAGTCACGACAGAGATTCGTCAGGGGGATAAAGACTTTGCGCGAGTAGGTGATGACTTTCCGTTTGAAATTCTGCCGCGCTTCGGCAGCAGCTGACAGGAGGGCGGGCAGGTCTCCTTCGGAACAAGAAATTAACTCGCAAGCGCGGTCTCGCGAAAGGGGAAGTTCAAGTAGCAGTTCCTCTGCGTGCCAAGGCGTTTGCTGCCGCGTGCCAGCTGTGTGGGTTGCGCTCACGATTAGCCTTGCCCCGATTCTATAAGCAGTACAGCAACGAAATCATACATGAGGGCCGGGGCAGACGGGCCAGCGTTCGCAGGCCAAAGGCGCGATCCCGATCAACGTGATAAAACTTTGAAGGGCAGGGTCGGCGGGGTCCATCGCTTTCCCTCGAGCGCGGAGCGACGTAGACTACGCCGATAGCAATCGTGACACTTTTATGGGCGTGACGCAGGCCGAATTCCGCAAAGCCATGGGCAGCTTTGCTACCGGAGTCACGGTCATCACCGTGGACCAGGAGGGCGCGGTGCACGGTATGACCGCGAACGCGTTCACCTCAGTCTCGCTGAATCCTTTGCTGGTGCTGGTCTGTGTCGATCATCGCGCACGGACGCATACGCATTTGCATGCCAGAAAACGTTTCGGGGTGAATGTTCTGGCGGAGAACCAGCGAGCAATATCTGAATATTACGCTCGCCCCATCCAAACCCACGAGTCGGCGGAACAGGAAGCTGGCGCGCGGTTTGATCGCACCAAACACGGAACCCCAGTGTTGCACGGCGCGCTGGCTTATTTGGAATGTCGCCTGCACAGCGCGCAGGATGCCGGCGATCACACCATCTTCATTGCAGAAGTGGAGGACGTGGTGGTTCGCGAGGGTGATCCACTGTTGTACTTCCGCGCGGCCTACCGCAAGATCGAGCCTAAAGAATAAGCGCGTACCAGTAGAAGCATCTTTTCACTTTGATTTCTCTTTAGGCTCGGCGAGCTTCTTCAACGCCTCTTTTGCGTCTTCATTGGTTGGATCGATCGTCAGAGACTTTTCGTAGTTCTCTTTGGCTTTTCCCAGGTCTCCCGATTTTGCGTAGGCCTCTGCCAGACTGTCCCACACATTCGACGACTTTGGAAAAGTCTCGGCGTTCAACTTAAACACCTGCACCGCCCCAGCCGGGTCTTTTTCCAGCACTTCGTAGCCGAAATCATTCAGCGATCCTTCACCGAAATCGTACGAGCCTCTGCCGAAAAAATTCTTCTTCAGCTCGGCGTAGTGATCCATGGCCGGTTGAAGTCCTTTCGTCCGATACTGTTCGCCCAACTCCTCCTCCAGCGCCATCGGCCTGGGCCGCCCGCGGTGACAGGTGGTGCACCACATGTTGACGCGTTTGACGCCGCTGGGCTGGATCTTTTTCAGATGATCATTGATGTCTCCCAGCATTCTGAGCATTTCGCGAGCGCGGTCTTTGTTGGGATTTTCGTCGGAGGCAAAATCGAAGGTACTGAGCGGCTTGCCTTCCTGCCCTTTATGGCAATACGGGCAGCGAACCCCCAGGGCACGCGTGAAACCGGTCATCACGGGCTGTAGCCGGGAGCCTGGCCAATCTTTTGGCAGGACTTGAAGGTTCGACGGTTTCGCTGGCCACGACCATTGATCTTGCGCGTGGGAGGGAAGGGCGAAAAGAATTGCTGTCAAAAGAATGCTGGGGGTTGTTACATAGACCTTGAGGCGCATGATTTGATCATGCTCGTTCACGACGAATGATTCTGGCAACCTCCTTGTGGCGAGAGGAGTTGCCCCAGGGGTGAGGCGGACTGTTGCCCAGACTATCGCCGGGTTGAGGGAGTGACCAAAGCCCGTTCGAGCGCAAATGGCATCGATTTGTGACTTTTTTTATGAATGGAGAGAAAGTGTTTTCTCCATCATTCCAGGCGCAACGCTGTCATTGGCTCGACGCGCAGGGCGCGGCTGGCGGGGACGAAGGCTGCCAGCAGAGCCACTGCGAACAAAATCAGTGGCACGCTGGCAAAGGTCAGGAGATCATACGCCCCGACGCCATATAACAAGCCACGTAAGGTGTGGGTCAAAAAGAAAGCGCAGGTGAGTCCGAGTAATACTCCACTCATGGCGAGGCGCACGCCCTCCCCGACGACCAGGCGATAAATGTCGTGATGCTGCGCGCCCAGGGCCATGCGGATGCCGAACTCGCGAATGCGTTTGGAGGTGAAATAGGAGATCAGTCCATAGATGCCTACGGAGGTAAGCAGAAGAGCAACCATGCCGAAAATTCCGCTGAGAATGAGAGTAAAACGAGCCTGCGCCATGGAGCGCGAAAGATAATCCTGCATAGTGCTGACCTGGTGCACGGCAAGGTCTGGATCGACGTGGTGAACAGCCAGGGTAACGGCGGGAACCAATGCCGCCGGGTCGCCGGTGGCTTTTACCGTGTAACTGAAGATGCGGATCGGATTCTGCAAGAAGGGCAGATAGACCTGTTCGCGGACGTTGGTGGTGATGTCATGAGCGCGCACATGGGCAATGACGCCAACAACCGTGAGCCAGTCTTTGGGAGGAGAAGTTTCGTCAATGGTCAGCCTTTTCCCAACTGCGTCCTGGCCCGGCCAGGCTCTGCGAGCGAGCATTTCGTCGATAATGACGACTCCCGGGTGCTGCGCGTCATCCAGATCGGTGAAGGGACGGCCGGAAATAAAGCGAATTCCCATCGATGAAAAATATCCAGGAGAGACACTTCGCCAGTCGGCGGAGATGCTTTCCCAACGGTGGAGTGTTTCGTCGTCCCACGCGTAGGGTGTTTGCGCGCCGCTGCCGGTGAGTGGAACTTTTGAGGTTTCACCGAGGACCTGGACGCCGGGAGTATCGCGCAACTGATCCGAGATTTTGCGATAGGCGGTGCGGATCGAATCCGGATCTTTGTATGCGGAAAACGGAAGAGATAAGCGAAACGTAAGAACATTCTGCGCACTAAAGCCGGGATCGACTAGTTGCAATCGCGCGAAGCTGCGCAGCAGCAGGCCGCAACCAATCATTAGAAGCACCGACAGAGCTACTTGTCCGAGGATCAAAGTGCGAGCCAGATTGCTTTTGCTAAGGCGCTGAGAAGACCGGCCACCCTCGACCAACGCCTCCCGAAGATCGGGGCGCGAAGCTTGAATCGCCGGAGCGAGGCCGAAGAGGAATGCGGTGAGAATGGAGACGCCTCCCGTGTAGACCAACGCCGATCCATCTAGAGCGATTTCGCTGAGCCTAGGCAGGCTCGCGGGACGAAGCACGATCAGCATTTGCAAACCGAGATAGGCAACGGCGATTCCTGCCAGGCCGCCGAGCAACGCGACCAGCAGGCTTTCCACCAAAACCTGGCGAGCTAATTGAGCGCCCGTTGCTCCGAGAGCGGAGCGGATAGCCATCTCGCGGCGGCGCGATGTGGCCCGAGCCAGCAAAAGATTGGCGACGTTGCCGCACGCGATGAGCAGGACGAGTCCAACCGCAACCAGCATGACCAGGAGCGGCAAGCGTGCATGCTTCACTACATCCTTTTGCAGAGGGACTGCACGAATCCGCAATCCGGACATCTGATGTACCGCGTGCTCGCTGCGAAGCTGAGCAGCGATATTGTCCATTTCGGCTTGGGCCTGGGCCCAGGTTACGTTGGGCTTCAGTCGGGCCAGAACGGTCATTCCGGTCAAATTACGCGGCACTTTGTCCACCGCGATTTGCACTGGCTGGTAGATGTCAGAGTCTTCCATCAGGAACTTTTCGGCGGGTAGTTCTAATTCAAATCCCGCTGGCAGAATGCCGACGACCGTCGTTGGCACTCGGCCGATGCTGATGATCTGGCCGACAATGTCCGGCCGCCCACCGAATTGCTGTTGCCAGATTCTGTGGGTGAGGATTGCGACGTGTGGACCGTTGGGGACAGTTTCATCGTCTGTGAAGGCACGGCCAAGGAGCGGTTTGACTCCCAGCAATGAAAAGAAATTCGCCGAAATCAACCCGACGTCTACTTGCTGCGAGCCATTCTTGCCAGTCAGTTCGGCGGACGCGTAGGTGCTAGCCGCGAAGCCTTCAAACTGCTGCGCCCGCAACTGGTAATCGCGGAAATCAGGCAAGGAAACGGCGGGCAGAGATTGGCCGCCGGAACCATAGTCATTCCAAATGATGGCGAGGCGGCCGGGATCGCGATAAGGCAATGGACGGAGGAGAACGTTATTGGCGACGCTGAAAATGGCGGTGTTGGCGCCGACGCCCAACGCCAGCGTGATGACTGCCGCGATGGTGAAAGCCAGCGAAGTTCGCAATCCTCGGAGCGCAACGCGGAAATCTCTTAGAAACTGGTCCATTGTTGTCTTCCTCCAATCACTTTTTCGTCAACCAACAGAGGAAATTCTGGTCGAGGATTTCGGGCCGGGACGGCTGCCACACTCCAAAAGACAGAAGAATTGTGCTTTAGTTAGCAGGCCGTAAAACCACATGAGAACCCGCGTTTTGCGAGGACCTATGGTCGCAAGATCGCCTAGTTTGTTAATCTTATTGGCCGAGCCCGCACGTTGTTATGTGACAATGGACGGACCGCTGGAACAACCTCACAATGTATCCGCGCGCGTTTCACTATCACCGGGCCAGTTCTTTGATGGAAGCTGCCACCATGCTCGGACAACTCGGCGATAGCGCCAAACTCCTGGCAGGCGGACAGAGTCTGATCCCGCTGATGAAGCTCAGGTTTGCCAACCCAGCTCACCTCGTCGACCTGAACTTCGTGTCTGGAATTTCCTACATCAAGGAAGATAGTGGCACTCTTCACTTTGGCGCACTGACCCGGCACGCAGACATCGAGGGATCGTCCGTCGCTGCGAAAATCCCTTTGCTACACGATTGTGCCGCGGGGATTGCCGATGTTCAGGTGCGCAACCGCGGGACGATTGGTGGGTCACTCGCCGAGGCAGACCCTAGTGGCGACTGGGCAACGGTACTGTCGACGCTTTCCACAGATGTTCGTTGTTTGGGACCTGCAGGTGAACGGACGATGGCGCTGAATGACTTCATCAAGGATGCGTACACCACAGCGCTGGAGCACGGCGAGTTGGTGAGTGAGGTATCCGTGAGGCTGCCTCCTAAGGGAAGCGGAGGGGCGTACCTCGCGTTCAAGCGCTCCGCACCCGTCTATCCAACGGCCAGCGCGGCGGTGCAGCTCACCATGGATGGTGACGTTTGCAAGAGCGCGGCGATCGCGCTGGGCTGTGTCGGTCTGACTGCAATTCGAGCCACCGAGGGCGAATCTGCGCTGACTGGACACCCCCTCACAGAAAAGACAATCGGCATCGCGATTGAGGCGGCGCGCGCGGCTGCCGAGCCACAACCCGACATGCGCGGATCGGCGGATTACAAACGCCAGTTAGTGGGCGCATTGGTCAAGCGGGCGATTGACATTGCTCTCCGCCGAGCTCGGGGTGAGTGCGTCGAAACGAGCCATATTTATGCCTGAAGACTTCGAGAAGATTCCGATGCAAGTGACGGTCAATGGGAAGTCTCGTTCCTTGAAGGTTGAGCCCCGCAAACTCCTGGTCGAGTTGCTGCGTGAAGACTTCGACCTGACCGGAACGCACGTGGGCTGCGACACCACCTACTGTGGGGCGTGCACCGTGCTGATGAATGGTCGCTCGGTGAAGTCTTGCACCATGTTCGCGGTGCAGGCGGACGGTGCGGAACTTCTCACTGTCGAAGGGCTGGAGAAAAATGGTGAGTTACACCCGATTCAGAAAGCGTTCGGCGACTCCTATGGCCTGCAATGCGGATATTGCACGCCGGGATTAATGCTTTCGGCGCTGCAATTGTTGTCGGAGAATAAGAGACCAACCGAGAAGCAAGTGCGCAAGGCAATTGCGGGGAACACATGCCGTTGCACGGGATATCAGAACGTTCTCAAGGCGATTCATTTGGCGGCGCAGAACATGGAAGGTGTTTGAAGGATGGCGATCAAGTTTAACGGGAGCTTTGAAGTCAAACGAACACCCGATGAAGTTTACGATTTCCTCACCGATCCGAACCGATTTGCGGCGCTGTTGCCAGATTTCCAAGGCCTTTCGGTGCAGGATTCGACGCATTTCACCGTAAAAGTGAATGTCGGCATTTCCTATATCAAAGGGACTGCCGACGTGAAGATGGAGTTGGCTCAGGCGGACCGTCCAAAACGTGCGCAGTATAAAGGCCAGGGCAGTATGGCCGGCGGCAATGTTTCTCTTACAGCGGGCTTCGATCTGTCGGCAATCGCGGGTGGAACCAAAGTGGATTGGCAGGGCGAGGCGCAGATCTTCGGCCGGCTGATGTCGGTCGCGGGCGGACTGCTCGAACCTTTGGGAAAGAAACAAGTTCAGAAGCTCATCGACGGATTGCAGGCGGCGTTGACCTAGAAACATGTTGTGGGGGAATCAGGCGTGAGTGTGACCAAAAAGGACGGCGCCAAGAACTGGGTGGGACAAGCTCTTCCCCGCAAGGAAGAGAACCGACTGCTGCGCGGGCGCGGCAAATTCTCCGACGACATCAAGCTGCGCGAGATGCTTTACCTGCGCTTTGTGCGCTCGCCTTACGCTCACGCGAAAATCGTCAGCATCGATACTTCAGCCGCCGAAGCTCTCCCCGGAGTTTTTGGAGCGATCACCGGAGCTGAGATCGTAACCCAGACCCAACCCTTCATCGAAATCGCTCCCGACCCTGGCGGCAAGATCAAGGATTACCCCCTCGCTGTCTCCAAAGTCCGCTATCAAGGAGAGCCTGTAGTCGCAGTCGTCGCAGAATCTCCAGCTTTGGCTGACGATGCAGCGGAGTTAGTGCAGGTGGAATACGAGGCGCTCGACCCGGTGGTTGACGCGGAGGCAGCCCTTACTGATCAGAGTATCTTGCACGAAGATGCCGGCACCAACCGCGTCTGGAGTGGCGTCTTCGAATACGGAGATATCGATAAGGCATTCGCGGAAGCTGCCTACGTCGTCAACATCGACAAGATGCACTTCCACCGTTTCTCCAGTACGCCGCTGGAAAACAATGTCGTGCTCGCGCAATGGAATCCGAAGGACGATCGCATTTATTACGAGTGTAATAATTCATTTCCATCGTTTGCTATTCAGTTTCTGTCCGCCCACCTGGGCGTTCACATCGACCGCATCCGCGTAGAGACCTCCGATATTGGCGGCAGTTTTGGCATCAAGATCACCAGCTATCCGCAGATGGCGGTGTGCGCGCTGGCCTCGAAGAAAACCGGGGGCAGGCCTATTAAGTGGGTCGAGACGCGCTCCGAGCACATTACTTCGAGCGCCCACGGCAACGAGCGGACATTCCGTGACACACGAGTCGCCCTCGACAACAACGGCGTCATCACCGCGCTGGCGTCCCGCCACATTGATGACTGTGGGGCATACCCTCGTTATGAGCCATTGGGCTGCGTGATTTGGTCGCAGGTCTTTCCTGGAGTTTATCGCTTCAAGAACGCGCGCATTGATTTCATGCAGGCGGTCACAAACAAATGTCCAGTGGGACCGAATCGCGGCTACTCGCGTATGCAGCATCTCTGGTTCCTGGAGCGGATTGTTGACATTTGCGGGCACGAACTCGGCATCCCGACCGACGAAATGCGCCTGCGCAACTACATTCGCCCGGAAGAATTCCCCTACACCACTCCGAACGGTTGCGTGTACGACTCGGGAAACTATCCCAGGATGTTGCAAGTGGCCAAAGCGAAAATTGGCTGGGACGAATGGAAAAAGAAACAGGCCGCAGCGCGCAAAGAAGGCCGCCTGATTGGAATCGGCATCGGCACCACGCTGGATTCCGGCACCAACAATTTTGGCCAGTCGCAGATCGTAAATCCGGGAGCGCCTTTTTCCGGCAACTCGCAGGGTGCGAACTGCAAGCTTGATATTTATGGGGAAGTGGTAGTTTCCGTCGGTTCATGTCCGCAGGGGCAAGGGCACGAAACCACGGCAGCGCAAGTCGTCGCCGACGTGCTGAACATTCATCCCGATCGGATCACGGTGCGAACCGGTTTCGATACCGAACGCAACGTTCACACCGGGTTCTCCGGTACCTATGCAAGCCAGTTCGCCGTGTCTGGCCTATCTGCTGTTCATGGTGCGGCGCAGAAGTTGAAATCAGAGATGATCCGTCTCTCCGCATTTCTTCTCGAAACTAAAGAAGACGATATTGAGCTGGGCACGGGAGAACAAGGACCGGAAGCTCGCGCCAAGAGTACGGGCAAATCCGTTAACTATTGGGGCTTGGCCAATATCGTCAACGTGAACAGCGCGGTGCTGCCGCCCGAGTTGTATGAACTCACTTTGAATTGCCGCTACATTTGGCGGGCGCCGTTTAAAGTGCCCGACAAGCAGAAAAAATATGGCAGCCTGACTTTGACTTACGCTTCGCAACTTCACATCGCCGTAATTGAAATCGAGCGCGATACTTTCATTCCACGCATTCTCGATTATGTTGCAGTCGACGATTGCGGAACCGTTATTAACCCTCCGATTGTGGAAGGACAGGTTTATGGAGCGACTGCACACGGTATTGGTGCGGCGCTGATGGAAAATTGCGCCTACGATTCGGTCGGGAATATGCTGACCGGCACTTTCAGCGACTACACGCCCATCACTGCGATGAACATGCCGAATGTGAAATACGATCACATCGAAACGCCGTCGCCGCACAGCTATAGCGGCGCCAAAGGGATGGGTGAGGGCGGAGCAGCTCCCATCCATACGATTTCGGCAGCGCTCCAGGATGCGCTGTTTGCCGAAGGCATCGTGATTGACGATTCCTTCAACAATGCCGACGGTTTGTTCCGGGCAATGGTTCACAAAGAAATCAGCCAGATAAAAAAGCTGGTAAGAGTAGAACGCAGATAGAGCATGTGCAGCGCGGGCGCCTCTGCCCGCGAAGTGCCAACAGAAACGCTTCATTGCATGAAACGGGTTTGCATTATCGGTTGTGGCGCTATCGGCAGTCTTTACGCGGCGCATCTGGCGCGCGTCGCCGAGGTATGGGCCGTCGTTCGGCGCGAGCCTCATGCGAGAGCCCTTAACCGCGACGGGCTGCGGGTTTCCGGAAAGCATGAATTTCATGTTGCGCTTAAGGCTACGACTCGAGCCGAGGAGCTACCCGCGTGCGATCTGGCGATCGTCGCTACGAAAGCCCGGCAGGTAGAAGATTCCATGGTGCAGGTCGGTGGACGATTTGACCGCGGCGCTGTTATTTCGGCGCAGAATGGTTTGGGTAGTGAAGAAATCATCGCGGCACACACCCGTGGGCAGATCATTCGCGGTACCACTTTCATGAGCGGGACAAAACATAGCGACACACACGTGCAGTATGAACTGAACACTGCGACCTGGATTGGTCCGTTTGAACCGCGCCAGACGCCGTTCTCCGTGGTGAAAGAAGCGGCAGACCTGATCAATGCGAGCGGGCTGAAAGCGGAGGCGCTGACCGATGCGCGTCCTGCACAATGGTCGAAACTGATTTTTAATGCTTCCGTGAATGGCGTCTCGGCATTGACTGGATTGCCGCACTCGCCGCACTTTGCCGATGAGGCGCAATTTTCCAGCCTCGGACGTCTATTGCACGAAATGATTGAAGAAGGCAAAACCGTGGCTGCTGCGGCGGGCGTTCAGCTCCGCGATGATCCCTGGGAAATGAATGCCGTGGGAGCGCTGACAAACCATCCGCCCTCGATGCTTTATGACATCCGCCATCAGTTGCCGACGGAAGTAGATTTTCTAAGCGGTGCGATTGCCCGCGAAGCGGAACGAGCCGGAGTGCCAGCACCGTTGCACACTGCGGTGTATCGTCTTCTGAAAGGCCGCGAAGCGTCGTGGACCTACAAGAACGAGAATCGTGCGGTGGTGTTGAGTTAGCCAAACTGCAAGATGCGGCAAGCGTTTTTTTCACGCGACAGAAATATGCCTTGGCCAATTGATGACACTAAGTTGAACCGCGTGCGCGCCCTGATGAAGGATCAGGATCTGACCGCACTGGTAGTGCGCGCGCCGGACAATGTCGTCTATTTGTCGAACTATTGGTGCATGAAGGGATATGATGCGGTGGTTTTTCCCCGCGAGGGTGCGCCGACCCTGATCGCTTTGGAGCCGCAACTGGAAGATGCACAGCGCAATTCCTGGACGAAAGACCTGCGACTGTTCAAGGGCTACCACGAGAGCGATCCGCGCCCGCCGCAGTATCGCGCGCTCGAACTTGCGTTATCGGTTCTGAAAGAACGCGGCCTTACTGACAAAGTCGCCATCGAACTCAACATGGGAACGCAGTCTGCCGACCGCATGGTGGGCGAGCCCACGACTCCCACTCAAATGTACTTCGACGCCTTCGGTGAGGTAGCCGGCCAGGTGGTGGATGCTACTCCGCTGCTCAACCAGGCCCGCGCCATCAAGACTGGCCAGGAAATCGAGCGCATGCGATTGGCCAATGAACTAGCCGCGCTCGCCATGGACTATACGCGTGAACACATGTTGCCGGGCATGAAGGAAAGCGAAGTCGGCGGCATGTATGAAAGCTTCGTGCATGGTTTGGGAGTGGGATACAAGGGCAAAGTAGAAATGGCGCGCGCGTTCACCCTGGTGTGGTCTGGAAAAGGCATCGCTACATTCACCGCGACCGGAGACCGCCCGATTCAAGAACACGAACCCACACTGCTTGAAATTTGGGTGTGCGTAGATGGATATTGGACCGACCTGACGAAGAACGCCTGCCCCGGAGAACTCACGCCCGAATATCACAAGCTGCTCGATTTGCTGCTGAAAGTTTTCGGAGCGGCCGTGGACTACGCGCGTGATGGGGCAGACTTTCCCGAGCTTGATCGCATGGTGCGAGCGCGCATTGCCGAGGGCGGATATCCGGGCCAACCTTCGCATCCCATCTGCCACGGGGTTGGTGCGCGGGCGCACGAGCAGCCTTATGCGCATCAGGCGGGGACTGGTACGATCTCAAAAGGCATGGTGCTCGCCATTGAGCCAGGAATTTATTGGCCCGGCGGTGGTGGATTGAGATTGGAAGATAATTTCTGGATCACCGGAGACGGGAACGAAAAACTCTGCACCTATCCGGATGATTTCCGTTTAGCCGGTCACCACTGAGAAAACAAGAGTATCGAGAACAGACAACCGTGCCCAAATCAGCCAAAATCGCATCCTCGAAGGTCGATCCAAAACTGCTTGAGAGGATCCTCGCCGAAGTCAAAGAAGAAGAGATCGTCGCCATGTGCTGCGACGTGATCAATATTCCCAGCCCCACCGGGGAAGAGTTGCAGATGGCGCAATATATGCGAAATACGCTGCAACAACTTGGCCTCGCTGTGACCTGGCAAGAGGTGGAAGAAGGGCGCGCCAATGTGGTCGCACGGTGGACGGGCAGCGGCCACGGCAAGAACCTGATGTTCAACGGTCACATGGACACTTCGAACACGGGCCGCGAGGAATTTCTGACCGGCCTCGGATACAAAGCTAACGCGGTAGTGAAGAATGGATTCGTTTACGGCCTGGGCATTTACAACATGAAGGGCGCGCTGGTTTGCTACACCAACGCGGTGAAGGCACTGCAACGCGCCGGAGTGAAACTTAAAGGCGACGTCATCGTCGCCGCCGTGGCTGGCGAGATTGAGAAGACCCAGTGGGGAGAATTCCAGGGCAAGGAATACCGCGGCTACGGGTGCGGCACTCACTATCTGGTAAATCATGGAGTGCTGCCGGACATGTGCATTCTTGGCGAGCCCACTGACACGCGTCTTGTGCTCGAGCATTTCGGTTCCATGTGGGTGCGGATTTCCTGCACGGGCATTTATGTTCACACTGCATTTTGCGAAGGACGCGAGGAGATGAACTCGATTCGCCGCATGCACGAGCTAATGGAAACGATCATGCAGTGGATCGGCGAGTGGGAGAAGAAAGCTTCTTACGGCGGCAAGAAAGCGCTGGTAAACCTGGGAGGAATTCGCGGCGGGCATGCGTGGCGCGCCAGTCGCACTCCGGAGAAAACGGATCTATTCTTGGACGTTCGTGTTCCTCCCACAATTCCCATGAGCGACGCTCGCCGCGAAATTCGACGTGTGTTTCTCGATCTGGAAAAGAAGCATCCAGACTGGGGACTGGAATTCGAGACCTACGTTTCGGTGCCCGGTGCGCGCATTAGCCCAGAGCACGAAATGATCAAGACCATCGAATCCGTTCACGAGGACGTGATAGGCACGCCTCCGGAGCGGGAAGTTGTAACCTGGTGTTCGGATGCCAGCGTGCTCAGCCGCTACGGCGTGGAAACGGTGAACTACGGGCCTTCCAGCGGACCACGCGACGCCGAAGGTGAGAAAGTACGAATCAAAACACTGGTGGATATCACGAAAATTTATGCGTTGACGGCCGCCGAACTTTGCGGCGTCCAATGATACGAAAGGCCTGAGACAACTTTGCCGAGCCAAAAAGAAATCGATCGCCGATTCACCAACATTCGTGCTGCGATGACGCGAGAGGGCCTTGACGCTCTCGTGGTCTGCGGCAATCAGTACGCCGGATTCGAAGGCGCTGTCGCTTATGTTTCAGGTTTCGAGATCGTGCATCGTTACGTGTACGTTGTGCTGCCGCTCGTGGGCGAACCAACTCTGGTCTTCCCGCGAGAAGCCCGCTGGATTGGCGACAAAACCAAACCTTGGGTGAAAGATCACGTTTGGCCCGATGTGCCCGGGCAATGGATTAGCGATCGCGGCCGTGACCACGGATGGAAACGTGCCGGTGTTTACGGCATGAACTTCGTTATGGCGGTGCGCGATTATCGCGAACTGGCAAAGGCTTCGTTTGAAATGGTGCCATTCGATGTCCCGTTTGACATGGCGCGCGCCGTCAAGAGCGAAGAGGAACTTGCCGAAGTGCGCGACGCCATGGATATTATCGTGGACGGGTTTTGGGCTCTGGTGGCCGCCTACGAGCCGGGAAAGACCGAAGCGGAAATCATGGCGCCCGCTGTCGAACGATTTTTCGCTCGGGGCGCTGGCCCGCGGATGATGAACATTCTTTTGTCCGGCGCGCACGGCGAATCCGAGGCATCGTTCAAAGTGCCGGGCCACCGCATCACCGCGGTCGATGATCTCTTGCTCTACTCGCTTGAGATCACCGGCGTGGGTGGATATTGGGTGGAGTTCTCGCGGCCGCTGATTCGGGGCAAACTGAGCCCTCGAACGCAAGCGATGGCAGACGCTTATCCTCACGCCCTGGAGTCCGCGCGAAAGCTGATGCACGCCGGTGAACTGGCCAGCAATGTCCATCGCGTGGTGGCTGAGACTTTCGACAAGCATGGATTTACTCTCGGCCACTTGTCCGGGCACAGCATTGGTACGACCATGCTCGAGTATCCGGCAATTGGCGCAAAGAGCGACGTAACGCTTCAGGAAAACATGATTTTTTCGCTGCATCCCCAGGTTGTCGACAGAGACGGGAAGGTCTGTCTTTATACCCAGGACACTTACCGGGTGGGAAAGAATGAGGGAGAGTGCCTGGCCGATGTGCCGTGGAAATTCTTCACGGGCAAAGAAAGAAGAGCAACAGCTAGTTGACCGTTCCGAGCGAGTGTCATTTCCAAGAGAGCAAGAAGAGTTGAAATCCAGATGAAAATTTGCATCATTGGTTGCGGAGCCGTGGGCAGTTTGTTTGCCGCACATTTGGCTAAGGCCGGCGAAGCAGAGGTTTGGGCATACGACGTGTGGAGGGAGCATACGGACGCAATCCGCAAGAACGGGCTGCGGCTTTCCGGAGCTGCGGAGTTTACTGCGCCGGTCAACGCGACGAGCGATGCCAAGGAATTGCCGCGCTGCGACTACGGCATTGTTGCCACCAAAGCGATTCATACGCGGATGGCGATTTCTCAAGTTGCGGACATCTTCGACGACCAGAGCGCGGTCTGTTCGGTGCAAAACGGCGTCGGGAACGAAGAAATTATCGCGGAACGCGTGCAATTCGTGATTCGAGGCACGACGTTCCCTGCCGGCCATCCGATCGCTCCCGGGCACGTTGGTTATGACATTAAAGGCGATACCTGGATTGGGCCGTTTGAGCCGACCAATACGTCGATGGACAAAGTGGAGGAACTCGCGAGCCTGATCACCCGCTCTGGGATGAACACGATCCCGCTGAAAGACGCGCGGGGTGCGCAATGGACCAAGCTGATTTTCAACGCTGCAACAAATCCCGTGGGAGCGCTTACCCTTCTTCATCACGGAGCCGCAGCACGATTTGAGCCGACCGGGCAGTTGTTCAACGATCTGATTGCGGAAGGCGAGGCGGTCGCGCAGAAGCTCGGAATTGAATTGCACGGTGATCCTCGCCAGCTTGTGCAGAAGGGCGCGAACGCTCCCGGCAAACACCGGGCCAGCATGTTGCAGGATGTTCTCGCCAAGCGCCAGACCGAAGTTGATTTCATGAATGGTGCGATTGTGCACTGGGGCGAAGAAACCGGCGTGCCGACTCCCCTCAACAAGGCGGTCTGGGAATTGATTAAGGGGCTCGAACATGCGTGGCAAGATCCCGATTAGTCGAATCAATAAAAACCGCGGCGAACGCGAAGCACGTGAAACCAGCATTAGGAAGCTAGGAGCCGGAAGCTAAAATCATGCCAATTCCATTCAATATCGGTGTTCTGCAACTCAGCATGGAGCCAGTACAGGAAACGGTCGCCATGGCGAAGGCGTGCGAAGCCGCCGGGTTCGATGCGTTTTGGATCGCGGAAGCTTATCCCTGGTGGCGCAAGCATTCGTTCGAGGCGCGCTCTTCCACCGCAGTTCTCGCGGTGATTGCCGCCGCGACCCGCCGCATTCAACTGGGATGGGGAATCATTTCTCCGTATACGCGTCATCCCGTGCAGATCGCAATGGAAGCACGAGTCATGCAGGATTTGGCCGGTGATCGCTTTTTACTTGGCCTGGGCGCTTCGAAAATATTCATGAAGGAAATTGGCGAGGGAGAAGGTGAAAAAGTCGGTCCCGCCACCGTGATGCGCGAGAGCATTGAGATCATCAAGGGCGTGCTGCAAGGCGACGCTTTCGAGTATCAGGGAAAGGTATTCGCCGCCAACGTGCCGGCTCTCAAAGCCGATGCACACACCCCGCGCGGCATTCCCCGGATTTACGTTGCCGGAACCGGCCCGGTCCTCCAGAAGATGTCGGCGTCGGTCGGCGATGGGCTGCTCACTGCCAGCATAACCACGCCTGCATTCGTCCGCTATTCCAGGAAAAACATGGAAGAGGGTGCGCGCAAAGCCGGAAAAGATCCCTCTCAACAAGTGCTTGGTTCGGTGATTGTGGGCAGCATTGATCGCGACTCGGCCAAGGGCAAAGAAGGCGCGCGCGAGCAAGCGGCGATGTATCTGGCCAATAAAGTTCAGAACATAAAAGGTTCAGCTGACGTGCTGCTGGAGTGTGCGGGCCTGACCTTCGACGAACTGCGTCCTGTAGCCGAGGCCATGGAAAAAGGCGGACGGAAAGCGGCCGCTAAAGCCGTGACGGATGAAATTCTTCGCAAAGTTTGCCCGATCGCCGGCACGCCCGAGGAGTGCATCAAGCGCATCGAGGAGTATCGCGATGCCGGCTGTACGCACATCATGCTGGAAATCTGGGGCGACGATCGCACGGGTCAGGCTAAGTTGTTCGGCGACGCGGTCTTGCCGCATTTCAAGAAGTAGGCACTGATTTACGCGGATTTCACTTTACGATTTGTTTGAACTCTTCGTCGGTCAGCAGGCCGCGCTTGGCGATGGCGCGCTTCTTTACTTCGGCTAGGATTGCCGCTCGTTGTTCTGGCCTGACACTCAGACCCAGTTCTTTGCATTTCAAGTCGATGCTGTCGAGGCCGCTCTTCTTTCCCAATACAATGCTGCGGCGGGCGTTGACCAGTTCCGCCGAATAGGGCTCGATGGCTTCGGGAATGTGAAACTGGCTGGCTACGGCTCCGCTCTCGCGCATGAAAAGATTTTCTCCCACCAGCGGCTTCCAGGCTTCGAGCGTGTACCCAGAAGCTTTGCAGACGGTCTCTGAAACTTCGCGTACTTTGGTCAAGTCCAACGCAACATCCACGTCATACAGACAGCGCAGCGCGAGAGCAATTTCGCCGATGTCGGCGTTGCCGGCGCGCTCGCCCATGCCGTTGATCGTTCCCTGAATCCATGATGCTCCGGCACGCACGGCGGCGACCGCACAGGCCGTGGCCATGCCAAAGTCGTTGTGGCCGTGGTAGTGAACGGGTACTGTCGCACCTACCCATTTGCAGACTTCACCAACCAGAAATTCGACGGCTTCGGGACCGCAAGCTCCGATCGTGTCTACCACCACAATCTCTTTGGCTCCCGCGTCAAGAGCCGCGAGGTAGATGCTCTTCAGGAAGTCGAGGTCGGTGCGCGTGCCATCGACGGCAAAGAACGCAACCGTGATGTCGTTCTGTTTCGCGATCGACATCGCATCCACGACACGACGCAAGACTTCGTCCCGCGAGAGTCCGTAAGCCTTCAATTTGATATCACTGGTAGGAGCTTCAATCACCGAGGCGTGCAGGCCCAAACGCACCAGTTCTTCAACATCGGCCTTCACGGCTCGCGAAAAGCCCCACAGCTCGGCCTTCAACCCCGCCTTTTGCATGAGCTGAATGGCTTCGGCATCCTCGGGCGAAACACGCGGGAACCCTGCTTCGATGCGGCTCACTCCGAGCTGGTCAAGGCTGCGAGCAATTTCCAGTTTCTGTTGCGGGGAGAGGACGACTCCCACGGTTTGCTCGCCATCGCGTAATGTGGTGTCGTAAAAACGAATGGTCGTGCGGGGAAACGCACTTCGGATCTGCCGCGCGCGCATTCAACTCGCTGACCCATATTTTGGAAGCTGTAGTCATGGTTTGGTTTTCACTCCAGAGTCACAGAGCCATGGGGGAAGTAACGAATATGTTGGTGGCTCGTAGCTCTGTGGCCTTGTTGCAGTAACAGCTTTACTTGCCCACTTCCTGCGTAGCCATTGTCGACGGCTTATGGCCGTATGCTTCTTCCCACGAGATCACGCGGTTCCGCAAGACGCCGATCTTTTCGATCTCACACTCCATAACGTCTCCCGGTTTCAAGTACCAAGCTTTCGGATCGCCACTAAACGCCGCAACTCCGGAAACGGTTCCAGTGGAAACCACATCGCCCGCACTGTAACCCATCGGCGAATAGTGCGACAGGATCTCGGGAATCTTTACCGACATCTTGCTGGAATGCGATCGTTGTCTTGATTCACCGTTGACTCGTAACTCCATCGCCAGATTGTGTGGATCGGGAATTTCATCGGCAGTGACGATCCACGGACCCAACGGGCAGAAGGTATCGATTCCCTTGCAAAAGCTAAACACGCCGGACTTCATCTCGCGACGCTGGATATCGCGCGCCGTGATGTCATTGAAAATGACATAACCGCCGATGTGGCTGGAGGCTTCTTCTGGTGAAAAATGCTTGCCTCCGCTCTTTAGAACGACTGCCAGTTCCAGCTCGTAGTCCAGCTCTTGTGTGAGGTGCTCAGGATAGATTACCGGTTCATCCTGCCCAATAATCGCGTCCACATTCTGAAAGAACACAATCCACGGCATTACTGGATGCGAGAATCCCGCCTTGGTGGCTTCTTCGTGGTGCTCGCGAAAGTTGCCGGCCGTGTGGAAGAATTTGCGCGGAATAATCGGAGCCTTGAGGGCGACGTCGTTGGCCGAGTAAAAGATCGGCTCTCCGCGCGGACCTGCTGGGCTGTCGTGTTGCAGCGCGTGTTCAACCGCTTTATGCGCGGCTTCCAGGCTGGTGTCGCCTCCGGCAAACAACGAGAGCATGTCTGGCGGAACCATTGCGTCAGCCAGACGATAGAAGGCAGACTCGTTTTCGACATCACGCAGGTAGAGAGCGCACGCCGAATTCAAGTCGACGATGCGTCCATCTTTGACGACTGCGCCGGTACGACTCCGTTTGCTTGGATCTTCGAAGGTAACAAGTCGCATAGGAATGTATGAGTCTTAGCAAGTCTATTGGCGGGTAGAAGCGTTGTCCAGCGCGCAGGACGGCTAGAGTCGGCTTCTCGCACCGACTGCTCTATCTGATTTGCGTCGAGGGCGTCGCGTTCGGGATCAGCACAAGCAAGTCATATCCGAAGATCATCCGCTCCATTTCCTTGTCGACGGGTTCGAGCGAACGGAAGCCCTTGCGCAGTCCACGCAAATCGAACATTGTCCAACCAATGGATTCCAGATTATCGAACATCGGCTTGAGAAACAGAAAGTCGGAATCTTGGTCTTGCACCAGGTTGAATTCCATAGGCTGATACGGCTTTCCGATGCCGGCGAAACGCAGTTGCGCGCCTTTTACTCCCAGGATGAGTATGTGCAAAGATTTGTTGCCTTGGCCGTCCGCCAATTCCGTCACAAAGTTTCCCATGTCGTTGTTTCGGAGCGGATTGATCCCTTTGTACATATGCCAGGCGCCGAACTTGAACAAGACTTTGGGCGGGGCACCATCGGCCTGCGTGGCCTGCCTATAATCACCCACAAAGGTCGATTTCATGAGCAACGCCCGCTCGCGATTGGAGTCGAAGCCCGAACCGTTCATGTTTTTCTGATAGATGCCGCGGCTCTTGATGAGCGCGTCGATCAGATTCTGGCTGGTGGGGTTTCCGTCTTTGTGAAGTAGATCTCTCAGCTTTGTGAGGTCGTCGTCCGAGACGCTCATCATGAAAATATCACCGGGGCTGCCACTCTTTTGAGCCGCGGCTAGAGCCTGATTATTTTTCTCCAGGAGCGCTTTAGTTTCATCTTGCGCGTTCTTGCCGGGATGAGTCTCCAGGATGCGCGTCAGAATGATTCCCGAAGACCCCATCAGTTCCTGATCAAGTCCCCATAAATGAAACTTGCCGCCCTGCGCTGAGTGGGCACAATGGGAGAGCAGGGCATACTCTTCCTGGAAATTGTAGAAGGCGATACTGTCGGAAAACTTCTTTTCAAAATCGATCAAGCTCGTACGGCCGGAATCGCTAGTGACCCATTGCTGCAGTTCGACGGCGGCCAAGGGGCCGGTTTCGACCGCCATGGTGTGAAAACCTCGCGGTCCTAACATGTCGCAAATGGCGCCAGCAAACTGCGGAATCTGCGAGATGCCATGGTCTTCACCAATAAGCACAAAATGCGCGTCTGAAAGCGCATTCTGGAGTACTGGGAAGCCCGATCCCGATATTCGCCCTGCCTCAACACTGAGCTGGTAACGGTTTTGCAGCAACCGCTCCGCAAACTTGTTTTCCTGCGCGAACGCGGGTGCAAGGGCCAGCAACGTCAGGCAGGCCACGGCATAAGTAGTTCGTTGCACTTTGAATCTCCTCGATTGTTCCGGCTTTGTCGGTATGACTCGGAATGGTACGCATCCGCTTTCAGCTTTGTTTCAACTTTCTGATCAATACGTCAGACAAGGCAATTCTCGTATGCAAGCATCGCCCTTCCTGAATTGGAACTTTGGTCACATTATTTTGCACAGACTCCTTCTCGGAACCAATGTTCGACCCGCCTGCCTCCGATGTAGCAGGTAGCGGAGTCGTCGGACCAATGATCCAGCCAAACACTCGCGATCACCGGGACACGCCAACAGCAATTGCTTCTGGTAGGAGGCAGCAACACGGAATTTGCTTCGCTGAGGCGCCGATTGAATGGAACCAGCCAAGTGCACCTCGACCATGCGGGTTCCAGTTGTGACCTGCTAACGCAACTCCGGGCAACAGACTATGACCTTATTTTTTGCAGTCACCAATCATCTGAAGACACTGTGCTTCAATTGCTTCGCCACGTGCGCCAGAATAATTCTGGTTTGCCGGTCATTATTTTGAGCGAAGACGTAGATTGCCCCGCGCTTGAGACTGTAATTCAGGCACAACATTGCGAGGCTGAACAAGACCACACTGCGGAAACGGTCCGCACTCTTCCGGCCAGCAAATCGGATGGGATGCTGCAGAAGTTCCGCTGTGCCATCCAGCAATCAGGGGAAATGGTCGCGATTGTCGATCGCTCAGGCAGGATGGAGCACGTCAACCCGACCTTCGAAACTCTGACCGGCTATTCCGCGGTGGAAGCGGTCGGACAATCGTTAGAAATCCTGCGGGCTGAGGGATCGGAAGACGGCCCGTACAAAGAGATGTGGAGTGCGGCTGCTTCCGGCAAAGTGTTTCGTGGAACTATCGCCACTCGAAAAAAGAACGGGCAGTTGTTTGCCAGCGAGATCGTGCTCACCCCGATGCGTGGCCCGCAAGGAACAATCACTCACTTCATTTACACAGGGAGAGACCTGAGCGATCAACGCCGGATGGAGTCCGAGCTTCAGCAATCGCAAAAGATGGATGCCATCGGCAGGCTGGCTGGCGGAGTTGCCCATGACTTCAACAATCTACTCCTGATCATCAGCGCTTATGCCGAGCTTATGCTCGATTCGCTCGCCGAAGGACATGCGCTACGCCGGAACGTCGGTGAGATTATGACCGCCTCGCGGCGGGCCAGTGACCTTACTCGACAATTGCTCGCATTTGGCCGGAAGCAGGTACAGTCACTGCAAGTTATCGACCTGAACAGGGCAGTCGGCGAAATCGCGGAGATGCTCCCGCACTTGATTGGTGAGGACGTTCAGCTGGAATTTCGTCCTGGCCAGAACTTGGTTCACGTAAAAGCGGACCCTGTACAGGTCGAGCAGATCATAATGAACCTCGCGGCCAACGCCCGTGATGCCATGCCCAGAGGCGGTAGGCTTACCATCGAAACCGCAACCGTGGTGGTCGATGAACCCTACATGCAGCACCACTCCATCGTGCCAACTCGCGAATACGTTCTGCTCACGGTCACGGATTCTGGCGAGGGGATTGCGGCAGAACATCTGCCGCACATTTTCGAGCCCTTTTACACCACGAAAGATGCGGGTAAGGGCACGGGGCTGGGGCTCGCGACCGTGTACGGCATCGTGAAGCAGAACTCCGGCTTTGTTTGGGTGTACAGCGAGCCGGGGCTCGGAAC
The DNA here is from genome assembly GCA_963771285.1 of uncultured Acidobacteriota bacterium. GTDB lineage: Bacteria > Acidobacteriota > Terriglobia > Terriglobales > Acidobacteriaceae > JABDBE01. The sequence continues at coordinate 39,287 of CAVYSX010000002.1, forward strand.
CACCTTCAAAATCTACCTGCCACGCGTGTCCCCCAACCAGCACCAGGCTTGGGTTCCAAAGGCAGACGACGACGTTCGTGGCGGCAGCGAAACTCTTCTGCTGGTAGAAGACGAAATTGCAGTCCGCGAGTCCACTCGGCAATCTCTTACTCGAAGCGGCTACACCGTGCTCGAAGCCAGCGATGGTGAGGACGCGCTGCGCGTCTCACGGGAGCATCGTGGCCCTATCAATCTAATGATCAGCGACGTAGTGATGCCAAAGATGGGTGGGCCGCAACTTGCCGAGCACTTGGCTGGAGAGCGCCCCGATATGAAGGTTCTGTTTGTCTCGGGATATGCCGAAAATACCGTGCTTCAGCACGGACACGTTGATATCGCCAGACGTTTTCTGCAAAAGCCTTTTTCGCTGAAGGCGCTGGCAAGAAAAGTCCGCGAGGTGTTAGAAGCAACTGAGTCGCTTGCCCTCGTCTCGAATTCTCGCCGCTAGATCATCCGATCGCAGTTCGTCCCGTATAATTGCTTTTGGAATCTGGCATGAAACTGCCCGCTGCTTCGCGGAACCCAGTTCCCGGCGATCTTCCTGTATTGTCATCTCCCGCCACGTCAAAGTTTCGCATCGCTTCCATCCTGATGATTGCAATGCTGTGGGCTGCGATCTATGTAGCTGGAATGTTTACCCCCGTGTTGCTCGACGACGTTGATACAGTACACGCGGAAGCGGCGCGGGAAATGCTGCTGCGGCACGATTGGGTCACTCTCTACACCAACGGGGTTCGCTACCTCGAAAAAGCGCCGCTGATGTATTGGGGCGTTGCCGCCAGTTATGAAGTGGTCGGCATCAGCGATTGGTCGACGCGACTTCCGCTGGTGCTGGGTATGCTGGCGCTGCTGTTCGCGACCTACGGACTGGGCAAGCGCGCTTACGGCGAAGCCGGCGGATTCTGGAGTGCTGTCGTCTTGGGCACGTGTGTTGGGCCGTACATTTATACGCGATTTCAGATTCCGGACTTGGTCGTAGGGCTGTGGCTGACTCTTGGCGCATATTTTTTTCTTCGCTCGCTCGACGAAGATACGCCTTCGCGTCTGACGTGCTGGGGATTTGCCGCGATCTGCGCCTTGAATGTTCTGACAAAGGGCTTGATCGGGCTGGTCTTTCCGGCGGCTGCCATTGGTTTCTATCTCATCCTCACCGGCAATCTTCGTCACCTGCTCAAACTGCGGATCGTTTCCAGCACTGTGGTCTTTCTCATAATCGCCGCTCCTTGGCACATTCTGGCGGCGCTGCGCAATCCCAGCCAGGGAGCGGTACGCGGCTTCCTGTGGTTCTATTTTGTGAACGAACAATTTCTGCGCTATGTGAACAAGCGTGTGCCGCCTGGATACGACACGGTGCCGCTTTTCATTTTCTGGGGACTGTTGCTGGTATGGCTGGTTCCGTGGACGGTGTTTCTTCCCCAGTCGTTTCGCGAAGTTCCCGCGCGGTGGCGTGAATTGAGAGCAGGATTGGATCAGCGGCAGCGCGCCAATCTATTTTTCGCGCTTTGGGCTCTGGTGATCGTAGTCTTTTTTAGCTTTTCGACCCGGCAGGAGTACTACACGATTCCCGCGCTGCCGGCTTTGGCCCTTCTCATCGGAGGATGGTTGGCCAAAGAGAGTGAAGCGGCCCCGGAATCTAGCGAACGACGAGCGGGACGAATTTCGTCTACGATCTTGCTAGCCGTTGCTACCATTGCATTCCTGGTAGGGCTGGCTTTATTTGCCTACGCTCATCCCCCGGCGCCGGGGACCGATTTGGCGGATCTCTTGAAGAAAAATCCCAGCGAATATGATCTCTCGCTCGGGCATTTTCTGGATTTGACCACGCAAGCCCTGGGAATGTTTCGCGCCTCCCTGCTTGGCGCCATCTTCTCACTGTTGCTGGGAGCAGGATCGAACTGGCTCTTCAGAAAACGCGACCGTCCCGTCCAAGGAAATGCTGCGCTGGTTTTGATGATGATTGCACTGCTGGCCTGCGTGCACTCCGCGTTCGTGACATTCTCTCCGATCTTGTCGTCGCAGCAGCTTGCGGCCGCGATCCAACGGCACTTCCGGCCAGGAGACGTTATCGTCGTAGACGGCCAATACCATGAGGCTTCGACCCTGAACTTCTATACTGGAATTCCTTTGCGCGTCCTGCATGAACCCAGCGGCAACCTGTGGTATGGCTCCAAATTCCCCGATGCCCCGCACGTCTTTGAGACCGAACGATTCTCTCGCTGCGCTTTGGTCCGGACCTGCAACATTATTCGTGTGGACGGATCAGGATGACCCAAAAGAACTGCGCGGCGTTCAGAAATATTTGTTGGCGCGAAGCGGTGGGAAGTCAATTTTTACCAACCGAAAGCTGAGCGACTGACTTGATCATCGTCCTGCTTGCCGTCCTCCTCGGAGCACTGGTGTATTCGGCGCTTTCCATCGTAGCGGCCGATCGCTATCTTTCGATCCGTGCGCCTGCTCTGGTCTCTCCGGCGCCGGTTAGTATTCTTAAGCCGCTTGCTGGCCTTGATCTCGACCTCGAATCCAATCTCCGCACGTTTTTTGAGCAGGATTATCCAACGTTCGAAATTCTGTTCGCGGTGAGCCTGTCGACAGATCCCGCAATCGCAGTGGTTGAGAAGTTGCAGCGCGAGTACGCGCGAGTTCCGACCCGGCTATTGATTACCGGAGCCCCGCCGTACCCGAACGCAAAAGTTTTCAGTCTGGATCGGATGCTGGGAGTAGCGAGCAATGATTTGGTGGTCATGAGTGATAGCGATACTCGCGTTACTCCGGATCTGCTCAGCACCGTGGCCGCGGAATTTCAGGATGCTCGGGTGGGCGTTGCAACCTGTCCCTACCGCGCGGTCGCCGGCACAAGTATTTGGTCGCGACTTGAGGCCACCGGCATGAACACAGACTTCATCGCCGGAATTCTGGTGGCAAGAATGCTCGAGGGGATGCGCTTTGCGGTCGGACCAACGATCGTCGCACGGCGTAGTGCGATTGAGTCCATTGGCGGCTTCGAGCGATTGAAAGATTTTCTCGCCGAAGATTTCGCCCTGGGCAAATTCGCCGCTGAAGCGGGTCACGGTGTGATCCTCTCGTCTTATGTGATTGAACATCACATTGGCAGCGCCGATTTGCGGCAGAGCGCGAGCCATCGCCTGCGCTGGTCTCGCAGCACCCGCAGGTCACGCCCACTCGGTTATATCGGACAACTGTTCACCATGCCGGTGCCATTGGCATTGTTGATCGTCGCCTTGCATTCTGCATGGTGGCCGCTGATCGCACTGACGGTCGCGGTTCGCGCTCTTGCAGCCTATGTTGTCTCGGCACGCGTCCTCAGGGCGAAGGTCAATTGGTTACTATTGCCGATCGAAGACATCACTGCCTTCGGTTTTTGGATAGCAGGTTTTTTCGGAAATACAATCAAGTGGCGCGGCCGCCGCTATCGTCTCCAGCGGGACGGCCGTTTCGAATTGATCAAGTCTTCCTCGAACCTAAACACCTAGACGCATTCCAGGTTATCGATCCAGGCGCGACAACTTTCCATTCGCAAGACGAAACGACTGTCCTCGCCAGGTGACGGTATGCCCAAAGAAACTGACCATCCAGACCAGCAACGCAGTGAAATCGCGCAGGGGCAACAACCAGAGCAGTCGGCCTCCTCGCCGATCCTGAAGAACCCAACGTCCAACGACAACCGCTACGGAGAGACGTGCAATCGTTACCGCCGTCAGCAACCCCCAAGCCAATCCCGCTCCGCGCGCGAAAATCAAAGCGAGCAGCGCCCAGGGAAGGCCAAAGGTCAGTCCAAGTCCAAGATATCCCCAACGACGCGAGTCACGAACCGTGCGCGCCCAGCGCAACTGATGATCGAAGAATCCGGACAAGTTGTACGCCGGCAGGAAAGTCTCCACCACAACGCTGGACAGCTGTACCTTCTTCCCCAGCGCGGCTATGCGGCTGCCGAGTTGGTAGTCGTCGGCAAGATAGTTCACCAGACTCTCAAACCCACCGAGAACCGCGAGGTCGCGACGCCGAAATGCCAGCGTTGAGCCCAATCCGAAACGGATTCCTCCTTCCACGCTTTGTGCGACTAGCACTCCAGGACAAAAATCGGTGCTGATGCCGAGAGATTCCAAACGAGACCCCAAAGTCGAAGTCGCCACGCCGCGATAAAGACAAGTCACTAACCCAACGTTGGAATCGCTCAAGGGAGCAAGCACACGCGAAAGATAATCCGACTCAACCCGAATGTCGCTGTCGTTGACCACCAGGTATTCATAGCGGGCCTGGCGAACCATCTGCGCCAGATTGCTTACTTTGGTGTTCGCGCCAAGATCTTCCTTGCACACGAGCAGGCGGATCGGGAGCTGCGGGAATTCAGCCCGCAACCGCTCAACCAGGGGAGCGGCAGGGTCATCGGCAGCTGTGACCCCAAAAATGATTTCATATTCCCCATAGTCCTGCAGGCAATGACTGCGAAAGCTTTCGTACATCTCGGGATCGGTGCCCCGCAAGGGCTTCAGAAGAGAAACAGGACTTGCCAGCGTAGGGCGTGTGTCCCCGCTCACCGCTTTTCGCTGTCGCACAAATCTGCCGGCACTCCATAGGCATAATGTGTAGTACGCGATGCTACAAGTCGCGCCAAATGCAAAGATGCCTTCGAAGATTTGCCGGATCGAATTGCTCACCCCAAACCCCAATCCGTGAGCTCTTGAAATTTCACCTCGAGCAACACGGAAGCTGCATAATACCGCACAACCCTGGAGTCTCAAGTGCCACCGTCCTTTGCAGTGAATTCGCCAGAACAGTCTTAGCACGGCGGTAACCTGAGAGCGTCTTCCACCCCCGCTATAATCGAACCACGTGGCTACCACCGAAATTGCAAAGCGAACTGCGACCCGCCCCACGTGGGCTGAAGTATCGCTGACTACCCTGCGGAAGAATTTTCGCCTGGTGCAGCAGCACGTCGGCGCCGGGGTGAATGTCTGCGCTATCGTGAAAGCTGATGCATACGGGCACGGCGCGGTTGAGTGCGCAAGAGCCCTGGAACAGGAAGGATCCCGCTGGTTTGGCGTCACCTCGCTGGATGAAGCGATTCCGCTTCGTGAAGCGGACATCCGCGGCCGCATCCTCTTGATGACTGGTTTCTGGCGCGGCGAAGAAGCAGAAATCGTGCGCCTGAAACTAACGCCCACGGTCTGGGAGCCAGGACAAATTGCTTTATTCGAAAAAGCTGCTGCCGCCCTGAAGGTGGCTCAGCTTCCCGTCCACTTGAAAGTGGATACCGGCATGGGCCGCTTGGGGGCTGCGCCGGAAGATTTGCCGGCAATCTGTTCCGCGCTGCAATCCTCGCCGCATCTCGTGCTCGAAGGATTGTCCACTCACCTCGCTTCGTCCGAGGTGTTGGACGCACCGTCGGTGCAAGCGCAGTTGAAGTCATTTAATGAAGTCCGCGACCTTCTTCGTACTCAAGGTTTCGATCCGCCCTTGGTGCATGCGGCCAATACCGGAGCAGTTATCTCGCGGCGCGAATCCTGGAACACCATGGTGCGCCCCGGCATCGCGCTCTACGGCTACTATTTGCCTTTTGAGCGCGCTGGACGAGAAGTCAGCGGCAGTGGTCTGCGTCTCGCCGTCAAGCCTGCTTTGACGTGGAAAACTCGCATCTTGTCTCTGCGCGACATGCGCGCAAACCAATCTCTGGGTTATGGCGGAATCTACGTCACCAAGGCCCCAGCCCGCATCGCGGTTCTTCCCGTGGGATATGCGGATGGTCTGAACCGCAAGCTCTCCTCCCAAGGGCGGGTCATCATACGCGATCATTACGCCCCAATCGTGGGTAGAATTTCCATGGATCTAACCCTGGCCGACGTAACCGGCCTCCCGGGCGTTGCGGTGGGAGACGAGGCGGTACTGCTCGGCGCGACTGAGGCTCTGAGTGTTGACGCACGCGAACACGCGTCGCTTGCGGATACGGTTCCCTACGAGATTCTCTGTGGAATTTCCAAGCGGGTACCGCGGCGTCACATCGACTGAAAATTATCTACCGGTCAGTCTCCAGCTTCGCGAGCTTGGCATACGACTCGCGAATCTTCACAAGAATCCGCTCATACTCCTGCCGCTCCGTCGGGGTTAGTCCTACGAAAGCCTCTTTCTTCCCCAACTCGATTTGCTGATCGAACAGGTGAGACAGCTCGGAGGCAAGGTGCCGCACGCTGTCGGCGTTCGATGTAGTTTGGTCAGAATGCCTCATAGCACTTTGCGGCGGGTTTTTGCTGCCCTCTGCTCCACCTAGTTAACACGCAGAGGTGCGGAGCACTTGTCAGCAGGTTGTCAAAAGATTGCTAATGTTACTTGGCCGTCTCGGATCGGCCTGCCAAAATCTAGTTTGTTTTCGCCGCCATTAAGGCCCGGAATCCCCCTCCTCGGTGCGGCTCGCTGCGCTTCACCGCCGCCTGCCTGACCTGTCGTCCTCCCGTTTGCTATGCTGACTATTCATGACCTTCCGCTACCAGCAATGGATGTATGACTGGGAAACCCGTCTGACGTCGGTGGACAACAACCGGGTGGTGCGTCCGCTGGATTGGGGTGTGGAGTGGGCGCGCGATTGGCCTTGCCGCAACGGTTATGCTCCGGGCCACATTCCCGAAGACGGCGAACGCTACTTACGGGATTACAACCGGCGAATTGTTGCGAATAGCGACGAATTTTTCTCTTACGCCAAACCTGCTGATTTTCGTTTGGAACGGCGGGAAGTGCAGGTTTTCAGTACGCGTGAGACGCCCGATCCGGTGCTGGAAGAAAAAGTTCGCGGAACGCATGCGGATTTTCTACGGTTCACTTCGCCCGTGCATACGCCATTTCCGCAGAACAATCTGGTGAATGCGCGTTGGTTTCCGGTGCGGGGTAAACGCGCCGTGGTGCTGTTGCCGCATTGGAATTCGGACGCGCTGGCATACAACAGCCTTTGCCGCGTGCTCAATCTCCTGGGAATTTCGGTTCTGCGTTTAAGCATGCCGTACCACGACATCCGCACGCCTCCCGAAATTCAACGCGCCGACTATGCCGTCTCCGCAAATATTGGGCGCACCCTCGACGCCTGCCGGCAAGCCGTGATCGATGTGCGCTGCTGTCTGGATTGGCTGGAGTCAACGGGCCATACTCGGCTCGGAATCATGGGCACGAGCCTGGGCTCCTGCTACGCATTCTTGGCAGCTGCTCATGACCCGCGCATTCAGGTGGCGGCATTCAATCACGCCGCTACTTACGTTGCCGATGTTGTCTGGCATGGCCAATCCACGCGCCACATTCGCGAAGGCCTCGAACAAAAGATCGATTTGGAACGGCTGCGCGTGTTGTGGAGCGGAGTGAGTCCGAAGTCCTACTTCCAACAATTCGCGCGATGGAAAAAGAAGTCTCTGATTGTCTATGCCAAGTACGATCTGACTTTCCTGCCGGAGTTTTCGCGCGATGCGGTGCACGAATTCGCCAGCCATGGACTCGACCATAAAGTCGTCGTGCTGCCCTGCGGCCACTACACAACTGGAGAAACTCCCTACAAATACATGGATGGCTGGCACCTGGCGTCATTCATGCGAAGCGCGTTCGAGAGTTAGGCCTGCCGCCTGTCATTCTGAGCCAAGCGAAGAACCTGTGTAGCTCTGCCCGCTCCGTCAGTTGTCTTCCAGCGCCGAGGAGCTCAAGATCGTTTACCACAGGGGACACAGAGATGGCACAGGGAAGGGTCTCGAATGCTTGAGCCACAAGCGGGCCGGGCGAAGCGCTTGCTAGAATGGCATGATGCCTGTCCCGCGGACACAATCCAGTCAAGTCTACGAGCAGCGGAAGGACCAATTCCTCGTCAGCACGAATCGTGAATTCCTGGATCTGGATGTCGTCTACGGGTTTCTTACCGAATCCTACTGGGCGCTGGGTATTCCGCGCGACGTGGTCGCTCGCTCGATTGAGAATTCGCTATGCTTTGGTGTGTACGCCGACACTGAGCAAGTCGGGTTTGCGCGTGTGATTTCGGATCTCGCGACTTATGCCTACGTCGCGGATGTATTTATTCTGGAATCGCATCGCGGGCACGGTTTGGGCAAATGGCTGATGGAATGTATCATGCAGCATCCTGAATTGCAGGGATTGCGCCGATGGAGCCTGGTCACTCGCGATGCCCATGGGCTGTACGGTCAGCTGGGGTTTTCGCCATTAAAAAAGCCCCAGAATTATATGGAATTGCACCGCCCTGACGTTTACCAGCGAAGCGGCTCCTAAAATCAGTTTTGCGGAGTGTGTCCGATGAAGAACAACATGTCGCGTTCTCTCTACGAAGAGGATCCCGAGGTAGCCGCAGCCATTGACAGTGAAGCTCGACGCCAGCATGAGGGGCTCGAGCTGATCGCCTCAGAAAACTTCGTCAGCGAAGCTGTGCTCGAAGCCATGGGTTCGGTGTTCACTAACAAGTACGCGGAAGGGTATCCGGGAAAACGCTACTACGGCGGCTGCGAATTTGCCGACATCGTGGAAAACCTGGCGCGCGATCGCGCTAAACAGCTCTTCGGGGCGGAAAATGCCAATGTGCAACCCCACGCCGGATCGCAAGCCAACATGGAAGCCTACGCCGCGGTCCTGCAACCGGGCGACACCATTCTCGGCTTAAATCTCGCTCACGGCGGCCACCTCACCCACGGACACCATCTCAATTTCTCCGGCAAGACCTATCGCATCGTTCCTTACGGTGTGACCAAAGAGACTGAAACCATCGACTACGACGATCTCGAAAAACTCGCGGAAAAGGAACGTCCCAAGATGATCATCGGCGGCGGCAGCGCCTATCCTCGCATCATTGATTTCGCGCGCATGCGCCAGATCGCGGACAAAGTTGGCGCGCTTTATCTGGTCGACATGGCTCACTTTGCAGGGCTCGTTGCAGGCGGAGCGCACCCTTCGCCCGTGCCGCACGCACACATTGTGACTTCCACCACACATAAAACGCTGCGAGGTCCGCGCGCCGGCATGATCTTATCTAAACAGGAGTTCGCGGCAGCCATCGATAAGGTCGTGTTCCCCGGAATGCAGGGCGGCCCGCTGGTACACATCATCGCCGCCAAAGCCGTATGTTTCCGTGAGGCCATGCAGCCCGACTTTCGAGACTACGCGCGGCAAGTGGTCGCCAACGCGAAAGTGCTGGCAGAAACGCTCGCCGCAGAAGGCTACCGCATTATCTCGGGCGGGACGGATACGCACCTCATGCTGGTCGACGTCTTTTCCAAAGGCATGTTCGGAAGCGAGGCGGAGAAGGCGCTGGACCAGGCGGGGATCACCGTCAACAAGAACGCGATCCCTTTCGATACCAATCCACCGATGAAGCCCAGCGGCATCCGCATCGGCACACCGGCACTCACTACGCGAGGAATGAAAGAAGGCGAAATGCGGCAGGTGGGCCGCTGGATTGCCGAAGCGCTCCAGCAGCGGACGGACGCAGCCGCGTTGCAGAAAATTCGCAAGCAGGTTTTGGGGTTGGCCGATACATTCCCCTTATACCCGGAGCGCAGAGCTAAAGCGCAGGCCGAGGTAAGAGCCTAGCCGGGCGTTGTCGTCCGGATCTGCGCTTCGTCGAATTCTGTATTCCTCTGCCTTCTTAGCCGCCTCTGTGGTTAAATCATTCGCGTGAAGGTAGCCATTGATATCCGGCGAATGAATGAATTCGGCGTCGGCACCTACACTCGCAACATCGTGCGCGCCCTCGGCCGCCTGGACCACGCGAACGAATACGTGCTGATCGGCTCACCGCAAAAGGTCAGCGAGATCGGCCCTCTTCCATCCAATTTCCAAACAGTACCGCTCCTCGAGGACGACAAGACCACGAAGGGCTACTTTGAATTCCGCGCGATTCTCACGCGCCTGCATTGCGACGTAGCCCACATCCCGCATCTTTTCTCGATCCCGCGAAGCCTGCCTTGCCGTTACGTAATGACGGTTCATGACGTTCTGGAACACATGTATCGCGCCCGTCGCCGCTCCAGCTTGCGACGCTCTCTGCATTTCCAGTTCACGGGACGGGTGTTGAAGGGCGCTTCGGGAATTTTGGCAGTTTCCAAATATACGAAAAGCGAACTCGAAAACCTGTTCGGAATACCGGGCTCGCGCATTCAAGTGGTGTACAACGCCATCGATGAGCGATTCCTGCACGGGCACGCCTCCGAGCAAGAGCGGCAATTGCTTGCCGAGCGTTATCTCGTGACCTATCCCTTCCTGCTTTATGCCGGACGCATCAGCCCGCACAAGAATCTGGTGCGCATTATCGAGGCGTTCTCTGCGCTAAGAGCGGAGTTGGAAAAAGAGGCGAAATTCCCGGACTTGAAGCTGATCATCATCGGCGACGAACTTTCCAAGCATCCCGACTTGCGCCGTACCGTCATTCGGGGCGGCGTTCAAAACGACGTACGCTTCATGGGATTCGTCCCTATTGAAATGCTGCGGGTTTTTTACGACGCGGCAAAAATCTTCGTCTTCCCGTCACTTTACGAGGGTTTCGGCCTTCCGCCGTTGGAAGCCATGGCGCACGGAACTCCGGTAGTGACGTCGAACACATCATCTCTGCCCGAAGTGGTGGGCAATGCGGCGGTGCTGGTGAATCCAGAAAACGTCTTCGAGATCATGCGCGCCCTGCACCGCGTACTGCTCGACAAAACGGTCCGCGACAAGCTCAAAGAAAGGGGCTACGAACAAGCCAAGAAGTTTTCCTGGGAAACTTCCGCAAGGCAGATCATCAAGGTCTACGAAGAAGTAGCAGCCGAGCGGGGCAAGTAGCAAGCTGCCGCCTCTACGATTTCTCTGTGCTCGCCGGCAGCTTTACTCGCTCTTGAGCAACGGACTTCCCGGCGAAAGCAGCCCTTGCCGGTGCAGCTTCGTAGCAAAGCGCGCGCGATCGGTATCGGTCGAAGCCGCAGCATGGCGTTTGCGCAGTTTCAGAATTTTCTCAGCGCGAGCGCGGCGACGGCGAATTTCAGGACGACGGCTGGGTGCAGACATGGAGTACTCCAGTACGGGATTTTGAGATCAAATAGTCAATGCAAATTGTATCAGGCTAACGAGAACTACCCCTGCCCGCCCTACACAGTTTGTAGCTCTACAGGTTTTTGCCGAAATGAGAGGACTGCATCCGGCGGCAATGACGTTCTTACTTTCTCTTAAAATACTGCACCGCACGCTCGTGAGCCTCTGCGGCCTTCCTTGTCCCGAACGTACCCAGATTGCGCCGACGGCCAGTTTTGGTATCTTTTTTGCGGGAATACAGCCGGTATTCGCCCGACTTAAGTTTTCTGATCACGAAGTACCTCGATCCTTTTTGGGGAAGTGAAGATGCAGTCTTTCGATTCCTCAACGGATCGCGGGGTTTACCGGTGGTACTGTTCTTCGCTAACCTGCTCCATCCAGTCGACCACCTTGCCGTCCTTCCTTTCTTGAATGGCGATGTGTGTCATCGCCGTCGTTGGCGTGGCCCCATGCCAATGCTTCTCGCCGGACGAGAACAAGACCACATCACCGGGCCGGATCTCCTCGATGGAGTCGCCCTCGCGCTGAACCCAGCCGCAGCCCGCCGTGACGATGAGCGTCTGGCCAAGCGGATGAGTGTGCCATGCTGTCCGCGCGCCGGGCTCGAAAGTTACGCTGGCACCTTGAACAAAGGCCGGGTCGGGAGCCTGAAAAAGTGGATCGATCCGTACAGTCCCGGTGAACCACTCAGCCGGTCCCTTCGCGGAAGGTTGCGAGCCCGCTCTTTTGATTTCCATGTTTGTCGTTCCCTCAATTACCTTCTGTGCCGGGCAGACTTTCTCGGCTGGCAATTTCACCCATTGTCATCTAGACGCAGATAAGGGCGCGCTGGTAATGACGTCGGGCAGGCCGGCAGCCCCGACCCACCCGATTTTGTAACCGACGCGCCCAGAGCGCTCGCCTGCGTCCCCGCGCAGTCATCAAGATGTTACGACGCCTGTGCGTTATCCACCACCTTGACCCACCTCGGATCAACCGAAGCATTAGCGGAATATTCGTCGTGCCAGTTCCACCACTTGTACGGCGGAGTTTGCGGATAGCCCTCCGGTGAATCCTCCCACTCCTCCTGGCGTCCGAGCGCAGTCAGATCGAGATAGCTCCACGTGCTGCCCATCGCCTCGTCGGCGCGGTTGTTGATGAAGTAGGTCCGAAACACCTTGTCGCCATCGCGGATGAATGCGTTGTGACCGTGCCATTCGTTCACCCCGAAGTCGCTATCGAAACTGTCGGTGATGGTGTACCACGGCATCTTCCAACCCATGCGTGCCTTCACACGTTCGATGTCGGCCTGCGGCGCGCGCGAAGCGTACGCAAGCGTAGTATCGCGGGCGTTCAAGTGCGCGAGGTGCCCGACCTGGTCGGCGCCGAGCGAGCACCCTCGGCAGGCGTGATCCGGCCAGCCGAACACGCCCGGCTCGAAGAACGCTCGGTAGACGACCAGCTGGCGGCGGCCTTCGAATAGGTCGAGCAAGCTCACATTGCCGTTGGGCCCGTCGAACTCGTACGTTCTTCTCCACCGCCATCCACGGCATGCGCCGGCGCTGAGCGGCCATCGCGTCACGGGTGCGAGTCAACTCCTTCTCCTTTACCAGCAACTGCTGGCGGGCAGCTTCCCACTCCTCCGGCGAAACGATTGGGGGTGTTTTCATTGCGAGAAGCTCTTCACTCTTACTGTCCTTGGTGTTCATGTTTTTCTGTCCTCCATGTTGTTTTTTGTTATTACTACCGCGCAGCTTGCTCACCACCACCGCGGCAACGCCGCCCATCGAGGTGGTGCCCGCGACGATTAACACTGCACTGCTGATACAAAACGGACACATACTTCCCTCCTCTTCGTTCAACTCTTGCGGCCACGCTTTTCTGCCGCGGCGCGAATCCGATTCATCAGGTCGGTCCAGCCGGCGTTTACTCCGCGATCCCCGTCGCCGATCCAGCCCATCGCGCGATGCACAAACCGCACTTGCGTCAATCCGTTCTCTTCCGTCAGCCGGTACTGGAGATTTGACGTCGCCGGCATCGACATAAACAGCGGCCCGCATATCTCCAGCAACGTCGGCGGTTTGATTGCCTGCACCACGCCCCAGAAATGCCCCGCGTTGTTTCCCAGATCGCGAAACCAACGCCCGCCCGGCCACGCCTCCAACTTCATGGGCATCGCCCGCTCCGGCGTCGAGTTCAACGGTCCCATCTGCTCGAGAATCGTCTCGAACACAATTCCGATCGGCGCCGCAATTTCTTCCTGCTTCACAATCTCAAAGGTCTGAACCGCCTGTGTCTGTTCCTGAATATTCGCTGCCATCACTCCTCCTTTTTTCCGCTGCCACTTGAAATGATCCGCTCCAGAGCCTTGCGCTCCGCCCGTTCCTTGATCTGGCCCAGTTGATGGGTCCAGTACCGCTCAAAGGTTTTCACCCAGTCGTGCACCGGCTTAAGCTGTGCCGCGTTCAAGCGATACATTCGATGCTGTCCGCGCTTGATCACCGACACCACTCCAACCTTGCGCAGCACTCCCAGGTGCTTCGAAACCGCAGGCTGCGCCATCCGCAATCGCAGCACGACTTCGCCCACGGCGTACTCCCTGCCATCAGCCAGGACGGCAATCACCTCGCGCCTGCGAGGCTCTGCGATCGCGTTGAAGACGTCGGCCGTAGTTGCCGCTCTTGCCATGGATTTAATATATATTCCTATATAGGAATATGTCAAGGGACTCTTGTAAGAACCTCGTGGAATCTTTTGGCAGGTTACGAATCGCGTGCACCGTTGGCCCCGACCAGCGAGGAACTCCTGAGGATCGATTCGATGTGGAAATTAGCGCGAAAGCGGGGTAACATTGCGGAGTTTTACAGCTTCGCCTTTCTCCCCGGCAGGCTAGGACCGCGTTCGGAGGTCGCTCCGGTTATGACCCTTACACCCTTTCGCTTGAGTAGGTTTTTTCTGAGTTTGTTGATAGTTGCGGTTTCGCTCACGCTAGTCGCGTCCGCCGAATGGAAGGAAAAAGTTCTGTACAGTTTCCAAGGTGGAACCAGCGATGGTGCATCGCCTACGGGCGGCGTGGTGTTTGATATTGCAGGCAATCTTTATGGCGCTACGACCCAAGGTGGAGGCGAATGCCCGCCGGCTCAGTGCGGAACCGTTTTCCAGCTTGCGCCGCCGGCGAAAAAAGGCGATCCGTGGAGTGAGACCGTGCTCCACGTGTTCAAAGGCAATGCATTCGGCGACGGCAATACCCCGGCGGGCGGCTTGATCATCGATGGTTCCGGAAACCTCTACGGCACCACCGGCTATGGTGGCACGGGCAGTTGCACTCTCCTGGGCGAAAAGATGGGATGCGGAACAGTTTACGAATTGTCTCCGCCAGCGCAAAAAGGCGGCGCGTGGACGGAGACCGTGCTGTACAGTTTCCCGACCGCGAAGCAGGGATATTTGCCGAACGGGGACCTGGTCTTCGACAGCGCGGGCAACCTGTACGGAGCGACGATGTTTGGTGGAGGACACGGCACAACCTGCAATTCTTTCTATCAGTACTGCGGCGCGATATTCGAGCTGAGTCCGCCGAAGACAAAGAGCGGCAAATGGACTGAGAAGGTGCTGCATGGCTTCAAGAGTGGCTCCGACGGAGCTAGCCCGAATGGTGATCTGGTTCTTGACACCAAGGGTTCGATTTACGGGACGACGTACGAGGGCGGCTTTCATTGTCCGCATGATTCGGGGCAGGGATGCGGCACGGTGTTTAAGCTCAACCCGCCGACCGAGAAAGGCGGGAGCTGGACCGAGAATGTGATTCACCGCTATAACCGAGGGAATTCAGATGGAGCATACCCGCAATCTGGTGTCATTCTTGACGCGACAGGTCGAGTGTGCGGAGCGACCTTGAGCGGCGGACTCGGAACCGACGGAACAACCTTCTGCTTAACGGCACCTTCTGGCAAATCTGGCAGTTGGACACAAACGATCCTTTACGCCTTTAACGGCAGAAATAAATACGGGGGGAATCCGGTGGGCGGGCTCACACTCCACTCCGGTAACGTACTATATGGGACGACGAATGCGGGTGGCGGGTATTTTGCTGGGGCGGTGTTTCAGTTGGAGCCGAAAGGCGAAGGTGCCAACTGGGATATCTCTCTGCTTTACACTTTCAAAGGGCCTCCAGATGCCGCCTTTCCCCTCTCGCGTTTGATCTTCGACCGATCCGGCCGCGCTTATGGCACCACACAAGCTGGAGGCAGTGGGCAGGCGTGCCAGTCAAGCTGCGGGGCTATATTCCAAGTCAGCCCCTAGGCGGCATCGTACTTTTAGGAGCGATTGGTTGTATCGGTTGTTCATTCTGTAAATCTGGAGACAACATTTATGACGGGTTCGATGAGATCAGTTTCGTCCTGGGTCTTCGTTGTGGGAGCAGCACTCGCCATCTGGTCGTTGGGCAGCCCTGTCCGTATCGTCGCCCAAAACCAAGGGAACAATGCGGTCTACTACCAATCTGGCAGCGCAGGTGCTTGCTGCAAAGGTTCGGGCGCTTTTGTCGACGCCAGCATGTTCACGAGCCAAGGCGTTACCGTATGCGCCATAGTTAACTATGTCCTTACACATGCCTATCCATCCGCAGGGGCCGTCATCGACGCGCGCGGCCTGAACTCCAGCAACACCAGCATGACGTGCACGACGGCTAAGCCCAGCCCTTGGGCCGGAATTCCCAACCCGCCGCCGTCGACGATCCTTCTTCCGGCCACTTCCGCTGCGAAACTAATCTTAAACACCTCCGGAAGCATCTATGGAACGACCCAAGAGGGCGGCATCGAGAGTAACGGCACGGTTTTCGAGGTGTCGCCGTAAAAGCGGATGGAGTTCGATGGCTATTCTAATATCTGTGGCAGCCGGACCTGTAAGCCGAATTCTGTCTGCGGGATTGCTCCCGCAGGACGGTCATTCCTCTGGGCCACGCATTACTGCGGGGCTCAAGCGACCTACCCGGAGGTTGTGACGCGCCGAGCCGGCACGTTCGCGAAACCGAAGCCTCGCTCTCCCTCCCTATTTGGTCTTGCTCCGTGTGGGGTTTGCCCTGCCCGCTGCATTACTGCCGCGGCGGTGCGCTCTTACCGCACCTTTTCACCCTTACCCCGGCGTTGCCGCTGAGGCGGTATGTTTTCTGTGGCACTGGCCGTCGACCGGGCTTGAACCCGGCCTCCCGGACGTTATCCGGCACACTGCTCTGCGGAGTTCGGACTTTCCTCCCCCACCGCCCGAAAGCGACGAGAGCGACCGTCCGGTCCGGCTGCCTACAAAACGATTATATGCGATGGGGCAGCAAACACGATTTCCAACCCTGCGCGCAAGCATTAGCTCAGAAGGGATGAGCTCAGATCCGCGATAGCGCAGCGTCGCCAGAAATCCCCTGTGACCTCTGTGCCCCCTGTGGTTAAAGCTTTGCCGAGAGTGCCCGAAGTCGCTTTCTCTACGCCAACGCAGCATTCAACTGCGCCATGGCGACCGCGTTGACCGTTGCAGTCAACGGCACTCCAGCCCGCGCTTGAAATTCCGCCAGCGCCGCCAGTGTGCGCTTCGCCGCGATGCCATCAATTTGTCCCGGATGAAATCCAAGATAGGTCAGATACAACTGCGCGGCCCTTATGTTCAAGTCCGGAAGCACTCCGGCGGAGCACTTCAGAAACTCTCCATTCAAGCGAATGTCGTAACGGTTGCGCGCATAGTTCACACCGTTGTATCCGCGGGCGAATGAAGCCCAATCGTGCGCCTGCAACGGGACATTCAAGCGCGAACCGATCAGAAAATTTCCCACGGCGGCGAGCTGCTGATCTTCCGACTGCGACATGGCTGCGACCATGGTTTCCACATCGGCAAATCCAGCTAGCGCGAATTTGTCGCCCATGATTTGACCAATGCCCCACGAAGCGCTCCGCAATGCAGCCAGCCGATTTTTAGCGATGGCTCGCGCCAGCCGGTCATACTGATGCGCCCCGCCGGCGCCGTATCCGCCCGGCTTGGAATCGCTGATATCGCCGTCGTCGTATTTGCCCTGGGTCAAACGATGGAAATAATGCCGCTCAAAAAGAATGCAGGGACGCCGGTCCGCCAGGAAGCCGCAACCGGAAGTTTCGACTGCTAACAGCGTCCAGATTTCGGGAGCAAAAACCCCCAACTTTTCGCTCGCCGCATGCAGACCCTCGGTGGAGAGTGCCCGCGCGGTTCCTTGAAAGGGCAGTGGCGCCATGTCAGTCCTGCAACAATCGTTGCCCACACTTTACGCCTACTCAACACGTGCGGAAAAGAGGAATCGACGAGAGCTTTATTCCGAAAACGGCTGCGGAGATAGACGCTTTGCCGGCGATCAACCCGAATTTTTCATTGTGGGCCGCGGCTTCCTGGGCGAGAAGATCTGAATGACGACCGTTTACTTCCCAGCCATTGCCCGCCGATAAGCCGCTACATTCCGATTGTGCTCTTCCAAACTATGCGCGAAACGATGATGCCCATTGCCATTACTCACGAAGTAAAGATAATCGGTGCTGGCCGGATGCATCGCCGCTTCCAGGGAAGTTTTTCCGGGATTCGCAATCGGTCCCGGCGGAAGGCCGCGGTTGGTGTAGGTGTTGTAGTTCGAGTTGAATTGCATATCGGCATGGTGCAAAGCGCCGGTATAACTTCCCTGCAAGAGTTCGGCGTAGATCACGCTGGGATCGGCCTGCAACGCGGTACGTTGTGCCAGCCGGTTGTAGTAGACGCTGGCCACCAGGGGCCGCTCTTCCGGCGCTGCGGTTTCTTTCTCAATAATGGATGCGAGCGTCACCACTTGCTGCACGTCGGTCGCCGGCTGACCATTTGTTTCCGCATTCACCAGTTGCGCACCCGATGACAATCCGATCTCATGCGCCACCTGACGAAACTGTTTCACCATCGCTGCCACCATTTCATCCATGGTTTGCATGCGAGTGAATTCGTAGGTGTCGGGAAAAAGAAAGCCTTCCAGCGTCTTGGCTTGAGGAGCAAAATCGGCAACCAGCGCGGTGTTCGAAGTGGCAGCTTTCAGGAAATCGTCGCTCGACCCCAGGCCTGCCGCCTGAACGGCCTGCGCGATGTCAAACATGTTGTAGCCTTCCGGAATCACGACGGTATGAAAGTACACATCGCCGCGCACCAGTCGTCGGTGCACTTCCATCGCGGTTGCAGTTTTGTCGAAGAGATACTCGCCCGCCTTCAGCGAACGCTTGCGATGCAGATAATGCCAGAACACAAAAGCGTCGGCGCTGCGAATCACCCCCGCCGATTGCAGCTCCGTCGCAATGCGCCGCGTCGAATATCCCGGGTGTAGCAATACGAATGTCTGCGCCGCAGGCGTAACCGGCTGCTTCAATCCCCAGAAGAGCCATCCCCCTGCAGCCAGTCCGGCGATCAGAACGAAGATGACGAAAAAGCGCACAGTCAACATTTTAGATGAGTCTGCCTCGGCTGGGCCCGGCCATTGGTCGTGCGTCAATAGTTACGCATATAGAGGCGAACAAACGACGAATAAAGTGTTCCACGTGGAACATTCGGTCACGCTGCTAGGAGCCTTTTGCATCCATCCAGCTTTGCAGAATCAGCACCGCTGCCATTTGGTCTACGACCTGGCCGCGGCGCTTGATGGACATTTCAGTTTCGCGAAGCAGGCGATTGGCTTGGGCCGAGCTGAGGCGCTCGTCCCAGAGATGGACTGGCAACTGGAAGCGTTGCCGGAGCTCTTCGGCGAAGCGCTGCATCTTCTCGGACTGAATGCCTTCGGCTCCGCTCATTCGCAAAGGGTAGCCGACGACCATCTCGATGACTTCGTATTTGCGAATCACATCTTCCAGTTGCGCGAAGTCTAGGCGCTTGTTCTGGCGATGAAGGGTTTCGATTCCCTGCGCGGTGATGCCGAGCAGGTCGGACACAGCGAGACCGATTCGTTTCGAGCCCACGTCCAGGCCAAGGGTTCGGCCTTGGCGCGGGTCGGATCGGTTCTCATTGTCTGACGATGCGGGCACGCTTGAATTATAAGTCGGGTGCATGTCGGATCGAGAGAACGCGAAGTCTCTAGATTTCATTTTCGCTCCTGTCGAGGCGACGGATTTTATCCAGCGTAAGAATAGCGGACGGGCGCCGCGCCACACGGCAGGTTCGCTTATACTCGAAGCAATCTTTTTGCAGCGGAGTTTTTCCGTCTCATGTCTTCATTCGTGCGATATCGGATGGTACTGGTGGTCCTGGCGGTGTGGCCACTGAGCGGATGCTTGTTTCGCTCGCGCAAGGTTGTCACTGTGGTCAAGCCGGCGGAGGTGAAGACGGCGACGGCCGCCCAGCTTATCGAGTATTTGAATGCGCAAGCTGCCAAGGTCCAATCGCTCGAAGCCACCGTCGACATCGATACGACTGTAGGCGGAGTGAAGAAGGGAAAAGTTACCGACTACCAGGAGATTCGCGGATATGTGCTGGCACGCAAGCCGTCGATGCTGCGCATGATTGGATTGCTGCCGATCGTTCGCAACCGGGCATTCGATATGGTGAGCGACGGGCAGAATTTCAAGCTCTGGATTCCACCAAAGAACCGCTTCGTGGTCGGAAGGAACGATGTGGTTAGCCGCAATCCGGCGCAACCTTTGGAGAATCTGCGTCCGCAACATCTTTATGACGCCTTGCTGCTGCGGCCCATCGATCCTCAGAACGAAATTGCGGTGCTGGAAAACGATACCGACTTAGCCAGCGATCCTAAAAATCATAAGGCGGCACGGGCGCAGTATGTGATCGATGTCATCCGCAAGAGTGATGCGGGCTGGGTGCTTTCTCGCAAAGTGATATTCAGCCGTCTGGATCTGCTGCCGCATCGTCAACTGTTGTACGACGCTGACGGGAACGTCGCGACCAACGCCGCCTACGAGAAATACAAGGAAGACAACGGAGTCCAGTTTCCCTGGCAAATCGAGATTGCGCGACCGCAAGAGGAGTACGACATAACTTTGAATATTGTGAAGCTGGACTTGAATCAGACTTTAGGCGAGGACAAATTCGTTTTGGACCAACCGGCGGGAGCTGAAGTCGTACATCTGGATCAGAACGGCAACGACGCGCCTCCGGCGGGAAAAAAGTGAAGCAGGCAGGCCTCACGCTTCCGGGCTCAACGACGGACGACCGACGCAATTAAGGACTTCCTATGAACAAAATGATTGTCGCGAACCTGCTGCACCGGCCACTGCGGTCGCTGATTAGTGTGGTAGCCATCGCGCTGGAAGTGACTCTGATTTTGCTGATCGTGGGATTGTCGTTGGGCATCCTCAACGATGGCCGGGCGCGGCAGGCGGGCATGGGCGCAGACGTTGTGGTGATGCCTCCGGGCTCTACTGTGATCGCAGGCGTTTCGGGTGCGCCCTTGTCGGTGAAGATTGCGGACATCCTGGCCAAGCTGCCGCATGTGGTGAGTGCGGCGCCGGTGGTCATGCAGTTTTCCACCGCGGGCACGCTGGAAATTATTTACGGAATTGATCTGAAGAGCTTCGAAGAGTTGGGTGGGCCTTTCCACTATTTGTCGGGCGGCCCCTTTCGCGGGCCGAACGATGTGCTGGTCGACGATGTTTTTGCCAAGTCGAAGCAGGTCAAAGTTGGCGACACGATTGAACTGCTCAATAACAGTTTTCGCATTGCAGGCATTGTGGAGCACGGTCGGGGGGCGCGGAAATTTTTGCCCATGAGCACGCTGCAAGGCTTGATTGGCGCGCAGGGCAAGGCGTCGGCATTTTATTTGAAGCTCGATGATGCCAACAACGCACCGGCTGTGGTCGACGAGATCAAGAATGTTCCCGGCATGCAGAGCTACAACGTGCGCTCCATGCGCGAATATCTTTCGCTGATGACGCCGACCAGCTATCCCTATCTGGGGAGTTTTATCGACGTGGTAATTGGGGTTTCCGTGACCATTGGACTGATCGTGATTTTCCAGGCGATGTACACCGCCGTCATGGAACGGACCCGCGAGATTGGCATTCTGAAGTCAATGGGCGCGTCGAAGTTCTACATCGTGAATGTGATTTTGCGGGAGACGGCTCTGCTGGCGGTAGCGGGAATCTTACTGGGAATTGCGTTCAGCCTGATCGCCGAGATGGGCATCGCCTACCGCATGCCACTGGTGAGAGTCGAAGTCACCGCAGGATGGATCCTGCGCGCCACATTGATTGCGTTGGCAGGAGCGCTGGCAGGAGCGGTATACCCGGCGCTGAAGGCCGCGCAGAAAGACCCGATTGATGCGCTGGCCTATGAGTAACCTCGCCGCTCCCGCTCAGGCTTGACTCATCATGATGAGTCAGCTAGACTCTTAGCATGGCTAAACGGCTGCAGGTAATTCTTCAGGACCCTGAATACCGCGAAATCCACAAAATGGCCCGCGCCCGCCGCATGTCGCTGGCCGAGTGGGTGCGGCAAGCCCTGCACATGGCCCGAAACCGCGAACCTCTGGGAGCCGCTGCCAAGAAACTGGAAAGCATCCGAGCTGCGGCTCAGCACGACTATCCAACAGCGGATATCGACGCTATGCTGGCTGAAATCGAGCGAGGATACGGAACCGGCATGCAGCCGTGATCCTGGTCGATTCGAACATTCCCATGTACCTGATCGGCGCGCCGCATCGGCACAAGAGCGACGCGCAACGATTACTCGAGAAACTGGTCAGCGATCGCCAGCGCCTGGTGACCGACGCCGAGGTGCTACAGGAGATCCTCCACCGCTATGTCGCCATCAACCGCCGCGACGCCATCCAACCTGCCTTCGACGCGATCCTTGGCGTCATTGACCAGGTACTCCCCGTCGATCGTGCCACCGTAGACCGCGCCAAAGAAATTGTCTTGGGCCGCCGCAACATGTCGGCCCGCGACGCCGTCCACGCAGCCGTCATGGAACAACACGATATCGAGCAAATCTTGACCTTCGACTCCGGTTTCGACGGCTTCCCCGGAATCAAACGGTTGTCATGACACAACTCGTCCCGCACTCTCTGCGCGGAGGCAGGTGCCCTCATCTGCCAAGGGAGTTAGGCTTCGCCACAGCCCACCGATTCTGGATCCGGAGCCAAAGACTAACAACTAAGAGCTAACTGCTAAGTGCGGTTTTTGCTTACATCAACCAAATCGCATCCACATCCACGATGACCTGGGTGCGCGGGATCTTCTCTTGTTCGGCATGGACGAGCATCGATCTCAGGAGTGCATTCAGTTTCTCGCGGCTGGCTGCCTTCAGCACAAAATGATAGCGATAGTCCCGCTTCAAGCGGACGATCGGTGCGGCGGCCGGGCCTAAGACGCGAATGCCTTCGTGCCGCGTTTTCTCGAACCATTTTCCCAGTGCGCCGGACCATTGCAGCGCTTCGTCCAGCTTTTCGCTGCGCACCACGACGTTGGCGAGCGCGCTGTACGGCGGATAGTGCATCCAACTGCGGAAGCGCAATTCTTTCTCATAGAATCCGGTGAAGTCGTGCCGCGCCGCGTACTGCACTGCATAGTGGTCCTGAAAATAAGTTTGCAACACGACGGTGCCTGGAGTTTGCCCGCGCCCGGCGCGGCCCGCAACCTGGGTCAGCAACTGAAATGTACGTTCCGCCGCACGAAAATCCGGAAACCCCAAAGCGGAATCGGCGCCCACCACCCCGACCAGCGTTACCCCGTGAATGTCGTGGCCTTTGGCGATCATCTGGGTGCCGACCAGCAGATCCATCTCGCCGGCATTCAGCGCATTGAGCGCGCGCTCAAAATCGTCGCGGCCTTTCACCGTGTCGCGATCCAGGCGCGCGATGCGCGCTTGCGGAAACATTCCGTGCAACAACTCTTCCAGCTTCTCCGAACCGGTTCCCAGAAAATAAACGTACTCGCTGCCGCACTCTCCGCAGACTTTAGGTACCGGAGCCATGAACCCGCAGTAGTGGCACACCATGCGATGCGACTGCTTGTGGTGGGTCATCGCAATCGCGCAATTCCGGCATTCCATCGTCTTGCCGCATGCCCGACACAACGCCACCGGAGAATATCCGCGACGATTGAGCAGAACCATGACCTGCTCTTTGCGCTGCAGCCGTTGGCTGATTTCTTCCGCCAGCTTTCGCGAAATGACCTGCTCGCGCCCGGTTTCCTGAAACTCCAGCCGCATGTCCACGATTTCAACTTTCGGCAAAGGCCGCTGCTCCACGCGGTCCGGCAACTCGAGCAGCGCGTACTTGTGCTTTTTCGCATTGAAATAAGATTCCAGCGAAGGCGTCGCCGAGCCCAGCACCACGACGGCGTTCGCCATCTTGGCCCGCATCACTGCTACATCGCGCGCGTGATAACGCGGCGTCTCCTCCTGCTTATAAGACGAATCCTGCTCTTCGTCTACGATCATCAAAGCCAAATCCGCGACGGGAGCAAAGACAGCCGAACGCGTTCCGACGACCATGCGAGCCTCGCCGCGTTTTATGCGATGCCACTGCTCGGCCCGCTCCTGATCCGAGAGCGCAGAATGCAGGATGGCGACTTCATCTCCGAACACTTGATGCAAATCGGCCGCCACCGCGGGAGTAAGCCCAATTTCCGGAACCAGAAGAATCGCCGAGCGTCCTGCCTCCAAGCACGGAACGCATGGCCGCCAAATAAACTGCCGTCTTGCCGGAGCCGGTGACGCCGTGTAGCAACAGGCCGGAGAATTCGCGGGCGTTCGCACTGTCCTGAATGCGTTGGAGCGCATCCTGCTGCGCAGCATTGAACTGAAAATTCAGCGGCGACGGCCGGGCTTTCATGCCTGACATGGCGAACTCCGCCGGCTCTTCCATGATCTCGATTAGCCCGCGCTTGACCAGCGCCGCCAGGGTGGAGCGAGGAACATCGAGCGCCTGCAACGTCTCGACTGCAAGTTTTCCTCCCGCCGCCGCGAGCGTGTCGACTAACGATTGCTGATTGGCATTGAGTTTGCCTTCCGCGCTTTTCAGCAGCGCGATCCTTGATCACGCGGGCGGCATCGCGCACATCCGAGACATCTTCGCGCGCAATCCACTTCTTGCGCACCATGCCCGCCAAGATTGCTTTCGAGACGCGCGTGGCGGCGCGCAAACTGGGCTCGCGCACGCCTTCGCGCTCCATCAAATATTCGAGCACACGAAATTCCGCCGCCTGGTCCGCGGGCGTTTTGCGGGAACGCGCCGACGAACCCGACGTACTCGCGAGATGCAGCGCCATGTGCCCCGCATCCGCCATGCGATAGCTGATCACACGCTTGAACTCCGCGCCGAGCGGGAGCATGGTGCGAAACACTTCACCGAGCGGCGCCAGATAATAGTTCGCTATCCAGGTGGCCAGCTTCACCAGTTGCGGATCCAATACGGGTGTTGTGTCGAGCACGCTGAAAATGTTTTTCGCCTGAACTTTAGGTGCTCGGTCGTGCAGCGCAACCACCACACCCGACATGCGCTGCTGGCGAAAGGGCACCAGGACGCGCCCACCGACTACCGGCTGCATTCCCTCGGGAATGCGGTAGGTGAAGGCGGTGTCGAGCGGAACTGAAAGCGCGACGTCGCAGAAGTCAGACATGGGGGATGAAAGCCGGCGCAGCCGACTGAGTGGCATCGTAACATTGCGGCGAGAAGGAGAGCCGGTGTGGTTGTTTCCGAGAGGAAATTTATGAGGACTTGAACCGTCCCCACCCGCACCCACGGCGTTTGAGCCGTGGGCCGCGCTGTGCGAACGCGATGGGGGAGGGCGTCCGGGTGGGGTTCCCGTTCGACGTAACTTACTTTGCCGGCGCCTGATCGGTGGAGGCCAGCTGTTCCAGGTCATTCTTCAACAGGCTGATTTCCACGCGACCACCGCTGGTGCGCTTGGTCTTGGCCTGTTCCTCGGTGGCTCCCGGAGCCGGAGCGTTGCCCATGCCTACCACGTAAATCCGATACACCGGAATTTCATGATTGAGCACGAGGTAGCGCACGACCGAGTCCGCCATCTTCTGCGAGGTAGCAATTGCGGCCTGACCGCGACCAGAAGAGAAGCCCTGCACTTCGATGATGTAGCCACGCTGACTCTTCAGCGGAGTGGCCATTTCATCCAGCGCCGTCTTGGCGTTCTCGCTCAGCGCGCTCTGACCGGGACGGAAACGGATCTCCGTTTGGGTAGCGGCCTTATATTGATCGATGTTGCCGACTACAGTCTCGACGGTGCTGAGACGAGTGTTGGCTTGGGTCGCAGTCTGCTGCGCCATTTGCGCCTTGTTGCCGGCGTCGATGGCATGCTGATCGGCTTCCGAAGCCTTGGACGAAGCTAACTGGATTCCCGCTTGCGCGCGCGAATCTACGTCTTTAATCTGCCGGGTGTTGCCGGCGGTAAGCTCATCGAGTTCATTGACGCGGTCGCGGATGGGCTGAGTCTGGCGCTGTACATATTTCTTGCGGGCGAAAGGATTTACTTTGCCCCAGAAGCCTTCGTGAGTTTCAGCCTGCAAAGGCTGTTTGCCGGTAGCTCCAACCGTCGCAGTTTGGTCCGTCGTGGCCGGTGCGGTGGTGCTCTGGGTCGTGGCAGCAGGAGTTTGGGTGGTTGAACTCGCGTCCTGCGCAAATGTGGGCAGTGCCAGCAGGCCCGCTACGAGTAACGCTAAGATCACATGTTTCTTCATCTTGGAAATTCCTCCGAGTGGGGAGCATTTGGGGCTCCGCTCCCGCACGCCATTACGGGCGTGCTTCGTGATTTTTGATCGCGTCCCCTAAACGGGCTGATTAAGAGCAAGCTTTTTCGAGCATGCCGGCCCACGCTGACGCAACGTGGGGCCAAACGGCTAAATACCTGGGTGCGCGTTGACTCCTGCACCCGCACTATCTATAACAGGTCAGTTGCCAAACTGCCAGGGGGTTAACCCCTTGGCTTGCAACAAGATTGTAATCGCGCCGTAAACGGTCTGGGAAACAAAAGCTCATTCTCAGGGTAATTTTGGCGAAGCTGGTATAAAAAGTTCGTGGGTAACGAACCCGGGGTTCAGGAGAGCGAATGTCCAACAGGGGTGGGAGCAGTTGCATCATTATTTCGATTTTGTTCGTGATTACTGCATTGGGGTGGTCGCAATCTCCGGCCGAAAAACAAGGGCTCACCTCGGATGGTATTTCTCAGGAACGTCAGCAGGAGTATGCCAGCCTCGCCGTCAAGTGGCTGCAGGAATATCTGCGAGTCGATACCACGAACCCTCCGGGCAACGAGGCTCGCGCGGCAGGCTTCTTCAAGAAAATTCTCGACCATGAACAGATCGAAAACCGGGTGTTTGAGTATGCGCCGGGGCGGGCCGATCTGTGGGCGCGAATTCCCCACACCACCGCGGTTGCGAAACCTCCCATCGTTCTGCTGAACCACATGGATGTCGTAACCAGCGACGCCTCACATTGGAAGGTCCCGCCGTTCAGTGGGGAAATTGTGGATGGCGCCATCTACGGCCGTGGCGCTCAGGACATGAAGAACGAGGGCCTGGCGCAATTCATGGTCATGGTCATGTTAAAGCGGGAAAAGATCAAACTGGATCGCGACGTGATTTTTCTGGCGGTCGCGGATGAAGAAGTGGACGACAGCGGAACCGATTGGTTCATCGCGCACCAGCGTGAGTTGTTGGGAAATCCCGAGTTCCTGATCAACGAAGGCGGCGAGAATTTGTTCGATTCCGCCGGTCACGTGAAGTACATCGGTGTGGACGTGGGCGAGAAGTCAACCTGCTGGTTGCATCTGGTGGCGCACGGGCGTGCCGGGCACGGGTCGCTGCCCATCGCGGACTCCGCGCCCAACCGGCTGGTGCGAGCGTTGAACCGGGTGCTGGAATATCGCACACCGTTCAAAGTTTTGCCCGTGGCTGAGGCTTTTCTGCGGACCATGGCCCCATATGAAACGCCCGAGCGAGCGGAAAAATTCCGCAATATCCGGCAAGCCTTGCAGGACAAAACTTTTCAACAGGAAGTCGAAAAAGACGAGTCGCTAAATTATCTGTTGCGCGACACGATTTCGCTGACCATGCTCGGCGGATCGGAGCAAACCAACGTCATTCCCTCGGAAGCCTGGGCCAACCTCGATGTGCGGCTGCTGCCGGGCGAGGATCCCGCGGCATTCATTGAATCCATCCGGCGAGTGGTTGACGATCCGAACGTAACCGTCGCGCCACTGGATGCCGCCTTCCGTGTGGCCAATGAGTCGCCTTCCAACACCGTGCTGTTCAGCGCCATCCAGAAAATATCCGCGCGCTACTTTCCCGGCACGCCGGTGGTGCCGCGCCTCGACAGTGGCTACACCGAAAACCAGCGCTACCGGACGCTGGGAATCATCTGCTATGGATTTACTCCGTATGTTTATACCGAAGAAGAGGGAGCTACCGAACACGGAGACAACGAACGCATCCGCGTCGCGGAAGTGAAACGCGGCTACCGCGTGCTGTTCGATGTGCTCACGGAGATGGCTGCTGAAAAGTAGCGCCTTCTGTGTAGCCCTGTGGTTAACATGTGGATTTTTACGACCACGGAGTACACAGAAATCACAGGAAAGTCCTAGAGTCCATATTTCTCATGTTGCTCATGGATGTAGTTGTCCGTCATGCCGGCGATGTAGTCGCAAATCACCCGCGGCAGCGGCTCTTGCGTAGCTTTGTCCTGGTAGCCCGGAGGTAGCTTCTCCGGGCGCTTCATCCAAAACTCAAATAGATCGCTGATGACTTGCTCGGCATCTTTCTTTTCCGGATCGAGCGCCGCGCTGAAATAAAGGTTCTTGTAGAGAAATTCCTTGGCGCCGCGGCGCTCCTCTTCAATCTCCGGACTCAGCGCCACCAACCGCCGCGGATAGGAGCGCACAGCTTCTAGAGTTTTTACGCCCGCGTCCCGGATTTGTTTTTCGGTGCTGTGGATGAGATCGCCAGCCCAGCGATCGAGCACGCGCTTGAGCGTCTCATTGAACTTCAGCTTATCGATCGCTTCGGGATAAATACGTTCGACCTCACGATAGAAATGTTCAAACACGGGAATTCCGCCGCGGATTTCCTCGAGGGTCAGTAAGTGCGCCTCATATCCGTCGTCGAGGTCGGCTGTGCTGTATGCGATTTCATCGGCAACATCGATCAGTTGGGCCTCGAGTGGAGGCCGCCGATCGAGTAGATACTCGGAAAGCTCGGGAAATTCGGCTGCAGTCGTAATCGTGGGAATGTTTGATGATGCCTTCACGTACTTCGAACGTAAGGTTCAGCCCGCGAAAAGCGGCGTAACGCATCTCGAAGTCCTCCACCATGCGCAGGGCGTGCAGATTGTGATCGAAGAAATATCCGTGCGTGCGCATGGCCGCGTCCAGCGCCTTTTCCCCCGCATGACCAAAAGGAGGATGGCCTACGTCATGCACCAGGGCGAGCGCCTCTACCAGATCGACATTCAATCCCAGTGCAGCGGCGATCGTGCGCGCAATCTGTGAGACTTCGATGGTGTGCGTGAGCCGGTTGCGAAAGTGATCGGAGTAACGCCGGGTAAAGACCTGCGTCTTGGCCTCCAGGCGGCGAAACGCCCGCGAGTGAATTACGCGATCACGGTCACGTTGAAAGGCGTTGCGGTAGGGATGCTGCGGCTCGGGATACCGGCGTCCGCGGGACTGTTCCACCCGCACGGCGTATTCGGCGAGCATGAACAGAGTTTAACATCGGCGAGCATCAGCTTTTAGCTTCTCGCCCAACAATGTAAACAGAAAGCAGGGTGGAGTTGGCTGCGTGCACGACGCCGAGGCCTGCATGCTCACCACCGCGAAGTTTGACACTATTTCTCGCAGCCTCTTAGAATCAGAAGAGCGGGACCCAAGAACTTGACCCGGTCGTTGGTCCCAGGGAAATCCGATCAAGCCGGACTTCAAGGCTTATCCCACTCCGTTCCCTCAAAAGTGTTTTGCACCGTGGCGGTGTAGCTCAGGTGGTTAGAGCGACGGTCTCATAATCCGTAGGTCGTAGGTTCGAGTCCTACCGCCGCCA
>CAVYSX010000003.1:0-113207 GCA_963771285.1 uncultured Acidobacteriota bacterium
CACACCGACGCCGCCCGCAAATAGTTCCAATTTGGCGCTATCCAAAGTGCGGGAATTCCGTCACCTTTATAAGCGTTTCCGCTGAATTTGTTTGTGTTATAGTTCAAGAAATTCCTTTGGCAAATTGCAAGGCTGGGGCTGGTATGAGCTCACCTTGCTGCTGGCTTGCATTTCCGCAGCGGAAACGCCGTGCACGTCATGGTTGGTTGCAAAAATCTGCGGCTCTGCCGCTAAATGAGGTTTACCATGAAAAAAGTATTGATGAGTTGTCTTTCTGTTTCAGCTCTGTTCTTCATGATTGCTGTAGCTTCCGCCGCTGACCAGTCCACGGTCAACGGATACGTCAGCGACTCCCAATGCGGCGCCAAGGGTGCCAACGGCAGCCACGCCGCCTGCATGACCAAGTGCCTGGCCAAGGGCGCCAAGACCATCATCGTGACCGACAGCGACCAGAAAGTGCTGACCGTCGATAATCCCGATGCACTCAAGGGACATGAAGGTCATCACGTCGCAGCTACCGGCACAGTCAGCGGCGATTCCTTCCACGTCGACAGCATCAAGATGCTCTGATTTTTGGGATTTACTGCTGAACCGAGGGCGGCCCGTGCCGCCCTTATTTTTTTCAAGCGAGTCGTAAGTCGCGGCAGAGTCGCAACCGGGAATTCTCGCAAGAACTTCTTTTTGCTCTGTGACTCTGTGTCTCTGTGGTGAAAAAAACTTTCCCTCTTACCGCACCACGCCCTCCATCGGGGAACTCGCCGTAGCATAAAGCTTCCGCGCCATCCGTCCCGCCAGATAAGCCTGCCGTCCCGCGATTACGCCGTGTTTCATGGCCTCGGCCATCAACACCGCATCTTGCGCGCCGGCGATGCCGGTATTCATCAAAACTGCGTCTACTCCCAACTCCATCGCGATCGTCGCATCGGAAGCCGTACCCACCCCGGCATCCAGAATCAGCGGGACACCTGTGATCATTTCCCGCAGAATCCGAATGTGCGCCGCATTCTGTATCCCCAATCCGCTGCCAATCGGCGCGCCCAAAGGCATGATCGCGCTGGCTCCCGCGTCCAACAACCGTTTGGCGAAAACGATGTCGTCCGATGTATAAGGCAGCACCGTAAATCCTTCCTTCACCAAAACCCGCGTCGCCTCCAGCGTAGCCTGGATGTCGGGATACAAAGTCGCCTGATCGCCAATCACCTCCAGCTTCACCCAGTCCGACAAGCCAACTTCGCGGCCCAACCGCGCCGCGCGAATCGCCTCATCCGCCGTATAGCAGCCAGCCGTATTCGGTAAAAGAAAATATTTATGCGTATCGATGTAATCCAGAAGCGACTCTTTACTGCGGTCCAGATTCACCCGCCGCACCGCTACCGTAACCATCTCCGCCCCGCTGGCTTCCAGGGCCCGCGCCGTCTCCGCAAAAGACTTGTATTTACCCGTTCCAACAATCAACCGGGACCGGAACTCCCGCCCTGCGATAATCAGTGTGTCCGCCATAGCCTCATTGTAATAAACCTCAGGGCAACCCCTGGGCCACAAGTGTGAAAAAGATTGCGCTCTCCCCCGGCCTGCGTCCCCAACCTCAACAGAGAGGCCACTTAGGTTTGGTACCGGGCTTGCTTAATTGGGGATTGAGCGGGTTGAAAGCCCGCCCCGTTGGAGGTCTTAACCCTATGAAAACTGCTGTTTTCGCGATTTGCTTTCTCTGCGCCACTGGCGCCATTGCCCAGGTCGGTGGCCAGAGTTTGAGCGCCGATCCTCAGATCCTTCAGCTTACCAGCCATCCCATGCACGCTTCACAGCACCCCATGGGCGAGGAACAGAGCCTGCTGACCAGTTCCGGCTTCACTTCTGCGACCGGGGATCGCCCCTTGTGGGAATTCGCCAGCAATCGGCCCGAAGTTCCCCTGGGTGACATTGCCCGCAACCTGAAAAAAGAACACCTGACTGCCAAGAAAGCCGAGAAAGTCCTAAACGACTAGCCTTCGCGCTTAACCGTCGAAACCTGGCGGATTCCATCTGTCATCTTGAAGTTTGTCCCGTGGCAGGCACGGGACAAACTCAATTTCCTGATCCCGAGCGACCCGGCCATTGTGCGTTCTTTGCGAAAGGAAGCCGACTCTTTCCCCGACCTGCTAAGACCCGACTATTCCCGCGTACCAACCACCGCCGCGTTCTCAGCCTCCGAATACATCTCATCAATCTTCTGCCGATACCGCTCCTCCACCACCCGCCGCCGCAACTTCATGCTCGCCGTGAGCGCCCCATTCTCCGCCGAGAATTCCTCTGCCACTAGCAAGACTCTCTTCAACTGTTCGAAGCGCGCCAGGCGTCGGTTTAAGTCAGCAACAATTCCTTCGTACAGGTACTGCACCTCGGGATGCGCGACTAACTCCTGGCGCGACGTTAAGGCTATCTCGATTGGTGCGCACCCACTCTTCCAGCACCGGAAAATTCGGCGCGATCAGCACTGCAGGGAATTTCCGCTTGTCTCCCAACACCGCCGCTTCTGCAATCAGCGCATTGTGCTTCAAAGAATTCTCCAGCGGCTGCGGAGCAATAAACTTCCCGCCGGAAGTCTTGATCAAGTCTTTCTTGCGATCGGTGATCGATAAAAATCCACCCTCGTCCAGGTTCCCTATGTCGCCCGTCTTGAACCATCCATCCACAATGGCCTCCTGCGTTTCCTGCGGACGATTCCAATAACCCTTGAACACCGAAGGCCCGCGCACCAGTACTTCGCCGTCCTCCGCAATCCGTACTTCAAGATTCGGCAAGGGCTTGCCGACGGTTCCAATTTTGTGCGCCAGCGGATTGTTCAACGCAATTACCGGAGAAGTTTCCGTCAACCCATATCCCTCGTAAATGCGAATCCCAATATCCGCATACCACTCCGCCAGTTCACGCCCCAGCGGAGCACCTCCAGAAATAAAACTTTCCGCTCGCCCTCCCAAGCCGGCGCGCACCTTCGAATAAACCAACGCATTGGCGATCTTCCACGCTGTCGATGTCGGCGTTTTGCCCGCGAGGATCTCTGCTCGATGGTCCCGCCCCACCGCTAGCGCCCAACGGTAAATCCATTTCTTGGGAAAGCCTTTTGCCTTGGCATCGACTTGCGCGTGAATCTTCTCGTAAAGCCGTGGCACGCCAACAAAGATGGTCGGCCTCACCTCCATCAACGCCTGCGGAAGCTGTTCCATGACGGACACACAAGCCAGCGTGACTCCGCGCCACAGCATCGCGAAATCCAGATGCCTCGCCGTGACATGCGACAACGGAAGAAACGAAACGCTGATCTCGCCTTTATCAAGCGCAAATCCCGTAAGTGAGTAGGAAAGATTCGCAGCCACATTGCCATGCGTCAGCATCGCCCCCTTGGGCGTGCCTGTAGTTCCCGAGGTATAAATAATGGTGGCCAGGTCGTCGGCCCTTGCGGTACGCGCCTCAGCATCAAATTTCTCGTCGCGCTCTTTCGGTCCCGCCAGCATCAGACCCTGCATCGACGTGGCGTCGGCCGTCTTCACTTCATCCATCACCACGATGGTTTCAACCGCAGTCTGGCTGCGAATGGCTTTCACCTTCAGCAACTGCTTCTCGCTGGAGACGAAGATGAGCCGCGCCCCGGAATCCTTCAAAATGTAAGCGGTTTGGTCCTCGGTCAAAGTCGCATAGACAGGGACAACCACCGCCCCCGACAGCAGACAAGCAAAATCCGCAACCGTCCACTCCAGCCGGTTCTCGCTGAGAATGGCAACCCGATCCCCTTGCGAATCCCGCCCGCACGTAACCCGCGCGCAACCCCAACCACCCGCTGGTAGAATTCAATCGAAGAAACAGAAACCCACTGGATCGCCTGGCGATGCATCATCACCACACGATCGTTGCGGTCGACTACCTCAAAAAAAATATCGTTAAGAGTATGCAGAGCATGCATGCCAAAAACTGACGTCGAGACGCAACTAGCCATATTCCAAGATATCTTCACCCATCACGGAGGCCAGAAACCGGTGTTGTCCGCAAGGGTACCCAATGCGATCCGGGGGACACACTTCCTTTTCCCGCGAAGAGCCACCGAACTGGAAAGAGGGCAAAATTCTCAAATCCGGCAGCCGGCTTGCCAATGAAGCTAATCTTTGCTGACACAATAGAACTCCGAAAGGAGTAATCCAATGCGAAAAATCGCGCTCACTGCAATTGCGGCGTGGATGCTGGTAGGTGGATCTCTCATCACCCCACTGCATGCCGCCGACAACAAACCCTCAATGCCGCCTCCGGCGCTCAAAGTGGGGGACGTTGCCCCCGACTTCAAGCTGCAATACTTCGATGGCAACGATCTGAAGGATGTGACGCTCAGCGAATACCGCGGCAAGAAAAATGTCGTGCTGGCGTTCTACATCTTCGCCTTTACCGGGGGTTGAACCGAGCAAATGAAAAACTTCCAGAAGAATCTGCAAAAACTGGAAGCTACCGACACCCAGGTCCTGGGTGTGAGCATGGATAGTGCCTTCGCCAACAACGCCTTCGCCAAACAAATTGGAGTAACTTTCCCCCTGCTAAGTGATTGGGGAGGCGAAACCACGCGCCGATACGGCGTTTACCTCGACAAATACAAAGCCGCCCGCCGCATAAATTTCCTAATCGGCAAAGACGGCAAAATTATGGAGGAACAAATCGACAGCGCCGCCATCGATCCCACAAAAATCGTGGATGCCTGCGAGCGTCCCAAACTAAAAAACTAGCGCCGCAAGTTTGACCCTGCCGGGTCCGGTTGCTATGATGAAAAAGCGGGGTGGAGCAGTCTGGTAGCTCGTTGGGCTCATAACCCAAAGGTCGTAGGTTCAAATCCTACCCCCGCAACCAACGCCATCAATAATTTAGGGCGCCCATCACGGGGCGCCCTTTTCGATTTGTCCGTGTTTTGTCCGTATTCTGCGGAGCACTGTTGTTACGTGTCGAGTTTCAATGGACTCTTCCGCAATGCGTGCCCAAACAACCAACCGCTTTCGCGGGGGCGCGACCGCCGCGTTTTCAGGAGACATTGCCGAGCGAAGAGCGTCTGACGAGTCCCACGGTCCACAGGGGGTACAAACGGCTTTAAGCGATCTTCTTATCGACGACTGGTTCGTTCTTGGTAAACACGCCCCTCCTGCCGGCTTCAAGGAACTGAGACCCGTCAAGCCTACCGAAGAGTTCGATTAATTTAGCGACGACGCCGGTCCAGCCAGTCTGGTGGCTAGCCCCCAGGCCAGCGCCGTTGTCTCCATGAAAATATTCGAAGAACAGGACGTAATTCTTCCAGTGAGCGTCGGTCTGGAATTTCTCTGTACCGCCGTAGACGGGACGCCGGCCAGTTTGTCTCTGAGGAATATCTTGATCAGGCGATTAGAAATCTCGCGAGCCACCTCAAATAGATTCATCAAGTTGCCCGAACCGGTCGGACACTCGATCTTGAAATTATCGCCGTAGTAGCCGTAGAACGACAGGAGGGCACGGATGAGCAGCGCGTTTACGGGCATCCACACCGGCCCACGCCAATTCGAGTTCCCTCCAAACATGCCGGTATCCGATTCGGCGGGAAGATAGTTCACCCGGTATTCTTGGCCGGTTACATTGAAAATGTAGGGGTGCTCGTCGTGGTAGCGAGAGAGCGCGCGAATCCCATAAGGGCTGAGGAATTCCTTTTCGTCGAGCATTCGCGACAAAATACGCCGCAGCCTCTCTGGATTCACCAACGCGGCAATCCCGCGGTCGCCGTAGCCAAGATGGCCGGGGCCAGTCGGATGAATGCTCTTAAGGAGTTCGGGCCGACGCCGGAGGCGTTCCCCTAAAGCCTCGATTACCCGCGGCACGCGTTCGCGTTGCCAAGGCTCGATCATGCAGGTTGCGCAGAGTGGCAATAAACCCACCATGGAACGAACCTTCAGCCGTGTTGCACTGCCATCGGGAGGACGGAGCACGTCGTAGTAAAAGCCATCTTCTTCGTCCCACATGCCATCGGGTCCGGTCTGATTCATGGCTTGCGCGATGCGAAGGAACTGTTCGGAAAACTTGATGGCCATGTCCTGGAAGAAGCTGTCATGGGCCGCCAGCTCGATGGCGATCTCCAGCATATTCTGACAAAACAAGGCCATCCATGCCGTGCCGTCCGCTTGCTCAAGGTATCCACCGGTGGGAAGGGAGGCGCTGCGATCGAAAACCCCAATGTTGTCAAGTCCAAGGAAACCACCTTCAAACAAGTTCTTGCCAAAGCGGTCCTTGCGGTTCACCCACCAGCTAAAGTTCAGCAGTCAGCTTCGCAAACGACCGCTTGAGGAAATCCAGGTCTCCTTTTCCGCGGAGGGCTTGCTCGGTCCGGTACAGGAAGATCGTCGCCCACGCATGGACAGGCGGATTTACATCGCTGAAGTTCCATTCGTAGGCGGGTATCTGACCGTAGGATGTAAAAAGAGCTCTTGCAACATCAGATCCAATTGCTCCTTCGCGAAATCGACATCCACACTGGAAAGCGCGATGGCATGGAAGGCCAAATCCCAGGCGGCAAACCACGGATACTCCCACTTGTCCGGCATCGAGATGACATTTCGTTCACCATGTGCGACCACTCGCTATTGCGCATTTGCCGGCTGCCCGACTTCATCACGTCCACGCCATGTTCTTCCAGCCATTTGTCCACGTCAAACCCGAAATACTGTTTGCTCCACAGCATTCCAGCCAGCGCCTGCCGCATAACCCGAGCCTCGTCCTCGCTGACTCGCTCCGGCGTAATGGCTTCATAGAACTCGTCTGCCTCACACTGACGAGTCTATACAATCGTCTGCGCGAAGCTCTTGAATGGATCCTCCATTGCATTCGGCGCTAGATCGCTGAGTCGGAGCCGGATCGTCGCTGTCTCGCCCCCGCCCACTTGAATGCGATAGTGCGCTGCGGCTTTTGTCCCCACCTGGCCGGGATTGACCGCATCCTCTTCTCCATACACCACATTGTTATTAATCCCGTCTTTGACGTAGCGGCCGGCGTTCGCGGAGCCGAAAATACGCTCGTTGTTCGTTTCGTTTTCCGTGAACAGGAGCGGGAGCATCTCCTTCACAATACAGATACCGTTCACCAAGATGACCTGGGACGCGACAACCAGCGGGAACCCACTTTATCTCTTGATCTGCTTCAAGCGACGGCTTGGCTGTGTCGGCCCGCCACGTCCAGGTATTCCGGAACCAGAGGGTCGGCAAAACGTGAATCGTTGCTGCCTCGGGCCCACGATTGGCGACGGTGATTTGGATCAGCATGTCCTCGGGTGTCTGCTTGGCATACTCCACAAATACATCGAAATAACGATCGCCGTTAAATACGCCTGTGTCCAGCAGCTCATATTCCATCTCGCGTCGGTTCCGCCGCTTTGCTAGTGGTAACCAGGTTTTCGTACGGAAAGGCCGCTTGCGGATACTTGTACAGATACTTCATGTACGAATGGGTCGGTGTGCTGTCGAGATAGAAGTAATACTCCTTAACATCCTCGCCGTGATTGCTTTCGCTATTTGTGAGCCCGAACAGGCGCTCCTTGAGAATCGGATCCCTGCCATTCCAAAGCGCAACGCTGAAGCACAGAAACTGCTTCTCATCGCTGATCCCTGCCAGTCCGTCCTCGCCCCAGCGATACGCGCGCGATCGAGCCTGGTCGTGGCTGAAGTAATCCCATGCATTTCCGTCCTGGCTGTAGTCCTCACGCACTGTACCCCACTGCCTCTCGCTCACGTAGGGCCCCCATTTCCTCCATGGAATCTTGTTCGTGCGGGCATCTTGTAGTCTTACGGTTTCTGGATTCGTGTTCATAGGTCACCTCGTTTTCATTTGGCAGGGCCGCCGTGGCGTCGTGTAGTCGCCTCTGCGGGTAAATTGAAATAAGGATCTTTTTTGGGAGCTGATTCACCTACGACGACCGTTATCAGCAGTCCACCACTATGCCGGGTGCGTAGCAACTGTCGCTAGGGACAGGTACGCAAAAATAGATGATCCGAGGCTATTGAGTACAGCCGACTTGCACGGTTCGTAGGCTTCTCCGCTTACCCACAACCGATGCAGCAAAACTGCCAGCTTTCGTGCCGTCGCAATCACCGCTCGCTTCTTCCCATTCTTCCCACCACGCTCCGCCAGTTTCAAACCCCAGCGCCGCAGATCGCTGTCCGCTCCAAACGGACCCAGAATGTGGTGCGCACCCTGCACCAGCAGCGTTCGCAGATACGGATCACCCTCCTTGCTGATGTGCATCTGCGGTTCGCTCTGCCCCGAGCTCCGCCGTCCCGGCTGCAATCCCACATAACAACCCACGTCGCGGCTCTTGCGAAACCGATGCGCATCCTCCAGGCGATGAATACCGCCGGTACGGTGATTGCTCGAGGAGTTCGCATCTCGATCTTAGCTTTCTCCTCAAGGGCATGGCCGGCTACGTCGTGTTCCCCGCTGATCCGGCCCGCGACGAGACGATAGTCTTCTTGTCTCACCGGTTATGGACTCTTCCAAACCTGGCGCGACTGTCGATAAGAATATCCAAAACGTCAAGCACTCACGGAACCCTTGCGAGGGGTTTGCCGCCCGAAGAATGTATCGGTCGCCTAGCTTCCATCATCCGAATGAATGTCGGCTTTGGTTTCCCTCGCTTGATGGACGCCAGCAGCTTGGCATGGTCCTCCTCCGTCTGATCTCCGTAACTCTCGGCCCACTCGGCCAAAGCCTCATCGAGAGCCGTGGAGTTGCCGCAGTAGCCGGCAATGCGCGCCGGGTCTCCCGTCCGCCCATGGGCTCGGGCAAGGATTGCGCCGCATACCCACGCGTAGAAGTTGAAGAGGCACCGGTCAGAAACTCCACTGGAATCGAAGCTTTCAGGTTCTTCATCTGCCGCACCATGTAATCTCGTCCGTCCCACTCGGTGTAGCCCAGCATCGGGTCGGAAGAAGCTTGCAGCGCACGCTGTCCTATCACCACGCGTTTGCCTTGGTGACGGAACTCCTCGGAAGAGGCGGAAGGTATGGAGCAGCCGCGGGAGACACCGATTCCTTCACTTGCAGGAACAAGGGATCGTCATCACCCACCCCGAACAGCAGTACCAGGAATGCCCTGGTGCCCACCGAACCGACGCCGACGACACGGTGTGCCACATCGTGCAACATGATAGCGACCGAGCATCAGGCGCCGCTCCGCTGACAGGGTGAGCGAATAACGATTCAGCACCTCGATCACTTTGCTCTTTGGTTGCACCGGGGATGGTGGTAAGAATGGGCGGATCGTTTCGGAAACTCCACTTTCCATTGCCGCTGTCTGATCAGCCACCTTGGGCAACAGTGTGCGGTTGTCGGTGCGCAGGGCTTTGGCCGACGGTCTTGGCGAAAACCGCCTTGGACTTAGGGTCGATCTTACGATGGGGTTGTCGCGCCCAGGATACGCATGCAGATACCAGACGTCCAGCACGCCCATGCTCTGCAGGCGATTGACATTAAGTCGATAACCTTCCACGCCGCGCCTTACTGCCGCCGCCCGCTCGCGACGATTCAGGCCATTCTGACGGCCCGCGACGTTCACGCTGGCCACCAAACGCTTCAAATCCCACTCCCACGGACCGATAGTGGCCTCATCAAAATCGTTCAGGTCGAAAACCACTTCCCGCTGCGGCGTGCCATACATTCCGAAGTTATTGATATGGGCGTCGCCGTCCATCACCACGGGAATCCCGCTGATCGGTAAGGTGGAGAGATCGGAAGCCATCACGCACGCTGAGCCCCGTAGGAATGCGAAGGGCGAGGCAGCCATGCGTCCCATCCGCAGCGGGATGAGATGCTTCTGCCGGCCTTTGTTGCTCTCCGCCAGCAGTTTCAGGGGATCCGGTCGGTCTTTGCGCGGCTTCCAGTGGGCGTGCGACTCGCGCGGTATGGCCCGGCGGAGCGCCTTGCCTTCAGCGTGCCGCTGCTCCCACGGGACCATCTTTGTCCCCAAATCGAACTTCGGCAAGTGGTTCAAGCTTTGCTATTGCCATATTGCCTCCTACCCGGAAATGGATTATTCCGGCAAAACACACAATCCTCGGTAAAGCTGAAAATCACAAAATTGAACTTATTTTCGCGAAGATCCAGCGGCTTCGAGTGGATGCGGTTGGAATCCCCACCTACCCCTCGGCTTGGGCCCTCACTGCGTCCCGCCTGGATGCGCTCTCAGTTGGCTCATATACGCGCTGGAATCTTCCACGTTCCGTCGAGGATAGACCGTGGCTTCTCCTTCGGTCTCCATGCGTTCACTTCACTATCTCGATGTCCGGCAACGGCCAGCTCTTCTCGAGGTAGGGTTCCAACGGCGCATAGAAGCGGAAAGCCGTTACCACGCGCGGCCCGGCACGGTCTGAATCCAGTTTCGCTCAAAACCCTTCGGGGCGGTCGGAGCGAAGTAGAGGTCCGCCGAACCGTCAGCGTTTTTCGCGAGGTCATCCC
Organism: uncultured Acidobacteriota bacterium; assembly: GCA_963771285.1. Lineage (GTDB taxonomy): Bacteria > Acidobacteriota > Terriglobia > Terriglobales > Acidobacteriaceae > JABDBE01. The sequence continues at coordinate 10,473 of CAVYSX010000003.1, forward strand.
GGGACCCCCGAACGGCGATTTGCTCCTTGTTCAGGACGATTGACCGAGTGTCCACGTCGTAAATCTGACCGACCAGAACTGCTTCGCGGGAGGATTCGGCGGCACATGCAGATGGTAGCTCTTCGCGCCCTCGAAGGCGTGCCCCTCCTTATCGCGGAAGCTGCCGAGATATGGCTGCCCGACGCCTGGTGTCTTGCTGAGCATGGCCTTGGTCACGCCCAGGCCTGTGTAGAAATAGCCGGCGCGCTCGTCGAATTGCCTGTAGTTCGCCAAATCCTGCATGGGGTGGAGCAGGAAGAGTAACTCCAGTTTGCGTCGGGACGGTAGAGCGCGCTCGGAACTCGCGCGTCGAACGCAAGCGCCTTGGCCATCGCCTCGCCGACAAATGCCCCTTCGGTCAGGATTTTCCTCTGCCGTGCATCAAGTTGGAATGGTTTTCCCCTCTCGATTCCCAGCGGCATGAGCATCGCCATGAAGAAACGGTCGCGGTCCTCCACCGGCTCGCGCTGGATGATCGCGGCGAGCTGCTCCCAGTATTTCATCCCGCGCGGCCTAGTTGTGAATTTGGCTAACGTGCTCAGGTCAGGCTTCAGAAAACGTGTAGCGGGCGGATTGTCGCGCGCAGCCCAGGAATAGGTTCGTATGCGCTTCGCCAACGCCTCGCCTTTCGTCTGGTCGGGGTCGAGCGTGCGGTAGAACAAGGGCACGCCAAACGTCGGCGACCGCTCGACGAAGGCTCCCTCCATCTCCGGTGTTGCTTGCCCCGGCCCGACAAATAAGTATTTGCCGCCCTTGCCCTGGTCCGGGCCAGCGACACCGAGGTCGGCGAGCGGACGTTGCCAGAAATCCATGGCTGACCCAGCGATGGCACCGGCTGGGATCTCCATTACGACCGGCCCACGCCTGGCCAGGTCCAGATAGCTGACGATATAAGGAGTGGTAGCGTTCGGCGTGAGGAAGATACTCTGCTCGTTGCCCAGATAGATAGTGAGGTCACCGGGGAGAGCGCCGGTGGTGCCTTCCAAATTGACCTGCAAGTTGGCGAAGGCGACGATGGGGAACGACCAGAGATAAAGCTGGCACGCGCGCTGGTAGTCCGTCTGGTCGTAGAGGTTGTTGACGGTCGCCAGCGTCGGCACGCCGAGCTCGAAATCGAGCTTGCCGATGCTAGTGTCCACAGTTTGCGTGCTTTGAGCCACCGCGACAGGCGCACCTGAACCGACCAATACAGCCACGGCTATGAACATCGCAATAGCGTGCTTGAACACCTGCGTTACTCTCATCAGCGCGACCTCTGTTCATATTAGATAGAAGCAGCCAGGCCAAACGAAGGCTGACCACACAAGTCCGGTGGAATTCAGCGATAGGTTCTCAAGTCAGACACCGCAAGGTAACTGTCAAACGCGACAGTACGTCCAAATCCTAGAAGGTGAGCCGGCGAAGGCTAGAACGCTCCGTGCGGATCGTGAGAGAAGCTACTGAAGACTAGGCCTTTGTCCGCTCTTCTGCCGGAAATGGTGGCGACAGAAAGAATCGGCGGATCGTTGCGAAAACTCCACTTTCCTCCCCTGTCCTGATCAGCCACCTTGGGCAACAGTGTGCGGTTGTCGGTGCGCAGGGCTTTGCCAACGGTTTTGGTGAAAATCGCCTTGGACTTAGGGTCGATTCTTGCGAGGGGGTTGTCACGGCCAGGATACGCATGCAGATACCAGACGTCCAGCGCGCCCATGCTCTACAGGCGATTGACATTGAGTCTAAGGGAGGTTGGAGGATGCAAGCAAAAGAAAAACGCGGATCCGCGCTCTCTTTTGCTTGCAAGGAAACGTGGCTACTCGCCGCCAGCAACGCCCTTGTTGACAAGGATCCTTAGTTCGACCCTGCGGTTTTCGGCTCGTCCAGCGTCAGTCTCGTTAGACGCTAACGGGTGTGCTATGCTCATCGCGCCTGGGGCAACAATGTTCTTTACCGGGACGTCACACTCTTGGAGCAAATAAGCGACTACGGACTGCGCACGCCACTTGCTGAGTTCTTGGTTGTCATCAAGGTTCCCAGTGGAGTCGGCATACCCCCTGACTTCGATCACATACCCCTTGTAGGTAAGCGCCTGTTTTGCCAGGTCTGCGATTACTTGCTTGTCCTCAGGATAAAAAGCGGAATCACCGACAGCGAAGTGCACCGTTGCACCACCCTTTACAACCCAGTCAGTGAGTTCGGAGAAGCGCTTCGTCGTCGATTGCGCAACCTCCTGGATGCCCTGCTGGTTCGCGGCGATCTCCTGCTTGTTCGCTTCAATATCCTGCTGGTGTGCGGCAATTTCTGCATCGGTCGCCTTCTTATTGGCTTGGTAGGTCTCCATGTTCCTGCCTTGCTGTTGAGCGGTGGGGTTCAAACCGGCCTGGATCACTTTGGCTAGGCTGAGATCATCTCGATCGAAGGTTATGGTTTCGGCCGTCACCTGGCTAGAATCACCCGTTCCCTCGAACTTCAGCTTGAGTCCCGGTATCAGGACCTCTTGACCCACTTGCTTTTTCCGAGCACCGAGCCCTACCGGGTGTTGCACTTTCGTATCGGGCGTGACGGTCACACTTACAGCTGCGTCGTCGTCAGTTTCCACGGTCAGGGTGTTTCCCGAGCGTAAGGTGATCACTCCCTTGCCTTTTATCTTGTCGGCAGCAACAGCCGATCCCATGCTCAAGAGGCACACTGCTAAGAGACTCACCGGAATACCAATTCTTCTACTGGTCATAAATACTCTCCTCCATTCTTATGCGTTCAGCGCGAGCTAACTGCAAACATTCGTTCTCACAAAATCGGATTGTCGGCGTAATCGCAATTACGCCAGTTGAGCGTGTTGACGCCATGTCCTCGAGATTTTCGCGACAGCACTTGATTTCAGCGTACCTTCTCGACACTCGAGCTTGCCGATGCAAGTGTCTACGGTTTGCGTGCTTTGAGCCAGCGCGACAGGCGCACCATAACAGACCAATGCAGCCACGGTTAACATGGCAATAGTGTGCTTGAACACCTGCGTTACTCTCATTAGCGCGACCTCTGTTCAGATAGAACCAGCTAAGCCTACGAAGGCTGACCACACAAGTCCTGTGGAATTCAGCGATAGGTTCTCAAGTCAGACGCCGTAAGGTAACTGTCAAACGCGACAGTACGTCCAAATCCTAGAAGGTGAGCCGGCGAAGGCTAGAACGCTCCGTGTGGATCGTGAGAGCTATCGGGCATCAATCGGACATCTGGCGTTTCTGGATGCAGGTTTTCAGCCACCTAAGCGTTAGGAGCGGTTACACTAACCGCCTTTCGTTGTTGGTTCCGCGCAATTTCTTGACTGTGGCCTCGGCGATGTCATCGGCATTCGGCTGTACACCTTGTTGCGGTGTCGCCAAGGTTCGGATGATTTCCCCCATCCGACCAGTTTCGCTTTTCACGAGTGCGACCCTCGGCACACTGTCAGAACTGGCAGTTGGAAAAGGAAGTCTCCAATGAGAAAAGCAGCTATGAGAGAGCGTCAACAAAATGGTCCGCTTCGTAGTGCCTATTTTTTACTCTCGATTCTTTGAATCCGCATCATTCCGAATCAAGCAACCTACCCAAGCAGGTAAGTCGCGAAATCTCAAGCGTTGGCTGGAAGTAGCGTTTTTTCTTTTTTTCACGTGCGTTTCGTTGAGAGCGCAATCAGTCCAATTCCTACCGGAGGTCCATAGCTACCTTACGCTTAACTCGATGGTTCGCAGTTATTTCCAGGCAAAAGACGACCGAGAGGGCGGCGATCCGAGCCAAGCCACGCTGGGACCGAGTATCCAGGTCTACCTCAAACCTCTGCTAAAGCTTAAGAAGGTCACTACCTTCGATCTCGACGACGCCAAGCCAAGAGCTATGGTGCTCGAGATTGGCTATCGATACATCACAGTCCCGAATGCGCCTCCTGGAAATCGCCTTGTGACATCTGTAACATTTCACCTTCCCATGAAGGCCAATTTTCTGATCACCGACAGAAACCGCGCAGACCTCGACTGGAAGGATGGCAAGTTCTCCTGGCGTTATCGCAACAAGCTCACGCTCGAAAGGACTGTCGCGATTCACTCCTATCATCTAATACCCTATGCCGCTGTCGAACCTTTTTACGAGAGCCAGTACGAGAAATGGAGCACCACGTCCCTTTACTTCGGCTCGCTGGTTCCTGTTGGAAAGCACGTCGAGTTCGATCCCTACTACCAGCATGACAACAACACGGGAAAGCACCCGAATCAGCAAGCGAACTCGGTCGGTCTTGCTATTTACCTCTACTTTTCCGTGGAAAAAAAATGAACGAACTGTTTCTGGCACATTATTGCTTGTTTCGCATCCTTCGTCTGGTCAGACGCACAAAAGCAAAAAGTGAGGCGGGTACATGCAAGACCCGAATTTCACCGAAGAATATTGTTTCTGACGTTTTCGCGTTCCGGGGCTAAGTCAATGCACGACGCCCAAAATCCTTGCAGACGCACACCTGGTCAACCAGATTTGAGCTTGCGACGCCAGATACTTGGTCGGTTCTTCCGCGATGGGGCTCGTACTGAGTGCTTGACAGCTCCACGAATAGTGATATGCTCCGCGTAGCAATACTGAGTCCAGCGCTTTGAGCGACTGGTGTAGCCAGCAACAAGGCTCTTACTTACGATTGATTCTCTTCTGTTTTTCCGGTAGCGACCCCAGGGGAAGTAAATGATGAATCGGACGACCGAAATCCGTTTTTTTCTGGTGCTGTGTGTGGCAAGACCGCAATTCGATAGGTTGCAGACTCTGTGAGCCTGCTGATCGACCTGTAGAAGCGCCTGAAGGAGAACTGTTCTTTCGGAAAGGGCGATTGCGTGCTCCTGCCTTATTCGCACTGCTGATTTTAGATCTTCTTACCGGTGGGTCAAACGTTCTCGGGCAATCTTCCCTGCGGTGCAAGGCATCTCGTATTCCAGACATGTTTCACAATCCCGCAGCACCGGGACTTTCTCCGTGCTCTATCCTTTTCAGGGCAAGAAGGATGGCCGCAATCCGCAAGTTGGCCTCTTCCTGGATGCGGTCTACGGGACCACATTTCTGGGCGGCGACTCGCACTGCGCGTGCGGTACGATCTTCAAACTTTCTCCGCGCGGAGCCCTCACCGTCCTGCATGCGTTCTCGCGGGCCGGATGGCGCAAATCCAATCGGGACATTGGTCGCCGATGAACACCGAAATCTTTACGGAACGACTTCCCAGGGAGGACAGGGGAAATCCAGTGCAGGAGTGGTGTTCAAGCTGGCTCCGCCGCGAACATCGCATGGTCTTTGGCAAGAAACAATTCTTCACACGTTCACTGGACTTGACGGCGCTCATCCGTATTCGGGGCTGATTCGAGACGCCAAGGGCAATCTCTACGGGACTACCAACAGCGGCGGTGCGTTCGACTACGGCACAGTTTTCAAGGTGGACGCGACCGGCAAAGAGACTGTCTTGTACAGCTTCCGCGGATTTCCGGATGGAGCGCACCCCTACGGCGGAGTCGTCCGCGATCACGCTGGCAGGCTGTACGGAACCACCATTGAGGGCGGCGCATTCAACCTTGGCAGTGTGTTTACCATCGATTTAAGTAGCAGGGAAGTTGTGCTTCACAATTTCCTGGGCACACCAGACGGAGCCTATCCAAATGGAGGTCTGGCTCTCGACTCTAGAGGTAACCTTTACGGAGCCGCCAATGAAGGTGGCGGGGCCGACGATGAAGGAACGATCTTCATGCTCGATAACAGAGGCAAGTTCAGCGTGCTTCGCACTTTCACCGGAAAAGCAGAAGGGGCGAGTCCCTCAGCGACCTTGGCTCTGGACGCAGCTGGCATTCTTTATGGCACCACTACTGAGGGTGGTGGCCGCGATCAAAATGGTCTCGTCTTCGCACTGGACACAACCAGCGGTAGCTTTCACCTGGAGCACGTCTTTGGAGGTAAGGGAGGCGGTTCCTACCCGCAGACAGGTGTGGTTCTTGATCCCAACGGCAACCTCTACGGCGCTGCCGTAAATGGCGGCACCGGGGGATGGGGTCTCGTATTTAAAGTAACTCCGCACTAGCACATGAAAGGTGTGTGGCCAGTGTTGAAACGCAGATCAATCTCACTCCGAGGTCTCTTTGATTCTCGGTTCAGACGCGCCGCCATTGCATTGTGCGTTCTTTGGGGCACTCTTTCTCTGTGGGCAGGGACAATCGCCGTCGGGAACGGCCCATGGGGAATAATATTTGACGGCAGCAACGTTTGGATCGCAAACCATTACGACAATACCGTAACCAAAATTCGTCCGAGCGATGGCGTGATTCTAGGAACTTTTCCCGTAGGTTCAGGCCCGGAAGGCTTGGCCTTCGACGGCTCAAGCATTTGGGTCGCAAATCAACTCAGTGACAATCTTACGAAGCTTCGCGCCAGCGACGGCGCGATTCTAGGAACTTTTCCCGTTGGCAAATCTCCTCACTTACTCACCTACGATGGCGCGAACATCTGGGTGGCAAACGGTAAAAGCAACAACGTCACCAAGCTGCGCGCCAGTGATGGCGTGGTGTTGGGAACGTTCTCGGTTGGTACATTTCCTTATGGGATCACTTTCGATGGAACAAACATCTGGGTTGCAAATTTCATCACCCACACTGTGAGCGAGCTACTCGCCAGCGACGGAACATTACTTGGAACCTTTGCCGTTGGCACACGCCCGCTGGCCATCACTTTTGACGGCCAAAGCATTTGGGTGGCAAATCATGGCAGCAGCAATGTGACCAAGCTCAGGCCGAGCGATGGCACTACCCTGGGAACCTTCAACGCGGGAGTCAAAGCGTACGGTATAAGCTTTGACGGCACTGACATTTGGATTGCAAATGACGGCGCGAACTGTGTAACGCGAATGCAGCTCGACGGGACGGTTATAGCGACTTACCCGGCGGGAACCGCTCCTACCGCCATCACGTTCACCGCGGGCCGTGCTTGGATTACCAATTCAAAAAGTCAGGACGTTACTCTCATCGCCTTGCACTAGAGTGCGATTCAACCCATTTTTTCGGAGTCAATTCCCAAAATTCTGCATTCGGGATCGGGAGAAATCTTGGGCAGGGATGATCCGGGCAGATCTCCTTAGTCCGTTCGTTCTTTGGCTTTCAAGAGTCCGTTAATTTCCTCGATCAGTGCCACCACCGCCGGTCTTATCCGCGGACGATTCCGTGGCTCCGATGACTCGTCCCCGGACTGTGCCACTGGCGAAGACTCCATGGGCGAGACGGGATAATCCAAGTGCTCACGAGTGTCCGGAAGAACCTGAATCGGGCCGACCTTTCCGGTGATCGATCCGTCGGGGAGAGTCTGATAATGATTTATCGTGAATCCATTCGATCGGAGGCGATCAGCTTGTTCCGACAAAGCTCGGGCCACCGGAAGAACCGGCTCCATCAACGCCACCGAATTGGCGTCGGTCTCGATGGGTTCCTGAAGGCTTTGAATAGGCCCGGCACGCTCGGCGATCGTTCCAGCTTCTTTCTCCAGCCGCTGACGGGCGTGCTCTTGCAGCGCATAGCAGGCAGCCAATAGTTGCTGGAACATCGCCTCGTCTAATACGGGCTCGTCCGGCGCACTGGTAATTGGCCATTTCACGTCTGAGGCGAACTCCTCCCGATGATGGATGCACCGAATGGGCCAATTATAGTTGCTCCAAGCGCCAGGCTGCGATAGGTATAGGTAATGAGAAGCCCTTCTGGTTAGTTTCTCGCAAAATCGTATATTTCCGCACTCACCCAATTGCTGAAGTGTCCTGACCCGCATCAAGTACGAGCTCTCCCCGTTGACGAAAGTCTGTCTTGGCATCAGGGCAACGCCGGGGCAATCACATTGACAAAATTCCTCAGCTTTTCTGCTGCGGCACCCTTCACGGATTAGAGAAATCGATTTCAATCATCGCCGTCCCGTGGTTTCCCATGCGGTTGTTGCATGTGCTAGAGATCAAGCATGATCCATGTTGGGGCATGGTCGCTCGCATTTTCCTGTCCACGCGCCCATCGGTCAACACCGCCGTCCACTAGCCGATCTGACAAATTCGGCGAGAGCAGAAAGTGATCGAGTCGCATGCCTTTGTCCTTCTGCCACCGTTCAAATTTGTAATCCCAGAATGTCCAGAGTGGCCCGTCCGGATGTAGCTTCCGCAGCGCGTCAGTCCAGCCTTGAGCCAGCAAACGCGCAAAAGCCTGCCGGCTCTCGGGTTGGATCAACGCGTTGTTATCCAACGACCGAGTCGGATAGATGTCCTGCGGTGTCGGCACGACATTGTAGTCACCGGCTAGCACCACGGGTGCGCCGCTCGCCATGAGTTCGGCGGCGTGGGCAATGAGGCGCTCAAACCAGGCCAACTTGTAATTGAATTTCGGTCCCAGGCTGCGGATTCCCATTGGGGAGGTAGATGGAAGTGATCAGGACTCCTTGAACCGCCGCTTCAATGTAGCGAGCTTGCTGATCTTCAGAGATCCCTTGAATTTCCCGGCAAACTTGTGCGAGTCACCACGGGAACCTGGTTTCGCGCGAGAATGGCCACGCCGTTCCAGGAGCGCTCCCCTTGCCAGACTGCTTCGTAACCGAGAGTCCGAAGGGCATTCGCGGGAAAGGCTTCCTGCTCTGCCTTGAGCTCTTGGAGACTCACCACGTCCGGTTCAGCTTTCGCTAACCAAGCCAGGAGGTTGTCGAGCCGCTTATTGATGTTGTTAATGTTGATAGGTCGCGACTTTCAGCGGGTCCCTTTCTGTCCCTGTGCTTTCTAGGTGTCCCCCAAAAGAACAAACGAGTTCGCGGTCGGACTCGCATTATTTTACCGGAGGAAAGAAATGAAAAAGACGCAATGCAACCATCCCAAACGAGTAAACTCTCTCCCATGTCGACGTTTGTCCTCGTGCACGGCGCATGGCAGTCAAACGGTACCTGGGATCTGTTGGCGCCCTTACTCGAAGAGCACGGCCATCGAGTGATAAGGCCTGTCCTGAGCGGCCTTGGCACCGACGAAAGCCGCTTGTCTCCCGACATTACGCTCCGGCAGCATGTAGAGGACGTTTCGGTCGAGTTGTCACAGGCCCCGGAGCGAGTGATCCTCGTCGGTCACAGTTATGCAGGCATGATCATCAGAGGTGTGGCTGAGCGAAACCCGGCTCAGGTGCGGCGATTGGTTTTTCTGGATGCGTTCATTCCGGAGGATGGGCAAAGCGTACTGGATCTTCTTCCGGCTGAACTTGGCACCTATTTTCGCAACGTGGCGCGAGATCATGGAGACGGCTGGCGGTTACCGGGCGGAGAAGGACACCTTGATCTGTGGGGACTAAAGCCCGGCGACGCACGCGATTTTGTACGCGCAAGGCTGTGTGATTTTAGTCTGCGTTGCTTTGAGGAACCTCTCCATCTTCCGGTCAAGCGGAATGCCGGCATTCCGGCCACTTTCGTTTCCAGCGTTGCGGAAGAATATCCGGCAAGGCAGTTCTTCGCGCCCTTTGCCGAAAAAGCTCGCGCCTCAGGCTGGGAGGTTGTCGAGCTGAACGCGGGCCACGACTGCCATGTCGAACGGCCCGGGGACGTCGCAAACATTTTGCTGGCGGCCGCCCTGTCCGAATGAATAAGCACCCGGTTTACAACAGTTATGAGTCCAGTTTTCTCAAGCATACAGGCCAAAAAAGCCCTTGCAATGTGCGTACATCGTGGGTACACTATGGACATGGCGTACATACATTGTGCGCACGCTGAGGGGTAAACACTATGGCAACGACAGCGGCAAGAACTGATCGTATCGCTCTGCGCACAAGCAAAGAGCAGAAATCATTTTTGGAGAAAGGGGCAAGTGCAACCGGGCAGAATCTTACAGAGTTTGTCTTGTCGAGTGCACAAGAGAAAGCCGAAATGGTGTCTGGCTGACCAAAACCGTTTTGTGATTTCGCCGAAGCAGTGGGACGCTTTTGTGACAGCCCTCGATAGGCCAGCGACTCTCAAACAGAACATGGCTCGATTGATGTCTGAACCGTCGGTCCTTGAACGATAAAAACCATACGCTTTCCGCAGTGGAGCCACTAGCAGAGCATCACATCTGTAATGCCTTCGACTGCGGAAAGCATGAATCTCTTTCCGGCTGGCTGAAACGCTTCGCCCTGGAATCGCAAAAAGCAAAATCGGCTCGAACGTTCATCGTTCACCGTGAGAATGCCGTCGTTGGCTACTATTCTCTTTGTGCCGCAAGCATTAACAGAGATGAAGCAAGCAAACGGGCGGCCAAAGGTCAGCCAACCCGCCCCATCCCAGCCATTTTGCTGGCAAGACTAGCGATCGATAAGAGTGAACAGGGAAGAGGACTGGGAAAAGCATTACTCAAAGATGCACTGTCACGATCACTGAACGCAGCAAATGAAATCGGAGCGAGGGTAATTCTGGTTCACGCGATTGACGAAGAAGCCAAGAATTTCTATAGAAAGTTTGGATTTGAAACGTCACCCGTAAACGATCTCCACCTAATGCTGTTAATGAAAGACTTAGAGAAATCTCTAAACTCTCCACCGACCGCATCTCACTTTTGACTACCCGGCACCCTCATCTGAATCGGAAAAGGCATCCTGCTCTGCCTTGAGTTCTTGGAGACTCACCACGTCCGGTTCAGCTTTCGCCAACCAAGCCAGGAGGTTGTCGAGCCGCTCATTGATGTTGTTAATGTTGAAGGTGGCGACTTTCAGCAAGTTCCTTTCGTCCCTGTACCTCTGGGTGCGCCTCCCAAAAGGAGCAACCGAGGTCGTGGTTGGCTCGCATTATCAAGCTACGAGTCGTTGCGCAAGAAGGTCGACCCGCACGTGCTGCCACTTCCCTCGAACGAGCACGCAGCATCTGGCCGAGCCCGTAGAACCTACTCTTCATCGCCAGCCCCTTTTTCTCCATAGGCTCTTGCCGAGTTACCGACTACCTTGCAAGAATCCTCGCCCCTTCACTCCACAGGAATTTGTCGAGTTGCCTGAAAGAGACATGAGTTAGCTTGTAATGCGCACGGAACTCTCTGACCGTATTCACCCAGACTGGATAATCCCGGAGGTCCTTCCGAAAGAATTTTGCAAACCTGTCCTGCCTTCTGTACGCCCAAAGACATTCATCGGCGTTACCGTCATAAATTGGATATGCAGCAGGATTATGCAGGGCGCAGAATTTGGTGGCGAAAGAATACTCTCTATCGAGGTCGGGGCAATTAGCTATGAGATCGACAGCGTCGAAGGACCCCTTATCGAGAAGCGCGTCGATATTGAGGCCCGCGATATGGCGGGCCAGAGGTTCGATGTCCTTGTCATTCACGCGAGTGCTGTAGAGCTTATTCAGCACGAGAGCCTTCAGCATGACTTCCGAGGCATTCGTATTCCTTGGAAAGCGTGAGCAAAGTTTCCGGAGGGCTTGCTCCGATATCGCATATTTCTTGCCGAATGCGACAGATTTGGCTTTCACGAGTTTGAATGTGGGTATTCGAAGCACAAGTCAACTATAGACCGTCGAACACGGGATTTGGTTCACTGGAGCGTGCCGTCGGCGCAAGGTTGCCGGCGAGGACAGAATTAACGTTTCTTAAACCTCCTCCAGCGAGCATTGGCCGTTTTCTTGGCACCCTCGGAACTCTCCATCTTAGTCATCGTCTTCAAACGCCAAAGGCCCGAACTAAAACGGAATATCTTCATCCGTGAGCAAATGAGGGCTGTCAAGCCGCAGATCGAGCAGAATACGCGCTGACTGATCGAGAAACTCGTCGCGATCCATGAAGATGATGTGCCGGCGCTGGCCGGCGTCGAGTTGTTCCACAAGCCAGGCCCTCGCCGCTCTGGTAATTTCACCGGCCGAAATCAGATACAGATGATCCAGCAGAACCTTGCGGTTGGTGTCGGCATCGAAGATCGGGCTTTCGATAGCCATGCGCGCCTGATTTAGAACCGTGGCAACATTGTTTCCACCTGATCCACTTGCATCAAGTTTGTCCCTTTTGATCTGTGCGCAGAAATATATCCAGTGGCTCGGTTGGCAAATGGAATTTCATCCAGAGATCCTTGCCGAATTCGAGCGTCTTTTCTTTATGGCCGCTGGGGCTGACACGATGAAAGCCGAGCCTCTGAAACAGGGGGACAAGAACCCGTTCCGTGAATTCGTCCTCGCTGGCGCTATCCAGAAACTCAGCAAGCTTTTGCCGTTGGTCAATCTCTTCCTGAGAGAGCGGCCGCGCGGCTCTGCGAGAAGGATGCGCTGGTCATTCCGGTGCCAGTGCTTCGCAAATAACATCGTCCTGATTCGTCCAGATATGCAATCAGTCCTTGGCGCTTGACGAGCTTGTTGAAGCTGGCCAAGGCAAGCTCCACGTCTGCCAAATGCGCAGGGCTAATCTCGCTCTTGTTGTTGTATCTGTCGAAATCATCCTGATCGAACAATTCATAGATCACATGGCAAAGGTCGTCGGAGGGAAGGTCAGGCGATTGTGCAGCGCCGAGGTTTAATTCTTCGAGGCGGTCCTTCGCCCATCGAGGCCGAGTGGTTCCATCGTGCACAAATGGCAGCCCGCAGCGGGCGAAAAAGCTCGTAATGTAATGGCTGCTTCGGTAAGGAAAATGGTCCGCGTCGCCCACCACCATCTTGGCCAGTTCTTCGAGGACATAGGGCGAGAGCTTCATTGGCGCGTGATTTATTATATTGCCGAAAGATACGGGGGCAGACGGGAACTGACTGAATTTTGCTTGGAAAACACGGAACTAACGGGACGTACCCTGTTGCACGAAGCCCTACGAATAGATCCCAGGCGCCTCATGTCCGAGCTTCTGCACGTACTCAACGTATGACCCAGGATAAACAGTGGGATTGCGGTCGGTACCGCTCTCACCGCCCAGTTCCAGCACGCGTGAGCCGAGACCGCGAAGGACCATGCAGTCATGCGATACGAAGATCATGGCACCTCAAAATCCTTCAGGGCGTCCACCAGCATCTCCTTGGTCGCAAGATCCAGGGGATTCGTCGGTTCGTCGAGCACCAGGAAGTTTGGTGGGTCGTAGAGCATCAACCGTCCAAAACTGCGCGTCCATCGCACAATGGTGGAGCAGGAGAGGCTCATTTGACGTAGGCCAAGTTTGCCACGCAGAATGGGAAATCACGAGGGAGACAGCGTAGCCTCAGTAGTTCCATGGAGGAAAGATGTCGACTCGAATGGCTTTGGCATTTATTTTTGCGCTGGCTTTGATGCTGCAAACTTCACATGACTATCCAACGAAGCCCGTGCGCCTGATCGAGCCGTTCGGGGCGGGTGGCGGGCCCGATCTGGTGGGCCGTGCCCTCGCGCAAAAGCTCACTGAGCTGTGGGGCCAACCTGTGACAGTAGAGAACGTCCCCGGTGCGGGAGCGACGGCGGGGCCCGCGCAGGTCGCGAAGTCGCCAGCCGATGGGTACACGTTGCTCGTGAACACCAGCGCTCAGGCATACAGCGCCGCGCTGTTGAAGAACCTGCCGTATGACCCGTTGAAGGATTTCATCCCGGTCGCTCCGCTCACCAGCCAGCCCTACGTGCTGGTCACAGGCAAGTTGACTGGCATCACTACCGTCGGCGAGCTGGTTGCGGCGGCGAAGGCGAAACCGGGTCAGCTGAAGTTTGGCTCCACTGGCATGGGCACCGGCTCCCACTTGGGGATCGAGAAATTCAATCTAGCGGCGGGCATTAAGGCGGTACATGTGCCCGCACGACCGGGCGAAGGGATCGCCGACACGATCGCCAATACGGTCGCCGGGCGTACGGATTACCTGCTGGCGCCCATCCAGCTCGCCCTGGTCGATATCCGTGCGGGCAGGCTGCGGCCGCTGGGCGTGAGCACCATGAAGCGATCGTCCCTGATGCCGGAAGTGCCGACCATCGCAGAAGCTGGCGTCGCCGGCTTCGACTATCCGATTTGGTATGGCGTGTGGACGCCTGCTGGTACTCCTGCGCGAGTGGTGGATAAACTGGCGAAGGACATCGCACGCGCGCTGGCCGCGCCCGATTTGCGCGAGTGGCTTGCGAAGCATGGGGCCGATCCGATGAGCATGACGCAGCCCGAGTTCGCGCGCTTCGTATTGAGCGAGAGTGAAAGCGCGGCGCGTATCATCGAAACTGCCGGGATCAAACCGCAATAACCCCAGGAACGTACCTCAGCGCCTGAAGGCGCGGTCTTACCCTGCGGCTTTATCGCCACGAGTGGAACTCGTGCCCTTCCCGAGTTTTACCCTTCCCGACCTCCGAGGATGCGGCGCACAGTGCGACACGGCAGAATCCATGCCCTGATACGAATCCATCCGGTTTCCACTTTATCCCATGTTTCCATGGGCTTAAGTGTCATGACACAATCGTCATCCCATATGCGTGATGACGATGTGTTCCTTGTGGAACACTTGGAACATTGGCTGAACGTCCTACGAATAGATCCCCGGCGCCTCATGTCCAAGCTTCTGCACGTACTCAACGTATGACCCAGGATAAACAGTGGGATTGCGGTCGGTGCCGCTCTCGCCGCCCAGTTCCAGCACACGTGAGCCGAGACCGCGAAGGAACATGCGGTCATGCGATACGAAGATCATGGTGCCTTCAAAATCTTTCAGGGCGTCCACCAGCATTTCCTTGGTCGCAAGATCCAGGTGATTGGTAGGTTCGTCGAGCACCAGGAAGTTCGGCGGGTTGTAGAGCATGCGCGCTATGGCCAGCCGCGATTTTTCTCCGCCGGAGAGTGCGCGAATCTTCTTGTCCACGTCTTCGCCGGAGAACTGGAATGCTCCCGCCAGGTTCCGCAACGACCCGAGACCGTCCTGGGGAAAATCTTGTTGCAACTGTTCGATGACGGTGAGATCGGAATTGAGCGTTTCTAAAGACTGTTGCGCGAAGTAGCCCATATGCAGGCTGGCGCCGAGCCGCACGCTTCCGGCATCTGGAGCACTGGCTCCGGCAATCATCTTGAGCAGCGTGGTCTTGCCCGCGCCATTTCTCCCCATGACGGCCCAGCGTTCTCCGCGGCGGATGGTGAGATTGAACCCTTCATAAATCACACGCGGGCCGTAACTCTTGTGCAGATTCTCAAGGACGGCCACCTGTTCGCCAGATCGCGGAGGAACACGAAAGTCGAATTTCACGACCTGCCGTTTTTTGGGCAGTTCGATCTTCTCGATCTTGTCCAAGGCCTTAATCCGGCTCTGCACCTGGGCCGCTTTGGCCGCGTGCGTCCTGAAACGATCAATGAAGCGTTGTTCCTTGGCAAGCATGGACTGCTGCCGGGCAAATGCTGCCTGCTGATTGCTCTCTCGCACCGCCCGCTCGCGCTCGTAGAAGTCGTAGTCACCCGAGTAGGTGATGATTTCGCCGCCATCGATCTCTGCAATCTTTGAGACCAGACGATTCATGAACTCGCGGTCGTGCGAGGTCATCAGCAACGCGCCAGGAAATGACTTGAGGAACTGCTCCAGCCAGATGATGGATTCGATGTCGAGGTGGTTCGTCGGTTCGTCCATCAGCAATACATCCGGCATTCCGAGCAGGACGCGTGCCAGCGCAACCCGCATTTTCCATCCGCCGGAGAGTGCGCCCACGTCGCCGTCAATCTGATCGTCTTTAAATCCCAGACCGTGGAGCACTTCACGGGCTTGCGATTCGAGCGCGTAACCGCCTAAATGCTCGTACTCCTCCTGCACGTGACCGAAGCGATCCAGGATGCGGTCCATGTCATCGGCCTTGTCAGGGTCGGACATTTCCCGCTGCAAGGCTTCGAGCTCGTGGTGTAGATCGCCGACGCGTCCGCTGCCTGCGATCGCTTCATCCAGGACCGAACGGCCCTGCATTTCCTCGACGTCCTGGCGAAAGTAGCCGATGGTCATCTTCCTGGGGACAGAGACTGCGCCCTCGTCGGGAGTTTCCTCGCCGACCACCATCCGGAAGAGCGTTGTCTTGCCCGCCCCATTGGGACCGACCAGTCCGACTTTTTCGCCGGGATTCAACTGAAACGAAGCATCCACGAAGAGCAACTGCTTGCCATACTGCTTGTTAATGTTTGAGAAAGAGATCATTTTGGAGGAGCAACTCGCGGTATGGCCGAGAGTCTTTCTGGGAATTCTCTTGCCGCTCTAAAAACGGTTGCCACTTCAATCAACTCGTCTTGAACCCTGTACACCACGCGAAAACGTCCAACGATGACTTCGCGAATTTCCGGTTCGTCTCGCTCCGGCACAATGCGTCCCGAGCGCGGGAATTGGATCATCTGTTCGACGGCAGAAAAGATCCGCGCAATGGTCAGTCCTGCATAATGCTCAGAGTCTTTGGCAATGTATTCGTGAATAGCGTCAAGATCGCGCAGCGATTGTGGCGACCACAGAATGCGCATTACAGTCCGAAGCGATGCTTGGCCTGATCGTGCGGAATGCCCTGGGAGCCATCCAGCTCGGCCAATCCAGTTTCGACTTTGGCCAGAAATACAAGCCGTTCAATGGCATCGTCGATGGTGGCATTTGGCGGCATCGCCTGGAGTGCCTCGATAATGCGGTCGCGGGTAAATGGCTCCTGCATGGCTCAATTGTAAACACATTTCGCGGCAGGTGGAACTACACACCAACGTCTACCAATACCACTTATCATGGATGTCGCCAAATTTGGCCCCACATTTCTTCGATCGTTAACTTCTTGGGGACAGAGACCGCGCCCTCGTCGGGAGTTTCCTCGCCGACCACCATGCGGAAGAGCGTTGTCTTGCCCGCCCCATTGGGACCGACTAGTCCGACTTTTTCGCCGGGATTCAACTGAAACGAAGCATCCACGAAGAGCAACTGCTTGCCATACTGCTTATTGATGTTTGAGAAAGAGATCATTTTGAAGGAGCAACTGACGGCACCGTGCCTCTTCCAGTGTAGCCCGGCCAGAAAAATGGCGGTCAATGCAGGCCACGTTGGGAATCAGTGAACAGAAATCAAAGATCTCAAAATTCACACTTGACATCGACAGATAATCCACTACCATATGGTTGTGGATAAATTGGGTACAACGTTTGCGGCTTTGTCTGATCCAACCCGGCGGGCAATGATCGAACGGCTCTCCCATGGGCCTGCCTCTGTGCACGGATTGACAGAACCGTTTGCACTCTCGCAGCAGATGATTTCAAAACATATCGCCTACCTGGTGCGGGCGCGGATGGTGATCAAGACGAAGCGTGGACGAGAGAGTGTATGCACGCTTAGGCCAGAGGCGATTAAGACAGTCAGCGATTGGGCGATTAGCTATCGCCGGTTCTGGGAAGAGAGTTTCGACAAACTGGATGTCGTTGTGAATCAAATGAAAAAAGGGAGGTCAGAGATGACAAAAAACACGGTTAACGAGATTGAGCGGATGGTCGTTACAAGAATTTTTGATGCCCCACGCGAATTGGTTTGGAAGGCGTGGACCGACCCGAAATACGTGATGCAGTGGTGGGGGCCGAAAGGCTTTAGCTGCCCCGCTTGCGAGATCGATTTTCGCGTAGGAGGAAAATTTCGCTGCTGCATGAGAACGCCGGATGGGCAGGAGGGTTGGAATGCTGGGGAATACCACGAGATTGTTCTGCACGAGAAGATCGTTTACTCCATGTACTTTTCCGACTCGAAGGGAAACAAGGTCGAGCCTGAGGAGTATGGAATAGAACATGAGACCATAGACGATGCGCGCGACGTGGTTATTTTTGAGGATCTCGGGAACGGCCAGACTAAGCTCACCTTGATTGGAAATGACCCCATGGCGAGCGCAAAAGAGAGCGGTCAATTCGAGGGCTGGGTTGAGACACTCGATAAAATTGCGGCAGTTGTTGCAGAGCTAGCGCAGGCGAAATAACAAGTTGATGTTTTGATTCGCGAAACTCAATCGTGGAGAAAGAAATGAAAAGAATACCGTTTCTCGCTATCCTCCTGCTGGCATTCGCGTTTCCTGCCCATGCCCAAGATGCGATGAAGAATGACGCGATGAAGAAAATTGCAGCCGTCAAACCTGCCGACCCCGAATTGAAAGTCGTGCTCGATTCCTGGAATGAGATTGGCGGCAAGCTGACGGCGATGGCCGAAGATTTTCCCGAGGACAAATATGACTTCAAGCCCACACCCGCGCAGCGGAGCTTCGCCGAGCAGTTGCTGCACGCGGCAGGATCGAACTATTTCTTCACCAATCCCGTCATGGGGAGGGAGCCTCAGGCAGCAGAAGATCCGAAGCGCGAGCAATACAAGTCCAAGGCTGACATCATAGCGTTCGTCAAGAAGTCCTTCGCCGATGGCGCAGCCGCCATCCAGTCGAAAGGCGAAAAAGGCATGACGACGGAAGTTGTGTATACCCCTGAGCAAAAAGCGCGCGTGATCGACATAGCGTACGGCCTCATCGAACATAGCGGTGAACACTACGGCCAGCTCGTTGTGTACTACCGCCTCGCAGGTCTTGTGCCGCCGGAGTCGCGGCCCAAGAAGTAAAGCTCAAGAGACCCGGCACCCCGTCCTTCGCGTAGGCGAAGGGCGGGTACGACGACGGCAGCACAAATGCTCGCTCGCTCTAGATTGGAGAACGTTCCAGTTATCTGATACTCATGGGCCGCCAAATCACTCGCCGATGCCATTGCAGTATCACTGATTACCTTGAGGCGTTTTCCCCAGTCGCCCACAATCTCCGAGTCCGAGGGAAGAGGCAATGAAACATTCGCTTATAGATGTGCTGCTTTTTACTTTAGTCTTTAGCGCAATCTCCGCATGTTCACAGGCTCCGGAAAAGAAAAACAGTGGGCAAACAGACGTCCCAACGTCTATTGCTGAGAGCGTCTCTGGCACGCTGCAGTTCACCGAAGGCAACCTGCTCGGACTCGCCGAAGCCATGCCCGAGGAGAAATATTCATTCATACCAACCGGCGGTAATTTTCAGGGGGTTCGCAGCTTCGGCGAGCAGATCAAGCATATCGCCTGTGCGCAGTTCGCGTTCTTCAACGAATTCGAGGGCAAGAAACCGCCCGAGGACTGCGAAAGCGGCGGCCACGATCCTGCGAAAACAAAAGCCGAGCTGGTCAAATACCTCAAAGACTCCTTCGACTACGGCAACCGCGTCCTTGCTACTCTCACAGCTACAAACGCGCTTGACCGCGTGGAAGGCCGCTACGCTGGCCCTACCACAAAGCTCGGCATTTCGGTTGCTGCGGTCTGGCACATCACCGACCACTACGGGCAACTGGTCGAGTATCTGCGTATGAATGGAATCGTACCCCCGCAGACACAACAGTACGGTTTGAAGGTGCGATAACCAGGATGGCGAAAATGGACGAAGATGCCATTGTTCCCGTCGTTATATGATGGGGCGCGAACCCGGGGCACGGGGCCAGAAAATTGTTGGCCAATGCCGGCAATTTGGATTATTCAAGGTTTCCCGTTAATCAGAACTTGCGCGCACTGCAAGAAAGGCGCGGTAAGTCACCGGGAGATATAATTCGCGCGTGCGACAACCTATACGGCATGTAATGGCGCTTCGCGTTTCCAAAGCGGTTCTGGTTTTTGCAATCGCACTTTTCTACACGATTCTGGTCCTAAACAACGTCACGGATTACGGCTCCAACTATGAGTTTGTCCGCCACGTCCTGATGATGGACTCAACCTTTCCGGGGAACCACCTCATGTGGCGCGCGGTCGATGCGCCGCGAGTACATACGGCCTTCTACATCGGCATCATCGCCTGGGAATCAGTCACTATGCTTCTATGCTGGTGGGCTGGGATTCGGTTGCTGAAATCGTGTCGTGCGGACAGGGCGCAATTCGCCGCTGCACTGGACATCGCCGTGATTGCGCTGACGACGAGCCTGCTGATGTGGTTGGTGGCATTCCTCGACGTAGGGGGCGAATGGTTTTTAATGTGGCAGTCGAAAATGTGGAATGGGCAGGAAGAAGCATTCCGAATGTTTACCATTGTCGCTGTGGTGTTTTTGGTTGTGGTGCAACGCGAGCCAACTCCCGATTAGTTGGCCGCAGAGGAACTCCCATGAACGCGGATGGCCTACGGTGTTTTTTATCGGCGTTCATCCGCGTTCAGTGGTGCACCCACTGGATTCGCCCTTGGAAAGACTACGAGATGCGAAAAGCCGTGTTGAACCTGGCCGGATGGCCTCAACCCCATGAAACATCAAGTTCAGGCAGTGCATCGGGGTTCGTCAGGATATATTCATGCCGATCGAGTTTTGTGCCGTCGAGGCAACGTGTCGCGGCGTTATGGGCAACTCGTAGCTTTTGGAATCCCAATTTCTCCACGATGCGCCGACTAGGCTCGTTTCTGTCGAAGTACCCAATACTGATTGCCTTCGCGCCAAGGTGGCCGAACGCGTACCGAATAGCTGCGTTCGCCGCCTCCGTCGCCATGCCTTGTCCGGCGTATTTAGGTGACACCCAGAATCCTGTCTCATACACGTCTTGCTCGTCGGTAAGATCCAATGCGGTTCGGACGACGAAATCCCCGTTGATGCGATGGAATCCGGCCAATGCGATTCCTGCTTGATTCTGGTAGTCCATGGTTCGCCGGATAGAATCTTCCATCGCTTGCCGTGACAGTTGGTCGTCGAAAGCCCAAGTCATCCAACGCTGCAAATCGGGCCACGCTTCCTCCTTGGCGGTCTGGATCGAATCCAAATCGCCAAGCCTTGGCGGACGCAAGATCAGGCGCGGCGTAACAATCGGCATCAAATGGCGCATAAAGCGGCTACGCTGGAATTGTAGCGGACTGATGAAGACGAAAAGGCCTGGTGCCCAAGAGCCTGCCCTGAGCGCAGTCGAAGGGTTCCGGGTAGCCGAAGGCGAACTAGCCAAGGAGTGCCGAGTAATCCAAGGTTGTCGGGTGGGTTACGGAATCCCCCGCCCAGGTTAGCGCCCCAAAACCAGAGAAGTGAAAACCGCGGATGTTATATTATGGGCGCGAACCTGGGGCACCAGGCAACTTTTCACTTCGACCGCGCGGCCAACGGTCCATAGGTGGAGATGAGCGCCATCACTGACCTCGATCCTTCATCATCGGCCTCGATCGCGAGGAATCGGTCGATCAGGATCAGCACGCAAGTCGTGGAACTCGTCGTGATCTCTACTATCTCTTCGTCGGTGTAACCGGTTCCAGGTTGAACACTGTGACCCACGAATCGGCGACCGAGTTGTAGCAACCCGCTGTGAGTGTAGCTGCACAGAGCCTTCCAGCCTCGATCCTTCAGGTCCTTGAAGAACTGGTCGCTCGGATCGGTTAGATCGGCTCCGGTCGCGGCGTCGATGGCCGTCGCGATGGTTGTCATGTTCATCCGCTTGCCAGACGAGTCGAACGGAAGCTCGTCATTGTCCTCGAAGTATTTGAGCTGATCGTCCGTCGCACACAGAGCGAACCACACGCCGCGAAACATGCTCTCGAAGATGCTTCGAGAGAGTGCGAACGCGGACCCGCTCTTCCCGGTGCGGATCAGCATCACCATTGATTCGTGATGCTCGATCATCTGGTCGATCAGACCGATGACGATGATGTTTCGCAGTGTGTCGATGTGCGGAAACTTCACGAACACAGATCGCGCCTGTCTGACGGCGGCTTCGACCTGATCGAGATGCTTGGCGGTTTCTGCTTTCATTTCCCTCCGTGGGGGACGCTGCTTGGATCGGAAGACTCGACTGAGAAGGAAACCGATCAGCACTCCCACGGTTCCGAAAACTGTCGCGGTCCGCATCAGGTAATTCTAGCTGGTCTTCGGAACTCCTTCCGCACCTGGACCGAAGCTGAGGTATTTGCGAGTGACGTAGGTCGTCACCGTGGCAAGGAAGAAACTGGTGACGCACACCAGCGCGCGAACCGCGAAAGCCTCACTCAGGATGATCGGACCGGACGCCGGATCAAACCATAGGCTGAACAGATGATCCAGTTTGCTCACGCCGTAGCCGGTGAGAAATGCTGACACCACTTTGACGTATTCCCTGAAGCGATCTTGTTCGCTCTGGTAAGGCGCGAGAAGGATTCCCGCCGCCCAACCCGCTGCCAATCCGAGCGCCGAGCACAACCACGCTAACGAGTCACCCCTCTTAAAAAGAACGACCAACAGGATGAGGGCGACGACTCCGGCGAAGATGAAGCTGCCTGTCAGTTTAATCGCTCTGGAGGTCATGGGAATCGGTTATCGCCAACAGTGTACTCGCACAGCGTTAGAATGAGAACAATGCCAGCCGCCACCCTTCGCATCTTGATGCGCGACTTTGAGTCGGATGCATTCAACCGCGATGGGACCGACTTCATCACGCCGTTGAGACTCCAGTTCTCCGACTTCTTTGTAGAGTCGATTGCTCAGGGAAGTCACCGGAGTTTCCAGCGCGCGAGGGAGTTCTTCCCAGGAGCCATGTACGGCGATTGCTTCATCGAGCGGCCTTACGACACGATTCCTGCGAAGGAAACCCATACCGGCGTCGGCGCTATCGAGAACGCGCCTGAGGAATTGCTTTTGCTGTTTCGGCTCTTCCATCCGGGTGACCTTGTGTTTGTCGCGGTCGCTATCGAGAAAGTGATGCCAGATGGAAAGGTCCGGTCTTTGGTGCTGCAACCCTACCGTGTGATCTCTGGCCTCGGCGGTGATTCGACCCGTCAATTTGTTTTCCACAAGTCCGAGGTCACCACGTGGGAAGCGTTCGCGGTGGAGCTGCGCTCATCACCGCGTTGGAACTCCGAGTGGTTCAAGGTGGCCCGACGCTGCTTTCTGTACGGGAGTAGTGATGAATTCAACACCAATTTTTCAAGTGAGGTTGACCGCGTAGCAGACTACGTCGCTGCACTCGAAGCCGCGCTCGTTCCAGAGCACGATTTCGTTTTACGCCGACTTCGTGAACGAGCGGTGAAACTGCTCGAACTTGAAACGGGATCAGCGCGTGAAACGAAGAAGTTGCTCAAAGACCTATACGCGATCCGGTCCACGCTGGTGCATGGCAGTCCTCTGTCCGCGGATCAAATGACAATCTTGCAAGACCGTGTGCGGTGGTGGAAGTTTGAGGAACTCGTTCGCGCCTTGTTAGTTGCGTCCCTGAAGAAAATACCCGCCGATGAGCCGTCACGCCGCGTGTTCCTCGCCTCGCTCTATGATCCCGACGACACGGTAAGAGCGGATGAAGTCGGCGAGAAGTTCAAGTCCATCAAGGATCGAAAGACGAGGCGCGAGTTGCTCGATAGCCTGAAGATCGACAGCTAGACGGCGACGCAGAAAAGTCCGCGAGCTGAGCGGTGCTGTAAAAGACTACGCCATGCGAAAAGGCTTCACGAGAAAACCACAACCGGACGCGCCCGCGGCGCATGTCAGGAACTACATCACGCCGAGCGGACTGGAGCGCCTCAAAGATGAGCACCGGTTTCTGCTCACCAGGGAACGCCCGGCGGTGACGGAGGTGGTGGCGTGGGCTGCCAGCAACGGCGATCGCAGTGAAAACGCCGACTATCAGTACGGCAAGCGGCGGCTGCGGCAGATCGATGGGCGGATTCGCTTTCTCACCAAGCGAATCGAAGCCGCGGAAGTGGTGGACCCGGAAGCTCCGAGAGCGGGGCAGGCGGCGACGAGGGCATTCTTCGGAGCGACCGTGCGTTACGCCAATGCCGGGGGAGTGGAGCGAGTGGTGAGCATCGTGGGCACCGACGAGATCGATCTCAACCGCAACCACATCAGCTGGGTGTCACCTCTGGGGCGCGCGTTGATGAAGTCGGCAGCGGGTGACAGCGTAGTCCTGCAATTGCCGGGCGGTACAGAATCTTTGACCGTGCTGGAAGTCTGTTACCAGCGCATTTCTGTGGAACCGTTCCGTGAACCACTTGGATCGGAGGCCTCGGCAAAGAGAATCCCTCGCCGAGGCTAGCGGGCAGAATTCCCTGCGTCCAGGCCTTGTGTGACGTCATCACACCCGTATGGCAGAGACGTTCGAAGCATACCGAACTCGAATCCTAAGCTATCTTGGCGATGAGGATCCCATCGGTGTACAACAAGCCACCCCATCGCAACTCGATCGGCGTCTGCGCGATGTCGCGCCCGAGCAGTTGATCCGGCGTCCTGCACCTGAAAAGTGGTCAATCGCCGAGATCGTAGCGCACTTGGCGGACGCGGAGCTGGCGATGGGGTGGCGATTGCGAAACATGTTGGCGAATCCGGGCGTGGCTTTGACGTGGTGGGATGAGGCCGTATGGGCAGAGCGCTTGGGTTACGCGCAGCAAGATGCGAGCCTTTCGGCGGGGGTCTTTCGGGCGCTGCGCGAGTGCAACCTGCGACTGTTGGAGTCGGTCCCGCGCGCACAATGGGTGGAGTGCTATGGGGTCCACGAGGTGCGCGGACGGCAAACGGTGGAGGAGTTCGTCCGCTTGGAAGCGGCACACGACTTGAACCATCTTCGGCAGATCGACCGCATCCTGGGTGGGCGTATGTAGTGGTAGCCGTTTTGGCAGGACCTGTCGATATCGTCTCCAATAGCTAGTCCTACGCTTCAACAACCTTCATTTGTTCTGCGTTCATACGACCGCCGTGTACCTTGAACTCAGACAGAGCACTGTCGATCTCTTTTAGGTCTTCTGCGGTTAGCGCGAGGTTCGCGGCCTCGACGTTTTCCTGAAGGTGCTTGACCTTACCCGTTCCAGGGATCGGAACGATGAACGGCTTCTGCGCCAGGAGCCATGCGAGTGACAGCTGCGCCGTTGTTGCGTTCTTCTTTTCCGCAAGCTCCGTGATGCGATCAACAAAGGGCTTGTTGGCAGCAATGCTCGCCGGCTGGAAGCGGTCGAACCCAGAACGAAGATCCGATTTCGGGTCAAACTTTGTCTGCGGATCCAGATTCTGGGTGAGATAGCCCATGCCCATTGGACCCCAGGGCACGAAGCCGATTCCCAACTCCTCACAGGTGTCCAGCAATCCGTTCTTTTCCGGGTCCCGGTTCATAAGCGAATACTCCGTCTGAAGAGCGGCGACGGGCTGAACCGCATGTGCTTTGCGTATGGTGTTGGGGCTCGCTTCCGAAAGCCCGAAATGCAGTACTTTGCCCTCCGCGATGAGCTCCTTGACCGCACCCGCCACGTCCTCGATGGGCACATTGGGGTCGACCCGGTGTTGATAGAAGAGGTCGATATGGTCAGTCCGCAGACGCTTCAGGCATCCTTCCGCAGCCTTCTTGATGTGCTCAGGTCGACTATTCAGACCGAAGTTGTCACCCAGGTCGAAGCCAAACTTCGTGGCAATCTTTACCTCGTTGCGGAACGGTTCGAGCGCTCCGCCGACGATCGTCTCACTGGTGTACGGTCCGTAAACTTCCGCCGTGTCGAAGAATGTAACGCCCTTGCTGTGGGCCTCGCGGATGACTTTGATGGCATCGTCGATCGGGACTGCCGGGCCGTAGTTTGACGCCAGGTTCATGCATCCAAATCCGAGCTCCGATACTTCCAGCGTTCCTAGCTTTCGTTTCTTCATGTATTCGCCTCCACCTCAAGGCTAGGCGGATGAGTTCGCTTGGCGGTAGCCCGATCGACCGAAATGATTGCCTATTTGTCCGAGGCATGTGATAAATCTGTACAATCGTGACGCAGCGGCCCTATTCTGGGAAAGTCGAGGAAGGCAGTATGACGGCTCTAAAATCGAGACAATCTGAGGACTATGGTGTTTCGCAAGTGCTCGGAGAGCTGGCCAACGCAATTGGCAAAGCGATGGGGCGGTCGGCAGAACTGTCAAATGTAATTCCCGGACTTTCGCTTTACCAAAACACGACTCCGACCGCGCCGAATCCCTGTACCTATGAGCCGAGCCTGCTGATTGTTCCGCAAGGAAAGAAGCGCGTCGATTTTGGCACACAGAGTCATGTATTCGGCGAATCCACCTTCCTTCTCACATCCATTGCGCTTCCGATCGTCAGCCGGGTGTGCGCCGCCAGTGTGCAGAGGCCGTACCTCGCTTTCTTCCTCAAACTTGATATGGGGATGGTTCGCGACGTTCTTCACTCCGAAGAAGTGCGTGTTCCTCCACCGCCGGTTGGAACACGCGGCATGGTTCTGGGGAAAGTGACGAGCGAACTGCTCAAACCATGTGTGCGCCTGGTGCAGCTTCTCGATACTCCCGCAGGATGCTCCTTTCTTTAGCAAACTACTCCAGCGCGAGATCATCTATAGGCTGCTGCAGGGGGCGCAGGGAGACCGCCTGCGTTCAGTCGCAACGCTGGCAGACCAGAGCTATCGAACGGCTAGGGCCGTCAGTTGGCTGCGTGAAAACTTTAAGAAGACGCTCAACGTGGATGAGCTTGCATCCTTGGCAGGAATGAGCAGATCGACTCTTCATCATCACTTTCGCGGTCTCACCGCAATGAGCCCGCTCCAGTTTCAAAAGCAGCTTCGGCTCCATACAGCGCGGCAGAAGATGCTTACAGAGGAGTTCGATGCCGCGACCGCAGCTTTCGAGGTTGGCTACGAAAGCCCAAGCCAGTTCAATCGGGAGTACAAGCGATTCTTCGGAAACCCACCGATGCGCGACATTCAGACACTCCGGGCATCCGTGTGATGGTGAGATCGTCTGCGTTCCGCGCTATTTTCACAAACTCCGATAATCGAAAATAACGAGACCAGCTATTTGCGGTGAGGTGCAGGGCCGCACTTTCCAGGCGGGCGAGACCAGCCCTCTCTCGACACAATTAGGATAAAAATTGGACAACGTAAAATAGGATAAAAACAGTACACGCAATAGCCCAAATACAGCGCAACGTAATCGGATAGGCGGGGTGTCACTATGAATGATTTAACGACAAGAGAGCCGGCCAACGATCCGCAGGATTTGGAGCGATTGTTGGTAGAGAGAGAGAACGCGGGAGATGTTACTGGCATGACGGCGTTTTCGAGCCAGACGCGGTAGTCGACATTGGCGGTGGAACGTTCCTGCGTGGCAAAAAGGCCATTCACGAGTTTTTTACTAAACTCCAGGTTACCGGGTTTGGACCGGAAAAACGAAAGTTCGAGTTCGGAGAACAGCGACCAGCGCTCATTTGCGGTGATCTGGCCCTCACCTCGACGCGCAGCCGTAATGGTACCGTGACCTCGGAAGTTGCGCGGCGCCAGAAGGATGGAACGTGGCTATGGGTGATTGACAGGTATTCCGTCTCTTGGTGATTGCCAGGTATGCCGTCACCTAGGCGCTCTCTTGCGCGAGCACTTACGACTCAGTCTGCGACGCAGACTAATAGAAGCACGAAGCCCGAAAGAAGCCGGCCATGGCCAGACCCCCTGAGAAACTCGCGCAGTCCCTCGAAATCCTGCAGAAACTCCAGACCGCGGGAAGAGGCGGGGGCAATCTGGTCGCGCGACCTGTCACGCACCGGGAGCGCCTCCTGCGCAACGGCTTCCTGCAGATGCGCGGTACAGAAGCGCCAGAAGGACGCGTACCAGGCTGTGCTCTCGCCTTTGCGGCTACTCTGGCAGAAAATGCGCGAACCGGTCATCGAACGCTTCCCAAAAGCGCCGGGGCCCGCCGCGCAACATCGAGGCGTACCTGAAGCGCGTCAACGACCGCCAGGTCACCGACGCCTACCATTCGCTCTCGATCGAGGGCGGACTGTCCAGGAACTCATGGGGCACAAGACGATTCAGATGACCGTCAGATACGGTCATCTTGCCCTCAAGCATCAATTGGCAGCAGTGGAGCGGCTATGCGATACTGGCACTGCGCAGCAAGCACCAGGTGACACCAAAACTGACACCGATGTTTGACTGCAGACAGCAAACGGCATGATCGTCCACTAGACAGTTCACAAATAAGATTTAGCTCGCCCAAGCCGGGATGGCGGAACTGGCAGACGCAGCGGACTCAAAATCCGCCGACCTTCGGGTCTTGGGGGTTCGACTCCCCCTCCCGGCACCAAACCTAACCTCCGCAGAATGAGCAGCTGGATGGTGGCACTTAAGCGCAGATAACGGTTCGTAACAGACGTAGCGGATTTCGTGTCTGCTACGATTCCCGACGGTAGTCATATCCAAATGAAATAATTGACGTTATCTGGAGCTCTACGAACAAACTGGACCTGTACACCTGTTACACACTTGCCCGAAAGGAGAGAATCAGAGTCTTCGGTCCCTCCGCCACGGTCCGCCCGGCTGCCACACCTCGTTTTCTTCGTCCCCCTTCAAAATGCCGTCCACAACCGGCAGTACGAACTCTCGAATGACTTCGATTATTTCTTTTAGGGAAGAATCTGCCTTAAGCCCACTCTTCCGCAAAAACGCTCTCCATTGCGTCTGCTTCGCTGGAAGTTCATAAAAATCGGCTCGCAATGCTAGCGGCGTCGATCTCGGCAGAGTCGTACGCCGCGTCTTGAAGGTCGCATGAATGGCCGCGGCGAGGGTGTTGCTCTCGAATTCGAACCTTTGTGCCAGCACCCAGAGATCGTAGAAGTCCTTCATTCGGCTATTCGCGACGCCGAGTTTGACCATGGCTTCGAACTTTTCCGCAACCACACTCTCCTTGGAATAGGCGTGCAATTTGGGTGCAGGAAATTTAAGGAGCGTGGTGTACTCCACTTCCTCTGATGCAGGAATAATCGTGTCTCCGAGACCGATGTCAATCTGAAGGGGAACGCGCACATTCCCAAGCCGCGCTTCCATGTGTACCCGAACCCCTTCGTAGGCTTCCTCATCACGGATTCTTCCCACACGAATCGTGTCTGATAGAAACGTCAGGCCATCGTCTACCACATTTTGCGTGCACACCTCGGAGAGGACCTTCCGGAAGTTAATATCGGACGGCCCCCGTCCGAGGAGATCGAGATCTCGGGTCGGACGATACATCTCCGCAGTCCAGAGTTGCAGTAGCAGTGCACCCTTGAGGACAAAGGCATCGCGATGGGGAGAAATGCTCAGGCGGTAGAGGAATCGTTCCAATCCAAAACGGGTTAGGACAAGTCCAAAATCTTCCTTGCGTTCCGTCGCCAGATTCAACAGTCGCTGCTGGACGGAAGCTGACACGTTTGCAACGGGTCTCTTCACGTGAGCGATTCCAGGTACGGTTGTATAACCCGCGCCACCCGGCAGACTTTTGCGGCCAGGAAGAGCTCGTCCATTGTGGCTTTCCGCTGCCGGTAGCAATCGCGCAGCGCCTCCAGACCGACCTCCAGCCCTATCTTGTTGCGGTACTTGAAACAATCGGCGACAGTCTTCGCTGGACCGAAGACTCGCACGGCAACTCCTTCGAGTTTCTTTTCCTCAATGCCATACGAAAGGGCCTTACCGGAAAAATGCACAACACGCATCGCCGGATAACCCGCCCTGGGGCGACGAGCCTTGTGGGCAATCGCTATCCAAACCTCACGTGGCGATTGCGTGGTGAGCCCATGGAAGCGCAGCGCAGACAGTAGACAGATGACACCATGCGGTACGCGTTTCGCTGCCTCCACGAGCGTATGGTACTCGGTTACCCGGCTACCGTCGGCCACATACAGTCCTCTTCCCACTCGCCGCACTAGCCCACGGTCTTTCGCCTGGCGGAGATATTCCCGAGGGATAGCTAGCCGATCCAGTTCGCGCGGCCGAAATACCCCAGCCTTCCTGACCATGCGGGCTACGAGTTCTGCCTTCGAAACAGCCATGACGCCTCTTTACTATATGCATGCATATTATCATAAGTGCCAACATATCGTAAAATAGAATGTCAGGTCGATATCGATACGCCAAAAAGCTTTGCAGTGGACACTCACAGAAACAGGAGCTGGGGGCTGGAGCGACGACCAATGGTCTCGGGCCATTCGGGAAGGCATTGGCCACGATGGGCGAGCTTTATTTCCGATGATGCCTTATGAACACTTTTGAAGGCAGTGCATCACCGCGTTGACAACAATCTGCCCCCGACGTATTGCAAGCTTTGCCGTCAGAAACACGGCGTCGGCGATCAAAACTGAATTGATTCTTTTCGGCACAAGGTGTTTTCCGTCGCGTGCTCTTGCAACTTCTGAAACATCTCTATATCACCTTCGTCGATTATGATCTGAGAGGTGAGCCAATCCGATTTCTGGCATCCGTCGACGTGGAAGTGGGGCCTCGCGATTCTGCTGGCCGCCATTGCCGCTTTTTTGCTGGTTTGGAAACCCGCTCCGCACGCGGTAAAGGTTGAGCTGTTACCCTTCACAGATTCACCTCCCGCATGGAATGGATCCTACCCTTATCTGACAATCTCTCCCGTCGATCCTGAATCGGATTACGTCGAATTCAAGAGTTCCATTGTGCTGGCCAAACCGACGGTTCGTCACGACTCACCGATCAACGAATTTCAAGTTGATCTGCATTCGGGGATGTTTGTTCTCCGCCAGACCGACCTCTTCATCTCCGACGTCATGCCTTTGTCGCTCACGCGGACGTATCGGCCTTGGGATTCCCACAGCCGAGCATTCGGTGTGGGGGGAAATCATCCTTATGACATTTGCCCCACAGGTACAAGTTATCCGTACACCTATATGGACATTAACCTGGAGGATGGCCGGCGAATGCATTTTCCGCGGGTTTCCAAAGGAACTGGCTATGCTGACGCGGTCTTCCGGCACGATGCAACGTCGTCTGAGTTTTACGGGGCGCAGGTCGCGTGGAATGGCGATGGCTGGACTCTGGAGTTCCACGACGGCCGCCGTTTCCTGTTTCCCGACTCCTACCACGCCAAGACCTTTGCGCAAGGCGCTCCGTTCGAAATGCAGGCCGCCGACGGTCACCGCATTCAGTTGAAGCGAAATCAACTGCGAAACCTGGAGCAGCTTATTTCTCCTTCCGGGCGCACGATCGCGCTCAAGTATGACGCGGCAGATCGAATCATCGAGGCAACGGACGACGCGGGCAATGTTCGGAAATATTCGTACGATTCCAACGGGTTCCTGGAAACGGTGATGGATGCATCGCATCTGCTGTATCGCTTCAAGTACGCGCTTTTTCATTACGCGACCTACGATTGGTATCTCTTGACTGCCGTTGTCGATGGAAAAAGGCGAATGCTGCTGCAGAACATTTACCGCGATAGCGATGGAGGTAGGATTTCAGAACAGAGGCTGGCAAATGGCACGGTCTATCGATACCAATATGTATTTGTGAAAGATGACATCGTCAAGACGATCGTAGTGGGCCCGAACGGCAGGAGAGAATTCCTTTTTCAGCGTGGCGTATTTACGCGGGAACAATAGGTGGCTGGCCCACCTTTGCGGTTCAGCAAAAGCGGAGGTCTTAATCCAGCATGCATCGGGGTTTCCGTCTCGCCTCGCCGCACTAATGGTCGGCACAAATCAATTACTTCTGCGCGGAGAAAAAAGCTACCACTCCATGGGAGAGGGTCCGTCTGATGAGGCGAGGTTTCTGAGAATCCGATTTTCATGACTGTTGCAGAGCCATTCGAATTCGCGGGTCTCGGGCCGACCCTCGAAGATTGCCTGATCGAACCTCCCGAAGGGACCGCGGATTGTTCAGCCCCTTTGGTGGGCCGTTCCTCGCGTTCCAGCGGCGACAACTCTCATGACGGAACGACGAAGCGCAGAATGTGTGGGGTTATTTGGAACGTACCTTGGCCGGAGTATCGATCGAGACCAAAGGCGTGAAATTTCGGGCTGGGTTGCTAAGTCACTTAAAGATATGGTGGCCAGGGACGGAGTTGAACCGCCGACGCCAGCCTTTTCAGAACCGTGGTTTTGAGTACTTTCAACGCCTTACGAGCCGCCGAGGACTGCCTTAGTACGTCGTAAGCCCTGTAAAACGGAAACGTCACAGGTGTAGACCACAGGTGTGAAATGCTACCTCGCCGTTGGCGGTTCCGGTTTCCCTGAGCGCGGTTCGCCAGCCGCAAGTCGCTCCTTCCAATAAATCTTCTGGGAACAGCGGCGGTCATCTCTTTGATATGTTCCGGACCTCACGCAACACTGTGACTTGTGCTCCCAATTCACGGGTGTCGCCGGATGCTTCCAATCCTGCACCCAAGAATTGTCCCATTCGTTTCGGTCGTACAGGTTTACCGTCTCCACACTATAGCCCACCTTCCGCCGTCGGCCCGCTACCCCGACCTCGCGGGAAATGCCAGCACGGGTTTAATCGAGCCCTAAGGGGTAATCAAAAGCCGGCATTGCCCGTGGCGCCAGCGCTCGTCTCATCCAACGGGGTTGCTGAAGTGCTTACGAACGCTCGCCTGGGTCGCACGACAGAAGCTTCTCCTTACGGAGTATCTTCATCACGGAGGCATCTACGCTCGCTACCACACACGACACCGCCTAAGCGTGGCCCGATTCGCGTAACTTGGAAACCACGATGCCCCACGGCTCGAGGATATGGTCATTCACGAGCGCACACGCTTCATCTGTTTTTCTTCGCTCGACGAGCTGGAGCAATTTGCGGTGCTCGCGCTGTGAGTCGGCGAAGGCATTCGTCATCTTGAGTTGATAGTAGACGTAATAGACATACCGCTCAAGGCTGCGCTGCAACGAAAGGATCGTTGCGAGTTGCCGCGGACGCTCTGCGGCCGCGTAGAGGAGGGTGTGGAACGCCATGTTCAGCTCGGCCCATCGCTCCGGCTGGTGATCGATGCGATCCAGCGCTTGGGCGGCCTTCTGCAGGTCACCAACAGTGAGCTTCGGTATTGCGATGCGCAGCGCACAACATTCCAAGGCCGCGCGCATCTCGGTAAGCTCTTCGAGTTCTGCTGCCGAAAGCGCCGCGACGATCGCGCCGCGGCGCGGCCGGATCTCGACGAGCCGTTCGGCCTGGAGCCTGAGAAAGGCTTCACGAACCGGAACGTGACTCACCCCGAATGATCGGGCGATCTCATCCTGACGCAAGGGCTCACCGGGCGCGAGCCGCCCGCTCACGATGTCACTACGCAGTCGCCCGACGACTAGATCGGGAGTTGACACAGGAAGTTTCATATAGATAATATATTATCTATTACAACAGATTACAAGCTGAGGATACTTCTTTGCCTTCGCCGCGATCGACTGTTCACAGAGTCTTCATCGGAAAAGATGGCCTACGCGCCATCTGGAGCGTTCTGATTTTTGTCGCGATCTTCGCCGCGATCTTCGCCGCGATGGTTTTGGCCCTCCGACAACTCTCCCCACCCCCGCGAGGAGGAAATGTAGCTATCTCCGAAGTGTCTCTGCAGTCTGTTTACATCAACGAATCCTTGCTCGCCTTCGCGACGTTGCTGAGCACGTGGATCATGTCGAAAATTGAGCGCCGCGGCCGCCGGTACGGGTATGGAGAGACCAGACGCCTGCAAAAGTTTCTCGCCGGCCTGGGCTGGGGAGTGATCCTGATCTCGCTCCTCGTCGTGCTGCTATGGAAGAGCGGCCTGCTCATCATCGAGCGCCAGCTAATTTTCGGCTGGGATGTTCTGTGCTATGGAGTACTCTGGTTTTTCGCCTTCTGCCTGCTCGGTATTTTCGAGGAGTCCATATCTCACGGCTTTCTCTTGTACACGCTGACTCGCGGGCTCACCAGGTTCTACCGGCGAGTATTCCAGACTCGGTACAGTGCGACCCTCGGGTTCTGGACTTCGGCCGCCATTCTTTGTCTCGTTTTCTCCTTTGTCCACAGCGGCAACCCAGGCGAGTCCCCGTTCGGGCTGGTCTCAGTCTTCCTCATCGGAATGTTTGTCTGCCTGAGCATCTGGCGCACCGGCTCGCTCTGGTGTGCGGTTGGGATTCATGCCGCCTGGGACTGGGGTCAGTCCTTCCTTTTTGGCGTAGCTAACAGCGGAACGATGAACCAGCATCGCCTCCTCGCCACGCATCCTCAGGGTCCGGCAATTCTTAGCGGCGGAACTACAGGCCCTGAAGGCAGCATCTTGGTCGTGGGTGTATTGGCGTTGGGCATCGTGATCGTAGTCTTCACGCTGCCTAAGGGCCGCTACCAAGCCGACGCCGAAAACGGGGATCAGAGTCAGAAACCGCCGTTCCAAGTGCCTGCTTCGGATCAACTGTGATGGGAATGTATTTCCGCGCGAAGTAGCCGACTTCCTCTTTGTGCAGTGGACCCATGGCTAGCTTATGTGGGCAGCAACGCACCCCACACGAGAGAGGCTTATCTCTTCCTCAGTCTCGATTCATATCGGCGTGACGTTTAGTAATGAAAAACGCGCTTGTGTTTACAAATATCGCGTCCACGTCCACGAGTGGTCGGGAACTCGGAAGTTTTAGGGCCGTGAGCGACCACAGGTGTGAAATCACAGGTGTGAAATTTCGGGCTGGGTTGCTAAGTCACTGAAAGATGTGGTGGCCAGGGACGGAGTTGAACCGCCGACGCCAGCCTTTTCAGGGCTGCGCTCTACCACCTGAGCTACCTGGCCACATTGTTACTGCTCGCCTGCGGTGTTTACGAACTATTGGCTGCCACAAATCTTAGCTGGACTTGCCGGTCATCGCGGACAGTGAGCGCGTGAAACAGGCTTGATTATAGCAACCAACCAGGATTCGCTCAACGCGCCGTTCTGGCTGGCGAGTTGCTTCCATGAAGGTTCATCATTGATCGACTCGTGCCCTCGCATCGGTGGGAGAATTCACGCAATCCCGGTATTTTCATCATCGATAAATCACTGAGACGGAAGAATGAATTTCGCAGTTTGCTCCCCCGTGGAGAGCAGCGGGAATATCGTCTCTCGAGGAGTTGCGCAACTGGAACTGGGGAGTCAGCACGTCTATCCAAACTGCATCTGTTTAGATCGGCTTCAGTCTCGCGAGCAATCTCTCTTCGTCTCCCGAAAGGTCAGATGACCTGTATCTGACGCTGCACTAAAGTCCCATTCAGAATAGTCGCCGCGCAGCGGTTGGTGGCAAACCAGTAGGGGATCTCGCGATAATCATCGGCGTCGAACAACGCAAAGTCAGCGTCTTTGCCCGGCTCGATCGAGCCTTTGCTCTGACCGAGGCGTAGCGCCCATGCGCCGTTGATTGTGGCAGCGGAGATAGCTTCGGCTGGCGACATTTTCATGTGGGTACAGGCCAACGAGAGCACGAACGGCATACTGGGTGTGGGTGAGGAGCCGGGATTGAAATCCGTGGCCAGTGCGACCGGCACGCCAGCGTCAATCAGTTTTCGCGCGGGAGGAAACTTATCCAGGCCGAGAAAATAATTTGCTCCGGGCACGAGTGTCGCAATGGTGTCACGGCGTGCCAACTCTCGGATGTCTTCGTCGCTTACGTGATCCATGTGATCGAAAGACGCGGGATTGTAGCGTAGCAACGACTGCAATGCAGTCTGGCTTAACTGGCAGACGTGTGCGCGGACGGCCATGCCATATTTTTCGGCGGCGGCGAAGATCTGCGCCGTAGCTTGTTCGTTGAATGCACCTCGTTCGGTGAACACGTCAACAAATTGCGCGAGCTTCCGCTTCGCTGCTTGTGGAATCATCTGTTCGCAGACTTGCTTTACATACTTTTCGGCTTTGCCTTGAAACTCCTGGGGGACAACGTGTGCGCCCAATAGCGTTGGGACAACCGTGCCCGGCCAGCGGGCCGCGGCGACGCGAATGGCTTCCAAAGATTTCAGCTCCGATTCGATCGTCAGCCCGTAACCCGATTTGGCCTCAACAGTGGTTGTGCCGTACTCGGCGGTTTCTCGCAGAACGCGGAGGACTCTCTCGGCCAGAATTCTCTTGGTTGCTTTGCGGACACCTTCCACGCTCGAACGGATGCCACCACCGGCCTCGGCAATTTCTTCATAGGTGGCACCGAAAATCCTTTTTTCGAAGTCAACCAGCCTGGGGGCAACGAACACGGGATGGGTATGAGAATCCACAAAACCCGGAATCACCACCTTGCCGGTGCAGTCGACCTCCACAATCTTCTTGCGGTTTTTTGCCACCCAGTCATCGCGCAATGCGGATTTGCTCGTCCCCACCGTGACAATCTTGCCTCCCAAACAAAGGACGGCACCATCCTCGATGATGCCAATTTCACTGAGAGTTGGGCCTCGACGCGGACCGCGATCAACCTGGGGGTTACGTAAGGTGAGAAGCTGGCGAATGTTGATCAGCAGCAGCGCACGATCGGTCATCGCTTTTGATTTATTGGCGCGGATCAAGTGAGCTACAGTTTAGCAGGCAGCCGCAATGTTGATCGCATCGGGAACAGCACGCTACAAAAACATTTCGGTCCAATAATATCTATGTCTGCATCGGAATCTTCACGCCGGTTTTCTTCGCGAAGGTCTCGGCTTCGTCGTAGCCCGCATCCACGTGGCGGATGATGCCCATTCCGGGGTCGGTGGTCAGAACGCGCTCGATGCGTTTGGCCATCATCTCGCTGCCGTCTGCGACCAGAACTTGTCCCGCGTGCAGCGAGTAGCCGATACCCACACCACCTCCGTTGTGGATCGAGACCCACGAAGCGCCTGCCGCGGTGTTGAGCAAAGCATTGAGTAAGGGCCAGTCGGCCACTGCGTCGCTGCCGTCTTTCATGCTCTCGGTTTCGCGATAGGGCGATGCCACCGAACCGCAATCGAGGTGATCACGTCCGATTACGATGGGAGCTTTGATTGTGCCCTGCTTCACCAGATCGTTCATGGCCAAGCCGAACTGCGCACGTTCGCCGTATCCCAGCCAACAGATACGCGCCGGCAATCCTTGGAACTTGATGCGCTTTCGTGCAAGGTCAATCCAGCGCCGCAAAATTCGGTTATCGGGAAATAGTTCGAGAATCAGTTCGTCCGTGGCATGGATATCCGAGGGCTCTCCCGACAACGCCACCCAGCGGAACGGGCCGCGGCCTTCGCAGAACAACGGACGAATGTAAGCGGGCACGAATCCAGGAAAATCGTAGGCGTTCTTCACGCCACGCTGAAAAGCGAACGTCCGAATGTTATTTCCATAGTCGAAGGTGACAGCGCCCATTTTTTGCAAGCGCAACATACCCTCGACGTGGCGCGCCATCGCGTCCAGTGAACGTTCCTGATAGGCGTGCGGATCAGTCTTCCGCAACTCCAGAGCCGCCTCGAGGGTCATGCCATTGGGGACGTAGCCGTTTAGCGGATCATGTGCCGAAGTCTGATCGGTCAGAATGTCCGGCACCACGCCACGTTCAGCGAGTTCGGGGATAATATCGGCGCAGTTCCCTACCAGCCCGACGGAAACATTTTCTTTCTTGCGAACTGCGTTCTTCAGGATGCGCAAGGCTTCGTCGAGCGTCGTGACCATGAAGTCGCAGTAGCCGGTCTTGAGGCGTTTCTTGATGCGCTCGGGGTCGACATCGATACCCAGGAACGCCGCCCCGGTCATGGTGCCTGCCAGAGGCTGGGCGCCACCCATTCCTCCCATGCCTCCGCTGACGATCAGCTTGCCGGAAAGATCGCCGCCGAAATGTTTCTCGCCTGCCGCCGCAAATGTTTCGAAAGTCCCCTGCACGATACCCTGGGAGCCGATGTAAATCCACGAGCCGGCGGTCATCTGCCCATACATCATCAGGCCCGCGCGCTCCAGTTCATTGAACTTCTCCCAGTTCGACCAGTGTCCGACCAGATTCGAGTTGGCGATGAGCACTCGGGGCGCATAGTCATGGGTCTTGAATACGCCCACTGGTTTGCCTGACTGCACCAATAGAGTCTCGTCATCAGCTAGATTCTTCAGCGTGTTGATGATTGCGTGGTAAGCCTCCCACGAACGGGCGGCCCTGCCGGTTCCGCCATAAACCACGAGGTCGCGTGGGCGCTCCGCCACCTCTTCGTCGAGGTTGTTCATCAGCATCCGCATAGCGGCTTCCTGCTGCCAGCCTTTGCAGGAAATGGCGTTGCCGCGTGTGGCGCGTATGGGCGTGTAGGTTGCGGACGAGATTTCGGTTTCGACGGGCATGTGTAGATGTTAGTGCTTTAGCGGCAAGGGTTCAAACGAGGATGAATAATAGAGGAAGGGCGTGCTCGCCCGTCCTCAGCTCCAACCCTTCTAAGCGTGACTGCTGAGGCAGCGTCTGCCCCTGCGTGAGCTTTACCAAGTGTTGTAGGCGGTTCCGTCGCTGCTGACGCCGCTGGATCCGCTGTGGACATCGAATATTCCGGGGTCTTTCTGGTCGACGCTCATGATCACGTCGGACTCCTGTTCCACTGTCCAGGTATCGTTGCGTCCCGTGATCGGGTCGTTGGGGATTTGTTTGAAGTAGCCTCCGCTGACCAGATCTTCGAGTGCCTGGGGAGCTTTCTGCTTATCCAAAGTGTACTGCGAGATTACGGAACGAAGCGAAAACAGATTCTGTTTCAGGACCGATTCCCTGGCGCGAATAATCGACTGGTGATAAGCCGGCAGCGCCATCGACATCAAGATCATGACGATGCTGATCACGATCATCAGCTCGATGAGGGTGAAGCCACGGCTCCGAGTTCTGCGCGCTCTCGCCATTTACCAGTCCTTGTACTTGGTGCCGTCCAGGCCTGTATCCTGCGACTTGGTGAACACATCGAAAACGTTTTGCTCACCCCAGGAATCCGACTCTGGATCGTCCTGCATGGAGTGCATGCCCCATTCGGCAGTGCCCGTCATCGGATCGATCGGAATCCTGCGGAGAAACTTTAGCTTTTTCCCTTGCACATCCACACCCTTCACCAGAGAATCCAAGTCTGGCGGATAGCCTTCCGAACCCACCTTGGTCTGAAATGCGCCGCGATCCGCGGCATCTTTGTAGCGATCGATGGCGTCCCGCATCTCCCACAAGTCCCGCCGCAGTTCGTGCTCTTTCTCGCGTTTAATGGTGACCCGGGCGAGGGGGATCGCCAAACTGGTGAGGATCACCAGAATCGCCGTAGCGACAATCAACTCGATCAGCGTGAATCCACGCTGGGTTCGCGCAGACGTTAGCTTGGGCATTGGTTTCATGGTTGCAAATCTTGTTTGTCGGGAGGCTGAGTCGTGAGTCGATTCCATTACCTCTGCGGCCAAAGCCGCATCAACATTGAAAATTGCGGAGCGGCTTGAGCCGCGCCCTTTCACAGCAAAACCTGGCCGTGCGAACCCACATTACTGAATGGTTACAGCCATCGCCGCACCTGCCGCCGGCGCCGCTTGCATTCCGGGATCGCGCACCCCTCCTCGCCCGATGGTCAGCATGGACGTTCCTGCAGCCTTCGCCGTGAAGGTCAGCGTAACGATCGTGCCTTTCCCGGAAACTCCGCTTGCGCCTGGCGGTCGTGTCGCCGTGATCTGCAAAGTCCCACTGGTATCGTCGTCGCGATGGACCAGCGCCACCGCCTGGCCGTCTTGCGAAAGGAAATTTCCGTTCGAAACGTTCACCACCTGTAACATCTTCGGGTCATAGGTGAGTTGCAGCGGCACCGAATAAGCGTTCTGAGCTCCCGCAAGCAGCACGTTCACCGTGAATGTTGAACCCGCGGGTTGCGAAATGGCTGCGGGATCAAAGCTGAAGCTGGCCCCGCCCGGAGGAACAGTCACCGGCGTTGGAAATTGATTTGCCGGGGGAGGAGTTGCAACTGCTGAAGCCGGCGGTTGAGCCGCGAGAGGCTGAGCAGCAGGAGCTTGTCCGCCCGGTGCGGTCGGAGTTCCCGCCACGGGAACTACGTGATGCACCCGCCGCAGTTCGATCGCGTTCGCTGTACCCACATCCAACGCCGCCTGGTTCAAATCATCATATTCGTGGCTGCGGACAATGTGAGGAATCAGGACAAAGACGGTTTCAGTTTGCGAATGATCGGTGGTGCTCTGCGCGAAGAAATACTTCAGTATTGGAATATTCGCCAATCCCGGAAGGCCGCTCAGGGAGCGGGTTTGCTGGTCTTCAAACATCCCACCCAATAAATTGACTTCGCCTTCCTTCAGGCGAACTTCGTGCTCGATCTTCTTTTGTCCGATGATCGGCTGACTAATGCCGCCAATGCTGGAAGTGCCGGTGACCGAAGAAATATCCATCGCAATCTTCAGTGTGACTTCGCCGTTGGCATGTACTTTGGGAGTGATGTCGATGTTCACGCCGACATCGAGGTATTGAAACTGCGTGTTCACCAACGGGTTGATTCCGACGCCACCAATGCCAGGCTGGAACGACCCAGTCGCAACGGGCACCCGGTCACCGATTTTCAGTGATGCTTTCTGTCCATCCACGGCGCGAATCTGCGGTTTTTGCAAGAGCTTGGTATCGCTGTCGGACATCAATGCGGTAGCCGTCGCAGCCGGGATGGTGATGTTGAAATTGGTGGCGTTCAGATTGGCAATCTGGTTCAGGTTGATCTGGTTGGGCGTCCCCGTAGTTTGATTTAGAGTGCCGGTATTTCCCGCGCCCGTCACCGCGGTGGTGGTTGAGTTAGTCGTCAAATTACTCTGCAAGGCAACCGTTGCACTGGTGGGCGGACTGATTCCCAGGGTGCGAGACTTGTCGCGATTGATTTGCATGACAGCGACGTCGACGATCACCTCGGGCTTCGACTTATCGAGATCGCCGATCAGCTTCTGAGCCAGAGCAATCTGGTCGGGGGTTCCGCGCACGACCACCGCGCCTTGCGACGGTAAGGGTTGGATACGGGAGATTTCCAGAATCTGCCGCATCGCGTTCACCACGTCCTGCAGTTCGGTGGGCTGTGAAAGATTCGAAAGATAGAAAGTCTTAATAACGCTTTGCTCGAGGTCCTTGCGCTTGGCGGGATTGTCGGAGGCTACGAAAATCGTGTTCGGTGTGACTGGCCGCCAAAAGGTTTTGGATTCCAGCGCGATAATCTCCAGCGCTTCTTCCAGCGAAACGTTATTCAACTCGATCTTGATGCGACGCGAGGTGTAGTCAGGGTCAAATAGCGCATTGATGCCCGCGAGCTTACCCACGGTCTCGTAGATGATCTTCGAGTCTTCCGTGATCTTCAGGTTGATAGGAACGTTGGAGATGGCCGCGAGTTCGACCGGACCGGATGCTTCCTCTAATCGCTTCTGCACGCCGCTCGGTGAAGGAGCGGCGGCTTTGGGGCCTTCGGTCTTCCCCGCATCAATCATCTGCTTAGTGTGACGGAGTTCCTGCTGGGCAATCGAGCTGGAGGGATCAATCTCCACCGCCTTCTGGAACTCGGCCAGAGCGGTGTCCAACTGACCGGCGTCCCGCAACAGCTGTCCGCGATGCACATGCGACGCTCCGGCCAGGAAGCGCAGCCGTTCATAGGCAGCGCGATAGGCGAGATCTGTGGGCTTGAGATCGTAAGCCTCCTTGTAGCAGTCGAAGGCCTGCTCGTAATTCTGCCGCGCCTCCGCATCCCTGCCCTTGTTATAAAAGGACTTGGCCTTATCGGCGGCAAGCGCCAGGGTTACGGCCAGCACCAGCAGAACAAAGGCCGCCGGGCGGATCAAACGTGTCATCAAAATGCCTCGCAAACAGTTTTCTGCCATGAGCCGGCCAGGACTCCGGGCAGAAACTCTCAAGTTTTTGTGTAGATAACGTAACTTTTTCGATTGTAGCATCGCGCCGGACGGTTCCGAAGTGACTGCTGTGGTAGCAGTTACACTCTTTGGTGCGTGTCCCTAAGATGCCGCCCTCCAGATCGCATCGTCGGAGACGAGTACGAGATCGAGATTCCGTCCCGTCTGCGCTCTCCGTCCCTTCTGGTCAGCGCTTCTCTGGCTTCGGGGGACGCGGAAAGCCGCGTCTCTGCCGTTTGTTTCGCCCAGGCTCAACCTCAGTTCTTTGGTATGAGATAAGCTAATAAATCACCATGCCGCGACAGCCCAGTCAGCCGACTCGCCCGAATCCGGAAAAGAATCCGCGCCGCGACCCTACGGCCGCCGGGCAGCGAGATGCCTCCGTCAATAGGATCGCTTCCCATAACTATTTCTTGCTGGAAAAATTTGAGGCGGGCGTTGCTTTGACCGGAACCGAGGTCAAATCGGTACGGGCGGGCCGTGCGAACCTGAAAGACGCTTACGGGTTGGTCAAAGACGGCGAACTATGGCTGCTCAACTGCCACATCGGGCCTTACGATCACGGCAATATCTTCAA
The DNA here is from genome assembly GCA_963771285.1 of uncultured Acidobacteriota bacterium. Lineage (GTDB taxonomy): Bacteria > Acidobacteriota > Terriglobia > Terriglobales > Acidobacteriaceae > JABDBE01. The sequence continues at coordinate 52,452 of CAVYSX010000003.1, forward strand.
CCACGCCCCCTTGCGTACGCGCAAATTACTAGTACATAAGGAGGAGATCCGCAAACTGGTCGGCAAGACGCAACAGCGCGGGCTCACCCTGATTCCCACCCGATTGTATTTCAAGAACGGCAAAGTGAAAGTTGAGGTAGCTCTCGCCAAGGGCAAACAGCTTTGGGACAAGCGTGAAACCGAACGTCGCAAGACCGCAGATTCCGAAGCTCGAGAAGCCATCGCGAGGTCGCGAAAGAACTAGGATGACCTCCCGCGTTTGTGGCTGGTTTCGGGATGTCCGTTTTCTCCTGGCCTTGACTGCTGCGCTGCTTGCATTTGTGGTTCAGTCGGGTGAACTTGGCACCAGCGACACCATGCATCGCCTGCAGACGGCTCATTCCTTCTGGACTTCAGAACCGCCGGTCTTTCCCGATGAGTATCCTGAATTTGGCGTTCACGGTCGCGGCGCCAAGCTCTACGACTGGTACGGCATAGGCCAGCCCCTCCTAATGCTGCCCGCGGACGTCGTGGGGACCTACCTCGAGCGCCTGCGGGTTTTCGCTAACTACTCCGACGATCCCAGCGTTCGCGATATCGTGGTCAGTTACAGCACTAACACTCTGGTCAGCGTGTTAACTGCGCTTGTCTGTTTTCATTTTCTGCAACTATTGAGTTTCAATACTGGCCAGGCGGCGGCTGGCGTTCTGGGTCTCCTGTTCTGCACCACCCACCTGCACTACACGCAGAACATGATGGAGAACAACTACATCTTTCTCCTGACGCTGGCTGGATTTGCGTTTCAATATCAATGGCTGCGCACCGGGAACCGCCGCGCACTGATGGTCGGCTCGGCTGCCTTTGGGCTCAATCTGCTGACCCGCCTGACCACTGGCCTCGATCTTCTCGCCGGAGGCTGCTTTCTGCTGATGGTGCTCTGGCTTGAGCAGGTGCGCGGGCGAGAACTGTGGAAGTGGTTGCTGGCTTATGCAAAGACCGCGTTGCCGATTTACGCAGTGTTTTTCGTGATCGATCGGCTTTATCAATATTATCGGTTCGGATCGTTCTTCAACACTTACGTTCACTATTTTGCGCTTGAGCACCGGATGCTCGATCCGTCGCTGCCGGCGAACTACCCGTTTGAAACACCTTTTCATGTGGGCTTCCTGGGTGCGTTGCTTGCTCCGGAAAAGTCAATCTTCCTGTTCGACCCTTTGCTCCTGTTGACGATTGTCATCGCTTTAATCGCGTGGAAACAGTTCCGCCCGGAAGCCCGAGCATACTTAATCGCCACTTCGCTGCTGCTGTTCGGTAACATCGTTTTTTACGCACGGTATACGGTTTGGAGCGGAGACTTCGCATGGGGCGATCGCTACGTCTCCACCGCGGCGGAACTGGTCGCGTTCATCTCCGTGCCGCTGCTGTTGCGTCATCGCGCGGATTTGGGAAAGTTTATTTGGACAGTCGGACTGGGATTGATTGCCGCCAGCGCGGCCATTCAGTTGGCTTCGCTCGCGTTCTGGTTGCCACTGGAGATTTACCAGATGGAGACTCTGGGGCATCCTACCTTTGTTATTGCGTTGCGTTTCAAAAATGTCGCCGCATTCGCGCTGGGGAAGATGGACCAGTGGGGACTGAACAACCATGCCATGACCGAAGATCCGTGGGACTACGTTCACATCACTTGCTGGAATTTTTTGCCGTTCGTGCTGCGTAGAGTCGGAGTTGCGCCGGGTTGGGTGGTGAAAGTTTGTTTCGCGATCTGGGCCGCCGGACTTGCGGCCCTGACCTCGGTACTGCTGCGCCTCCGTAGAGTCTTGAAGCTTGCAATATAGGCGCCGGCATCCCCGCCCATGCGCTTCTAACTAGAAATCCAACGGCGGCGGACAAGAACGTCCGCCCCACCCATAAAGCTGGTCTGGACAATGCGCGCATCACCCGGTAGGCTTCCTGAATCTTCGCCGCGCTCGCCATTTCCATGCTGAACGCAAACCATCCATGAGCGTTGCCACCGCGAACCAACCGGCGCAAGCACCCGTACTGCGCGCCATCTCTATTGCCGGCATCGTGCTGTTCGCCGTGGGTGCGGTTTTGCCTCTTTTTCTCGCGGGCCACGTTTGGATCGCCGCGCTCCGCTGGGTCGGGTTGGCAACGATTGCAGCAACCGGTTTGAAAGGACAATCGCTCACCCGTTGGATTTTCTTCTCCATGCTGCTCGGCGGAGAGATCGGCCTGGATCGGCCGCAATTTGGCGAGCATCTGCGAGTGCTGAGTGAAATCTTTTTGCGGCTGATCAAGATTATCGTAGCGCCGCTCATTTTTGGCACGCTGGTGACCGGCATTTCCGGTCACGGCAACTTGCGCGGGGTTGGGCGGATCGGATTGAAAAGCCTGATCTACTTTGAGCTCGTCACTACTTTAGCCCTGTTCATAGGCGTCGCTTCTATCAATATCAGCCGCGCCGGCGAAGGGCTCGTAATTGCGCAAACGACGGTTGCCGCGCCACAAAGCGCAACTCCCATTCGCTGGGACGATTTCCTTCTGCACATGTTTCCCGAAAACATTGCGAAGGCGGTGGCCGAGAACCAAATCTTGCAAGTGGCAGTTTTCGCCATTCTTTTCGGAATCGCACTGGCTCGCCTGCCTGACGCGAAGCGCGCTCCCATGCTGAAGTTTTGCGAATCACTTACCGAGACGATGTTCTCGTTCACCAACCTGGTGATGTACTTTGCGCCAGTCGGTGTGGGCGCGGCCATGGCCTACACGGTCGGCCACATGGGAATTGGCGTCCTGTTGCCGCTGGGAAAATTATTGCTTACGGGATACTGCGCGCTGATCGCTTTCTTGCTGATCGTTTTGTTTCCCATCACCCGCATCGCGCGCATACCCCTGGGTCGCTTTGTGAAAGCCGTCGCCGAGCCTGCCACAATTGCTTTCGCCACCAGCACGTCGGAAGCGGCGCTGCCCCGCGCCATGGAAGCGATGGAAGAATTTGGCGTGCCCCGCCGCATCGTAGCTTTTGTAATTCCCGCGGGCTACAGTTTTAACCTCGATGGATCGACTCTCTATTTGGCGCTAGCCTCGATCTTCGTGGCCCAGGCCGCAGGCATGCACATGGGATGGTCTGAACAATTGTTGATGGTCTTCACCTTGATGCTCACCAGCAAAGGCGTGGCGGGAGTGCCGCGTGCGGTGCTGGTGGTCTTACTGGCCACCGCGGCTACATTCCATCTTCCAACGGAGCCGATTTTCATCATCCTCGGCATCGATGCGCTCATGGATATGGCGCGCACCGCCGTAAACGTGATCGGCAATTGTCTGGCGTGCGCCGTGGTCGCGAGATGGGAAGGCGAACTGGACGAGAGTGTGGGACGGACTGCCTCGCCTGCCCAGCGCTGATAAATGGTCTTCGTGTCCGGTTGGGAGCGCCCAGCCTCTATGTTTGGGTCGTGCTACACTGACGCGTTTTCAAGGAGTCCAGGTGCGCAGAATTTTCTCTTCAATGTTTTGTTCTTTTTCTTCCGCCGCGTTGATCGTTGCTCTTACCAGCACAGGTTTGACCCAAACACCTTCCACTTTGCCGCCTGAACTGCGGCAAAAGATTGATCAGGCGGCACACGAAGTCTTGGCCAATACTGGCGTCCCCAGCGCATCCGTCGCCATTGTCAAGGACGGGAAGATCGCTTACCTGCAAGGGTATGGCGATGCGCGCATCGAGCCTCGTACTCCTGCGCGCCCGGAGATGCGCTACAGCATTGGTTCGGTGAGCAAACAGTTTACGGCCACTGCGATCCTGCTCTTGCAGGAACAGGGCAAGCTTTCGCTCGACGACAAAGTCGCGAAATTCCTTCCCGACTTGACTCGCGCCAATGAAGTCAGCATCCATGAATTGCTTTCGCAGACTTCCGGCTATCAGGATTACTGGCCGCAGGACTATGTTCCGCCGCTCATGCTGCAACCCATCACAACCGACCGGATTCTGGATCGATGGGCACGCAAACCGTTGGACTTTGATCCGGGCACGAAGTGGCAGTACAGCAATACAAATTATGCAATTGCGGGTGTGATCGTCGAGAAGGTCAGCGGCATGCCGCTTGTCGACTTCCTCCACAAGAACATTTTCGATCCTCTGGGAATGAAAACCGTCATCAACACCGACCAAGCGAGCCTCGCAGATGCCGATCCGACGGGATACCTGCGGTACGCGCTCGGCCCGCTGCGCCCTGCACCCAAGGAGGGCAAGGGCTGGCTCTTTGCCATCGCCGAACTTACCATGACGGCGTCCGATCTGGCACGCTGGGACATTTCCATTATTGACCAGACGGTATTGAAGCCAGCCTCCTACAAGGAGCTAGGAACTGAGGTGCTGTTGAAAAATGGAGTTGGCACGCGTTATGGCCTCGGAGTTTACGTCACCTCGGATTCGGGACGCCGGGTACTCTCGCATGATGGAGAAGTCTCAGGTTTCACGGCGCAGAATAACGTGTACCCCGACGAGCGCAGCGCGATTGTCGTGCTGACAAATCAAGACGCAGTGTCAGCGCCGCAGCAAATCGCCAGTGCAATCGCACCTCTGTTATTCGCGGTCACAGATCCAGAAAAAACACGAAAGGCGGAACAGGCAAGAAGTATTCTTGCCGGTCTGCAGCACGGAAAAATTGATCGATCGCTCTTCACCGATGACGCCAACAGCTATTTCAGCGAATCCGCTTTGAAAGATTTCGCACACGGTTTGGCGCCGCTCGGGATGCCCTCGGCGTTCATGCAGACTCGGCAGGCGTTTCGTGGAGGCATGTTATTGCGCGTCTACGAAGCCAGGTTTGCGCAAAAAATTTTGCAAGTGTGGACGTTCGAGACGCCGGACGGAAAGCTGGAACAGTTTCAAGTGGCGGCAATTGAATAGGGCCGGCAGCAGATCGAAGTTGAACTTACGCGCCGAGGGAAGATTGCCCGGTTGCGCCCGGAGCCGCCTGCGGACGACTCTTCGGGTTCGAGGCTAATCCCCACAAATCTCTTTGAACATCCGCTTCCAACCCAACCTGGAGTTCGTTGCCGGATCCCAGCGGCTTGATCCAAATTACGCGAAACTCGGCTCGATGCTGCCGGTACTGAAGAATGACCTGGCTGCCTATCTCGAGCGGGCGGCGAACCGCTCCCAGCCGCACACCATTGGAAGTGACATCGAGAGTATGCACCAGATCGCAGTACCCGTCCCCATCTCCGTGGTTTGAAACCCTTACCGGCAGCACGGCTTTCACACGGTCCAGGCGTCGCTTGTCGTCCACTTTGTCCTGCAACTGCTTTGTTTGTCCCATACCCATAAAGAGAGTTCCCTGCTGCGCTTTCTTAAGAATCGTCGAAGCCTAGTGGACCGAACCGGAGGGGGCGAACTGTAACGGCCTATCCACATCTTGAGGCCAATGTGGCATTTACGCTATGGCCCATTGGTGTGGGAAACATCCTTCCTAGGTGGTGCACATCTGGGGCATTGCGCCGATTTACGGGTGATTTGAACCGCGGAGAAGACCCGGCTTGCCGAGCTATGGCGATGAACTGGGGTGGTGACTCAAGTAACCACCTTTGGGTACAGGGGTGAAGCGTATACCCCCGAACGGGCCATTGTTGGAATCGCCCCTAGGGCGCAAGCTGGTGTCAGCTAAGAAACCCGAAAGGGTTGGGGAGAATTCACATGGGGACAGTGTTTCGTAGACTCTGGTCAGACGAAGAAGGCCAGGACATTGCAGAATACGCCGTGATGCTGGCAGTCATTTTGGTGATTGTGGTGGGCACGGTGCGGCTCATCGGCGGGAATGCAAATAACGTGTTTTCGGGAGTTGCCAGTTCAATTGGCGGGTAAGAGGCCGACCCTCAGCAATCGCCCGCTCAGGCCTCGGCGGCAGTTGTGAGGCCTGTGATGGCGTCGTCCAAAGTGGGGAATATCAAGAAGAGCGGTTCCACTTTGGTGGTTTCGAACAGCTTCAGCACCCGATCATTTACCCCACTGAGCGCGATGCGCCGTGTCGCTTTCTGCCGCGTCACGTAGGCGCTGACCAGCGATCCCAATCCTGAAGAGTCCATGTAGGGAACGTCACTCATGTCAACGATGACCATGGGGGCATTCTCTTCGCGGCGGATGGCATTCTGAAAGAGCGGGAGATTCTCCACCGTCAGGGGTCCGCGCAGGCAAAGTACGCGTTGTCCATCCAGGGCGCTCATACGCTCGATCGTCAAGGGTTCCGTTGCCATCGGGAGATTGTAGGGCAGTGGGGTTGGCTAAGCAAGCCGACCTAGTACTCGGAACTCCGCTGTCATTCCCACCGAGCAATTGCCCTGTGCGATCGCCCAAAAGTGCTGGTCCTCATTCATCTCTGTCGACGGCCAATGACCGCGAGCACCATGTCGTTCGGGTGATGCCCTTAGCATTTTGGCCTAAAGCTCGCGACCAACCCGCCGATTTGCATATTGAAGCGCAGGTCGTAGTGCCGTTCCCCCTCACGGCTGGCTGGTTTCGGACGCATGCTCAAAGTCACAGGGGTAGAGGTTTCGACGGGTGAAAAACCAATCGCGCCACCCGACTCATTTCCGGCGCAAGCCCATGCCGCGGCGCGCTCATCCGACGATCAAACCTCCAAGGCATTGCGCGTTCTGATGGTGGAAGACGATCCCGCCGACGTTGAACTGGTGTTGCTCGCGCTGCGGAGCGACGGCTTTCAAGTCCTGAGCGACAGAGTTCAAAGTGTCGAAGACTTTACCCAGCACATCCGAGGCAGCGCGTACGACGTGATTCTGGCGGACTACAATCTGCCGCAATGGCGGGGAATGGATACGCTCGAAATCCTCCGCAACGAACGCCTGGATGTGCCGTTGATCGTGGTAACCGGCTACCTGGGAGAAGAGAAAGCCGTGGATTGCATCAAGCAAGGCGCCACCGACTGCGTCCTCAAGAACAACCTCGGACGGCTGCCTCTTTCGGTCCGTAGAGCATTGGAAGAAAAAGAACTCCGTCGACAACGCCGCCAATCGGACGAAGAGCTTGCCCGGAAAGTTGAAGAACTGGCGCGTTCCAATCAGGACTTGGAACAGTTTGCTTACGTCGCGTCGCATGACCTGCAAGAGCCCTTGCGTATGGTGGCCAACTACACCCAGCTCCTGGCAGAGCGATACCGTGGACGACTGGACGAGCAAGCTGACAAATACATTCACTACGCGGTGGACGGCGCGCTACGCATGCAGGCGTTAATTCAGGACCTGCTGAAGTTCTCTCGCGTGGGAAAAAAAGAAATCGATTTGCGGCCTACCGATTTGCGCGCCGTGGTCGAACAAGCGCAAACCAATCTTGCGGCCTCGGTGCAGGAAACTCACGCCGAAATTCACTGGAATGGGTTACCCGTCGTTATGGCGGATGCGGCGCAGCTCACCCAGGTTTTTCAGAACCTGATCGCAAATGGGATCAAATTCCACGGTGATCAGAAGCCTGCGATTCAAATCGCGGCCCAGAAAAACGACGATGCCTGGACAGTCAGCATTTCCGATAATGGAATCGGCATACCTGCAGAAAACTGGGACGACGTGTTTGTCATTTTCCGTCGATTGCATACGCGTAGCGAATATGAGGGCAACGGCATCGGGCTGTCTATCTGCAAAAAAATCATCGAGCGCCATGGGGGAAAGATCTGGTTGGAAGCCCAAACCACGCCTGGTTGCTGCTTCAAATTTACCCTGCTCGCAGAACCAGTAAAACCAGGGGCGCAAGCATGAGGACCCTCACGGAAGTCTTGGTAGTCGACGACAATCCTGCCGATTCCGACTTGGTAGCCGAAATATTGTCTCGCAACGGCTGCGCCAGTCACATACAGGCTGTGCCGAACGGGGCAGAAGCGATGGCTTTCTTTCATCGCCAGGGAAAATATGCCAACGCGCCCCGCCCTGACTTCGTCGTACTTGACCTGAATCTGCCCGGCAAGGATGGGCGCGCCGTGTTGGGCGAGATTAAGAACGATCCGCTTCTGCGCAAGATTCCGATCGCCATCTTCAGCACTTCGGAAGCACGGCAAGACATTGTCGGCAGTTATGAACTGGGGGCGAACTGCTACGTCACCAAGCCCGGCAATCTGCAGGACTACATCTCCGCCGTCACTTCGATCGGAGAATTCTGGTTTGGTTTCGCTCGCCTGCCCCGCAAGGAGGAATTATGAATAACGGCCACACCCATGTACTTCTGATCGAAGACAACCCCGGCGACGCTGACCTGGTCCGTTTGCGACTGGTGGAAGGAAATTCAGCGGTCGAAGTGAACTGCGTCAGTCGCCTTTCGGATGGCTTGGCATCCATGTCGGACCGGGTGCCTTCCGTAGTTCTGCTCGATTTGAACCTTCCTGACAGCCACGGTGCGGAGACTTTCCGCAAGGTGCTCGAACAATCGCCCGGAGTTCCAGTGGTCATCCTCTCCGGCCAGGATGATGAAGTGCTGGCCATGAAGGCCCTCCATCAAGGGGTGCAGGACTATCTAGTAAAAGGCGATTTCACCAGCGGTCATCTGGAGCGCGCCATGCGTTACGCCATCGAGCGTCAGGCGCTGACTCGTTCGCTCGAGATGAGCCGCCAGCAGCAATTGGAATTCAAGAATCGATTTCTGTCGCACGTTTCACACGAACTGCGAACGCCCTTAACCTGCATCCATCAATTCGTCAGCATCCTCATCGATGGGCTGGCCGGCGAGGTGAATCCTGAGCAGCGCTATCACCTGGAGACGGTGGCGAATAGCGTCAACCAGCTGCAGGCCATGATCCGGGATCTGCTCGAAGCCACCCGAGCCGAGTCGGGAAAAATCCGTATCGAGCCGCGTTGCATTGCAATTGGCGATCTCCTGCAACAGGTGGTTTCCATGCTGTCCGCAATCGCCAAGGAAAAGCAAGTTGGCCTGGAAATCGGATTGGATAGCCGTGTTCCCCTGGTCTTCGCCGACCCCGATCGCATTTTCCAGGTACTGATCAATCTCGCCGATAACGCGATCAAGTTCACTCCCCCCGACGGTTCGGTGATGCTGAAAGCTTGTATGGTGGACGCCGACCCCACCCAGGTTTACATTTCGGTCACTGACACGGGTCGCGGCATCGGCCCCGAGGCGAAAGCTCTGATCTTCGAGCGGCTCTACCAGGACCCGAATTCCATCGACAACAATCGCGCCGGCCTGGGCCTCGGACTCTATATTGCCAAGGAACTGGTCGAACTCCACGGCGGAAAAATCTGGGTGGCGAGTGAGATCGGAAACGGAAGTACATTCTCTTTCACCCTCCCCGTGTACTCACTGGCGAAATTGCTGTTGCCCGTCATCACCGATCAAGGACATATGCGCGACGACGTCGTTCTGGTCAAGGTCGAATTGACTCCGCTTTCCAGTCTGACTCGATCCAACTGGAAAGAAACCCGCAAGCAGTGCCTGGAAACGCTGCGGCACTGTGTTTATCCCGACAAGGATCTTGTGCTTCCCGTAATGGGAAATATTGGCGCAAACGAACGTTTCTTTGTGGCAGCTTCAACCGACTTGGTCCGAGCCGAAGTCATGATGAAGCGTATTCGCGAACAATTGGGCGCAAACGCCGAACTAAAAGGGAGTGGCACGCTGACGGTGTCGGCGGCCGCCGTGCAATTGCCACGCGCGGAACCGAATAAATCTCTGGAAGAGCAAGTACAGATCGTTGCCGACCGGATTACTGAAATGGCGATGCGCCCGCTTGCGTCGGAGGCGGGAGAGTCCGCAAAGGGAAACTGAAGTGCAGTCAAAAATCAGAAGCCACTAATGGAGGAAACACGCAATGAGCAATCCGAAGATTTTAATCGTCGATGATGACCCCGATTTGCGGCGAGCGCTGAAGATACGTTTGCGGGCTAACCACTACGACACGGTGCAAGCCTCGGACGGCTATTCGGCGATAGCCGTAGCCCAGAAGGAACAGCCGAACCTCATCATTCTCGACCTGGGCTTACCCGCGGGAGATGGCTTTGTGGTTCTCGAGCGGCTGCAAAAGAGCGATTCGCTCTCGAACATTCCAGTGATTGTGCTCACCGCGCGCGACCCCCAGGCCAACGAGCAACAGACTTTGGCGGCGGGCGCGACAGCTTTTTTCCAGAAACCGGCGGACAATAACGAACTGCTGGATGTGATTCGTGCCACCTTGCCGGTGCCGTGGCCAGGAACCGCGATGCAGTCGTAAGCCGAGCTCTGACATGCAGCGAAGGCCAGACGTCGCCGTCTCGGCGACGGTCTTCCGCTAGTCCGCGGACGACGGCAGAACCTCGCGGGCCGGACCGGATGTCCGAAAGCTGACGAGAGTCCTAATCATATGCCCCTTTGGGGCGACTTATTTTGCCATGATCATTCGTGTCTTGTCTGGTCCTGCCGCCTTTTGCGCTTCTGCCGATAAACCTCAATGAGGTAAGGCCGGAATCATGGATTTGTTCCGATCATTGCTTTCTCCCGATTTCATGCCTCACGGATATTGCTATCTCTGGGATCCGCGCATGCTTTGGTTGCACGTGGTCTCGGATGGCCTGATCACGCTCTCCTACTATTGCATTCCGGTTGTCCTCATCTATTTCATCCGCAAACGGCGCGATCTGCCCTTCAACTGGATTTTCTGGATGTTTGGCAGCTTCATTCTGGCCTGCGGCACCACTCACCTGATGGAAGTATGGAACATCTGGCACGCCTCCTACCTGCTTGCGGGAGTACTAAAGGCGATTACAGCGGGACTTTCGGTGGCCACTGTGGTTCTTCTCATCCCCCTGCTTCCGCAGGCAGTAGCAGTTCCAAACCTGATGCATTTGCGGGAAAAGAATCGCAAATTGGAAGAGGAAATTGCGCAACGCAAACGCCTCGATGAACCGATCAATGTCCCACTCCGGCGCAGGGTCCAGGCGGGCTTCATCGTAGCCGTCCTGCTTACCATCTTCGTTGGCTTTTCTTCGTGGCGGGGCGCCCGGTGGGCGGAAGAGGATGCCTATTGGGTGTCTCACACCTATGAAGTGATGGCGGCGATTCAACGCACATCCCGACATGTGCTCCAAGTCCAGACTTCGGCGCAAGCTTTTGCTTTGAGCGGGCAAGATCTGCTGCTGGCTCATTACCAGGCTGGACGAGACAGCGTCGACCAGGACCAGAATGCGCTACGCCGCTTAACCGCCGACAATGTTAGCCAGCAGCGGCGACTGGACGTGCTCCGAGGGCAAATCGGCTTGGCGCTTGATTTCGCCGACAGCATCATCGCTAAACGCCATACGCTGCAAATCCCACCCGCGGGCAGCGACGCGCTGGAAACCGAGAGGCTCATCGACACAATCCACTTAACCGTTCAGGACCTACACGATGAGGAAGCACGCTTATTGATCGAGCGTACGCAACGGGCCCGAGCTGGACAACGCTGGACGAGGTTCATCGCAATCGTAGGCGCCCTCCTGGGGGTGGGTCTGTGGGGACTCGCAAGACTCGCTGTGAACCGCGAGATCGATATCAGCTCGCGGGCCCTCCTGCAACTCAGCACGCTCAACACAGAGCTAGAACAACGAGTCGAGCGGAGGACGGCGGACCTGCAGTCTGAAGTGACGGAGCGTGAGCGCGCCGAGAGGGCATTGAAGACAGCATTGGCCGCTAGCGAGTCTGCGCGGCAAGAGTTGGCAGACCAGAAATTTGCCCTCGACCAGCATGCCATCGTGGCCATCACCGATGTCCAAGGCACCATTACCTATGTGAACGACAAGTTCTGCGCAATCAGTCAGTATTCCGAAGACGAATTGATCGGCCAGAATCATCGCATTCTCAACTCCGGCCACCACCCCAAAGAATTCTTCCAGCAGATGTACCACACCATAGCTCGCGGCGAGGTCTGGCACGCTGAGATTTGCAATCGTGCCAGGGACGGCTCCTTGTATTGGGTGGATACCACCATCGTTCCGTTCGTGGGCTCCGGCGGGAAACCGCGTCAGTATGTAGCCATCCGCGCCGACATCACGGAACGCAAACGAGCGGAACAAATGCGCGAGCGGCTGGCGGCGGTGGTTGACTCCTCCGACGATGCCATCATCAGCAAGACTTTGACGGGGACCATCACTTCGTGGAACCGAGGAGCCGAGAAACTTTTCGGCTATTCCGGCGAGGAAGCCATCGGCAAACCGATGTTGATGCTGATCCCTCCAGAGCGCATGCATGAAGAGGTCGACATTCTCGCCGGCATTAGCCGCGGCGAAAGCGTGGACCACTTCGAAACCGTTCGTGTGCACAAAGACGGCACCAAAATCATCGTTTCTGCAACCATCTCCCCGATCAGGGACAGCAGCGGCGCGATTGTTGGCGCGTCCAAGATAGCCCGCGATATCACCGAGAGCAAGCGCGTCGAGGAGGCGCTGCGAGACAGTCTAGCCGCCAGCGAGGAGGTGCTCCGTGAACTAGCCGACCAAAAGTATGCAATCGATCAACATGCCATCGTCGCCGTCACCGACGTCAAAGGACGCATCACTTACGTCAATGACAAATTCTGCGCTATCAGCCAATATTCCCGCGCCGAACTGATCGGCCAGGATCATCGCATCCTCAACTCGGGCTACCATCCCCAAGAATTTTTCAAAGAGTTGTATGCCGCCATCTCTCATGGCAAGGTTTGGCATGGCGAGATTCGCAACCGCGCTAAGGACGGTTCCATCTATTGGGTGGATACAACCATCGTTCCCTTTCTCGTAGGCGGGAAACCGCGGCAATATGTCGCAATCCGCGCCGACATTACCGAGCGTAAGAAAGCCGAGAATGCGCTGCGCGAGCAGGCTCAGGTTCTGGATTTGGCTCAGGTGCTGGTGCGCGATATGCAAGGCCGTATCGTCCTCTGGAATGCGGGAGCGGAAAAACTGTACGGATTCACTCGCGAAGAAGCCACCGGGAAAATTTCGCATCGCTTGCTGAAGACCGTGTTTCCCGAGCCCTTGGAACGGATCGAGGAAAAACTTCTGCGCGATGGGTCATGGGAAGGCGAACTAACGCACCGGCGGCGCGATGGAACGAAGTTAATCGTTTCCAGCATGTGGGTGGTGCATCGCGACGCCGCTGGCCATCCGGTGCGGGTTTTAGAGGCAAATACCGACATCACCGCCCGCCTTCAAGCCAAAGCAAAACTGGCGGAACAGGCAAAGGAATTGGCCTTTCGAGCCGATGAACTCGCGGTGTCGCGCCATGCTTTAGAACGCCAGACTCTTATGCTGCAGTCGGTACTGGACAGCATCGCCGAAGGCTTGGTGGCAGCCGATGCCCAGGGCAATTTCATCCTGTGGAACCCCGCCGCGGAAAAAATCGTCGGTCAAGGTGCTGCGAATGTGCCCCCTTCGGAATGGGCCCGCCATTACGGCGTTTTTCTTCCCGATACAATAACTCCCTTCCCGACTGAGCAAAATCCGCTGGCCCGCGCCATTCAGGGCGACGCGAGCACTGCCGAAATGTTTCTCCACAATCCCGCTCTGGATCATGGGGTCTGGATCGAAGCTAGCGGTGGGCCTCTGCGGGATGGTAACGGCAAAGTCTGCGGCGGCGTTGTGGCCTTCCGTGACATTACGCAGAGAAAGGCAGATGAACAGGAAATCCGCAAACTCAACGAAGAACTGGAAGCCAAAGTGATTCGTCGCACTGCTCAATTGGAAATCGCCAACAAAGAATTAGAAGCCTTCAGTTACTCGGTCTCTCATGACCTGCGTGCCCCTCTGCGCCATATCAGCGGTTTTTCGAAGATTCTTGCCGAAGAATTCGGGCCAAAGCTCGACCCCGGCGCCAGGCACTATTTGGAGCGCATTCAGGAAGGCACCCTCAAAATGGGTTTGCTGGTGGACGAATTGTTGAATCTGGCGCGGGTCGGCCGCCACCCAGTCAATCTCCGGCACACAGGTTTGAACTCCATCGTCGCCGAAGTGGTATCGATTCTGAAACCTGAATGCGAAGGCCGTGAAGTGGACTGGAAGATCGCTGACCTGCCATCGGTCGAATGCGACCCAGTTCTGGTCAAACAAATTTTTCAAAATTTGCTGGCCAATGCACTCAAATTCACCCGGACGCGCACTCCCGCTGTGATCGAAGTCAGCGTCACCGGCACCGATGCGGCGCGTATTTTCATGGTCCGTGACAACGGCGTCGGCTTCAGCATGAAGTATGCTGACAAACTGTTCGGCGTCTTCCAGCGCTTGCATCGCGCCGAAGAATTCGAGGGGACCGGCATCGGCCTGGCCACCGTGCAACGAATCGCGCAAAAGCATGGAGGCAAAGTCTGGGCCGAGGCCGAACTGGACAAGGGTGCTGCCTTTTATTTCACGCTGAGCGCAGAACAGACGGAATCGGAAACGAAAGCAGCCGTAGCAGGAGGTCAATCATGAACGAACAACTCGATATCTTGTTAGTGGAAGACAACCAGGATGACATGGATCTCGCCTTGCATGCTCTGAGGAGAGAAAATTTGGCGAACAGCATCCACGTCGCTCGCGACGGCGAGGAGGCGCTGGATTTCCTTTTCTGCCGCGGCCCTTTTGCGGAGAGATCCTTTGAATACCCTCCAAAACTCGTGTTGCTGGACCTAAAACTCCCCAAGGTCGACGGTATGGAAGTGCTGAGAGAACTCAAAGCCGATCCTCGAACGAGATCGATTCCTGTCGTGATGATGACCTCGTCGCGGGAAGAACGAGACTTGGTGAACAGCTACAACTTAGGAGCCAACAGTTACATTCAAAAGCCAGTCGACTTCGATCAGTTCCGCGAAACCGTCAAGAGCGTGGGATTGTATTGGCTCGTGATCAATCAGCCGTCGCCCGCGAACGGTCAAAAACGCTAAAAGCCGCAAGTGACCTGCCCATTTCCTGAGAGGTCGAATTCAACTCAGTTGTCGGGCCTGCGAAGGCGCCGTCCGAAATGCCTTGCGCCAAACCCGACGAAACTGCCGGGCATCTGCAAATCCACATTGCGAGGCAACCGCTTCCAGCGTCAATTCAGGGTTACTGATCAAAGCGTGAGCGTGTTCCAGACGAAGGCGTGTGCGGTAATTTTGAACGGATACGCCGGTCATCTCGCGAAACGTCCGAGTCAAATTGCGCGGGCTCATATGCGCGATCTTTGCCAGTTCAGCGATGTTTCCCTTACGTCCAGGGTGCGCAGTCAGCCAGTCTTGCACGGCGTGAACACCCGGGTGCAGGTGAGTGCGATAGTCCAGATAAACACTTTGCTGCGGATGATGAGCATCGCGCCGCAGATAAACCACCATCTCTCGCGCCACCTTGGCTGCTGCCTGCGGCCCAAGATCGCGCTCGATGAGTGCCAGAGCCATATCGATCCCAGCGGCGATTCCGGCACTGCTGATGATTCGTCCATCCTCGACAAATAGGCGATCGGCGAGCACCCGCGCTCGCGGATACTGCTTCTGAAGTTCTGCGGCGCGTTTCCAGTGAGTTGTGCAGCGGCGATCGGTCAAAAGTCCGGCTTCGCCCAGCGCGAAAGCGCCAGTGCACACAGAACTGATCGACGCCCCCTGGTCATAGGACTTTTTCAGCCACGCAATCATTGGCCGTGGCAAGCGAACTTTTCCCGGAGTGAACCCCGGCACGATGGCAAGATCGCCTTCTGCAATCGCAGGTAACGGCGCCAGATCGTTCAACTGCAGTCCTTGATTGGTCTCTGCCCGGGGCGATGTGGAACAGTGTTCGATGCGGTACTCTCCGCCGAACGAGTTCGCTTCAAAAAAGGCCTGCAAGGGCCCGGCGAAGTCGAGCACCTCGCATCCTTCAAAATAAACGAAAATTACGCGACGGCTTCGCAATGAATTGCCTTCAATTCTTGACTGAGTTGCGCCACGGTCACGATACGAGCGAAGCGGCGGCGCAGCGCATACTCAGTGCGCTCGCGAATCGCTTCCACGCCCAGTTCCTGCCCCGGATGGTCCCAGTTAGGAATGGGGAATGTCATTGTAGCTTCGGTTACGAAGTCTACTGCATATCCGAGATCGGCCGCGACTCTGGCTGACGTTTCACAACACTGCTCCATTTGAATGCCGGCGATGGTAACCCGGCGTACGCCTTTTTCCAGCAAATAGGGCTGCAAGGTTGTACTCGTGAAACAATTGCGTGTGTTTTTCAGCAGGACCGGCTCATCGGCGCGCGGCTTGATGAAATCCATCAACTTAAACGCAGGATGATCGGTCGCAAAACCTTCATCCGGATCAGTATGAAGGAAGAAAACCACCGGCAACTCAGCCGAACGGTAAGCTTCGATCAGAGCCACTACATTCTTTTCAAATCCGAAGTTGTTGCGACGCTCCCATTTGGGATCGACTTTGAACGAATCTTGGGCGTCGATCACCAACAGAGCAGATTGCGAAAGCGGTACTTGCGCGGACTCCAGCATGGTTCCTCCAGTTCTTATGAAAACAAGCTTACACATTCACCAGCTTCGGGAGAAGACCCGATTCGGACAAACACCGGACATTTTGGGCCATGCCACAGGCCTTGGCCAAGACGTCCGAAAGATAGCAAGAGTATCCTTGTTTCATGCAATCTTCAGTTTTGCCTGCCGGGGACGGCGTTTTAGTGCAAATCGTCGACGCTGCCCTGGCGGAGGCAACGCGCAAGAGCAGCCATTGGCTGGCCTGCCGTCCCGCCTGCACGCAGTGTTGCATCGGAGTGTTTCCGATCAATCAGCTGGATGTTGTCCGCTTGCAGCGGGGACTGGCGAACCTCCGCAAGACCGACCCACAGCGTGCGGAATCGGTACGCCAAAGAGCGCTGGACACGGTGTCGCGCCTTAAGCAAGATTTCCCCGGCGACGCAGTCACCGGCCTGTTGGACGAGAGCGAAGAAGCGGAGCAGCGTTTTGCTGAATTCGCAAACGACGAGCCCTGTCCCGCTCTTGATCCCGGAACTGGGCTTTGCGAATTGTACGAATCGCGTCCGATGACTTGCCGCGTATTCGGCCCGCCGGTACGTTCTGGAGACGGGCTCGGCGTCTGCGAACTCTGTTTTCAGGGAGCCACCGACCAAGAAATCGCTGCGTGCGAAATGAAGCCCGACCCGGAGGATCTGGAATCCGAACTGTTACGGGAACTGGAACAGAACACTGGGAAGAAGGGCCAGACCATCGTGGCTTATTGTTTGGCGTCTTGACAGCACGAGCCTGCAACCTGTCATCGGATGAACTCCACAAAGCAGATCCAGCAATTTGACGCAATCATCCTTGGCGGGGGGGCGGCCGGCTTGATGTGCGCGATCGAAGCCGGCAAGCGCGGACGCCGCGTCGCCGTGCTGGAGCGATCGGAACGAATCGGCAAGAAAATTCTCATCTCCGGCGGCGGCCGCTGTAACTTCACCAACATTCATTGCCGTCCAGAAAACTTCATCTCGTCGAATCCTCACTTTGCCAAGTCCGCGCTAGCCCGCTACACCCCAGCGGACTTCGTTGCACTGGTCAAAAGGCATCGCATTCCATATCACGAAAAGATCCTCGGACAGCTCTTCTGCGACCGCTCCGCTCGAGACATTCTTGGCATGTTGGAAAGCGAATGCCATGGTGCCGGCGTCACTCTGTTCGTGAATGTGCCCATCCAGGAAGTGTTGAAGACGACAGAATTCGTTGTGCGCGCAGGCGGGAATGAGTTTCGCGCCCCAGTTCTGGTGGTGGCGACCGGCGGCCTTTCCATTCCGAAGATGGGAGCGACCGGACTGGGCTATGATTTGGCGCGGCAATTCGGGTTGGCAATCCGCGAACCTCGTCCTGCACTCGTGCCACTTGTATTTGGCCCAGGGGACCGGGACAACTACTGCGATTTGGCGGGCCTATCCGCAGACGTAAAAGTCTCCTGCAACGATCAGGAATTTCGAGAAAAGATGTTGATCACGCACCGCGGCCTGAGTGGACCGGCGATTCTGCAGATTTCGTCGTACTGGAAACCCCCTGAGCCAGTCCTGATCGATTTAGCGCCAGGCGAAGATGTGTCTGCGCCGCTTCGTGAAACAAAGAGTCCGCGAACGATTACAGCAATGAAGTCGGCCCTGCAACGCTTCGTGCCGAACCGTTTCGCCAACCGATGGCTGGATCTGCATGCTCCAACTGCGTGGACTAACGCTGCTCTAGCCAATCTCGAACGCGACGCGCACGCGTGGAAATTAATCCCAGCCGGCACCGAGGGCTACGCCAAAGCTGAAGTCACCGCGGGAGGTGTAGACACGGACGAACTTTCCGCGAAGACAATGGAGAGCCGCAAAGTTCCCGGCCTGTTTTTTATTGGCGAAGTAGTCGATGTCACCGGACACCTCGGTGGCTTCAATTTTCAGTGGGCATGGGCGTCCGGGGCATGCGCTGGCCGCGCGCTGGTGTAGGGCGTCATCGTCGTGCGTCGTGAGCAGAAACCTTAAGCCAGAACCGCCTGATATTCCTCGTACGCACCCTTGAAGTCGGTGATTTTGTGATCCGATTCGAAGTGCCAAATCCTGGTCGCGACTTCGTCGATCAAATCGTGGTCGTGCGTTACCAGAAGAACTGTACCCTGATAGCGTTGTAGCGCGATGTTAAGCGCATTGATCGATTCGAGATCAAGGTGGTTTGTAGGTTCGTCAAACACCAAAACGTTGGGCTTTAGCAGCATTAGTTTGCAAAACAGCAACCGCGCCGCCTCGCCACCGGAAAGAACGTCTGTGCGTTTAAGAGCATCTTCACGCGGGAACAACATCTGCCCCAGCAGGCCACGAATTTCCTCGTGCGATGCCGAGAGATCCCACTGATGGAGCCAGTCGAACGCCGTCATGTCGCCCTGAATCAGTGCGCGGTGATCTTGCGCGAAATATCCGACGGAAGCTTCATGTCCCCAAATCACTTTTCCTTGGGTGAGGAATGGGCCATCGTATCCGCTGGTTTTGCGTAGCTCGGCGTCGAGTATGGCGGGAGCATTCGCTAGTAAAGCGTTCAGCAGTGTGGTTTTCCCCGCGCCGTTCCGGCCCATCAATGCAATTTTCTCTCCGCGAGTCACACTGGCCGTCAGGCCACGAATGACTTCGGTATCGCCATAGGACTTCGCAACGCCTTCCAGTTCCAGAATGTGTTTTCCGGAAGGCCGCTTCTGCTCAAATTTTAAGAACGGCCGTTGGATGTTCGATCGGGCAAGTTCGGTGACCTGCAACCGCTCGACTTCTTTGCGCCGCGACTGTACCTGGCTGGAACGCGTACCAGCGGAGAATCGCGCAATGAATTCATTGAGCTGGGAAATTTTCTTTTCGCGCTGCGCGTTTTGCGATTCGACCTGTGAGCGAATCTGTGTCTTGGCCACGACCATGTCGTCATAGCTGCCGGTATAAGTAATGATCGTCTGGTAATCGATATCGGCAATGTGAGTGCAAATGCTGTTAAGGAAATGGCGATCGTGGGAAATCACAATCAGCACCCCATCGTAGTTGTTCAGGAACCCTTGCAGCCAGTGAATCGAATCCAAGTCCAGGTGGTTCGTGGGTTCATCGAGCAGCAGGGCCAGCGGATGTCCGAACAAGGCCTGCGCCAGCAGCACCCGAACTTTTTGGCCGCCTTGCAGTTCGCTCATTTTTCGTTCGTGCACTTCATCCGGAATGTCGAGACCTTGCAGCAAAATGGCGGCATCGCTCTCCGCAGTGTATCCATCTTCTTCACCAACAATGCCTTCCAACTCTCCCAGCGTCATGCCGTCTTCGTCGGTTATTTCGGCTTTTGCATGAATGCGGTCGCGTTCTTCCATCGCCGCCCACAGGCGTTTGTTACCCATCATTACGGTATCGATGACGCGATAAGCGTCAAAAGCGAACTGGTCCTGGCTAAGTACGCCGAACTTCTTCGGCCGTACGACGGTTCCCTTTTGAGGTTCGAGTTCGCCGGTCATCAAGTGCATGAACGTGGTCTTGCCGGCGCCGTTCGGTCCGGTCAGACCATAGCGCTTTCCCGGCGTGAACGCCGTGGACACATCTTCAAACAGAACTTTGGCGCCGTAGCGCATGGATACATTGCTAACTGAAATCATGATTTCTCAGGGAACTGCGGAAAAATTGCCCAACGGTGGGGACGCAGCTACGGTCTATAGAATATCACGCCGACCCGCAGAACTGACGAATGCACGCGCAAACCATGGTCACGTGTTAGCCTTTCTGTGCCATCTTGATTTCGGAGCATTCATGAACGACGTTCGGCCTCCTCATTTTGATCTTCAAGCCATTGCTAAACAGGTCATGCTGGCACATGGCTTCGATCCCGATTTTCCTCCGCAGGTTCCGCAGCAGCTCGCCACCTTACGGGCAACTCCACCGGCAGTCGCTCCCGGTGAGGATATCCGTGACTTGCGAAACCTGCTGTGGTCTTCGATCGACAACGACACCTCACGCGATCTCGATCAGATTGAAGTCGCCGAGCGCCTGCCTGATGGGAATTTCAAAGTAATGGTAGGAATCGCAGATGTAGACGCATTCGTAGCCAAGAGTTCGCCCATCGACTCTTACGCTTCGAAAGAAACTACCTCGGTCTACACCGGCGTTCACATCTTTCCCATGCTGCCGGAGGAACTCTCCACGGGCACTACTTCATTGCTGGAAAATCAGGACCGCCTTAGCGTCGTGACCGAGTTCATCGCCGGTGCAGATGGCGTGGTCGCTAGCGGAAATGTTTATCGAGCCGTGGTACGTAACAAGGCACAGCTCGCCTACAACGGGGTGGGCGCGTGGCTCGATGGCTCAGGCCCCGCACCGGCAAAGGTGGCCGCATCCGCAGATCTCCAGGCGCAGCTCAAGTTGCAGGACGAAGTCGCGCAGAATTTGCGAACCCAGCGCTTCCGGCAGGGCGCCCTCAATCTGGAGAGCAGTGAAATTCGTCCCGTGATGCTCGGCCAGCAAGTCGTCGACGTGGTTGGGGCAGACAAGAACCGCGCGACTGACCTGATCGAAGACTTCATGATCGCCGCCAATGGCGTAATCGCGCGCATGCTGGAGAAAGTTTCATCGCTGAGGCGCATTGTGAAAACTCCGGAACGTTGGGACCGCATTGTGCAACTGGCCGCTGCACACGGTATCAAACTGCCTCCCGACCCCGACTCAAAGGCGCTAAACGATCTTCTGATTAAGCGCAAAGCGGCGGACCCGGATCACTTTGCCGACTTGTCGCTCACCGTGATCAAACTGATTGGCCCGGGCGAATACGTACTGGAGCGTCCGGGAGACCCTGAGCAAGGCCACTTTGGCCTCGCCGTGCAGGACTACACGCATTCGACGGCTCCGAACCGGCGTTTTCCCGATGTAGTCACCCAAAGAATCGTCAAAGCGCAGCTTTCAAAACAGCCAGCCTCCGTACTCCGACAGCGAACTGTCAGCCATCGCAACCAACTGCACGGCAAAACAAGACGCCGCCCGCAAAGTCGAGCGCGAAATGTCAAAACGTCTTGCCGCCGTGGCCATGAGCCGGAGAATTGGCGAGACCTTCGATGCCATCGTAACCGGCGCCATTGCGAAGGGAACGTTCGTGCGCATATCGCAACCCCGCATCGAGGGATTGCTGGCGCAGGGACAAGCCGGGCTTGACGTAGGAGATAGGCTGCGCGTGAAGCTGATCCGCACCGATGTGCAACATGGGTACATCGACTTCGCTCGCGTCTCGTAGGGTTACGGTTCGTTCGCTTCCGGCGAAGTCATCCCTTCTTCTTTTCCAGTTCCGCCCAGCGGGCGTACATTTCATCCGCGGTTTTTTGTGCTGCTTCCAATTCGCGGTGCGCAGTGAGTAGACGCGGCCCATCACTGGCAATAGCAGGATCTTCCAACTGCGCTCGTTTGGCTTGCAGGACTCGCTCGGCTTCGGCTACTCGCTCTTCAATCGTGGCATACTCGCGAGCTTCCAGGTAGGAAAGCTTTTTCTTTCCACGCGATGACGAATCCACCGCACTCGCTGCTTTCGAGGATTGATTTCCGCTCGAGCGAGGAGATGCTTTGTCCGGCTGCTTCCGTTCCGCCTGCCAGGCCTCCCATTGCGAGTAGTCGGCAAAACTGTCCGCGCCCCCTTGCCCGTCAAGTCCAAGCACCACACTCGAAACCCGGTCGAGCATGTAGCGATCGTGCGTCACCAATACCAGCGCGCCGCGATATTCGAGCAGACTCTCTTCCAGTATTTCCAGCGTGGGGATATCGAGATCGTTCGTCGGCTCATCCAGCAAGAGCAAGTCCGCAGGTTGAAGCATAAGCTGCGCGATCAGGACGCGCGCCCGTTCCCCGCCCGAGAGGCGTCCGATAGGCTGATTGAGTTGCTCGCCCGTGAACAGAAACCTCGCTGCCCACGACGCCACGTGAGTTACGCGATCCTGGTAAACCACCGAATCACTGTCCGGAGCCAGCGCCCGCCGCAGAGTCACATCCGGATCGAGCTGGCGCGTTTGATCGAAATACACAATGCGTAGCCAGTCAGCGCGTCGGATATCCCCAGCGGTCGGTTGCAATTCTCCCCGCAACAGTCGCAGCAATGTAGTTTTACCGCTGCCGTTCGGGCCGACCAGTCCGACCCTCATTCCAGCCGTCACGACAAAATTTAGGTTTTCGAAAAGTGTGCGATCCCCAATTTCGTAACCAACATTTTCCAACTCAACCAGGCGCTTGGTCTTTCGATCGGTCGCAGAAAAATCGATATCTGCAGTTGCCGTCCGCGTCCGCGAATTCAGGTCTGCGAGTTCGCCCATCAATTCTCCAGCCTTATCGATTCGCGCCTTCGATTTGCGCGTTCGGGCTTTGGCGCCGCGTCGCAACCACGCGATTTCGTTGTGAACAAGGTTTTCCAGCGCTTCCTGCCGCTTCGATTGCGCGTGCAGAAACTCTTCTTTCTTCTCCAGAAACGTGCTGTAGTTTCCACGCACTCGCAGCAGGCCGTCGGGATAAGTGCGGTTGAGTTCGGCCATATCCGTGGCGACGTTCTCAAGAAAGTAGCGGTCGTGGCTTACCACTACGCAGGCGAATGCCCCTGCTCCGAGAAGCCCTTCCAGCCACTCGATACCTGCAAGATCCAGGTGATTGGTAGGTTCATCGAGCAGCAGGATGTCCGGCGCTTGCACCAGCGCTTCGACAATGGCCAGTCGCTTTTGCCATCCTCCTGACAAAGACGTGGCTTGCGCTTCCAGTTCGTCGAATCCCGCGCGCCCCAGGGTCTCAGCAAAGCGGGTTCCGCGCTCGGTGGCAGACACTGCGGCGCGATCCAATGCCTTCTCCACCACGGTACGCACCGTATCGCCGGCTGCGAATTTCGAATCTTGGATCACATAGGCGAGCCGCGACCGCTTGCGCAGAGCGATTTCACCGTTGTCCACGTCTTCGCTGCCCGCCAAAATTCGCAGCAGCGTTGACTTCCCCGATCCATTAGGACCGATAAGTCCGATCCGGTCGCCCTCAGAAACCGTGAACGAAATTCCTTCGAAAAGCATGCTCGACCCAAAAGATTTCGAGATGCCTTGGGCATTGATAATTGGTGGCAATGCGTTTCTTCCTTTGCAAGACTACGATTCAATACCCGCTGGCGCAGTCAGACTGCGAAGCACCGAGCCGGCTCTGATAGGCGGAAACGTTTATTCCAGAAATGGTGGACCTGGTCGGGATCGAACCGACGACCTCTTCCATGCCATTTCTCGTCTTGGACTATAGCAGAGTGATACCGGCATACCGTCAGTGATACCGAGGGGCAGTGTTCATGCGGCTGTAAAGCATATTCCCTGCCTCTCACCTATACCCGAGCGACGCTCTCCGACACGGCCAGATATCGGTAGGGATGGCGGGGTTACGACACAGCTTACGACACAGCTTTCCGCCAATTCGGACGAGACAAAGCCCATTCGATAGACAGGTCTGATTGTTCTGTGTAACAAAACCATACCCTTCACGTTCACATCGAAAATCAGCCTGCGACCACCGAAGCGTCACATGTTCGCGAAGGCCATCGACAGAGGGAAGGGGGGACCGGGGGTCGACTAAAACGATCAATCCCTCGCCCGACATTCGCCCGATCCAGTAGCCGAGGACAGCCTCCAGCCGTCCGAGCGGATCGCGCCACTCTCGCATGCTCGAAATACTGTTCTCATGGTCCACGCGCTTCAGGTCGTGCTTCAGCGATTGAATATCGAACTGGAAACACTGTTCAACCGTTATCTTGGCGTCCCGATATCGGCTCACAGGAATATTTACTCACGGTGTGCAAGCCGAATTCTTCCTAAATCGCCTGGATGATTTTGCCAAGTTCAGGTAAGTCGTTGTTAAATATGGAACAAGCATCAAGTTTTCTTGGGTATCGGGGCTGCCGACACATTCGACAGTTCGGTTGAAATAACAATGAAGTGTGGAGCAGCGGAATTCGTTCAGACACGGCACCTGCACTCGTTGCAATCGCGATTTTCGGTTCAGGAACGCAATCCAGTTTGCTGGGCAGCTCCCTTTCAGGGGTGACGTGTCACCCTCACACCCGACGCCGTAGGCGGCGTGCCTTTCGAGCACTCAGCGCACGGTCATAGGATCAGCATGGGACGCCCTGTGGTTAGGGCCACCATGATGCCGGATGCGGCCGTAGGCCCAGGCTAAGAACAAGCAGCCTACGCCACCTGCCAGCGCTGGCAACGCGACGTGCTGATCTATCGCGCCCCACACAATGGAGGCAGGCAGCGCCAGTAGGGCGAGACGGTCCACCACGCCTAATCTGCGTCCCCTGAACGTGTATGACAAGGCGGTAGCCACCGCAAAAGCTACAGCGCCTCCCACTGCCATCCAGCGAGGAACTAGGACCGCCGGGCTGCCGATCGAGTGACCGCTGGAAATCATAATCAAGCTGTTGAAGGTCGCAACAATCATCAGGCCTGGGAATGCCTTTACCCAGTGATCCGCCGTCACAACCAAACCTATGGCGGCGATCGCCAGAAGCACCCATCCCATAACTGGAGAATGCGGACTCGATGAGAAGGCAATCCCCATTCCGGCAAAAACCAGGAAAAGCCACGCGAAGCCGAGCAGCCAGGCCCCGGCTGTGCGAAACCCGTTTCTTACATGCGTCATTGTTTCGCCTTTGCTCATGATGGTTAATACCCCCTTGGAATCGAACATCCAATCGCTTCGGCCGCTGTCAACGTCGCGTCGACCGCCCAACGGGTGCCTGCCTCCATCCCGAAATTCAGCGCGCTGCTCACGGAACTCAGGAACGACGATATTCCACTAGAAGCCGAACTAAGAGCCGTCGGGAGTCCCCCGTGCCCAGCGAGGTTAAGAGACATGATGTTGGAGCTTCTTCTGCCGTAGGTTAGCGCGGAGCCAATGCCGGCGTTCACCACATCAGGCGTCGATGTCGCCATCGTCCCCGCGGCATCCACCCCATTCCCGAACAGAAGGCTGCCGACGCCATTTCCTGTAACAGCGCTGACGAATGGATTGGACGAAGCGGAGCTATTGAATCCGAAAGCCACGTTTGCGCCCAGTTCCAAACTTCCCCCGAGGCTGTAGTTGTTGACATTCGACTCCATGCACTGCTTGAATGTCTGCCCTGGCGCTCTGAGGCCAACAGTGAAGCCCCAGCTCCAGCCGTCCTGTCCGCTCCCTGGATTCCGATTCCACGATCTCCGGCATTGCGCGATTACACAGCTTGCCGAGGGCGAAACGTCCGATTTGACGATCATGGCGATTGCTGGCCACGTCAGCCGTCGCATGCTGGAACGGTACAGCCATGTGAGGATGGAGGCGAAGCGCAATGCGATGGAGGTCCTGGCGACGAGCACCAAAAAAGCGGGTTACGACACAAGGAACGACACAAATTTCGCTTCTGCGGGCACTCGCCCTGTCTAATACTAGGAAATCTGGTGGACCTGGTCGGGATCGAACCGACGACCTCTTCCATGCCATGGAAGCGCGCTCCCAGCTGCGCCACAGGCCCACTAAGGAAGAACCATCCGTCGGATGCGGAGATCCGCAACAGACAAAACAATTCTCGCCTACTGGCAGAGGTTAGTCAAACTTTCGCGCTGATCGGAAGTTTGTATTTGCGTTGAAAATCTCGCGCCAATTTTACGAAAGCTCGGAAAATGGGTATTCTGGGTCACAACCATGAAACGGGGCTCCGCTTACATTTTCCGGGCTTTGGTGCTGACGATTTTTGTCGCACAGGCCACGGCTCAGGTTTCTTCTTCACCACCCGTACCCTACGCTTCCGTCAGTGAATTGAATCTGTTGCTTTCGCAGTTGGAGCAGGTTTCCCAATCCGCGCAAGTGGATTTGGCGAAATTACGAATCGAAAAGTGGAAGACGGACGGAAACACCAGACGCGGCACGCAGTCCGACGTCGAGTCTATTCAACGCAACCTGCAGAACGCGCTCCCGGAAATCATTGGACAACTCCGCGCCTCTCCCGAAAACGTCGCCGCAACTTTCAAGCTTTATCGCAATCTGGACGCGCTATTCGATGTCCTCGGGCCGGTGGTCGAATCGGCGGGCGCTTTTGGATCGAAGGATGAATTCCAGTCGCTACAGAACGATCTGAACGCGCTCGAGCGTTCGCGCCGATCACTGGCGGAGCGCATGGAAACTCTCGCCGGCGCAAAAGAGAGCGAGCTAACCCACTTGCGCACGCAAGTTCATGATTTGCAGGCTGCGGCAACTCCGCCAGCGCCCGCCAAGAATGTTGTAGTGGACGATACGGTTCCTCCTCCTCCGAAACCAAAGAAAAAATCGACTGCGAAAGCCGCTAAACCACCCGCACCGGCGACCACAGCGAAACCGAGTCCGAGTACTCCACCCGCTCCCACGGCACAGCAGTAGCCTCAAGCCGGGCGTTTTTTAGTTGCACTACTCCGCCTTTTGTAATCATCTATAAAGCCGATGACGCCATTTCAGACTTTCACCGCGCGCCTGGTTCGCTCCAGCGCTTTATCGGAATTTACCAAGCATCTTGAATTTGAGATGAAAGGCGTTACCCGCTTTGGTTTCGTCGCCGGACAATGGCTTTCCTTCAAAACCAACATGCCCGATGGCGAAGAGATCACACGCGCCTACTCGATCGCGTCTCCGCCCACCGACGATAACCGTCTTGCCCTCTGCCTCAACCGCGTGCAGGACGGATTCATGTCGAACTTTCTTTGCGATATGAAAGACGGCGACGAGATCTCCTGCCAGGGCCCGTTCGGCGATTTCATCCTGCGTCCGCCCATGCGCGACACCATCTTCGTCGCCACCGGGACAGGAATCGCTCCGTTCCGCTCGATGCTGCACTGGTTGTTGAGCGACCCGTCGCGCCATCAAAGCAAGCAGCTCTCCCTGATTTTCGGTAATCGCACAGAGAAAGACATTTACTATCACGACGAATTTCTGCGTATGGCCAATGACCACGCGAACTTTCATTACCTTCCCACACTCAGCCGCGGCGGCCAGGACTGGCAGGGTCTTCGTGGCTATGTGCAGGAACATGTCCCCGCCATCGCTCAAGGCCGCACCGACATGCACGCCTACATCTGCGGCCTCGACAAAATGGTGAAAGCCAATCGCGAACTGCTGAAGTCACTCGCTTGGGACCGCAAGTCGATCCTGTATGAGAAGTACGACTAGAGCTTCCAATTTGCGGGTGGGACACAGGCGCTTGCCATATCCCATTCCTGTGACTGTTTGCGAAGCCTCGAGGCAAAGCGGAGAGTCGTGGCCTGAAGACTTCGATGGCGCATTCTCACACTGATGATGTACCTCCCTTCGCGACTTCTGCGTAAGAACGGTGTTTTTAACTGTCGCATAGCCACTTGCATGCCGGACAAGCGCCTCGCATTCTAGACGTTGGAGGTTGTTAGGTGTTTGAGAGAACATAAGGTCACAATGCCGATCAAAGACAGTGCGCGCGTGTTCCGGCCTGATGGGGTACAAAACTCCCGCGTGGTTGTCGTCATCGCTCTGATAGCTCTGTTATCGCTCGCCTCAGTCGCCGAATCACAGATCGCACCCGCAACACTCGCGGCTAGCCCCCTCGTCGTCGACCCCAACAGCCATCTCGTGGTCATGGAATACGAGAACTGGTTCGGTCCAAAAGCCGTAACATTCCAAGGCGCTGCCGCCATTCCTGTGCTGCAGTCAAAGGACATGCAAACTGTGGGCGGAGGCTATGACAGCGCCGATCCCGCGGTCATCAAAAAGCACCTCGCGTGGTTTGAGTATCTGGGAATTGATGTGGCCCTGATTGAGACCACCAACAACGTCAGCTGCATCTTCAACAGCCAGTGGTTTATCAAGAAATATCTCCCTAACTGCACGCCGTCGTTTCGTCTTTCCAACCGGACGATTCGCAACAACACCGGCAATACCTATCCCGCGTGGACGAAGCTTGGCACGCGGCTCAAGCTAATGCCCCTGTTGGGTGGCATCGACCAGGACGTTCTCTACAAAGACATCGACGGCAGGACTGCCTTCGAAAAAGAGATCGACTATTTCGGCGCACTGATGGACAGCTATCCAGATCTCAACGTCATCTATGAAGGCAAGCCGCTCATGTTGATTTTCCTTGGAGCAGCGCAAGATCCCAACCGGAAGGACAACCCGCTGTGGTGGCAAATCGAAAAGTTTCTGAAAGCTCACCCGGAGATTGAGAGCAAGTACACCTTCAAGTTGATGGCAGGGTATCTCGACAGCCAGCCCGATCTCTGGAAAAACCTCGGAGTTCCTCACCGCCCGGTGGAAATCGATCCGTCTTACGGTTTTTGGAGCTGGGTTGACCGACTCAATCCAACTTGCACCGTCCAGCCGTACTGTCCTTACTATCCTTCGTATAACCAAGCTGGCTCGCGCGTGGAGAACTTCACAGCTTCGATTGCCACTGCCGGGCAAAACGGCTGGGGCTGCGCGGATTCGATTTCCTCACCTTACTGTCCCGATGATTCCCTGCGGTACGGACCCGACGGATCGTATGCCACGTTCGACGCTTTCATGGACTGGGCCGCTAGGCTCGATCCCATTTTCCTCATCATCCACCAGTTCAACGAATTCGTCCCCGGGGATGAGGGATTTGATGCTAACACCGACGACGACATCGAACCCGCGAACCTGTGGGGCAACGACCTTCCCGTGGTCAAGCGGCAAATCGAAATCTACCGGCAAGGAGCGGGGCACCTGTGATCTTTCAAGAGATTGTCCATTCGATCGGAACCAGAGAAGCTGATTCGCAAAGTGCGGGCGCTTGCGTTAGGTTTGCGTTCTCACCTTCGCCAGCGTAACGCCACAGCCGCTGCCCCGCAGCCCTCCGCCGTCACCCACCCGTTGCCGAAACCGTAACGACCGGGGCTCCCGGCAAGGGTATGAAGGCTTTCAGCACAGTGCCGGTTGAATCCGACTCGATTTCCAATCTGCCCCCCAACTCCTTAACTCTTTCGCGCATACCGGCGATCCCGACTCCGATATCCGACCCACTGCCGTTCATTTTCGAAAGTCTCTCGGCTGAAATTCCCTTGCCGTAGTCCCGGACTGAAAGAGAGATTGTGTTTGAGTCCACTTGAAGAAGCACATCGACGGTCGCAGATCCCGCATGTTTGGAGATGTTCGTCAGACTCTCCTGCAAAATCCGGAATAAAACAATTTCCACCGAGCCGGGAAGACGGATGCCCTCAGGCAACTCGATCCTCACCTGAATAGGACTGCGCTTGTTAAATCCGTCGACGTACCAGGCCGCAGCCGCAGCAAATCCCGCCTCATCAAGAAGCGGCGGGTGCAATAGATAAGATGTGGTCCGAATTTCTTGAAGGGCCTGATCGGCAAGCCCATTTAGTTCAGGAAAAAAGTCGGCGGTTTGAGGATATCGCGCCACTTTATTTTCCAGCGTACTCAGAGTGATTTTCAACGCAGTGAGTGTTTGCCCAACGGTATCGTGCAAATCCCGCGCCACACGACGTCGTTCATCGTCCTGAATGCGAAGTACGCTTAGCGACAGCTCTCGTAGTTTTCTTTCTGTCTTCCGGTGAACGCTCACTTCCTCTTGGAATGCAGACAAAGTGTTTTCTAGCTCTCTGGTTCGGTCCTGGACTTGCCGCTCCAACTCGGCCTGGGCGCTGCGCAGTGCCTCCTCGGCGCGCTCAAGTCGAACGTTTCTTTGGACCAGTTCCCTCCGCGCATTGATCAGCTCGTTGTTCACACGGGATAGCTCGTCAAACGAGCGATCGTCGCCATCCATGTCCTTCAAAAAATTTGCGTTCATAACGTCCATTCCGAGCCCTTACGACCAGGCTTCAGCTTCAACGATCCGGCGTCTTGCGAACCTACCGCGCTAGCGGGCACCAGCCATCTTATCCGCGAGCCCGTCAATCAGAGATATCGCGTCGGAGGCATCCTTGGCCCAATAGTCGGCCCCCACGTTGCGCCATAGACTTGGCGCAATTTTGAAAGCGCAACCGCCGACCAGAATTCTGGTCGCCGGACTCGCTAATCGCACCGCCGCAATCACCTCCCGCACCGCGCGGATGTGGAAAGTCATGGACGCAGAGACGGCGAGAATATTCGAATGATTGTCGCGAAGCACATCGACAATGCCCGCGGTCGGGACATTGGCGCCCAGGTAGATCGTGTTCCAACCCTCCATTTCAAGTAGGTCGCAAAGCATGCGCGCACCAATTTCGTGGAGCTCCCCAGTCACGCAGGCAGCCACAATCGTGCCTCGGAAAGTTCGATCCGCACGAAAAATGTAGGGATAGAGCTGCGACATAATGAGCTGCGTCGAAGCGGTGCAATAGTGCTCCTGCGCGACACTGACAACGTTCGATTGCCACAGACGCCCAATCTCGTACTGGCAACGCTCAAAAACGTCACAATAGATTTCCTTGATGCTGACTTTATTTTCCACGGCCGCCAAAATCAGAGCCGATGCCGAATGCCGGTCGTAGTCAAGCAGCGCGCTTAGGTATTGATGGGCAAGCTCAGCTAGCGGTTGGCCAGGCTCGAGAAACGATGAGTTATCATTTGCGAGCGTTAAACTCCCAATCGCCGATTTCACATAATCCACCGCAGGCATTTGCATCGCAACGGGAAGTTCTTTTCCCAGGACATCCAACATTACTTCGAGATTCGCCACCAGATCATCCACCGGGATATTGCGCGCCAGCAGCATGGTTTTAGCCCACGCCGCGTACCGCACAAATAATGTGGGCTCTCCCGCCTCTACTGCCTCGCAGAGATACCTCAGGTGGTAACGGGCATCTTCCAGACACCTCGCCATCCCATTTTTCCCATACCGTTGCTCCAGTGCGGGCCTGAGTTTCCAGTGGCGCTCAACAATTTCGCGAGCCAGATCCTCTTGCCGCTCAGCTATGAAATCGCGAGTTGTTTCGAGCGCCTTCGGCATCGGATTGCGCGCCTCAATAGCTGATGACTGGAAAAGGTGGAATGCGGCTCAATCGCCGTTCGGCTGGTGGGGTGTGTGGAAGGCTAAATCGCTCGACGACTGATCGCCGAGCGCGACCGCGTGAACGAACAGCGGGTGGACGAACAACGGGTGGACGAACCATGGGTGGACGAACAGTGGGTGAACGATCACCGATACGCCCGCGCTCTGAGTGCTCGATCCGCATTGAGTTTTCAGAACATCAAATATCCTCAGGAAGCAATCAGACTAAATATGCGCAAGGCAGCGCTGCCCGGCACAAGCCTCAATCCCTTCGGTATTCCCGCATGCGATTCATGATACGCATGGCTCTTATGCCATGTCTGATAGCTGGCCATATCCACCCAATAGGTCATGAGCCAGATCTCACTCGGCATGTCGTCCGGGCTGAGCACGTCCATCCGGACAAACCCCGGGGCATTGTCGACAAGATGCGGGCGGAGAAGGAAAGCCTGCTTGACTTCGGCATCCATGTCGTTGGCCACGACAAACCTGCTTAGAACGCCAATCGCTTGCTTTTCCAATTGAGCAACTCTTCCGAAAAGGCTTCTGCTCTAAGTCTACGCCGACAGACCGTCGATCAGGCGATAATCGCTCGCAACCGCAACTTGAACGCCGGTTATGCCGCTTGCGGGTAGCGAC
This sequence comes from uncultured Acidobacteriota bacterium, assembly GCA_963771285.1. Lineage (GTDB taxonomy): Bacteria > Acidobacteriota > Terriglobia > Terriglobales > Acidobacteriaceae > JABDBE01. Next base: position 84,478 of record CAVYSX010000003.1, read on the forward strand.
TGCGCGTAAATAATTGACGAATCTGACCTAACAAGCAACTGATCAGGACCGAATGGAGTCCTAGTGTCGTACTCAATTGAGGAGGCACATATTGGCCGCACAATCTTTACCGCGCCCGGTCGCAGATCCGAAGTTACCTTCAAACGTCGCTAAAAACGAAGCCTATGCTTCGGGCGTGTCGTGGGCAGCGGTCGTTGGAGGAGCTTTTGTGGCCGCAGCTCTTTCCCTAATCCTGTTGTCCTTGGGAACCGGGCTTGGGTTTTCAGCGGCCTCACCTTGGTCGAATAACGGAGCCTCTGCATCGGCCATTGGACGCGGGGCCATCGTGTGGCTCATCCTCACTCAGGTTCTGGCTTCGGCTCTCGGCGGGTACCTCGGAGGACGCCTAAGAACAAAGTGGACTGGTGTCCACACCGACGAAGTCTATTTTCGTGATACCGCCCATGGATTGCTCGTCTGGGCAGTCGGAATGGTGATTACCGCCGGCTTTCTGGCATCCTCAGCAGCCTCTTTCGCTGGTACTCAGAAGATTGTGGCCGCCACCGGTTCCACTCAGGAATCTTCAATTGATCCCGCTGCCTACTTCGTCGACACGCTACTGCGTGGCAACGGATCGGCCGTCGATAAACAAGATGTATCCGAGCGCGCTGAGGTATCTAGGATATTTGCTCACGACCTTCATCAAGGAGCCCTGCCCAGTGGGGATCAGTCCTATCTGGCCCAATTGGTATCGGCGCGAACTGGGCTCAATACATCTGACGCTGAGAAACGCGTGACCGAGGTCTTCGGCCAGGCTCAGGAATCGGCCGATCGTGTCCGCAAAGCAATCGCGCACCTCTCACTCTGGCTATTTGTGGCTCTGCTCAGTGGCGCATTCTGCGCCAGCTACGCCGGGACAATCGGTGGCAAGCAGCGCGATCACGTTCATGTCTAGATCTGCATGGGAATTAATTAAGGAGGCTGTATGCGTTCGATCTTGCTCTTGCTTCTGGGTGTGCCGATACCGATCGTGATTCTCATCGCGCTTTTCAGTCACTAACCGTTGAAACACACGCGCAAATTCATGAACAGGGCGAAAGTTCTTGCGCGCCCGAAACGACGACCAATTTAAGGAGTTACAAAATGGCTGACAAGGAAGTCTTGAAGGATTTGCTGGAAGATGAAATCAAAGATCTCTATTCCGCTGAGAAGCAGCTCACCAAAGCCATTCCGAAAATGGCAAAAGGGGCGAACGATACTGCGCTGCAGGATGCATTCAAAGGGCACTTGAAGGAAACCGAGGCCCAGGTGCAGCGCCTCGAACAGATCGCCGGCATCCTCGAAATGAAGCCGAGCGGGAAAAAATGCGTCGGCATGGAAGGCTGCATCGAAGAAGGCGCGGAGGCATTAAGCGACGACGGAGACGAAACCGTCCTTGATCTGGGCATCATCGGCGCGGGTAGCCGTGTCGAGCACTACGAGATGGCCGGTTACCTGACAGCCATCAGCCTGGCGGATCAGATCGGTGAAAAAGAGGTTGTCACTCTGCTTAAGAAATCGTTGGCCGAGGAACAGGGCGCGGAAGACAAGCTAAGAAAGATTGCCGCGAACTTATTGCACGGAGCACCCAAGAGAGCTGCAGCCTAATACTTCATTTCGGGCAGTCGCATTCCTAACTTTTAGCTGCAGGTGTCGCAGGTTAGCGTCCCTTCTTTCGACGCTAACCTGCGGCTCACCTCACTTGATCTTCTTCGCAGTGATCGTCGTGTCATAAATCCACAGCACGTACATATCAACCTTACCGTCCGGCGACCTCGTGAAGGTCAGAACGCCGGGTTGCTCACGCTGGAAGAAGCTGCTTGCCGACAACGGCAGATCTGCCTCTGGCTTCGGGTCATCCGGCCCCTGCTCCATCAGGCTGTCCCCTTCGCGCGTAATCTTCACCACCTTACCCGGACTCAGCTGATATTCCCCCACATAGTCATCCAGAAGCTGCGGAGCAACCTTTTCAGGCACGCGATTCGCATTCGGGATTTCGCTCTCCGCGCGTGCCATCAGCAACCATCGTCCATCCCGCTTCACGTAAGTTTCAACAATTCTTAGCTCTTCCGTAATCTCTCCGCCCCCGAACGGCACGTGTGACGTGGTGCGATAGACCATCACAGCGGCATCCTTGTAACCGTGCACCTGAACATCGCGTGCTTCGCTGCTGGATTCCTTGAGAGTGCGAGCCCGTTCAATCAAAGCCTTCTTGTCATAGACCAAACCGTTGTCGGGTATCTGGACATCATCGTCGAGAAAGGCGCCATAAGCTTTCACATCGTTCCGCGCCAGGGCCGCCCACCGTTCTTGCAAAACGTTTCTAAGTTCAGATTCCAGTTTGCTCGGCGTCGGCGACTGCGCAGCCGCTGATCCCGCAATCGCCAGCACGACCATCATAGTCACGCACATCATAGTCACGCACATCGTCGCGAACAGCCGTCTCATAGAAAGCCTCTGAGATAAAGACGGCTGCCATCGTACACTTTCCCGCGCAGCAGTTCGAGTGCCCCAGAACCTACTGCCGCTGAACCCGACCTCAACGATCCCCTCACAGAAACCGCGGATCAAGATATCCCGGCCGCTGGCGCCCACTTAGCAGCTCCGCCGAGAGCCCACTGCAAAGACACGACGCATCCGAAGCCCGCGGCGCCATCAGGCTCCACGCCCGATCCGGCTGCCGATTTTCCGGCGGGAACGATTCTGCAACCCACAATTTTTGTGCGCAACACGACTGCCCAACCGGTGCGTGCCAGCATCACACTAAGCTGGCGGGGCGACTCCGGTAAAGGCCGGGCGACTCTGCCGCAATTGAACCTGGCCCCGTATGAGACGCGGCAGATTGCAGTGGGCCTCATGCAGAAGCAGCTAGGCATTCCCGCCGACGCGCACTGGGCGCTGGTCACGCTGAGCCCTCCGGCGGCGCCAGACAGTCTGATGGCGGTCGCCGCCAGCTACGACAGCACAGGACGCTACGGAATGCAGACGCTATTTGCCGATGTCATGGGCGACCACTTTGTAGGCGGTGAATGGCGGGCTAACGCCACGCACAATGCACTGGCTGCAGTGACCAATGGCGGTGCTCATCCTGTCGACGCATTGCTGACGCTGCACTACGACAGCGGCAAGCAGAAGTACGAAATGCAGCGGACGATCAAACCCGGCGACCAAATGTGGCTGAACTTTGCCGACTTGATTCACAAACGCGTGCCTGACCGTAAAGGCCACGTCCTGCCCGCCGACCTGACTTCAGCGACTTATGATTTGCAAGACCTGAGTTCCGGGCCGGGCAGCTTGCTGGATGGAAGCCTGCTCGTGGACAACACCTGGGGACATCATCTATTACCGCCGGTGGAGAGTTGCTGTGGCATTTTCAACGGCTCCCCTGCTTTCAACCCCGACGCCATCGACATGTTTATGGGCGATACTGATCTGGTCTTCGTCGACGGAACCGATTCCTGCACCAATGGGCAAGAGGACATCACGGTCGAATTCCTCGATTGGTGGGTGGACTTTCCCGGCATTGCGGCGATGACGACCGGTAAAGTAAAGGGGGTTTCGCCGGGCTTCACCAACGGCTACGCCAGTGGCAAGGTCTATGAGGGCTACGGCACCAACTGTGCTTGGATCGACGTGCAGGAAAAATTGCCGATCACGGTCGGGCCGCTGATCAAGTGGAACACCGTCTACATTACGGGCACGACGCAATCGGCCGTGGTTGGCCAGCAGATCGCTCTCACCGCCGTATATACTCCGCCTCCCGGTGTGACCGTGCAAAGCCGCTCTTGGACAGTCGCCGGAACGACGGTTGGAGGCTGACCGCCACCTCAAGCAGCGGTGCAACCGTGGCTACAGACTTCGTCCACGACTCGGCCACGTTCTAATGGGTTTATCCCTCCCCTTCGCAAGGCCCGTTCAGCGTCACCTTCACTCTAAACTTGAGCGGTGGCGCCCAGGCTTCCGCGACTACAGCTTCAACGTCGCGGGCCCGTCCGGCGGCACGCTGACCGTCACGCCCTACCCTCGGCTCACTATGAATGACATGAGCGCATGCGTAATTGGGGGGGAAAACATACCGGCAGGGCCGTGGTTAAACTATGGCAACTTGGCGGGAAGTTGCTCTGCACCTACCGGTACTGCCGGCATTCTCTTCAACAACCCCACCGGTTATAGTAACTCTTCGGGCGGGAGTTTCTTCTCGTGCAGTTGATTAGCAATTTCGTACAAACGGGAGGGTTTAATCATACGTGGACAGTTGGCCTAGATACCAAGTACCCCTACGGCTCTCCGCCCGACGAAGATTCGCCAGGGGTGGGGTCGCTCCTGCCTCCGGACACCACCCAAACCCTCGCCTTTGACACAAACATGTTCTTGATGTGGCAATCGAACACAGCGAACTCGATCCCAGTCCCACTCGGTTACCAAACTTGGGCAGTCTCCGGCTCCGCTAACTGCACAAGCTCGTGCGGCTCAGCGAGTAACTGGACAGCGACGACGCAGGGGACGCCCGGCCCAGTCGGTAGCTTTACGGCAAGCAGCGCGTCTCAAACCAAAGTAGGCAATAATACGCTTCAGTCTGGCTATCCAACCTGGACAGGTATCTCGAAATGAAACCGAAGACACTAGGAGGAAGCATGAGGGTCTTACTGGTGATGCTTTTGCTCGCCGGTTCTTCCGTTGCAGTTTCTGGCCAGTCCGATGCTGGCAAGCAGACCAAACCGCCGTTTTCCATCACCATTAGCACCGAGACGCCAAGCGTCCAGGCGGGTTCGGAGCTATCGATAAAGATTCACCTTACGAATACTTCCAGCCAAGATATGGTCGTGTCTGGCGCGTATTTCGAAGGCACAGACGCCAGCTATCAGGTGGCAGTCCGCGACAGCAAAGGTAACTTAGCGAAAAGAGAACAATCGGGGCCAGGAGGGCCCGTGAGCGGGCATTGGCAACGCCATACGCTTAAGGCGGGCGAGAGTACGGACAGCGTCACCAAGGTTAACGGGGAGTACGACGTCAGTCGACCCGGGCAGTATGTGATTCAGTTGTCCCGGCCTATTTCAGCCAACCCTGATGATGGTGTAGTGAAATCGAACAAGATCACGGTCACCGTAACTCCATGAAAGCGCCTTGATCTTCCGGGAAGAGATGGGATGCGTATATCACCCTACCCGCTGTTGCTGGTTGTAATCCTAAACCTGCCGGCGTTTGCGTCGGCTAAGTCTCCTCAGCCGCCATTTTCGATTACCATTAGCGCCGAGAAGTCCGAAGTCAAAGCGGGCTCGGAGGTGTTCATCAGGATTCAAATGAAAAACATCTCGGACCATGAAGTGGACTGCAGCATGGCTCCCACAAACGGGTGGGACGCGGCTTACCAGTACGACGTGCGCGATGCTCAGGGAACCCTGGCCGAAAGAAAGCCGTTGGTGCCGGGGCATCCAGAGATTAAAGAAGACTCCAGCATCTGGCCCTGCGTTCTCAAGCCGGGCGGGAGCAACAGCTTTGATAGCTACATCGGAAGGCGGAATGACATGAGTCGGCCTGGGAAATATATGATTCAGGTATCCAGGTTCATATCGGGCACTCGCAAGGAAGACGGGGTGGTTAAGTCGAACACGATTACCGTGACTGTGGTTCCCTAGAAACCACGCCGTTCGGGCGGGTGGCCCACCTTTGCGTTTTTTGCAAAGGTGGGGACTTCGGTCGTTGATCGTAAAGACTTTCTCGCGGCCTCAGTTGCGGTGTTGGGATGCGAGCCATCCCACACTACTATGGCACTCCCAATCTAAATTTCATCACCTGCAGCCGCTACCATCGCCGGCCTTGGCGGGAAACTGCGCAGCGATCTATGCACGTGCGGAAGAGGGCGCGGTGCGAATAATCAGCGGACCACGCAAACCCTCTGGACGCCGACGGGGGCTGGCCCACGCCTTCACCCTACCCAAAAGCGGGTGCCCTGCCCTTCTCGCGTTCTTGGCGAGAGGGCGGGGCTTTTCGCAGCAACCTCGTCACCGCAAGACTTGCGGACATTTATGCTTCTGGTCACGCATCGGCCTGCTTCTCGTACTGAACGTGGACTTCGGCCAGGCGCGCGCCGGCCTGAATGTAAGCACGGAACACCTCGAGGTCAGGACTTTTTTCTGACCGACTTTTATTGCTGTCATCTCGAGCGTAGTGAATGGAATGGCTTTTTTTCCTTCCATATTCTTAACTCTGTCATCTTGAGCGTAGTGAATGGGATCGCTCGCGAGTCCATTCACGGAGTCGAAAGACCCCGAGTTCCCCGGCGTCTGCTCTTGCTGTCGAGAGGCGTTCTCACCGCGCACTCGGCCCCACAAACTTCGTGCGGAGAACTCCCTGCCAGTTTCGTTCCCGGGTACCGGCAGACGCAAGGTCCCCTCGACTCCGCATGACCTTCCTTCGGACGCTCACGCTCCGCTCGGGATGACAGAGTAGTAGTGGAAGCCGAGACAAACGGAATGGGCGGCTGGCCCATGCCTTCACCCCACCCAAAAGCGGGTGCCCTGCCCTTCTCGCGTTCTTGGCGAGAGGGCGGGGCTTTTCGCAGCATTCTCGTCACCGCAAGACTTGCGGACATTTGTGCTTCTGGTCACGCGAGTGTGTTCATCCGTCACTGCGGGGAGTTGACGCGAAGAAGTAATCTCGTCCCCATGCCCTGGGGATTGAAGCGATATCAACAAACTCGTGACATTCATTTCGTTACGTTCAGTTGTTTTCGTCGCGCTTCGTTGCTGGGAAGCGCACAGGTGCGCGACAAATTTGTCATCACCCTGGAGAGAGTGCGGCGCTGGTACGGGTTCTACTTGACCGGATTTGTCGTCATGCCGGAACACGTGCATCTGCTGTTGAACGAACCCGAGCGCGCCAATCTCGCCGTAATCCTGAAAATGCTGAAGCAAGTGGTTTCGCAGAAACTGAATAAACTACCGAAGGTTCCGTTCTGGCAGCCCCGGTACTATGATTTCAACGTTTATGGTGAACGGAAACTGATGGAAAAGCTGAATTACATCCACCGCAACCCAGTGCAAGGCGGAGTGGTCGCGCGCCCCACGTAGTAAATAGGAGAGTGGCCCACTAGGCACGAGCGTATAATCAGTCGGTGGTAATTCGGGTGTTCCCCTGCATCCGTGTTTTATTGGTCATGCTGTCCAGCGGGCTCCCAGCCATCCGCGTTTGATGAGTCCGTGACCCCGCCAATCATCACAGAAGCGCGAAAGAAATTCTGCATTGGGCAAATGCCCCGCACGGAGGTGCTTAATGGGACTGAACGAACGCGCTGCACTGATCAAGAAAATTGAAGAATTTGCGTGGCTCGACAGTCATGTGTTTTCTGACGAGCCTTCGCCCGAATGTTCCCGCCCAGATTTCGGACGATTCTGTCAGGGTGTTTTATGACCATCTCTTACTGCTTCCCTCGCGACCCATTCCCAAGTTTGACTTGTTTCTGTGCAGCAACGGAGGAAGCGGGACGGTTCCTTGGCTGGTCTGGTCTCTTTTGTTTAGGGAGTACACCAAGAACTTCAATGTTTCTGATTCCGTATCGTGTCTTACAGCGCGGCAACGCTGATTGCTCTTAGGGGCCGACGAAATAGTGATGCATCCGTTTGGCCGAACTTGGACCGATTGACCCAACCGTTTCAAATGAATTCAATCCAACCGAACCGCGTACCGGCGGTCGAATGGGCATAAGCGTAGAGGATGTGAAGGCCTACATCACATTCATCAAGGCGACGGTTGGAATCACACACGAGGATGAACTTATTAAAGCGGTGGAGGCGCTAACGGAAAAAATTACACCCTCTCGCCCTCGGAAACGTAGAACGATTCCTAACCCAGTCGCGCATGATTGCAAGGAAAATTCTTCGCACGCACATGTCTGAGACCGAAGAACACACTATGGAAGAGATTATCGAAAATATGGCCTCCAAACTCTACTTCCACGGCCATCCAATCAATCGACAGGAAGCCAAAGACGACCTGCGCCTCAAGGTGAATGTAGAACTCCCGCCAGCACTTGAGACTGCTATGTGGGAGTTGTACAAGGACTTCGAATCAGAATTCGAGAATCAATCGATATTCTTTCCTGCCGGTGATTTAGCTGCGCTGGCCACGCCACCTTCGACCTCGCCGACACAACTGCCCCTGCCGGGAAACCCGCAAATGCAAATGCAGATGATGGTGGCGGCGGCGCAGCAAGCTCCGCCCGTGGAAAAGGAATATGACCTTATTCACGCGATGGTCGAAAGTGCCCGCTTAACCAGCAAATTCACGACACACAGGCGCTATCGTATGTTTACTGGCGTTCCGGCTCAACCGGTAATTCAGGAGGATATCCTAACGCAAGGTTGGACCCATTCACGGGTTCCAGCGGCGGCACCTGAGTCTCAGCCGCGTTCGACATCTCCTGAGGGTGCTCCAGCGGACGTGGGTGGGAAACAGGATAAGACGGCACCGCAGACCCCACCTGCGCCGGATAAGACCTAAAGTTTCCGATTGGCGTTACGGGCACCATAACGGCTCTGTAGATTTTGGGCTTCATATTCTTAGCCTCAGCATTTTGTAGACCATTCTGGCCGTATGGGGGAAGTTCTTCCGTTTAGTACCATGCACACTTTCGATTCTTCTCGTGCTCCGATGGATGCTCTAACTATAGCAAAAATCAGGTGCTTCGGAGCGTCGCCAGAATTGTACTACGGAAGTCAAGTCAGTCCCCGAACGGCTTGGCATACTGCGTCGTACCTCCATCCATCGGCACAGCCCTTCAAGAACATTAGACTCTAAGCGACCTCTAATTGGTGGTGACGAAAGTGACATTGCTGTCTCGGAAAATGGTGGGAGCCGACCCAGTGGTGCTCTAACATGGCACGGGGATGTCCTGGCCATATTCGGGGGCCATATTCGGGGACATCCATGATAAGTAAAAGTCAAGAGGAGACGGAGGTCTCCTGGCGCTTGGAAGAGTAGATTCTCGAAGCGAGTGTGCGGCGATTAAGTTGGCGAACGGCGTGCGATCCTGGTTGCGGCCAAAGCAGCAGCTTGGCCAGACATCCATTTGCGGGAAACGGGCGCGAGCCCGGTCCACGAAGTATGAGTTAGGGTTGACCGGCCGGCCTCGATACAGACGGTAAGGGGCATCGGGAGTCGTGACTCCTCTGCCCAGTCCCCGAGTTGGCGAGGAACGGGGGGCTGGCCCGCCCTAACCCTTGAAACATCTCTTCGGGGTGCCCCGTTCAAGCTCCGCTTGGGCGGGAACGGTCAGTTGTCACAGAAACCTTCGCCATTAGCAACTAAACAGGTCCCAGATCTCGCAATGGTTCATAGCCACAGCCTTAAGGTATTGCGTGGCGCAGCGCTTCCGCCGCGGCGATAGAGCGTTGAAATCTGTACCGGCTCCCACCCGCAAGGGAGACTGCACCGCTCTTTCCGCAGTCCGTAAGCCCCGTTCCTCTGGTCACTTCCTCCGGCCGCCCGGCACGTTATAATCAAAGCGTTGTCCGCCTCGCTTTCTGACACTAAAACACGAGCTCGGGCCATGGGAACTTTTGGCCCGCTTGGCGCGTATCTGAGGACGTGCCGCAATCGGGATCGCGGATCGCGTCCCGCTGAATAACCGGTTGAGCTTGCAAGAGGTTCCGGCCTGACCGTTCTATCAACTGCGGAGAAAAAGCTGAGGGTCACGAGATAGCAAAATGACTACCCGAAAGAAAATTGCGATTGGCGTGGGAGCGGTCGTGGTGGTCGCAGCCGCCGTGGCCATTGGCGTGTATCAGAGCCACAAGAATATCGTTACCGTCCAGACCGGCAAAGCCCAGCGCATGGATTTGGCTGCCACCGTCAGCGCCTCCGGAGAAATCAGGCCGAAGACCTATGTCAATATCGGCGCCAATGCCTTCGGCAAGATTACCCGCCTCTACGTCAAGGAAGGCGAGCGCGTGAAGCAGGGTCAGATGCTCGCCCAGCTCGAAAACGTTCAGCCGGAAGCGGACGTGAACGCCACGCAGGCATCGCTCGAGGCCGCGCGTACCGATGCCGCCGCCGCCGAAGCGGGATTGAATACCTCCATGGCCGATCTCAACCGTGCCCACTCCGACGCCGAGCGCTCCGAACTCGATTGGAGCCGAGCGCAAGGTTTGTACAAGGATGCCTTAATCTCCAAGTCCGATTTCGACAGCCAGAAAGCCGCGCATCAAACCGCCGTCGCCATGCTGGCCCAGGCGCAAGCCCGCGTCGCCCAGGCTAAAGCCCAGAAAGACTCCGCCGACCGCCGCATCGGACAAGCCGGCGCCAACCTTACCCACGCCGCTGATGTATTAAAAAAGACAACCTATCAAGCCCCGTTCGATGGCATGATTACAAATCTGCCGGTACGCGAAGGCGAAACCGTTGTCATCGGAATTCAGAATTCTCCCGGCAGCACACTCATGACGCTCGCCGATATGTCCGTCATCACCGCCGAAGTTAAAGTGGATGAGACCGACATCGTCAACGTACAAATGGGCCAACCCGCGCAAGTCACTATCGATGCCATGCCCAAGAAAGTCTTCAAAGCCGTAGTGACGCAAATCGGCGACAACGCCATGGTGCGATCCACTGGCGTATCCACATCGCAACAAGTTTCCACCACCCAGGAAGCGAAAGACTTCAAAGTTGTGGTGACGTTACAGGATCCGCCGGACGATCTGCGGCCCGGCCTCTCCGCCACCGCGAAAATTACCACGGCGACAAAAACCAGCGCGCTGACCATTCCGCTGCAGGCTCTTACCATTCGCCGTCAGTCCGATCTCGTTAAGAAAGATGAGAAAGGCTCCGTGCAGGCGGCTGCGCCCCAAACGGAAATTTCCAAAGAAAAAGACAAGACTGAATTGCAAGGCGTGTTCGTGCTGCGCAACAACAAAGCCGAATTCGTCGCGGTTGAGACGGGCATCGCGGGCACCACCGATATCGAAGTCACCAAAGGCCTGAAGGAAGGCGATGAGATCATCACCGGCAGCTACAAAGTGCTGCGAACCTTGCGCCCCGGCACCAGCATAAAAATAGATAACGCACCACCCAAAAAAGAAGAAGAAGAAAGCACCTAGAAGTAGAAGCCGGGCCGGCAAAGGCGTTGCCCTAACCTTCGCCACTGTGTCCCGTCCAATACAAGCCGGGCAACCGCAAGATCGGAGCGCCAGCCAGTGTCCGCAGAACAACGGAGAAAACCATGGCCACCGCAGAAGTCATCAACATCGCCCCACCCCCAGTGTCCCCCGATCCCAGCCGCTTCATGATCTGCACCATGGATCTCTGGAAAACCTACGACATGGGCTCGGAGCAGCAAGTCCACGCTCTGCGAGGCGTAAACATCAACATCCGCCAAAACGAATACGTCGCAATAATGGGGCCGTCGGGGTCGGGAAAGTCTACTTTGATGAATTTGATTGGGTGCCTGGACACTCCGAGCAAAGGACAGTACTGGCTGAATAATCAGCAGGTGAGTGAGCTTGATGACGATGAACTGGCGCGCATCCGCAATAAGGAAATTGGATTTGTGTTTCAGACTTTCAATTTGCTGGCGCGGGCTACGGCGTTGCACAACGTCGAGCTGCCGCTGATCTATGCGGGGGTTCCGGCGGAAGAGCGCGTGGAACGCGCGAAGGCGGCGTTGACCTCGGTGGGCATGGGCGAGCGCATGATGCACAAGCCCAACGAACTCTCTGGCGGGCAGCGCCAGAGAGTGGCCATCGCAAGAGCGCTGGTGAATCGCCCATCGATCATTCTGGCGGACGAGCCGACGGGCAACCTCGACTCGCAAACCGGAAATGAAATCATGGCGGTGTTGGATCGGTTGCAGGCGCAAGGCAACACCATTGTTCTAGTGACCCACGAACATGACATTGCGGAATATGCGCATCGCGTCATTTACATCAAAGACGGCGTAGTGGAGCGGGACGAGGTTAAGGCTCGCTAGGCGGAGGGTTTCCGATGATGCGCCCAGCCTCGCGGCTGGGCGTTTTTGTTTTGGTGCCTGACTTTTTCTGACTGACATTTCACTTTTCATCTTCAGCCTGCGTGGATTCCTCTTTCGGGAACAGGCGCGGGATTTTCTGCGTTTTTATTTGATTTCGCGGCGCTGGATTGCGATGTTTGCATCTGGATGTTTGCATCTCGCAAGGCCGCGACTTTCGTGGGGGTGCGGGGTTTTGGAAATAGTAAGGAGTTGTCTATGAAGTGGATGGCGGCGGTGATTTTGAGCGTGGTCAGTCTGGCGCTGGTTGGGTGCGGCGGCGGAAACTCGAGTGCTGGTACGGTCTCCGGGAACTGGAGTGCGAATCTGGCGAATGACGATGGAACGCCAGCCTTCACGCTGACGACGTCATTGATGCAAAGCAGCAACACGCTGGTGACCGGAAGCAATCTGGTGTTCACGACCTCGACGGCATGCTTCACTTCAGGAGGCTCGCAGACGGGATCGTTTGTGCTGAGCGGGAATGTCAACGGGAATGTAAGCGGCGCTTTCCAACTTACGATCACATCGGGAACGCCTCCCGGCAACACGCTGGCGCTGACCGGAACGGTGAACGGCAATACGATCACCGGAATGTGGACCCTGACGGGCACAGGCGGTTGCACCGGGACAGGGAATTTCACTATGACCAAGATGTAGGTGAGCGGCGGCTGCACGAATTTGGAGCCGGCACTAGAACACATTATGCGGATGAACCGGCGATCACCCGTGACGCCGGCACCCACCCCTTGCGAAAAAGCCGCAAGGAGCGGGGCACCCCGAAGCTGAATTTTCGCCGCCTAAGCTCCGGGCCACCCACCGTAGGGCATCCGTGTTCTTGCGAGTTCATTTGCGCGGCTGATTTTTTCACATCTCGCAGCCCCTAGCTATCCTGGCCATCATCTCGAACCAGTGTCGGCGAAGGCATGCTTGGGAGATCAGCACTGAAGCAAGCTTGGGTGAATCGATTCCAGAAACTCCTGGATCAGGGCAAGCGCGAAGTACCCACAAACGAAGGGTTGCCGACCATCCACCCAAAATCGTTGCATCCGCTGCAACGTGCTGCACAGTCTATAATTGCGCACGCGAACGGCTCTTACTCCTACTACCAATCTCGGGCCGTACGAGATTCAGATTGCTGAAAGCATAACAGCGACAAAATGATCGACAGCTCTTCTGGGAAATAATGGCGACTCCTCCAGCGTCACCGATCAATCGGCGCTTTTACACGTGGTTCGCCGTCTGCGCTTTCCTAATCATCTTTGCCGGGTTCGCCCATACCTATTACTTGAGACTCGTTTTCGAGACCAAGGGGCTACCGCTTCTGCTTCACCTGCACGGGTTCCTGTTTACGACCTGGTTCGTCTTTTTTTTTATTCAAGTGCGGCTCGTAGCTCGACATCGTGTCGATCTGCACCGCAAACTTGGCGTTGTGGGCGTGGTTTTGGGGCCGTTGTGCGCCTGTGTGGCCATCCGAGTCTCGTTCAATGCAGGTAGAAGATTGTTTCTAGCTCATCCGAGCTCTCTTACTAATTTGACACGCCCCTTCGCTATGGATTTCGGAACCAGTCTGACGTTCCTCGTGCTGGTCGCGATTGCACTCTATTTGAGGCGCCGTCCTGAGATCCACAAGCGCGTCATGGTTCTGGCGTCCTGCAGCATCCTTTTGCCAGCAATAGGTCGCATCCCGTTCTTGTTTGACACAGTTGGGTTTCCGGGACTTGTCATCATCACAGAAGTTCCCCCCCTCACGTGCATTCTCTACGACACGATCAAACACCGACGATTGCATCCTGCGTTCGGGTGGGGCGGTGCTGTGCTTCTGTCGTCTTTCCCGGCGTTCATGCTGGTTGGCGCCAGCGGCTCTTGGCTCAAATTCCTGTCTTGGCTGCTAAGCCGGTGAGGAACCGGCGGAGCGACGCAAAGTGCCCGGGTCCTGAAATCTCGAATTACTTCCGGTTTACTGATTAATCGGGAGTTGGCTCGCGTTGCACCACAACCAAAAACACCACACCGACAATGGTAAACATTCGGAATGCTTCTTCCTGCCCATTCCACATTTTCGACTGCCACATTAGAAACCATTCGCCCCCGACATCGAGGAATGCCACCAACCACATCAGCAGGCTCGTCGTCAGCGCAATCATGGCGATGTCCAGCGCAGCGGCGAATTGCGCCCTGTCCGCCCGACACGATTTCAGCAACCGCACACCAGCCCACCAGCATAGAAGCATAGTGACTGATTCCCAGGCGATGATGCCGATGTAGAAGGCCGTATGTACTCGCGGCGAATTGACGGAGCGCCACATGAGGTGGTTCCCCGGAAAGGTTGAGTCCATCATCAGGACGTGGCGGACAAACTCATAGTTGGAGCCGTAATCCGTGATGTTGTTCAGGACCAGAATCGTGTAGAAAAGTGCGATTGCGAAAACCAGAACCGCTTTGGAAACGCGAAGCGCCATTACCTGCCGCATAGGTTGTCGCACGCGCGAATTATATCTCCCAGTGACTCTCGGCGACCTTTCTTGGAGTGCGCACAAGCTCTGATTAACGAGGCAAACCGGAAGTAGCTATTGCAATCAGGCGATTTACACTCATAGAGAATTGCCCAACCGGGTTCAATGAGTTCTATAAAAAGGGATGTCAAGAAAAAAGTTCCGCCTCGACCGGAGGCGAGAGGATTTTTGTCTCGAGATCCAGCCCACTGTTTGGCTACCCCCCGATTCTGTTCGAGGGTTTTTTGCTCTGGCCTGTTGGCTCTTCCTCTTGCGGGTCATCTGCCGGTGGTGACGACGCCAATCGAGTTTTGAAACTGGGCAAGCGAAAACTGGTTCTTGAACGGCAACCATGGTTCTATCCGAGGCTCGTGGCCTATCGCTATTTCTGGTTATCCGAGGGGGCATAGCGTGTAATGGGTGACTCGGTGCCGAAGCACGCAGGGCCAAACTCATTGATTGATACTCTCCCTCGAACCGAGCGCCTCAAGAACCCGACCGACCCCCACCACAGAATCACCGCAGATGGAAAGGCCTGTCCACCAAGGCGCTCAAGCTACTTGCCGATGCAATTGTTTGGCGTCGAAGTCCACTCCTTTCTTCCACATGGTTAAAGTAATCGCGGCCATTTTTCGCGCCAAGGTCAGTCGAGCCATCTCGGGCCGGATTCCTTTGGCCAACAGCGCTGCATAAAACTCTTGCAAGGGGCCCGGCCGGGCTGCCGCCTGTAGGGCCGCGCCTTTGAACAGGTTTTTCAGATCGCGATTGTAATTTCGATTGAGCCCCCGCACCGAGGCTTTCTTCTTCGCTCGTCGTAGCTCTCCATCGACGTAGCGGTGTTCTCCACTGTCGTGGGTTTCAATGCCCAAGCCACTGTAGGCCCACAGCTGTCGCTTGGTACGGAAGCGATGCGGGGTTTGTAGCAGTGCCATCAATAAGGCGGCACGGATCGGCCCGATCGAGGGAATCTGGCGAAGCCGTTTCGTCGCCTGGTGCTGGGCGCTTTCCGCCAAAAGTTCCCGGCGCACGTCTTGGCGCAACGATCGCAGCGCGTCCAGTTGCTGGTAGTAGAACTCGGCCCGTCGCCGGACGCCGGCCTCCCCGATCTTCTCCAGCCACGCCGCACGCTGCCGCACCGCGTAGACTTGCTTCCCGCTACACGGAATCGCCCAGCTCCGATACAGAGCTTTCACCCGCACCATCACCCGCACCAGATCCTGGCGGATGGTCAGATAACTCCGCGCCAGTTCCTTCAACGCGCGCACCCCCTGCTCTCCGTGGTACACCGGGCTGAGTTGACCGCCACGTAGCAACTCCGCCAACTTGCGCGCATCGATCCGGTCACTCTTGCTGCCATCCTTCAACAGCGCATTCTTTCGCGGATCGCAAACTACCAGATGGCTCACGTGCGGCTTCAGCAGATCATGCAACCAGGCCGCTGAAGTGCCTTCCTCGAAGGTCACCGACAACCTCCCTTGCAGCCCTTGGAGGAACTCCACAATCGTGGATGCTTTCGTCTCCACAATGCATTCCATGTTCAGCTTCCCGCGATCATCCAGAACCGCCACCGCAATCGTTGCCTGATGAACATCCATGCCGATATACTTCTCCTGCTTCATAACGACGCTCCTTTCGGTAGATGGTGATCCGAATAATCACAACTTACCGCAAAGTGGGCGTCTTTTTATATTGCGTGTAATGGCGATATTTCAACAATCATTTGAACCCACGGTAGAATTCTGGTGAGGAACTTGTGGTGGAACCCATGACAGAACGTCGAGCACGCAATACCGACTGCACGGTGATTAATTCGGAGTCTCCGTGGAAAGTGACACTGAGAGACTGGAAATGGGCCTACGGCTACAAGACATCTGCGGTTGAATGGAGGTCTCTGCTGGCGCAAGCGAAGAATGGCGATCGGGAGGCAGAATGGGGAGTAGCGGATCGGTATGCGGATGGATGCAAAGACAAGCGAGGGAAAGTAATTGTAAGGCGGTCTCCCGCGAAAGCTGCACAATGGTTTCGGCGAGCTGCTGAACACGGCAGTGGCCCTGCCCAGAACAATCTTGGAATTCTGCTCTCCAATGGAACTGGAGTCAGAAAAAACGTCGAGGAATCGCTGAAGTGGCTCAGGAGGGCAATCCGCGCTGGAGACTCATGTGCTAGACACAATATCGCAATAACCTATCGTGAAATTGGCGACTTAAAAACAGCCGTCAAATGGTTTCGAAGAGCTGCCGAGGCGGATGACGCTGACGCACTAATTCAACTCGGGGTTCACTACTACTGGGGAAAGGGTGTAAGGAAGAATCCAAGAGCAGCGGTTCAGTGTTTCCGCACCGCAACAAAAGCAAAGAACATATCTGGAGTGGGAAGAGATGACGCCTTTTTCTTTCTCGGAGTCGCCTACCATGAAGGCTGCGGAGTGCGAGCCTCAATGCCGAATGCCAGAAGATACCTCAAACGAGCTAACATAGACGGCGACCATCTGGCAGCGGACAGGATGCTGAGAAAACCGCGACCCTAGCCTGTTCCGTGGCTATTTCCTCGATTGGCGAAAATACGCGTTTGCACTCATTGAGCATGCCTGGAAATGCATTTGGGTGCACTTGGGGAGCGTGACTGTAGGTGATCAAGACGTTGTACCTGGTCTCTTGAGCTTTACTTCTTGGGCCGCGACTCCGGCGGCACAAGACCTGCGAGGCGGTAGTACACAACGAGCTGGCCGTAGTGTTCACCGCTATGTTCGATGATGCCGTAGGCAATGTCGATCACGCGCGCTTTTTGCTCAGGGGTATACACAACCTCCGTCGTCAGGCCTTTTTCGCCTTTCGACTGGATGGCGTTTGCGCCATCGGCGAAGGACTTCTTGACGAACGCTACGATGTCAGCCTTGGACTTGTATTGCTCGCGCTTCGGATCTTCTGCTGCCTGAGGCTCCCTCCCCATGACGGGATTGGTGAAGAAATAGCTCGATCCTGCCGCGTGCAGCAACTGCTCGGCGAAGCTCCGCTGCGCGGGTGTGGGCTTGAAGTCATATTTGTCCTCGGGAAAATCTTCGGCCATCGCCGTCAGCTTGCCGCCAATCTCATTCCAGGAATCGAGCACGACTTTCAATTCCGGATCGGCAGGTTTGACGGCTGCATCTTTCTTCATCGCGTCCTGGGCATGGGCGGGAAATGCGAATGCCAGCAGGACGATAGCGAGAAACGGTATTTTTTTCATTTCTTTCTCCACGATTGAGTTTCGCAATCAAAGCTTCAGCTTCTTAGTTCGCCTGCGCTAGCTTCGTAACAACCCCAGCAACCTTATCGAGTACCTGGTTCATGCCCTCCAGTTGACCGCTATTTCTTGCGCTCTCCATGGGTTCATTTCCAATGAAGGTGAGTTTCGTCTGGCCGTTTCCAAGATCCTCAAACAGAATCACGTCGTGCGCACCTTCTATAGCCTCATGTTCTATTCCTAATTGCGCGGGCTCGACCTTGTTTCCCTCCGAGTCCGAAAAGTACATGGAGGAAACGATCTTCTCGTGCGGAACAATTTCATGGTATTCACCACCGTGCCAGAACTCCTGTCCATCCGGCGTTCTCGTGCAGATGAGAAATGTTCCTCCCACGCGAAAATCCATCTTGCAAATAGGCGAAGTAAAACCTTTCGGCCCCCACCACTGCATCACGTATTTCGGGTCGGTCCACGCCTTCCAAACCAATTCGCGTGGGGCATCAAAAATCCTTGTAACGACCATCCGCTCGATCTCGTTAACCGTGTTTTTTGTCATCTCTGACCTCTTTTTTCATTTGATTCACAACGACATCCAGTTTGTCGAAACGCTCTTCCCAGAACCGGCGATAGCTAATCGCCCAATCGCTGACTGTCTTAATCGCCTCTGGCCTAAGCGTGCATACACTCTCTCGTCCACGCTTCGTCTTGATCACCATCCGCGCCCGCACCAGGTAGGCGATATGTTTTGAAATCATCTGCTGCGAGAGTGCAAACGGTTCCGTCAATCCATGCACAGAGGCAGGCCCATGGGAGAGCCGTTCGATCATTGCCCGGCGGGTTGGATCAGACAAGGCCACAAACGTTGTACCTAATTTATCCACAACCATATGGTAGTGGATTATGTGTCGATGTCAAGTGTGAATTTTGCGATCCCTGATTTCTGTTCACTAATCCCAGTTGGAAGAGGCAGAACATGTCAGCATGAGCGGAAAACATCGGAGCGATTTCCGGGAGCCTGTTTGAGGATTACTTCCGGATTGCCGACTACACGGAAGTTATCCGGTTGTGGTGAATTCGAGTCGCTGCCATGGCGCAAAAGTCACGCTGCGACTCTGGGGCGAAGCCGCCGGAACCGCTTCAGGCTTCCGGCAAAGGTCATTGCTCGGGTTGCGGTTGCGGCTTTCGCCTCAGGACCAATGCGGAGATCAGCGTGATGACGAGCCCAATCGGGAAGGGATGAATGAAGGTGAGCACTGCGTTGAAGAATGGGTTTTTGTACAGCTCTTTATATTTTCTGACCTGCTCAAGTTTTGCCTCGATGGCTGCGGGGTTCGCGCCCGAGGCGGTGAGCTTCTCAACCAAGTGAGCGCCGTATGCGTCCCAGAAACCAGGGATGAAGTTGTAATAGATCACCTCCCAGGTTACGACATAGAAGATGCAGGAAATCAGCGTAATGGAGAGGCCGACGGCAAAAGCTTTTAAGAAGGTAATCTGACCATCGCCGATGTTGTCCCGGTAGGTTCGGATGCCAACAAACACCATCAAGAACGAGAGCACGATGGAGGTGTTGCCGATGATCGCGCCGCGGTCGAAGCCAATCCTGTCGCCGAAGGTCACCAGCGCTATCATCATCAGCGATGAGATAGCGCCGGAAATCAGCCCGAAGGTGACGATGATCTTTCTCATCTTCTCGTAGCCTCTTTTATCCGAATCTTGACCTTTCCACGTATGATCCCGGCCCCATGCTCATACGGGATCAGCGACCAGCCGTGCTGGCTGGCACCGTCGATGTCTTTGGGATCACCACGATGAGGTTATTCCCCGCTCCGGGGTTTGTCATGCCCAGATAATCGAGATCATCAAGCGGTCGCTGGGAGTCGAATCCGATGTCTTTCGCGGTCATGTTCGGCGCATAAAACATCAAGTGCGGAGGGAAAATGCCGTTGCTCTTGTCAGAGGTAAGACTCAAACGGTTCTCACTCGACATCATGTAGAGGAATCCCGGTTTGCTGGGATACTGGTAGCGGCCTTCCTTATATCCGCTGGCGACGTCTGCCTTGATCTCGGCCTCCGACTTGCCGTTTGTACGCAGCTCCTCACCGTGCATGTAAGCAAGCAAAAGAGTACGGCTACCTTCGGCGTCGAGGCACTGCGGCGCAATCGTCGTTTCTGTGGGCGTCAAGAACTGCCGGCCCACAAAGCAGCTAAAGCCGTTTGTGCCCTCGCGGGCTTTCTCATAGCCTTTGGGGCCAAGAATATAGACTGTGGCGTGGCTGGATACCTCGGCCGGGGCGGCGCTTTCAGCGAGTGTGATCTGCTGGTCACGAGGCATGGAGGCGTCGTAGACCCGGGGAAGTTCCTGGGCGGTTGCGGGAGTCAGCGCAGTGCTTGAAAACAAGCCGATCGACAGAGTACCCACGACAAAGACCTTCATCGAATTCAGAGACTTCATGTTCGCTCCTTTTTTCAAAAAGTTCATGTTTTCACAAACTTCAGGTTTTCATAAACTTCGTGTCGCTCGTGTTGAGCGCGACTGAACATACCGCATGAGGTGGGGTCGGTGTCGTCATCCTTTTGGTTGATTTTTGGCGGCGCAGAGAAAAATCATTCGTTTGGGGGAATGGTTATTGACGCGAACCGTGCAGGTGCACGAGTAAATCAGGGGAGAAGGCCCAATTCCTTGCCGAGTTGCACCGCTTGCGTTCTTCGTCTCGCCCCGAGTTTGTCGAAAACACGGCTGGAATGGGTCTTCACCGTGCTCTCGCTCACAAAAAGCTTCTCGGCGATTTCGCGGTTGCTCAGGCCCCGGGCGATCAGTTCAAGGATCTCAAGCTCACGGCGAGTGATATGGAGGTCCTCACGTTTTCTTTCGTCCAAGACGAACGGTCCCCCGGCAGGGACGGGAACCTCCCTCACAACAATTGTCTGGCGTTTTGCCGTCAGCTTGAGGCCAAGCCAGATGCCAAGAACGGCAAAGGTCGCGGCGATCAGTCCGCCGTAGATTTCGATGGAATGTTCGACGACCAGGAACCGATACTCGGTCCACCGGAGCAGAGCAATCAAGATTCCACCGATCAACCCGTACATGAGGACGTGGCGCTTCATAAGGTTCCTGGAGGATTTCGTTACCGAAATTATCGCACCCTTGGCGAGGTAGAGCTACCCGGTTACGGGGCGAGATCAGCGCTGACCGCCGTTGCCCGAGTGACGGCGGTTTGTCTCCCGGGAACCATTTATGGCTTTGATTCGTATACGATTACACGGTGGAGCTTAACGATCCTAGAGCGACGCGGGCGGTGATGGAGCCGGGAAATGCGGCTGCGGGTGCGTCCCGGTTTTCGTTCGCACGATTGGGAAAACAATTGCGGCACTATGCGACGGTGTTTCGCGATCCCGCGGCCGAGGCTTTGGCGACGCTTCGTGGACACAAGCTGCGATCGGCGTTGACGCTGTTAGGGGTCACGTTGTCGGTGGCGGTGCTGATTTTTGTGGTGTCGATTATTACCGGGGCAAATCTTTACATTCAGAATCGAGTGGCGAATCTCGGGTCGAACGTTTTTCTGGTGTTGCGTTTTCCCATCATCACCAATCAGCAGGACTTTTTTAAGGCGATGAAGCGCAACAAGAATATTAGCTGGGAGGATTTTGAGGCGGTACGCGATGGGATGCGGCGGGCCAAGTCGGTCGGACTGGAAGTGCGGACCAGCGGCAAAGTGCGCGGCGACACCCAGGCGCTGGACGATATTAATGTCCGCGGGGTGACGGCGAATATCGCCGATATGGATGTGGAGGAACCGGAGACTGGGCGCTACATCACGGATGCGGACAATGAAAATCGCGCGGATGTGACGTTCATTGGGCAGGAAGTGGCGGGGAAATTGTTTCCTACGGTGGATCCGATTGGAAAGACGATTCTGATCGATGGGCAGGGGTTCCAGGTGGTAGGGGTTGCCAAGCCGATTGGGACGGTGTTTGGGCAATCGCAGGACGATTTTGTTTATGTCCCGGTGCGGACGTTCCTGAAGCGGTATGGGGAACACGGGCAAAACCTGGATTTGGCGATCAACATTCAGGCGCGCGGGGCGGAGTGGATGCAGGAGACCAAGGATGAGGCGCGGACCATTATGCGAGGGCGGCGGCATCTTGACCCCAACGAAGATGACAATTTCGGCATTCTGGCGTCTGACACCATAATGAGTTTGTGGAAGAACCTGACGGGCGCGATTGCGGCGACGATGGTGGGCGTGGTTTCCGTGTTTTCTGGTGATTGGCGGCGTGGTGATCATGAACGTGATGTTGGCCAGCGTTACCGAGCGGACGCGCGAAGTGGGAGTGCGCAAATCGATGGGCGCGACGAGACGGGACATCCTGATGCAGTTCCTGGTGGAGTCGGCGGTGATGGCGGCGGTGGGCGGCGCAACGGGAATTGGCATTGCATATCTTTTGTCGACGCTGGTGAGAATGTTTACGCCGGTGCCATCGCAAGTGCCGGTGGGGTCGGTTATTTTGGCGCTGGCGGTTTCTACGGCGGTGGGATTGTTTTTCGGGATTTATCCGGCGAACCGGGCGGCGAAGCTGGATCCGATTGAGGCTTTGCGGTTTGAGATTTAAGTGGTCGAAGGGGCGGCAGCGAGAGCGATCTGAATTGAGCAGATTTCATGTTCGAAGCGATGTTTCAGGATGTGAAATACGCGGTTCGTGGGCTGGGTAAGAATTCCGGATTCAACCTCACCGTGATTCTTACTTTGGCGCTGGGCATTGGGGCGACGACGGCGATTTTCAGCGTGGTGTATGGAGTGCTGTTGCGGCCGTTGCCGTATCCTAAACCGGAGCGCTTGCTGGCGATCTGGGAAGTGAACAATCACGGTGCGTATTCCCGGGTTGCCGATCCGAACTTCGACGATTTCCGCGACCAAAATCATAGCTTCCAGGCGATCGCAAAATACAGCGACGGCGAAGCCAGCGTGGCTGGCGTGCCGGGGCCGGGGCGCACCGGTTACGCTCTTGTCACCCGCGATTTCTTCAAGGTATTGGGAGTTGATCCGGTGATTGGACGCAGCTTTGCGCCGGATGACGCTCACCCTGGCGCGTCTCCAGTCCTGCTTGCCAGTTACCGCTACTGGAAAAATTATCTGGGGGCAGCGCGGGACCTCTCGAGCTTCAAGCCTCGTATTGAAGACAAAATCTATTCCGTGGTGGGAGTCTTGCCGGAAGGATTTGAATTTCCGGCGAAGACCGATCTGTGGCTGCCCAGCGAACTTGAGGCCGAGAATCTCAGCCGAACTTCTCATAATTATTATGCCGTCGGGCGTTTGCGAGAGGGCGTGACAGTTGCTCAGGCGAGCGCCGATCTTGCAGCCATTGCTCAGCGCATCGTGCGGGAATCGTCCGAGCAGGATGAATATTTACTGAGGAGCGCGACGGCGATTCCCTTGCAGGATTCTCTGACGGGACGGGTGCGTTCGCCACTTTATATCCTGCTGGGTGCGGTGGGTTTTCTGTTGCTGGTGGCGTGCGCCAATGTGGCTAATTTTCTGCTAGCGCAAGCTTCCAAACGTTGGCGCGAGCTGGCGATCCGGAATGCGCTGGGCGCCGGCTGGGGACGGCTGGTGCGGCAATTCATCACCGAAACGCTGGTGCTGTCGAGTTTGAGCTGCGTGGTGGGCGTATTTATTGCGGTTGGTTTGCTACGCATTTTGCTGGCGCTGGCACCGCAGGATCTCCCACGCCTGGCAGAAGTGACAATCAGCTGGCCGGTACTGGTATTTACGGCGGGGATTTCAATTCTCGCAGCCATCGGATTAGGGGTTCTAACGGCGGTGCGAGCGAGTTCCGGCGCACCCGGTGGAAGTCTGATGGAAGGTGGGCGCGGGAGTGCGGGGACACTGCGCGGCCAGCGTGTGGGACGTGCCATCGTGGCGGCGCAGCTGGCGATGACGTTGGCTTTGCTGACCGGCGCGGGATTGCTGAGCCGCAGCTTGTTGCGGGTGCTGTCGGTTGATCCGGGATTTCGCACCGACAATGTTGTGAGCATGGATCTCCAACTAGCACAGTCTGGGGATTTGAAGCCGGATGCGCAGGTTGCGTTTCAGTCGCATCAATCGCAATTCGTGAGTGGACTGATGCAACGTTTGCATGGGATTCCGGGAGTTCAGCAGGTGGCGGCAGCGAATGCGGTTCCCATGGATGGCGGACTAGCGGATGGCATGTTTCTGCTGGTGAGCCCGCAGGAGAATCCCAAGAGCTTCGATGAGTTTGGCCGACTGGCGCAGCAAGCCGAGCGCCGGGGCACGGCTGATTTTTGTGCTGCGACGCCGGAATACTTCCGGGCGCTGGGCATTCCACTTGTTGGTGGCAGGTTTTTCGATCAGCGCGACGGCTTCGATTCGCCGCACGTGGCGGTCATCAGCAAATCGCTGGCGCGATTGCGCTGGCCCGGCCAGGACCCAATCGGGCAAACCATTCAGTTTGGCAATATGGATGGTGACTTGCACCTGCTCACCATCGTGGGAGTTGCCGGCGACACGCATGAAAACGGGCTGGAGCAGCTGCCGCATCCAACTGTCTATGTGAATCTGCTGCAGCGTCCGCGATCGGAAATCAGCGTAGTCATGCACACGGAGGGCGACTCCGGAC
The DNA here is from genome assembly GCA_963771285.1 of uncultured Acidobacteriota bacterium. Classification (GTDB taxonomy): domain Bacteria; phylum Acidobacteriota; class Terriglobia; order Terriglobales; family Acidobacteriaceae; genus JABDBE01. The sequence goes on from CAVYSX010000003.1 coordinate 108,847, forward strand.
AGGTGATCGCCGCAGCGCGTTCGATTTTGCATGAAGAAGCGCCGGACGTGCCGCCGCGCTTCCGGACATTTACGCAGATCTATTCCGCATCGTTGGGATCGCGCCGGTTCAACCTGACGATGGTAGTGGTGTTCGCGCTTACGGCCTTGCTGCTCGCGGTGGCTGGAGTTTATGGCGTGGTGGCTTATGGGGTGGCGCAGCGAACGCGGGAAATCGGAGTGCGGATGGCACTCGGCGCGCAGAGAGTCGATGTATTGGGGATGATCCTGCGGCAAGGATTGACGACGACGCTCATCGGGGTCGTGATCGGAGTAGCTGGGTCTTTTGCGACGGCTCGAGCGATGCAGTCGTTGTTGTTCGGCGTCAAACCGACCGATCCGCTTACGTTTATTGCGGTGGCGGCGGCGCTGATTGGCGTGGCCGGCCTCGCATGCTACATTCCGGCGCGTCGCGCTACCAAGGTCGATCCGATGGTGGCTTTGCGGTTTGAGAATTAGCGTCTACTGGACGGAGCCTTCATGAACCTTTGTTTTGGTTAGGTGAAATGCAATAACCACAGAGGTCACAGGGGAAAGCAGGCTCTTGAGAGACTAATCATGCAGATGGAAATCAGCGAAAACACGCGGATGGCATTTGATTCTTTGCGCCAGCACAAGACGCGGTCGTTGCTCACCGTGTTGGGGGTGGTGATTGGAATCATGGCGATTGTGGCGGTCGCGTCGATCATGGTGGGGCTCGACCGGGACATTCGCGGATTTCTTGATCAATATGGCACCGATACGTTGTTTGTGTTTCGCTGGGACTTTGGTTTTCGGGGGCGGCTTACGCCGGAAGAGCGCGACCGCAAGCCCATAACCTACGACGACGTCATGGCGATTAAAGATGAATGCCGCGACGTGAAGGATGTGACGGTGGAGATTTCTCCGCGAGTCGAACCGGGTCAGCCATTCACGGCGCTACCGGCGCGTTACAAGGGGAATGAAGTTTACGGGCTGCAATTTACCGGCACGATTCCGTCGTACGAGTGGGTATACAACGCCAATCCGGAAAAGGGGCGTTTTTTTACCGAGGCGGAAAGCTTGCACAACATGGATCTGGCAGTCATCGGCCATGATCTGGCGGAGGGCTTGTTCCATTCGGAAGATCCGCTGGGCAAGTCGATTGAGGTGGGAGGCGCGTTCTATGAAGTCGTGGGCGTGCTGGAGAAGCGCAAAGGTCAGTTCTTCAAAGATGAGTCTGCAGACAAAGTTGTAGTTGTGCCGTACGGGGCTTATCACAAACATAATCCAAAGGACGATGAACACTTTGTGGGCGTGCAGGTGTATCCGGGCAGGAAGGCGCTGGCGGAGGACGAAATTGTTGGACTGCTGCGACGGCGGCGAGGGGTAGCGATCGACAAGCCGAACAATTTCGCGATTTCCAGTTCGGAAGGAATTGCGCGACAGTTCCGGCAGATCACGGGAGCGATTGCCATCGCGGTGGTGGTGATCAGCTCGATTGGTTTGCTCATCGGCGGAGTGGGCGTGATGAACATCATGCTGATGTCGGTCACGGAACGCACGCGGGAGATTGGAGTTCGGAAAGCCATTGGGGCGCGGCGGCGGGACATCATCCGCCAGTTCCTGACGGAAGCCATTACATTAACCAGCGCGGGAGGGCTGATTGGCGTTGCTTTAGGGGCGGCGATCAGTTTTCTGATCAATAAGCTGCTGCCAAGCCTGCCTTCCGCGGTACCGCTCTGGGCTGTGATCTCCGCAGTAACAGCCTCGATGAGCGTTGGTTTGTTCTTTGGAATTTATCCGGCGGTGAAAGCCTCGAGATTGGATCCTGTGGACGCGCTGCGCTACGAATAGATCCTCACCCGAAGTGACGAGTTATCGATAACCGTTTGACGAAGAATCCTGGGGATGATACCGTTTTTGCTTCCCGGAGGAACCGTCATGAAACGCACTCTATCTAGCCTTTGCGTTGTGGTGTTGTTGTTGGTTGGTTTTGGTATTGCGCAACGGCCCGCGGCTGCTCCTGCAGCACATGCGGCGGCAAGCTCAGCTCCGTCGGCCGATGCGGTTTGGGCCGGGCTTATGGCCGGCAACAAGCGGTTTATTGCGGGAAAGCCGAGCAGCCACGCGCTGGTTTCGCTTCGCCAAAAGCTGGCTTCCGCCCAGAACCCGAACGTGATCATGCTTTCCTGTTCGGATAGCCGCGTGTCTCCTGAAGTCGTCTTCGATCAGAGCCTGGGCGATATTTTCGTGGTGCGCACGGCAGGCAACATCGCTGACAAGGTGGCGCTTGGGAGCATCGAGTATGCGGTGGCCCATATTCACAGCCCGGTTCTGGTGGTGCTCGGGCATTCCAGCTGCGGTGCGGTGAAGGCGGCGTGTTCGGGGGACAAGATGCCGAGCGCGAACCTTACGGCGATCGTGGATATGATTAATCCCGCAGTCACGCAGGCGAAGACCTACGCCAAGGGCGGCGACGAATTGATCGAGTCGGTGGTTAAGGAGAATGTGCACCAGAGCGCGAAAGACGTGCTGGCGAACAGCGAGATTATTCGCGATGCTGTGAAGTCCGGCAAGCTGAAGGTGTTTGAGGCGGAATACAAGCTGGATAGCGGCGAGGTGGTTCGGCTCACGCCGGGGCAGAATTAGTTTTTCTTTCGCCGTTGTTTTGTTGCAAAGATTGATCGTTAGACTCGTTAGACTTCCCTCGGGCAACGCTGTTCGATAAGCCGGATGAGGTCACGCGCCGTGTGCATCATCACTTTACGGGCGTCGATCCGCGCTAGAGCGTAGAAATAACCTTAAAGGACGGAGGCTAACGAAGATGACGCGGCAAGAACTGGAATCCACCTACGGCGTCAACCGGGCTGGCGTAATCCGCACTCGGGGGAAGTTCCAAGGGGAAATGATCTATGCGCCGTTGTATTATGACGCGGGCAACAGCGGACGGGCGGCAAAGGATTTCGGTAACGTCTGGTATTTCGAGGTTCAGAAGGATGAGCGGGAGATATTTCCCGAGCTAAAGGATTGCTTCGGGATTGTCGTGACATTGGATGAAGGGTTCGTGTTCTCCACGACGTTTAAGACGCGGGGGGAATATGAGAAGTCGGTCGCATCGCGTGGGTAACCACCGACCAGGCGCACCCGTGGAAGGGTGCGCGCTACACTCACCTTTTCTCTTTTTCTCTTTGTGACATCCGTCACAGCCAAATGTTGTCCGGCGTTCTAGGATTATCCAGGGGCAACTCATGTTTTCTGGGCGAGCTACGCAGGTTGTGATACGGGCGCTGGATTGGCTTGCCGCATGCACCCTGGGCCCCGACAGGTCTCCCATTCATCAGCAGACGGGGCGGCGCGGAGAGGAGGCTGCCTACTTCCATTTGCGGCGCTTGGGATATGTGATGGTGGCGCGCAATTTTCGATCTTCGCGACGGCGGGGAGAGATTGACCTGATCGGTTGGCACCGCGGTGTGTTGTGTTTTATCGAAGTGAAGACGCGGACTTCGCATGCGGTGAAACCCGCGGAAACGGCTGTGGATCACGATAAACAGCGGGGCCTGAGCGCGGTGGCCGACGAGTACCTTCGTCATATGGCACCTTCGTGCCAGTGGCGTTTCGATGTGGTGACCGTGTATTATGAAGAACAGCCCAGCCAGCCTCAGTTTGAGTTATTTCAGAATGCCTTCCCCGTGGCGTAAAATATCGGTTTGCCCTTATTGAAAGGATTTAGTCCTTGCCTGAGCTTAGAAAAGACCCAATCGTAGGCCGGTGGGTAATTATTTCGACTGACCGAGCCAAGCGTCCCACCGATTTTGCCCGTGACGGCGTGAAACTGAAAGGCGGCTTTTGCCCCTTCTGTTACGGCAATGAAGCCAAAACTCCGCCCGAGATTCAGGCTTACCGGCCGAACCAAAACGGCGGACCTCCGCCGCAGCGCGACTCACCGGGATGGACGGTGCGGGTGGTGCCCAATAAGTTTCCGGCGCTGGGCATTGAGGGCACCCTGAACCGCCAGGCCGAAGGCATGTTCGACCGCATGAATGGCGTTGGAGCCCACGAAGTCATCGTCGAAACACCCGACCACAACGCGACTCTGGCGACACTGCCTTCCAAGCGAATCGAAGACGTGCTTTGGACTTTCCGTGACCGTATTCTGGATCTCAAGAAGGACCGGCGGTTCAAGTACATCCTGATTTTTAAGAATCATGGAGAAGCTGCAGGGGCGTCGCTGGAGCATGCGCATTCGCAACTGATCGCACTGCCCATTCTTCCTATCTACGTAGTCGAAGAGATTGAGGGAGCGAAGCAGTATTACATTTACAAAGAGCGCTGCGTTTTCTGCGACGTGATTCGGCAGGAAAC
>CAVYSX010000004.1:0-96637 GCA_963771285.1 uncultured Acidobacteriota bacterium
CACGCGGGGCCGTGCCCGCAACCGGGTTCGTAACCCACAGAGGAGTTCTGCCAATGGGGACGTTCGGAGATCAATTCAGGCAGGTGCTGCGGCGGCTCAGACGGGCGCCGGCGTTTGCCGCGGTCACGCTGATTACTCTCGCTGTAGGCGTTGGAGCCAATACCTTAATTTTCAGCGTTCTAGAAGGAGTGCTGCTGAAGCCCTTGCCTTATCCGCAAGCGGAGCGATTGATCGGTGTGTGGCATACCGCTCCGGGGATTGGCGTGAAAGATCTGAACATGTCACCGTCGATTTACTTTGTCGATCGCGAACAGAACACCACTCTACAGGACATCGGCGTTTACGCAAGCGACTCGCTGAGCGTCACCGGCGCTGGCGAACCCGAACAGGTTCGCGGACTCGATGTCACCGATGGCACACTATCACTCCTGGGTGTGTCGCCCGTAGTTGGCCGGCTTTTCACGCATCAGGATGATTTACCGGGCACTCCCGAAACCGCGCTCCTATCCTACGGATACTGGCGGCAGAAATTCGGTGGCGACACCACCGTTATTGGCCGCATGATCACGGTGGACGGAAAGCCTCGGGAAATCATCGGCGTCCTGCCGCAGGAATTTCGTTTCCTCGACGAACCGGATCCTGCGATCGTCGTCCCCTTTAAGTGGGACCGCAGCAAAACTAAACTTGGGAACTTCAGTTACCGGGCGTTGGCCCGGCTAAAGCCTGGCATTACGATGGCGCAAGCCAGTGCCGACATGGCCCGATTGTTGCCAATTTCCATGCAGGCTTTTCCGGCTCCTGAGGGATTCAGTCTGAAGGTCTTCGAACAGGCAAAAATTTCGCCGAACCTTCGGCCGCTAAAGCAGGACGTCGTCGGAGATGTGGGCAATGTTCTGTGGGTTCTCATGGGCTCAATCATGTTGGTTCTGCTGATAGCGTGCGCCAACGTCGCAAACTTGCTGTTGGTGCGGGTCGAAGGGCGGCGTCAGGAATTGGCAATTCGTGCCGCTCTGGGAGCAGGGTGGGGGCGCATCGCGGCTGATTTGCTGTTCGAGAGCGTCATGCTGGGATTGCTTGGCAGCCTGCTCGGGCTGACGCTTGCTTTCGTGGGGCTGCGAGTGCTACTGGCAATTGCGCCCACGGGACTGCCCCGCATCCACGAGATCGGAATTGATATCCCGGTGTTACTGTTCACCTTCGGAATTGCGTTGCTTGCCAGCCTTCTTTTCGGCTCAGTTCCAATCTTCAAGTATGCCGGCGGACAATTGAACGCGGGGCTGCGTGAAGGCGGACGCGGGTCGAGCCAGAGCCGCGAGCGACACCGCGCGCGAGGTGTTCTAGTCGTGGTGCAAGTTGCTCTCGCGCTGGTTTTGCTGATCTGCTCGGGATTGATGATCCGTACTTTTCGGGCGTTGATGCATGTTCCACCCGGCTTTTCTGCGCCGGAATCGGTGCAGACATTCCGCTTATTCATTCCGGAAGCCCAGATTCCGGATTCAGAAGGCGAGCGAGTAGTTCGCCTGGAGCAGGATGTTCTGGCACGGCTGGCTGCTATCCCCGGAGTGGGATCGGTCAGCTTTGCCAATTCCGTTCCAATGGATGGGAACACCTCGTTCGATCCAGTGATGGCACAGGACCGCACCTACGCCGAAGGCGTGCTCCCACCCTTGCGCCGCTTCAAGTACATTGCGCCTGGATTCCTCTCGACGCTGGGCATTCGGCTGGTCGCTGGCCGGGATTTTTCGTGGGAGGACACCTATCAGAAGCTTCCGGTCGCAGTCATCTCGGAAAACTTTGCCCGCGAGTATTGGCAAGACCCTCAGAAGGCGCTGGGCAAGAGAATTCGCTCCGGACAGACCGACGATTGGCGCGAGATCATTGGAGTTGCCCGGGACGTTCACGACGATGGAGTGAACCAGCCTGCTACCACAGCGGCTTACTGGCCTGTAATTCTTGACCGATTCGATGGTAACAAGCAGGTCATACAGCGAGGAGTCTCCTTTGCCATTCGAAGCTCACGCGCCGGATCGGAGGCCTTCATGAAAGAAGTAAGGCAAGCCGTATGGTCCGCCGAGCCTAATCTTCCGGTGGCAGATGTTCACACTCTCAGCTATTTCTATACCCAGTCGATGGCTCGGACCTCATTCACCCTGGTGATGCTGGCGGTTGCCGGAGGCATGGCTTTGCTTCTCGGCATGGTAGGAATTTACGGCGTCATTGCTTACTCGGTGTCGCAACGCACGCGGGAGATAGGCATTCGCATGGCTCTCGGGGCGCAGCGAGGCACTTTGACTGCGATGTTCGTGCGTCAGGGATTGTGGCTCACGGGCATCGGCGTCGGCTGTGGCTTGATAGCGGCTTTCACCACCATGCGACTGATGTCGTCGCTGCTGTTCAATGTCAGTCCGGTCGATCCGGTCAGTTACGCTGCCATGACCCTCGCCGTTCTTGCCACAGCGTACCTAGCATGCTATGTGCCCTCGCGTCGCGCTGCTACAGTGGACCCCCTCGACGCATTGCGGTCGGATTAGGTCGTTGAGGACTATGATTTCGCGACTTTCGCAATATTGACTCGCAATATTAAAGATCATGTAATTCCGTAGCCGAGGTGAGATTCAGCTTCGCATTGAGTATTCTGATACATCAGCTGCGAAAGATCTCAATGTGCGGTATTTGCGGAAAGCTCGAATTTGACCGGGAGAAGCCGGTCCCTGCCGTGTTGCTCAAGTCCATGGCGGATGCGATTCGGCATCGTGGGCCCGATGACGAAGGCTTTTATTCATCCGGCCAGATCGGCCTGGGCTTCCGCCGCCTTTCCATCATCGATCCGGAGCACGGACATCAGCCTCTTTCCAACGAAGACGGTACAGTCTGGATCGTGTTCAATGGAGAAATCTATAACTATGTCAGCCTCCGAGAAGAACTTCTCGCCAAAGGGCATGTTTTCAAGACAAAATCTGACACGGAGGTGATTGTCCATCTCTACGAAGAACACGGCTTTGATTGCGTGCAAAAGCTACGCGGCATGTTTGCATTTGCCATCTGGGATTCGTCCAATGCGTCACTTTTCTTAGCCAGAGATCGAGTGGGAATCAAGCCGCTCTATTACTACCTGGGAAAGGACTTTCTTTCCTTCGGGTCCGAAATCAAGGCGATACTTGCGGACCCCGCGGTCAATCGCGACGTCGATCCGCAGACCATCGATCGATTCTTAACCTACTTCTACGTTCCTGGCGAGGCGACGCTGTTGCGCAACTTGTTCAAGCTCCCGCCCGGCCATATGTTGATCGCGAAGGACGGAAGTTTTCAAACTCGAAAATACTGGGACCTTGATTTCGTGGCCGGGAATAGCCGTTCAACCAATGATTATGAGCGAGAGTTGCTGGAACTCTTGGACGAATCAGTTCAGCTGCACATGATCAGCGATGTGCCGGTCGGATTCTTGCTGAGTGGTGGCCTCGATTCCACTGCAATACTGAGTTTGGCTGCAAAAAAAACGCATGAGCCGATCAGCAGTTACACAATTGGTTTCACATCGCCAGGATTGGTCGACGAACGCCACTTTGCTCGACTCGCGGCGGAAGCGTGCGGTTCGACACACCATGAGATCTCCATGTCGTCGCAGGAGTTCATCGATTTTCTGCCCTCATATGTGTGGCATATGGAAGAACCGGTGGTCGAGCCCTCAGCTGTCGCACTCTTCTATGTTTCAAAACTGGCAAGCCAATACGTAAAAGTTCTAATCTCGGGCGAAGGCGGCGACGAGGCGTTCGGCGGTTATCACATCTACCGCAACCTGTTCTGGTTCGAGACCATGAAAAGGGCGATCGGCCCGCTAAAAGGCCCGGTTGGAAAAGGTATTGAAATGCTGTCGAATGTGTTCGACTCTCGGGCGCTCTCTCGGTACGGCTTTTGCATGGGAAGGGAATTGGAAGAATATTACTTGAGCGTTGCATCGTCGCCGTTTCAGTTTTTTAACCAAACCAGTTCTGATTTGTATTCTCCAGGAATGAAACTCTCCGTAAGCAAGGACCGGTCAGGAGAAGTGATGCGCGCACATTTCGGCCACGCCAGTGGTTACGGATCGCTGGAAAAAATGCTCTATCTAGATACAAAGACATGGTTGCCAGATGACTTGCTTCTAAAAGCCGACAAGATGACGATGGCGAACTCGGTGGAGTTGCGCGTCCCGTTTCTGGATCACAAACTGCTGGAGTTTGCCGCGCGTCTGCCGAGAAATCAAAAACTTCGGGGTTGGACGACGAAATATATCGCCAGAAAGGCGCTCACGAAGTCCGTTCCGAAGGAGATACTGCGCCGTCGCAAGGCAGGCTTCCCCATACCATTCGATAAGTGGCTGCGAGAGGATCTGAAGGAACGCGTGCGCGAAATCTTACGCGACTCCCGCACCGTTTCCCGCGGCTATTTTCAGCAAGCAACCATCGAAGGCCTGCTTCGAAGCCATGAGGCTGGCGCTCCGTACTCGAGAGAAGCATTCGCGCTCGTGGCCTTGGAGCTGTGGCATCGTGAATTTCTGGACAGGCAACCACTCGGATAAAACTGCGGCAACAGGGTCAACGTGGATTCGACCGATGTGCAGCACTTCCTCGTGGCCTAGTCGAACGCGAGTTTCTTTCTCACGAGACTCCATCTCCCTAGGCACAACATCGCAACTACTCCCAGGGCGGAGCCGAGGGTATTGTTGATCACATCCAGAAGGGAAGAGTCGCGAGTTGGAAGGTAGACCTGAAGCACTTCGATCGCCAGGCTCGTTAGTGCGCCCAATACAATTATCGAGAACGTTGATCTAGCGCTTCCAATGCCCCGGACGTAGCGCAAGTAAGCGTACCCAAAGAAACCGAAGGGCATGAAGCCAACGATATTTACGACAATGTCGTACAAATCTGAGAGATGGATGTCGAGGTCTGGGGACAGGGCATTCTTGCGTATTGGCCTGAAGTAATGGGGGATGAATAGGTCGGGCCCTGCACCCGTGTGATTGTGAACTGTTTTGCCGGTTCGTTCATTGAAAGGATACAGCACCGATATCCGAGTGTCGGCCGCCGCCAAATCATCGAATCTTGCGTTCTGCCAATCTTCGTAGTGCTTCAACACCTCATGGTCGGTCAGCGCTCGGTCATAGATGGCAACTCCTAACACATCGCCGGTCCACTCCTGATTTCCCGCAGGTGGATGTCCAATCAAGATTCGGCCAGACAGATTGTCGCTTATGAGAGCCAAAGGGTACGTTTTCTGCAGAACGCCCTCCAGATACAGTGCAGAGCCATCTGGCCCGGAGGTGAGGGTGATGAAGCGGGGCTCCCCTTTGCGACAGGCATCGTCCATCCAAAGTTTGCGGACGACAACATGGTTAGCGTTCCTGTCCAAGAATCGCCCGCGGATCAGGAGATCGGGTCCGGATTGTAAGACCGCGAAATTCGGTGAGTCTGACGGGTTGTCGACGGAGAAAATTGCGGTGACTTCAGGGTAGACCTTCTCCCAGGGATTCAGCCAAACTTCTACCGTGTGCGATCCGGCGACGCTGCCAGTATCGTCGCTGAATTGGCCCGCGACCGCACCGTACACTTCCCCGTAACCATTGAAATGAATACCATTCGTGTGGCCCAACCATTCCACATGGTTTCTAGGGAAAAAATTGAAAGGCCACAAGCCAAAACCCATCAAACCCAGCCAGATCAAGACACACACCAGACCCAGAAGAGCATTTGCGCTGGTTCGCGACGCCATCCGGCCTCCGTGCACCGATAGCAAAGAATGTAACACGAAGATTTTCCAAGATTCCCTTGGTCAAAGGTTGATGAAGGTGCGGCAAGGCACGCCTGACGCCGCGTCCGTGAACCAGAATTACGCTGCGACAGTGGCTGGGGCGAACCAACTCCCCAGCCACTACTTCTGCCAATTTTGAATCAGCGACCCTCCACTCCTTTCAACAGGAACGAAATCGGGCCCTGAGTTCCGAAGGCAAACCCACCGATCCAGATACGGCGGGAAGGGAGCGTCAGCACAGCGAGGGCAGCTTCACCGCCGTCTTCGATGGGGGCTGGATTCACGTTCCATTGAGTGCCGTCCCAATGTTCGATGAGAGCCGGGCCACCGGCATCTCCGCATGAAGTGACGGTGCATCCGACCGCCCAGATGTCGGTGGATGAGATGACACTGAGGTCGAGCAACATGGAATTGATATCACTCGGATTGCCCACGATCTTCCACTCCGTGCCGTTCCAGTGCTCGATCAGCGAACTCGCCCCTACTTCAGAACCGACCGCCCAAACATCGTTGGCCGAAATAGATTTTACGGCGTGAAGTGCGCCGGTGCCGCGCGCAGCGATCTGACCCCACCGGCTTCCATCGAAGTGGAGGATAAGCACCGAGACCGGGTCAAACCCAACCGCCCAGATGTCGGAGGCGGAAACAATGGCAAGGTCGAGCAGTTCTCCACCCGCCACGCGTGGCGCAGCCACGGTACGCCAGGCCGTTCCGTCGAAGTGCTCGATGAGCGGAGTCTGGTTATTTTTCTTACCCAAAATTGCGCCGACCGCAAAAATGTTCTTGGCGGAAATGGCCTTCACGGAGTTAAGAATCTCTCCGTTGGGGAAGTGCGGACTCGGCACCACGGTCCACTTCGTTCCGTCGAAGTGCTGGATCTGCGAAAGATTTTCTTGCGTCTGCTGCCCGACAGTCCAGACGTTGAATGGAGACAGGGCGGTCACCTTGTTGACCCGGCTGGCGTTCACCATGGGAATCTGGTGCAAGTTCTTTCCATCAAAATGCAGGGCCACGGGCTTCAGGACGCCTGTCGCCCAGATGTCGTTTGCCGAGTCGGACGAAAGCGAGCCGATTGCTCCGATGTCGGGGGTTTTGGCAAATTCGAACGTGGTTTCGTTCGCCAGGTCTTGAGCGTGCGCGGCAAAACTGAGCAGCAAACTTGCAGTGAGCAGCGACCATTGTATGCAAGTGCGGAAGCGATATTTCTTGACAGTTCTGGTTGTCATTTTCTGTTTTCTATCCTCGTTGGAAGTTTTTGAGTCTCGGGATGGCAGCCGCCAGAGTGCGAATGATTCGCTGCCGCTTCGAGCACTCTGAGACTTTGATTCGCCCCGGCAGTGGCGAGTCGTCAAATGGTCGTCAGTAGGTTGTCAAAATCTGCAAACAAGAAAGGGCTGCCTTGAGGGATCCCAGTCGGGGATATGCGGGTGAAAGCTGGAGAGAAATCAGCGCTGTCTAGTTATGCACTGTTCTGGGCGTCGCGACAGCCGCGAAGAGACGCCACAGGTCCCGCATTCTACGAAACCTGTGGCGCTCCTTTTTTTACGGTTTGGTCGAAGCCTCTTTCTGATCTACTGCGGGCGGATTTACTGCAGAGTTAGTGCGGGCTGCTTTCCATTGCTTCATTGCTTTCGGATCACGCGCCCACAGAACACCTTTTTCTTCCGATGCGCCGTACAGCTCGGGATGGAGGTATGAACCGCGCTCATTAACCGGCTTCACCTGCTCAACCGGGATACGATGCGCGTTGGCCCACGGATCTTGCCGGATACCGGTGACCTGCCAGGAAACCTTCACGTTTGGTTTATCCGTCTTGATGCTGAATCGACCATCGGCTATCTCGTGCGACACCATCGCCTGTGCAAATTGTCCGATGGCCGTTAGCTGATAGCGGAAGTCACGGTTAAGGGTCTCAAACCACTCCGGCAGAGTGACAACTGCTTCGCCCTCCGCGTTGGTGGTTACGTTGCCGTCATAAATGTTTTTCATGTCGGGCGATTCGACGAAGGAATGGTAGAGATACTTGTTCGCGGGATCGAGAGGATGATCGATCTTGAAGGAGCCTCCCGACTTTGAGAGGTTGCCGTCGACTTGCACGTCTCCGTTGAACCATGCGGCCCAACCGAAATCGCTGCCGGTGAGCACTCCAGTGGCGCCTGCAGTGCCGTAGCCATCCAGTGCCCAACCGCCGTTCGACGTGCCATAGACTCCGGCGGAGGCGGTCATGCTGACGCCTTCTACCCCTACGCCCGTGGCGCTCGAACCATACACTCCGGTAGTGCCGGAGCCGTAGACGCCGAAGTAGTTGGTGCTCGTGCCAATCACGCCGGTGCTGCTGGTGCTTGTGCCATATACACCGACGGCGTTGCCGCTGCCGAACACTCCGGTGTTTCCGCCGGCATAGACGCCGTAGCCGTCGATTCCTTCACCGCTACCGGACAGTCCGACTACGCCAGTTCCCCGCACTCCGACACCGTTCTGGCTGCCACCGACAATTCCACCCGCGCCCGCGCTGGAATTATCGGTTCCTGTAACCGCGGCTTGACTGCTGTTAGTTGAGGCGTTGATCGGTCCCGCACTCACGCTGCCATTGACCGTGGTATTGCCGCGAATCCGAGCGGTGCCGTCAACGTCCAATCTGGCGGTTGGAGAAGTAGTGGCAATGCCCACGTTGCCCGCTGCGCCATCGAATATATTGGAGTTCCCCAGGCTGCTGGTACCCGTCCACTTGGCCAAGTGTCCAGTGGTACCGCCTCCGCCAATGCCGGCGGGAGCGTGGCTTGAATTGGATACTGCTGGAGATCCGGCGGCGGCCGCCTTGACGAAGGCGGAAGCGGGAAGGCCGCCGATGGTTTCGGCATCGAGCGCCTTCAAAGCATAGGGCACACTCATCAGGATCGTGCGCGGTTGTTCGTCCTGCCCATGGACTTGCACACCTAGCCAGCGGGCTTCGCCCGAACTGAATACGTCGGACGGCATTCCCTGACTGGTGGTGGAACCCAGCATCACCGAATAGTGCCCCGCCTTGTCGAGAGTCGCGTTTTGCGTTTCTACCCAAAGGGCGGGGCCGCCTTGGGATTCTTTATAGAGAGAAAAGGTAACGCCCACTATTCCAGACAGGGGCTTGCTAGAGGCGTCGGTTAGAACGCCGCTGAATTTGATTACATGCGGAACAACCGCATTCGCCGAGGCCGGAGCCGCTTGCTGCGCGGAGATGGAAACGACGCAGCAAATCAACAAGAGCCAGATCCCGAGGTATGTTTTCATATGCAACATAAAATTCTCCTTTTGCTTGAAATTGATGGTTCGCCTTGAACCCGACCGCTGCCCGAAGAAACTCGGAGGCCGATTCGCTCTGTCTAGATAGGCGCAAAAGGAAGGGAAGAACTATCATTCAGGCAATTTATTTGCTTGTACGTCAATCCACCGGACTCTTGCGGGCATGGCGGGCCTTCGGGGCACGCGAATTGGCGCGGACTAAAATCACTCTGGAATGCGCCTGCGCAGCCCCTTCGATTCAACGAAAAAATCGAAGGGGCCGCCAGGCCTGAATCCGGGGAGGACTTTTTTATCAAGGGGTGGTTGGGGTGATGAATGATTGGCACGAAACATTAGGGTGCCAGTTTACGAATGCCCCGTTCGGGTTGTCCTTCCAAGCCCACACGTGCAGCGTGTAGAACGCCGGGAGCCCGAAACGATTGGGAGTATCGAAAAAATGAAACCACTGTCCCATAAGGTCGGGGGGAGCCGAATGGTTCTTGTTCCACGTGTCGGCGAGAACTAGATAGTCGGCGCCAATCAGCTTCACGCCTCCGTTTGAAGTTGGCTCGTAGATAATAGCTTGGGGATGTGCGACGTCGATGACATCGCCCTTCACCAAATCAAAGTTGATGTAGTGTAGCCCCATGGCCCCCTGATCGTCCCCGCTCACGCAGCCGAAGGTGAGGGCATATCCTTCCGCCTCAGCCACCTTCACATCTTTGAACCGCGCGGTCGATTTCCGGACAATTGCGATTATGGCGCTCTGTTTGCTCTGCAAGTCCGGCGTGGTTGCCTGGGTATGCGACATGACCATATGTGAGTTGGCGTCCTGCGCCGAGGCGCGCGAGGACCAAATGCTCATAAGGGCGATAGCAACGATCGTTGAATACTGAAATCGGATACCAAATAGTCTGACTCTCATACTGCTCGACCTACTCATTGGACTTAGCTCCTAAATTATTATTTTGTCTAGTGCACCTGCACGGTTCTGTGAATGGCCGCGTGCGTGGCCAACCTATTTCCGTGCAGGACGATCATCGGCTGGCGGTCGAGCCGTGACAATCGAGGCTGGATAATTTTTGTATATCTTTTGAGTAGCGGCGCAACTCACGAAAAACCAAGCGCAAACCTTAAGTGACGCAACATTAGTGTGATTCACGTCCGTCTACGTCCCATTGTTCGAGGCCAGCCGGGAGAGACCTACAGAGACCTCGAGCTGAGCTTCCAGAAAAGCTTGTGCAAGGACGGCGGAAATCGTCTGGAGGTTTTTGTGTCCAATGAGTGAGGGCCGATTTACTTCGAGCCATGCTCTGCGCAACTGCTGTTCGATCGCGACAGCGTTCATTGATGGTGGTCCGCTAATTCTGAATCGCAGAAACCACACTCTCTCCAAAGCATAGTAGCGAGTCAAAACGATTTGTGATTCTGCTTTGCCGGGGTGGCATTCGCGCCATCTGCAAAGCTCATGATTCGAAAAGTGGGCAAACGAAAGCAGCTGGCGATCGTCTCGGAGCATCCAGCCGTACCCTCCATCCCTCGTCATGGCGGGCACGCTGGAGTTCAAAGGGAATTACGGCTGATAGATCTGCACGTTGTTATAGATCGTTCCCTGGAACGCGATTCCGTAACTCGAACCACCGAAGCAATACAGTTGCCCTTTGAAAACGGCAGAGCCTGGGTCGGTTACAGTTTGGGGCATCACAGTGAGCGTCGTCCACGCGTTCTTCTTGAGATTGAAGGATTCGTTGAGACTGATGGCGCCAGCATTGTTGGTATTACCGTCGGAAACGTAGAGCAACCCGTTGATGGCTCCGTTGCACGATCCGTTCCGAGGAGTTGGGTCGGGCGCGAGCGCTGACCACGAATTCTTGCTCGCGTCGTAGGCTTCGTTGTCGCCGTTGTCGCCGGAGCCAGTGTATCCATCGGCAGCCACAATCGTATCGCCGATCAGTCCGGCAGAGATCTCCGACTTGCCGTTATTGAGCGGTGTCTCGGATTTCCAGGTATCAGTGGCGGGATTGTAGCTTTCTACTGTATTGAGCCGGCTGCCGTTGTTGTAGCCACCGATGACGTAGACGATGCCCTTCTCCGCGACCGCGACTACGCTGCATCTAGCCGTGGGCATCGGCGATTTTGCAGACCAAGTGTTCTTCGCCGGGTCGTAGGCCCACACTGCGTTGGTCACCGCACCTCCGCCGTTGGTGCTTCCGCCGAAAATATAGAGGAGCCCGTTCACTACGGCGCTAGCAGATTGAGCGATCGCCGCCGGAATCGGGGCGCCGGTGCTCCAGGAACTCTTGGCCGGATCGTAGATCGCATTGTTGGCAACGACGGTAGAACTCGTATAGCCGCCGACCACGTAGATCTTGCTGCCGATAACTCCCGCCGCCGACCATTGCGACACCCGTTGGCATAGGCAGCGCCTGTCGCCCCAGGAATCGTGAACAATAAATGTCTGCGGGCTAGTCAGCGTCGTCGAACCCGTAGTAACTGTGACTTTGCCGTTCGATGCACTTGCTGGCACGGTCGCCAACAAGAACGTGGTGCCCTTACGAGTGACCGTCGTCGCCGGCACGCCATTGAATTTCACGACTGACGAAGAACTGAAGCCCTGTCCGAGAATTGCAACCTTCGAGCCCACTTTGCCGGATGTCGACTCCAGATTGATGAAAGGCTTCGCACCGATTGCCAGGCTGTAGAACACACCACAGCCGTTACCGGAACAAGCGCTCAGGTCTCCACCCGCATAGGTATCGCCGTATAGCACGCCATTCGTGTTCTGCCTCAGGGGAGAGTTGGGATCCGAGCCGTTCTTGCCGTTAAAATTTACCGGCACGGTGAAAGTTCCGCTCGTCGTAATTCTGAAGATGGTTCCGAGGTTCGAGGATCCTCCTGTAGCAGCCGCGCCATAGAGCTTCCCATCCGTGGCCTGCATCAGGCTGATGGGCTGATTCCCGTCAGTCGTTCCATTGAAATTGTGGAGAACAGTGTAGGTGCCGCCAGGTGTGACTTTGAAAACAACTCCCGCGTTGGAGGTACCGCCGGTGTAGGTGACACCGTAGAAGTTTCCGTCGCCAGCCTGAACCAGGCCGTCGTAGGCCGTAGACCCGTCCGTACCGGCGAAGTTGTGGAGTACGGTTAACGTGCCGCTTGGAGTCAGCTTGAAGATAACGCCATCATTGCTGGTGCCACCGTTCACTGAAACTCCATAGAAGTTCCCGTCGAAGCCCTGCACCACCGGAGCAGTCACATTGGAGCCATCGGCAAAGGTGTACAGGGTTGTCAGCACGCCGGCGCCGGTGAGCTTGTAAACCGTGCTCAGGCTGCCAAAGCCGCAGACCGTCGTTGTAGTCCCAAAATAGTCGCCGTCGGCGCCTTCGATCGGAGGTGCCCAGGGGCAGGCGCCGTCACCGGCGTTTCCGAAATAATGTAGCGCAGTCGCCACGCCAGCGGGCGTTATCTTGTACGCGGTTCCGGGGCCTTCGCCGTTGAGCTTGGTCGTGCCGTAAAAGTTGCCATCTGTGCCCAGCGTCACGCCACTCATGGGGTCGTTGCCGGGGCTGTAGGCAAAGTTGTATACCACGCTTAGCGTCCCCGAGGGCGTAACCTTGAACATCGTTCCAACATTGCCGGTTCCCGCCAGAGTTGGACGTCGTATACAAATTGCCGTCGCGCCCCTGGGCGATTGCGTCTATGCCATTCGGCTGTAGCGGGTCATTGGCGTTGGTCCCAAAGTTGTAAAGCACTTTGTAGGTTTGTGCTTGGGCCGGGATGGTTGCCGCGGTAAGCATAAGTGCAACCGTGGCGGCCACAATTGCGGCCATCAGGAAGGTCGTACCTTGTCGCCGACTACAGTTCATAAGACCTCTTGGGAGCAGAAAGATATTGCTATTGTTTCGCGAGTTGTACCGAGGTTGATCTTCTCCCATCCCTCAGCCTCTTCCGACTACGGATCGCGTTGGAAATGCGCAAGATATTGCACTTTACAGATTGGTCTGCCATCTTGCTGGGGCACCGAAAAACAAATGGAAAGACGTTTAGACCATCCAAGGCGAAGCCATGCTAGAGGGACTCGCTCCCCCAAGCAAGGGTCATGGCAGGACATCAACGGACATTAGCGGACATCACGCGATATGACGTGCTTATGCTGGCTCCATAGCGGCAGATCAGCACTCAACCTGTCGTTTTGCGGGATAATATTTCTCGGTGAAGGTCACGCCACTTTCGCCAGGCACCGAAGCAACTGCTGGCGGTGGCGCGAGGGGCCACCCGTAGCCAGTGCGCATCCCTGAGATCCATTCGAGGAGGCAAGAAAATGTGTTTTTCGGCAGCGGCAAATTTTGTGGGCAGCGGAGTTTTGACAACGGTGGGTGTCGTGACCTTGACCCGAGTGAGGCACCGGCGTGAACTTCTTTTTGCCTCGCTCCCAATACTTTTTGCTGTGCACCAGTTCATCGAGGGCTTCGTGTGGCTAGGACTGGACGGAATTTTGCCACCTCGGGTTACTCACAACATGGGCGCGGCCTTTGTGCTATATGCGCAGGGGCTTCTTCCATTCTTGTTGCCGCTCAGTGTGTTTCTGTTTGAGCCTGATGCGAAAAGCCGTCGCCGCATGCGACCGTTTCTGATACTGGGCACTTTAACGACGCTTTACATCTTGTGGGCGTTGATCGCGTATCCATTGCAGATTTACGTCGAACGCAACAGCATCGTGTATATCAACCAGGGTACAAACCATACGTCGGTCGCGATTTTCTACGTCATAGCGACCTGCGGTTCGCTGTTGTTTTCCAAGGTTCCGGACATGGTGCTCTTCGGCGTGGCGAACATGGTCATACTGCTTGCCGTGATGGAGGTTAAGCGCTACGCATTCACCTCGCTATGGTGCGCCTATGCAGCCGTGGCCAGTGTGATCATTCTGGCTTACTTCTGGAAGAGCGTTGGCAATCGACCGTTTGAGTATGCCGTCCTCAAGCGAAGTGCGTCATAGCCCAGGTAAACCCGGGACGAATTCTGGCGGCTGTGGGCCCAAATGGAGAGGGAACAACAGTTGGTCAGCGAGCGTCCGGGGACCTGCCGTGAAAGTAAAGCGCAACCGAAACTGAAGGTATTGTCCTCTGAATTCAGGGGGCAGAGCCGGAAGGGGACTCGACACGGCGATCCCGTCTTTGGCGGCTTGATCGAGGACCGCATCGCCTGAGCCGGTGACGACACTCAGCCGCGTGATCTCTCCGTTCGGCAGAACGGCAAATTCCACCGAGACGCTCCCTTGCTGACCAAACCACGACTTGCTTACGGCGGGAACCAGCTTCTTGTGAATTGCTGCCAACATCTCTTGAATGTAAGGCTGGAAGTCAACATCGAGGCGATCACTGAGGATCGTAGTGTTGATCTCCACTTGTAACGCGGTTGCCGGCAGAGGGCTGGTTTTCTTGTCGGTGCGATTTAGTTGAGATCCCAGTCTCGAAGACTCAGTGCCATCTTTTTGCGAACTCTGGACTGTCTCCGTTGGCATTTCCAATTCGTCGCCTCCGGTGACTTGCAATTGCCGCAACTGCGTTAAGTAAGACTGAAAGCTCAGGGCATTGGTTTTCTGTACCGAATCCTGCGCAAAAGTGTAGGCTCGTGCTCCCGCAGCCTTGGCTTGGTCAAACCGCTTCAGGCCGATCAACACACGTGCCAGGGCAAGTTGATACTCTGAACTCCCCGGCTCGAACGCCACCGCCTTTTCCGCAAGCGTCAGTGCTTCCGGCAGATTTCGGTTCTCGGCGGCAAAATATTCAGCCATCAAAGCGTACGGAGGAACGAAGTCAGGGCTTAGCTCGATTGCCGTGCGGAGATCTCCTTCCACCCGCGGGTCGTTCAACATCATTCCCAAGCTGCTGGCGTCAACAAAAGCTCGGAAGTAGCGGGTAAAGGAACTTCCGGGGTCCAGAGTAATCGCCTTCGAAGTGGATTCCAGTGCTTGCTCCCGCTGGCCGGCAAGAAACTGGGTGACTCCGAGATACTGGTACGCGAGGGCAGCCTTGGGATCCAGTCGCAGCGCTTCCCCCAAAGCCGCATTTGCAAGTGCGGCTTGGCCGCGGACGGCGGCGAATCCGCCGCGGTATGCACAAGCCTCTGCCTCCGAAATAAAACGAACTTTCAATTCCGCTTCATTGATTTTCGCCGATGGCACCTTCAGGTACGGAAGGCCCCCGGTATGAATGTAGGCTTGCAGGTCGAATTGCAGTCGCTTGAGGTCGCCGAACGCCAGGCGCGCCGCCTCGTCCGGTTTATTACCCTGCTCGAGATTCTCTAGGTAAGCCTTCAACATGGAGGCATGGGTCTTTCGATCGCCGAGCATCAAGTAATGAGTCAGAGCCCACGATTCCGCGTAGAACAGCGATGTCTTGTCAGCTTCGTTGTAGTAGGGCGACGACGTATCTACTGCAAAGAGGACGTTCAGTGGAATCAGGCTTCGATCCTGCAATTGCGCCAGGAGTTCTGGATCAGGCTGCCCCATCCGCACATATTTTTCATCGATCTCGGTGTGTCCGTAAAATTCCGCAAGGCCTTCGGATAACCACACCGGCAAATCAGGAAAGTAGGGAACAGTGATGGTATGAAAATACTCGTGATAGAAGGTTTGGAATGGCGATGCGCCGTGCGCATCGAGTTCGACAGCCGCGAAAAACAAATTCACATAGTCCGCGTAAAGTCCCGATGGATGCGCACGATCTTTCACCCAATATTCCGGCAAGAGCTTGCGCATCGAGGCTTCGTCTGCCACGGCGAGAACGGTAACTACTGGAGTAGGATGAGTGGCTGCGATCATGAGCGACTGACGAAAAACGGCACGAATCTCTTCGAATTGCAGCGCTGATCTTCGCGCCGCCTTCTCGCCCGCGTTGCTTACCACAACAAAGTTCGGACTGCGAACCTCGACCCATGCATCGTGTCTTGCCTGGCACGGCAACAGTGCGAGAATGCCAAAACTCGCCACCGCAACGACTCTGCTGAAGTTGCCCATGAGGAAACTGATGCGCGAAGAGTACCGAATAGATGTCGCCATCAACGTCCGCCGTTCGATTTTTCCAACGTGAAACGCATCCGTCCGCGAAGCAGATCGTTGCTGGACTCGCCACTCTGCCTCGATCAAACTGAAGTGGAAACTGCTTATTCAGCAAGAAAGGTCTCGCTACCGATCCAGACTTCTGCCAGCAATTTCAGATTTCTCTTGTATGTCCGCGTAACCTTGTATTCCTTACCACCTTTGAGCCGGATACCGTGTTCTCCCGCCGCCTGCGGCTGCATTTCCTCCACAAACGAGCTGTTGATCAACACCGATCGGTGGATGCGAATAAACCCATAGGGCTCGAGCTTGTCAGCCACGCCCGAGATCGACTCCCGGAGCACATAGGAGCTAGTACGACTTTGCAGCAATACACAGCCGTCCTGGGCCTGGACTGTGACTATGTCGCTGGGGTCAATGAAAAGAATCTTCCCCTTCGCCTTAATCGCAATTCTTGCAAGCGCACCAGGACGTCGGAATGGCATAAGTTTGTGGTGTAACTCTGCGCTTCGTTGTGCCTTTACATTGCGGGGGCAGCCGTTCCATCCGACCATGTGCCAACCGGAACTAAGAAAGTGGTCTCCGGCTCCGGAACAAAGCGGGGATCCAGCACGACCGGAGAGCCGTCGAGATTGGCGCCCCAAGTCGCGGGGTCTGTCTTGGGAATGTGAAACATTAAATGAGGAACCCAATGCCCAGCTTGATCGTTAAGGTACGATTCCTTCGATAACATGTAGGACATCGCTCCTGGTTCCGGCATCGGCAGTTCGTTCTTGGCAACCGCGGCCTTGATGCGGTCGAGCATCTGAGGGTTGGTCAATCCGGCTAGTACCAACTCGGTCCTCTTGTAGGTGTACGGCAGGATGGATCGGGCGGCGGCCGGGTTATAGCAAATCGGACTGCGGTTCTTGGGATTCCAGAACTCGGGGTGGTCGAATGGCGACATCCACGCTCGTTCCACGATGCACACGAAACCGTTCGTGCCTTTAGCGCCAGTCTCGTAGCCGTGCCGGGTGAGAACCACAACCGAGGCTTCGGCGGATATGGATTTCGGGGCGGCAGTTCGCGCCAGAGCGATCTCTGCGTTGCGGTCTGTCATCAGATATTGATCGAGTGGCGCCATGCTGGGATACGTTCCGTTTGTGGCTTGTGCATGTCCCGGCTGCGCGGCGCCCAGCACAAGAATCAGCGCGAAGACGAGTGAGCTAGTCGCTTGGAATTGTTTTCGGTGCATCAGTTCCTCCTTTTTTTGTGAACATCATCAATTGCTCGCGAGTGGGAAAACAAGAATTCTTCAGCTACGTTGAAAAAAGGGAGCCGGGCACCCGGCTCCCAAGAGTTCGCACCTCTGATCGATTTAGAAGGTGAACTTCACCCCCAGACGAATCGTACGGGCGACCTGAAAGAGAAAAGGCTGGCCGTACCCGCTGTTGACGGTCAGCGGGCCGTTACCATTTGGAAAGTTCTTAGTTGGGCTGCTGCTGATCGCTGCGTTGCTCAGTGCCTGATAGTTATACGGCGATTCAGCGGCTGCGTAGAAACTCGGACCGTTGGGAAGCTGCAACCCGCCGGGCCCAATGTAACTGGTGGAGTTGTTCGAGTCGATCTGTTGATTGTCCGACACCACCGCACGCTGATTGAACAGGTTGGCAAAGGTTGCCGAGAAGCTGAGCGCCTTTTCCTCGCTGATCTTGTAGTTCTGCGTGAAGTTGAAGTCAGACTGCGTGTACCACGGGGTGCGATTCGTTCCCACAGGCCCGAAGCTGATCGCTCCGGTCGTCGGGTTCTGGCTGACGTTCACCCACTTGCCGCGATCCACAACGTCGACCGGGAACGCGCCAGCGGGAGGCTGGAAGCCGAAACCTACATCCTCGTAGCTGGTCAGGGGTGAGCCACTGTATGCATACTGGAAGATGCCGAAGTCAGAAGTGAACTTCTTCATCCAGCCTAGCTCGTAGTACGCATAACCCTTGAACGCATTCGGACGATCGGTTGGAAGCAGACCACTGGAAGAACCGCCTTGTGCGTTCCACGAGAACATAGGTTCGTCGAAGGAACGGCTGTTGTTGGGCGCATTGCGGCCACCGTTTCCGTCCGCGATGTCGCTGCTGGTCAAGCCGGTGTAGTTGCCGCGCAGTTTGCTGTAGGTGTAGGAGAACATCCCAAACCAGTGGTCGCTGTGGGCTTTGCTAAGCCGGAATTCCACACCGTCGTAACTGCGAGCCGCCGGAATGGTGTTGCTGGTCGGGCAGGGATTGGCGGCATTGCACACGAGCGGGGACTGTGGGTAGAGGAAATCATAGAAACTGGAGAAGGTTTTGTTGATTCCCTGACCGGGATTGACGATCACGAAAGTCTCGCCAACCTGCGGGTTGAAGATCGCCGAGTCTTCGATCACGTGATCGAGACGGCGGCGGTCCCAGCGCGCTTCAAAGGAGAGGTTCTTGCGCAATTGGTAGTCAACCCCAAATACCGACTCATGCTGTTCGTAAGGGTTCAGGCCCGGAGCGACACCTTCTTCGGTGGTGCTGCAGGTCGGACACGTGGTGGGGAATGCGCGGATATTCTGGCTTTCCAGGAAGGTCAAGCCCGCAGGCGTGGCGCCACCGGCCCAATTCGCCTCAACGCCTGAAGTTGGCCCCGGGCAAAAACGTCCGGCGCTGTTGAAAACTGGATTGAATGAGCTGATATTCGAGCTCATCATGGCATAGTAGCATTCCTGCCAGTATTGCCCGCCGAAGGAACTGATGGCCAAATTCAGCTTCATCTGGTCGTAGAACTGACCGTAGCTGCCGAATACTTTCATTCTGCCATCTTTGAAAACATCCCAAGCGGCGCCGATACGGGGAGCGATCTTGGAACCCCAGCCAAAATTGATGGGGTTAAGCTGACTGGCCGGCACTCCGCCGGGTTGGTTTTCAGCCGGTAAGTATTCATGTTCAAGTCGAACACCGGCGTTGACGGTTATACCCCGGCCCAGCGTCCAGGCGTCCTGAACGAAAAGGGAGTGATTGTAACTGGTGGCCTTTCCCACGGAGCCGTAATCGAATACATCCAGGTTGCCGAAGGTGCCCACGCAACCCGGAAAGCCGGTCAGGCCTTCGACGGCTGCGCAATTGGTGGCACCGACAGTACCTTGGGGTTTATAGGTGATCGCGGTTCCTGGCAGGAACTGAATGTAGGGTGCGTTGAAGTGCTGGTCGAGGTCGTTGGAAAGACGGTTCAAGTCGTAACCGAACTTGAAGTTGTGCGTACCCTTCCAGCCGCTCTTGAACCACGCCAGAGACTGATCGAACTGAATAGCCTTGTTGGCGTTACGAGCCGTGTAGTTCGAGTTTTGCGGCATGTTGAAGGATCCGTTCCCTTGTTGCAGCTGAGACGGCAAAGGAGCGCAGTCGACGCCTCCGGCGCAGGCCTGCGTACCTCCAATCCCGCTGCCGGCAAAGAAGTTGATGGTGCCGGTCGTGGGATAGCCAAAGTCGTGATAGTTTTCGAAGTAATAACCGAAGCGAGTGGTGGCCACCAGGCGAGGCGTGATAGTGAAGTCTGCGCCGACGTTGGTGGTGATATTGGGAGCCACGTAGCCCAGACTATGGGACAGCGCGAACGGCGGGACTCCGTTACTGATACAAGGATTAGCGGCTGAAGTGGCCGCGCCGAAGCACCCGGTGAAAGAGTTAAAGAAGCCAGACGTCGAGTCGGCATAATTGATGTTGCCGCCGGTTTCGCCGGTCTGCCGCTGCAGTTGATACAGCCAGGAACCAAACACGCGCATCTTCTGTGTCACCACCGCGTCAACGCGAGCGGTTGTGTAGTAAGTCTGGGTGTTTTGGCTGAAGTGCTGCAATCCTCCGTTGGTCGGTCCGTAGTTCAGAACGTTCTCAACATCATTCCATTCCGGATTGAACCCAACAAATCCGAAGATGCGATCTTTCAGAATCGGGCCGCCGAAGGTGAATCCCGGAAAGACATCGCTGCTCTTGGGACGAACCGGTTGATAGATCTGGAATGTGGGATCCAGATTTCCCCACGCGGTTGGCGTGCCAGTGGAACCCAGATCATAGCGGGAGTAAGCATTGGGTGAACCGTCCATGCCGCCATTCTCAAACTGAGTGAACACGGAACCGTGGTACGCGTTGGAACCTTTCTTCATGATCACGTTCACTACGCCGCCCAGGGCGCCGCCGTGCTCGGCTTCAATGCCCGAGCTCTTAACCTGGACTTCCTGGATGAAATCAAAGGGCACGTTGGTGTGCGAGTAGCCGCCGATAATATTGGCGGTCTCCTGACCTTCAACCAGGTAGGAGTTTTCCGAATCAGAACCACCGGCCACCGAGAAGCCATGGTCGCCGCCGTTCGAGCAACTTCCAGCGGAACAGCCGCCGGTTCCGCTGCTCTGCGTGGCGTTCCCTTGCAGAGGCTCGTTGCGTGCCGATGGAGCAAACTGAATCACCGACTGGAACGAACGTCCGTGCGGAACATCCTGCACCACATCCTGTGTGATGTTGGTCTGGGTCACGTTGGTTGTAACGTCGACCGCAGGAGCTGCGCCACTCACTTCGACAACCGTTTCACTGGCGCCGACTTGCAGCGCAAAATCAACCGTCGGGAGGTGACCGACTTCGAGAATCAGCCCTTCCCGCTTAAGCACAGTGAAACCTTGTGCCGTCACGGTAACCGTGTAGCTGCCCGGTGGAATGTTGGCGAAACGGTAGTAGCCCGCTCCGTCTGAATCGGTGGCCTTGTTGCCGGTCAGCGAAGCCCCGGTGACCACGACGTGCGCATTCGGCACGACGGCACCGGTGGAATCCTTCACTGTGCCTTGCAGACCGGCTGTGGTTTCCTGGCCAAAAACGCTGGCCACCAACAGCAAGACCGCCAAGGTCTGTATCAAAACGCTCAGTACTCGAGCCTTGGTCATGACATCCTCCTGAAAACTTTAGGGTGCTGGAACTGTTTAAAGTCACGCCTGAGCCGCAAGCCAAAACTGGAGAAGCTCAGACAAAGTGCTGCAAGCTAACTGCAATCAGCACTTGGCAATTGCCATACCAGTAGTTCGGATCAGCGTTTGTAAGGACTTAGCTCGGAAATGAGTCGGTCGCAGATACGGTTTCTCAGACAAGAGGGAATCTCATTCGAAGGTTCCCGGCGCAGCAAACATGTGATTCGCAGCTCCCCCTTGTTATGTCGACTGCCAGAAATTGTTGATACCCAGTTCTTCATAGTGTTATTTCATTTAACATACCAACTAGTATGTATGGTGCAAAATCCCATTTTGCGGAGAATGCCAGATCGGCCGGCAAGAGACTTCTGGCAATTGCGCCGGTTTCGCCGCTAACATACCGTATGGTATGTAGTTAGCCCTCCAGTTGACTCGCATTTTGTGAAGAAACGCACTGCTGCGAATGTCAGTGGTGAAAAAATTGGAAACGTCGGACAGTCCCGAGCTGCGATGCAGAGCGGCAGGATGACGTGGGCAGTCAGGAGGGCAGTGTTTTTCACTTTCCCACCTTTAGTTATTGCGGCGGCGAAACCCGGCTATCATCTTGAAGTGGCTGCAAGTCCAGTCTCGCGTCCGAAGGGCTTCCTCCCAACCATCTGGATCTTTGGTGGATGGCTTGTCATCACTGCGGCGCTCCTTTGGTCGCTTGCCGTACTGACCCTCCTGGCAGCCCGGTGGATCGACCCGCCGACAACTGCCGTGCACATGCAGCGCCGGTTGCAGTCCTGGATTCACCGCACGCCGTATCACGAACGCTACAGATTCATTCCACTCAACCAAATCTCGCTTGATCTGCAGCACGCCGTGGTGGCTGCGGAGGACGCGCGCTTCTACCAGCATCATGGGTTCGATTGGCGCCAAATCGAAATTGCTGCGGAAGACGATCTGGAAGGCGGCCGCCGTCGCGGAGCTTCCACCATTACGCAGCAACTTGTAAAGAACCTATTCTTCGGAACGGGTCGCTCGATTCTTCGTAAGGGCGCGGAGGTCACGCTGGTACCGGTAGCTGAACTCATCTTGGGCAAGCAGCGCATTCTGGAAATCTATCTCAACGTGGTCGAATGGGGCCCAGGTATTTATGGCGTAGACTCGGCGTCCCGTTACTACTACGGAATCGCGGCTCGAAATACAGGTCGGGAACAGGCGGCGCGGCTTGCCGCGATTCTGCCGGCTCCGCTGAAGCGGCGGCCCGAGCGCATGAATGACTACAGCGCGCGCATCCTGGAGCGGATGCGTCAGATGGGCTGGTAGTCGAAAGCAACCTTCGTAGCTCCGAGGCCCGGCCAACTGTTGGAAAAAAGGCGATAGCCCATGGTCCATAATGCGTGATATGCGAAGTTGGGTCTTCTTCAGGCTCGCAGGAGATTCTTATCCTGCCCGATCCGGTTTGTAGTCGGCCGAGGATTGCTGCAACCTGAGCCATGCTTCTGCCTCATTCGCGACTCGGAAAGTCGAGGTCACGCGAAAACATTCTTCCGCCATTACTTGAAAAACCCGCATCATACCCACAACAGCTTCGCGGCTCGCCAGGATCGCACATGCACCGAAGCGAACCTTGCTTCGGATACGCTTGATCTCAGCGCTGACAATCGAAACCTCCCGCGTGTCTGGCAAAGATTCCATTTCCGTCAAGTCCAAGAAAACGTCGAGGCGTGCTGGGCAGTTGGGATCTCGCTCCAAAGTCTGAAAATGATTGATGACCTCCTGCAGCGTCACATCTCCGATGCATTTGGTCCGAACGGTTCTCTTGTCAGCATCGATTTTGTAAGTCACGGACACGATTCGATTGTATCGACCTCCCTTAGGTCAGGGGAGATTTCCTTTTGATGTCGCCCCGCCGCGAACAATCGCGAGCGCCGCGCTCCAAAATCATTTATTTCGTGAATTTCCAAACCGTGCGTGACTGCAAGGTTTTGCCCGGCCGAAGAATGGTCGAGGGAAATTGCGGGTGATTCGGGGAGTCGGGAAAGTGCTGGGTCTCCAGCGCAAGACCCTCCCGGCGACCATAAGCATGGCCATGCTTGCCAACAGTGCTTCCATCCAGGAAGTTGCCCGAGTAGAACTGTATTCCCGGTTCCGTGGTGTAGATTTCGAGAACTCGTCCGCTGACAGGGTCACGGACGCGGGCTGCCAAATTCAATTCACCCGCGCCTCCATTGATTACAAAATTGTGATCGTAGCCGCCCGCCAGAAGGAGTTGCTGGTTGTGATCGTTGATACGCGCACCGATAGCTAAGGGCGTGGAAAAATCCAATGCAGTACTTTTCACCGGTAGCAGCTCTCCCGTCGGAATCAGGTTCTTGTCGACCGGCGTGAACCTGCCAGCGTTGAGCATGAGTTCGTGACTCAGAATATTGCCTCGTCCTTCACCTGCCAGATTGAAATAACTATGTTGGGTGAGGTTCACTGGAGTGGCCTTGTCAGTTGTGGCCTGGTATTCGATCACGAGTTCATTATTGTCCGTGAGGGTGTAGGTGACCTGCGTTTGCAGATTCCCGGGGTAGCCTTCTTCGCCATCTTTGCTGGTATATGTGAAGACAATTCCGCCTGCACTCTCGCGCTCGAATGGCGCTGCATGCCACAGCTTCTTGTCGAAACCTCTGAGTCCGCCGTGCAGAGAATTTGGACCATCGTTCTTTGCCAGGTGATACTCGACTTTGTCGAGGGTGAATGTTCCACCACTTATTCGATTGGCATAGCGTCCGATTATCGCGCCAAAATACGGCTTGTTTCCGAGATACCCATCGAAGTTGTCAAAACCCAGCACAACGTCGGCGAAAGTATTTGTCTTGTCCGGCACGCGGAGAGAAACAATGATCGCGCCATAATTCATCGCCCGGACCTCAAGGCCATGAGAATTTGTGATGGTGTATATGTCGACAGGCTGTCCATCGCTGGTAGTTCCGAAGCGAGCCCCGTCACTCACGCGTCTCCGCGGTCGCTTTTGTGCACCTGCGATTCCCTGAACGATGCTTACGGAAATGCCCAAGCAACAAAATAGCGCCAACGAAGTCAGAGTCAGAATGCGGAGTTTGCGTGTGCTCGACCCTTGAACGGTCACCGGTTCCTCTTGAGAAGAATTGTAGTCAGGATTGAATCGGTTCGGTTGAAATGATTCGCCGCCTGGGGGATTAGTTAAGAATTCAGTCTCGGCCGGAGCTGGTAGACGTTCATCGGGAAGCGATGGTAAGCTGCGCTCTGATTGTTCGAATGCCACGCGGTTTCGAAGAGGTAAGATTCTGCCCGACCCGACGGAATGATATCGATGAAGACCGACCCGATCAGTGCGCCAGCAAGAATTGCTGTCCAGCGCGGCGTTGCCCAGGCAGTAGTAGCACCCCTCACCCGTGCCGCGATCTTCCTGGTCGTGACGATAAAACCGGGCCCGGAGAATCTCAGCGCGATTCGCTCCTTCTGCGGAGACCTTGCCAAGGTGGTACGCGCGGTAGAATTTCGAGACATTGAAGCCGGCCTTTCCTGCGTCCTGGGATTTGGATCCGAGGTTTGGGACCGGCTGTTTGGTGCGCCGCGCCCCGCGAACCTGCATGCCTTCCGCGAGATTCGCGCTGGTGGGCGACATGCCGTTTCTACGCCGGGTGACATGTTGTTTCATATCCGCGCCAAGCGTATGGAGTTGTGCTTTGAACTGGCGACGCAAATCATGGCGCGAATTGGCGATGCCACCTCGCCGGTGGACGAAGTGCAGGGATTTCGTTACTTCGACGACCGTGACCTTATGGGCTTTGTCGACGGGACGGAGAACCCAAGGGGCGAAGCTGCGATGGAGGCCGTGCTCATCGACGAGGAGGACGCCGCGTTCGCGGGTGGCACCTATGTTATCGTGCAGAAATATCTCCACGATCTTCAGAGATGGAATGCTTTGTCGACGGAGGCGCAGGAAAGAATCATCGGGCGCACCAAGTTGTCCGACATTGAGTTGGACGATTCCGTCAAGCCAACTTCAGCGCACAACGCCCTCACGACGATCGTCGAAGACGGACGAGAGATCAAGATCCTGCGCGATAACATGCCCTTCGGGCGGCCCGGCTTTGCCGAATTTGGCACCTATTTCATCGGCTACAGCCGTTCGCCGCGGACGATCGAGCAAATGCTTGAGAACATGTTTGTGGGTCGCCCGCCGGGAAACTATGACCGCATCCTCGATTTCAGCCGCGCTGTCACTGGGAATTTGTTCTTCGTGCCTTCGGCGACATTTCTGGAAAACGTAACCGACGATCCATCTTCGGTTGCATCGCCTTCCGCTGACTCGGAAGCGATCGAGCCGCCGTCGTCCATCCCGCAGGAGAACGATGGTTCGCTGGGTATCGGTTCACTCAAAGGAGACAGTCCTCATGAATAATCTGCATCGCGAGCTAGCCCCCATTTCCGATGTGGCGTGGGCTCAGATCGAAGAGGAGACATCACGTACGCTCAAACGTCACCTCGCGGGACGGCGGGTGGTTGACGTGCATGGACCAGCGGGCACGAACCTCTCTGCCGTCGGCTCCGGCCATCTCCGAACCATTGCGGCCCCGCGTGATGGCATCGTTGCGCGACAGCGCGAAGTGAAGGCGCTGGTCGAGCTGCGCATTCCGTTCAAGCTGGAGCGGCAGGCGATCGACGACGTCGCTCGCGGCGCGAACGACTCGGACTGGCAAGCGGCGAAGGACGCCGCGCGCCAGCTCGCTTTTGCCGAGGATGGTGCCATATTCGAGGGCTACGGCGCCGCCGGTATCATTGGCGTGCAGCAGGGGACGAGCAATCCGAAGATGACGCTGCCGAGTGACGTGCGCGAGTACCCGGACGCAATTGCCCAGGCCCTCAGCCGCTTGCGGCTCGTCGGCGTGAATGGCCCCTACGCGGCGGTCCTGGGTGCCGACGCTTATACCGCGGTCGCCGAGACCAGCGATCACGGTTATCCGGTGCTGGAACACGTCAAGCGGCTGGTCGACGAGAAAATCATTTGGGCGCCTGCCATCCAAGGTGCGTTTGTAATGACCACCCGGGGCGGGGATTTCGACCTGCACATCGGCCAGGATATTTCCATCGGTTACTTGAGCCACACCGATAGCGCGGTCCAGCTGTACTTGCAGGAGACATTTACGTTCCTGCTGCTCACGGCTGAAGCAGCCGTTGCGCTGGCTCCGCCTGCGAAGACGTCGACAACTTGATGCGGGCGTGCTTGCCTCCTGATCCACGGCTTAGTCGAAACTCGCAAAATGTTGCACGGTCGAGAGCGCGCGCTTGTCCTGCGATCCGAACTATCGGCGGGCAGCTATGATCCCGTTTCTCGGATCGTTCCAAGTGCACTTAGAGTGACACTGGCTTGCCGAAGCGTCCGCGCCACGGTCGAAGCAATCTCCGGCGCGCCTGGCATGTCTCCATGGATGCAAATCGTCTGCGCCTTCACCGCGACTTCGCTTCCGTCAGACGCAATCACTCTTCCTCGCTCCACGATGCTCAATGCCTGCCGGCCAGCTTCTGCGGCGTCGCGGATTAGCGCATCCTTAAATTTGCGTGACCGCAAGGTTCCATCTGGGTCGTACCGCCGGTCCGCAAAACCTTCGGCCGCCACTGTGAAGCCCGCTTCGCGGAACACATCCAACATCGGCGACCCCGCCAGCCCAACTAGCACGACTTCCTTGTTCCAGCGGGCGACTCCTTCGGCAAACGCTTGCGCAACCGAGCGATCTCGTACCGCCCGAGTGTAGAGTGCTCCGTGCGGCTTAACGTGGATGACCCGCGCTCCACACGCGACCGCGACCTCCGCCAGCGCCTCAACTTGTCGCCAGACCGAATCTAGGATTGCGTCCTCAGACAGCTTCAACTCCAGCCGGCCGAAATTTGCGCGGTCTGCATAACCGGGATGCGCTCCGATGGCCACGTTCCATCGAAGTGCCTCCTCAATAGTCTCTTTCATCGTTTGCTTGTCGCCGGCATGCCCACCGCAGGCCACATTTGCTGAAGTGATCGAACGCATCAATGCTGCCTGCGTTCCGTCCGCAATGGCCTCGGGCAGTTCTCCCATATCGCAATTGAGATCAACGCGCTTCATGCCTGAATCAATTCCTCTGATGCCAGCAGCTTTTCCCGATCCATCAGCAATGACTGTGCCGTCTCCCAATCCACCGGTTCGAATCGAATCTGGTCTCGCGGACGAAGCTGCCCCAAACTGTGCAGATCCGCCGTAACTACGTTAGCGATCTTGGCATACCCTCCCGTAGTCTGTTGTTCAACGAACAAAATGATCGGTAGTCCTCCCGGCGCAATCTGAACGGCGCCGAGCGAAACGCCCTCGCTGACCATCCGGCCGCGCGCCGCCTCTGCGATGGTCGGTCCCTCCAGCCGCAGCCCCATTCGATTGGATTCCTCCGTGACCCGATAACGTGCTCTCGTAAAACACACTCTGCGCTTCTTCCGAGAACCAATGCCTCTGTGGACCTGCCGTGACTCGGAGAGTCTTTTGCGGAGCGAGCCGCTGCAATGCCTTCGCGGCCACAGTTCTTTTCTTAAAGTCGGTATTCGAAGTACCGATCTTCAACGCGTCTCCCTTTCGCAAGCGCTCTGCCCTCATGACCACCAAGCCCACTTAGGAGGTGAGTTGACGCGCTGCCGAGGAACGACTTCACTTCAATTCCTCCGTGCACGCACAAATAACAACGTGCACCAGTGCGCGTCGGCCCCATTCGAACCGCCTGCCCCGCACGCACTTCGAACGAAGCCCACAAGTTAATAGGCGCGCCATCCAGAGTTGCGGCAAAATCTGAACCCGTGAGCGCGACCCCCGCACCCTCCGGAAACAGGAACGTCCCGCCAAGCAAGGTCATTTCCAGCCCAGCCGCAGCCCTCAAGATTTCCAACTAATCGATTCCCGATACGCAGCGCGATCGCATCCGCCGCACCCGACGGCGAAACCCCCATCGGTCCGAAACCTTCTCGCCCCAGATCTTGAACTGTCGTGAGCAGGCCCGGCTCCTGGACAATAATCTGGCTCACGCGCTCTCCAGCCCATCGAACTGTTGGCGCGAGATGGGCACAAATCGCACGCGATCTCCAATCGAAAGAAGACTGGATCCCTCCCGGCGAGCGCTGAACATCGCGATGGGAGTGCGTCCGAGCAATCTCCAGCCGCCGGGTGTCTCAAACGGATAGACTCCGGTCTGATTGCCCGCAATCCCCACGCTCCCCGCGGGGACCTTTTTGCGCGGCATCGCCAGGCGCGGCGTCACCAGCGCTTCGTGCAATTTTCCGAGATAGGCGAAGCCCGGCACGAATCCCAGAAAATAGACAAGGTAGGTCGTTGCCGTGTGGAGTTCGATCAATTGCTCGGCTGTCACCTTATTCAACGCGGCAACTTCGTCCAAGTCTGGCCCGAACTCCCCGCCGTAACAGACTGGAATCTCCACCTGTCTCGGCTCGGGGAGATTTACTTTCCCCAGTCGGTCAAGGTATTTCCGCAGTATGGCTTCCAGTTCCTCGTGCCGTTGCTTCATCGCATCAAACTTGATCAGCACCGAGCAATAGGCTGGATGCAAATTCCTTACGCCCGCAATCGGTTCAATCTCCAGCAGGCGAAGCAACTTGCGAACGCGCTCATGAGCTTCCAAGGTGATCTCCTGGCCGAAATAGACCAGCAGCGATTGATCGCTGGAGCGTACGAATCGTGCGCCTTCGTGTGAGGAGGTGTGCATGCCCGCGAAAGTATACCTGCAGTTCGCTTTTAAAACCTAAGGGAGCCTATAGGCGGGAACCGCCGCTGGCGAGGCGCAAAACCTTATTCTTGGAGATGTAGATGTGCTCACACATTCGTTTGCGGGCAAGCCCGGGATCGCGATTCTGAATTGCTTCCACGATACCGCAATGCTCGCGTACCGGCAGTTCTCCATAATACCCTGCGTCGATCGACGCATACATGATTCGTTCCATTTGAGACCGCATGTCAGCGACAGCCCGGATCAGGAGCAGGTTGCGAGTCAATTGCGCGATTGCGTTGTGGAACTCTGTGTCCGCCTCTATAAAATGCATATAGCTGGCACGGTCGTCCACTCGATGCTCCGTATTAGCCAATTCCGCCAAGTGGTCCAGAGTCGACTGGCTCCAGTTCTCTTGTGCAGCGACTTCCGCGGAAGCCCCCTCGACCGCGGCGCGGAACTCGTAAATCTCGTTTACCCACTGAATCGTAATCTGCGTGACGAAGTATCCGCGGTTCGCGACAATCCTCATCAAATGTTCTTGCTGAAGACGGACCGCCGCCTCCCGGACGGGCGTCCGACTGCCGTGATAGCGCTTGGCCAACTCTTTTTCACTCAGCGCCTCGCCGGGTTGATAGCGGCCGGTGATGATGTCTTTCTTGAGCGCGAGGTAGACCCGCTGGCTGAGAGTTCCATTAGAGTCTCCTCTTAGAGAGACTGGCGTCATCCTTCCTTTCTCTTTGCGATTTTGTCGCGAAGGTGCGCCCTTTCTTCCAGTTTTACCTCGAGTCGAGACCTTCTCTTTCATGGACTTCGTCTTAGACGACGTGGCGGAGTCGTTCGTTTAAAAGTTTGTTCTGGCCACGCGTGAGCCATTCTGCGCCAATGGCCTCGTGCCTGTAAACAAAATAGATCAGCCAGGGGCACATCGTTCGGGATGGCGCAGTGTTCGAATCAGGACCTCCGTGATGTACCCAGTGTATACCAGCAGTATTCTTCTTGACATACATACGAGCCTAGGTGTAGTTTGCGCTCCTATTGAAAAATTTGGGACCGGGGGAGCTCTATGTCATGGAACCGCTTTTCTCGAATAATTCTGGCTGCAGTCGGACTATTCGCCACAATCGGATTGATGGCTCAAGCCTTCCCGGGTCGGATCACGGGTACGGTGCGAGATGCTCAGGGAGCAGTCATTGCGGGAGCCAACGTAAAGTTGCAGAACATTTCCACTGGGTTAGAGCGCTCCGTTGACACCAACGATTCCGGAGAGTTCAATTTTCCCGAACTCGCCCTCGCTACCTACCAGATCACCGTTAGCAAGACTGGTTTTCAGACCGTTGTCATTACCGAAATCACCACTTCTTTGGGCCAAGTTAACACACTTTCCCCCGTGCTAAAGGTAGGCGCCGTCACCAGCGAAGTTGAGGTGCTGTCGCACACTTCGCTGGTGCAAATCGAAACGAACTCTTCAGGGGGCCAACTTTCCGAGGTGCAGATTACTTCTTTACCCATCGGGAATAGCGATTACACGCGGCTGGCGCTGACCCTGCCCGGCGCTACTCAGAACAGCAATTTTGCTTTCGCGCAGTACACGATCAATGGGTCACGATCGCGATCGAACGCGTTTTTTATCGATGGAGCCTCCAACACAGATCCCTCCACGTATTTGCCGTCTTTGAACGAAGGCGGCAACTCGGCCACGGCGGCGACCCGACTTCCACTCGATGCTATTCAAGAGGTAAGCGTGGTCAGCGGTGGCGGCGCTGACACCGGCCAGAACGCCGGCAGCGTCATGAACGCCATCATCAAGAGCGGAACCAACCAGATTCACGGTTCTACCTACTACGTACACCGCGACGCGGCGTTGGACGCGGCTAATTTCTTCGAAGACCTGGCGGATAAACCAAAAGCTCCTTTTGTGTGGAATGAATTCGGCGCTACCGTAGGTGGGCCGGTTGTAATTCCTCATGTCTACGATGGCCGCAACCGCACCTTCTTTTTTGGCGGCTACGATGGAAGCAGGCTCCGGCTTGGAACTACTTTGCGTGGCTTGGCCCCGACGCCAGCACAGATTCAGGAAGCGGAGAATCTCCTGGCAACGAAGAACATCCCAGTAAATCAATTGGGATTGAACGTGGTGGGACTGTACTCCAGCCTCGGCTTATCAGGCCCATTCGTGGTAGACAATCGCGGCCAGCAATCGCCGAACAGCATGGTCGCGAAAATGGATCATCAGATTTCAGACAAAGATTCTTTGTCTGGAAGATTCGTGTATGCGAACGGCGAAGATGAATTTCCCGGCGGCGGTCCCGGCCCTGGCGGTGGCTCACAGCTGAGCCCATGGTTCGGCGTGACTCCCACGCATGTGGCCAACTTCGCGATCAGTGAGGTTCATATCTTCTCACCGAAAATGATCAATACGCTGCGCTTGGGTTACAACCGCTTCAGCCAGTTTCAGAAGGGTCGGGACGCCGACGTCAACCCTGCTTCCATCGGTCTCAACACGGGGGTTGGCCCGGAGAGCTATGGGATCCCAGAATTCGACATTGGTGGTTCGGCGCCGGATCGATTCGCGAATCTCGGGTTGCAATATGGGGCAGGCGGCCGCGTCGCCACTACATTCCAGGTTGCCGATGATTTCAACTTCATTCACGGGTCGCACGCCTTTCAGTTCGGATTCAACTATTTCCACAATTACTCAAACTATACGGTTGTGGGAAGTCGCGGGCTGTTCTCCTTTGATGGTTCTCAGCTTGGCGATACGTTGACCAACGACGGCGGTCTGGCAGGCCTGATCGATCTCCTGGGTGGCCTGCCAACGCCCGGAAACACTTTCATTACCCGCGTGGGTAGCGACCGCGCCAATATTTATCAAAACATCCCCAGCTTCTACGCGATGGATACGTACAAAGCGACCCGCAAACTGACTCTCTTCGGCGGTCTGAGGTATGACTTTTTCGGAACTGTGAGCGAAGCGCGAGGACGCTTCTCAGCTTTTAATCCCACTCTCGGATTGGTCGAGGCAAGCCAACTCCCCGGAGGAAAAATCTACGCCGCGCCCGCGCGGAATTTTGGGCCTCGGGTTGGCCTGTCCTGGGTTCCGCCCGTTCAATTGATTCGCGGACGCCAAACTGTGATTCGAGCAGGATATGGCATTTACTTTGACACCATTCCGCTGAATAATTTTGAAGAAGGCCTTGCCCAAAATCCGATCGGACCGAGCGCAGGCTATACCATCACTCCGTCCGCACCAATCCCGTTCGACGTGGGAGTTCCTATATTCGGTACGGGCGCGCCTCAACCTCCTTTCAACGTCACTAGCATCGATCCTCACTTGAAGACTCCCAATACGCAACTCTGGAACTTGAATGTCCAGCAAGAGCTAGGATCAAAGTTTGTATTCCAAGTGGGATACGTCGGCAACCGCAGCAACCATCAGCTTCAACTGTTGGATATCAATCAGCCCACCCCCGGCATCAACACCGCAACCAATACTTCCCAATCGCGACGTCCTTACAATACGCAGTTCCCGACGTTGCGCCAGATCAATACCATCTCGTCGAACGGATGGTCCGATTACCATTCGCTCCAGGCAACCCTGAAATCAAACGACTTCCACGGCCTGACAACGCAGGTGGCGTTTACCTGGTCGCACAACATCGACACCGCATCTGAAGTGGAAGACTTCTTCGGGACCAGCGGATACGTTCCGCAGGACTCTCGCAACCTCGCAGGCAGCGTCGGAAACTCGGAATTCGACCAGCGCCGGGCTCTCATCATCACCTATGTTTACCGGATCCCCGGCCCGAAATTTGGCAATTTCACCGATGCAATCTTGAAAGACTGGCAACTCTCAGGAACGACCACCATGCGCGACGGCCTTGCCTCGCCGGTATTGACGTTTGGCGGCGAAAGCGGTGTGGACAATTTCCACGAGCGCCCGAACTGTATCGGACCGATTCACTACCAATTGAAAGATTTCACTCAACCTTACGTGTTGCCGGGAGCCTTTGCTCCGCCAGCCCCCGGAACCTTCGGGGACTGTCCTCGAAATCCTATAGTGGCGCCCGGCCTCAACGCCTGGGACATTTCGATTCAGCGAACCTTCCGTTTGACCGAAAGGGTTGCTTTTGAGTTCCGTACCAGCTTCTTCAATGCATTCAATCATCCGAATTTTGCCGAGCCCTCCCCCGACCTAAGCACTACGATCACCGCAACCGCCGACGATGGCAGCTTCGATTCTCATTTCGGCGTTGGCGGCCCCAGAAATATTCAGTTCATGGGGAAACTTTCCTGGTGAAAACACAATGTGACACCCGGAAGTTCCTGAGAACTGGAGGACGCATGGTCGTGAAAAGACGTACGAATTGGCAGGTATATACGCTTGTATTTGTCTTGCTGGCTGTTGCCTCGTGCGTGACCACGGCGCAAACTCCATCACCGTGGCCAATCACAATCTCTGTCGATGCTACGCAAGCGCCGCAGAAAATACTCCACTCCGAACTCCAGATACCGGCTTCCCCCGGATCTCTGACACTTTACTATCCGAAGTGGCTGCCTGCCGACCACTCCCCCGATGGCCCCATTGCCAATCTCGCCGGACTGAGATTTTCTGCTGCGGGAAAAGAACTCCCCTGGCAGCAGGACGACGTCGACATGTACGCCTTTCACCTCGAGATTCCCAAAGGGGCCGATTCTTTAAACGTACACTTGGACTTCATGCTGTCGGCGCCGGGGCCGACCATTGACTTCAGCGCCTCGGGTTCGTCGAAGCTCTTGATATTGATGTGGCATGAAGTGTTGCTTTACCCCGCCGGGTTTCGTGCCAACGAAATTGTCTTCCATCCCAGTTTGAAGCTGCCCGAGAAGTGGAAGTTCAATACCTCGTTGCCGATTTCGAGTCAGTCCGGCAACTCCGTTCAGTTCGCTCCGGTTCCGCTGGACTTGCTGGTCGATTCGCCGGTGCAATCGGGCGAATACAGCCGAGTCATCCCTCTGAGCCCCAGTGACAAACTCTCACATGAACTCGATGTGGTTGCGGACGACGAATGGGCGCTCGATATTCCACCCGTCCTGATCGACGGGTACAAGAAACTGATCCTCGAAGCCGCAGCCCTTTATCAGTCCCACCACTATCGCGACTACCATTTTCTGCTTACGCTCAGCGACAATACGATTCGGCTAGGCCAGGAACACCATGAAAGCAGCGACGATCGCGTTCCTGAGCACACACTCGTCGATCTCAACAAGCGCCTTCTAAATGCCGATCTGTTTACGCACGAGTACACGCATTCGTGGAATGGGCAATACCGGCGTCCCGAAGGCTTGGCCACGCCTGATTTTCAGCAACCGATGAAGGGGGAATTGCTGTGGGTGTATGAAGGTCTCACCACCTATCTGGGCACGATTCTTGCCGCCCGCAGTGGTTTGTGGACCCCGGCTGAGACCCGTGAAAATCTGGCGACCGTGGCGTCTACGCTTGATCATCGGGCCGGACGAACGTGGCGCTCGCTGGATAACACAGCGAGGGCAGCCCAGATCCTCTATTTCGCTCCTCCTGAATGGGCATCTTTTCGTCGCGGAACGGATTTCTATCCCGAGAGCGTTCTGATCTGGCTCGAGGCCGATGTGATCATTCGCAAGCAGACGCAGGGCCGGCGCTCTCTCGATGATTTCTGCCGCGCCTTCCTCGGCGGATCGGATACCGCTCCCATCATCAAGACTTACCAGTTTGACGACTTGGTTTCCACTCTGAATACTGTCGCTCCCTTTGATTGGCAAACCTTTTTCCATGATCGCCTTAAATCTGTCGATCCCCATGCGCCGATCGGAGGCATTGCCGGCGCAGGTTGGCGACTGGTCTACAGCGATGAACCGAATGCCATGATCGCCGCCGATCTTGACGCCAATGGCAAAGGCGACTTTACCGCGTCGATTGGCCTTGTGGTAAAGGCCGATGGCTCCATTGAGGACGTCGTTCCCGGAATGCCCGCGAACCAAGCTGGACTCTGTCCTTATATGAAAGTGATTGGAGTGAACGG
Organism: uncultured Acidobacteriota bacterium; assembly: GCA_963771285.1. Taxonomy (GTDB): domain Bacteria; phylum Acidobacteriota; class Terriglobia; order Terriglobales; family Acidobacteriaceae; genus JABDBE01. The sequence continues at coordinate 34,837 of CAVYSX010000004.1, forward strand.
GCAGCAGTTCTCGCTCGACGACTTGAAGCGGGCTATCCAGCAGTCGAAGTCGAATACCGTGCCAATCAGCATCTCGGTTTCGAACACAGGATCGCTCGAAACACACGACGTGATCTATCACGATGGCCTGCGGGCTCCACATCTCGAACGCATCGACGGGACGAGTGACTACCTGGCGAATATCCTGAAACCTCTTACGAGTCCGGGGGGAGCAAAGTAGTGCGGACGATAATTATCTCAATGGTTGGTTGATGACGCATCAATTGGAAATTCATTGAGAGTGGCACTCAGCGAGTTTTATACCTGAAGGAGTGGTCCTTGGCACTAGATCCCAGTTCAATATCGGCGATTCGTTCGCAGTTCCCCATCTTCGAGCGAAAAGTTTATCTCAATAGTTGTTCGCAGGGGGCGCTGTCGAAACGGGTGGAGGCCGCCTTCGGCGAGTATCTGCAAACTTGGCATGACCAGGGTTCTCCATGGGATCTTTGGGTTGAGAAATACGAAGAGGCCCGCGGAGTATTTGCGAGCTTCATTGGCGCAGATCCGGACGAGGTCGCAATCGTGGCGAGCGCGTCCGCAGGCGTGAACTCACTTGCCAGCGCGCTCTCCTTCACCGATCGCCCAAATGTTGTCTTGGGCGAATTTGAGTTCCCAACCATGGGGCACATCTGGCTGTCGCAAGCCAGACGGGGCGCGCAGATCAAGTTTATCGACGCCCAGGACGAGAGACTCACAGTTGAAGCTTACGAGCGAGTCATCGATCACAAGACATTGATCGTGCCACTGACCCATGTATGTTTTCGCAATGGCTTTCGCATGCCAGCCAAGGATATTGCGAAGATCGCGCACGACCGTGGTGCACTGGTGCTGCTGGACGACTATCAGGACTGCGGCTCCCGTGCGGTGGACGTTAAGGCGATGGATCTCGACTTCTACGTTAGTGGAACCTTGAAATATCTGTTGGGACCACCAGGCTTGGCTTTCCTCTACGTAAGAAAACCGCTCGCCTTATCGCTGGTGCCGTCGATAACCGGGTGGTTCGGGCAGGCGAATCCTTTTGCATTCGATGTCAAGCTGCTCGATCCCGCTCCGAATGCAAGGCGTTTTCAGGCGGGAACGCCACCGATTCCCCCCATTTACGGGGCGAGCGAGGGTGTCAGATTGCTGCAAGTCATCGGGCTCCAAAATGTCGCGGACCAGGTTCGGACTCTGACGACCGCGTTATTGCGAGGCGTCAGGGAACTGGGTATCAAGACGAAGACCCCGGCGGACAGCGTAGGCCCATTGGTCGTGTTGCGGTCCAAAGACTCAAATGCGCTGGTGAAGCTCTTCGCAGAAAGTGGAATTGTCGTCTCTAATCGGCATGATGGTTTGCGGATTTCTTTTCACGTGTACAACACGCTGGATGATGTTCAGATCGTCTTGCAGCATCTTGAAAATAACATCGGCCTGCTGGTGACTGCAAAAGATGGCTAGACTGGAAGTCATCCAATGACGGAGTAGTTGAACCAGACACTCCTGACAAATGAAAAAGCCTCCGCGAGGGAGGCTTTTTCGCTTACGAGAATCGTTGTTGGTTCACAATCAAAACGGTGCCTACGGCGTCAGCAAGAATCCGTGGAACACTGTGCCCGAGTCGGCATAGTGTCCGGTGATTACGCCCGAAAGGTTGATACCGTTGGGTAGAGTTCCTTGACCGACGCCTGTGCCTGCGCCGGGAACATTGAACTCGGTGATCGTGCCGTTCTTCGCACGGATTGCGCCATGGTACACGCTGCCTGAGTCAGTGTAGTCTCCCGTAATCACTCCTCCCTGGTTGATATCCCCATCAGGGCCGGTTCCTTGTTCGAAGCCGGTACCCGCACCGGGAACATTGAACTTGGTGATCTTGCCGTTAGCAGCGCGCACAATTCCGTGAAGCACACTGCCGGAGTCGAGGTAGTAACCGGCAATTACGCCCGACGCGTTAATCGGCCCGACGATCGTTCCCTGATGGATGCCGGTGCCTGCGCCGGGAGCGTCGAATCGCGGTAATTGTGCCGTTAACGGCGCGCACGAAGCCATGATTCACACTGCCGGAGTCACGGTATTCTCCCGCGACGGCTCCCGCCGTGTTGATCCCTAGAGGGATAGTTCCCTGATCGAAGCCGGTGCCTGCGCCGGGAGCGTCGAATGTAGTGATTGTGCCGTCTGTAGCGCGGACGAAACCGTGGAATATGGCTGCCGCGTCAATATAAAGTCCGACGACCGTCCCGGCGGTATTGACATGCAAGGCTTCGGTTCCCTCGCCATTCTTTGTGCCTGCGCCGGGAACGTCGAACTTGGTGATCGTGTGGTTTTTCGCGCGGATGAAAGCGTGATGTACGCTGCCGGCGTCATCGTAATATCCCGCGATCACTCCGGCGGTGTTAATGTCTCTAGGAAATGTACCTTGACCGAAACTTGTGCCTGCGCCCGCGACCTTGAACGTGGTAATCGTACCGTTCACGGCGCGCACAAAGCCGTGATGCACGCTGCCTGAGTCAAGGTAATGTCCCGTGATCACGCCAGCCGTGTTGATGCCAAAGGGAAGGGTTCCCTGATTGATGCCGGTGCCTGCGCCCGGTGCGTCGAATGTGGTGATGGTTTGGGCAATTGCAGGAATCGCGGCCACGGGAAACGTGAGAGCGAGTAAGGCGAGGGTCAGTAGCTTGAGTTTGGACAGTGGCTGGGTTTGCCGCAAAATTCTGTTCATTTATGTATCTCTCCTAAAGAAAAAAATCAGATCGCAGGAAGTCTCGGGGTCGTTTCGAGTCGCGCACTTGAGGAGGCGACTGCTCTGGAGCGCAGCCCCTTTTACTGCGCTCCGGAGAGTAGTGCCAAGCCAAACCAATGGGGAATCGGAAAGCAGATGGCACGATTATCTATAGAACGGGCTGACTTTCGCACGGATGGCTGTGCCCGTCAATGGTTTGGCAGTAACGGCTCAATTCTGTCTCGATCACGCGGTAAGCGCTGTATTTACAGTTGAATAAGAGTATCGGTCACGCGCAAAAAGTATGCACGAAAGTGGGGTATGGACTTACTTTCTTGCATGCTAGACTGAAATTCCCCCGAAATCGATTGAGCCTCGTTTATGCTTCCGACCCTTCCATCAAGATCCTCGGTTTGTTTCGGAGTGTTCGAAGCAGACTTGGGCTCGGGTGAGCTGCGAAAAAAGGGCGCGAAGGTCAAGATTCAGGAGCTCCCTTTCCGAGCGCTGAAGCTCCTGCTCAGCCGTCCCAATGAAGTTCTGAGCCGGGAAGATTTTCGGGCGGCGCTGTGGCCGGATGACGTGTTTGTGGATTTTGATCGCGGCATTACCAGCGCGATCAATCGGCTGCGCGAGGCGTTAGGAGATTCCGCGGAGAATCCCGTGTTTGTCGAGACCGTGGGCCGCCGAGGATACCGCTGGATCGCCCCGACCTATGTACCGCCTTCACCGTCGACGGCACAGGGTCAGCCGTCCGTCGCAGTCGAGGCAGTCGTCGAGGCGCCTGCTGCTATTAACGCACGTCGAAAATGGCCGTATGTTCTCGCGGCTGCAGCGTTGTTGTTGGCGGGAATCTACGGCGCGAAAGTTTATCGGCAGCGGAGGGGAGCGCTGACAACAGCGGGTGTCGGGGCGGTTGCATCACCTTCTTTGTCGCTCAGTCAGGGATCCGCCCATCGGGCGGCGAACCATGAAGCCGAGGAGTTTTATCTCCGCGGCCGCTTCTACTGGAACAAGCGCACGCCCGAGAGTCTGGCTCAAGCCGTGGATTCGTTCACCCAGGCCATCGTCCACGATCCCGGCTACTCGGACGCTTACGTCGGTCTGGCCGACTGTTACAACCTCATGCGTGAGTACACTTTGATGCCTGCCAGTGAAGCCTACCCACGCGCGCTGGCGGCGGCGAAAAAAGCGGTGGAACTCGACGATCATTCCTCGGCCGCGCACGCGTCTTTGGCCTTCGTTTCGTTTTTCGGGATGTGGGATGCAGCAACTGCCGATCGGGAATTTCGCCGCGCCATCGAGCTCGACCCCAATAACGCAAACGCCCATCACTGGTATGCGACTTATCTTCAGGCAGTCCGCCGTCTCGACGAATCGCTGCGCGAAATCGACCGCGCCCAGGCGCTCGATCCGAATTCAGCCTCGATTTTGGCAGACAAGGGAATGCTCCTTTGGCGCGCCGGGCGCCGTGAGGAAGGGTTGCGAATTCTGCGGCAACTCGAACAAGCCGATCCGGATTCTCTTTCTCCGCATCGTTACTTGAAATTCGCCTGCCTCGAAATGGGCGATTATGCGGGCTACCTGGTCGAAATGAAAAGGGAAGCACTGCTACTCCGCGACGCTGCGCTCTCGGCGATCGCGGAAGCCGCCGAAAAGGGCTTCGCCGTGCATGGTGTCCGGGGAATGTTAGAAGGGCAGCTCGATCAGCAGAAAAAGGCTTACGACCAGGGAAAACTTTCACCCTTCTACTTAGCGGCAACCTATTCGCGCCTGGGAAATACGGACGCGGCGCTCAAGTACCTGGAAGCTTGTTATGAAAGGCACGACGACGAGATTATCAACATAGCAACCGATCCTTCCTTGGACAATCTGCATCCGCTACCCGCCTTCCAGCAGTTGCTCGCCAAAGTTGGTCTGCCGCCTGTCCATTGATCGGCAGGAGAGAACCGACAAGTTGAGCATCGCGGGGACGGCAAGGTCAAATGTGATTCGCGGAACGCGCTGCTTCCCCCTGCACGAGACATATGATGCGCAGCGGTAATTCTAAGTGCGCGCACTTGCAGGCTTATGCGAATGAGGTGCCTTCGTCTCCACTCCTCGGTTAAACACTTTCGGTCAATAATTAGTGCTTGGCGCAGCTGGAGAATTTCCGACTCAAAGTTTTTCGCTCGGTTGCTGAGCATTTGAATTTTCGCAAGGCTGCGGAGCATCTTTTTCTTAGTCAACCTGCGGTTACGCTTCAAATCAAAGCCTTAGAGGATGATCTAGGGGTGCGGCTCTTTGATCGAGCCGCCAACCGCGTCTCCCTGACCCGGCAGGGGCTCATGCTGCTCAGCTATGCCAATAAAATAGCGGACCTCGTTGCTGAAGCGGAACGACAACTTGGGCCGGAGGATGGAACGGCCTCCGGCGAATTTCCGCTGGGAGTTTCCACGACGATCGCTCAGTACGTGCTTCCCAATCTGCTCGGTGCTTTCCTGAACGAGAATTCGCGCGTCCGGTTCTCATTGCACAGTGGCAACACCAGTCAAATTGTGCAAAGACTACTCGACAGCAAAATCTCGGTGGGCCTCATCGAGGGACCGGCTCGCCACCGTGGCATTCGGACCGAACCTTTCATGCAAGATGAATTGGTCGTTATCACGCCACCGAGTTTTGAATCGAATCACTTGTCGCGCGAGCAATTCGTCGCGTCAACTCTTCTGATGCGCGAACAGGGATCGGGCTCTCGCCGCGTTGTTGAACTGGCTCTGGCAAAGGCCAGCTACAAACTCAAATCCTTCAAGAGCGTTATGGATCTGGATTCGACAGAAACAATTAAGTCAGCGGTGGAGGCCGGACTCGGCATTGGAATCGTTTCGCGGTGGGCCATCTCCAAGGAACTGGAACTCGCCTCTCTTAAGGTTGCCGAAGTTGCCGGTTTTCGAGTGGTACGTCACTTTTCTCTCATTTCGCGCACTGGTCCGGCTCTGCAAGGCCCCGCTGGCGCTTTTCGTGCATTTGCCCTTGGGCGCGCTCGGGCTCTCTCTCATCGTGTACGAAAGCCTCTTCGTTCCGCTAGTTCGGCCCGATAAGCCCAGCTAATGGTCAATCAGAATTGCTGCTTGGACAACGGCATTGCCCGGACCGCAGACTCAGTCCATGGGCAAGTTGGTATTCTTTCTTGGACTCATCCTGGCCGCTAGCGGTTTGGTATCGCCTCCTATCGCGCTTCTGGGCGGCCTGATCTACGGATTCTCGTTAGCGCACCCATTCCATGTCGAGAGCAAACGCCTGGCGAAGTTTCTCCTGCAAGCGTCGGTGGTTGCTCTTGGATTTGGCATGGATCTTCACCAGGTCGTTCATGCGGGACGTTCGGGTTTTCTGTACACAGCGCTGAGCATCACCGCGGCGATGCTGTTGGGCCTTGGTTTGGGCCGTCTCCGCTTGTCGATTTCACTTGATTCGAATGGCGCCAGCTAAATGTAGTCCCAACGGCGCCGCCCCTACTTGGTGATCCGCGAGTCTCTGTTAAACTTTCGGGGCTCGAGAATCAACCACAACTCTACACACTTTCGTCATACGAACACAGGAACCTCGGATCTGGAAAACAAGAAATGAGACCTTACAGACTTCGCATATGTGCGCTGCTATCGATTTATCTGGTTTGTTGCTTCTCGATTGCGTGGGCATCGGACGCGTCTTCTGGGGAACACGTTTTTTACAACGGCAAGATTTTCACGGGAGAGCCTGACCATCCCTATGCACAGGCAGTGGCAATCCGCGGAGACAAGATCGTTGCCGTCGGCGCGAATACAGAAGTGCTAAGCACGGTGGGCAAGGACGCCGAGCGTACCGACTTGCAAGGAGGCTGTTTGCTCCCCGGCCTGATCGACAGCCACCAGCATGCAATTGACGGCGGTGTCACGCTTCTCACCGCTGAAGTCGAAGACCCGGGCATCTCGCTGAAAGACCTCGTGACGTTCGCGACTGAGTCAAAAAAGAGCGGTAAGGGAATGCGCGGCGATGTTCTTTACATCACCGGCCTCAGTTCTGGGCACTGGTCAGACATCGCTGGACTGAGCGCGATCTTCAACACCGGCGCCTACGCAAACCAACCCGTACTGCTGGCTGGCTCCGACGGACACACCGGTTGGGCTAATCGCGCCTCTTGCAACGTGCGGGAGTCACCAAGGAGTATCTGACTCATCTCTCAGAATCCGGGCGCAGCTACTACGGCTCCGATCGAACTCTGGAGCCTAACGGGTTCCTGGTGGATGCGGGACTGGAAAAGGTATCTGCCGAACTACCCGACCTTACTCCCGAGCGATATCTGGATGCCGGCCGCGCTGCGATTCAGTACAACCACCAGTTGGGAATTACCGCGTGGCTAGATCCGCAAGCCACCACAGCGGACTTGCAAACCTATCGGCGTCTTGCAAAACTCGGCGAGCTCGAAGCACATGTTGCGGCTTTTCCAGAAGTGTATCCGCGCACCGAAAGCGATCCTTTGGCAAGGGTCCAATCTATTCGCAAAGACTACGAAAATATCCCGACGCTAACCGTTCCCGGCTTCAAAATATTCGCCGACGGTGTGGTTGAAATTCCCGCGCAGACCGCGGCCATGTCCAAACCCTACAAGAACACCGGCTTGTCGGGAGATTTGCTTTTCGATCCCGCTGCCTTCGCGGCGCTGGTAACAGCTGCCGACAAACAAGGCCTGATCGTGCATGTGCACGCCATCGGCGACCGGGCGGTGCACGAAGTCCTCAATGGCTTTGAAGCAGCGCGCAAGGCGAACGGTAACAGCGGATTGCCGCATACGATTACACACGTCCAGTTTGCCAGCCCCAACGATATTCCGCGCTTCGCGCAGCTGGGAATTATCGCGGCACTGCAGATGTTCTGGGCCACGGGCGAGGAAGACTCGATCGAACTGGTAAAGCCTTACATTGATCCCACGATTTATGGATGGATGTATCCCGCACGTTCGTTGCTCGACGCGGGGACGGTAATTTCAGGAGCAAGTGACTGGCCCGTATCTACCGCGAATGTGTTTGGAGGTATTTACCAGGCGGAGACGCGCACAGGCCCGGAAGGAGTCTTGATTCCTTCAGAGCGCATGCCGCGGGAAGCGATGCTCTACGCCTACACGCGCAACTCCGCCCGCGCCATGAATCAGCTGAGCAGCATTGGCACCATCGCGGCGGGGAAGCAGGCAGATTTAGTGTTGGTCGATCGTGACGTGCTTACGGTCTCATCGGAAGAATTGAAGGACACTAAGGTTTTGTGGACAATGTTTGGCGGCAAGATTGTCTATCGAGCAGGGCAGGGAACTGAATAAGATTGCGGCGATACGCAAGTCTTAGAATTTCTCGGGAACGGTATCGCAGGATGCAGTGCAACGCCTTTCCAAATCAGCTTCCGACGTCTTAGCCGGGATGAACTCTTACTTTTATTTCAGCTTGGTAAAAAAAAGTCGGAGGTCCTGCACCATCAGATCCGGTTGCTCAAGTGCGGCGAAGTGGCCACCCCGAGGCATTTCCGTTCTTTGCACGACGTTGTAGTACTGATCGATCCAGCGCTCAGGCGCAGCGACAACTTCCTTCGGGAATACGGCATAAGCCACCGGAGTATTAATTTTGGACGGAGCTTCGTCCTTGTCGGAGAGCCGGTTCTCGCGATAGATGCGCATGGAGGAACCCACCGTCCCGGTGACCCAATAAAGTGTCACGTCGGTGAGGAAGGTGTCGCGATCCACCGTGTGCAGGAAATCCCCGTCATTGTCGGTGAGATCCTGAAATCTTTCTGTCAGCCAGGCCAACCACCCTACGGGTGAGTCGGTCAAGGCATACGCAATTGTTTGCGGCTCCGACGACTGAAGGTTAAAGAACGTACTTCTCTTTTCGTTCCACCATGACGTGTAGCGACGATGCTCTTCAGCGCTCAGTTCCTTCATTGCATCCGGGCTCGGAGGTGGAACGGCAATAAGATTGAAATGGAGTCCAATCACGCGGGCCGGAGCCTGGCGCGCCATCTCTTGCGCAATCGCGAAACCCCAGTCACCGCCCTGAATGCCGAATTTCGAGTAGCCCAGACGATCCATCAGAACGATGAACGCTTTGGCGATCCGCTGCGGGCCCCAGCCACGACGTGGTCGTTGGTCCTGAAAATCCAAAGCCTGGAAGTGAAGGGACTACGACATCAAAGGCAGGCGTACTGCTGTCCTTCGGATGGGTGAGAGGCTCGATCATGGCAAAGAATTCCAGGATTGAGCCCGGCCATCCGTGAATCAGCATCAGGGGTATTGCATCCGCGACGCGGCGATCGCTCGTGGACGAAGTGGATCGTCTGTCCGTCGATTTCGGTGGTGAATTGATCGAATCGGTTGATCCTAGACTCTTGAGCGCGCCAGTCGTAACCTTTCTGCCAGTAGTTTGCGAGTTCGCGGACTTTGCTGATGTCAGCGCCATATTCCCACGTGGTGCCCGGCAGTTGGTCCGGCCACTTGGTCTCAGCCAGTCGCTGCCGCAGATCTGCGAGCACGCCATCTGGGATATGAGCTTTGAAAGGTTGATGTTGGGTCGCAGGTTCGCCTTGACCGTGACTGGGCTGAATCGTAACGAGCACGAAAAATGCTGTTGCCAAGCAGGCAATGGTCGAGAGTTCCGGGTGGCAAGGCCGCGATGATCCTCGAATTCCTACTCCTGCCCCGCGCAGCGAGTAACATACCAACCAGTATGTAGGTGGGAGAGAGCGATGTCAAGGGTGTGCGCAGAGATTGCCGCAAGCGGAGGTGAATCGGACACGTCGGGTAGAACTGTAGAATAGAGGCGGGCCCGGATTTAAGTGCTGGCTGTGCGGAAGCCACCGATAATTGAAAACTCTAATCCGCAATGCGATTTCGCTGAAACCTTTCGTTCGGCTGGAAATCAATTGAATAGGGTTTAGCTTCAATACACCGTCGAGTTAGGACGTTTGCGGAGGGCATCATTCTTATCTACTTACTTGCTTTCGCCGGCGGAGCGCTGACCATATTGAGCCCGTGCATTTTGCCGGTTCTCCCCTTCGTGTTTGCTCGTGCCGATCAGCCGTTTCGCCGCTCCAGCCTGCCCTTATTGGTCGGAATGGTTCTGACCTTCTCGGTGGTCGCGATCGCTGCCGCCTTCGGAGGACATTGGGTTGTCCGACTCAACCAGGGAGGACGCTACATCGCCATGGTTGTGTTTCTTGTGCTGGGACTTACTCTGCTATTTCCATCGCTCGCCGAATATTTGACTCGGCCACTGGTAAGGGCGGGCGCAGGACTGCAGAGCGGGCCTGCCGGATCAACGAGCATTGGAGAGTCGCTACTCCTGGGAATCTCGACGGGTTTGCTCTGGACACCCTGTGCGGGACCGATTCTAGGATTGATCCTCGCTGGCGCAGCGATTCAAGGTCCCGGTGCGCGCACATCTTTCTTGTTGTTGTCGTTTGCATTGGGAGCGGCCACCTCTCTGGGTATCGCCTTATTTGCGGGAAGCAAAGTGTTCGGGGCTCTCAAGAAATCCCTGTCGTTTGAAGTGTGGATTCGCCGCGCATTGGGCGCTGCCGTAATCATGGGAGTCGTTGCCATCGCCTTGGGCTGGGATACGAACCTGCTCACAAAAGTGTCATTCTTGAACACCAGCCAGGCCGAAGAGCATCTGCTCGGGAGTCTAGGCTCGGCCAGGCCGGTTATGGCCGCGACGCCGGCTGACGCGACTCCAGTGCTCAAAGATGAAGGCGCCATGCCGGCCATCCCCGGCGGAATCACTTGGCTGAATTCACCTCCGTTGACGCGGGAGTCTCTTCGAGGCAAAGTGGTCTTAGTCGACTTCTGGACTTACTCATGTATCAATTGTCTGCGTGCTTTGCCATACACAGAGGCCTGGTCAAAGAAATATAAGGACGCCGGCCTCGTCGTGATTGGAGTTCACACGCCGGAGTTTGCCTTCGAGAAGGATCGCGCCAACGTGGAGAAAGCGGTCCACGACTTGAATGTCACCTATCCGGTGGCGATCGACAGTGATTACAAAATTTGGCAAGCCTTTAACAATGAGTACTGGCCAGCCCACTACTTTATCGACGGCAAGGGCCGGATTCGATATCACCATTTCGGCGAAGGCAAGTACGATGAGTCAGAGCTGGTCATTCAGGAACTCCTTAAGGAAAATGGAGTTGCTGGTTTGAGCGGCGGTACGGTGAGTGTGGCAGGAAATGGAGCGGAGGCGCCGAGCAACGGGGATGCAGGTTCTCCGGAAACTTATGTCGGCTATCATCGCGCCAAGCATTTCGCTTCGCCCGAATCTATCGATCAGGACTCGCGTCGAACCTACACAGCGCCCGCGAGACCTTCTCTAAATCAATGGGGTTTGGCTGGATCGTGGAAGGTAGGAGCTGAGAGTGCTGTTCTTTCCGCAGCCCCGGGCAAGATTATTTTCCGCTTTCACGCTCGTGATCTGCACCTGGTGCTGGGCCCGGACAAGAACGGTAAGCCCGTACGTTTCAGAGTCAAATTGGACGGCACCGCGCCGGGTGATGATCGGGGAGTAGACGTCAGTCCAGACGGGTCCGGCGAAGTTCGCGAGCATCGTCTTTACCAATTGATCCGGCAAAAGGGTGAATGTAGAAGACAGGACTTTCGAGATCGAATTCCTAGATCCGGGGGTGGAGGCTTTTGCCTTCACATTTGGTTAGGGATCGTCAGCCAGTGTTCTGCGAGTTCGAGAAATTAATTACTGAGATGACGGTCGAAGCTCAGTTTTTTAATTTCTTGAAACCCGTCTTATGCGGCGCATCATGAAGTTTGGCGAGGAGCCAGCCTCGGCGGTTCGCCAGTTTTTCCGGGAGCGCTTCGATTAAAATGCAGGTCCGGCTGATGATGCTCATCCACCAACTCCACAATCGACCGGGCGCCGACTTTTGAAAAACGTAAATGTGCCCATCAGAGGCGGTAAAGGCCTCCAGCTTTACGCCGCACGCCTGCGCATCCCATTCGCAATTCTGGCGAAGCGATGATCAAAAGCGACATGCGACATTTGTCCAACCTTGGTTTCGTCACGCTCGTCGCTGACGACGGAGAAGTGAACGTAATTGTAAATATCAACGTCGTCAACCCTCACCCGCAAACCGGTCGGGTCCTCGCAGATGTCGCCTACATTAAATTGAAAATTGCGGATCATCTCGACCTCCATAAATGTAAGAATGCGCCCAATTGAAGCGCTTGCATTCTATTGACCGGTTGTATTTCCAAAAAACACACTGCAGAATCAATTACCAAGAAAATTTTGCACAACGTCTCACTAGTGGGCATGCAGTGAATTTTTTACCGTGCGATAGAAATCAATGGTCAAAGGTAACCGGCTGCAAATGCAAGCATTCGCGCCCTCTAAAAAATCCGTGGAACCGCGTTCTTTGGCAAGGTGGTTGCATCGACAAAAAAATCGCGGAGGTGTTCATGAAAAAAGCAAAATATTCCATGTGGTTCCTGGCTTGCGGAGTTTTGAGTCTGCAACTTTATGCACAACCCTCAGATTTGCTTCCGAGCCAACAATCTCCGCAGCAGTCGGGGCAGGATCAGCGGGCGAAACAGCAACCGGGCGATCCGCCAGATCAATCGGCACAACCCTCGGGAGGACGCACGCCCGCAGACTCCGGTTCATATTTTTACCGGAACCATCGCAAAGTCAGGCGAGAAGTTTGTGCTACAAGAGTCCAGCGGCGGAAATACTTACGATATCGATCGTCAGGACATCGTGAAGGACCTGGAAGGCAAGAAAGTTCGAGTGCACGGCATCCTCGATCCCGACGGCAAAACGATTCACGTTCAATAGGGTTCACTACTGACGAGCAAAAATGGGACAGCGCTAGTTTAAAGAGAGTTCATACAATAACCGTTTCTTTCACGCAATTCGGAGCGAGTTCCTCCGAGTCAACGGACACTCCAGAAGCAGCGTTTCCGACACCTAACGATCCTGCTCTGGTAAGTCAGTCGCCGACAATGTCAACCTCGGCCTGTTCCTTGCGTTGGCCAACCTCAATCAGACCCTAGCACGACCCTAAAGGAGGTCCCGTGAAAAAAACAACGAGTCACTGCACAATTGCAATCTGGTTAGCTTGTTTGCTGCTTTCCGCCGCCTTGGCGGAAGCCCAGAATCCGTGCCCGACAGGATCAAGTCCGAGCAGCGCCGCAGTCGCAGCTAAGCCAGCCGCAGCCGGCGTGACGAGCACTGCAGCGCCCATGCCTGCTACAGCAGCGCCGAAGCCGGGCATCGCAACACCCTCGCCAGGCATTGCCGCGCCGCATCCACGAGCCGCCAATCCTACGCCGCACACCGCTGCTCCGCAGCCTATGACGGCAAGCTCGATTGCCAATATGTCTTCTGCGTCGGCGCCCAAGGTATCGCCGGGCGGGACACCAACCAGGGCGATGCTAAGTCGGCCGCAGCCTCCGTGCTCACCTTCAAGCGGCGCTCCGGAGGCTTCTCCGACGGCAGCGTCGCCGAACTAGGATGCAGCTGTCGGAGCATTCTATGAACGAGTCGTTCTTGTTAGGAGGACTTGGTCCCTCGCGTTGCCGGAAGAAATCTCGCGGTTAAAAATCACCGTCGCGAAACGCCAGCAACGCGAGGGATGTTGCTTCGAGAGGGGTAGTCTCATTCAGGTCTCCCTGATGTCGCAACTCTCAGCCCTGAGCCCGGCAGAACCGGGTTGACCTAAGCGGTGGGGTGTCGGTAGGCCCCGACCAGTCGCGAGATCAACACCGCGAGGTAAAGCACGCCCACAATTGCTTCGATTACGGTGACCGAGCGTGCCTCCGCCGAAACCGGCGTGATCCCCGAGGCGCCGAGAGCTGTCATGGTTCCAAAGCTGTAATAAATAAAATCAAGCCGGTCCGGAACCGTGTGAAAGTTTGCCACCGGATTGAGATAAAACGCCCGCGGCTGCAAAATCGACACCAAGCCGTAAATGCTGGCGAAACCAAACCCTACCAGCAGATAAATACAAAGCGCCCCAAAGATAGTTTCGGAATTAGGCTGACTCGGCACAAACACGCGCCGGAATATGACCACTACAATAAAAACATCAAACAGAAAGCTAACCGTGACATTGAAAAGCGAAAGCGAGCCGGCATTCGTGCCGAGATTCAGAACGCGGTGCAGAAACGTCGGCACCGCAAGCACCAGCCGCAGCCACCACAAGGCTGCGCCGGAAACTGACGACATACACGCAGAGCACGATGGCCGTGCTGCCCAAAACGCGGAAGGCATAATAACCGAAGGCGCTGGTTTCGGCGAAAGGATACAGAATCAGCGACGCCAGCAAAAAAAGAAACAGCGCGAAAAACTTCCGCCCAGTCAGCGCAGCCGACATCCGGAAGGTTTGATCAGTGGGGTCGCGTCGTCTCAGAGGCATGAACGGCTCAAACTCGCAGTCATCTTAAGACGTGTCGCTTGACGAGAGCAAGCTGCACGCTGCCATTTTCTCAAGGGGCGACGGCTCCCGCCCTACTTCGGCGGAAAACCCTTCAATAACTTCTGCATCGCCTTCTCCAGGTTCTTCTGCTTCTTCTCCTGATTGTTGCCTGAGTCGAGCGTCTTCGTTGCCCTGCCCGTCCACACTAGTTGCTTGGCGACCGGGTCGTACATATCCAAAACCAGCGTTCCCACCCGTATCGTGGATTGGGTTGCCGTAGCCATGCCGCCTCCCCAGCGCAGTCCACCGCCCGTGCCGTACGCGTTCCACTGTGCTTCCTGCTTCACCGCCGCCTGATATCCGATATTAAGATCGGCGTTCTCCCCCTCGGTCCGGGTCAAGCCTTTCGCCTGCAGCTGGGCATCCACCGCGTTCTTGATCTGCGTGTCCACAATCTGGTCGGGTTGGGTTGCGCCTTCAATCTTCACCCACTTATAAGTGTGGAATTTCGAGAAGTTCGTCCCGGGCATGGAGTTGGTCTGCACATCCTGCGCCAGCGCCACGACCGCAAACCGAGAGCGTGAACAAACACACGAACAAAACCATGCCGCGGCCTTCACCAAACTGATTCGTATTTGCTGCCTCATTGGTATTCTCCTCCATCTGAATTACAGCGAGCGAAACGAAATCTTACCACCCAGTGCAGTTGCCATCGTGGATACAGCCAAGATCTGGAAGCGTTGAAAAGGTTTTCTGCGTCTCCGGGTCTCTGTGGTGAAAGGCTTTTGATCTTCGACGGGGAGGCCCTAAATCAGCATCCCCGCGATGGAAGCCGACATGAGGTTGGCCATGGTACCAGCCAGCATCGCCCGCAATCCCAACCTTGCCAACTCTCCGCGCTTGTTCGGGGCCAAAGCGCCAATGCCGCCAATCTGAATACCGATGCAACTCAAGTTGGCGAAACCACACAAGGCGAACGTAGCAATGGTGAACGATCGAGGATCGAGAAATGCCTTCTGTGGCCCCAGCATGGAAAATGCGACCAGTTCATTCAACACCATGCGGGTGCCCAGCAAGTGACCAACAAACGCACAATCTTTCCAGGGAATTCCGATGACCCAGGCGACAGGCGCGAAAAGTGTGCCAGAAATTGCTTCCAAACTGGCCGGAAACCACATGAATCCAAAATGCGCCAGCCCGTTGTGGATGCCCGCCAGAATTCCATCCATCAATGCGATCAGGGCTAGAAAGGAAATCAGCATGGCAGCAATATTCAAAGCCAGGTTAAGCCCGTCCGTCGTGCCACGAGCCACTGCGCCCAGCACGTTCTCTTTCTTTTCGGTTTCCACTTCTTCCTCGCTCATGACCACGCGCCCCGCGGTCTTGGGCTGTTCGGTTTCCGGTACCAGCATCTTCGAAATCAAGATCGTCCCCGGAGCCGTCATGATCACCGCACTCAAAAGATGTTTAGGCTCGATGCCAAAGGCGATATAAGCCGCCATGATTCCGCCCGAAACGTGCGCCATCCCGGAGGTCATGACGGTCATCAGTTCGGAGCGGGTAAGGTCGGGCAGGAAAGGTCGAATGGTAAGCGGAGCTTCCGTCTGTCCCATGAAAATACTTGCGGCAACGTTCAAAGACTCAGCGCCACTCGCGCCCATCACACGCGTCATAACTTTGGCGGCTACCTTGATGATGAGCTGCATGACCCCGTAGTGATAAAGCACGGCGAAGAATGCAGCAATAAAGATGACTGTCGGCAGAACTTGAAAGGCGAAATAAAAACCCAGATGAGATCCTTGTTTCCCCAAATCGCCAAACACAAAGCTGGATCCGACGAACGCATAACTAAGCAGACGATTCACCGCGTCTCCGGCGTACTGAAAAAGCCGCCGGCCCAGGTCGATACGGAGCACGAACACGGCGAACGCAAATTGCAACCCCAGCCCCCACGCCACCGTCTTCACGCGAATGGCACGCCGGTTGGTGGAAAAAATAAAGGCCAGCGTCAACATCGTGAGCAGCCCCAGAATTCCGGTGAATCGTCCCATGTGTATGCCTCGCTCTAAACGCCTGAACCGCGAATCACGCGATGAACAATCTTTTTGTGTGCCGGAGGAGCATCCGCGATTTCGTAACTTGCCAGCAGCAACTCGACGGCATGCGCCGCGCGCGCATCAGAATTCGAATGCACCGTTAACAGCGGTTCTCCCGCAGCGACCGCATCACCCAGCTTGCGATGTAGAACGAAGCCGACTGCCGGATCAACCGAATCTTCTTTGTTCTCGCGCCCTCCACCAAGAACCACGCAAGCCGTGCCAATTGCCTCGCAGTCAATCGAAGAAACGTAGCCGGTCTTGGTACTTCTCACGTCTTGCACAGTTCTTGCCCGCGGTAGCCGGCTGGGATCGTCAATCGTGCTGGTGTCGCCGCCTTGCAGTTCGACCATCTGGCGAAATCTTGCCAGCGCTTTGCCTGAACTGATCAACTCCTCCGCCAGACGCTTGCCCTGCACGGCAGTGTCCGCAACTTCGCCCATCTGAAACATCCGCGCGGCCAACTCAAGGCACAACTCTCGGAGATCTTCAGGCCCTTGCCCGCGGAGAATGTCGATGACCTCAACCACTTCCAGCGAATTGCCGACGTGCAATCCCAGCGGCTGGTCCATGTTGGTGATTAAGGCGACCACTTCCTTGCCCATGCGCTCTCCGGTTTCGACCATGAGTGCGGCGAGAAATTCCGCGTCCTCTTCCTTCTTCATGAAAGCGCCGGAGCCAGTCTTCACGTCGAGCACCAGCGCATCGATGCCCTCTGCGAGCTTCTTGCTCATGATGGATGCGCAAATCAAATATGGACTCTCGACCGTGCCGGTGACATCGCGCAGCGCATATAGCTTGCGGTCGGCGGGAGCGATTTCCGCCGTCTGCCCGATCATGCAGCAGCCGCACTTCTGGAGAACGCTGCGGAATTCCGGCACGGAAAGATTTACGTTGAAGCCGGGAATCGATTCCAGTTTGTCGAGAGTGCCGCCGGTGTGCCCCAGTCCGCGCCCGCTGATCATGGGGACGATCAAACCGCCCGCGGCCACCAATGGCGCCAGCACGAGCGAAGTCTTGTCGCCCACGCCGCCGGTCGAGTGCTTGTCCACTTTCTTGGCAGGAAATTCGGAGAGATCGAGCACGTCCCCCGAATGCAACATGGCATCGGTCAGAGCTGAAGTTTCGTCGCGCGATAATCCGCGTAGGATGACCGCCATCAGCCACGCCGAAACTTGATAGTCGGGAATTTTGTGATCGGTGTATGCGTTGACTAAATATTCGATCTCGGCACGCGACAGTTCCATTCCATCGCGCTTCTTGCGAATGATGTCGATCGCGCGAATTGGAGTTGCGGATTTCGGCTGGCTCACTTGAGTCGAAACCCTTCGGGAAGAAGTTCGGTGATGTGACTTTCTTTCCAGCCTTTGGAAGTTTGAAAGAAAATGACGGCATTGGGGCCGAATTCGTAAATTACCTGGCGGCACGCACCGCACGGGGAACACGGCACGCCTTGATTATTCACCACGGCGATCGCGCGAATGTCGAGCTTCGGTCCCGATTGCGCAACTGCCGAGAAGATGGCGGTGCGCTCGGCACAATTCGTCATACCGTAAGAAGCGTTTTCAACGTTGCACCCGGAGAAGATTTCGCCTTTCGACGTCAGCAAAGCGGCGCCGACTTTGAAGCGCGAATACGGCGCGTGCGCGTGCTTCATGGTTTTCCGCGCAGCGCTGAGCAGCTGCTCGCGCTGCCGGCTGGAAACGCCTTGTTTCGATGAGGCTGACATGGACAGCGCATTGTAAACCTTGCGGGAATGGTTTGGGGAAATCAAAAGCTCTACCACAAGGAGTCAGAGTTTCCCTGTAGTTCCTCCGTCTGTCCTGCGGCTAAGGTTTGCGTTCGACAGGCACAATGCTATGCTTTTCGCTCGACCCGAATGCTGGTTCTCGTCAAATATTTCGCGCTTGCCTTCAGTGCGCTTCTGCCGGTGATTAATCCGCTGGGGTCGGCGCTGGTTTTTCTGGGCGTGGTTGGCGATGCGCCGCAGTCGGTATTTCGCGACTTGGCGCGCAAGATTGCCATCAGCTCGACAATCTTTTTGATCATCGTTGAGCTGGTCGGAACTGGGTTGCTCGAGTTCTTCGGAATCTCGCTGCCGGTGGTGCAGGTGGCGGGAGGACTTGTGCTGGCTAGTATGGGATGGAGCCTGCTGAACCAGCAAGAAACCGACAACAATCCCAACGCGGTAGAAGTGAAATCAGCTCTGGGGTCGATCGAGCAAAAAATATTCTATCCGCTGACGTTCCCGCTGACGGTTGGCCCCGGCTGTATCGTCGTGATGCTGACCTTGAGCGCGCACGCTACGGTGCCGCACGCGCTTCCCGATGTTTTTGCCCACATCGGAATTGTGCTCGCGGTAATTGCATTGAGTTGGACGGTCTATTTAAGTTACCGCTACGCCCCTAAAATTACGGCCTATATTTCGCCGCAGACGGCGCACGGGATCCTGCGCATCATCGCCTTTGTGCTGCTGTGCATAGGCGTGCAGATCACGTGGAACGGAGTCGAATCGTTGATCAAGACGGTGTTGAAGTCGTAGCGGGCGTACTAGGGCAGGGAATACGAGCGCTGAAGCGTCTTAACGTTTTTTGCGGGCGAGGACGTACCGCTAGAAGCCCGGTGTCTGTTACTTCTCCATCAGAAGGACTTTCTCAGCGCCGTCGATCTCGGTGAGTTTGACTTCGATGACTTCGTTCATGGTGGTTTGCACGTTGCGTCCCACGAAGGCGGCTTCGATAGGGAGTTCGCGGTGGCCGCGGTCGATGAGTACGCAGAGTTGCACGCGGCGCGGGCGCCCGTGCGAGAAGAGCGCGTCCAAGGCGGCGCGAATGGTACGGCCGGTGAACAGAACGTCGTCCACCAGTACGATGTTCTGATCCTGAATGTCGAAACCGATTTCCATCTCCTGCACCACCGGCTTCGGGCCGAGAGTGGAAAGATCGTCGCGGTAAAAAGTAATGTCGAGCGTTCCCACCGGGACTTTGGTCCCCTCAATGCGTGAGATCAATTTGCCGAGGCGCTCGGCGAGCGGAACACCGCGGCGGCGGACGCCGACCAGGCCGAGGTCAACCGCGCCATCATTTTTTTCGACGATCTCGTGGGCCACACGAACCAGTGTGCGGTCGATTTCGGATGCGGACATCAGTTGCGACTTTTCGCGCAGTCCAGTTTTTTTCACGGTATTTTCGGCTCTCATAAGATTCGCTGTGGAGCGGGAATACTTAGCCACCGCCCTAGGCGGCGGATTGGCAGACCCGATGTTATCCTAATCAGGATTTCTTCCACAATAAGGTTGCGAAACTCCCATGTCGAATCCTAATGTTTCCAGTCCCAATCCGGCCGACCCCACGGTTCCAGAACCCGAAATTGCCAGCGAATCTGGTGAATCGTTCGGTGACCTGCTCACGCAGTATGAGAAGAGCCACGCCCGCCAAGGCGAAGGCGGCAGGCAACTCCAAGGCACCGTGGTCACAGTGTCGGCCGAATCCGTGCTCGTCGATATTGGCTTCAAGTCGGAAGGCATTCTCCCGCTGACCGCATTTCCGGGAGGTGCCGTGAAGCGCGGCGACAAGTTGCTGGTCTCGGTGACGGGGCGAGATCCCGAGGGTTACTACCAGCTTTCCCGTACGCGGGTGGAGCGGCCGAAAGATTGGGCGTCGCTCGAGCAGGCCTTCAATAGCAAAGCGACCATTGTCGGAACCGTAACGGCAGCGATCAAGGGCGGACTGAGCGTGGATGTGGGTGTGCGGGCTTTCATGCCTGCGTCGCGCAGCGGAGTGCGCGACGCTGCTGAACTTGCGAAGTTGGTCGAGCAGCAGATTCGTTGCCGCATTATCAAACTGGATGTGGCGGATGAAGATGTGGTGGTCGATCGCCGCGTGGTTCTGGAAGAAGAGGAGCGATCGGCGAAAGATCGGCGCTACGCCGACCTTAAAGAAGGAGAGGTGCTGACCGGCACCGTGCGCAGCCTTGACTGACTATGGAGCGTTCGTCGATTTGGGCGGCGTGGATGCGCTTCTACACGTGGGCGAGATTTCTTGGAGCCGCATCAACAAGGCGTCGGACGTGCTCGCGCTGGGGCAGCAAGTCGAAGTCAAAGTCCTCAAAATTAGCGACGAGTCTGGAAAGAAGCGAATCTCGGTAGGGATGAAGCAGCTACAACCGCATCCCTGGGATGCGGTGGCAGGAAAGTATCAGCCGGGCGAGCGGGTGCGGGGTACCGTTACAAGAGTGATGGAGTTCGGAGCGTTTGTGGAGCTCGAGCCGGGGATTGAAGGCTTGATTCACGTTTCGGAAATGTCGTGGGCCAAGAAGGTGCGGAGCGCCAGCGATGTGGTGAAGCCGGGTGATTCTGTCGAAGTGGTGATTCTCGGTGTGAAGACGGACGAGCGCCGAATCTCACTGGGTTTGAAGCAGACGTTGGGCGATCCCTGGACGGACGTTGCAGAGAAGTTTGGGGTGGGCACGGTGATTGAGGGGGCCGTGACCAGCATTCAAAAATTCGGAGCATTCGTGCAACTGGCGGAGGGCGTCGAGGGGATGGTTCACGTCAGCGAGATCACCGCGGAGAAGCGCGTCGAGCATCCGCAAGAAGTACTAAAGGTCGGCCAGGTGGTGAAGGCGCAGGTGGTGTCCATCGATAAGGACAAACGCCAACTGCGGTTGAGCATGAAGCAACTGATTCCCACTGGCATTGACGAATATATTGCCGAACACAAAATTGGCGATGTGGTGACGGGCCGGATGATTGAGAGTTCGGGTGCGTTTGGCCGCGCGGAACTGGGTGAGGGGATTCATGCCGCGTGCCGAATTACGGGAAGCGCGGTTAGCGAGAAAGCGGCTCCTGCGCCGGGCAAAGTGGATTTGTCGGCGCTGAGTTCCATGTTGAATGCGCGTTGGAAAAGCGGCACCGTTGATTCCAAGCCGGAAGAAGTTCGTGCGGGGCAGATTCGCAATTTCCGGATTGTGAAGCTCGATGCGGCAGCGAAAAAGATCGAAGTGGAGTTGGCTCGGTAGGGAAGGCCTTTCCGGAAGCACCCGGATCAAATGCGGCTGACACAAATGTCTGCCCCGCATGATCTCGGTGAAAGAGCGGCGCGGCATCCGCCACGCCCTTTCAGTCGCCAACTGTTCATTGTACTTCGTGATTCGGTTGAGCCGATGATGCAGGTCGGTTGGTCGCGTTCTGTTTTGCCAAGTAGTCGTTGATCGCCTTTTCCCATTCGGGGCCATTTTTGCTGTCTGATTTACCCGCTTCCTCCACGTGTTGGTTTCCCTCCGGTGTCAAGGCTGTGCGCTCGTAGACTACGTTGACTTTCGTGTGCGCTGAGTCGACCTCGACGAAATGCAGGTCGATCAATGTAGCCATGACGTCTGGAATCATGTACACGTACTGGAAGTGGTGGCCGTTTACGTCGAATGCGGTGTTGATCCAATAGCTGCTGCGGTGTCCGTGGGACACGGTGAAGACCGCGCCCCGCACGTCTTGCGCGGGCAGCGGATAGAGAAAGTGCGGGTCCCAGTGCTCGCCGCCCCAGGCGCGTTCGCCTTCAGGGCCGAAGAGAGGCGCCGTGACTGCATACGATGCATGTGCGGTGAACTCGAATTCGTTGCGCACATGCGTTAACGGTCCGGAGGATGTTGTTTCCTGGTGTTGGTGGTAGGCGAACGCCCCCGCCAGAGTTGCCGTCAGTGCGAGAATGATGATGGCCATGGTTTTCATTTCCTTCGCTCCTTGAGTTGATGGCTGTCCGATGCTTTCAACGTCATGCCATAGATTTTCCTGAATTGTTCGATCTCTTTGAGGGTTTCCTGGGAGAACGGCGCTTTGCCTTCGAAGGCGTGGAGCACGACGCCCTCGATCAGGTCGCCGAGGGACATATCTTTTAGCTCGGCGACTGCCTTTAGGACTTTTAGCATTCGTTTTTCCAGCCGGACTCCGGTTTGAACGCGGTCGACTTCTACGAAGGGTGTTTTGTCGGTTGTCATTGGTATGATGGTACCATGGTACATATGTACGCGCAAACGGATTCGTCATGCGAAGCGAAGAGGTTCAAAGGCAGCTGTGCCACATTTTCTCGTAGTTAATCGTGGAACCCCGGGGGGTGTTTATCGTCAACCGACGAAGCTAGGTCCTTCTGCTGCGTTAGGTTCCGGGGAGTGTGTTTCGTGCAGGATGCCAGGCCGCGGGCGCTGACAGTTGGTGGCTTAGGACGCCAGGGCGTCCGCTTCTTCCTGAATGCGACGCCATGCGCGTTCGACGTGGCGCTTCTGCGTGTTGGTCTGGCCTACGCAGAAGCGCAGCGTCGTGCGGTTGTTCAGGCGGGTGTGCGTCAGGTAGAGATCGCCGCTGTGATTGAGACGGTCCATGATTTGTTGGTTGGCCTGGTCTCCCGCTTTATGGCGAAAGCAGATTAGGTTCAGCGGCGCCGGGGCGGCGAGTTCGAAACGAGGGTCTCCTGATACCCATTTGGCAAACTGCTGTGCCAGTTCGACGTGACGACGGATGTGGTGCTGCAGGCCCGCGATGCCGTAATGGCGTATTACGAACCATAGTTTCAGCGCGCGGAAGCGACGGCCGAGCGGAATTTGCCAATCTCGATAGTCGATGACCGCGCCTGATTCCGTGGCTTGGTTGCGCAAATATTCCGGCAGAATACTCAGCGTCTGAATGAGCGCCTTGCGATCGGCAACGTAAAAGCAGTTGCAATCGAAGTTCGTGAACATCCATTTGTGCGGGTTGAAGGTGTAGCTGTCGGCTAGGTCGACGCCGTTGTGCGTGGGGCGAAACTCGGGGCAGAGCGCGGCGGTTCCAGACATAGCAGCGTCGACGTGGAACCACAAATTGTTTTCGCGGCAGATGCGGCCAATTTCCGGCAAGGGATCGATGGCGTTCGAGGAAGTCGTGCCGATCGTGGCGCAGACGAAGCAGGGAAGCAGGCCGTCTTTTCGGTCTTTTGTAATTTGTTGCTGCAGAAAATCGGGGCGCATGGCGAAATTCTTGTCGACGTCGACGAGGCGGAGGTTGTTCAGGCCCAAGCCCGCAATCTGAACACCTTTTTCGATGGAAGAATGCGCTTGCGATGAGGTATATGCGACGAGTTTTCCGTCGCAGCCTCGCCTGTTGCTCGCGAAGTTGGTTGCGCGTTCGCGCGCGGCCAGCAGGGCGCATAGGGAAGCGCTGGATGCGGTGTCCTGGATCACGCCGCCGCCGCTGTTGGTGGAGCGGAATTTCTCGGGAAGGTCGAGCATTGACACCAGCCAGTCGAGCACGTGGGTTTCGAGTTCGGTGCATGCTGGACTAGTGGCCCATAGCATTCCTTGAACGCCTAGGCCGGATGAGAGCAGATCGCCGAGGATTGCTGGACCCGAAGCGTTGGCGGGGAAGAAAGCGAAGAAATTTGGCGATTGCCAGTGGGTCACACCGGGGAGGATTAGTTTTTCAACGTCGCCCAGAAGTTTGCGGAAGGGCTCGCCTTTCGCGGGAGGAAGTTTTGGTAGAGAGGCCCGCACCTGGCCAGGCTTTCCTTTCGATAACACTGGGTAAGATTCGATGCGCTGGTAGTAGTCGGCAATCCAGTCCACGACGGCATGGCCGTGATGGCGGAAATCTTCCGGGGTCATGTGGAAGGATTTTTCTTTGGATTGTTTCTTCGTCAGTTTCTGGCGGCGCATGGAGTCTCCGTTGGCTTGCGAGAGTTATTTAATCAGATTTGCAATGGAGGTGGATTGCGAGCCGACTCGCCTCGCTCGGTGGGCAGCCGAGGCGGCTGTCCCCATGTAAGCTTCGTGCGGGACTTGGTCCTACGTCAGTTGGCCATAGTAGACGAGAGTGTTGTATTCGATGAGTACTTTGCCGTTGCCTTGATACCGGTCGAAAATCGTTCTTAGCTCCGCAACATTGGCGAATAGTTGGCCCGGTCGGGAGTTGGCGTGTACGAGGAGGACAGCAGGCGGCCTTCCAGGGCAGGGTAGTCGAAGTGTTGATACATCTCGAAAGATTTGCGCTGGAATGGCGATGGCGAGAAGAAGTCGGCGATTTCGTTGGTGGTGCGCTCGTGGCGAACTTCGTGGTAATCGGTTCCGTACGTGAGCAGGAGCTTTTCGTACTCACGGAGAAACGGAGTGGACTCCGTGCGGCGCTCGTTCCACAGCAGCACGGTCCATCCGCCGGGTCTCAGGATGCGAATGAATTCGCTGCGGGCCTTGGCGCGGTCAAACCAGTGTGCGGCCTGGGCGGCGGTCACGATGTCGACGCTGTGATCGGGCAGAGTGGTTGCTTCCGCGGTCCCGGCGATGCTGGTGAAGCGCTCATAGCTTGTCAGCAATTGTTCGCCGGCGCGACGCATGTCGGGATTGGGTTCAACGCCAAATACGCGACTACCGTTTTCGAGAAGTATGCGGGTGAAGATTCCGGTGCCGGACGCGATGTCGGCGATCGTCGAATCGGAGGCGAGGCTACATTCGGTCTTTAGAAGCTCAGTAACTTCGGGCGGATAGCCGGGGCGATATCTTACGTAGTTGTCTACTCGTGAAGAGAAGCGCTGCGTGGCATTGGTGGCTGGCATGTAGACAGTTTATCGTCTTTGGTCGCCTGATCATCGCCATACCGAGACGCGCATCATATCGAAGTGATGATCGTACGTCCAGACTTCCAAACCCAGACGCACGGCTAAGGCCGCGACGGTGGCGTCGAACAAGGTTATGGGTTGGCCAGCCAGCCCTCGGACGGTGGAATTTGCAGTCCGATAGTCTTCTGGAACTGGATTGACCAAGGCTGCCTGAGAAATTTCCGTGAGCCAAAGGGCGGCGGCATTTTTTCCAAGCCGAAAGAGAACTAGCGTGTACGCTTCGAGCAAAGTGGGATAGGCGACCACGACCTCACGCCGATCGCGTGCTAGCTGTTGTAGTTCCCTGACGGCCCGCTTATGGTGCAAGTCGCTTTCATCGGCGGCAGCGTAAAGCGGGCCCGTGTCGGCCAACACGGCGCGCGTCATTTCTTCGTGCCAGCCAGGTATGCGTCATGTTCTTGACTCACATCGCGACGCCCGCTGCGTCCCGCCGGGGTGATCCTCAAAGTACGGCGCACCGGCAGAAATCCTCTCTCGCCGAGATACTGTCGCAGGGCTGCTTGTACGACGGTAGTTAGACTTGGAGGCGCTTCCTGCGCGGACAGATAATCTTCCACAGCTTTCGCTATGTCGTCGGGCAACGTCATGGTCGCTCGCTTCATAGGGTTTAGTATAGCACCATATGGTGCAGATGGTGAAGATGGTGATTTTATGGACTGGATTCCTTTCGTTGGTTCCAGCGAACGATCGTGTAAACTGACGTTTCTTTCGCGAGGGATTTCATGGGCTTTCGCTCTGCCTTCATTATTCTGTTCTGCGGGGTACTGCTGTTGAACTCGCCACAAGCGCAAACTGCTCCGGCAGCGAGCGCGCCTTCGGCGGCGATCTTTGGCTTCCGCAATCCAGCGGCGGAGAGTGCGACCGAGAGCCGCTTCCTTGCCGTGCCGGATCCCAAACTTGCTGAGCAGCATTTGCGCATCCTGACGCAGGCGCCGCACGTTGCCGGCACGGCGGAGGACAAAGCAACCGCAGATTACGTGGCGCAGAAGTTCCGCGAAGCGGGGCTCGATACGGAGATCGTCGAGTACCGGGTGTGGATCAATTACCCGGCGGAGATCAGCGTGGACATTACTGCGCCGTCCGGTGTTCACATGCATGGACCGACGCGCGAGCATGTGGATGGCGATCCTTTGCCCGATGATCCGCGTGTCATCACGCCGTTCAATGCCATGTCGCCATCGGGAGACGTTGAGGGTGAGGTGGTGTACGCCAACTACGGTTCGCCGGAGGATTTTAAGAAGCTGGACCAGTTGAAAGTGGATGTGCGCGGGAAAATGGTGCTGGTGCGCTATGGGCAGAATTTCCGCGGGGTGAAAGCGTTTGTCGCGCAGGAGCATGGCGCGGCGGGCGTGCTGATCTACTCTGATCCGGCGGACGATGGTTGGAAGCGCGGAGATAAATATCCGCAAGGTCCGTGGCGTCCGGATACGGGCGTGCAGCGTGGGTCGATTGGCTACATGTTTGAATTTCCCGGCGATCCGACGACTCCGGGAATTGCGTCGCTGCCATCGCTACCCGACGCGCAGCGCACTCCGCCTGCGGAATCCGCGGCGCTGCCCAAGATTCCGACCACGCCGCTTTCCTACGGCGATGCCTGGCCGATTCTCGAACACCTGAGTGGGGCGGACTCGCCACGCGAGTGGCAAGGTGCGCTGCCTTTCACGTATCACGTTGGGCCGGGGCCGGTGAAAGTGAAAATGCATCTCAAGCAGGACTATCAGCTTCGCACCATTTGGGATGTGATTGGGAAGGTACGGGGAAGCGAGTTTCCCGACGAATGGGTGGTCGGGGGCAATCATCGCGATGCGTGGGTGTATGGAGCGGTCGATCCCAACAGCGGCACTGCGGCGATGCTTGAATCAGTGCATGGGCTGGGCGAATTGTTGAAGTCGGGTTGGAAGCCGAAACGAACAATTGTTCTCGGCAGTTGGGACGCAGAAGAAGAAGGCTTGATCGGTTCGACCGAATGGGGCGAGCAGCACGCGAAGGAATTGGAGAATGCTGCGGCGTATTTCAACATGGATGTCGCGGTGTCAGGATCGAAGTTCGGCGCGGCAGCCGTACCTAGCCTGAAGCAGTTCTTGCGCGATTTGACCAAGGCTGTTCCGGCTGCGAAGGGCGGAACGGTTTATGAGAGCTGGCAGAAGGCCAGCCAAAATTCGACCGAAGCGGCGAATCCTCAGGAGACCAGCGGCGGCACATATCGTCCTCCGGCGGCACAGGGCAAGGCGGATGTGCCGGTCAGCGATTTAGGAAGCGGCTCGGATTATTCCGTGTTCTTGCAGCACCTCGGCGTACCGTCGTCCGATATTGGTTCGACTGGGTCGTACGGCGTCTATCATTCGGCGTTCGACAATTTCAACTGGTTCAAGAAGTTTGGCGATCCCGATTTTATTTACGAGCAGCAGATGGCGCGCGTTTTTGGCATGGAAGTTATTCGTATGGCCGACGCCGACGTGCTGCCGTTCAATTACGAGGAATACGGCAAGGAGATTTCGTTTTACATCGACTCAGCGAAGAAAAAAGCGCTGGCTGAGTTCGGCGATCAGACGGTCGACTTCCGTGAGGCTTCCCAGGCTGCGCATCGCTTCGAGCAGGCAGGAACAAAGATTCTTTCTCGTGAAGAAAATTCCGGGAGCGACGCCGCCAAACTGAACCGCGCCTTGCGGGATGCGGAGCGTGCGCTTTTACTCTCCGACGGCCTGCCAAACCGGCCATGGTTCCATCATTCCATTTATGCGCCGGGGCAATACACGGGATATGCGGCGGTGGTCATTCCGGGGATCAACGAGGCGGTCGACAAGCACGATATCGAGCGGACGCGGCAGCAGATTGTCGCACTGACGGCTGCGCTCAATCGGGCGGCGAAAGTGTTGGAAGGTGCGCGTTGAAGGCGCAGGCTAAGTTGAGGATGCGGGCTTTGGGCGCCGATGCACTGCGACAACCCCATAGACCTAGCTGTGGGCTGGCGCTTCTCAGTGCTTCAGGTCGATATGAATATCGACCCAATGAGCTGGTCTTGGAGGTGGCGAGAACGTGTCCTTGAGGATGGCGTCACGCAGGCACTGAGAGATTTTTGTCGCAGGGTACAGCAGAACTTCCTTTACCGCCCCATCCTTCTCGACGCGGACCAGCATGTCGAAACTACGCGAGTCGTCTGCGGCTTTCTCCTTGCACGCCTTCATGACCGGAGGATACTTTTTTGAAAAATCTCCTCCCACCTGCGTGTCATAGGCCTTACCTTCAGGCGTCTTCATATTCGCTTCGACCGCCGCCGCCGCGGACCTGATGGAGGTGGGATTGTCATCTGCATTCGCGGTCAATGGATTGATGAGAAGCAGCCACAGGCTCATCGCAAGGAACATGTTGCCTCAATTCTGGCCACGCCAGGAAATATCTTGGCGGCCGATGGCTAAGTATAAAAGTTGGCAGAGGCGCTCGCTCAAACATAATTGTCAAGAAACTGCCCCACTTTCATAGACTCCTTGTGAACTATTACGCCGGTGAAACGTCTCTCCTAGGTGGATGTCTTGTAGCGCTTCGGGAGACGGGGAGATCCAATGGGAGAGCGGCATGACAACTGGTTCTTTCGTGCCGGGCCATTTGCGCTGAGCGACAGCGTGCATCGCCGAGGCACGGAGTTGCCGCGTCATTCTCATCCTACGGCGTGCATTCACCTCATTCTTCAGGGAACCTATCAGGAAATTATTGAACGGCGGGCGGGTTCGTTTGTGAGCGGGACGGTGCTCTACAAACCTCCAAATATTGAGCACTGCAACAGCTTCGAAGCGGGCGATGCGCGCAGTTTGCGAATCGAAGTGGATGCGAACGAGTTCCGAATATTGCGACCGGAGTCAGCGATTCCCACCGATCCGTTGCGATCCACGAACCCGATGGCGGTGAGCTTGGCCAGTAAGATCTACGGCGAGTGCGCGCAGCCGGATGCTTTTACTTCTTTATCTGTAGAGGGATTGTGTCTGGAGTTGCTGGTGGCTTTGTGCCGCGGCGGGCGTGAGCTGAAAGCCGGTCCGCAACCTGTGGAGGCTGTTCTAGCCGCTACGGAAATGTTGCGTGCTGGTTTTCGCCAGACCATCCGCCTTAGCGAACTGGCGACGCAGGCTGGCGTCAACCGGTCGGTGCTGGCTCGCGCGTTTCGTGTTCACCATCATTGCACTATGGGCGAGTTCGTGCGGCGCCTACGAGTAACTTACGCAGTCAGGCTTCTGGCGGAATCGAACCAGCCTTTGGCCGAGCTTGGTCAGGATGCCGGCTTTGCGGACCAAAGCCATTTTTCGAGAGTCTTCAAACGCGTGATTGGGATCAGCCCCGCGGCCTACAGGCTCCAGTTCTCGACGAATCACAAGCGTTCCAGGAAAATTTCATTCTAGACGTCCGATACCCTTGCGGTCGATGATGGACAGATCATGCCACGATGGGCTTCTCGTGTTGCGCGGATCCTGGGAGGGTCGCAATGAAATTCAACTGGCGAATTTGGGTATTGGTGAGCACGATGCTGGCGGCGCTGCCCGGTAGCTCACGCGAAATTTCCTGGCCACAGCAGAGCACGAACGTCACAACGCCGACAGCGGCGAAGTCTTCGCACGAACAGATCATCAAGATTGTTACCCAGATCAAGCGGGCCGACTACGAGGGCGACCGTTCGACGCTGAAGCGTCTTTACGGAGAGTTGGCCCCCGTGGACACCGACAAGCAACTTGGATCGCGAATACGATACTGGCGCGGGTTTGCGCTCTGGCGGAGGGCGATCAACGGATTTAACGACAATGTGGATGTGAAAGAGCAATCGGAAGACTTAAAGCAGGCCTGGGATGAATTTAACGAGTCGGCGAAGCTGGATCTGAATTTCGCGGACGCGAAGATTGCAGCGCTGTCATGCGTGAGCTTGCTTGGCTTTTCGGTAAAGGAAAAAGACCCGGCGCGTGTGCAGGAGTTGCTGGTGCAGGCGCGGCAATTGCGGAAAGATGCCGCCGCGATCGATCCGGACAATCCCCGGCTGGCTTGGGTGATGGGGCCGAATCTCTGGTACTCGCCGCCGGAACGCGGTGGTGGGCAGGCCAAGGCGATGGAGATGTACGAGACAGCATTGGCGACGATTCGGAAAAGCAAGCCGTCGGACGATCCTCTGCAGCCGTCGTGGGGTGAGCCGGAACTATTGATGAATCTTGCTTGGTCCGATCTCAATAAAACTGCGCCGGATGTGAATGCGGCAGAGCAGAATGCGCGTGCGGCACTGGCGATTGTGCCCTACTGGCATTACGTGCGAGACATCTTGATGAAGCAGATTCAGGATGCCAGGGCGAAAAAGCCCGCTTAGTTCGTGATCTCCAGAGTTCGACTAGCGATGCGCTGCGCCTCGAGCTAACGATCCCAGGGTTTGAGTTGGTGCTTCCATCTGCTCCGATGGTGGCCGGCCTTCACCGGCCAGGATCCGCTGGTCGGGGACGCTGTTGTAGGCGTAGTCGAGCACTTTAATCGTCATGCCGTGTCCGCTGGAAGCCACGCTGAGGCGGGCCCACCCGTAGTGAACTTTTCCCTTGATGGTGAAGCGCAGGCCCAGAAATTTGTGGTTGGCGTTGAAGAAGGGCCCACCACTGTAAGTGAACTCCGATGACTTGGAAGTGCGAGCCATACGCAGGGATTTCCCCGACAAAAACTTCTGGTTGGGTCCGATCACGCCTTTCGTCTTTAGCGGGATTGCGAAGGAGTAGTGATAAATGCCGCCGTTGGGTTTGGCGCCGTCGATTAGGAGCAGCGTGCCCGATTGGAATTGCGACGAAGCAAAAAACCGATTCGACAGCGTGAAGTCGGTGATTTTGTCATGGTTCAAGTCGAGGTTGAAGTGACTATTCGGGGCGATGGATTTGTTAGCTTTCGTGTAAATAATTTCGGCCTGCGACGGAACGACCGAACTCAACAGCGCGGTTACGGCCATCAATGCGTAGGCTCCGAGACGCTTTTCCAACGATGGTGTCAGATCGGTTGGAGACACCTTCAATGTGTCCTGCGGCATGAATTCTCCTGTTTTCGCTTGGTAAGGCTAGCAGGCCGCGTCGTGCCGAACAAGCTGACTTTCTTCTCTCTTTATCTGGGACAAGCGCCACAGTGCTCGCCAAAATGAGAAAAACGATCGCGGGCGACGGCGCCCGCGCTACATTTGGCCTCGGTGCGCCTGTTGGATAGCCGAGGCGGCTCTCCGACACTATTTTATTGAGACTAGCTTTTCGACTAACTCCGAGTAGTCTTTCTTTTCCAGCCCGTGGACTTCTTTGTTGTATTCGTCGACCTTGCTGGAGTAGTTCATCGAGCAGAATTTCGGGCCGCACATGGAGCAGAAGGCGGCTTCTTTGTAGGATTCGTCGGGCAGGGTTTCGTCGTGCATGGAGCGGGCGGTTTCGGGATCGAGCGAGAGAGCAAACTGTTTTTCCCAATCGAATTTGTAACGCGCATAGCTCAGGGCATCGTCGCGGTCCTGGGCTCCGGGGCGATGTCGCGCGATGTCGGCGGCGTGCGCGGCGATCTTATAGGCGATGATCCCGTCTTTGACGTCCTTTTCGTTTGGCAGTCCGAGGTGTTCTTTCGGAGTGACGTAGCAGAGCATGGCCGCGCCATGCCAGCCGATCATGGCGGCGCCGATAGCCGACGTGATGTGGTCGTATCCCGGAGCGATGTCGGTCACGAGCGGGCCGAGCGTGTAGAACGGGGCTTCGTAGCAAAGCTCTTTTTCTTTATCGACCTGCTCCTTTATCTTGTCCAGCGGGACGTGGCCGGGCCCTTCGATCATGACTTGCACATCGTGCTCCCAGGCTTTCTTGGTCAGTTCGCCTAAAGTTCTCAGTTCGGCGAATTGAGCTTCGTCGCTGGCGTCGGCGATGCAGCCGGGCCGGAGGCCGTCGCCGAGGGAGAAGCTGACGTCGTGCTTGGCGAAGATCTTGCAGATGTCGTCGAAGCGGTCATAGAGGAAATTTTGCTTGTGATTGTGCGCCATCCATTGGGCGAGAATTGCGCCGCCGCGGCTCACGATCCCCGTGATTCGCTTTGAAACTAACGGCAGGTATTGGATGAGAACCCCGGCGTGAATCGTCATGTAATCCACGCCTTGTTCGGCTTGTTCCTCGATTACTTCAAGCATTACTTCAGCATTTAGATCTTCGACGCGCTTTACCCTCGAAATGGCTTCGTAGATTGGAACTGTGCCGATGGGAACGGGGGAATGGCGAAGAATCGCCTCGCGGATCTCGTGTATATCTCCGCCCGTCGAGAGATCCATCACCGTGTCGGCGCCATAGTGAACAGAAGTGTGGAGCTTTTTCAACTCTTCTTCAATGTTGGAAGTGACGGCGGAGTTCCCGATGTTTGAGTTGATCTTGCACAGCGAAGCCACCCCGATACACATCGGCTCCAGCTCCGGGTGATTGATGTTGGCGGGAACAATCATGCGGCCCCGGGCAATTTCGTCGCGCACCAGATCGGCGGAAAGTTTTTCCCGCATGCGCGATGTATTCCATTTCCTCCGTGATCAAGCCCTTACGCGCGTAGTGCATCTGGGAGAAATTTCCGGTGGTGTTTTCAGCTTTGCGGCGGGCGATCCATTGCGCGCGCGGCTGAAGCACGCTATGCCCGTTGTCGTGATTATGATTGCCGTTCGTAGAAGCCATGAGTACCACCTTCACTGAATAGGGTAAGAGCCGATTATACGCCGCGTCACAGGGAGCACGGCTGCGGCAAGAGCGGGAAATTGTTGCAGCTGGGGAACGCGACGCGGCTGTTCAACTTTAAGTGCTGTACTTATCGATAACTGCGGGGCCGGACGTCGCCTTCACTTTACCCGATCAGGAATCGAGTTTACGGCTATCGTTTTGCGCGCTTGTCCGTCCAAGGCGTGGGGCATACAATCTCCTTTCTATTTCAACGAGGTGATCATGCGGATGCGCCTGCTGTTGGCGGTGTTTCTTCTTTCGTTCACGCTTGCCAGTTTTTCCCAAACTGCGTCACCCGCGAGTTCGCCACGTTTTAGCATCGACAACATCGACAAGAGCGTCGACCCGTGCGTCGACTTTTATCAGTACGCATGCGGGAACTGGATGAAAGTCACAGAGATTCCTGCCGACCGGGCGCGTTGGAATGGATTCAATGAGCTTAGCGACAGCAACCTCGAGGTCGAGCATACGATTCTGGAAAAGGCCGCGGTCGACGGCCCAGGGCGCGACGCGACCGAGCAAAAGATTGGCGATTATTACTCTTCCTGCATGGACGAGAAGACGGCTGACGCTAAGGGAGTCGAGCCCTTGCGGCCCGAGCTGAACCGCGTTTCCGCTGCCAAGGACAAGGCCGCGTTGATTGAAATAATTGCCCGCGTCCATCTGATCGGCCCTAATCCTCTGTTTAGTTTTGGATCGGGATCGGACTTGCACAACGCGGGTCAGGTGATCGCGTATCTCGACCAGGGTGGACTGTCGATGCCCGATCGCGACTACTATCTGAAGGAAGATGCCAAGATGGTTGGCCTGCGTCAGCGCTATGTCGAGTACGTGACGCAGGTTTTCACGCTGTCCGGCCAAACGCCGGAGCAAGCTGCGGAGTCTGCGAAGACTGTGCTGCGCATTGAAACCGCGCTGGCCAAGCCCTCGATGGATCGCACCCTGCGCCGCGATCCCAAGAACCGCGATCATAAGATGACCCGAGAACAGGCGGTAGAATTGGCTCCCGCTTTCTCCTTGAATCGTTTCTTTGAGGCATCCGGATCGCCCAGTTTTTCTGACCTGAACGTTTCGAACCCCGACTTCTTCAAGCAGGCGAATGGAGTGTTTGAATCGGAATCGCTGGATTCGCTGAAGACCTACGTCAGCTGGCATTTGCTGAACGCCGCAGCTCCGTGGATGTCGCGACCTTATGTGGATGCAAATTTCGACTGGCTAAAGGCATTGACCGGACAAAACGAAATCGAGGCACGCTGGAAGCGCTGCACCAACAGCACGGATAACGCTCTGGGAGAGGCGCTCGGCAAGAAATACGCAGAAGTAGCATTCGG
This sequence comes from uncultured Acidobacteriota bacterium, assembly GCA_963771285.1. Lineage (GTDB taxonomy): Bacteria > Acidobacteriota > Terriglobia > Terriglobales > Acidobacteriaceae > JABDBE01. The sequence goes on from CAVYSX010000004.1 coordinate 68,764, forward strand.
CGCCGACGGCAAGGCGCGCGCGCTGAAGATGGTAGATGCACTCGAACAATCCCTCGACGAAGACATCCAGACGCTGCCCTGGATGACCGCGGACACCAAGAAGCAGGCCAAGCTCAAGCTGCAAGCCATCCGCGAGAAAATAGGTTACCCCGATGAATGGCGCGACTACAGCTCGCTCACCATCGTGCGGGGAGATTTTCTAGGAAATTACCTGCGCGCCAACGAATTTGAAGCGAAGCGGCAAGTCGCTAAAATTGGTAAGCCTCTCGATCGCAAGGAATGGGGCATGACCACTCCCACGGTCAACGCTTACTACAACGGCTCGCGCAATGAGATTGTTTTTCCTGCCGGCATACTGGAGCCTCCGTTCTTCGATAAGAAAATGGATGACGCAGTGAACTTTGGCGGGATCGGAATTGTAATCGGCCATGAACTGACTCACGGCTTCGACGACCAGGGACGAAAATTCGATCCGCAAGGCAATTTGCGCGACTGGTGGACGGAGCAGGATGGCAAGGAGTTTGAAAAACGGGTGAGCTGCGTCGCCGACGAATACAGTGGATTTACTTCCGTAGATGATCTGAAGTTGAACGGCAAGCTGACTCTGGGTGAAAACACTGCGGACAACGGTGGAGCGCGCATCGCATTCGCCGCTTTGCAGCATATGATTGCGGACGATAAGACCGGCAAAGCCGCAGAGAAGATCGATGGATACACGCCCGAGCAACGCTTCTTCCTGGGCTTCGGCCGGGTCTGGTGCGAGAAGATTCGTCCGGAGGACGCTCGGCGCAGAGTGGTCGTCGATTCCCATTCGCCGGGAAGATATCGCATCAATGGCGTAGTGCAGAACATGCCTGAGTTTCAGCAGGCGTGGGGCTGCAAGGCAGGCCAACCTATGGTCAGCACCAATGCTTGCCGGGTGTGGTGAACCATCTCAAGTCGCCGAACTAATGAATTAAATCGCAAGCTCCAACAACAGGTATTCTTGATGTTGGCGGTTGTTTTCGATGTTTCTTCGATGTAAAGAAGTCTCAGTCCCCAGGTTGATCTTCGGTAACTAGCGAGCTGCGCAGTTCACAACTTATCTTTGGTTATCGGGTTTTTAAAATAGGGCCGTCGGGTAGGCAGCCCCGCCATGCCTGCGGTCATCGAAGGATGACGATGCATGCTCGCGCAAAATCCGGCGCCGCGCGGATGAAGGGCTACTTTAGCCTCTGGGCAATCTTGCTGTGTTGCTTCGGTATGGCTCCGCGGGCTCAAGCCGGCGCCACCCTCCTGCTCGAGGAACCCTACAGCTACGATGGCGCATTCAGCGGAACGGGGCATTCCGCTATATATCTGAGTCATGTTTGTGCCCAGACGCCCGTCGTCCTGCGCCCTTGTTCCCCTGGCGAAACCGGTGTAGTCCTCAGCCGCTACAACGGCGTTGCGGGATACGATTGGGTTGCCATTCCGTTGATTCCTTACTTGTATGCGGTGGATCAGCAAGACGCTGTTCCGCTATTTGCGGATGCCAAGGTCGTCTCATTCCTGCGAGATCAGTATCGGCGGGAGCACTTGAAGTCTTTGGCTCCGAATCTTCCCGACGGTAGCGCACCCGACGGGAATTGGTATGAGCTGATTGGGGCTTCGTACGACCGGACAATTTATGGCTTCGACATCGAAACGAGCGCGCAGCAGGATGCGATGCTGATCCACAAATTCAACACCGAGGCCAACCAGCAGCGTTACCATTTCATGAAGCGCAACTGCGCCGATTTTGTGCGTGAGGTAATTAATTTTTATTACCCGCATGCCGCACATCGCAGCATCATTGCCGATCTTGGCGTGACCACTCCCAAGCAGGTCGCGAACACGCTGGTGAAATATGGCCGCCACCATCCTGAGTTGCAGATGTCGAGTTACGTGATTCCGCAGGTGCCGGGTAGCGTCCGGCGCAGCAAGCCCATTCACGGAGTATTGGAGTCGGTGGTTGCAGCCAAGAAATATATGCTGCCATTGCTTGTGCTGCACCCTTATATCGCAGGCGGTGTGCTCGCCGGATATATCGGTCGTGGACACTTCGATCCCTCACGCAATGCTCTGATTTGGGACGCGCACCGTGAACTGGACACCCCGGTCAGCAGTGCGGATCGGCGTACTTACTTGAGCCAACTCGACGAGTTAAACCGATCCAGTTCGCTCGGCGATGGGCCAACTCATGAAAAGAATAGCGATGAGAAGGCGTGGGAGCGCTTACACGCCAACACGAAGCCGGAACTCGATCTTTCCGGACGACCCGTGGTGCAGGTCCGAGGCAACGGGGAGTGGGCTGAGGTGGGCATTTCACGGGCAAATATTTCCAGCACGCCAGAGTCGATGGAACTGGGAGTTGGACTTCTGGAGGCGCGGCTCCATCAGGAATTGCGACCTGCGACCGCGAAAAAAACTGCCAATAGCGATGTCGAGAACGATCTGGCGCTACTGGAGCAACTGCTCGCGGCGCGGGGTCACGGCCTGGTGAGCACTCTCTCTTCGGCGAACGGCAAACCTCAAGCCACCACCGCTCTGCAATAGTTTCTTATTTCTTGGATTCAAGATCTCGATGCGCTTGCTGAGGTAGGTTCGCGTCTATGAGGGATTCCACCTGCGTCCACACTTTAGGATCACATTCAATTTCGATGTGGGACTTCATCAGCAGGCTGTAGTACCACGGATACGACTGGCAAGTGATGGGATTTGATTTGTAGTCGAGGCGGTAATTTCCCAGAATGCGGGTATGCGCGGGATCGGCCGCGCGAATCTCCGATTGACCATGCAGAAAGCCGTCGCGCTGATAGAAATTTACCGCCTCGGCGACGTTCCTCGGAATCAGTTTGTCATTCTCGAAGGGCTTGGAAACGCTGTCGACCTGGACGATGAGCTGTACCGGAATGTTTTCTTTTTCGAGTTCGCGTGCGAGGGTGACGGCCTCCGAGGCGCCCCAGCTATGTCCATACAAGATGATGTGAGCGCTTTGCTTTTCCTGCATCGATAGCGTTCCATCGCCGTCGGTGTCTACCATCTTCAGGATCTGCTCGCGCGCTTTGTTCCGGTGGTGATTCTCAAACACTTCGACATAAACGCCTGTGGGATACTCCTGCCGTAAGCGATCTGCTACCTGAACAGTGCTGTGCACGGCATTGTCGTGCTTAACGAATCCGCCAACAAAGCCCACCACGATGACCGGCGCAGCGGCAAACGTGTTGGTTGTGCTTGGAGCGCTCCCTGAGTCTGCGCGAGCAGCGGCCCGCAGCGAGAGAAAGCACGAAAGAGCCAGAAGGGCAGTGCGGATGGAGTAACTCACAACGTGCTGAATCATAGCAAAGAAAAACGTGCGCTCGACAGCTTTACTTTGCAGATAGAGTCCAGTGGCTACAGAAGAAATCCTCTGACGATTCTTGTTGCTTCTACGGGTAAACGCGGACAAGTGTTGGCTTTCCCGCAGCTTGACCCTGGGCAGAGCAGGGAATAGAGTTTCTGGTATCGGGTTCCGTGTGCTCCTATGTCAAACGAAATTAGTCGATATCTCAAGTTCGGCGGGGCGACCGCGATCATCCTGCTCTCGCTCGGATACTTGGCGTACACCGGCGTCCAGGAGAGCAAGAGCTATTACGTAACCATCAAGGAACTGCGGGGGATGGGAGATTCAGCCTACGCCAAACGCCTGCGGGTAGCCGGGAATGTTCAGCCGGGATCGATCAAGCGTAACGGGCTCAAGGTTGAATTTGTGTTGGTGGAGAACGATCAGCTGCTGCCCGTGGTTTACAGCGGAACCGAAGCTCCCCCCGATACTTTCAAGGACAATTCGCTGGCATTGGCCGATGGGCGTTTCGGACGCGACGGCGTTTTCCAGGCGAAGCAGCTGCAAGCGAAGTGCGCGTCAAAATACGCGCCTCAACAGCCTGGGGCGCCGGGAGCGGCTCCGAGTGAAGCTCCAAAAAGCATGACGCGCGTTGAGGACAGCCGCGCCCCCGGGACTCCCAATTAGACGATCAAGACCCGCTGAAGAATAGTTCTATGCAACGGCCGAGACACCTGCCGTTTCGTGATCGAGTGCCGTGGTATCTTCCCTTCGGATGCTTTCTGCGATCCCATCTCAAGCCGGAGTGACCGAACCTCCCGTCGTCGCGGTAACGAATCTCGTCAAGCAATACGGGCGCTTCGCAGCATTGCGCGGAGTGAGCGCTGAGTTCGCGGCTGGCCGCTTTTACGCAATCCTCGGCGACAATGGCGCAGGGAAGACCACGCTGCTGCGATCCTTGGCTGGGCTGACGCCGCCCACGCGGGGAACCATCTCAATGCTAGGCACGACCAATCTGCGATCGGTGTGCGGACAACTTGGCTATATGGCGCATCCTTCCCTGTTGTACGACGAGATGAGCGGGATGGAGAACCTGCGCTACTTTGCGCGGTTGTACGGGATGGATGGCAGCGACGACACTTGTGCTGGCGTTATTCGAAAAGTAAATCTTGATCCCGCACTTGGAAGGCCGGTGGGTCAGTACTCCCAAGGCATGCGGCAGCGAATGTCTTTAGCTCGCGCGCTATTGAACGACCCCAAGATTCTGCTGCTTGACGAGCCGTTTTCGAATGTGGATGTGCGTTCAGCGCGCGAGATGGTGAGCTTGCTTATGGGCTTGCGTGACTCCGGCAAGACGGTTTTCGTAGTCACGCATCAGGCGTCTTTGCTAGGAGATGCGGCGGATGAGTTTGTGTGGATGGAAGCGGGGCAAATCGTTAGCCGGACACCCGATTTACATGCGATGGGGGCGCAACTGTGAAAGCAGGCCTCACGCGAGCTACTCTGGCCAAGGATCTCCGCCTGGAGTGGCGATCCAAGGACGCCATCAACTCCATGCTGTTCTTCTCGTTGCTGGTGGTGGTGATTTTTAGCTTTTCCTTCGATCCCACTGCGGAGGAATCGCGACGAATTGCCGGCGGCCTTATCTGGGTTGCATTTCTGTTTTCCGCAGTGGTTGCCTTGAACCAGACCTGGACGCGGGAGGTGCGCAATCAGGTGCTGGATGCATACCGGGTTTCTCCAGCTCCGCCGAACGCGCTGTTCCTGGCGAAAGGCGCTGGGGAATTTTATCTTCGTCATCGTGCTGGAAGCTCTGATGACGCCGCTCTTCGTCGTGTTTTACAATTTGCGCGCGCTGGGGCCGGTTTACCAATTGCCGATTGTGGCGGCGCTCGGAACCTGGGCGCTGGTAGTGAATGGAACGTTTTTCGCGGCTATGTCATTACGCACTCGCAGCCGTGAGATCATGTTGCCCCTGTTGCTCTTTCCGATCTCTATCCCGGCGCTGCTGGCCATGGTCGAGGCTACCGGGGCCATCCTGAGCGGAGATTTTTCGGCTCGCTTCTGGATCGTATTGCTTGCCGCCTACGATGTGGTGTTTACTATCGCTAGCCTCTTCTTATTTGGGTTCGTTCTGCAAGCGGAATGAAGCGCATTTTCCCAATCCTTGCGGTGCTCACGGCGGTCCTGCTGAGCTATGCCTTGTATGAGGCGCTGGTAGCCGCGCCCACGGAACAGACCATGGGCGACGTGCAGCGCATTTTTTATTATCACGTGCCCTCGGCGTGGACGGCCTTCATTTTGTTTTTCGTGAACTTTTTTGCATCTGTCGTTTACCTCATTCGACGCACGACGAAAGCGGATATCGTTGCTCTGGTCACGGCAGAAGTGGGTGTGGTCTTTTGTTCGGTCGTACTGGTGACGGGGCCGATCTGGGCGCGGCCGGTGTGGGGAATCTGGTGGACTTGGGATTTGCGTCTGACGTTGACGCTGGTTTTGTGGCTGATTTACGTCAGCTACCTGGTTATGCGCAAGTTTTCCAGCAGTGGGCAGACTCCGCTGTTGGCCGCGGTGCTGGCCGTCTTCGGCGCGCTCGACGTTCCCCTGGTCTACTTTTCCATTTGGTTTTTCCGCACCCAGCATCCCCAGCCAGTCATCGGCGGAGGCGGCTCCATCGATCCACGCATGCTCCATGTTCTGCTGATCAACTGGGCGGCGTTCTCCTCCTTTGCTTTCCTGGTTTGTTGGTCGCGCTATCGGCTGGAGGTGTTGCGCAGGGAAGTGGACGAAACCCAAGCTTTGGAAGCCATGCTCGAACCCCGCACTTCGCCCACAGGGAGATTTTGATGACCTACCTCTACGCCGCTTACATCGCCACTTGGGTGATCCATATCGGCTATCTCACAACGATATTTCGGAGCTACGCCCGTTTGAAGAGTGAGGTCGAGGAATTGGCGAAGAAGTAGCTGCTGCTCCGGTCAGACCACTCGTGAACGTCCGCCGCAAATTCTCCTTGAAATGAAACCAAATCCCGCCCCGGCACTTTTCTCCATGCCAACGGCATCTCCGGCGAACCCCATTAGCATCGAACCCTAAGGCCGCGAACCGGGCTGCGCGCCTTGACATGCTATCCGTCAGATGTTTAAGTAGTTACTTAGCTTTTTGGACTTATTTTCTGGTCGTAAATGGGGATCGCGCTAGGCATGGCGCGAGCCGGAGCCTTGTGGTGCGCCGTTTCTTCTTCCTGTCCCTCACCTCGGGAAAAGAAATAGGAAAGCGGAGGAACTAGTGGGATTGAATCGCCGTTGGTTGGGACAAGACTGTTCAGGCTGCCGAGCTTTCGCGGCCATCGCGCTGTTGATGATGCTCGCAGTAGCCGCTTTAACCAAGGCGCCAGTATCTGCAAAGTTGACGATGGCCAGCGACTCCGCCCCGATACATTTTTTTGCCGGAGCTCCGCCTCAGCCCTCCGTTCACGCCGTCCTCGCCGACTACGGGCGTCTTCCGTTGATGTTCGAACCGAACCAGGGGCAGAGCGATCCCAGCGTAAAGTTCTTAGCCCGAGGAAGCGGCTACGGTTTGTACCTCACCTCGAATGAAGCCGTATTGACGCTTCGGCATGCCACATCCGATCCAAAGCATTCGGCTTCGAGTGTTTCAGTGGTGCGTATGCGGTTGGAAGGAGCCGACGCCTCCGCTGCTCTTACCGGTAGCGACCAATTGCCCGGTAAAAGCAACTACCTCATCGGCAACGATCCCGCAAAATGGCGTCGTGATATTCCGCAATTTGCGCGGGTGCGATATCACGGCGTATATCCGGGAATCGATCTCGTTTACTACGGCAATCAGGGACAACTGGAATATGACTTTGAGATCGCGCCCGGTAGCGACCCCAAACAGGTGGCGCTCGAGTTTCAAGGTCCCGAAAATCTAAGCATCGACGCCAGTGGAAATCTGGTTTTGGGCGTCGGCAAAAGCGACATCACGCTGCACTCGCCCCGTGTGTATCAGAGATTCGGAGCGGAAGAGCGATCGATTAGCGCACGCTTCGCATTACTGGGCAAAGCGAAGAAGGAAGTTGGTTTCGAACTAGGTGCGTACGATCGCAACCAGATGTTGATTATCGATCCGGTGCTGTCTTATTCGACTTACCTTGGCGGTCCGGGTGGCGAGAGCTGTTCGGCAATTACCGGCCTCGCATTCACCCCGGGCTGCCCCGCGATTGCGGTGGACGCGGTTGCGAATGCGTATGTGGCTGGTTCGACAGAGTCCGCCACGTTTCCGGACGCGACGGGAAGCCTGACTGGAACGGCCAATTTATTCATTGCTAAATTCACGCCCGCAGGGAACACATTGCAGTTTGCAACGTACCTGGGCGGAGACAATGTTGATTACACTGCCGGGATCGCTGTGGACAACGGATTCAACGTTGTAGTTGCCGGCACCACCACGTCGACGGATTTCCCGACCAACGGAACAAATGCTGCTTTTCAGATCCCGCCCGTGACTGCCGGCAAGCACGTTTTCGTTAGCAAGTTGGACTCGACGGGAAAGACGCTGCTTTACTCGACTTATCTGGCGAGCAGCGGTAACGATGTGGCCTCGGGCTTGGCGCTCGATTCCGGTGGGAATGCGCACGTGACCGGGACCACCTCGGCAGCGAGCGTGGCTGCGGCAAATTTCCCAACTACGGTTGGAGCCTACCAGACCACCGCGAAAGCGCCGAACCAGTTCTTCTATAGCCGTGTGGATCCGAATGAAAGCGGAACCGCAAGCCTGCTGTATTCCACATACTTCGGCGGCGGCACGCCGGCAGCTGGGGTCACGATTGGTGGCGGCATAGCAGTCGATAGCACTTCGAACGCCTATTTCACCGGGGGCACAAACTTCACGGACATGCCCTTGCTGGACGCTTTTCAGGGATCGAACGAGGGCGGCCTGGACGTCTTCGTCGCCAGGATCAATCCCGCAGGCACTGTGGGCACGCAATTGATCTATTCGACCTACCTTGGCGGCACGCAAGACGATGTGGGCTACGGCATTGCGGTCGATTCGAGTACGAATGCTTATGTGACAGGTTCAACGGCTTCTACGGATTTCAATGTCGGTACCACCATCACCACGTCGGAATTGCAATCCTCGAACGGTGGTGGAACGGACGCCTTTGTGGCCAAACTCGGGGTGGCTTGCGTACCCACGCCAACCGTAACCTGCAACACGCCAACGCCGTTGAGTTACTTTACGTACCTCGGAGGCCCGGGTACTGATATCGGTACCGCGGTCGCCGTGGACGGCAGCCAAGGGGCGCACATCACGGGATTGACGTCTTCGACCACCGGCTTTCCGGTGTTGAATCCGGTTCAGTTGACGTTTGGTGGTCCGCCCACGGATGCCTTCGTGGCGCGCATAGACACTTTGGCAACCTGTAGTCCAATTTTAACTCCTCCTCCTGCCTGCCCGGCCACCAGTTCTTCGAGCTACTTCGGGGGCGCGGCTGCGGACATTGGTACCAGCATCGCGGTCGATCCGCAGGGTTCCACGTACCTGGCGGGAGAAACATTTTCAAATGAGGCCAGCTTTCCTCTCAAGGATTCTTTCCAACCTATTCTCAGCGGCACCAGCGATGCCTTTGTCAGCAAGCTGGCGCCATTAGTTAACCTGACTTTGCTTACACCGACCGTTGCCCCGTCGGTTGTAGGCGTGGGCGGCCAGGTCACCTTTACCTACACCATCACCAATAACGGCGACTTTACCAATAACATTACGTTTACCGACAACCTGCCGGCTGCGGGTGCGACCTTCGTGAGTGCGACGGCAAGCCCTGGCACTTGTGGCACGCCAACCGGCATTCCGCCGACCGTGTTGTGTAACGTAGGCGCTCTCAATAGTGCCGCAACCGCCTCCGTGACCATCGTGGTTTCAGCGGTTGCCCCTCCTACGACGGGAGGTTCGGTAACGTTGGGTAATAGCGGTGCGGTCGGGGTCAATGGATTGACCTTGATGACGGCCAGTGGAAGCGCCAGCGTGAACGATTTTAGTCTTCAGGTCGGGCCCGCGACGGCTACCGTGCCTGCCGGTGTGCCGGCCACCTTTACCGCTACTGTTACTCCGACCGCGAATAACGGGTTCCCGGGTAGCGTATCGGTCTCATGTACTAGCGGCCTGCCCACCGGTGTAACTTGTCTGCCGGGCGCCAACAATCCCATTCCAAATCTCAACACCGGTGCCCAAAGCGTGCAGCTTGTCCTCAACACGACCACTCGGGTTACCACGACAACGCAGTTGCGCGGGATCGGGCACGCACCTTTCTACGCCCTGTTTCTGCCTGTTTCAGGTTTGGCGATGCTGGGTATTAGCTTGGGCGGCAAGACTTCGCGCAAACGGCGATGCCTGATGATGCTGTTACTTGGTGGATTTTTCGCTCTCGTCCTCTTCCAACCCGCATGCGGATCGAGCAACCACACGTCGATCACTTCCGGGACTCCAGCTGGCACTTACCCTGTGACCATCAGCGCGACGTCAGGCACGAACGCAACCCGTACAGCGCTGGTTACTCTCGTGGTGCAATAGGCCAATCGGTTTGTCTCGGCGAGTGTGTAGTAATCACTGGCGAGTCATCAGAGTGAGTGGACGTGCAGTGTCTAAAGGCGCAAATTTCTGTTCAAAAAAACGAAATCGCCCTGAACGGAAGTGATCATTCGCGAGAACCATCATCTTTCGTCCAGGACGACAAGTAGAAAGTGTTGCAGCCGGACCCGCCGAAGGCCAGCTAACAACCTAACCTTCCGGCCCTGAGTTACTGTATCGAGCTAGCGACTGACGAGAAAACGTTGTTGGAGTTGCCTCCGATCAGCCGGATCGTCCCGACCACCAGAACGAGAATTACTGCCAGCATCACGGCATATTCCGCGATGTCCTGGCCCTGCTCATCATTCCAGAGCCGCTTCATCAACATACCCATACTTTCCCTCCGTCGTTGCTGTGGTGGCGCGGGTTAATCATGCCGTTACCGGACGCACTTGTCAAATCAAAGTTTGTGCTAATCCTGTGGATTCGTGTAGCTGCGCATGCGCTCACTCGGCCCGGCATTTAGAATAACCAAGCATGCCGCCGGCGCTCAAGTTCGAAAATGTTACCAAAGAATATTCCAGCTTCCTCAGCAAGCGCCGCCTGCGCGCGCTCGACGGCTTCAGTCTCAATGTTGAGGTCGGAGAAATCTTCGGTTTTCTCGGGCCCAACGGAGCTGGCAAAAGTACCGCGATCCATTTAGCCATGGGCTTCATGCGACCCACACATGGCTCTGGACAACTTCTGGGAAAGCCTTTCGGTCACGCCGCCACGCGACGTCGTGTAGGGTTTCTTGCGGAAAACGTCGCTCTCTACCATCGCCGTGCCGAGCGCCTTGTCCGCTTCTACGGCGCGCTTGACGGCATGAGCGGATCTCATCTCGATCAGCGGGCTCGAGAGGCTTTGCGACTCGTCGGCTTGCAGGATGACGCCAACCGCAACGCCGGTAAGTTTTCCCGCGGCATGTTGCAGCGCGTAGGATTGGCCCAGGCCATGGTCAACGATCCTGAGTTGCTCATTCTCGACGAACCTACTTCGGCTCTGGATCCGGTGGCCCGCGTGATGGTGCGTGAGTTGCTTCTGAAGGCGCGCGAGGCCGGCAAGACCATTTTCCTAAGTTCGCATTTGCTCTCCGAGGTCGAGTTGGTTTGCGATCGTGTCGCGGTACTCCATCGCGGTAAGCTGACGCGGCTTGGCAGAACCGTTGATCTGTTGCAGGTTGGCGAGCAAGCTGAGATTGTTGCGCGCGGTATTCCCGTAACGCAGTTCAACGGTGCGGCAGCGCATGACGGAGTTGTCCGCTTTTCTGTTCCTGCGAGCGAGCAACGTGCAGCCATGCAAACCGTCTGGATCCAGGGAGGAGAGATCGTCAGCGTCAATCCGGTTCGCCGGTCGCTCGAGGAAATCTTCCTGGAAGCTACAGCCGATTTGAAATCGCCCTCTTCGGGGGCCGTCCAGTGAAACCAGTCCTGCTGATTGCCATCAATTTTGTGCGCGAGCAGCGCTGGCCCATCTTCACGTTACTGCTTTGGGTCCTGTTGCTGGCATTTCTCGGGCTGCTGACGGACGCGCACCGGGAGCGTGAAGACCTGCTCTTCGTTTTCAAACAGAATGCGGTCTACGTCGTGGCCTTCAGCATATTCTTCGGCGGCTCGGCGATTTACAACGAGCGTCGCTCCCGCCGGATTCTGGGAGTGCTCTCGAAGGCAGTTGGGCGTCAGCAGTATCTTTCTGGCCTCGTGCTGGGCGTGACCATCGCATGCGCGCTATACTGCTTCGCGCTGGGCCTCACCGGAAGCTGGACCTTGGGAGAATCGGGATTTCCGGTCGCTCAAGTCTGGTTCCTGATGGCGTCTTTGATTGCCGCCTGCATGTTGGCCGGCACGGTGGCGTTGATGTTCTCAACCTTCCTCAATCCATTTTTCGCTGCCGGCGCCACAGCGATGGTCCTCGGCCTGCCCGCGATCGCCAGCCAAACTATCGGGCCTCAGTGGGCATACGTGATTCCGGTCTGGGAGCTGGGAGCTACGGTCATCAAATCATCATTCAGCGAACCGGGGAAGGCTTCGTGGTTCCCAGTCGGATTGGCGGTTGCAGAAACGCTGGCCTTCTGGCTGCTTTCTGCAAGGATCTTCGCCTACGTGGACATTGCCGTTGCCGTGGAGTGATTAGCGCAACTGGAATGGCGCCTCGGCTGTTCATCCGAGCGAAACTCGACGGAGCGCAATGGTCAGAGCGCGATGCTCAGCGCGCGATGCTCAGCGCGCCCAATCGGTGACCGTACGCGCGGCGAACTCTAGCACTCGTCCGGGGAGAATGCCCAGGTAAATTGTCGCTGCCAAACTGAGGGCCAGAGTGGTGGCGACTCCGAAGGAGACCGGCGCGACCGGTACTTCCTCCCGCGCCTCGCGCATATACATTACGACAATCAACCGCAAATAGTAGTAGGACGCGACTGCGCTGTTTAGCACGCCGATAATTACCAAGCCAGTCAAATTGGCTTGCAGAGCGGCGCTGAATACATAGAACTTCGCGAAAAATCCGCCGGTAATCGGAATGCCGATTAGCGACAAGAGAAAAATCGTCAGAGTCGACGCTAGCAGGGGAGAACGCCGTCCCAGACCCGCGTAATCTTCCACGGTGACGTAGCGCTCGCCAGCTCCGCCGACGTGACTGATGACCGCGAAAGCGCCCACATTCATCGCTGCGTAAGCGGCGGTGTAAAACATGGCGGCCGGAATGCCGTTGTTGGGCAGCGCCGCAAATGCAACCAGCAAGTACCCCGCTTGCGCGATCGACGAGTACGCGAGCAACCGCTTTACGTTGTCTTGCACCAACGCGCCCAGGTTGCCGAGAGTCATGGAAAGCGCGGCGACTACCCAGATCAAGCCCACGCGCCCCGGAGCATTCGCCTCGAACATGATTCGCAGCAAAACCGCGAACACCGCGGCTTTCGGAGCCGTGGACATGAATCCTACGATTGGCGAAGGTGAGCCCTCATACACGTCAGGTGTCCACACATGAAACGGCGCGGCTGCGACTTTGAAGCCAAGACCGACGAACATGAGCGCGACGCCGACATACGCGAGCAGCGGAATCTGGCCTGAACTGAGCGCATCTCCAATCACCGTGATGCTCGTGGACCCGGTGGCCCCGAACATGAGCGCGACACCATAAAGAAAAAACGCGGTCGCAAACGAGCCTAGCAAGAAGTATTTGACGGAAGCTTCGCTGCTGATGGCCGCACGCCGGCGAAAGCCGGCAAGAATGTAAGTCGAAATCGAAGAAATCTCCAGCGCGATAAAGATGAGAACCAGTTCCACCGCCGAAGACATCAGGCTCATGCCGACTGCCCCAAATAGTATCAAGGCGTAGTATTCCCCGGCACGAATCCGCTGCACTTGCATATATTCGAATGAAGTCAGCACGACGGCTACCGTGATGGCCGCCACCAGAAAGTGGAAAAACACACTGAAACTGTCTACCCGCACCATGTTCCAGAAACCCAGTCCCGGATACCGCGCCTGAAACAAAGTTGCGACCAAAGCCCCGAGCGAACCCACCAGTGCCAGCCCTCCCAGCGTTTTCTGGCTGCCCTGCTCGTCCATCAACGGGTCGAGCAACATCACAATCATGCCGAAAATGGTGAGAACAATTTCCGGCATGATGCGGATGTAGTCGCCAGCTTGCGGGACCATCTGAGCCATATCGCTCATGTTCACCGGCCCACCACCTTGCTGGCGAGCTGCGAGAATGGCTTCAATACACTTTGCACGGCGGGATCAATCGCGTTCAGCCACACCAGCGGGGCCACACCCATGACCAGAGCCGCGACCGCGGCCGGCCACAAAGCTGCGCGTTCACGCCCGCTCAAATCGGGCAAGGATTGATTCACCTTGTGCGTTACTTTGCCGTAGAACACGCGCTGATACATCCACAGCAGATAGCAAGCGCTCCAAATGACGCCGGTTGCGCCCATGATGCCGTAGACAGCGCGATCCTGGAAAGCCCCGCTCAGTACGAGAAATTCCCCAATAAAACCGTTGAGCAACGGCAATCCCACGGACGCCAGCACAGTAAACAGAAAGAAAGTAGCGTAGACCGGCATCGGCGTGGCAAGGCCGCCAAATTCGGCGATCTCATAGGTGTGCCGCCGTTCGTAGAGAATTCCTGCCAGCATGAACAGTGCGCCCGTAGAAACTCCGTGGGCCAGCATCACGTAGGTCGCGCCATCGAGTCCGGCCTGCGTGAAGCTGAAAATGCCAAGCACCACAAAGCCCAAGTGGCTGATCGATGAATATGCGATCAGCTTCTTCATGTTGGGCTGCACCATCGCAACCAGTGCGCCGTAGATGATTCCGATCAGCGCCAGCACCATGATCCAGGAAGCATTGCTCCGCGACTGCTCCGGGAAAAAGGCCGAGATTGAATCGGAACATTCCGTACGTTCCCATCTTCAGCAGCACGCCGGCCAGCAAAACCGAACCCGCCGTAGGAGCTTCTACGTGCGCATCGGGGAGCCAGGTATGAAATGGGAAGATGGGAACCTTGACCGCAAAGGCGATAAAGAATCCGAGGAAGAGCCAGGTCGCGGCACCCGCGAAGTTCTCAACCTGCCCGCTTTGGATTGCCGATTGAATGGCCGTGAAATCGAATGTGCCCGTTTTGGCGTAAAGCCACAGGATCGCCGCCAGCATGAACATCGACGCGATCATCGTATATAAGAAAAACTTTACCGCGGCGTAAACCCGGCGCCCGTGGCCGTACATGCCGATCAGCAAAGCCATCGGAATAAGCGTGGCTTCCCAGAAGAAATAAAACAGGAACAGATCAAGCGCCACGAACACGCCGATTAGCGCCGTCTCCATCACCAGCAGAAGGATGAAAAATTCCTTCACCCGCTCATGAATCGACTTCCACGAAATCAACACGCACAGCGGAGTCAGAAACGTGGTCAGCACCACCAGCCACATGGAGACTCCGTCCACGCCCAGGTGGTAATGAATATTCGGGTTCGAGATCCAGGGATTGTTGACCTCGTATTGAAATCCCGTTTGCGCGCGCTGAAAGTGCACGGGCAGATGCAGCGAGAAAACAAATTCGAGCAGCGACACCACCAGAGCGAACACGCGAATGTCGCGGTCACGCCGCGGAAAAACCAGCAGCAGAAGCGCGCCCGCCAACGGAATCAGCGTGACCAGCGAAAGCATCGAGCTGTCAAGGGCGTTGTTCATTGCGTGCCCATCCAGATCATGTAGGCGATCACCACGGCCGCGCCCGCCGCAATCCATCCCGCATAGGATCGCAGGTTGCCCGACTGCATATGCCGCATGGCGTCGGAAACGTGGTTCGCCCCCTCGGCACTGTTGTCGATCGTCGCATCGATCACATCGCGATCAATGCCATGCCAGAGAAGGAGCGTCGAGCCCTTGATCAGAGGCTTTACAAAGACTGCGGCATAGATCTCGTCTACGTAATATTTGTGCAACACGGTCTGGTAGAAGCCGCCAAACGCCTGCGCGATTTGCTGCGGCAATTGCGGGCTACGCTGGTAAAGCAGCCACGCCAGAAATAGCCCGGAAGCGGCAGCGAGAATGGAAATACCCATGAGAACAGTCTCGGTGCTACCGGACTGCTTCTCAGGTTCCGCCGGCATCGTGTTTTCTGAATCGGTCGCAGACACGGTTGTATGCAGCGCAGGTGAAAGAAATTTCTCGAAGCGCGCACTGCCGATCCAGCCGCCGCAAAGCGAGAGCACAGCCAGAATCACCAGCGGAATCAGCATCAATCGCGGACTCTCATGAATGCCGCCATGTCCATGCTCGGATGGCGCAGCCGCCCGCGAACTGCCGATCGACGCAATGTGGTTGTCATGGTGTTGCGCGTCCGATTCGCCGCGATACTCCCCGAAGAAGGTAAGAAACCAAAGCCGGAACATATAAAACGAAGTCAGGAAAGCGGTGAACACTCCGAGGAACCAGTAGACCCAGCTGCCATAGGGACTGGAGAAGCTCCGCCAAAGAATCTCATCTTTGCTGAAGAATCCGGCAAAAGGAGGAAATCCGGCGATCGCGAAAGTCGCCGCCGTCATGGTCCAGAACGTCCACGGAATATGGTGCCGCAATCCGCCCATGCGGCGCATGTCCTGCTCGCCGCCAACCGCATGAATCACGGAGCCTGCCGCCAGAAAGAGCAGGCCTTTGAAGAATGCGTGCGTCATCAAGTGAAAAATTCCGGCAGAAAACGCCGCCACCCCGCACGCCATGAACATGTAGCCCAGCTGCGAGATCGTGGAATAGGCGAGGACTTTCTTGATATCAGTCTGGCAAACGCCGATCGTCGCTGCGAAAAGGGCGGTCAGCGTTCCGACGATTGCCACCACGGTCAGAGCCATGGGCGCGTGCTCAAAGATAACGTGCGAGCGCGAAACCATGTACACACCCGCGGTGACCATGGTTGCTGCGTGAATCAGCGCGGAGACCGGCGTTGGGCCTTCCATCGCGTCCGGCAGCCAAACGTACAGCGGAAGCTGCGCTGACTTTCCGGCAGCGCCCACCATCAGCAGCAAGGCTATCGAGGTGAGCAGGCCGGCGCCGCCGACTTCCACACTCAGCGGAGAAATGCTCTGGAACACCTGCGCGAAATTCAGCGACCCAAAGTGCTTGATCAGCAAAAATAACGCGATCAGAAATCCGAAATCACCAATGCGATTAACGATGAACGCTTTCTTGCCGGCAGAAGCCGCAGAGTCTTTCGTGAACCAGAATCCAATCAGCAGATACGATGCCAGCCCCACGCCTTCCCAACCAATGAACATCAGCAAATAATTGCTGGCCAGCACCAGCGTCAACATGAAGAACATGAACAGATTAAGGTAGCTGAAGAAACGGTAGAACCCGCCCTCTTCCCACATGTAGCCGACGGAATAGATGTGGATCAAGAACCCGACGCCAGTCACGATAAGCAGCATCACCAGCGAGAGCGGATCGAGATAAAACGCGAAGTCCACTTGGAAGCTGCCGACGCGAAGCCACGGGGCCAGAGTTTCGATGTGAGGAAGGGCGAGAGAGGAGAATTGCGCCGCGATCCACAGCGCCATGGCAAAACCTGCGGCGCTGAAGCCAATCGCCACGGCCGACACGGTCTGGCGGGAGAATCGCCGCCCGAATAAACCGTTGATCGCGGCGCCCGCGAGCAGCAATACCGGAATCATCCAAAGATGCAGGTTCGGCGTCATAGTTTGAGCAGGTTCACCCGGTCTACGTTGAGAGTCTCGCGCGTGCGGTAAAGCGCAATGATGATGCCGAGCCCCACCGCCGCCTCGGCGGCAGCTACAACCATTACAAAGAAGACAAAAACTTGTCCGCTCAGCGCATGCCACTGAGCCGCGAACGCCACGAACGTCAAATTCACCCCGTTGAGCATGAGCTCGATCGACATAAAGATGGTGATAATGTTGCGCTTGATCAGAAATCCAGTCACGCCGCAGGCAAACAAAATGCCGCCGAGAGCCAGGTAATAGGAGAGAGGCACCATCAGCCCTCCCTCTTGTCATGGTGCGTCGGCCCGGGATGAGCGGCCAACACCACCGCGCCCATGATTGCAATCAACACCAGCACCGAGGTGACTTCAAATGGCAACAGGAAATCGTGAAACAGCAGCCAGCCAATCACCTTCGGGGGCCCAGGAAGCGCGCCGACTGCAACGCTGCCGGTGCCGGAACGTTCGAGCAGCACCCACGCCACCAGCACGCTGCCCAGCAGCATTCCGGGAACGCCAAACAGCATGGCCACCCGGCTGCCTTGTGTACGCTCCTCCTCGCCCGCATTCAGCAGCATGATCACGAAAACGAATAACACCATGACTGCTCCCGCATAAACGATGACTTGCACCGCCGCCACGAATTCCGCGCCCAGCAAAAGGTATTCGACTGCCAGCGAGCCCATCACCACCACCAGCGACAATGCGCTGTTGATGGGATGCCGCTGCACCAGCAGGTTGACTGCACCGGCAACGCAGATCAGCCCGAACGCCGAGAATGTGATCAGATGAAGCATTGTGTTTTGTAAACGCTACGACTGCAACGCGACAACCAACGCTGTAACTACCAGATTTGCAATTGCCAGCGGCAGCAGGAATTTCCATCCGAACGCCATCAACTGGTCATAGCGAAACCGCGGCAACGTGCCGCGTACCCATATATAAATGAACAGAAACCCGAAAACCTTGGCCACAAACCAGAAGACTGGCAGGATGGCTCGAAGCAGTGGAGGCCCAAAATTGTGGGGTCCGTGCCATCCCCCCAAGAATAATATGGTCGCCAGACACGCGACCGTAATCATGTTCGCGTACTCCGCCATAAAGAACATGGCAAATTTCATCGAACTGTATTCGGTGTGATAGCCCGCGACCAGTTCGGTTTCCGCTTCGGGTAAATCAAACGGAATGCGATTCGTTTCTGCATACGCCGCCATCAGATAAATGAAAAACGCCACAATCTGCCCTTGAAAAATATTCCAGCGCGGGATGAATCCCAAATAAGTTCCGGACTGCGCATCGACAATGTCGCGCAGGCTGAAACTCCCCGCCAAAATGAGCACGCCTACGAGGGAAAGTCCCAGTGCGATTTCGTAACTGACCATCTGGGCGCTAGCGCGCAATCCCCCCAGCAGCGAATATTTGCTGTTCGATGACCACCCTGCCAGCGCGACGCCGTACACTCCCAGCGAAGTGATGCCGAGCACAATCAGCAAGCCAATGTTCACGTCGGTGATTTGCAACGGCGTATGAATTCCGAACACGGTAATCCAGTTGCCGATAGGAATCACCGAGATCGAAGTCAACGCAAATACCACCGCGATCATGGGCGCCGCAATGTAAAGCGGCTTGTAAACATGCGGCGGGATCAAGTCCTCTTTGAACATGAACTTCACGCCATCCGCTAAAGGCTGTAACAGGCCAAACGGCCCGACCCGCGTCGGCCCCCAGCGGTTCTGGATGTGGCCGACGACCTTGCGCTCCAGCCATACCGTGTACGCGACCGAGGTGAGCAGCACAAACAGTGCGATCACGGTCTTAATAACGGACACGAGGATGAAGTCTGCAACGCTCAAGATATCTTTACTGAAAGTCGTCCGGTTCAGTCGGCGGCGACTTCCGCCTCCGCTGGTTGTTTGTGATGGTTCTCAATTACCGAATTCAAGGTGCGGGAATAACGGCCCAAGGTGCCCGAGCTGAACAGATTGTCATTCGCGGGCACAATTAGCGCCGGGTCGTGCACCGCGCCCGGCCCGCTCTCTGACAAAGTTGTGTGCTGATCGTTTCCTGCCAAAAGATCCATGCGGGAAACGCCGTAGCCCGGCACCAGACGCTGAATCTCATCCAGAATTGCCATGGGATCGAAAGGGCTCATCTTGGGCTCGAGACCTTGCGCTTCGAGCCACACGCCATGCCGGTCGGCTTCGCCGGATTGCGCGCCCCGCGACTGGCCCATGTCCATGCCCGTGCCGCGCCCGAACGGAACAATTTGCCGTACATCGACACCCATCGCGCTCGCAATGCGCACGATCATTTCAAAATCCGATTTCGTGCCGGTTACTTCGCCTGCTTTCTTCACCAACTGAAGATCGCCGCAGGTGTTGGTAAACGTTCCTGACTTCTCGTACGCATTGGCGGCGGGCAGGACCACGTCAGCGATTACCGCGGTTTCGGTCAGGAACATGTCTTGCACCACCACGAAGCTATTCGAAAAAGCGTAGGGATCGATGCCGAAACGTGCGACGGGATTTGCTCCGATCACGTAAAAAGCTTTCAGGCCGCCAGTTTTCGCACTCTGCACCATCTCCGGCAACGTCAGGCCGGGCGAGGGTGGCAAGTCTATTCCACTCTTCGTGGAAGTGACTCATTTGCGAGGCAGGGTGGTAGCCCGGCAGCAGATCCGGGTACAGTCCCATGTCAGCGGCGCCGCGTGAATTTGCGTAGTCGCTCAGACAGACCAGTTTCGCGCCCTGAATCCCGGAGGTGAACTTCACCACCGAAGCGATGCCGTTGCCGCGGATTTCCGAACCAAAGACAACGATAAGATTCGCCTCGCTAAGCAGCTTGTCGCGCAGCGCAACCAGGGTTTCACGGCTGGCGTTCTCGCCGGCAATTGCGTCGACTGCGGAATCATCGCCTGCCAGGAAGGCCGCGACAGCAGATTCCGATGCGGTGGGGATCTGGATGAAACTGGCCGATTGCCGGCGGAGCTTGATGGGTTGCGAATTAATTACATAAAGCCGGGAACGGTGCAGCCGCACATTATTTCGAATTTGCCACGCGAGCAGCGGATGCTGTTCGGTCGGATCGTTGCCAATCAGGAGAACCGCAGGCGCGCTGAACACATCGCGCATGCTGGCAGTTAGCTCCGGTTTGCCAGCGAGAGCAGCCGCCAGGGCAGGGAAGTCGGCAGTGCGGTGATGATCGATATTGTTGGTGCGCAGAACTAAACGCGCAAACTTCTGCAAAAGGTAGTTTTCTTCGTTGGTGGTCCGGTTCGAGCCGACCACTCCAATGGCTTGTCCACCATCGCGGTCGCGAACCTCGGCGAATCGCTTGCCGATCAGCTCAAACGCCTCCTCCCAGGTTGAGGGAGTCAGGCGGCCGTTCTTACGGATCAGCGGTTGCGTCAAGCGGTCTTCATGCTGCGCGAAATCGAAAGCGTAGCGGCCCTTGATGCACAAGAAATCTCCGTTGATGCCGCTTTTGTCGCGATTGTCTCCGCGAACAATTTCCATGCCGGTATCAGACCGGCGCACGCCTAAAGTCGTTTTGCAGCCGTCGCCGCAGTGGGTGCAAGTCGTGCTCACATGCTTCATCTCCCACGGGCGCGTCTTGTAACGATACGCTCCCGAAGTGAGCGCGCCCACCGGGCAAATATCGATGCACATGCCGCACTCTTCGCAGTCCAGATGATCACCCTCGTTGGGGGCAATCACCGAACCGACGCCGCGATTCTGCACGCCGAGAGCGGCCACGTCCATGGCTTCGCCGCACACCCGCACGCAGCGGTAACAGAGAATACAGCGCGGTCGGTCAAAGAAAACCACCGGTGACCACTGCTGCTCTTCCTTATGATTCTTGGTGTCGATGTACTTCGACTCGGCCGCGCCGTACGAGAACGTCATGTCCTGCAATTCGCACTCGCCGCCCGCATCGCAGACCGGGCAGTCCAGCGGATGATTTCCCAGCAGCAACTCCACCATGCTCTTGCGTGCCTGGCGAATCTCATCACTCTCGGTCGTCACGATCATGCCTTCGCCAACCACCGTAGTACATGCGGTTTGCAGCTTCGGCATCTTCTCAACCTTCACCAAACACATCCGGCAAGCACCCTGCAACGAAAGATTCGGGTAGTAACAGAATGAGGGCACTTCGATGCCTGCGGCTTTGCAGGCTTCGATCAGCAGAGTCCCTGCGGGGGCTGTTACCTTTTTGCCGTCTACCGTGATGTTTACGTCAGCCATAAGTCGTCGTTGGTGGTTCGTCTTCGGTCGCTGGTGGTTCGCGGGTCTCGGCTGACCTACGACCAATGACCTGGTTCTACGCCATTACTGCTACTCGTTCGCTCACGCCGGCCGTTTCAAACGGGCACGGTTTGCCTTCCAAGTGATCTTCGAACTCCTTGCGAAACTTTTTTATGATGGAGATCATGGGCATGGCTGCCGCGTCGCCTAGCGGGCAGAAAGTGCGTCCCAGCATGTTCTCCGAGAGATACTGAATGTTGTCGATGTCTTTTTTTACTCCGGCGCCGGCGTGAAACCTCGTCAGGGTTTTCTTCAGCCAATCCGTGCCTTCGCGGCAGGGGATGCACCAGCCGCAGCTTTCGTGCTGGTAGAACTTCATGATGCGCAGCGCGAATTTCACCATGCAGGTGGTGTCGTCGACCATTACGACGCCGCCCGAGCCCAGCATAGTGCCGGCTTTCATCATGGAATCGAAGTCCATGGAGACGTCAATTTCTGAAGCCGTCAATACCGGGCAACTGGAACCGCCGGGAACCACCGCTTTCAAGTTGCGACCGTTGGGAATTCCTCCGCCAACGTCGTAAATCATCTTCTTCAGGTTGTAGCCCATGGGCAGTTCGTACACGCCCGGACGATTCACGTGCCCGCTCAAGCAGAACAGCCGCGTGCCGCCGTTCTTCGGTGGGCCCAGCTTGGAAAACCACTCCGCTCCGCCCAGAATAATATGCGGAACGCTGGCCAGGGTCTCGGCATTGTTGATGACGGTGGGTCCGCCCCAAAGTCCCACCACGGCCGGAAAAGGAGGCCGGATGCGTGGAATTCCGCGTTTGCCTTCGAGTGATTCCATCAGTGCAGATTCTTCGCCGACCTCGTAAGCACCGGCACCTCCGTGCCAGTACACTTCGAAGTCGTAGCCGCTGCCGAAAATGTTCTTACCGAGAAAGCCGCGCGCGTAGGCGTCTTTAATCGCCTTCTGCATGATTTCCAGCAGATAGCGATACTCGCCGCGCACATAAATGTAGCCAGCGTGCGCCCCAACGGAAAGCCCCGCGATCACCACGCCTTCAATCACTGCATGGGGATCGTGCTCGAAGATCAGGCGGTCTTTGCAGGTGCCTGGCTCGCTCTCATCGCCGTTACACAAAATATATTTAGGTTTCGATGACTGCTTGGGCACGAACGACCACTTCATGCCAGTGTTGAATCCCGCGCCGCCGCGCCCGCGTAGACCCGAGTCTTTGACCAGATTCACAATCTCGTCGGGCTGCATCTTCAAGGCTTTCTGGACGGCCTTGTAGCCGTCAAGCTCGAGGTAGCGATCGATGTTGGTCGCACCTTTTCCGAAGCGCTTGGAGACGACCTTCACTTCGTCGGGATGGGAGACGAGAATCATCTGGCAATTTGTAGTTAAGTAATTGAGTAATCGGGTAGTTGCGAAATTACCCGATTACCCAATTTCTCAACTCTTGCGATATCCGTCGAGCACTTTATCGAACTTCTCCGTCGTCAGGTTCTCGTGGAAATCGTAATTCACCTGTGCTGCCGGAGCCCAACTGCAGGCGCCGATGCACTCCACTTCTTCCAGCGTGAACATTCCATCGGGCGTCGTGCCTTTGTGTCCGATGCCCAGCTTTTTCTTGCAGTGATCGAGAAGTTGTTCACCGCCGCGCAACAGGCAGGCAATGTTGGTGCATACTTGCACGTTGAATTTGCCGCGAGGCTTGGTGGTCAGCATCGAGTAGTAGCTGATCACGTTGCTCACCTCAAGATCGGTCAAATCCAGCCGGGTAGCAATCTCATGAACCACTTCGTCGCTTAGATAACCCGTTTCGTCCTGGGCATAGAGCAGCGTCGGCACCAGGACGGACCGCTTCGTCGGATAATGCGTCAGCATCTCCGCGAAGCGCGCTTCGAATTGATCTGAAAACCTCATCTCGACATTGAGTAATTGGGCAATCTGGTAATTGTGTAATTGGATCCTAGCTGCGACCGCGGGCTGTTTGTTGGGACGCCGTAAAGATCGCCGTCAACTCACGCGCTTCCGCCAGCAGTTCGTTCGTTTTCTCCTGCCTTACAATGCCAGATTCCGCCAATAATTCCAGCCATAGAACGGCTTCGTCAGCTTCTTCCACAACGATGCCAATCTTCGCTACGAACTCTGCCTTCGACCGCGAGCGACAAACCGCCCGGTAGTTTGCGGCGACTGATGTTCCACTACGCAACAACTGCTTGCCCAGAACCTGCGCATCCGGTTTAAAGGGCAGCGATCGAAACAGTCGGATCACCCGCAACGCAAAAGCCTTTGTGCGTTCTCTGAGTTGCTCGGGCTGTGTACCCATTCCAAACCTCGGAATTCAATTACCCGATTACCCAATTTCCAAATTACTCAATCTATCGATCGATTTCGTCCGAGCACAATGTCAATGCTGCCAATCGCCGCCACCACGTCTGCCAGCAACCGGCCTTCGCACATCGATGGCAACAGCTGCAAATTCGCCAGGCAAGCGGCACGCATGTGTACACGATAAGGCTTCGCGGTGCCATCACTCACGATGTAGTAGCCCATCTCTCCGCGCGGCGATTCCACTGCCTGGTAAACCTCTCCCGCCGGAACCGCAAAGCCCTCGGTGATAATTTTGAAGTGATAGATGAGCGCCTCCATCTGCGTCTTCATCTTTTCCCGGTCGGGCAGTACAACCTTGGGGGCATCGGCTTTGATGGGGCCTTCGGGCATGCCGTCGAGCGCCTGCTTTACGATGGCAATCGACTCGCGCAGTTCGCCGACCCGGCAAATGTAGCGGGCAAAAACGTCGCCTTCCTGCGCGACCGGCACTTTGAATTTGAAATTCTCATACCCGGAGTAAGGCATGTCACGCCGGAGATCGAAATCCACGCCGGATCCACGCAATGTCGGTCCACTGGCGCCCAGCGCGATGGCATCCTCCGCCGTAATCCGCGCCACGCCTTTGGTGCGCATCGTCCAGATGGGGTTTCCCGTCAGCAGATTTTCGTACTCATCCACCTTGGAAGGGAAACGGTTGGCAAAATCCCGCACGCGGTCAAAGAATCCGAGCGGCGGCTCCAGCGCCACTCCGCCAATGCGGAAGTACGAAGTCATCATGCGTTGTCCGCTGATGGCCTCGAACAGCCGCAAAATATCTTCGCGCTCGCGGAAGCAGTACAGAAAGACCGTCAGCGCACCAATATCCATGGCGTGCGTGCCCAGCCACACCAGATGCGAGTTGATGCGCGTCAACTCGTTCATCATCACCCGCAGCCACTGCGCTTTGGGAGGAATCTCCAGCCCGAGCAGTTTCTCCACCGCCAACGCGTAGCAGAGATTGTTGGTCATCGGGCACAGATAGTCGATGCGATCCGTCAGCGGCACCACCTGCTGATAAAACTTGGCTTCGCAAGTTTTTTCAATCCCGGTGTGCAGATACCCAATGTCCGGCATCATCCGGATCACAGTTTCGCCGTCGATCTCAAGGATCAGCCGCAACACTCCGTGGGTGGACGGGTGATGCGGCCCCATGTTCAGGATCATGGTCCGGTCCTGACCGGGTTCAAGCTCGGGCGTGGAAATCATGTGCGCCATAACGAAATTTAGCGGTAGCCCTCCACCGGGTAATCTTTGCGCAGGGGATGGCCTTCCCAATCCTCCGGCATCTGGATCCGCCTCAAATAAGGATGCCCATTAAATCGGATTCCAAACAAATCGAAAACTTCGCGTTCGAAATAATTCGCACCGGGCCACACCGACGTCACCGACTCCAAGGCTGGGCTGTCTCCATCCAAGCGAACCTTCAGCCGAACCCGTTCCTTGTTCGGAATCGAAAGCAGGTGATAGACGACTTCGAAACGCGGTTGGGAAGGGTACCAATCCACGCAGGTCACATCCGCCAAATAGTTAAACTGGCAACCGGGATCGTCGCGCAAAATAACGCAGGCATCGCGAATCGAACAGCGCTCGATGTAAATCGTCATTTCGTCATGATCGAACTTGGCACCTTCGACGGCGGACACACTCCACGAACGCAGTCGCGCCACCGCCGGGTGATCTTTCAGCGCTTCCAGGTCGGTAATGGCCGGAGTCAACGGCACTAAACTTCACCTCTTCGAGTGGACGGAGTGCCCCAATCCAGGACGCCCTTTTTCCAGACATAAAAGAAGCCCACCAGAACGATGCCGATATACACCAGCATCTCCCAGAATCCAAACATCTTGAGCTGACGCAGGATGACCGCCCAGGGATACAGGAACACCGCTTCCACATCGAACAAAATGAAGAGTATGGCCACCAGGTAGAACTTCACAGAGAAGCGCTCGCGAGCGTCTCCCACCGGGGTCATGCCGCATTCATACGGAGACATTTTGGCGCGCGTCGGCCGACGGTAACCGATGAGCCAGGAAAGCGTTACTATGGCAGTCGCCAGAGCACCTGCTACCATGAAATGAATCAGCAAGGGCAGGTAACGAACGAAGTAATTGTCTGGCATAGGAAGAGGTATATATAATTCGCGCCAAGCATTAACTAAACATTCTAGAGTAAGTTTCGCGGTTACGAGTGTCAAGCGACTGCGCCACTTTGTTACAGGTTTTTAACGTGGTAGGTTCCGATTCTGCGTAGCATAGGAGTGCTGTGCACTTGAGTAGGATCGCATGATCTTTGGCTTTAATACCGACGTGAAGCACGACGGCACGGTTTATCACGTGCAGAGTGAAGCGCGTGAAAACGAACTGCTGCTGCAAACTCAGGTCTTCGTGCGCGGACGATGTGTGGGCAAGCGTGCCATCTCGTACGCCGATAAGGCCGCCGAGTCCGGGTTCGCTGACCAGCAGAAGGAACAAATTCTACGCGACCAGCATCGCCTGGTGCTTGACTCGATTCGCGACGGCCGGTTGGACAGCGTGCTCGATAGTTTTGCGCCAGAGTCGCTGGCGGCGATTAAAGAACTCGACGTGCATTGGCTCAATGCCGGCTCCGTTCATGCCGAACGCAATTTGATCCTGCGACTGCGCGTGACCGAGGGTGGAACGGCGGTGGAAGGTGCGCGACTGACGGTTCGCTTTGCCCGTCCGGACGCGGCCCCTTTCTATACCCAGGTGACCACCGGTTCCGATGGCGATGCGGAGATGAGAATTGACGTTGACGAAGCTGCGCTTCCCGATTCCGCGGTGCTGGTGCAGGCCAATTACTCCGGCCGCACTGCGACCCGCAAATTTCATCTGCGCAAAGTAGAAGCCTAAGAAGCGTTTCTGCTGTGTGACCTCTGTGTACTCTGTGGTAAAAGCTCTTGAGCTCGCAGAGACTTGCCTTCACCCGCGTCACCTTGTGAGAATCTATTGCGATGAATCTGGTAATTAATGGCGAAGCCCGCAATTTCAACCCTCCCCTCACGCTTACCGCCCTGGTTGAGCAGTTGGGGATGAAATCGGATCGGGTTGCGATCGAGCTGAACCGTGACATCGTGTCCCGCGATTTGTGGTCGAAGACCAATCTGGCCGACGGCGACCAGCTCGAGATTGTGCATTTCGTTGGCGGCGGTTAAAGCGCGGGGAACTCCTCTAGTCAATACTGTGCCACGAAATCCACAGTTGACACTCGCCCCTTCCGGCCTAAAATGTTCCAAACATTTAACTTTGCAATTGTTTGAAACATTTAGAGCCATAACATGCAGCAACCCTTTACATCTCGGGATGTGATTGCGCTCACCGGAATTACCGCCCGGCAGCTGCAATGGTGGGACGAGCGCGGCATCGTGGTTCCAGCCCGGCAAGGGCATCGCCGGCTGTATTCCATGGAAGATCTCGCCGAGGTTGCGGTGATCTGCGAATTGCGCAGCCGGGGATTCTCGCTGCAACGGGTGCGCAAAGTCGTACGTTTTCTGCAAAAAGAGTTCAGCAAGCGATTGGCGGAGACCGTCACCGGAGCTTCGGATTACCATCTGCTTACGGACGGCAAGACGCTTTATCTTGAAACTTCGCCGCGGCAGATTGTGGACATCTTGAAGAATTCGCGCCAGCCGATGCTGACGATTTGTCTTAGCGACACTGTGCGCCAGGTGCGCGCCGACCTTCGCGCGAAAAAAAATAGCAGCAGCGATGTGCGTTCGATCCACCGAGCAAGGCAGGCTTCATAGCAGGTTTCGTTCAACGCGGGATGGCCCGGCATCGTTTAGCCGAATTACAGTTTGGCCGAACTTAAGGAGGCGAGATGGTTGCAGAACTGGATGTCCTCAGCCAATGGATCCCCGAACAGATGCTCCCCGGCACCATCTTCGTGCTGGAGAATGCGGGCCGTGTCGGAGAAAAAGACGATCCGTATTGGGCCGTGCTTTCCTGTCCTGAGTGCGGCACGCTGGGCCTGATCACACGCAAACAACTCGCGGGCTTGATTCCAGTGATCTGCGGCTCGAATCAATGCGCCGCGCAGTTTTTCATCCATGACAGCGAAGTAATAAGCCGTAAGCCGTTCTAG
>CAVYSX010000005.1:0-48834 GCA_963771285.1 uncultured Acidobacteriota bacterium
GGGGTTTTGAGTGCAATGGCCTTCCATGAGAAGGCCGGTCGGAGTCAAGTCGATTCTTCTTGGTTTTGGTGAATCATTTCGCTCTTTCCCCTGCCGAGTGGCCCCTGTCGCCACCCTTCCATCCGCACTCTTCGATGAGCGTTTTTTATTCGCTCGGTGCAAGTTGGGTGTTCTCGTTTCAGTCGGTGCTGCCACCTGATTGTCGACCTCTTTCCATCTCACGATGGAAGTGGGCCAGGCCATTGACGCAGTCACCGGAACTCGGCTTTGGGCTTTTGCTTTTCCATTCAAAGAACGGTTTTGACTTTATGCCGCTGCCGGCAACGCTGCCGGGTTGCTGTTGTGCAACGGTTCGTAGGCTTCTCCGCTTACCCACAACCGATGCAGCAAGACTGCCAGCTTTCGTGCCGTCGCAATCACCGCTCGCTTCTTCCCATTCTTCCCACCACGCTCCGCCAGTTTTAGCCCCAGCGCCGTAGATCGCTGTCTACTCCAAACGGACCCAGAATGTGGTGCGCACCCTGCACCAGCAGCGTGCGCAGATACGGATCACCCTCCTTGCTGATGTGCATCTGCGGTTCGCTCTGCCCCGAGTTCCGCCGTCCCGGCTGCAATCCCACATAACAACCCACGTCGCGGCTCTTGCGAAAGCGATGCGCATCCTCCAGCGTCAGCAAGAACGTCAGCGCGATCAGCGTCCCCACTCCCTTCACCTGTTCCAGCCGCGCCACTTGCGGATAACTTTCCCTGGCGATCTTCGCGATCTGCTGGTTGTATTCCTGAATCCGTTCGCTGAGCGCCTCGCTCGCTGCCAGCAGCGGTGCCAGCGCCGCTTGCAGCTCCGGGCTTAGCCCCTGGGCTTTTTCCGGATTCACTTTCCGCGGCGCACACCCACGCAACCGCTCCCCGTAGGACTTCGCCAGCCCCCGCGCCGTGTTGATCAGCGCGGTCCGCGAACGCACCAGCCCGGCGCGCGCCCGGATCACCGTCAGATCCGCTTGCGCCTGCGCGCTGCGATGCTTCACCGGACACAGCAACTGCGGATCGATCCGCGCCAACCGCGCCAGGGTTCGCGCATCCAGCCGATCGTCTTTCTTTCGACTCTCTCCGATCAGCCGCACGTTGCGCGCGTGCGCCACGATCACCTCATGCCCCAACTCCGTCAGCACCCGGCTCACCCACGGAGAGTGCATCCCGGTTTCCAGCGCGATCCGACAACGCGGTATCGCTCCGAACCCCTCCCGCATCGCCTTCGGAGTCGTGCCCAGTTTCTGTTCCAGCAGCACGTCCCCCGCCTCGTCCAGCAGGCAATACCAACTCGAACGATCCCCCAGATCCAAACCGATGGTTAACTTCCGTTGAGAAAAATTCTTCGTCGCCTTTACCGCTGCAGTGCTAGTCTTCTTCATTGCCGGTCTCCTTTATCTCTTGCGCTTCGAGCGCGTCGATAATTTGGGAGCCTACAGCATCCCGCCCGAGACCGGCCTTCTCATCCCATCTGGGATAGAGACAGTTGACTCTACTCCCACTGATGCCCTTAGGATCAATTCGAAATGCGCTATTACACTAAAGCCTGAATGTGTGAAATGCCTTGATGAGCAAGGCCGGGTAAAGTCCCCGACTCTATTCCTCAAATCCACAGAGTGCACCTTCTCTATCCGACGTCCGCAAGGCGGATTCAAAATCCGGCCGATTGGATCGGAGGCAAGATGATGTTCCACTTGGCGGGGAGTTAGTGAGCCGCTTTCCCAACCCCCTAGAACACCTGCCAAGTTTTGTTAGTCGGTCCACGAAGGGCTCATCATTACAGCCGTGTGGCTAGTGCGGGGCGGGAGTGTTGGCTTTGGTGTATCCTGCCGGAGGCGAGTATATACGCCCCGTACACGTGATGATCGGAAACGACCGGGACAGAGGAGTGCCTCATGAAACGGCTCACTGGGACGGCTTCCAATCTTTCCAATTCGGTTCACCAACGCGTAAGCAAGGATGCGCTCGTATCCGGCACCCGTGTCCATAAGCTTTGTGCGTTCCTCATATCTTTGCCTCGTTCCTGGTCTTCGGTCTGTTCGCCGTTGCCGTCAACGCTGCTGCCCGTGCGAAACCCTGGGCGCAAATGGCTAAGCTGAATATCTCCCACGGTCAATCAGGGCTTTTCTTTGGCACATCCGTTGCCGTCAACGGCGAGACGGTTGTGATTGGGCAGACTGACCCGGGTCAAGCATTAATTTTCATCAAGCCGAAGAGCGGTTGGCGAAATATGACTCAGACGGCGACGCTGATCCCTTCCGGCGGAAATGGGTGCACTTTCGGAGCGTCAGTCGCGATCAGCGGCGATACGATCGTGGTGGGAGAGTCTCAGAACGCCTGGTGGTGCAGCGACGGGCCGGGAGCGGTGTACGTGTTTGTTAAGCCTGCGGGCGGATGAGTGGGACGTTGACGCAGACAGCCAAACTAACGGCCTCCGATGGGGCCACCGGCAATGCGCTGGGAACCTCGATCTGGCTCAGCGGCAACGCGATAGTGTCGGGGGCCCCTGGTTCCAATCCCTTTACGACACCGGGAGCGGCATATGTGTTCGTGAACCGGTGGGAGGATGGGTCAACGGAACCGAGACTGCAAAACTGGCGGCGACGGATGGTCAGACCGGTGACCAGTTGGGCTATTCCGCCTCCATTTCCGGCAACACTGTCGTCGCCGGAGCCCCGTTGGCCGCTATTGGCGTGAATCAGGCGCAAGGCGCTATCTACGTTTTCACCAAGCCGGTCGGCGGCTGGTCGAATGTCACTCAGACTGCGAAGCTGACCGCCTCGGATGGCGGGCCGAACCAATCCTTGGTAACTCGGCTGCCGCGGATGGCAATATCGTGTTAGGTGGTGCACCCTACGCCGTCAGCAAGTCCCATAACGGTAGTGGCGCGGCGTATGTTTACGTCGAGCCGTATGGCTGGGTGGACATGAATGAGTCCGCCAAGTTGACCACGGTTGACGATGGGGTGGCGGCCCTCGGATTCTCGGTGGCTCTCGATGACAACATCGCGATTGCCGGAGTTCCTTATATGTCCCACGGACAAAATTTTGGCGGCGGAGCCGTTTATGTTTTCGTCAAACCGAAGAGCGGCTGGGCGACTGATTCCAGTAAGACCCGACTGGTAGGTTCAGACGCCAAGTTCAGCGCCGGAATGGGTTCGTCCGTAGCCGTTGAAGGCCATACCGTAGTGGCGGGAGTTCCTGTGATTAGTGATTCCACCGGAGCGGCATATCTGTTTTGGCAACCCTGATCGGAATCCAAGAGAACGAAGGGAGATCGTCATGGACTCAGGCGCAAACCGTTCAGCGACAAACTCCACGAAGTGGAAGACGTCCCGCGAGTTGCCCGAAGAACTGCACCGCCGCCTTAACAGTTACGCGCGGGCGGCAGGCGCCGCTGGAGTCGCGATACTCGCGTGCTCGGTTCCAGTTGACGCTGCTCCCGTGTGCAAGAAACTCCACATTGACTTGGTAGGAACCGGCACCTACGCCCTCAATCCAGCTCATCAGCGAGTCCCGCCGTTTAACATCGCCGAAACCTACAACAATGTGTCGTCGTTAATTTTTGGTTGGTGGAATCGCGGTTTTTTCGTTCCCAATTGGGCGGGAGCAACGCCGTTGCTCGGAGAGAATAATCTTCCGGCCGATGTACGCTCTGGTGCAAGTATCGGGCCAGGCGGGAATTTTGCCAAAGGGCCATCCTACGGAATGCTGTTCACTTTCGGACCTCTGGGCAATGGCACGTTTAATCACCACAAAGGCAATCTTCAGTTTGGGCAGGTCAACTATGTTGGATTCAAGTTTGGCGTGGCTGGAGAAAGTCACTATGGCTGGGTGCGGATCAAGGTAGCGTTTAAATCGCGCACAGACGGAAAAAGGGGAACCATGGACATTGAGGGCTACGGCTATGAGAGCACTCCAAACGCTGCCATACGAGCGGGCCAATGTTCGGAGCCGGCGCAAGCGAGCGTGCATAGTTCGAAGCCTACCCACTCCATCGGGCGCAAACCCGTCATCGCACGCGGGACCAAAGGAGCGGTGGATGAGCTGAGCGTGAAGCAGACCATTCCGTCATCTCGAACCACGCCGACACCCGAGTCGGCGGTGTTGGGCGCACTCGCGCTGGGATCCCCCGGACTCGTCATCTGGCGGCGTGAGCAGCCAATGAGGTCAGCCCCGTAAAGCGACTGGGGCAGTCTTGTCCGACATATCCCAAAATCTACTGATCCATTCATGGATGAACCGAAGCCAGCGGTGCTTGAAGAAGGTTGCCGAAAAATCGCCATTACACTCATTGGGGGGCTGTGAGTGAAATGGCCCGATAGCTTCAACCGTCCGGTACAATCCAATTTCCGGTACACCTGAATGTGAAAATCCGATAGCCGACAAGAAACAGTCACGGCGAGTCAGCAGAGTGGCAGATTGGCGCACCCGCCCAGCTTTTGATCGTAAGTACTGCACGAGGCAAAGATCAACTCAGTAAATGAAGCCAACGATTGATCAAATTCTGGCGAGCCTAAAGCACGAAGTCGTGTTTGGGAAATCGTTATTTAGAAATTGCGAAAGGCCGGGGCGGATAAGGTCGTTTTTGCAGCGTCACCTCGTTCTTTTCGTCTGGCTACGGCTGACTTGCAGATGTCCTCTGTTCCGTTAGTTTGTCAACGTGCAAGTAATGGCGGTCCCGTCATTTAGGGACTGTCCGCAGGTCAAGCGGCGAAATACTCGATTACCGTGTTTCTACGGCATGCGGGAGGCCCGCTCAAGCCTGCTTTTGACTTGAGTGGAGAGTTCCATCGCTTTATCTTTCTTCCCGCGTTTCTTACCCTCGATCATCACTTGTCGCAGGATCCGGTTGATTCGCGGCTGGTAGCCTGGGCCTTTTGACTTGAACCAGTCCAGTACCTCGATATCCACCCGCAACGAGATCCTCTGCCTGCGCGGACGGTTCCAGCGCGACTCGCCGCCCGTATCTTCATCCGCCAGCAACCCCAGGTCGTCCTCAATCGAAGCCCGCAGACGGCTCACTCTCCCTGGCTGTGCTCCAGCCTTTCGCCGCTTTGCTTTCTTACGTTTGTCTGTCATGACACCATTGTATGCCCGATAGCACATGCCCGCTACTGTCACGACGCTATGTTCCACGTGGAACATTGGAACACCGGCAAGCTTTCTGCGCTATTCGATTCATTCCGTCCAAAAGAAAACGCCCCCGGCTTTCGCCGGAGGCGTTTCCTACCCAGGTTGAATCTAGCGTTTGTTCAATCTAGCGTTTCACGTGGTTGTGTTTGTCTTTGTAGATGTTCTTGTTGACTTGCTTCTGTTGCTGCTTGATCTGTTGCTGTTCCGACTTGGTCAGCTTGCCACCGTTGGCCTCGAGGTCCTGATGCCGTTCGGCGTTGATCGACTTTTCCTGGTTCTCCAGCTTGGTAGCTTCGCCCGCGCTCAACTGGCCGCTCTTCTCGCCCTGTGCGATCTTGTCCTGCTGGGCTTCTTCGGTCTTGCCAATTCCACTCTTCGGAGTTTTCTGGTTGAAGGAGTTGTGCTTGTCCTTGTAAATCTGGTTCGAGACCTGCTTCTGCTGCTGTTGCAGAGCGGCCTTGTCGGCAGAGGTCAGATGGCCGTTATCGTCAGCTTTCATGGTGCGCTCTTCCTGGTTGATCTGTCCTTCCTTCTTGTCCAGGGACTGCGCTTCGCCGGCAGTCAACGAACCGTTGGACACGCCGTTCGCAATGCGATTGTCTTGGTTGGTCTTGTTTTGATTGATCGTCCGACCGGTCTTGGGCGGTGGCGCAACGGTGCTGGGGTTTGGCGCCGCGGTGCTGGGGCTTCCCGAGGGGGCTGCCGTCGTCGGCGTACCAGTCTGGGTGGACGGATCGGTCGTAGTCTGTGCGCTGCTTGGGAGTAGGAACGCAGCCAAGGCCGCGCTCAACAACGTCATCTTTGTCAGGTTTTTCATAATCTCGTTCTCCTTAAATATGGAATTTCCTACGATTTCGTTTCCCGATTCATCGGGTGGACGTTGTGGCTAGGGATTCAAACCCACCCCTGGAAAAATAGTTGCGCGTTATTCAGCGTCGACAACAAGCCGCGCAACGTGTTGATTATAAACGACATACTAAATCGTCGCATGTACTTTATTAGCTTACCACTTACTCCCAAATGGATGGGTAGCAGAATCGGTTCCTTTCACCAGATGGGAGCGGCTACCCCTTCCAGATATAGCCAGCTCTGAGATGCAAGATCTGATGAGCGTGGCCATTGAAGGAGGCCCTAAGCGCAAAAAACCTCCGGACAAGCCGAGGCGTGGTGTCTCGGCTGCCCGGAGGGCCTCAGGGGAGGAGCAACTCCACCCAAGATCGTGAAAGCTTAGAAGGTGTAAATCAGGTCGAACTGCAGGCGGTTCAAGTAAGGCTCCTGCTGTCCGGGTTTGGAGATGGTGGCTACACTGCTGTAATTGTTGAACAGCGCAACGTTGTTCTCCAGGTTGGTATTGAGAGCGCGACCACGCCACCAGGTTAAACCGGCGACGGTGTTGGATCGAAGCTTCCAGAGTGCGTAAATGCGGTTCTGCAAGATGTTGGTGGGAGCGCGCTGATCGCTTTCCACAAACGAGGCGATCGCCGCATCCTGTTCCTCGCGATACCAAGCGTAGCCCAGTTGAAAGTCATTCTTGTTCTTGACCTGGCCTGCGCTGAAGTCAAAGCCGTACTCTTTGTTCTGACTTCCAATGCTTGTGATGACGTGACCCTTGGTGTCGAGAGGATGGGCTTCGGCATCGAGGTTGTCGAGGAATTCAAGCATCAAGTTCAGGGGTAAGCGCTTGAGTCCCGTTTGCAATTGGTTGTTGATGATGAAGTCGGCGTAGTTGAAACCCGAGTAGAAGTGAGGCACACCTTTCGAATCGACGTAGGTGGCATTGGTCATGCCATTGGGAGCGAATGCGCAAGGTGCGAATGCAGGCAGACTTGTGCCCTTGGCGCAACCTTGTCCCTCGCCGGGTACGGGATATGGCCCGACCGCCGGATTGGTGGCAGTCGCAGCTGCGCCGGTGGTGGTGGCGGCGACGGCAAATGCACTCTCCTGCAAAATGGCGTCAGGACGATTCCACTTGAGTGTGGTGAAGGAAGGAGTGGCCGTCCACGGGCCGAATTGCACCCGGGCCGACACCTGGCCGCCGATCGCATAGGAATCCTGAGATGGAATTCCCGGCTTGCCGTTGGCTTCGCTGTACAGAAGTTCAATTGCCTGCGCCGTGAAGTTCTTGATCGGGCCGGAGAAATCGAAGGAAGCTTTCTGGTTGAAACCTTCCGGGTTGATATCGGGATCGAAGGTTACCGATGTCCGTTGCCAGGTGTAGGCAAATTTTCCTCCGGTCAGAGAGAGCCAGTGATGGGCGACGGGATTGTAGGTGATGAATCCCCGGTCCAGACCGATGGTCTTGCGCTCGAAGACGTTGGTCAAGGTCTCGTTGCTGCTGGAAGGATCGCCCAGGGATCCTGTGGCCAGGGCAAAGCCTGCGATGAAATCTTCGTTCAACTGTCCATCGACTCCGAAGCGGACGCGAATGCGGGCGCGGTTGCGGTCGGGAACACCGTCCTGATTGTAGGACTCACCGCGCACCCGGACGTCGCCACTGAAGCGGAAGCGTCCGACCAGAGCTTGCAGCGCGCTGATTTGACGGTCCTCGTCCTGCGTCTTGGTGGACACCGCAGCCAAAGCCGCTTTGGTCTCCGCCAGATTTGCGGAAGCTTGCTCGGCAACCTTCTGAGCGTCGGTAGCCGACTGTTGCGCCTGGGTGGCGGCGCTGGCAGCCTGATCCACACTGCTTTGCGCTTTTTGCGCATTGGCATTGGCCTGTTGCGTGGCGTCGACGAGTTGTTGCAACTGCGACCGCAATTGATCCACTAACTGGTTTTGCTGCTTGATCTGCTGCTGCTGCGCGGCTACAGCCTGTTTCAAGTCCTGGACTTCCTGCGCGGTGACGGGTGCGGCGGTTGTGCGCTTTTTGGCGCTGGTTGTGGTTGAACTGCCGGTTTGCGCGGTGGCGGTTGTCAACAGGGCAAGAATAACCACTAGTATCATAGGGATACTCGGGATAAATGCCGCTGTTTTGGTTGCTTTCATTGACTTTCGACGCTCCTATTTGTTTTTTGCTCGTTCGAGCTATTTTTTTAAAGACG
Organism: uncultured Acidobacteriota bacterium; assembly: GCA_963771285.1. GTDB lineage: Bacteria > Acidobacteriota > Terriglobia > Terriglobales > Acidobacteriaceae > JABDBE01. The sequence goes on from CAVYSX010000005.1 coordinate 8,204, forward strand.
AAAAGTACATAGAACTCATGCGGGCGCCAATCCCCATTTCTGCTGTAGGCGCCGTTCCACGGTGCGAAATACTAAACCATCCACGATGTAACCGATAGCGATGATCAGGATCATGACCGCAATGACCTGACTCATATCGTTAAGGTCGCGGCCCATCATTAGCAATTGCCCCAAGCCCAGGCTCACAAAAATCATTTCGCCGGAGATCAGAGAGCGCCAAGCGAAAGCCCATCCTTGTTTCAGGCCAGAAACGATGTAAGGCAAGCTCGCGGGCAAGAGCACGTACCAGAAGAGTTTGAATCCGCTGGCTCCCAGGTTACGGCCGGCCATGCCGAAGATTTTCGGCATCTGCTGGCGGCCCGTTTCCATCGCGATGGTGACGGAGAGCAGCGATCCCATGACCACGACGAAAAGAATTGCTTTCTCGGTAAGTCCGAACCACAGGACGGCCAGCGGTAGCCAGCAAATACTGGGCAAGCTTTGCAAGCTGACGAGGAGGCCGCCCAAAGTCTCTTCCAGAAATTTATTGCTGGCGACACCCAAGCCCAAGCACCATGCCAAGAATCACGGACAAACTGTAGCCAAGCAACATGCGTTTCATGCTGACGGCGATGGCAATCCAAAAGCTGTGATCTACGAACCCAGCATGCAGTGATTCCAGAACGCCTTGCGGAGTCGGGAACACGTAGGGTGGCCATATTTTGAGCTTGGCCAGCAGGAGCCAGAGGCCGACGAGAACGCCGTAGAAGATTGCTTGTCTGGCAAAACGCTTCACGCCCGCACCTCTTGCGAGCCGTATTGTTCCGCCAGGGACTTGTTAATCTCTTCGCGCAGATCATCGAGGATCTCGCGTGCACTCTTGGCAACCGTCATATCTTCGAGCACTCGCGGGCGCGGCAGATCGATATGGTATTCCCGCTTCACACGCCCTGGGCGGAAGGTCAGCAGGGCGACGCGATCGGCAAGCCGCACCGCTTCGCGCACGTTGTGCGTGACGAAAATAATGGTGCGACCAGTTTCGGCCCAAATGCGCTCCAGTTCGTCGTGCAACAGGTCGCGGGTTTGGGCATCGAGAGCGGCGAAAGGCTCATCCATCAGTAGCACGTCCGGCTCTGTTGCCAGGGCCCTGGCAAGGGCGACGCGTTGCCGCATCCCGCCGGAAAGTTGGTGAGTGTAGCTGTCTTTGAACTGCAAGAGGTGCACCAGTTGCAGGTAGTACTGAGTTTTTTCCTGGCGCTCAGCTTTCGAGATGCCTTTCATCTTCATGCCAAATTCAACGTTCTGCCCCACGGTAAGCCAGGGAAAAAGACCAAGTTCCTGAAAGATGAGAATGCGATCGGTGCCCGCGCCCTGAACGACCTTGTCATCCACCAGCACTTGGCCGGAGGTCGCCTGCATGGAGACCGGCGATCAGATGCAGGAGCGTGGATTTTCCGCAGCCGGAGGGTCCGACAATGCAGAGAAACTCGCCGGGCTTCACCTTCAGGCTAATGTTGTCGAGAGCAAGCAGACGCGATCCGTCGTTCGTCTTGTAGCTCAGCGACAGCCCCTTCAAAGAAACTTTGGGAATTCCTGCAGCGTGGGCGTGACGCGTCGTGACCAGTGCTGGAGCGGGGGCCTTGGCACGAATTACGTTGGCGCGCAATGCACGGTGATGATCGGTCTGGGAAGCTTGAACCGCTGGATTGGGTGTCATTGAATTGCCTTTTTTCCTTTTTCGGCCAGAACCTGATTCAAGAGAGTGAGGTCGTACAGCCCGGATAAATCAGGCATCTGTTTTCCCAGAAAACCGGCGTCATAAGCGGAGTGCGCCGAAGTGAGCAGCGAACTTCGCAGCGGATCGTAAGTAACTTGCAGCCGGCCGAAGGCCTCATCCAGAACTGCGGGCGAGAGAGCTTTGCCCGTCTCTTTTTGCAGTTGCTGATTGAGGATGGTTTTGGCTTCTGCCTGGTGTGCATTGATCCAATCGGTAAGATCAACGTTCGCTGCGATCCACTTCTTGACCACGTCGGGATGTTCGCGCAAGAACTTGGTGCTCACAATCAAATGCGTAATCACGAATTCACGCTGCGGCCAGAGATCGCGTTCGTCGAGGAACATGTGTGCATTCCCCTCATGAATCAGGCGTGTGGCCCATGGTTCCGGAGCCCACGAAGCGTCGAGTTGCTTCTGCAAGAACAGCGTCAGCTGATCGGGATTTGCCAGCGGAATCACCTGGACGTCGCCGCCCTTGTCGGACGACTTCATGCCATGAGCTTTTAACCAGGCGCGCAGCGCTACATCCTGCGTATTCCCTAACTGCGGCGAGGCAACGCGTTTTCCATGAAAGTCTTCCGGCTTGTTGATCCCCGAATCGTTGCGTACCACCAGAGAGACTCCGCCACTGGCGGCGCCGGCGACCACGCGAAGCGCTTCCCCGTTGGAGCGCACGTATCCGGCAATCGCGGGGTTCGGCCCGATGTAAGTCATGTCAATGGCGCCAGAAAACAGCGCTTCGATGGCGGATGGGCCGGCGTTAAAACTTGTCCACTGAATCTTGGCGTTTGGTCCTAATGCTTTCTCGAACGCTCCGTTGGCTTTGCCAACCATGGCCTGGGCGTGGGTGATGTTCGGAAATGCGCCCACTCGGACCACGGTCTGAGAAAAACCAGGAAGCGATAAAGCAAATAGAACCAGCGCGGCAATGATGATTTTTCGACTCATCGCTGGCCCGGATTCCCGTGGACAACCATCGGTAGAACGGTGGAAGGCTCACCTTTCTTTTTCCGTCGCTTTCCGGACTTCGAGGGGTCGGCCGCTTTTCCATTCATGATGTCTGCCAGGGTGGTGTGTTCAAGAATCTTGGCGGCGGCATCGCGCACCGCGAGGAAGACGCGATAAAGCGCCCGGTGCTCAGCGTCGCGATCGATCAAACTGCGAAGCTGTTCGGCGTCGCCAAAGGGAGCGAGCGGGCCATCAATGAGGCGGATGATTTCGCTGAGATGAATGTCCGATGGAGCGCGCCGCAACTGGTAGCCGCCTTTGGCGCCGCGAACGCTCTCCACCATGCGAGCGTTCTTGAGTTCGAGCAGGATGAGTTCCAGAAATTTTTCCGGCAGCGCTTCTTCATAAGCGACGTCGCGAATGCGAATGGCTCCCTGGTTGTAGTGGCGGGCCAGCATCATCATGGCTTGCAGGGCGTAGAGACCTTTTTGCGAGATTTTCATAGCGTTGGCAATTATGCCACAAACTCTATTGATGTAATAGAGTTTATTGACATCAGAGGACATTAGCAAGCGGATGGCCAGGAAGCGCTTCGCTTTTGACTCCTCTAACACCCTGACTTTTTAATGACTTAATCGAACCGCTCTACTAGGCTGCGTAGCAGATGTGCATCGCTTTGCAGTTTGCGTCCGGTTTATTGCGGTGTGTTTTGTTCGACTTGGATTTCCCGCAAGGGCGAGTGGCGGAGATTTTGCGCGACGAGGCGATAGGAATATCTGTTCAGCCCAATCGTATGATTTGCACGGTGATGTTATCCGGACCGCCGCGGTCCTTCGTCATTTTGACCAGCAGGCGACAGGCTTGAAGAGGCGCATTCGCGGTGACAACGCTCTCGATTTCGGCGTCGGTCAGGAGACTCCACATTCCGTCGGTACAGAGAATCAGGGTGTCGCCTGTTTGGAGGGTGATGGGTTGAGCGGGAACCTCGGGCGTGACTTCCGTCCCCGCTCCGAGCGCTGCGGTCAAGATGTGCCGTTGGGGATGGATCTCAGCTTCTTCGGCCGTTAGCAGGCCGCTTTCCACCAGGCGACCTACGTAAGAATGATCGTGGGTCAGGCGTGAGATAGCGCCTGCGCGTACGCGATAGAGACGGCTATCGCCAACGTGCGCGTAGTAAAGCCGTCGATCAAGAATAGCAATTGCAGAGGCCGTAGTTCCCATGCCGTGCAGTTCGGGGTGCACGGTGGCGTAGTCCTGGATGCGTTCGTGGGCAATGCGGAATCCGGTCACGAGAAGCGTTTGGGGATCGCCCTCGGTAGCCTCCGCATAGGTTTCTTCGATGGCTTCGACGGCGATCCGGCTTGCTTCCTGACCACCCTCGTGGCCGCCCATGCCGTCGGCGACCACTGCCAGACGGCCCTTACGCGAGAATTCCTCGTCGCTGTCGGGCTCCCAATAGGAGAACCGATCCTCATTGTTTTCGCGCTGGCAGCCCACGTCGCTCAGGCTTGCCAAGGTAACTCCGGGCCTTGTTTGCATTACGTTTTGCACACGCTTCCAATATTAAAAGTTCGCTTCACAGCTGTCGCGCAGACTTAAACGCGTTTGCGGGAAAGAGGAGCGTAAACACAAGCGAAGAGGGATTATATCGAACCTCAAGGGGATTCTCGCCTGGGTCGCGGGATTTTACGCAATTCGGACAATTGGGCCAGGTGGGTGACAATTGTCACCGCGGGACAGTGATGATTTCTACTGGTGCCGAAGGCGACATTTTCCGATCATGGGTCCAGTCAGGAATTGATTCTGATTTGGAGGTGGGGCGAAATGATCGGAGCCTATCAGGAAACCGTTCTAACTGAGGATGTTCGATCTCGGGGGGCCGTGGTCGCACGGTTGGAGCGCGTGAGTAAGAGCTTTGGCAACGTGCAGGCTTTGCGGGCGGTTGACTTCTCCATCCGCGCGGGTGAACTGGTCGCATTACTGGGGCCGAATGGCGCAGGAAAAACCACAGCGGTGAAATTGTTTCTCGGGTTGGCGAAAGCTGGGGTAGGATCGGTGAATGTGTTCGGGGGCAACCCGCTCCACGAACAGGTTCGGACTCGCATCGGAGCCATGCTGCAAGTGGCGAAAGTGCCGGAGACACTGCGAGTGCGCGAGCATATCGACTTGTTCTCTTCTTACTATCCGAACCCGCTGCCCATGGCCGAGACTCTGGCGCTGGCGGGTCTGCAAGACATCCAGAACAGGATCTTTGGTGAACTCTCCGGCGGCCAGCGGCAGCGGGTACTATTCGCGCTGGCGGTTTGCGGCGATCCTGACATTTTATTTCTGGACGAACCCACAGTTGGTCTGGACGTCGAAGCCCGCCGCATGTTGTGGGAAGAGATTCGTAAGCTGATTTCGCGAGGCAAGACGGTGCTGCTGACGACTCACTACCTGGAGGAAGCCGACGCTTTAGCCGACCGGGTTGTGGTCATCAATCGTGGCGAGATTATTGCTGAAGGCACGCCTCATGAGATCAAGGCGAAAACTGCGGGACGTCGCATTCGCTGCATCAGCCGTCTTGATATTGCAACCGTGCTCCGCCTGCCGGGAGTTATCGACGTTCGCCGGGACCGCGATGGGCTGGAAATTCGAGCCGCGGAAGCCGAGCCCGTGTTGCGCGAATTGCTGAGGTGCGATCCCTCACTCTCGGGGATCGAGGTGGCCAGCGCGGGATTGGAAGAAGCGTTCCTGGCCTTAACCAGTGACACTGCGAAACGAGGAGACTGACATGGCAACTGCTATCACCACGATAAATCCCGCGTCTACGCGATCGGGCCGAAACATCGCGGTCATCTACTGGAAAGAGGCGAAGTATGAATTTTTGAAGTCGCTCCGCCTTCGCGCTTACACCTTGTCGACGATTGGTTTTCCGGTCATGTTCTACACGCTCTTCGGGTTGGTGATGGGCCGGCAATCGATTGGGGGCGTGGATGTGACGAAATATCTCATCGCCACCTACGGCACGTTCGGCGTCATCGGCGCTTCGCTGTTTGGAACTACCGGAGCCCTGGCTGCGGAGCGCGGGCTCGGATGGCTGCAAGTCAAGCGTGCCAGCCCGATGCCTCCGTTTGCGTACTTTGCCGCAAAGATTGTGAAGAGCATGGTCTTCAGCCTGGTGGTCGTGCTGCTTCTTTTCGTGCTGGGAGTTTCGTTTGGCGGCGTACATATGCCATTCGTCGACGCCGCAAAGCTGGTCGCGATCCTGGTGGCCGGTTCCCTTCCCTTTTGCGTGATGGGTTTGGCTCTGGGATATTTTGTCGGGCCGAACTCTGCGCCAGCGATCATCAACATCATTTATCTCCCGCTGTCGTTTTGTTCCGGGCTGTGGATTCCAATCATTTTTCTGCCGCGGATCGTGCAGCAGATCGCGCATCTTCTCCCTCCGTACCACCTGGCGCAACTGGCGTTGAGCGTGTTCGGCGCAGGCCAGGGTGAATCGAGTTGGTCGCATTGGCGAGTGTTGATCGCGTTCAGCCTGATTTGCCTGGGCGTGGCGCGTTTGGGATTCCAGCGCGACGAGGGAAAGACCTACGGCTAATGACGACCGAGAGTGCAATTCGTGCAGAACATTTAGGAGAGCGACATGAATACGAATGAAGACCGGGTCGTCATCGGAGCATTGGTTCTGCTGTTCATACTGGGCAAGGTTAGCTTGCTTGTTCTCTTGATCACACTCTCTGCCATGTTGGCTTTTGCGATTCTTGAGTGCTCTGAGCGCGGTCACGGCAAGCTGACGAACCGTGCTGAAAAGGGGTAGCCTAGAGCTGCGCGATGCGACTGCTGCCGAAATCCCGCGAGCATGGCTGGGCTCCGTATACCTGGCTCATCTACCTGAGTTTCTTCTACCTGAATCCAATCCTGAACCACGTGAACTGGAAGTCCTGGCTGGCAAACGGATTGGGAACCGCCGTTTTTCTTTTCCTCTATTTCAGCTTTTTCTGGACGAGCGGCTCGCGCGGATTGCTCAACATTGCAGCGATGGTGCTGTTAGGAGTTGGGTTTGCCCCCTTCAACGAGGGATCCGCTACCTTCTTTGTTTTTGCCGGAGCGTTCGTCCCTTTCGCGGTGGAAACAGAATCGTCCGCGATGATGTTGTTAGGGGGCATATTGAGTGTGGCCGCGCTGGAGTGGTGGCTGCTGCATCTCTCCGGATGGTTTTTGTTTTACGGCGGCGGTTTGGCGGTGGTTGTCGGCGCCAGCAATATTTATTTTGCGCAACGAAACCGCGCCAACGAAAAGCTGCGGAAGGCAAATCAAGAAATTGAAAATCTCGCCAAGATCGCGGAACGGGAGCGGATTGCGCGCGATTTGCATGACGTGCTCGGTCACACTTTGTCGGTGATCATTTTGAAGTCGGAGCTGGCCGAGAAAATTAATTGACCGTGATCCCCAACGCGCAAAAGCGGAGATTGCCGACGTGGAACAAACCTCGCGCGCGGCTCTGGCTGACGTTCGTAGCACCATTCGCGGATATCGCTCACACAGTCTCGAAGCCGAACTCAAGCAAGCCAAGGCGACGCTCGAAACCGCAGGAGTGGTTGCGAAAACACAGTCCGAGGAAGTGCGCTTGACCGCAGCTCAGGAAAGTGTGGTGGCGTTGGTAGTGCGTGAAGCGGTGACCAACGTAGTTCGTCATGCGGGTGCGCGCCATTGCCTGCTGCGGCTGACGCCGGTGAATGGAAGTTGTCACATCGAAATTCAGGATGATGGCTGCGGCGGCGGCACCATCGAAGGCAACGGCCTGCGTGGGATGCGAGAACGAATTGAAGCCCTGGGTGGAACTCTAATGCGCGACTGCAGCGCGGGCACGAAACTCAGCATTCGCTTTCCTTTGACCCATGCATCTTCTCTCCAGAGTGAGCAGGACCGTTCGTGATCTCTTCCCTCAAGAACGGACGCAAGGCGATTCGCGTTGTGATCGCGGAGGACCAGGGGATGGTGCTGGGCGCGCTTGCTGCGCTGCTGGAAATCGAAGGCGACATTTCGGTGGTCGCTCGATCCCGCAATGGCAAAGAAGCGTTGCAAGCGGTGATTGAACACAAGCCCGACGTCTTCATCACCGACATTGAAATGCCCGAAATGACCGGACTCGATGTTGCGGGCGAACTGAAACGGCGGCGCGCTGGCACGCGGGTAATCATTTTGACGACCTTCGCGCGTGCCGGCTATTTGCGACGCGCTCTCGAAGCGGGAGCGTCAGGATATTTGCTCAAGGACATGCGTGCCGAAGAACTCGCCGATGCCGTGCGACGCGTACAGCAGGGTTTACGAGTAATCGACCCGGAATTGGCCGCCGAAGCGTGGGCAGAACCTGATCCTCTGACCGATCGCGAGCGCCAGGTATTGCGCATGGCAGGCGAAGGCATGGCGAGTGGCGAGATCGCTGGGAACCTCGGGCTCTCCGAGGGCACGGTTCGCAATTATCTCTCGGAGGCAATCAGTAAACTCGGCGCGAACAATCGAACCGAAGCCGCGCGTATTGCACGCACCAAAGGCTGGCTGTAGGCCAATATTCTTCCAACAACAATTCTCCTGCCGCTTGAGAAAAGTCGACTGACCTGTTATGCCTTGCGATATGTTCTCAGATCACTCTTTACACTGCCGGCTTGAACGGGCCGAAGCAGTCGCGAATGCCGGGTTCGTGGACGCACGTGCCCGGCTCGAACCTGCTTCTGGCGCGCAGTGGATCGAAGTCGCCGGCGCCTACGCCATGTACGACGGCCCTCGCTCACCTTGCACGCAAACCTTCGGGCTCGGACTGTTTGCCATGCCAACCACCGCAGACATCGAAAGAATCGAAACGTTTTTCAAGGAACGCGGAGCGCCCGTGTTCCATGAACTGAGCCCGATCGCCGCGAAATCCTTGCTACCGATGCTCAAGGAACGTCACTACCAGCCGATTGAGTTCACCACGGTCATGTACATGACGCTAGCGGACAAGGGTTTTGCAAAACCATCCGGCAAAGATGGATTGCAGGTGCGAGTCGTGGAAAAACCAGAGCACGAGCTTTGGGCCAAAACCGTCGCTGAGGGTTGGCGTGAATTCGCCGAGATTGCGGACTTAATGCTGGACCTCGGACGGGTAACCGCCGCAAGAAAGGATGGTGCTTGCTTCCTGGTCGATTTGGACGGTCATCCAATTGCCGCTGGTGCGCTTGCCCTGCATGACCGAATTGCCTTACTGGCCGGTGCGAGCACGCTTCCGGAATGGCGTCGTCGCGGAGCCCAGAGTGCGCTGCTCGAAAGTCGTCTGCGCTACGCGGCACACGCCGGCTGCGATCTCGCCATGATGTGTGCCGAGCCCGGCAGCGCTTCTCAGCGCAATGCGGAGCGTCAAGGTTTTCGTATCGCCTACACGCGCATCAAGTTCGCACTCGCCACCTAAGATTTTCGCCAAGTATTTTGAGAATGCACTACTGGGTTTCGCATTGCCAACGCGAGCGACAGAAATGTCATCCAAGCGGTGTATTCTATGAAGTATTCCATGCTGATTAAGTGTGACAAGTGCGGATACGAGAATTTTCCGCAACACCGCTTCTGCGGGATGTGCGCCGCCGAGTTGACCATTCCTCAGGTCCCGTCGGTTCCAGGCGCGCCCGTGCCGCAGGCTGCGGCCAAACCCCGCCCCGTAGTAAGTAAGCCTTCTGCAATCAAGCCTGCTGTAAGCAAGCTGGATCGTGAACCGGTGCAGGCACGAAATCTCAGCTATCTTCTGGATGATGAACCTGCTCCAAGCCGCAGCGGTCTCTATGTATGGATATTCGTGCTACTTCTCGTGGGTGCGGCGGCGGCGTGGCACTGGCGGGATGATTTGGGCCCTCTCATAGCTAAGTTTTCCAATCGCAGCGGCGGCGCATCCGGACAAACGAATTCTTCCGCTCCCGAGACTCCTCCGGCGCCACCGGCAACCGATCAACCGCAAAAACCAACCACGGAAACACAAGGGCAAATAGCTTCTCCGCCTCCCGCCGCAAAGCCAGCAGAGACTGTTCCTCCGCCTGATCAATCCGCGTCCACTGCAGCCCCGCAGGGTGAGGCTCCGCCAGAGATGCCTGCGGTTACGGCACGGAAATCGGCTCCCAAGCCCGTCTCCGTCCGCGGCACCACCGCCGTCATCGACAGAAGAGATGGAATCCGAAGGCGAAAAATATCTTTACGGTGACGGCGTGCCGGAAAACTGCGGACGTGCGAGAAAGAGCCTGCTAGAGGCTGCTAGCCACTCCAGTGCGAAAGCCCAAAACGTCTTGGGAACAATGTACGCGACAGGCCATTGCGCCACGCGCGATCTGCCGACGGCCTATCGCTGGTTCGGACGATCGCTGCGTCAGAATCCCGGGAACACGCGCATCGAGCAGGATTTGAAAGTGCTGTGGAACCAGATGACGCCAGAAGAGCGTCAAGTCGCTCTACGAAATAATCAGTAAATCCGCATTTAGGTGATTCGGGGAGTCGACGACGATGTTCAGAGACTTTTCTATTTCGCCGTTCTTGCCGCGCGCTGCCGCGCTCGCGCTACTTACGTTTTTCCTCGTTAGCGAAATTCCACTTGCAGCGGAGGAGCGCAATCCGCCGGCGAGCGATCCCAAGGCGGCGAAGGCGGGTGAATTTGAATTTCGTATCAACTGCGCCTTCTGCCATGGTCTGGGTGCGCACGGTGGCGGACGAGGTCCTGATCTAACCCAAGCCCACAAACGCTACGCTCGCACAGATGCCGAGATGTTTCAGACCATCAGCAACGGCATCCCTGGGACGGTAATGCCTGCGAATGGAACCAACGGCCAAGGCGTCGGCATGACCGACGACGAAATCTGGCAACTAATCGCATACATACGCAGCGTGGAGGTCAAAGCTCCGGCGCAACCGATCGGCAATGCGGCCCACGGGAAACAGCTTTTCTACGGAGACGCCAACTGCTCAGGATGTCACATGGTGGAAGGAAAAGGCGGACGGCTCGGTCCCGACCTCACAACGGCAGGAGGATCTCGCACGGTGGAATCCCTTGTCGATTCGGTTCGCCACCCGAGTCGCCGTTTGGCATGGGGCTTGACCGAAGCGACCAAGGAGTTTCCTCAGGAGTACGAAACTGTAACTGTCGTAACCTCCGACGGCCGGGAAATCAAAGGAGTTACGCTCAACGAAGATCAGTTCAGCGTGCAAATCATGGACCAGAGCGAGCAGATCCACCTGCTCGAAAAAGATAAACTTCGGCTGTTCACTAAGAGTCGCGTTTCGTTGATGCCGTCTTACGACACGACGTTATTAAGCGATAAAGATCTCCAGGACATTGTTGCTTATCTGATCGGGGTGGCCGCGAAATGAGGATACGAGCATGAGCCGGCTTTCCGCCGCGCTTCTTCTGACGGGATGCTTCTTCGCAGCAGGGGCGCAAGGCCAAGTCACATTTGACCGCTTGCTGCACTCGCAAAAAGAACCACAAAATTGGCTGACCTATTCCGGCGATTATGCTGGGCGCCGCTTCAGTGCCTTGGATCAAGTCAACGAAAGCAATGTGCATGCCCTGGCCGCAAAGTGGGTCTATCAAACCGGCGCCACCGGCAAGTTTGAAACGACACCGCTGGTGGTGGACGGAGTGCTGTACGCGACGGGCCAAGACGACCGCGCATTTGCTCTCGATGCACGCACCGGCCGGCCCATCTGGCTTTACCAGCATCCCTTGCCGAACGACATTCGCCCATGTTGCGGCCGAGTCAATCGTGGGCTCGCGATTCTCGGTGACAAAGTTTTTCTGGCGACGCTGGATTCCCATGTCATCGCCCTCGACAGCAAGACCGGCAATGTCATCTGGGACATCGTCGCCGTCGATTACAAGCAAGGCTATAGCTTTACGCTGGCCCCGCTGGTCGTGAAGAATCTGGTTGTGGTCGGCGTGTCCGGAGGCGAGTACGGCATCCGCGGCTTCATTGATGCCTACGATGCCGATACTGGCCAACGCAAGTGGCGTTTCTACACCGTTCCCGGTCCCGGCGAACCCGGGCATGACACGTGGGAGGGTGAATCGTGGAAGGTCGGCGGTGCGCCGGCGTGGGTCACCGGCGTGTACGATTCCACGAATGACCAGATCTTCTGGACGACGGGAAATCCGTCGCCTTCGAACCGCGGCGAAGGCCGCGCTGGCGATAATCTGTACAGCAATTCCCTGCTCGCGCTCGACGCGGGGACCGGAAAGTTGAACTGGTATTTCCAATTCACTAAGCACGATGAGCATGACTGGGACGCGACGCAAGTACCGGTGATTATCGATCAAGGCGACAAGCACTTAATCGCGCAGGCCAACCGTAACGGTTTCTTCTATGTTCTGGATCGCGCGACCGGCAAGTTGATTTCGGCGACCCCGTACGGCAAGGTCACCTGGAGCGACAGCAAAGATGCCGACGGGCGCCCGCTTGCAAATCAGACGAGCGCACCCACTCTCGAAGGCCGCACCGTGTGCCCCGGCGCATTGGGAAAAACCAATTGGATGTCGCCAACCTTCGATCCGCAAACTGGACTGATTTACGTAACTGCGCGCGAACAGTGTGACATTTTCAGCACGGCGCCACAGCCCTACGAACCAGGCCACGCTTACTACGGCAGCGCCTATTTCCCCTCGGACGAATCGGAACCTTACTGGGGCGCAGTTCGGGCCATCGATCCGTTGAACGGACAGGTGAAGTGGGAATTTCGCCATCCTTCGCCGAGTTGGTCGGGCGCCTTGTCAACCGCTGGCGGGCTGGTGTTCACCGGCGACGCTGAAGGAAACTTCATCGCGTTGGACGCAACATCAGGAAAAGCTCTCTGGCACTTCCAAATGGGAGCCGAAGTTTACGCCTCGCCCATGGCGTTCGCTGTCGACGGCAAGCAATACATCGCCATCGCCGCAGGAAGTTCGCTGTACACCTTTGGCCTGCCTTAAGCCTCCCGGCAAGCCTCTAGTGCATGACTTGGAAAACCATTCCATTTCCGTTTGCTCCGCCCCCCTGGGTTGTGCCGTAGAGGTTGCCGACTCCGTCGAGGATCAAATCGCCGGTGGGATGGAATCCGTCAAGCCCGCGTCCAAAAGTATGAACTACGGTGTAGGACCAGCCACCATTCGAGGAGCGTGAGAGCTTGAAAAGCGTGCCGCAGCCGCCTCCACATGCACTCTGGTTCGCACCGAGCATGGTTGTGCCGAAGAGATTGCCGGCTGAATCAATTACCAGGCCAGCGACCGGACTTGCCGAGGGAGCATCGCCGAACGCGTGGAGGCTTTTCTGCTTCCACTTGCCATTGGATTCGGGAATAAGTTCAAACACCACGCCATAGCCCTGCTGTGTGCCGCCCTGGAAGGCCGTGCCGTAGAGATTTCCGGAAGTGTCTGCAACCAGGTCGCTATAGGGAGATTTTCCGCTGAATCCGCCAGTCAGGGTGCGGATAACGCTCTGCGTCCAGCTTCCGCCTGAGCCGGGCGTCAACTTGAAGATCGTGCCCGCTGCAGCGGCACCAGCCGAAGATGCTGTTCCGTAAAGATTGCCGGATGGATCAAAGACTAAACCACCGTACGGAAGAGCGCCGTCACTGGCTCCGGCGAAGGCGTACAGTACGCTCTCCTTCCAGGTTCCACCGGAACCCGGAGTTAATTTAAAAACTGTTCCACAACCTGAACTGCAGGCCGTGTTTACAGTCCCGCCGAGCGACGTGGTCCCATAGAGATTGCCGGATGGATCGAAAGCCAATCGGGCGTTCGGTGCGCGGCCATCCGTACTTCCGCTGAAAGAATACAGCACGCTTTCCGTCCACCCACTGGTACCAGGGGAGAGCTTGAAGACCGTGCCGCAACCCTGATTGCAGTTGGTGATGCCGCCGAAATCGGTTGTGCCATACAGATTGCCTGCACTGTCGAAGATCAGGCTCGCGTACGGTTGTCCTCCATCGCTGTTGCCGGTGAAGTTGTAGAGCACAGTTTCTGACCAGCTGCCGCTCGAGCTCGGCGTCAGCTCGAAAACGGTTCCGTGGTTGTTGGTGCCGCCGAACTCGGTGGTGCCGTATAGATTTCCAGCCTTATCAAAAACCAGGCCGGCATAGGGCAACCGCGGATCGCTACTACTCCCGCTGAAGTTGTACAGGGCGCTTTCCGAACCCGCACCCCCATGCGGTATCACAGCCTTGGTCTGATTTGAATAGTCGCTCTCCACACCTTGAGCATCAACCGCGGTCGTGACGTAGTAATAGGTCTGGCCCGACTTGGCCGTCATGTCGGAGTAGCTTAGAGGGATGACCAAGGCTGTGTTGATTCTTGAGTAGGGTCCGTCGGATCCAAATCCTCGATAAACGTTGTAACCCACGACCGGAGAAGTACTGGCGTCCCACGTGAGGTTGACCGTATGTTGCGCGCTGGAGAGCGCCGGGATAAGAAAAAGTGCAAGGAAAGTAACTGCGCACGCGATAACTCTGGTACGGGGACCGGGGGAACTCACTATATCGCCTCTCTAGCTCCGTGCGTGGCACGGTGGGGGATTTGCAGAGCGGCTGCACCTCAGTTTCGGCCACCAGAGCCTCCTGGCGTCGGAATGATATTTGTGCAGCGAGGCCATTCTCTACCCCGCCGCAGAATTCCAATAGGTCACGGAAGTTCATGCAACCAAGTAACTAGGCCAGGGACGGGCGGTCCGGAGGACATCCATGATAAGTAAAAGTCAAGAGGAGACGGAGGTCTCCTAACGCTTAGAAGAGTGATGTCTCGAAGCGAGTGTGCTGCGATTAAGTTGGTGAACGGCGTGCGATCCTGGGTAGCGGCCAAAGCGGCAGCTTGGCCAGACATCCATTTGCGGGAAACGGGCGCGGGCCCGGTCCACGAAGAATGAGTTAGGGTTGACCGGCCGGCCTCGATACAGACGGTAAGGGGCATCGGGAGTCGTGACTCCTCTGCCCAGTCCCCAAGTTGGCGAGGAACGGCCGGTGGATCGCCGCCGCGTTCAAAGTTTTTTCTTCTTAGGCAGCTTCTGGTGTTGGTTCTTCCGAAGGCGCACGCACTTGGAAGGGCTGCCCGCTTTTGTCGACGGCCAGCAGATAGGCAACGAGTTTGCGCGCCACGGCCAGGGTGGCGCGGTTGCGATGTCCGCGCTCCAGTTCGCGGGCATGCAGCGCTGCCAGTGGCAGATTCCAGCGCGGAGCTAGCTTGGCGGCTTCGATGAGCGTAGTTTGCAGCCAGCGGTTGCGCTGTTTCGAGATGGGTCCGCGCTGCTGCTTGCCGGCCGAGGACTTCAAAGCCGCAGTGAGTCCGCAATAACTCATGGCATCGGAGTTGCAGTGAAAGCGTTGCGGGTCGCCGACTTCCAGCGCCCAGGTCAGAGCGGTAATTTCTCCCACGGCGGGGATGGTCATCAACCGTTCGATGCGTGCGGTCAGTTGGGGATCGGCGAGCAACTCGCGCACCAGTCGCTTCTGCGTGCTCTCGAACATCTCCAGCGCGCCGCGACTCAAACGCAGCAGATCGATCACCGATTCCGGCACCTCTTCGAGTTCTTCCAGCAGGCGGGCAAAATATTTCTTGCGGTGTAATTTCTCTTTCACGTAGACGGCGCCGGTTTCCATCAGCAGCCCGGCCATTTTGTTTTTCATGCGCACCGCTTCGCTCACTACCAGGCTGCGATAGCGCAGCAGGCGTCGCAGTTCGCGGATGTGCGGCGGGGCCACATAGCAGGCCGGCAACAGATTGCAGCGCACCAGGTCGGCGATGGTGCGGGCGTCGATGCTGTCGCTTTTCTTCTTGCCGGCGCTGATGGCTTTCATTTTGGCGGGATGCGCCATCTCCAACTGCTCGCCGTAAGGTTGCAGCGTGTCGTAGATCCAGCCGCTGAACAGGGTGGCTTCCAGCGCTCCCCGCCAGGGCTGCGGCCGAGCCGCGGCCCAATGCCGCAGCTCTGCGCGTCGCGCCGGCAGGCTGCCTTCTTCCACAATCTCGCCTGCGGCGGTCTTGACACAAAAACTGATGGTTTTCTTGTGAACGTCGAATCCGATATAGTGAGGGCTGTTCATGGGGTTCTCCTGGTGAGCATTCTGAGCCGGCGCTTCTTTCGCCGGTCTCAGCATCGTAGCCGCTTGGAGAACCCTTCTTCATTTCACTTATGCATTCATACAGGCGGTAAAGTTGCCTGCTAAACGACGAGCACCCGTAAAGATCGCTCGGCAGATTGGTTTCTCGGCTCCGTGCGAAAAGCCGCGCCGGACAAGGCATCTGAGGGACGTCGAGCAAGTATCAACGTGAGTTTCAAACTGTCGAGCGTTTATCGAGGCCTGCGACCCGCAATTCCGTTTCGGAATTGACGCGCGAATTCCCGTATGTCTTGTGCCAACTTTTCCGGCTCCTCCATGGCTGCGAAGTGTCCTCCGGCGGGAATCGTCGTCCAGCGTTGCAGGTTGTATCCGCGTTCCACCCACGAACGAGGCGGAAAGGGCTCTTCCTTGCTGAATCGTGCGACCGCCGTCGGCACGGAAATGCGCTCGCCTTTTCCCAGATGCAAAAGCTTCTGGCGGCTCTCGTAATACAGCCGCATGGACGAAGCGGCGGTCTCGGTCAGCCAGTAGAGTGAAACGTTGGCCAGCAGTTCGTCTCGGGTAAACCGGCGCTCGACGTCGCCGTCGCAATCCGACCAGTCACGGAAGCGGTCTATGATCCAGGCCGCGAGGCCCATCGGCGAATCGTTCATCGCGAAGGCCAGCGTCTGCGGCTGCGTAACCTGCACCGCGCAGTAGCCGCCTTTCTCTTCGTTCCAGCGTGCCTCGTCGGCCTGAGCTTGGCGCTCTTCGGCGGTCACAGGCGCGCCGTCGAGGTCAGGACGGTATGAGGGAGGAATGGAGTTCAAGTGCAGGCCCAGAAGGCGCTGCGGATGTTTCCACGCCAGCACCGTAGAAACGTCGGAGCCGAAGTCGCCGCCTTGCGCAATGAATTTCGCGTAACCCAACTCCTGCATCAGCTCCGCCCACAAGTCGGCCATAACGAAGCAGTCGACGCCGCGCCGGTTAGGCCGGCTAGAAAAACCATAGCCCGGCATCGACGGCACCACAACATCGAATGCGTCCGCGGGATCGCCGCCGGAGGCCTGCGGATCGGTCAGCAGGGGAATGATCTTGAGCATCTCAAGGAACGAACCCGGCCAGCCGTGAGTCAGTACGATGGGCAACGGTGCTGGCCCGCACCCTCGCGCATAAATGAAGTGGATCTCGATCGCGTCGGCCGCGAAGCTCTCCGGGGCAAAACGCTCTGGGACGAAGCGAAAGTGCGGCAGGCGGTTCCACTCCGCCTCGCGGGCGCGCCAGTCGAAGCTGTTCATCCAGTAGTCACAGATCTGCCGCATGTAATCGAGGTCCAAACCGTAGGTCCAGCCGGAGCCGGGAATGGTGTCGGGCCAGCGAGTCTGTGCGAGGCGCCGTTTGAGGTCACGGAGGGCAGCGTCGGGAACGCCGATTGTAAAAGAATGGATTGTCATTTCTCCTCTTCTCTCCTCGTGCGACACCTTCATACATATGCTTTAACGGTTACACTCGCTACTCAGAATGCCACGCGTCGTGTAACTTGTCAATGTGGTGTTTACTGGTTACAATACGAATCTCACATGGAACAGTCCGAATTTCTCGGTGGGGCGCTGTGCCTCGATTTCCTGAACACGGTGCATGACACCGGGGCCGACGATCCGGAAGAAGAATTGTTAAGCGACGCCCACTTTGTGATCTGGGCGGTGCACGCCGGCATCCTGAGCGCCGATGAGGCCTCCGGGCTGCAGGCTAGGATATTGCACAAACATGTTCAGCTAAAGTTGCCGGGCAAGAAATCTGCCTCTCTGCGTGACAATGCCCGGGTGCTGCGCGAATCCTTGCGGCAGATGTTCCAGCGGGCGTTGCGCGATGGGCAGGTCGCGCCTCAAGACGTCGAGAAACTGAATCCTCTGCTGGCGCGCTTCCCGGCTGCGGGGCGGATCGAGAGGTCGAAGGACTGCGACTGGAAGCTGAGCTGGGAATCGCAGGAAGGGGCGGCGGAGAAGATTTTCTATGCAATCGTGAAAAGCGTCGCCGAACTGGTATCGACCGGCCGCTGGCGCGCGATGCGCGAGTGCGCCTCCGATATCGTGTACCTGGATGTTCCTCGATACCACTAAGAACCACTCCCGGCGCTGGTGCGAGATGGCACGCTGCGGCAACCGCGACAAGGTCCATCGCTTCCGCGCCCGCTCACGACACGCCGATACGCGCAAAGCGGTACGTAAATGAGGAACCAAGGGCAGGTGAAATGCGGTTGAGGCAGGAAGCAGGAGGAGTTTAGAAATTCAATGCGAGTAGAGGACGCGGGGGAAACGAAGCCATTTCCACACTGCACCAAGCGCTTGAATCAGGGGAGAAGTCCAAGCAACCGCAGCGTGCTCACGCCGGTCATCAGCGCTACAAAGAGCATCACCATGTAATCGGCGATGTTTCCAGCGTAGCCGCCAAGCCTTGTTTTACGTAGAAATTCAGCCATACCAGTTCTCCTCCACAGCCCACTTGTTTCGTAGGTCCAGCATGCGGCATTGCGACCAATCCAGCAATGGCTCGATGGTGGCGGGACGGGAACGGCGGTAACCGGGGCGGAATAACTGAGGTCACGCTTATCAGTGCACCGGTTCTGGGTCGGCAATGATTGCGCGTCTTTGCTGGTGCATGCGGTAGAGATGATGTACGGGGCCCACGCCGTGGCCAAGGGGGTGGGCATTGCTGATCGCGGCGGAAACATAGGCTTTGGCCAGCAGCACCGCTTCCGGCAGTCCCCGGCCCATTGCCAGATGGCAGGCCACCGAAGTGGCAAACGCGCACCCCGTGCCATGAGTTGAATTGGAGCGCAGCCGGGCTGATTTGAACAGCTCTTGTTCGATGCCGCGTTTGCTAGTGAAACTGAGCAGATCGATCGCTTTGTCGAGATGGCCGCCCGTGATGACCACGGCCGGTGCGCCCATCTCATGCAGTCTCCGCGCCGCCGCCTTCATCTGTTCGGGATTGGTTACGGCTAAGCCCGTCAGAGCTGAGGCTTCATCCACGTTCGGGGTCAGGACTGCGGCCAACGGCAGCAGTATTTCAGTCAGCAGGCGAGCGCCACTGGCGTCCAACAATTCGGCCCCTGACGAACTCGTGAGGATAGGATCCAGCACAATGTTCGTCATTCTTTGGGCGGCAAGAAAGTCCGCGACGGTACGAACTACTTTGCCCGAACCCAGCATACCGATGTGAACAGCAGCAATCTCCACATCCGCCGCCAGTTCGCCCAACGTGTCCGCGATTAGCCGGGCGTCTACCGCCTCGACCCGCCGAACCGCGGACGTAGATTGCACCGTGAGTGCGGTGATGCAGGCAACTCCATAGCAGCCGTGAGCTGCAATGGTCTTGATGTCAGCCGTAACCCCGGCCCCAGAACCAGGGTCAAACCCGGCAATGCTCAGAACCACGGGAGGCGTTGAAGTCATAGTGCCAATGTATCGAAACCCTCAATTTCGGCAAACTGTGAACAGGATTCGCGCGTCTTTTCGGCGTTCGGCTCGCGGACCTCCGGGAAAACGTCTGGAATCATTCGCCTGCAAGAAATATCATTCTAAGTCATTGAAAATAATAGTGGTGCAAGTATTACACTCAACGGCAAACCACGGTTATTTACTATTATATAAACACTTAAGTTACTGCTACACCGTGACATGAGTGACATTCATCAAGTTGCACAACAGGTTACGTGAGATATCTATAACTATATGGTTACGTTGGTACAGGTAATTTCGGGTTGACAGGCCAATGTCCCGTATATAGCATCGTTAGATCAATTCACAGAACTGGGTCGCGGGAGGACGACTTTAGGAAACGATTAAGACTTTAGAGACGAGGTGACTGAATGCGAGGATCTATTGCTCGTGGACTGGCGAGCGTTTTACTGGTCGTCA
This sequence comes from uncultured Acidobacteriota bacterium, assembly GCA_963771285.1. Classification (GTDB taxonomy): domain Bacteria; phylum Acidobacteriota; class Terriglobia; order Terriglobales; family Acidobacteriaceae; genus JABDBE01. The sequence goes on from CAVYSX010000005.1 coordinate 27,883, forward strand.
GCCTGGGAGCGGCGCAGGGGCCAACTAGCTCAGGGTCGAAAGACACCCAAAGTGCGAATCCCAGAAATTCGGCGAAGAGCTCCCTGGCGGGATCTCAAGCCGCGCCAACCCACCATCAACCCTATCAGGTAGGAACCGCTTCGTGGTACGGAGAGTACTTCGAAGGCAAGGCCACGGCCAGCGGTGAGCCCTACAACATGTATGATCTCACGGCTGCTCATCCGACGCTTCCACTTGGAAGCTGGGTGCGCGTGACTAACCTCCGCAACCGGCGAGCCGTGTATGTCCGCATCAATGACCGCGGACCTATTATTCCAGGTCGGATCATCGATCTTTCCTACGGCGCCGCTCAGGTGCTCCGGTTCCAGAATCAAGGCTTGCAGCGTGTGCGCATTGATCTGGCCCAACCCAAGGAAGCCCACCTGGAACAGGCAGCGCTGCTTCAGCCCGTAGCGAATTAGCGGTTCTGGTTTACACTCCAGATAGGATGAACGATCCGTGCCAGCGTTTGATCGTCGCTTTGGACGTTTCGTCCGCGGCCGCCGCCCAGAAGATTGTGGCGGCCGTGGGCGACTCGGCCTTCTGCTACAAGGTCGGGATGCAGCTCTTTACTGCCGAAGGACCACCGCTAGTCCGCGATCTGGTGGCATCTGGACGCAAGGTCTTTCTAGACCTGAAATACCATGACATTCCCAATACCGTTGCCTCCGCCGTGCGCGAGGCCGCGGCGCTGCGCGTGAGCATGCTAACCATTCATGCTTCCGGAGGGGGCAAAATGATACGCGCCGCAAATGACGCGGCTCATCAGGCCGGCAGCGGGTTGGCAGTTCTCGCGGTGACTGTCCTCACCAGTCTTGGAGACGGCGATCTGCCAGACCTCGGTGTTTCAGCCTCGGCCAAGGATCAAGTCCTACGGCTCGCGGGTTTGGCGCTGAAGAACGGGTGTGGAGGCGTGGTCGCATCCGCTCAAGAAGCCACTGAATTGCGCCTTAAGCTAGGCAAGGATTTCCTCATCGTGACTCCGGGCGTGCGCCCCGCAGACGGAGATATCGGCGATCAGGCACGCGTGGTCACGCCGGCAGAGGCCATCGCCGCAGGAGCGTCATGCATCGTTGTGGGCAGGCCGATCACGGGCGCAGCCGATCCGGGCATGGCCGCGCGCGAAATTTTGTCACAGATTAATTCCTGATTTTCTAAGCGTTTGAGCAACGCATGAGGAACCGCCAGAACCCTTTGTGGGCGTGCATTTGCGCGGATTCCGTTGTATCATCGCAACCCGGCAACAGCAGCCGCATAACACCCTATGACCCAATTCCTCAAAGCTCGCGCTTACACATTTTCCTTGCTTGCAACCCTACTGATCAACGTGCCTGCGGTCGCCGGGCAGAAGCAGGCGGCAGCACCCACATCGAGTTCGCCGCAAGATGTTGTGACCTACCACGGCGACAATTTGCGGACCGGTTGGTTTTCAGCCGAGACCATCCTGACGGCGAGCAATGTGAATGCGAATTCATTCGGCCTGCTACAAACGGTTCCACTCGATGGCCGGGTGGATGCAGAACCGCTGGTACTGATGCAGCAGCCGATCGCTGGCCAGGGAATCCACAACGTGGTCTACGTAGCCACTGAAAATGACAGCGTCTACGCAATTGACGCCGACAACGGATCTATTCTTTGGCAGCGCAGCTACGGAACACCCGTCCCTTACCAGTACAAAAATGGCGACGATAACGTGTTTCCTGTGATGGGCATTCTAGGAACGCCAGTAATCGATCGCAACGCCAATGCTATGTACTTTGTGTCTGACAATTGGAATGGCACGATCGATACTTTCTATCTTCACGCAGTCTTTCTCAATAACGGCAAGAACATCGTTAAACCCGTCGCCATACATTTCTCGGAGATCCTGCCGGGTGGGCGCAAGTGGACCCTCAACCCCAAGTTCCATTTACAACGTCCTGGCCTGCTCGAAGTAAGCGGTAGCCTTTACATTGCGTTTGGCAGCAACGGAGATACGCAACCCGACCAATCCCGGGGCACCGTTGTGCGCTACGATGCGGCAACCTTGCAGCCCCTCAGCGGTCAAATCACCAACAAGCGCAACTTCACGGCTTCGCCCTATTATCTTTCCTCCATCTGGCAGTCGGGGTACGGGCCGGCCGCAGATTCCAACGGCGACATTTATTTTTCCACCGGCAATAGCGATCCGAACGTTCCCAGTTACAACCCCACGCGCAACCGGCCGGACAGCATGGTGCACATGTCGGCGGACTTGAGCACGCTGGTTGATAGCTTCACCACCTACAACTACTTTCAACTTGATCAGGGCGATGTGGATATGGGCTCCGGCGGTATGTTGCTGCTGCCCGACCAAACTGGACCGCTAACCCATCTGGCCGTCGCTGGCGGTAAAGACGGACGAGCCTTCCTCATGAACCGCGACAATCTGGGTGGCTACAACAAGAACGGGCCCGACAAGGTGGTTCAGGTATTTAACATGGGATCGTGCTGGTGCGGTCCCGCATATTTCACCGGATCAGATGGCATGCCCTATGTTGTCACCGGCGGCGGCAATGGCGTCACCAGTTGGCAACTGCAAAGTACGCCTGCGGTTAAGCTGGTGCAGCAATCCAGCACTGGTTCGGGAGCGGTGAATGGATTGCCCGACAATGGCGGCTCCATTCCGGTTATTTCTTCAAATGGAACGACGACCGGCTCGGGCGTGGTTTGGTTCGTACAAAAACCTGCATCTTCATCGGATCAAGATCCTGGAACCCCGCTCACGTTGAACGCCTATGCCGCGTCCAATTTGTCGCAGCAACTGATATCAATGCAGGCAGGGACATGGACTCACGCCGATAACAGCAATGCAAACATCATTCCCACTGTGGCCAATGGCAAGGTCTACGTCAGCAGTAACAAGCAGCTGCAGATTTTCGGGCTGCTGTCGGGGAAAGCACGCGCCGCGGTAGTTCCCGCTTCGCTTTCGCCGTCCGCACCTGCCGTGGTTTCATGTGGTCCGGATCAGACTCCTCTGGCTGCTGCCGGCGGAGCGCAAGCCGGAACGCACGAGTTTTACGGGACGATATGCCGGGTCAACGGAAATGAATTGCATCTGTCGCTCCGCAGTGGACGCTCGATCGCAATAGACACCACCGAGGCCTTCGTCCATAGCCGGCGGATTTTGCTGACTCTGGGAAGGCCAGTGCACGTTCAGGCGAGCATCGATGCGAAAGGCGTCGCGAGAGCGGAGAGAATTTCGCCATCGCACCTGTTCTCCTCGGTGACGCCAGCCGATCGGTGAAGATGGAGCTGCCCAGGGTAGAACGAGCCTTAACCGCAGAGGTCGCAAAGAAAAATCCGCAAAGGACGCGAAGAACAATGTTGTTCTCTGCGACCTTTGCGGATTTTGTTTGCGACCTCGGAAGTTAAAGGCTCTTGCGTCGGCTACAATCCACTTCTCACTACAGCTTCTCGAAGAACTCACACGCTGAGCACGAAATAAAAACTCCGCCCGGGACTCCACGCTCGCGGTCCTTGACCCGCTTCACAATTCGGGTGGCTTTGCCACATTTAGGACAATCCGTGCTCTTGGATGTATCCATCACTTTTTTGCGATCTGCCGTTTTTGCAATCTTCATGGTTGATCTCCTGATGCGGTCCAGCCGCAAAATCAGCCCGTGTTTCAGGGCATAGATGTATTTTAAGGACGAACGAAAGAATACTCACTTGGGCTGGAGACTCTATCCGCCGGTGTTCATTTTACCCGAAGCACGGCCGCATTGTCTTGATTCAGACTCAAACAACAGCGGGTAATATCGCTATTTCGAGACCGCTGCAAAAAGGTCGGAGTGCATCAGTCCTTGAAACTGCTTGTCATCGGCCTTGAAGTGCATCTGTAGATTGGAGCTGTCGGAATTCACCGAAACGCTCTCCAGCGCTACCTTTTCAATCGGAGTCGCTGTCATCTTGCGATAGAGCACTCCAGCTTTCACCAGCGAAGACAGTGTGGCTGCGGTCACCGAGTCCGAAGTGACCACGTCGAGGTCAAAATTGACGCCGCTGGCAAAGCTCATCGCATAGCGCGAACCCAGCACATGCTTCTTGACGGTGTCGAAATCAGCCAACTTGCCCGCGTCTCCCAGAGCTGAGAGCAGCATGTTCTGCGTTCCCTGCTGATCCAAAACGCTCCACACCGTGCCCGATTCCACCGAGCCGATCATGTCCGCGACCTGGCTGTTGGAATCAAGCGTGGACGTATAGCCGTCCCGCGCATCCAACGCGCCCCGCACCGCGGAACCATCGCCGAACAGCAGCGAGTTCTCGTCGAGGAAAATCATCTGCATGCCGCCCGACATCGGATAAATATCGGCGTCGCGGTACTTGATAGGTTTCACTTTGTTGAGCTTGGCCTTTTTGATGAAAGCCTTGGACGAAAACGAACCCTGCGCAACTCCGACGACCTTAACCCCGTCTTTGCCGTGGCGGTAAGATGCAAAAGTGAGTTGATCGACATCCTTCTCGGGATCGATCCCCACCCCTTTCAGGGATTGCTCAAATTCCTTTAGACTCGGCGGCAGGACTTGGTCCTTCAGCGCCATGGCGGTGCTCGAATTCTTCAGCGTCCGATAGTCCACCGTGATGACTTGTTGCACATCCGATGGAATTACCGCTCGCGCGGAGCTGCTCATCGCCGATGCCCATGCGCCGACCGCAGAAAATAACAGAACCGCCACAACACAGTTCACTCGTTTCATATATAAAGTACCTCTGAATACTCTACTTTAGATGCAGAACGAAGCGCAGCCGCAAACTTGCATCGTTGCCTTATTGTATGCCAATTGGATCCCATAGATTCAGCACTAAAGTACGAACCCACTTTGGGCCAGGAAGTCGCGTGCGGTGAATATCGGAAGGGCGAAGGAACAGAGGAATGTGGCAGGGGCATAAACCACGCAGCTCATCTCGCGACGGCGTTCGCCGAAAGATTCCTTATGCCGACGCCTTCGGAGTCGAACTGGCATCCGATTCCGCCGATCATGTCCTGCTGACCGCGGACTTTGACGTCAAGCCCGCTGCGCGTGATGTGAAAATAGAGTTCCTTCGCGGCAACTAGCAATTCGGTGGATTTCAGAATCCCGGCGGCCGCTCGCCCACGACTCCGAAGCTGCGTTCCAAAGCAAGCCCAGCGCTGACCATCGTGCCCTCGTCGAACAACCTTCCGACTAAAGTGACACCGTGAGGAACGCGTCGTGGCGTCGCAAACGTCGGCAGTGGATGGTTCGGGTCGGGCGCCCAATCACTGCGAGCTTTCGATACTTGCACGAATCCCGCGCGCAACGTCAGCGAAGGATGTCCGGTGAGGTTGGTGATGGTGAGGTTCTCGTCACGCAACGACGGCACCAGCAACAGATCCACTTGGGAAAATAACCGGGCCATTTCTTCCGCGACTTTGCGCCTCATGCGATCGGCTTGAACGAAGTCCACAGCGGACAAGAAGCGCGCAGAGCGAAAGATATTCGGCCACGCATCCGGCACCTGGGCCTTCAATTGGTCCATGTCATGGTTCAGCGCCATTTCTTCGAACGCCGCTGCTCCTTCCGCGAACAGGATCAGATTCATCGAGTCGTACGGCCAGTCCGGGATCGACACCTCGACTGGGACCATGCCAACTTTCTTCACGGTCTCGAGGGCGGCGCGATCCACATCGGTGGCGGGAGCCTGCTTCATCCATCCCGGGAAATAACCAACTCGCAATCCTTGGACATTCAGGTTGGCATCGAAATCGAGTTTGCAGGGAACGCTTGCGACGTCTCCGGGATCCGGACCGGAAATGGCGTGCAGCACTAACATTGCGTCTTCCACACTACGGGTCATGGGGCCGAGTTTGTCGAGCGTCCAACAAAGAGTCATCGCGCCAGTTCGTGGCACGCGACCGTAAGTAGGACGAAGTCCGGTGATGCCGCAACGCATCGAAGGACTCACAATGCTGCCGCCGGTTTCGCTGCCGATGGAAAATCCTACGAGACCCGCAGCCGTGGCCGCGCCCGGGCCCGCACTCGATCCTGACGAGCCTTCCTCCAGCAGCCACGGATTCATAGTCTGCCCGCCAAACCAGACGTCATTCAACGCCAGCGCACCCAGGCTGAGTTTGGCAACAAGCACTGCACCCGCTGCGTCGAGGCGCTGCACCACGACGGCATCTTTCTCTGGAACGCGGTTGCGGAAAAACTCCGCCCCGTAGGTGGTCGGAATTCCAGCAGTGTCGAGAAGATCTTTCGTGCCCCAGGGAATTCCGTGCAGTGGACCTCGATATTGGCCAGCTGCGATCTCCTGGTCAGCTTTTCTGGCTTGCGTGAGCGCCCGTTCGCGCGTCAGCGTGATGACGCATCGTAGCTTGGGATCGAACTTTTCAATTCGCCCGATGTAAATGTTGGTGAGACGTTCTGACGTGATCTGTCGACTTTCAATCCAGCGCGAGAGTTTTGTAACCGGAGCAAACGCGATGTCTTCGTCATTGCCGGGCAATGGCCCAGGAGCTGTTTCACTGCGGACAAAGCGATCAGAGTTCGGGCCGGAAGATTGGCCGGGGAGGACGGGATCCCAGCGCGTGGCTGGCGCAAGGGTCGCCTCCAACGCCAGCTTGCGCGGACCGGTGCGTCGCTCATAAAGCGAAGCCATCGTCCTGCGCCAACTGCCGGCAACCATCGCACGATCCTTCGGGCTCATTTCCACGCGGACAAGTTTCTCGGCTTCGACGAAAGTATTCAGCGACACTTCCGGCCCAACGGCAGGTCCAGTGCCCCACGCGGGTGGAGCTCCGGGCGTCGAATCGATCGGGCTCTGCGCCAGCAGTCGGCCTGCAAATGCGGCCCCCATTATGCTAAGTGATGTATGAGTGAGAAATTGTCTGCGCGATTTCAAATGGTTCCTCCGAATTTTGCATTGTAGCGGGTGCCGAACAATCGCGTCGGGATAAATTGGAGACTCGCCGTCCCGTCAACAATCAACGTTTGTTTTTTTGCTAACTAGCCTGGGAGATCAAATCGAGGAATGCACGATGCACGCGGGAATCCTCGGAGAGTTCAGGATGGAAGGTTGCGGCCATGACTCTGCCCTGACGGACAGCGACTGGATCGCCGCCCTCGGTCGCGATGACTTCAACTCCCGTACCCACATGCTCAATTTTCGGCGCGCGGATGAATACCATTTCCAGCGGGGAGTCTCCGAATTTTCCTTCGCGAATGGAGCTGTCGATCTGGCGGCCGTACGCGTTCCGGCGAATGCGAATATCGATCGCTCCCAAACCGGCTTGTTTGGGATTCTCCACCTCGTTGGCCAGCAGAATCGCGCCTGCACAAGTTCCGAACGTCGGCTTTACGCGTACGAATTGCTTGAGCTTTTCGAATCCACCTTCGCCGAGCAATTTGAGAAATGTTCCGGACTCGCCTCCCGGGATAACGAGGCCATCGATTCCGTCGAACTGCTCCGGCTTCTTGACAAGCACGACTTCGGCGCCCAGCTCTTCGAGCCGTTTGCGGTGCGCGTCGAAATCGCCTTGTAGGGCTAGAACGCCGATCTTCATAGTCGTTTGTCGGTCGCCGTCGGCCATTGGCAACGGTTTCTTACGAAGGCCGACGAACACAAAAGGACCCCAGGAGAAACTCCTCGGACTCGGAGTTCCTTCGTGAACCTTCGTGTCTTTGTGGTTTGAGAACTCCTGCTACCAACCCCGCGTTTGCAGCAGCTTGCCTTCGTCGAGTGCTCCCACGGCCAAACCCTTCATGCCGGTGAGATCTCCGCTGACCTCGAGCAATATTTTCGGATCCTGATAATGAGTGGCAGCTTGCACGATAGCTTTCGCACGGCGTTCGGCTTCATCCGCAGGAGCGAACGTGGTGGAATCGTTCATAAAGATTGCAGAGCCGACGAAAACAGCTTCCGCTCCGAGTTGCATAACCAAAGACGCGTCCGCCGGAGTGGCAATCCCGCCAGCCGAAAAATTCGGTACTGGCAGCTTTCCCGTCTTGGCCACAATTCGTATTAATTCATACGGAGCCTGATGCTCTTTGGCTTTGGCGTAGAGTTCCTCTTCGCCGAGCACGGTAAGCACCTTCATTTCCTGCACGATTTGCCGGATGTGCTTCACCGCATGGACCACATCTCCAGTGCCCGCTTCACCCTTAGTGCGAATCATGGCAGCGCCTTCGGCGATGCGTCGCAACGCTTCACCCAAATTACGCGCGCCGCAGACGAATGGAACTTTGAAGGCATGTTTGTCGACGTGATGAGCTTCGTCGGCGGGGGTCAGCACTTCGGATTCGTCGATGTAATCGACGCCCAATTCCTGGAGAATTTGTGCTTCGGCAAAATGTCCGATGCGACACTTGGCCATCACCGGAATGGAGACGGCCGCCATAATCTCGCGAATCTTCTTGGGGGAAGCCATTCTGGCTACTCCGCCTTCCGCGCGGATCTGCGAGGGAACGCGCTCCAGCGCCATCACCGCAACGGCGCCCGCTTTTTCGGCGATCACAGCCTGTTCGGCATTTGTGACGTCCATGATGACGCCGCCCTTGAGCATTTCTGCCAGGCCGGTTTTCAGGCGAAGATTGGTGGAATTGCCGTTGTTTTGGGACATGTAGGTCCTCTTTTCTTTTGTGCATTGCCAGACTACAGGTAAAATGGACAGTTATGAATGTCCATTATCGTATTATTCATACATACCACTTCATAGCTGTAATGGTTTGCCCAACCGCTTTCTGTACGTGACGTTCACGGATCCCAACCGCAAAGTGCGCTGAGGACCCGCGGAAGGCGCTGAGAAAAGCGGAAACATCATGGCCAAGAAACTTAGCACGCTGTCTTTGAATCTTCGGCCTCCGGTCGCAGGCGTGCCGCTTTACCGGTGGCTTTACGATGAATTGCGCACAGCGATTCTTGCCGGCCATTTGCGGCCAGGAGCGCGCCTTCCTGCGACTCGCGATTTGGCGATTCAATACGGATTGTCACGCCCCACCATTGTTTCTGCCTTCGACCAACTGCACTCGGAGGGTTACGTCGAAGGCTGCGTGGGTTCCGGTACCTACGTCAGCGCGACACTTCCTGACGAAATGTTACAGGCGCCGCGAACTCAATCGACCGCGCCGGCAACACGACGCAAGATTGTACTCTCGCGCTATGCCCGCCGATTGCAGCCTCTGCCCCATCGCGAGTCGGGAGCGGCCCGAGCCTTTCGAGCCAGCCAGCCGGCCCTCGACGCATTCCCCATGAGCCTTTGGGCAAAGGTTGCGGTGCGGCGCCTGCGTCGCGCTTCGACGCAACTGCTGGCCGGAGGCGAGTCGCTTGGGTATCGTCCCTTGCGTGAGGCGGTGGCTGAGTATCTGAACACATCTCGCGGAGTGAAGTGTACGGCGGATCAGGTGCTGATTATTTCTGGCGTGCAACAGGCACTGGATCGCGCCGCACACTTGCTTTTAAATCCGGGCGATGCCGTGTGGATGGAAGAGCCCGGCTATCCGGGAGCAGCGGCAGCGTTTCGGGCGGTCGGGGCGAAAATCGTCCCCGTGCAGGTCGATTCCGAAGGATTCAATCTGGAAGCGAGGCTGAAGCATTTGCATCGCATGCGCACACTCCGTCCGCGGCTGATTTATGTAACTCCAGCGCACCAGTTCCCCCTCGGCATGACAATGACTTTGCGGCGAAGATTGTCGCTTTTGGAATGGGCGCGGCGTTCGCGAACGATTATTTTCGAGGACGACTATGACAGCGAGTACCGCTACGCGGGACGCCCGATTCCGGCGCTGCAAGGTTTGGATCGCGCTGCCGTCGTCATTTTCGCGGGTAGTTTTACAGACGTTCTGTTCCCGGCGCTGCGGCTCGCGTATCTCGTAGTCCCCGAGGACATGGTCGACATTTTTGCCGCGGCCGAATCGGTGAGCACGCATCATCCGCCGCTGATCGATCAGGCAATTCTTTGCGACTTCATCCGCGAAGGACACTTTGCACGCCACGTGCGGCGAATGCGGGAACTGTACGCCGAACGATTGTCGGTGTTGCTCAGCTCGGCCCGCGAACGGCTGGACGGATTGCTTGAGATTCCTCCGGTTGAAGCAGGCCTGCGAACCGTTGGGTGGCTGCAAGGCGGACGATCCGCCGAGAGTGCGGCAGTGATGGCGAGTGAACACAATGTTGAAGTCGTCCCACTAGGCCGATACGCGTGGGGCCGGGCACGCGGCGAAGGATTGGTGCTCGGCTTCGCCGCGGTGGACGCGCGCGAAATTCGCCGAGGCATCGAGCAACTGGGACAAGCGCTGGAAAAGTTGCGCTGAATGCATCCCGACAAAAAAACCCGCCGGATCGAATTATCCGGCGGGTGGGAGCAACTCAGGCGACATGCAACATTAGCCGTCGTGAATACAGCGGAAACTACAACTACTTCATGCTCATTTGCGAACTAAAGAAGAGAAAGAAGTTCGACGGGACTTCGATCGCCTCTTTCTTCTGCTCAGCCAGCTTCAACTCTTTGACGGAAGTGATACCGCTGCTGCCGTCTTGAGGCGGCCAATCGCTCTGTTTCAGGACTAGCGTGGGGATGACCTGCCACCAAATCGCGGGAACATTACTGTCCGTTGTGATGACGACGTGGCTGTGATTCGGAGTTGGCAGAAATATGTTGGCGGTTGGAGGAGGAATTAATCCTAGAGCCGCCAGCGCGGGTCCAAGATCAAGACGAGAGGCATGCATGGTGCACGTGCCCGGCTGCGCTCCAGGGTCGGGACACTGGGTGTAGACGGCGGGCTTTGCCTTGAAGGCTTCAGGAATCGCTCCGAAAAGCTGGATCAACGTATTGCCGAGCGCCGGGCCGCAGAGAGTTCCCTTCACTACGTCTTTGCAGGAAATGGCGTCTTTGGGATTCTTATCGTTGTCGGTGGAAAACATGGGAACCAAGACATAAATAGGCTCGGTCGTTTTCTGCGGATTGCCTACGATCCCCGGTGGGTTAATCGAAGGTTGGGTTCCAACCACGCAGATCGGAGTCTGCAGTTCTCCGGGATCGCTGCCAGCCTTGATCTTGTTGTAGTTGAGGTCGTTCCTGGGCTGGTCGACGCAATCGAAATTCTGCGTGTAGGTGAAATCGAGCACTTTGCCGCCGCCAAAACCTTCCGTCTGGTTAGATTTGAGTTGAGTTTGCGCGAATACGGTTCCTGCGATTAGAGCGAAGGCTAACAGCGGCATTAGCCGGATTATGGTTTTCTTCAATGTTTCCTCCACGTCGATATATCGACCGTTATTGGTAGTACGCTCGAGCGGGCAGATTGGATGTTGGACGACGAGAAAAAGAAGTCTGTGAAGTTGAGCGTTCGAGAGCTTGGACTTAGCCCTCATGTCCCACGTTAAGGCTTCAGATGTTTGGCAAACATGCGGTCCGGATCGATTGCAATGAACGTTCCCCGGCTGCGGGCGAGAACTTCGTTTTTCTGATTGAGAATCTCCGCCTGATTAATGTGCCGGCGACCGCGGACGTGTACTTCGCGCGACTCTACCCGCAGCGGTTGGTTCAACGGAACCGGCTTTAGATAGTCGACGGTCATCTGCGAGGTCAGAGCGATCACGTGGCGCAGCTTATTGACCTTGCCCATTCCTTCGTCAAGGATAGTGGCAATAATTCCGCCGTGTGCGTGTCCCGGCGGCCCGGTGTAGCGCTTGGTTAACCGGAAGCGGGAGACGAAGCCGTTGAGTTTCTCGTCGTACACAAACTTCAAGCGCATGCCGTCGGGATTATTCTTGCCGCAGCCAAAGCAATGGTTCTTCTGCATGCGGACGTAACGGGTGTCGTGACCTTGTGCGGGCGCATTCTTGGGCATGGTTGGAAAAGCTTAAACCACAGAGGACACCGAGGTACACAGCGGACACCTCACATTCCATGGACTCTTGCGGGCGGGCGCGGAGCAGGTTCCCGAATCGGTTCCTTCCACAACAAGTGCTTGCACGCATCACACATGCGTGTGATAGACTGCGGGGCCAACCGAAAATTTGTTTTTTGCGCGGCTTTCATGATGAAAAACCCACGACCTCGGGAGGTCTCGTAGATGGGCCTCGCTCTGCTTGCCCTGATCTGGCTGATCACCTTCGTCAGCACCTACTTCTTCGCGGCAAAAACCTGGTGGCTGCCGCACGGCGCTTCCACCTCAACCCAGTGGATTGACCATCAATTTGCCATAACTTACTTGATCATGGGGATTGTGTTTGTGGCGGCGCAAGGTGCGCTGGGGCTGTTCGTGTGGCAGTATCGCGACCGAGCGGGCGCCGGCAAAGTGACTTACTCCCACGGCAACACGACCATGGAAGTGGTGTGGACGACGCTTACCGCCATCCTCTTTATAGGATTGAATCTGATGGGGAGTCCGATCTGGGCCGCAGAGCGGTTTGCTCCGGCGCAGTCTGACTCCGTGCCGGTGGAAGTTACGGGGATGCAGTTCGCCTGGTACTTTCGCTATCCCGGACTGGACGGAAAGTTTGGACGGACCGAACCCAAACTGATGGACCCTTCGGCGGGAAACGAGGCGGCGATCGGGCTCGACACCTCCGATCCGGCTTCAAAAGATGATGTGGTCACTGGGACGATGTATCTCCCTGTGAACCGCCAGGTGGATCTCAGCTTGCGCGCCGTGGATGTGATTCACAGCTTCTTCGTTCCGCAGATGCGCTTTAAGCAGGACGCCGTTCCGGGACTGATTATCCATATGCACTTCACGCCCACGGAGATTGGCGAATACGAGATTGCCTGCGCCGAACTTTGCGGCCTGGGGCATTACAAGATGCATGGCATGCTGCACGTTGTGAGCCAGGAAGACTTTGACAAGTGGGTAGCGACGCGGGAGGCAGACAAACAATAATGGCAACCACGGCTACGATTCACGCACACGCGGCCCCCGAGGGCTTTATACGGAAATACATCTTCAGCCTGGACCACAAGGTGATCGGGTTGCAGTATTACTTTCTCGCTCTGGTGGCTGTGTTCGTCGGGATGTTTCTCTCGCTGCTGATGCGGGTTCACATGATTTGGCCTACGGCAGTTTTGCCGCTGGTCGGGCAGATCCAGCCTGAAACCTACTTGCAGTTGCTGACCATGCACGGGACGATCATGGTGTTCTTCGTGCTGACCACGGCGCCGCAAGGCGGATTCGGCAATTACTTTTTGCCGATTCAAATCGGCGCTCCGGATATGGCCTTCCCCGTCCTCAACATGCTTTCGTTCTGGACGACGTTTTTGGCCTTCATGGTGATTCTTGCCGCCTTCTTCGTAACCGGTGGCGCTCCGTTGCACGGCTGGACTGGATACGCCCCACTCAGCGCTCTTACAAATTCCGGGCCAGGCGAACAATTGGGCGCTGATTTATGGATCACCAGCATCGCCCTTTTCTGCATCGCCTCTCTGATGGGTGCGCTGAACTTCATCACGACGACGCTGGATCTTCGCGCTAAAGGCATGACCATGATGCGCTTGCCGCTCACGGTTTGGGCGTGGTTCGTGACGGCGGTACTGGGATTGCTCGCGTTCGGTGTGCTGCTCTCGGCTGGGATTCTGCTGTTGCTCGATCGCAACCTGGGCACCAGCTTTTACGTTCCGCTAGTCGTGGTAAATGGTCAGGTCATGGGCCACCGCGGCGGTTCTCCGCTATTGTGGCAACATCTTTTTTGGTTCTTCGGGCACCCGGAGGTTTACATCGCGATTCTGCCCGGCATGGGCGTCGCGTCGCAATTGCTTTCGACGTTCTCGCGTAAACCGATTTTCGGCTACAAAGCTATGGTCTACGCGATCATGGCCATCGGCTTTTTGGGATTCATGGTTTGGGGCCATCACATGTTCATGAGCGGCATGAGCCCTTATTCGGCTTTTGCCTTCTCGCTGATGACCATGGCGATCGGCGTCCCTTCGGCAATCAAGACGTTCAACTGGCTGGGCACGATTCATGGCGGACGAGTTCGCTTCCAGACTCCGATGCTTTACGCCATCGGCTTCGTATCGCTTTTCGTTTCGGGCGGATTGAGCGGGCCCTTCCTGGCGCAACCGGTACTCGACATTCCACTCCATGACACCGCGTTCGTTGTCGGCCATTTCCACTTGATTATGGGTGTGGCTGCAATCTTCGGCATGTTCGCGGGAACTTATTATTGGTTCCCAAAAATGTTTGGCCGCATGATGAATGAGACTTGGGGACGGATCCACTTCTTCATCACTCTGGCTGGCACCTATTGCATTTTCATGCCGATGCATTATCTCGGAATGGCCGGGCAACCACGCCGCTACTCGCAATTCACGGAATTGGAATATCTCCACAAGCTGATGCCGTTGAACACTTTCATCACTTATGCGGCGATCATCACTATCGCGGCTCAGTTCATCTTCCTGTTCAATCTGTTCTGGAGCATGTTTAAGGGACCCAAGGCGACTGACAATCCGTGGGAGTCAACCACTCTGGAATGGACAACAGCAACGCCGCCTCCGCACGACAATTTTGGCGGACATACGCCGGTGGTTTATCACGGGCCGTATGAATACAGCGTGCCGGGCGCGGCTAAGGATTTCATTATGCAAACCGATCCGGCAACGGTGGCATCACACTAAAACCGCGGGCGAGGGCGTCCCGCGCTACATGTAGCATATGGCAACTTTCAGTAGTCCAGTCACGATCCATGTGCCCGAGACCGGCAAGGGCGGAGGCGGAGTGCGTCCACCTGCATTCGGGGGCGGTGGAGGGGACGATCGCGGCGACGGCTCTCCCGACTACGGGCAGCGGTTGCGACGGGTTCGGCTGGGACTGGCCGTAGGGCTAGCCTCGGTCACCATGATTTTCGTTTCCATGACCAGCGCCTATATCTTTCGCCGCGGATTGCCTACGCTCGACGCAGCCACTAACACGTACGTTCATGACTGGATCCCGGTCGATCTTCCGATCTCACTGCTGCTGCTAAACACTTTGCTGTTGCTTGTAAGCAGCATCACGGCGGAACTCGCCCGCAGGCAGATCAAGCGGCAAGCTGCGCTGGCTCCGGTGCGGTCGATCCCGGGCGTTTCTCTGGGCGAAGGCAAGAGTGTTCCGTGGCTGGGCATCACGATGGTACTCGGCGGCGGCTTCCTCATTGGGCAGTGGATGGCCTGGCGTGAACTGGCGGATCGCGGATTTTATTTGTCCACGAGCGCAAGCAGTTCATTCGTTTACCTGCTCACGGCGACACACGGTGTCCATTTAGCCGGGGGCATTCTGGTTTTGCTTTACGCGGCGATCGTTTCGCTGCTCAATAAGCCGATCGAGTCGCGGCGCATTGTTGTGGACGTGACCGCCTGGTATTGGCACTTCATGTTCTTTTTGTGGCTCTACATTTTTGCGCTGTTGTGGTTTGTGCGGTAATAAGAGGCGGAAGAATATCCGCGCCACATGATTCCACACTAACTAAGGAGATCCTGACCATGTCTGATGTCGCGGTGCATCACGGAGCGGCGGCCGGTGTGTACGAGCCGTCTCTGTTTGGCACCTATTCGAAGAAAATTGGGATGTGGCTGTTCCTGCTCTCCGATTCACTGACCTTCGGAGCGTTGCTCTACGCTTACACCTACGGCCGTGTTTCGACCCCCAATTGGCCGACGCCGTTTCACTCCGAGAGCATCCGCAACGCGACCATGATGACCGCGTTCCTGCTCACCAGCTCTTTAACCATGGTTTTCGCAGTACGAGCAGCAGTTCAGGGAAACGCCAAGAACCAGCGCGCCTGGCTGCTCGCGACCATGGCTTGCGGGATAGGGTTCGTTATTCTCCACGGACGTGAATGGAGTAACTTGATTTCCGAAGGCTTGACCCTTCCCTTCTTCCCGGTGCCGCCTGGCGAACCCGGTAACGCTGAGTTTGTGAATGTGTCGAAGACGGTACCGCAATTTGCAGCGACGTTCTTTGGGCTGACTGGCATGCACATGCTGCACGTCACTCTGGGCGTTGTTTACCTCGGAGTTGTGGCCCTGCGAAAAACATTCATTCCCATCTTGCTGGGATTGTGGCTGGTCGCGTGGCTGGGAACGCCCGCCTATAGCCCGTTTCACTACGGCGCGCACGTGCTGCTGCTGGCGGCGATTGTTTGCACAATCATCCTGTGGCTGAAGCCGAAAGTCTACGATGCGTCCGACGTCGAAGTCGCCGGCCTTTACTGGCACTTCGTCGATTTGGTTTGGATGTTCATCTTCCCGCTGGTTTATTTGATGTCGACCAAGATTGTTTAGACCATCCAGGAGCGAGTTCGAATGAATGACGCAACTCAGTTAGCGCTTGAGCAGCGAGCCGCCGAAGAACAGCGCCACCACAATAAGGGACAGTTCCTTTGGGTGTGGGCCGCTCTGCTGCTGATGACCGGCATCGAGGTCTACCTCGCTTACCAGAACATGGAACCCATTCGCATGCTCAGCATCCTGATGGGGCTTTCGCTGCTGAAGGCCGGGCTCATCATCGGCTATTTCATGCACTTGAAATTCGAAGTCTCGTCCATGAAGTGGGTGACCATGAGTTCGCTGGTATTTTGCCTCGCGATGATGCTGGTGTTCTTGCCGGACGCGTTTCGCATCTTGCAATTGGGAGTGCGATGAAGCACCGATTGTTCATGGCCGCATTGCTGGCGCTATTGTGGGTCGGGCCTGCATTTGGTCAGAGTTGCGCCATGTGCTACAGCACGGCAAAGCTCTAAACAAAGACGGACAACGCGCCATTAACCGTGGAATTCTGGTTCTGCTGGCTCCTCCCGTAGGCTTCATGACGATTGGTGTGGGCTTGGCGTTGCGCTACGGCAAGAAACGCGATCAAGAGTCCGACGCGGCAATCGACGAAAATCTCTACTCACGCGGATTTTCTTAGTGGCCTCAGCGGTTAAGAGAATTTTCAGAAGGACTGCGTGAACTCCCCACTAACCATTTTCTTTGACGTTGGAAACACTCTTCTTTTCCCTGGTGCCGGGATTTTCGCGCCCCTTCACGAGAGAAAGCTCACCCCCAGCCGCGACCTGTGGCATGCGATCGAACGTCGCACCAAGCGAGAGTTTGATTCGGCCATGCGCGACGGCGCAAATCCCGTTTTCTGGCAAATTTTTTACACACACCTTTTGCAGGAACTCGATGTTCAGGACGAAGCATTGCGCGAAGCTCTGGTCAATGCCACACACCTCTCTGCAAATTGGAACCTTATCCTGCCCGGAACTCGCGAGATTCTAGAGCGGCTCGGACAGCGCTTTCAGCTAGCAGTAATCTCGAATGCAGACGGGAAGGTCGCCGAAGTCCTAAAACGATCGGGAATTGCCGACTGTTTCGTTGCCGTAACAGATTCCGGGGTAGTCGGGTGCGAAAAGCCGCATCCCACGATCTTCGAGACGGCCTTGAAGGGCCTGGAAATTGCCCCCGATCAGAGCCTGTACGTTGGCGACATTTTCTCGGTTGACTATCTCGGCGCGACCCGGGCAGGAATGCAATCCGTTCTTCTCGACGTGTGCGGAGCATATCGCGAGTCTGAGCTGCCGCGAGTGCAGTCTCTCGAAGAGCTAGAGCATGGAATCGAAATGTTGACCAAGTAACCCCACTGTCTTCCTTCAATAAAAGCTATTACAGTGAAATGACTTGATGGTCAACGCAGTCCGGTTGAATGGCGTCGTGCAGAAGCCGCAACAGCTCTCGTCCCTGACGAGCAACAAAATACACTCCAGCAACCTCGCGTTCCTGCAGTGTTTTATTGGGATACAACGCATTGCTGAGCAGGTCGGCGTGACGGCTCAACACCTCAGTCTGGCGCAACTCAGCGCGTGCTGCCTTGGCGCGAAGCTGGCTGAGCTGGTATTGCATCTTGGACGCCGCATTGGTGGCCGAATCGACAAGCGTCGAATCCAACTGACCCAATCCGTCACGAACTGCGGCCAGTGATTTTTCCAGCGACGCTTCCGCCTGATCGAAAACCGCTTGCAACTCCCTAGGCAGTGCGCGCGAGGCCATACGCTCGCGAAGCGCTTCCGGCCCCGGGAATAAATCGGACAACCGCAGCTCGTATTTTTCCAGCAGGCTCTGAGGTTTGGCCTCAACAATCGTTGCCGAGAAACGCGGGACGATGGGAGTTATTCTTCCTAACAGCGCCTGGTACACCACGCCTACCTGCGCGAAGTACGCCACTTCGGACGAGCCCCCTGCATAAGCAATCGTCGGAAGCAGGAAATCCTGAACCACCGGCCGCAACAATACGTTGGCGCTGAAATTCTGCGGCGCGGCCTCGATGCGACCCAGCAAATCAGTCTGGGAGATTCGCTCTTGTCCAATCACAAACTCGGCGCCGCCGTTGCCATTGGCGTGTCGGTGCACCGGAAGACGGGTCCCATTTTGCAACGCAAACAACAGCGTCGACGAAGGTGTCACCTTGACCTGCTGATGGTAACCCGCCGCTTCCAAGGCCTTGCCGCGGGCCAGCAGAGCACCATCAAGTTCACTGACGCGCTCGATCGCGGCGCGATAAATGGGAGTCGCAATCTGTTGAAATTCCGGATCGGCGCCGTCCATCAGGATTACACCCAAGTCCGCGAACAATCGCGCGAACAGCTTGCCAAACGCACTTCCGAAAGTTTCGCCGGGGCGATACGACTCGCGCAGCATAGCCGCGACATCGGACACTCCCAGCAACCCGGCAGCCGCCTCCACTACCGGAATAATTTCTTCTCCGAAGGTGATTGTCCCCACCGGAGCATACAAATGGCCTCGCGTCGGCGAACTCAATCGTTGCAACGAGCCGTCTGTTCCCGGAAGCGCAACCTCACGAACTTCCTCGAGATCGTGATCGGTGGTAGCCAGCCAGAAAACGGGTACGCAATCTCTGCCCGCCAGCGTGGCCTCCTCGGCGAGTTTCACCGCTGTGAGCGCCTTCAAAATCGTGTAAAGCGGCCCGCCGAACAGTCCCACCTGTTGGCCAGTGACCATCGCCGAGGAGCCTGCCCGCAACCGCGTAATATTCTCCAGCGCCTTGGTCGACGCGCCGAAAGCCTGATTCTGGCGTTCTAAAACATCACAAACTCTCCGACGCCTCTCCGTGCTGTAGTTCGTGCCCGGTGTTTCGTCTGCACACCATTGTTTGAAATATGCCGTTCGGGGATAAAACTCTTGAACTCTAGGATGGTCGTACAGAAAGTCGGTGAAAAGGCGGGCAGTGTGCGGAATTTGGTGGAAAGGCAGACACTCCGACTTCACTGGCAGCACTCCTCACAGGTTTGGACGGAAATAGTCATTTAAGGTCAACGCCCCTCGTGGGCACAACACTGGCGTCCTAAATGAGATGTCGCAGACAGCATCGGGATGCAAAGATAGTTCCGATCCGTGTATCGACGCGCGGAAGACGCGCCGGAGACTGTCATAGTAAAAAAAAAAAAAAAAAAAAAAAAAAAAACGCGCGAGAAGATGTAGTGAGTAAAAAAAAAAAAAAAAATACGAAAACGCCCTGGAAATCATAGTACGTCGGAATCAATTCCTGCGATAAATTGAATTCCCGGAACGACTTTTCCGATCAAGTCGCTGTCGTTGGTCAGGAACAGGTCGGTGCGGGCTTGCGCAGCACATGCGAGATGGATCGCATCGGCTGACGAAACTCCATTAACCGCGCGAATCTCCGCGTAGTGGTCGGCGGTCTCGAGCGTGAACGGAATGACTTCTACAAACGAAGACCGGAACACATCGCGAATCTTTCTGGCAATTTCCTTATCGCCCGTCTTGTAAGGCCCAGCCAAGGTCTCGCCGACGGCAAATGCACTGGTGCAGAGGTGGTCTTGCCGCATTCTCATTCTCTGAAGGAGATGCTGCACCCGCTTGGCGTAGCGCGGGTGCTCCTCGATCCAGTAAACAAACAGCATCGTGTCCCAATAAATTCGGCTCATTCCTTTGTCGGCTTCCGCCCAAGGTTGCGTGACGGATCTTTTCCCGGGCCGTAAAAGTTTGCGCGTTCACGGCGAATGTAGGCCTCCCCGCCGCCTAGCGAAGCGAATATGTCTTTGGCAATGCCACGAAGCGCCAGCCATGGGTCGTCGGAAGTCGACTTTTCTCCGCTGTGATCCAGAATCTCGTAGGTGAAAGTGACGGTCGTGCTTTGTCCAGACGGGGGCCCAGTCTTGGAGATGAGCCGGAGATGGTTCTCCGTCAAAAATTTCCTTGAGCCGAGCGCGGCGCAGACCAACGGCACTCGGTTGTTCAGGGCCAGAGACCGATGGACAGTACCGACGTTGATCGAAACAGTCCGGTCACCCCGGCGACGCGCCGCGGCAAGGTATTCGTCACATGCGTGTTGCCGCACCATATCGGAATCAGAAGCCAACGAAATCGTATGCATGCTATTTGTCTCACTTATTGGTATCATTCTAGCATATGCATGCATAGTATTTCTGTGGAGGTCGCCAATCGGGCCGGTTTTCCAGAGGTTGGGCGCGAGAAGGTCACGCTTCGTGTATTGCGTCATATGAGCACATTCCATCATCTAACCGACGGTATTTGACTTCCAGTTAGGCGACCCCTAGTCTGGAAGTGGTTCTTTATAGGCCAATCCCACCAGTGGGGGCGTCACGGCTTCGACGGAGATGCTTGCGGCCAGGAGGCATGCCGGGGTGCATACACCCGCAATCGCGTGCAAAATGATAATTGCCAATCAACAAATGGCATACGCAGCCTAACTAGTTTAGGCAGCCGTTCTCCGCAGCTTCGCCCTTGGGCTGCGAGCGAACGTCACACAGAGGGCTGCTCTTTCCGTCTACGTCTGGGGCGGGAGGCTAAGATCTCAGGCTAGCAGTCGGCGTTTCTTGTCCGTTCTGAGCGGCGGCCGCGAACGTCCCAGGGTAATGCCTGGGGCATGAACTGGAATAAGCATGTAGGCTCCTGACCAGTAACATTTTCGGACGCGG
>CAVYSX010000006.1:0-947285 GCA_963771285.1 uncultured Acidobacteriota bacterium
ATGCACTTACAAGCAACGAACCAGAAACTGGAAGAGGAAATCGCCGAGCACAAGCGGCTGGAGGCGCCGATCGATGCACCACTCCGCCGCAGGGTCACTGTAGGTTTCGCGGTGGCTGTGTTGCTGACGGTCTCCATCAGTTTTTCAGCCTGGCGCGGCGCGCAACGGGCCGAGCAGGATGCCTATTGGGTATCGCACACCCATGATGTGATGGAGACGATCCAGCGCACAACCCGACACATGATTGAGGCGGAAACCAGCGCGCGGGCCTTTGCTTTGACCGGAGAGGAGCCGCTACTGGTGCACTACGAGACCGCGCGAGACAGCATCTACCTCAACGAAGACGCGCTGCGCCACTTGACGGCGGACAACCTCAGTCAACAGCGGCTACTGGATGTGCTAGGGCCGCAGGTGGGTACGGCGCTCGGATTCGCCGAGAGCATCATCGCCAAACGCCGAAAATCTCAAGCCCATCCTGGCGGGGGCGGCGACGCTCTGGAGGTCGAGAGGCTCCTCGACGTGGTGCGCGCAACCACTCGAGACATGTACAACGAAGAGACTCGGCTGTTGAGCCAGCGCACACAAAAGGCCCGGGCAGGGCAGGGGATGGTGCGGATCATCGCCATCGCAGGTGCTTTTCTCGGGGTAGGGTTATGGTCGCTAGCCTGGTTCGCGGTCCACCGGGAGATTGACGTCAGCGAGCGCGCCCGCGCGCAAGTCAATACTCTGAACGCGGAATTGGAAGAGCGCGTGGAACAGCGCACGGCGGCGCTGCAATCCGAGATTGCGGAACGGGAGCGAGCCGAGAGGGCAGGCGAAAATGGCATCAGGGAGCTGGCCGATCAAAAGTTCGCTCTCGATCAACACGCTATTGTGGCCGTAACCGACGTCCAGGGCACCATTACTTACGTGAACGATAAGTTCTGCACCATCAGTAAATATTCCAAAGAGGAACTGATCGGACAGAATCACCGCATCCTCAATTCCAGCCACCATTCGAAAGAGTTTTTCCAGACGATGTACCACACCATCGCCAACGGGAAAGTGTGGCACGGCGAGATCAGGAACCGGGCCAAGGATGGTTCGATCTACTGGGTGGACACGACCATCGTCCCGTTCATGAGCCCCGAGGGCCGACCGCGGCAATACGTGGCCATCCGAGCCGATATTACGGAACGCAAAGGGGCCGAGGAGGCCGCGAAGCAAAACCTCGCCGCCCGAGAGACCGCGGTCAAGGAACTGGCCGACCAGAAGTTCGCTCTCGATCAGCATGCCATCGTGGCCATCACCGATGTGCAGGGCAACATCACGTACGTGAACGAAAAGTTTTGCGCCATCAGTCAGTATTCCAAAGAGGAACTGATCGGGCAAAACCATCGCATCCTAAACTCCGGCCACCATCCCCTGGAATTTTTCCATAGCATGTATCGCACCATTGCGAGCGGCCAGGTCTGGCACGGCGACATCAAGAATCGCGCTAAGGATGGCTCGATCTATTGGGTGAACACGACAATCGTTCCGACTCTAGGCGCGGAAGGCAAACCACGTCAGTACGTGGCCATCCGAGCCGATGTCACCGAACGCAAACAGGCAGACGAACAAATTCGCAATCTTAACAAAGAAATGGAGAGCCGCAACCGTGAGCTCGAGTGCCAAGCGGTTGAGCTCCAGAGAGCACGTGACGGGCTGGAACTGCGTGTGAGGGAACGGACGGAGGAACTTGCCAACACGAATCAAGTCCTGGAACGAAGCAACATTGAGTTGCAGCAATTCGCCTACATTGCATCTCACGATCTGCAATCCCCTTTACGCAGCATCAGCGGATTCGTTCAACTGCTTAAATCGGAATATGAGGGTAAGCTGGACAAACAAGCTGAAGACTGGATTCAGCGGACAGTTCAAGCGATTGGGCAGATGCAAACGATGATCCGCGACGTGCTTGCCTATTCGCGGGTCGACTCGCGCTCCCGGCCCTTCGCGCCGATAGCCTTCCTCGATGTATTCAACGATGCCGTGGCACTGCTTGAGTCTTCCATCCATGATGCCGGAGGCCAAGTCGCCTGCGACGAATTGCCGGTTGTGATGGGTGACCGCTCGCAACTGGTTCAGTTGATGCAAAACCTGATTGGCAACGGGCTCAAGTACCACGGCGACAAGTCGCCAAGCGTCCATGTTTCGGCTAAACGTAATGCGAACGAATGGGTCTTTTCCGTACGGGATAACGGAATTGGCATCGACCCTAAGTATCACGAGCGGATCTTTGAAATATTCAAGCGGTTGCATGATCAGACGGAGTATCCCGGCACCGGCATTGGATTGGCCGTGTGCCGTCGTGTAGTAACTCGCCATGGCGGCAGGATTTGGCTGGAATCCGAGGCGGGATGCGGAAGCGCATTTCATTTCACTCTTCCTGAAGGGACGGACAAAACAAATGACCAGCAAACTGGTTAACAGTCGACCGGCGGAGATACTGCTCGCAGAAGACAACGAAAACGACGTGGAGCTGACGCGTCAGGGTTTCAAGAAGTGCAAGCTGCTCCTCAACCTACATCATGTGAGGGACGGAGTAGAGTGCATGGCCTTTTTGCGCAAGCAAGGCAAATACTCCTCCGCTCCGACACCGGACCTGCTCCTGCTCGACATGAATATGCCCCTGATGGACGGGCGTGAAGTGCTGGCTGAGATGGTGGCCGACGAAACCCTGAACGCTATACCTATCGTTGTCCTGACTACTTCGGCGCAGGATGAAGAGATTCTGAAAATGTACAAACTGCGCTGTAGCTCTTACATCGTCAAGCCTGTCGATTTCGACCAATTCCTTTACGTGGTTCGGTCGATCGCTGAGTATTGGTTCACGGTTGTGGTGTTGCCCGTCGTAAAGCCAGCAGAGAAAGCGGCACACGCTGGAAGCTAGCATCGCTGGATGGGCTCTCATTTTCTCCAGCAGTTGACAGGCGATTCTCAACTGTTGTAACCAGCCCTTAGACTCAAACAGCCGAGACGGTTCTCTCATCAGGCATGCGACCGAGATCAAGTCTTTGTCCACAATTTCGCTGTGATCGAGGGACACCCCCAGCCTCCGCAAAGAACGCGGAAGGCTGGGGCACCCGAAGATCAAAATCTCACTGGAAATGCTTGGCCAGCCGCCGTGCGCCTAGTTACAACAGTTGTCAGGAACTCATCGGAGCGAGGTTTAATTCCAGGATTTCAACTCTGATTCTATTGCGGACAAGCGGGCACGGAGGAGAGCTAGCCGATTGCTGCGGACGAAGTAGGCTTTGTCGGTTGCTGTTGTCCATCCCAAATACAACGCATCATTCCAGGCATCTTTCTGTCGCTCTGACAAGATTGCGATTTCCGCGATCAATTCCGCCTGTAGTGTCATGGGACTGCTGACCAGCTTTTTCGAGTGCACACCTAACATAGCCTTCTCGATGAGATTCTTGAAAGACATTCAGAAACTTTTACGAAAAGCGAACAAGAACTTCATTCGTGATGAGCTAGGTTGATGGCTTGGTGTTGGTCGGCGGCCCAGAGAGAGGGCGGGTGGGGTGTGCGGAGCAAACGTGCGAGGCGAACTCTTTATCGCGAGACAACTCGAAGTTTCCCTTCATAGCATCAAGACTCTCCCCAGCAGGCGGCCCGGTGGAGTGGAAAACCCACGCACACTGAGAACAGCCCCAGCCTCGAAAGCGCGGCTCATCTTTCCACACCAATTCACGCAGCATCGCCGTATTATTAGCGAAAATGGATGCTTTGTCACGAGTCGTGCCGAACGATTCCGTTTGGCAGGAACGGTGCGAATGCTGTCCGCCGTCTATCCGGAAACCCCTTCTGGCGTTTGGTTTCCTCGTTTTGAAGCAGGACGCGGTTGAGTTCAGCTACAAGCAGCTATCAGCTTGGTTGAATCCGTCTCTACGCTGGCTTGTTGCGCGAGGATGCGCCAATCACTTGCATGAGGCATGAGGGAACCACCTTTTTCTGTCGCCCTAAGTTACGCGGCTGATGGAAGTCATGTCTGAGCCCTATTGCTCATTCAGATCAGTGAGCACTTGTGACCAGACAGGCCACGCTCAACCGGCCTACTATGGCGTCACTGTTGATTTGTGATCAGGGTTGCGCGTTGGCAAAGATTTCATTTGCCTTCCCCCACCGGGCCAACGCGCTTTCCTTAAAAGATTGCATCAAGGTAACTCCACACTTGCTGTGTGGAGCACGTTTCCAGGAAGAGGTGTGTGATGGGTATCCCTAAAATCCTACTTGTTGATGACCATGACGCGGTTCGGGAAATGCTTCTGCAAGCCTTGCAACGCGACGGATTTGAGGTGGTCACGGCCAGCAATGTGAGCGAAGCACTAAGCTGCATTGCGGCGCAAGAGTTTGATGTACTGATTTCGGACTTGCACATGCCGAATGCTGGCGATGGATTCACCGTGGTCAGCGCCATGCGTCACACTCATCCGCACGCCGTGACGCTTGTGCTGAGCGGCTACCCGGCGATAGAAGAGGCCATGTCGGCGATTCTGTTGCAAGCGGATGAAGTACTGGTAAAACCAATCGAGATCGCATCGCTCAAGAAGCTCATCCGCAGCAAACTAGAAAATCCTAGAAAGCGAAAGCCTGTCACCACAGAGAGTGTGGCTTCGATCCTGGAGCGTGACCTCGATATGACCATCCAGGACTGGCTGTTGCTGGTTGAAAATGAGGTGGAACTGACCTGCATTCCACTCAACTATCAGGACCGTACCGGACATCTGCCGCTCCTTTTGCATGATTTGATTGACCGTTTGCGTCTCCCTCCGTTGGCGAAAGCACCTATATCCATAGCCGCGCACGAGCACGGCAACCTACGGCGGAAGCAAGGTTACAGTGCGGCGATGGTGGTGGAAGAGTCGCGAATTCTACAGGTGAGTATCTTTAGCACTTTGCAGAAAAATCTGCGCACCGTGGATTTCAGCAAAGTGCTCCTCGACGTGATAACCATCGCGGACGAAGTTGATTCGCAGTTGAAGCAGGCGATGTTGAGCTATGTACAGCCCGGGTCTCAGGTGCCTGCGGCCTAGAAAAGTGACGGAAGTGGGCCACGGGTGGCTGATTGTGATAGCACCCGAAGACCAAAACTCACTGGAAAGTTTCGGCCTTCCCCGCGGAGGGAAGGCCGGGTCACGCTTACGCTGCCGCCGTTTGTCTTTGCTTGATGAACCCGAGCAGATCGGCATTGATCTGGTCCGCGTTGGTTGTGGGCATCCCATGGGGGAAGCCGGGATACACCTTAAGCGTCGCACCCTTTACCAGCTTGGCGGACTGCAGAGCCGCCGCGCGGATGGGCACGATCTGGTCATCGTCGCCGTGAAGAATCAGAGTGGGCACGTCGAACTTTTTGAGATCCTCGGTGAAGTCGGTCTCGGAGAAGGCTTGGATGCAGTCGTAGCCTGCTTTCACTCCGCCCATCATGCCCTGGAGCCACCACTTTTCCCGGATGCCTTCCGATATCTTCGCGCCCGGCCGGTTGTAGCCGTAGAAGGGAAGGGTGAGGTCTTTGTAAAACTGCGGCCGATTTTCCATGTAGGCGGCGCGCAGGCCGTCGAACACGGCGATGGGCGCGCCCTCGGGATTTTTGTCAGTCTTCACCATCAGCGGCGGCACCGCACTG
Source organism: uncultured Acidobacteriota bacterium (assembly GCA_963771285.1). Taxonomy (GTDB): domain Bacteria; phylum Acidobacteriota; class Terriglobia; order Terriglobales; family Acidobacteriaceae; genus JABDBE01. The sequence continues at coordinate 5,654 of CAVYSX010000006.1, forward strand.
ATGAGCACGGCCATGGCAACACGCTTCGAGCCATGCCTTCCGATGTAGCGCGCGACTTCTCCGCCGCCGGTGGAATGGCCGACGTGAATCGCATCTTTCAGGTCGAGCTTTTCAGTCAGGGCCGCGAGATCGTCGGCGTAGGTGTCCATATCGTTGCCGTCCCAGGTTTGGGAGGAGCGGCCGTGCCCGCGCCGGTCGGCGGCGATGACGCGGAAGCCGCGCTGGCCGAAGTACATCATCTGTCCGTCCCAGTCGTCCGCGGTGAGCGGCCATCCGTGGCTGAATACGATAGGCCGGCCCTCTCCCCAGTCCTTGTAATAAATCTGTGTACCGTCTTTAGTGGTAATCGTTGGCATAACTTTTTCTCCTGTATGCGAATTCCGTTCTAGACAAATTTCACTGCCAGCCTGCCTGTTGTAATAACCTGCGACTTGCGAAGGCCGCCGCTCGGCTCAGGGAGCCGGGGGCAACTGTGTTGCCCAGATCCACAACAGCAGAGCGACGAGGAAAATCATCAATGCGCTTGAGCAGATAGACAAGAGCGAGAACATGGAGCGAAGCCCGCCTTCACGCGACATGGCTCGAACCAGCAGAACAATTGCGGCTACTCCGAATGCTAAGGTGACCACCAGGCCGAAAATCGCGAAGAACCAAAACCCGCCGACCAGCGCGCCGAGGCCGGTGGCTCTTTGCTCGGAAACTCCTTTGAAAGCATCGTGCAGGCAGAAGAAGAGCGGAACCCACGGGATCCAGGCCAGCAACATTCCCCAAAGGAATCGTTTGCTCTTAGCTTCTTCCATCCAGATTCCTACGCTTTTGCTTTTTTCTTCGGCGCGGTCGTGGTGGGCATTTCGACTACCTTCTCGCCTGCGAGGAACGACGCCCAGCGAAACTCCCGCGCCGGGTTCTCATCGCTAAGCGCTTTTTTGACAGCCATTTCCGCAACAGCGTTCACGACCCACTCGAAGTTTCCCTGGCCCACGGAAGTGATCTCTGCGTCGGGCGCGGGATTCATGAAATCAATTGCGTATGGGATGCCATCTTCGACGGCAAACTCGACGGTGTTAAGGTCGTATCCCAGAGGCTCGGCACAAAGTCAGAGCGTCTTTCATGACTCGCGCCAACAGGCGAGGATCGGTGGGCGGCGGGTTCTTCACATAGCGCTCATGATGCGGAGCCCTGGGATCGTAGTGCATAATGTGCACTTTTTCCTGGTCAACCACGTAGCACCTGAAGTATTCCTTGAACTCCACGCCGTGCTGCAACGTCATGCAGAGATCGCCGGTCTGGTTGTAGTGATGGAAGAATTCCTCTGGCGAATCGACTTTGTAGACGTGCTTCCAGCCGCCGCCCGCGTAAGGCTTGAGGAACGCCGGAAATCCGACGTAGTCGAAAATCTCCTCCCAGTTCAGCGGATACATCAGGTTGCGCATCGACTTGTCGGTAGTGCCCTCGGGATGTTTGTTATGAGGCAGCAGTACGGTGGGCGGTATGGCGACGCCCAGCTTGGTAGCGAGGGCGTAATTGAAAAACTTGTCATCAGCCGTCCACCAGAACGGGTTGTTGATCACGATTGTGCCATTCAGCGCGGCGTTCTTCAGATACGCGCGATAAAAGGGAATGTCCTGCGAGATGCGGTCGATGATGACGCGGTAGCCGCTGGGGTCCGCCATTTTGACTCCGCCAAGTTTCACGAACTCGGCTTTCACGTCTTCGACTTTCATGCTGTTGATTTTGTCGACGACGGCCGGGGGAAAAGTATTTTCCATGCCAAATAGGATTCCAATTTTTTTCATGACCAATCTCCTGTTGCCATTGCGATCAAAAATATTTTGCGGCCATTCTTTGCCACAACGGCCAATCGTGCTTCGAATTGTCTCCAAAAACGTCCAGCCAATGGGGAACGCCCTTGGAATTCAAAATGGCGGATAGTTTTACGTTGGCATCCAGACACATGTCCCAGTCGGCCGAGCCCAGCACAATCTTCATTTGCCGGTAATGGCTCAGAAACCAATCGTCGTTCATGTTGGGCAAATAATCCGGCGGACAATTGAAATAGCAATCGTCGTCGTAGTAGCCATCCAGAAATTTGTGAATGTCGTAAGCTCCACTCATGCTCACGCAATGCGTCACCACGTCGGGATGCTTGAAGGAGAAATTCACGGCATGGTATCCGCCGAAGCTGCACCCGGTGACGGCAAGCTTTGGGCTTTGATTCCGGGAGCGAATGGCGGGCACGAATTCATGCAGGATGTAGCGCTCATATTGCAAGTGCCGCAACACCCGCACGCGGGGATGCACGCCAGTGTTGTACCAACTCTCGGTGTCGACCGAATCTGGACAGAAAATCTGCAGCTCGCCGGCTTCGATTTTGGGCGCCAGAGTGCGGATCATGCCCGCGTCTTCGTACTCAAAAAAACGGCCCATGGAGGAGGGGAAAACGAGTAAAGGTGTGCCCGCATGCCCAAAGATGAGCGCGTCCATGTCGCGATGAAGTTCCTGGCTGTATCCTCGATGAAATTCGCGGTTCATATTGTCACAGGCTGTGGCCGGAACATCTTACCTGATTCCCGCAAGTCTATGCAGGGTCGCGGTCGTCTCTGACAAAAAAGGCCCGCTTCTTTGAGCGGGCCCGAGGAAACCAAGATTTGTCGTTCTCTAGCTGCCGTTCTGACAAACCGTGAGCGATTCTCCTTGGAATGTGAAGAAGCCGTTGACCGAGGTGCTCGCGGGCGCACCGAAGTAGGGCAATGTGACCAGATCCTGGAGGTTGTAGGTGAACCCGTTCAGGACATATGGGAAGCCACCGAAGTTGGCGTTGCCCTCCAACGGATCGCCATTCTCGAGGATTCCGCAGGGAGTGTTGTTGCCGTTGGTGTTGACTACTAGTGGATCGTCGGCCCACTCTCCTACTTCATGCGACAATGCGGAAACATCCTGAGCGAAGTCGCCGGGATGGTCCACATAGGTGGCATGCGCGTAAGCCTGCGGCGCGCTTACACTGCCTTCGGAGCTATGGTATCCGCCGATGCAGCATCCTCCGCCCTGTGTAAGATACACGTCGTAGGTGACGAAGATGGGGAAAGTGTTAGGTTGAATCTGGCTGAATTTGCTGATGATGGCCTGCAACTGCGCATCGAAATAGTTGATGTCCACCAACCCTGCGGTGTGGCCGAATGGCGCTCCCGTTGTCCCCGAGCGGGTTGGCGGGCTCAAGGTTTGTTCGGCCAGAACAGTTGGCCCTCCCAGCAGCAGGTGGTAATTGGTGTGGCTCTGGACAGTGCCCCAGAAATTGGCGCGCTGATAGGCGTCGATGTATTGAGTCGTGCCCACATTGACCCCGCCCTGAACGTAAGTCGTGCTTGAGTTAAAGATCGGCGAACCGACCGTATTGGCCGTGACCGTGTTGCCGTTCGACAGCACGTGCGCCGGATCGAAAGTTGTTTTTACTCCTCTTCTGGAAGTAATCACGATTTTGATCGGGATGATGTACGCCGTGACCGTCGTGGATGTGTTGGTCGAGGGCGCAGTTCCCACCATGTTGTAACTGTAGTTGTGGGCCTGGTAGGTGAAAGATCCATTCCAGGTTTGCAGCGCCGTCGCCGGAGTTTTCAGGTCATAACGCAATCGCGCCGGCAAGACCAAATACTTGCCTGTGGGTGCAGTTTTCACGTCTTGAGCTGACGCGACCGCCGTCAGCGAAACGCAGGCTAGTAATGCCAGCGCTATCGGTAAAGTGAGGGGGACCAAACTTTTCTTCATAAGGATTCACTCTCCTCAAATTTATTTTGGTTACGCGGAATTGCCCCAAGTCCAGGAAACCCTCACGATTCGGCAGAGTTGGGAAAACTTTCGTGAAGGCCACAACAGTTTTCGATTCTGAAACTGATTGTTGCGGATGTCAATGTTATTTCTTGCTCTGAGAGCATTAACATTTCAAATTCGGAAACTTTTTGATTTTGAGCAATTTGCAGTGTCCGAATTCCGAACAGCGCAGGGTTTACTCGTGTAAGGATGTTTGAGGCGACCAATGCCGGAGTGTCCCTGGGTTCGTGCATGCGTGATGGAATCGGCGGAGCACGACAAGATGGCACGATCACGGACTCGAGCATGTCGTTGCGCCGAGGGGAAGCGAAGTCGGTTCGAATGGGTTGCGTTATCCTTACACTTCCTTGTCTCATCCAAAATGATTAGGTTGACCGAATCCGACGTTCGCCGACTCGATCCGCCGCGGGTGATCGCCGCGATTGAAGATGCGTTCCGCGACCGTTACAGTTCGACTGCTATTCCGATCCGCACGCAGATTGTTGTAGCCGGCGGCGTGCTCCTGATGATGCCGTGCTATGACCGCTTTCGTCCGGCGTTTGGAATGAAAATACTCAAAGTGCAATCCGACCCGGATTGCCGGGAAAATCGAGTTCAAGCTACGTATCTGTTGCTTGATCCAGAAACTGGCGCTCCCACGGCGACCATTTCGGCAAACTATCTTACCGACCTGCGTACCGCCGCAACCTCGGCGGTCGCGACCAAATGGCTGGCGCGTGATGACGTGCGGACGCTCGGAATCTTTGGCACCGGCAGCGAGGCGCGAAGTCATCTCAGGATTTTGCCGATGGTCCGCAATTTCGAGCGCGCACTCATCTGTGGCAGAACCATGGATCGGAGCCGAGAGTTCATCGAAGCCACAGCCGGCGAACTTGCCATACCCGTCGAATCAGCCGACCCTCAAACCTGCGCCGCCGAATCGGATGTGATCTGTACTTGCACAAACTCTCCGACACCGCTGTTTGACGGACACCTGATTCGCCCGGGAACGCATCTGAATGTGATCGGCGCCTTTCAGCCCGAGTACTCGTGAGGTAGACTCGATCACTGTGCAGCGTGCTCAGGTAGTGGTGGAAGTGCGCGACGCCGTCCTCGCGGAAGCTGGGGAGCTGATCATCCCCATCCGGGAGGGAATGATTTCAGCCGAACACATTCGTGCCGACTTGCATGAACTGCTAAGCACCAAAAAAATCGTGAGACGCAGTTCTTCCGATATCACGCTGTTTAAGAGTGTGGGTTGTGCTTTGGAAGACCTGGTGACTGCAGAACTGTTAATTGCTTCGTAATGAATTTGAGGTTGGGAGAAGGCAACGATCCTCCTTAGGAACTAAAGAGGAACACTCATTTCGCAGAGGGGCAGCTTGAGCAAACCACAAGTAGTCGAGATCGCCGGCAGACATCTGAGCCTGACTAACCTCGACAAGATTCTGTATCCCGAGGCCGGTTTTACCAAAGGGCAGGTGATCGACTACTACGCTCGCATTGCGCCTGTGCTTGTGCCTCACCTGGCGGGCCGGCCGCTTACTTTGAAGCGTTACCCGGAAGGCGTGGACAAAGAATATTTCTTCGAGAAAAACGCAACCAAGCATCGTCCAGATTGGGTCAAGACTGCGCCCATTTGGAGCGGAGGGAATCAGCGGGACATCAACTACCTTCTCGCCGACGATCTGCCGACGCTGGTCTGGATCGCGAACTTGGCAGGCATCGAACTGCATCCTTCGCTTTCGTTGGCGAAAGACATGAGTACGCCGCGCACGATGGTGTTCGATCTCGATCCTGGTCCGCCGGCTGACATCATGCAGTGTTGCCAGGTGGGCGTGTGGCTGCGCGAGATCTTCGAACACTTCGGATTGCAAAGTTTTCCCAAAACCTCCGGCTCCAAGGGATTGCAAATCTACGTTCCTCTGAACACGCCCGTTGAGTATGAAGGAACCAAGACATTCGCCCGCGCCCTGGCACAGTTGCTGGAAGATCAGCACCGCGAGCTAGTCGTCTCGGATATGAAGAAGCAATTGCGCGTTGGAAAAGTGCTGGTTGATTGGAGCCAGAATGACGAGCACAAAACGACCATCAGCGTGTACTCGTTGCGTGCGCGCGAGCGCCCTACGGTATCGACTCCAGTTCGATGGGACGAGGTTGAGCACGCGCTAAAGAAGAAGAACGCGGCCTTGCTGGTGTTTGAGTCTGCCCAGGTGCTCAGTAGAGTGGAAAAGATTGGAGACTTGTTCGCGCCCGTGCTCACGCTCAAGCAAAAGCTGCCAAAGCTGGCTGGCATAAAGGAAATGGAACCCGAGCCAGCGGAAGGCTTGGAGTTGGCTGCGCAGGCGGAAGAACCGGGTGAAGCGCGCGAAAAAAGCCAGGAAGCCGGTGTCCGCGCTGAAGAAAAAAGCTCGCTAGGTATAATCCGAATAATCTCGAAAGATTGCGAATCGAAGCATGGCACAACTTTACGCCGGGACTTCAGGATGGGCCTACCCCAGCTGGAAACCCGCTTTCTATCCCGCCAAACTCGCACAGACGAAGTTCCTCCAGTACTATTCCACGCAATTGAATGCGGTTGAGGTTAACTTTACCTTTCGCCAGCTGCTGAAAGAAACTACCGCGCAGAAGTGGATCACCGAAACGCCCCCTGGTTTTCGCCTCACCATCAAAGCGCACCAGGTCATCACGCACATCAAGCGTCTGAAGAACACGGAAGAATTCCTGCCGCGCTTTTTGAGCACGATCGAGCCGATTGCGCGTGCAGAAAAGCTGGGGCCGCTGTTGTTTCAGTTGCCTCCCAACATGAAAGTCGATGCCAGGTTGCTGGGAGATTTTCTCGCTTCGCTTCCGCGTGCGGTGCAGTCGGCTTTCGAGTTTCGTCACGAGTCATGGTTCACGGACGAAATATTTGCTCTCTTAAAAGACGCCAACCGCGCGCTCTGCGTAGCGGAAACCGAAGACCGAACCACACCCGACGTGGTCACCGCTGATTTCTGCTATTACCGTTATCGCAAGCCCTCTTACACCCCCGAGGAGCGCCGCGCCATGATCGGCCGAATTCACGAGCATCTGTCCCAAGGCCGAAATGTTTTCGCGTACTTCAAGCATGAGGAAACGCCCGAAGGGGCGATCTACGCGGTGGATATGCTGAAGGAAGCAGGGAGCTAGGAGGGAAGCGTATTGCGAGCGCCTTTCTTTGCGTTCTTAGTGAACTTTCTGAGAGAAGAGAGCGGTCGCGAATCTCGCGAGCTACTTTCACCCACGTCCGATAACGCGCATACTTTCCCTGTGCCTTCCGAAGCCAACTCCCAGCTGTTAGCCGGATTTCTCGACTATCTCAAAGTTGAAAAGGGATTGGCTCCGCTCACCATCTCTGCCTACACATCGGACATCATCCAATTCACCGACTTCCTGCAGAGGCGAAAACGCGCTTTACTGAACGCCCGCCGCAACGACGTTCGAGACTTCATTCAGGAACTCTTCGCCAACGCAGTCGATGGCCGTTCTGTTGGAAGAAAACTTTCAACGCTGCGGCATTTGTACCGGTATTTTTTGCTGGACAAGCTGATCGAGCACGATCCGACGCTGAATATCAACGCGCCTAAACAGTGGAAGGTGCTGCCCAAATCGCTGGCTCGCGACGAAATGGATGCAATTCTTCACAGTCCACGCGCCAGTTCCAACCACAAGCAGAGTGAGGCCATGGTCCTGCGCGATCGGGCCATGCTCGAAGTTTTCTACGCGGGCGCTCTGCGCGTCTCAGAAATCATTGCTATCAAACTTGAAGACCTGAAGCTCGACCTCGGTTACGTGCTCGTCCGCGGGAAGGGCGACAAGGAACGAATTGTTCCCATCGGCAAGTCGGCGCAGGAAAGTGTCGCCGAATATCTGAAGCACGCCCGGCCTGCACTGGTCGGGGAAAAAATCTCGCCTCTTCTGTTTCTGGGACGCCGCGCCTGCAAGTTGACGCGCCAGCGAGTGTGGCAAATCGTGGGCGCGGCGTCTGCAAGCATGGGCCGTCACGCCAGCCCGCACATGCTACGTCATAGTTGCGCAACCCACATGGTCGAACAAGGCGCCGATTTGCGCACGGTGCAAACCATCTTGGGCCACGCCGACATTTCCACCACGCAGATCTACACACACGTGGCTTTGGACCGGCTAAAGACGGTGTTTCAGAAACATCATCCGCGATCAAAAGCAAGATGAAAACAAATCACTCACCACAGAGGCACAGGGTCACAGAGAAAACAAATCAGTTGCTTTGATTTCTTTTTGACTGTGCGTCTCGGTGGTAACAAACAATGCCAAACAGTAAAACCATCGTCGGAAAAGCTGCAGATCAATTTCTTCGTTCCTTGCGCGAGCGCAATGCCTCCGTGCACACGATTAAGGCCTACACCGGAGATCTCGCAAACTTCGCGGCTTACGTGGGTCCGCGCGGTTGGCGCAATATTGATCACGTCACCATCCGAGGATTCCTTTCCCATCTTTACGAAAAAGGACTGGACAAGACCTCCGTAGCCCGTTCTCTGGCTGCGGTGCGTTCGCTATACCGCTGGCTCGCACAGGAGGGAATGGTTCAGCAGAATCCCGCCGCGCTCGTGTCCACGCCCAAGCTTGCGAAGAAACTGCCGCGGGTCCCCACTATTGAAGAAATGAATTCCGTTTTCGACGGCCAGATGCCCGAAGCCGCCGCGTTTCCTGAGCGCGATCGCGTCATGTTCGAGTTGCTGTACGGCTGCGGCATCCGCAACTCGGAGCTGATCGGGATCAATCTCGACGACATTCGGCTTAGCTCCGAAGCGATCCTGATTCGTGGCAAAGGAAAAAAAGAACGCTACGTGCCATTTGGCGAGTCCGTCACAGCCGCATTGCGCGCCTACCTGCCAGCCCGCCAGCAAAAACTAGCGGAGCGAAAGAAGGCCATAAGCGCGTTGCTGATCAACCAACGTGGCGGTCGGCTGACGCCGCGCAGCGTCGGCCGCATCATAAAAAAAATAGCTATCGCCAAAGGCTTATCACCCGAGGTGCATCCTCACACTCTGCGCCATGCCTTCGGCACGCACATGTTGGAAGAAGGCGCAGACCTGCGCGCTATCCAGGAAATGTTGGGCCACGAACGCCTGTCGACGACGCAGCGTTACACCCAGCTTTCGGTGAAGCACCTTCTCGAGGTATATGACCAAACCCATCCCCGAGCCAAATAAAATATTTCGGTAGAGATGTAGTTCGCTAAGTCTTTGCAGGGGCCGCGTGCCGTAACTCTTCCCACATTTCCACGACTCGTGCCCGCAACTCCGCCGTCAGCACGGCATACGTCTCTTCCGACGCCTCTGCCTCGGGCGGCGGATAAATCGCATCCCCAAATTTTATTCGCAGCGGCGCAAACTTCTGAAAAGGCTTTCCCCGCGGCCACGCTTCATGAAAGCCCTCAATCGCCACGGGAACAATCGGTGCTTGCATGTGGATGGAAAGAAGCGCGGCGCCCTTCTTGAAAGTCTTAGGCTCGCCATCGATCGAGCGTTCGCCCTCGGGATAAAGAACCAACACGCCTCCATGCCGCAGCCCGAATGCGCCCGCGCGCATGGCCGGAACCAGATTCGCGTCCGGATCGACCACCACGACCCGTAGAGATCGCGCCAGCGCCCGCATGAAGCCTTTTCCGAAGATCTCGCTGGTTCCGACCGCGAAGGTAACACTGAATATTTCCGGCGGCAGGACGCCCGCCAGAATCGCCGGGTCGATAAAACTTTGATGATTGGAACAGAGAATAAATGGCCCATGCGAAGGCAGTTTCTCCAGGCCTTCCACTCGCAAATGAAAGCGATCAAGCGCGATCATCTGGATGACCCTGCTCACTAAATACCAAAACGTGTCCGATACCAGCCGGCGTCGAACCAAGACCTGCATGCCCGGTTCGCCGGGATCCTCGTGCAAGACGGTTTTCCAGCCAGCGAACTGCGGACGGGAAGGGCGCGAAGTGCCGGCCGAAGCGCTCTCCAGCACAGCATTCACCAACTGCTGCACCGTATAAAGTTCCGCCAGCTGCGACTCCTCAACATCTCCGCCGAGCTCCTGCTCCAGCGCCACCAATAGTTCCACGCGCTGCATGGAGTCCGCCCCCAGGTCGAGTTCCAGGTTGTCATCGGGTCGAATGGCTGCTTGCTTCGTCCGCGCCATCCCTTGAATCACGGTGAGTGCGCGCTGCACATCAGGCTTCTCCAGCCACGACAGCTCTTCGGCGGTAAGAGGTTTTTCAGCAGCTACATCGGCGTCGTGAGAGCGGCCTTCCGCTTGATTTGCACGAACCCGATTCTCGATTTCAAAGCGTTTAAGCTTTCGCGTCGTGGTGCGGGGCAGGGCTTCTTGCCAGATTTCGTAACTCCCAATCCGTTTGGTAGATGGCAATTGAGCGGAAAGGCTTTCAATGTCGAAGCGAATGACTTCCTTGGCATTGACGATCTTGCGCTGTTTCAGTGTGTCAAAGTTTGGGACAATCACGGCGTGCAGTCGGTCCTCGCCGGCTCGCACATCCAACCCCATCACAACAATTTCTCCGATGTACGGCGATTTCAGATAGTGCGCCTCTACTTCCTCGGGATAAATATTCTTCCCATTGCTGAGTACGATGATTTCTTTCCTGCGCCCGGTAATAAACAGATTTCCCGCCGCGTCAAAGTAACCAAGATCTCCCGTGTAGAGCCATCCATCCTTCAGGGCGGCAGCAGTCGCCTCGGGCCGATTCCAGTAGCCTTTCATCACAAGCGCCCCGCGAATGGCAATTTCACCGACGGGCCATCCGCCTTCTTCTTGCGGTTGCGGATCGACGATCTTTCCCTCGACCCCGGCCATGGGCTTGCCCACCGAGCCGATCACGTTATCTTTCGCGGTGGTTGCGAACGCGGCGGCGCTAGTTTCGGTGAGGCCGTAGGCTTGCAAGATATCGATCCCCAGCGCGTAGAAGTCACGTCCAATCTGTGGGTCGAAGCGCGAGCCACCGGTGACCAGATATCGCATCCTCTGGCCAAACAAGTTATGAATCTTCGAAAAGAAAAACTTGCCGGAATTCCAGCCCAATCGCCGCGCGAAGGCCGTTACCGCCATCATCACTCTGAAAGCTTTTTCAGCCCACTTTCCACGCTTCGCCACCTCTTTGAAAATGCGGTCGTGAATCAAATAGAAAAACTGTGGCACGACGGCAAACGCGGTAATTTCCCGATCCGAAAGCGCACGCAACAATTCCGTCGTATTCAACGTTTCCAGATAGACTACGCGCGCACCTTTTACCAGTGGTAAAAGCAGATTGGCCATTTGCGACAGCACGTGAAAGAGCGGCAGCACGCCGAGCACGGCATCGTCTGGCCCAAGCTGTGCCCACCCCGAAACCGCGCGCACTTCGCCCATCAGATTGGAGTGAGTAAGCATGACGCCCTTGGGATCCGCAGTCGTTCCCGAGGTATAGAGCAAGGCGGCCAGATCATCCTCGGCGCAATTTACCGGTACGAAATGTCCAGGTCCGGCGGCGAACATAGTATCGAGGTCGAGAGTGGCAGTCTGCGCCCTGTCTACGGATGATCCATCCAGCAAAACAACGTTGACTCCCGCGCTGTCAATCGCTTTCTGGGTCACGGCCAGATGCTTCCGATCGCAGAACAGGATGGAACTGCCACTGTCTTTGAGCAGCGTTGCCACTTGGTCCGCGCGGAATGCCGTGTCCAAGGGAACGGCAGCGCAACCGGCGGCGATGATTCCGAGGTAAGCCGCAGTCCATCGCGGATGATTGTCGGCGAGAATCGCGATTCTTGCCCCACGCGGCGCGCCATGCTCGGTCAGCCAACGGCCAATGCTTTCTGCCATGTGCCGGGTTTCCGCATAGGTGTAGCTCTCCAGCCGCTCGCGCCGCTGGATTTCAAGAGCAACTCGTTGCGGCCAGCGTTCCGCGCAGTCGCGAAAATTCTCGTAGAAAGTCGTCATGGGTTAGCGGAAATATACCTGAAAAAACTCCATTTGTTTGAAAGCTGTGGGTTCCCGAGACCGATACTCGCAAAGGACACGCAGTTACCCCAAGAAAAACCGCTCCCCCTGAAGCCTTCGTGACACTTTGTGCCCCATGTGGTTCATCGTCCTTCTAGCATGAACGAAACACAGAGCAGACCTTTCCGCGTCGTGCATGCTGTTTTCGCATCTAATGTGCTAGGCTTTAAATGCCGGTAATTCATTTCGGGTTGGGTAGGGCAAGGCCCACCGCGTCGAGCACCCTCCAAGGATTTTCAATTGATTAATGCGTTAGTAGCCAAGGTTTTCGGGACCAAGAATGAGCGCGAAATCAAGCGCCTGATGCCTCAAGTGGAGGCCGTCAACGCGCTTGAGCCGGCTATGCAGAAGCTCAGCGATGAGCAACTGCGCGCCAAGACGGACGAGTTCCGGCAACGGGTTCAAGAACGCATCGCCACGTTGAAAGACGAGCCCGATGCAGATCCCGAACGCCGCAAAGAACTGAATGCAGAGCGGCTCAAGCTGATCAACGAAGTCCTCGATGAAATTCTGGTGGAAGCGTTCGCGGTCGTGCGCGAGGGTGGCCGCCGTGTCCTCAACATGCGCCACTTTGACGTGCAATTGATCGGCGGCATGGTTCTGCATCAAGGCAAGATCGCCGAAATGAAGACCGGCGAGGGAAAAACCTTGGTTGCGACGTTGCCCGTCTATCTGAATGCGCTCAGCGGACTGGGCGTTCATGTGGTCACGGTCAACGACTATCTGGCCAAGCGCGACTCGGAGTGGATGGGCAAGCTGTATCGATTCCTAGGCTTGACCGTCGGCGTCATCGTCCATGATCTCGACGATCGCCAACGCCGCGAGGCCTATGCCTCGGACGTCACCTACGGTACGAACAATGAGTTTGGCTTCGACTACCTCCGCGACAACATGAAGTTTGATCTTAACGACTGCGTGCAGCGCGGCCACAACTTCGCCATCGTGGACGAAGTCGACTCCATCCTGATCGACGAGGCCCGCACCCCCCTCATTATTTCCGGTGCGAGCGAGGAATCCACTGATAAATACGCGCGCGTAAATCGCATCATCCCCAAGCTGGAAAAGGGCGAGGAAATCGATGTCGCCCCGGGCGAGCCGAAGCAGTACACCGGTGACTTCGTTGTCGACGAAAAGCACCGCAGCATTACGGTCACGGATGAAGGCTGGGAAAAGGTTGAGGGGCTTCTGGGCATTGGCAACGTGGCCGACCCGGAAAACTGGGACCTCAAGCATCACGTAGAAACCGCAGTCAAAGCCCACGCGCTTTATCACCGTGATGTGGAATACGTGGTCAAGGATGGCGAAGTCATCATCGTCGACGAGTTCACCGGCCGTTTGATGCCGGGCCGCCGCTGGTCGGACGGTCTTCATCAATCGGTCGAGGCGAAGGAAAACGTCAAGATTGAACGCGAGAACCAGACACTTGCCACCATCACCTTCCAAAATTATTTCCGCATGCACAAGAAACTGGCGGGCATGACCGGAACGGCGGAAACCGAAGCCCCGGAATTCGACAAGATCTACAAACTGGAAGTCATGGTCATTCCGACCAACCGGACGCTGCTCCGCAAAGAGAATCCTGACGTTGTCTATCGCACCGAGAAAGAAAAGTACTACGCAGCTTCCGACGAAATTCAGAAGCTGCACGATAGCGGCCAGCCCGTACTCGTGGGTACGACTTCCATCGAGAAATCAGAACGGCTGTCCGATCTCCTCAAGAAAAAAGGCGTCAAGCACTGGGTCTTGAACGCCAAGCAGCACGAGAAAGAAGCAGAAATCGTGGCTCAGGCCGGTCGGCAAGGCGCAGTTACAATCGCCACCAACATGGCCGGTCGCGGCACTGACATTTTGCTCGGCGGCAACCCGGAATTCATGGCCAAGCAGGAATGCCTGAAGAAGGGAATTGCGCAACCTTTGCGAGCCCCGCAAGGCAAGATCCAGATTGACGTTGACGAAACCAAAAGCACCGTTTGGTATTACGCCGGCAATGAGTACGTTGTGCCTACCGAGCAGTGGATTGAAGTTCTGAACCGCCACAAAATCCTCACCGACAAAGAACACGACGAAGTCATCGCCGCCGGCGGTTTGCACATCTTCGGAACGGAACGTCACGAGTCGCGGCGCATCGACAACCAGCTTCGCGGGCGTGCCGGTCGCCAGGGCGATCCCGGTTCCTCCCGCTTCTTCCTCTCGCTCGAAGATGACCTCATGCGCATCTTCGCGAAAGAGTGGGTTTCAACCCTGCTGCAGCGACTGGGCATGGAAGAGGGAGTCCCGATCGAATCGCGTCTCATTTCGCGCCGCATTGAAAAAGCGCAAGAGGCCGTCGAAGCCCAAAACTTCGAAGCCCGCAAACACCTCCTTGAATACGACGATGTAATGAACAAGCAGCGCGAGGCCGTGTATGGCCTGCGCCATCAATTGCTGGAGGGGGTCGAGCAGAAGGAACTGATCCTCGAAGATTACGTCTCCGGCATCCTGAGCGATTTGATGGAGCAGTTCTGCCCCGTCAAGGCGCACATCGCGGACTGGGACTTGAAGGGTTTGAAAGATGCGATATTCACCCGCTTCGGCGTCGACATTCTCGCCGAAGGCGTCACCCCGGAAACTCTGAACCGCCAGGAACTCGGCGACGCCATCTTCGACAAACTGAAAACCCGCTACGACTCCAAAGAAGCGCTAATTGGCCCCGACGCTATGCGCTACCACGAGCGCATGATCATGCTGAGCGTGCTCGACGCGCAATGGAAAGACCACCTCCGTGACATGGATCACCTGAAGGAGGGCATCGGACTGCGCGGCTATGGCCAGCACGATCCCCTGGTCGAATACAAACGCGAGTCCTTCGACATGTTCGAAGCCATGATGCAGCGCTTCCAGGAAGAAACCGTTCGCTACTTGTATCTCATGCAAATCCTGGAACGCCCGGCCGAAGGCGGGGCGCCCGGGCAACCCGGCCCCGGCGCTAGAGTTCCGGCCATCACCCCCGGTGGAAGTGACAACGGAGGAAACGGTCAACGTCCACCGCGAAATGTCGCGACCTCCGTAGACGATCTCGAAGAAGCCTTCCAGCGCAGAAAGCGCCGCGAACTGGAGCAGGCACGCATGGCCGGCTCGGGCGATCAGCAGGCAGTTCAGCAAGTCGTTCGCGGCACGGCAAAAGTCGGACGCAACGACCCTTGTCCTTGCGGGTCCGGGAAAAAATACAAAAAGTGCTGCGGCGCCCAGGCGTAGAGGTTCGCCGGATTTTAGTACAGTAGTTCCTTTGTGTACCCTCGTGTTCCTTGGCGTCGCGCTCTATCGCTCCTCTTTGGCCACCACGAACGACTTCACCACGACATTGTTCGGCTGAACCCCAACCGGAATCATAGTGAGCAGAGAGTACTCACCCGGTTCAAACTTCTTGTTCGGCGTACGCTTTTGGATCACGGTCACATCGCCTGACCCTGAATTCAGCACGAGAAGATAGTTCTGGCTTTGCGACAGCGCCAATCCATCGGGGCGGCTTCCGACCGGAAGCGTCGCAACGATTTTGCCGGTGTCAATGTCATAAACCGCCACCGTGTTCGAGCCGAAATTGCTTACATACAAGCGGGAATTATCCAGCGTCACCAACCCGCGTGCGGGATGGTTCCCGATCAAATAGCTGCCGCCCACTTCGTTCGTCGTAGTTTCAATGATGGAAATGTTGTCGGAATCGAAATTGTTTACGATCATTTCGCCCCCGTCGGGCTTGAGTGCCAGTTGCCCCGGCGTCTTCCCAACATCGAGCAATGCCAACAGCTTGTCGGTCTTGAGATCAACGGAAGCCACTTGCGCCGAACCCGCACAGGCGACAAATGCCTTGCTGCTATCCGGCAGGATGGCAATGTCTCCGGGCTGCTGGCACACGGAAACTGTGCTGCGCACTTTGAGCTCGCCAGCATCCATCAGTGAAACCGTATCGTCTCCACGATTGCTCACCACGACGGTCTTGCCATCGGGTGTGACCCGCGCCAGCCCTGGGTCAGCTCCCACGCGAATGTTCCCCAGCACGACTCTTTTGTCGAGATCGATCACCGAAACATTTGCGGACCCGGAATTGGCGACATAGCCGCGTTTCCCATCGCCAGAAATATCGATGAAGAAGGGCCGTCCGTGCACCCCGATGGTCGCCACCACCGCGTTGCTCTCGGCATCGATTACGCTGACATTATTCGACCCCGTATTGACGACATAGATTTCATTCTTCTTCCCATTCGCTGCCACCCCGGTCGGATCGCCTCCCACCTTGATCGTCTTCGCCAGCGAGAACGTCCGCAGATCAATCACGCTGACCGTGTTGCTCTTGCCATTCGTCACGTAGGCGTACTCGCGGTACGCGGGTCCATAGTCGGTAAGCTCGCGCTCGTGGAAGTACCACCAGGCAAGCCCGCCCAGAATCGGGAGAAAAATGATGATGAGGAGAAGTCTTCTCAAAGCCGTGGTCGGATTGAAGAACAGTCGAACTAATCGTCGATTAAGCTAGCCTTCGTCATAGGTCCATTCAGTGGGATGCCGGATATCTTCTGGCGTTCGCAATTACGCTCGTAGCCCCTAGCTGAGGTTCCACTCTCGCCACCGTCCTCCCCACCACGGGCGCAATCTGCCGCACCTGCGCCATTAACTCGTCAAACTGATCCGGATAAAGCGACTGCATGCCATCCGACAACGCCTTGTCCGGCTTATCATGGACCTCGATGATCAGGCCATCCGCGCCGACGGCCACTGCGGCCCGCGAAAGGGGCGTAACTTTGTTACGTTTGCCCGTGCCCTGGCTGGGATCAACAATAATAGGCAAGTGGCTCAGTCGCTGCACTGCAGGGATGACGCTCAGATCCAGAGTGTTGCGCGTGTGATCGGCGAAGGTGCGGATACCGCGCTCGCACAGAATCACGTTGTAGTTACCTTCGCTCATCACGTACTCCGCCGCCATAAGAAACTCTTCCAGCGTTGCCGACATCCCGCGCTTCACCATCACCGGACGCTTCGATCGGCCGGCCCGCCGCAGTAGAGAGTAGTTCTGCATATTGCGCGCGCCGATCTGAATAATGTCGGCGTACTGCTCAACCAGTTCGAGCGATTCGTTGTCGATCGCCTCGGTAATTGTGCGCAAGCCAAAATTCTCGCGGACTTCCGCCATGATCTGCAATCCTTCTTCGCCCAATCCCTGAAACGAATAAGGAGAAGTCCGCGGTTTGTAAGCTCCACCGCGGAAGAACTGCGCCCCCGCACGCTGCACCCGCTCAGCCACTGCAAACGCCTGCTCCCGGCTCTCGATAGCACAGGGGCCGGCTAGGATTGCCAGGTCCGTCCCGCCAATCGTGGCGTCACTGCCGGCAAAACGAATTACGGTATTTTCTGGCTTGATGTCGCGGCTGACCAGCTTATAAGGCTTGGTAACCCGAATCACTTCCTGCACGCCCGACATTTCTTCCAGCGCGCCCGGCTCGACCTCGCCCTTATTGCCGGTAATTCCTATCGCCGTCCGCTCCGCCCCCGGAATGGAATGGGCGCGATAGCCGAGTGACTCGATCTTCTCGCAGACCGCGCGCACCTGCTGCTCCGATGCGTGCGCCTGCATGACCACTAACATGAATCCACCTCGAAACTTAGAGTCTAACGTTACTGGATTGGTTGCGGCAAATGGCCTGATCGGTTGAACAGCGCCAGCGGTGTCGCTGGTTATACTTCTTGTATGCCGCGCTCTATGGCGATCGAACAGGAACTCAAGAGACGAACCGGAAGGCGCCCGACTCCCTGTACCTCGCGCCGCATCGGCATCCATACCTCGTGCGCGGGTGGCGTGCAGAATGCCGCAGAACGCGCCTATCGCTTGGGATGCAATGCCTTGCAGATTTTTTCTTCCAGCCCGCGCCAGTGGGCGCCTTTTCCACTCAGCGGTCCGCAATGTCAGGAAATGATGCGGATGCGAGAAAAATACGATCTCAAACCACTGGCGATCCATGTCAATTATCTGGTCAATCTGGCCAGTACGACGCCTCTCTTCCTGAAGAAGTCAATCGATGCGTTTCGCGGCGAGGTGGAACGCGCCCTGCAACTCTGCGCCGACTATCTGGTGCTGCATCCCGGCAGTTTCCGCGGAGCCGACCGCGAAGCTGGGCTGCTACAAACTTCTGCCGCTATCGCTGCGGCCACTCAGGGGCTCGACCTGACAAAGGGCAACCTCACCATTTTGATCGAGAACACAGCGGGCGCGGAATACTCGCTCGGAGGAAGCTTCGAGCAAGTCGCCGAAGTCCTGCATCGCCTCCGCCGTTTGGTCCCGATCGCAGCCTGCATCGATACCTGTCACACGCACGTCGCCGGCTACGATATCGTCAGCGAACCGGGAATGCGTCGCACATTGACTCACCTGGACGAAACCGTGGGCCTGAAAAATGTCCTCGTCTGGCACTGTAACGACGCCAAGGCAGCCTGCGGATCAAAATTGGATCGTCACGAACAGATTGGAAAGGGAAGCATCGGCCTCGAACCGTTTCGCCGCCTGCTGAACGACCCTCGTTTGGCCCACGCCGCATTCATCGCTGAAACCCCAATCGACGAACCCGGTGATGACAAGAGGAACGTCGCCGCCCTGAAACGTTTAGTAACAGGCGACCGCTAGCCTTCTTGTGCAGTAGGCAGCTCTAAGGCTATGAGCAGAGATTCGTGGCTGCTGGTGCTCCTCACAAGTCACGTTTGGAATTTGGAGAAGTTCGTGGGATTATTGCGTGCGACACCGACGGAGGCTTTAGGGTGAAGTGGTTTTTCTTGATGTCATTTGTCGCAGGGTTAATAATCTGCGCTTTCCTCCTGTCCGCCATTATTTTCACCTTTGCGACTCGCGGTGTAGGAGGATCGAAAGTGGCCTTAGTTCTGTCACCTCAACTTCTATTATTTGGTTGGGCAGCACGAGAGATGTTTCGACACTATCGGGGGACCGGACTGAATGAGTGATTTCAAGAACAACCCACTGCGTCCTCTCGCAGGCCTTGTGCATCAGTCCAAAATCTGCCCTGTTAAACATGTTAAACAAATGCTCGCTATCCGCCTCGAACCCGAACTGGAAGCAAAGCTCGACTCTCTCGCCAAAGAGACGGGCCGCAGCAAGAGCTACTATGCACGCCAGGCCATCCGGCAATACCTCGAAGATCACGAAGACTACCTGAAGGGCATCGCTGCGCTGGAGCGCCGCGAACCCACGATTACGCTCGACGAACTGGAGCGCCGTCTTGGTCTGGACGATTGAGATTACCCGGACCGCCGAGAAGCAGATCAAAAAGCTCGACCGCACGGCTCAACAATCCATCGTTCGCTTTCTGCGTGAGCGGCTGAAGTCTGCCGAGAATCCAAGACAGTGGGGCAAGCCCCCGCACGGCGATAAACGGGGACTTTGGCGATATCGGATCGGCGACTACCGGCTGATTTGCAATGTCCAGGATGAAAGGATCACGGTGATGGTCTTGGAAGTGGCACACCGCCAAGATGTCTATCGCTAACACCCACGTGCTGCCCATATATCTCGCGCTATTGTAAAATTTAGGGTTTACCCGTATCCAATATTTCTCCTCATATGCCGCAGGACGAAAACACAACCGTGGCTCCTTCAGACCAGCATCGCGGGCACGCGCCTGACGACCGTTACGATGCCCAGATCATCGAGACCAAATGGTCCCAGCGCTGGCAACAAGATGCGTCTCTCTACGCCGCCGAATCGAATTCTTCCAAGCCCAAGTATTACGCCCTGGAAATGTTGCCCTATCCCTCCGGCGCCTTGCACATGGGGCACGTGCGCAACTACGCGATTGGCGACGCCCTTGCCCGCTACATGTGGATGAATGGTTACAACGTGCTTCATCCCATGGGCTGGGATTCGTTCGGCCTTCCCGCCGAGAATGCTGCCATCTCCAACAACACGCCACCGCGCGAGTGGACGCTGCGCAACATCGCCAACATGAAGGCGCAGATGACGCGCCTCGGCTTTGCCTACGATTGGTCGCGCGAAGTCACCACCTGTTTGCCGGAATACTATCGTTGGAATCAGTGGTTCTTTTTGAAGCTGTACGAAAAAGACCTGGCGTATCGCAAGCAAAGCAAAGTCAATTGGTGTCCGAAGTGTGCGACCGTGCTGGCCAATGAGCAGGTCCTCGCCAACGGCTGCTGCTGGCGGCACGAAAATACCGTCGTCGAGCAGCGCGACCTCGAGCAATGGTTTTTGCGCATCACGCGATACGCCGAGGAACTTCTCCGCGATCTCAACAAACTCGATGGCTGGCCAGAGAAAGTTCGCACCATGCAGCGCAACTGGATCGGCCGCAGCGAAGGCGCGCTTGTCGATTTCAAAGTTGACGGCGGCAGCGGGGCGATCACCGTCTTCACTACACGTGTGGACACCATCTACGGCGCGACTTCACTTCAACTCGCGCCCGAACATCCGCTGGTGACGCGCCTCGCCAAGAATAACGATTCCCTGCGCACCCAGGTCGAACAATTGGTGGCCGAACAGCGCAAGGCCAAAGAAGTCGGCGACATTGGCGCCATCGAAAAGCATGGCATCAATACCCACCGCTTTGCCGTGAATCCGTTCAACGGCGAGAAAATTCCCATCTGGGTGGCCAACTACATTGTGATGGACTACGGCACCGGCGCCATCATGAGCGTGCCCGCGCACGACGACCGCGACTACGAATTCGCCAAAAAGTATGGCATCGAAATTCGCATCGTCATCGTCCCCCGCTGCGGCGATCCCGAGGAAACCAGCGTAGAGCCTCCGCTCCCCTTCACCACGCTCGATGGAACATTGGTGAACTCGGGCGGCTTCAGCGGCCTCGATTGCCAGGATGCCATCGCAAGCATGTCCGCGCACGCCGAGAAAAATGGATTCGGCAAAGCCACCGTCACCTATCGCCTCAAAGATTGGGGCTTCTCGCGCCAACGCTATTGGGGAACGCCCATTCCGATGTTGTATTGCGAGAAAGACGGCATCGTGCCCGTGCCGGAGAAAGATCTGCCGGTGCTGTTGCCCGAGAACGTTGACATCACCCTGACCGGGGGATCGCCGCTCGGCCGCGTTCCTGAATTCGTGAACACCACTTGCCCCAAATGTGGCGGCCCCGCCCGCCGCGAAACCGATACCATGGACACCTTCGTCGATTCGTCCTGGTATTTCTATCGCTACACCGACCCCCACAATGATCACGCACCCTTCGACTCGAAGAAAGCCGCATACTGGTTTCCGATCGACCAGTACATCGGCGGTGTCGAACACGCCATTCTTCACCTCATCTATTCGCGCTTCTGGACCAAATTCATGCGCGATATGGGATTGGTGAAAGAAGATGAACCCATCACCCGTCTTTTCACCCAGGGCATGATCATCAAAGGTGGCGCGAAGATGTCCAAGAGCGTGGGCAACGTGGTTTCGCCGGATGAAATGATTGCCCGCTACGGCGCCGATAGCACCCGTATGTACACGCTCTTCGCTACCGCCCCGGACCGTGAACTCGATTGGCAGGATGATGGCGTCGAAGGCATCCAGCGATTCCTCGGTCGTGTCTACCGCTTCGTAAAGCGCAACGCCCCTGTAGAGTCGATCGAGGCCTCGCTTGCAATATCCGCGCCCGCACAAGAGGCGTCCTTAACATCCGAAGCGCGCGCTCTTCAGCGCAAGCTGCACCAAACCATCAAGCGCGTCAGCGACGACTTCCAGGGCCGCTGGCATTTCAACACCAGCATCGCCGCTATCATGGAACTGGTGAATCAACTTTACGCCGCCGAAGAACAGGCGTCGCGAGCGGCCTCGCCTGCGCAAGGCATTCCCAAATCGTTACTGTTAGATATCCAGCGCGATCTGGTTCTCTTGCTCGCTCCCTTCGCGCCGCACCTCGCCAACGAACTTTGGGAAGTGTTAGGCGAAAAGGGAAGCCTGCTGCGCGCGCCCTGGCCAAAATACGACCCAGCATTGGCCAAGGAAGACGAAATCGAAATCCCCGTGCAGATTAACGGAAAACTGCGCAGCCGCATCGTCGTTCCAGCCGACGCAACCGAAGCCACCATTCGCGAGCACGCCATGGCTGACGAAAAGATCAAGGCAGCGATCGCAGGCAAGCAAATCGTAAAAGTAATCTTCGTGCCCGCCAAACTGGTAAATGTAGTAGTGCGCTAACATCCCCAGGAAACCTGGTGACCTCAGTGATCCCTGTGGTAAAGATTTTCCGCTTCAGATCGCAGTCAGCGCCGGATCCCGCACCCTGAATCCCCTGTGCCCCCTGTGGTAAAGATTTTTCTAGAACGACCCCGCGCCAGAAAGTCGCGGCAAAAAAGCCGAAGGCAGTTCTCCCCACAACATCCGAAACAGCGGAATGAGCTATCCTACCGACAATGAAGCGCAATTCCCCCACAGGAGAAGGCCTCCGCGCGATGTTGCACGACCCCGCGCTGGGCTTGGCGGAGATCGCCTGGCGTTGGACCTTCGCAGCCGCCGCCGTCCTCCTGCTGCGTGCTCGCATTCGTCGCTTACCTCCACACTTTGCCAGTGAGTCGAGCCGATCAAGTCCTCCTCGTGACCGGGCAACCCGCTCTCATCACCCAAGCCCTCAAGCACATTTTTAAGGGAAGCGCAGGGCGCATCATTGATGCCGCGATGGTATTGACAATTACCCTCACGGCAATCTGGATCGTAGTCGCATCGCTGGCCCGCGCCGCCACAATAAAAGCTGTCGTAGCCTATTTTCGGGAACGTCAGGCCACTACGACGGAAGAAAACGCAGAAGAAAAAAACACCTGGCGGCTGCGCAGCCTTCTCCTGCTGAATCTGTTCCGCGTCGTCATTACACTCGCGGCGCTCATAGCCTGCGCTGCCGCGGTTCTTCTGAGCGCGGCGGCAACCCCGGTGAACGCACGCTCGCCCCGCAGCGGTCTGTTAGTTTTTCTAACCGTTGCCATCCTCGTATGGTTCGTCTGGTCAACTCTGAACTGGCTTCTTTCCCTCGCAGCCCTATTCGTTGTTCGCGACGGTCAGGACGCACTGGGCGCGATCTTAGAAACCGTAGTCCTGTGCGCCGTCTAAGACGGGGTCAGTCTTAGGAGTGGGAACGTGGTTCAGCCTCGCCCACCTCGCCGCATTCGTGGCTGCTACCTGCATCGCAGCATTTCTTCTTTTTCTCTCCACAGTCGTTCCTCCAGGAGTAATTGTGGTCTACCTCTTTTTCCTCGCACTATTCTATTTCGCAGTCGTCGACTTCTTGTACATAGGACGACTCGCCGCCTACCTGGCGATCCTCGAACCGCCTGCTGTATTGTCCGCACCGATCCAACTGACGGCGCACGCCGCCGTCGATCCAGATGAACTGATACTGAGCGACCTGCCGGGTGCATGGAAACTCGCCGCCGAACCAGAAGTTTGAACGGCTCTTTCCTCCCACGCACATTCCCCGATGTACAATCCCGCTTTACACGCGCTGCCCGATTTGAGACACTCGTCAGTGGAAACCCAATCTATCGTTGTCCTCGACTTTGGGGCGCAATATTCTCAACTCATTGCGCGCCGCATCCGCGAACAAAGCGTCTTCTCTGTCGTCCTTCCATTCACCGCCACACTTGACGAGATTCGCAATTACTCGCCTGTCGGCATCATTCTCTCCGGAGGCCCCTGCTCGGTCTACGACCAAGATGCGCCCCTCACCGACCGCGGCGTCTTCGACCTGGGCTTGCCTGTGCTCGGCATCTGCTACGGATTTCAGCTCATGGTGCACGTCCTCGGCGGCAAGGTAAAGCCCGCCGACAAGCGCGAGTACGGCCACGCCAACGTCGAACTGACAGACGACTCGCGCCTCTTCACCGGATTGCCCCACAACCTCACCGTGTGGATGTCGCATGGCGACCAGGCCGTCGACCTGCCCCCCGGATTTCGCCTGACCGCCCGCACTCCCAACGCTCTCGCCGCCATCGAGAACGCCGAGAAGAAACTTTGGGCCGTGCAGTTTCATCCGGAGGTGCATCACACGCAATCAGGCACCGAAATTCTGAAGAACTTCGCTTTAGAAATCTGCGGCGCAAAACCTACGTGGACGCCGCAGCACTTCATCGATGCCACCGTCGCCAACGTGCGGCAAACTGTGGGCACGGGTCGCGCCATCTGCGCGCTCTCAGGCGGCGTGGATTCCGCCGTGGCCGCCGTCCTGGTCGACCGCGCCCTTCGCGACGGCGACGGCAAAGGCGCTTCGCGCCTGACTTCGATATTCGTCAACAACGGCGTGCTACGCAAAAACGAATTTGAAAAAGTCCAGCAGAACCTCCGCGACAAGCTGGGCCTGCACGTCGTCGCCGTCGACGCCACCGAACGATTCTTAACTAAACTCGCCGGCGTCACCGATCCTGAGAAGAAACGCAAAATCATCGGCAACGAATTCATCGCCGTATTCGACGAGCAAGCCCAGCGCATCGAAAAAGAAGAAGGCAAAGTCGAATGGCTCGTCCAGGGCACGCTCTATCCCGACATCATCGAATCGCGCTCCGTGCGCGGCCCTTCGCAGATCATCAAGTCGCACCACAACGTCGGCGGCCTTCCAGAAAAAATGAAGCTCAAGCTGATCGAGCCGCTGAAAGAATTGTTCAAAGATGAAGTCCGCAAGATTGGCCGCGATCTCGGCATGCCCGACGAAATCCTGCAAAGCCAACCCTTCCCCGGCCCCGGCCTGGCGGTGCGCGTCCTCGGAGAAGTCACCCCCGAGCGCCTGGCCATCCTGCGCGAATGCGACGACATCGTCGTCAACGAAATCAAGCAGGCCGGCCTCTACCAGAAAATCTGGCAGTCATTTGCCGTGCTTCTGCCCGTGATGTCGGTCGGAGTCATGGGCGACCAGCGCACTTACGCCAACACTTGCGCCATCCGCGCCGTCCACTCCGAAGACGGTATGACCGCCGACTGGGTACCCCTGCCGCACGCAGTTCTCAAAACCATTTCCAGCCGGATTGTCAACGAAGTGAAAGGTGTAAACCGCGTCGTCTACGACATCACCTCAAAGCCGCCGGGAACAATCGAGTGGGAGTGATGTTGCCCGCTATCGAGGTTTATGCCAACCGTGAATGGTTTTGGGAAGGGCCGGCTTCAACCGGGCCGCTACGATCGCCATAAACACCAGGCTTTAGCCCCTGAGGTCCCGCCACCGACACGCTGTCACCCTGAGGCAACGAAGTATCTCTGCACTCCGCCGGACCTCGCCCCGAAGCCCGTCCTTAGTAGCTCGCGGCCGGCTGGTCATTGGGGTTGGCCTGCTCCGCTTGACGAACACCGCTCGAAGGATTTTCTGTCTTTGCCGCTATAGCCCCGTCCTTTTTACTTGCGTGCTTGCAGTCGCGATCGGTTTTCTTCGCTTGCTGAACCACAGCGTTGCTTCCATCGATCGGCATCAATGCGGCGTCGGTTGGATTGTCGGCAAAAGCCATTGAACTAGCCAAACAAGCTACGAATGCGAATGTAATTATTCGATGTTTCATTGCATTTCTTCCTTCCTCGTTCGACACGAGCTGGAGTAGCGCGACACGCCCTTGGTGCAGCATTTGCGCTCTGTGAGTACTAACTGAGTCGACGGCTATTTATTCCAAACCCGCTTGCGTTCAGCCCACTGAATACCAACGTCAAACGCGAGGGGCTGGTGTACACCGACTGCTAGATACCTCCCCGCTCCCGGTGCCAACCAAGAGCAAGAACATCCTAGACAACCCGAGAAAGGCGTTATTAGATTGCTGGATGCGAACCCATTGCCTCCAAAACGGCGAATTATGAAAGTAACGATGAATATCAAAACGATAAGACTTGCAAACCCATCGGTTCTGGGCAGAACACTTTTCCTTACTCTTGGCATCTCGTTTTTCTTTGCCACACTTCCGGCCCATTCTCAAGGACCTTCCACCTCCGCTCCTCCAGCGGTAATGAGGACCCAGAAATTGGCGGATGGAATTTACACCTTCAGTTTTCCAGACTTGGGTGATTTTTACGTAGAGGGAAACTGCACCGTTGTCATTAACGAGCGTGATGTCCTCGTTTTCGATACCCAGTTTCTGCCCTCGTCTTCCCAAAAGGTTCTTGAAGAGATTCGAAAACTTACCGACAAACCGGTACGCTTTGTGGTCAATTCCCACTGGCATCCTGACCACTGGTCGGGCAACGAAGTCTATGCCGAGGCTTTTCCCGATCTTGACATCATTGCAAGTCGTGAAACACGCGACTTCATGAAGGCCACAGGAAACGGCTTTGCTAACTTGTGGCCTGGTTTTATAACCCAAACGGAAAAGCGTGTATCCGACGAGCGGCGTACCGGTAAAACAGCCGATGGCAAAACCCTCGCAGAGAAGGATCTAAAAGAAGAGGAAGAGGCCCTAAGTTTGGACCGCAAATTCATTGAAGAATCGATCCACGTTCACCGCACACTTCCCACCATCGCCTATGAAAATCAACTTACCTTTTATCATGGTGGACGCGAGTTCCAATTCTTTTCTCTGGTGGGCGATGCTCTGGGTACAACCGTCATGTACTTACCGAAAGAAAAGATCCTGGTCACTGGAGATGTCCTGGTCCATCCTTTCCCCTACGCAACCCCGCCGATTAGTCAGCGCATTGACACGCTAAAGAAACTGCTTGGACTTGACCTGGCCATGATTGTGCCCGGCCACGGCGAAGTTGATCACGACAATAGCTCGCTACTTCTTCTGCTTCACTTCTTCGAGACAATTCACGATCAGGTCCGGAAACTCCTGGAGCAAGGTGTCGTCTCGGTAGAAGACGTTCAAGCAGCCGTCAAGGTCGAGGAATTTCGGGCGCAGTTTACAGGCAACGACAAGTCGTTAAACGATGACTTTGATCGTACCGTGAAGGCCCTGGCAAAAACTGCCTATCGCGAGGGTCGAGACCAGCACGAGTGGAAAAATTAACTCTCTGAACCCGACAGTTGCCAGCTCCTTGACACCGGTCAGTACGATCGATCATAGTATTGGCGCCTTGTGGGGCGCCTATCTCCCTCCCCTGCGCCTCGGGCACAGATGCTTGGAATTTGTGTCTAGGAGATCCCACTATGCGTAAGCCTTATCTGTTTCTAGCCCTAACCTTGATTGCGATAGCATCCTGCGCCGCATTCGGCGCCGATCAAGACCAGAGCTTCAACCCTCCCTCCACCCGCACCGTTTCCGGCACTCGAATTGGGCATTTCAAAAACGGCCCTGTGCCGGTTGACCTTTCGACCACCACCATTGCCGCCTTGGTGCCCAATGGTTCTGGCGGCTACACCGTCTTGGCAGGAACCGGAACCAGCAGCGGCACCTTCAGCATCGCAAACGTCCCCGCCGGCCTCTACCTTTTGCAAATCGGCGCCAGCTACGTGTGGACGAGCAACACCGTGCTGGATGCCGATTACTTCGCCGATTATCGTTCAGACATCGTCCGCGCAAACTCAAGTACCACGACCACCTTCGATCTTGCGAATCTCCATTCGTGGCAAGGCACGGACTTCCTGGAATTGGTGTGCCCCAACAACCTCACCTTCGAAGGGCCATTCCCCGCTACGTTAGGGGCAACCACTTTCACCGGCAACTTCCCCTATTTCGGAAATTTGAGCGTGGCCGCGGAAGGCGACCAGTACTATATCGCCCAACTCATCACCGAAAACCTGGGCGGATACTTCTTCACCGGCTTGGGAAGATACTTTGCGCCAACCAAGTTTGATCAGGCCCAGGGATCGGACACGTCCTTCAACGGCAAGTTCAAGACTGTCGCCCGCAGCCTTAAGTTTGTGGCTAACATCAACGGCGCAGACCTCACCGCACAAGCGCTCGCAGCCAACCCCGGCGCAGTATTGGTCAACACCTCCACCGGTCTGAGTGTTTATCCCGGCAGTTTCGCCCACGGGCAAACCACCGACACCGCCGACTTGGTCATCCAGCAAACCACGCCCTTCCTCGTGACCAACGGCAACCTTGGCCAGGTCTCGTACGGAAACCCGTACCCCGCAAATTGGCCGAAGGTCGCCGCCTATGAGTGGCTTGCCAGCACCAGTTATCTGGCCCCGGGAGCCACCAACAGCTCGCCCCTGCTGACCTTCACCTATGGCATCAGTCAGAAGTTGCCAACCGCCAGCAGCCCGATCAAACCGCTGGTGAGTGTGGTGAATAACCCGTTAATTAACGGCAAGAAATTCTTTACCAACCAAACCCACGTGGGACTGACACCGATTCTGAAATGGTCGGCGCCGAGCATAGGGCCGGCTAATAATTACGCCATGGAAATTTACCAGCTGTCGAACAGCGGGGGCAACACCGTCATCTCCTACATCGCCGCCTTCTACACCCAAAGTAAGTCGGTCAGGGTTCCTGCAGGGCTGCTCAGTGCCGGCCAAGCCTACATTTTTTTGGTCCGAGCATGGAGCATTCCCGGCCTGAGCTTTGCTAAGACGCCGTTCATGAACGGCCCAACCGACGGCGCGGCCGACGTGGTTTCCGGAGTGATGCAGCCATGAGCATTGCGATCGGAAAGAGGTAGCGGCCCGTCCCAACGGTTGCAAGTCTGGCCAACGTTTTCACCACACGCAAACCGCGGGTCCCCTGCCTCTCGCGTACCTTGCGAGAGGGCGGGCTTTCTTGACGCGCAGCAATATATAAACCTCGGGCGGCTCCCCTACTTCGTCTGTGCGTTCATGTACGACCGCAAAATCGCGTTGATGCTTGCCATCGTTCATGATCTTCTCCGAGCACCGCATTATCGGAACCATCTCTGTACTGATGTTGTCAGCTCCGCCCAATACGATTGCAGCCGATTGCCGAGCGTATCGGGTCTCGTCATATCAAAACCACCGTGCCCTGTGCGCAGGGCGGGACTGTAACCGGCGGGCACACCAAACAACCCCGCATCGAGAGGAGCTTCGGAAAATTCCAGCAGTTCGGTCTTGGAAATCGTGGTTAGACCAGCTTCGACTCTACGGCTGGTTTCTTCGAGCGGGTATCCCCGCGGCGCGGTGCCGAGCCGCTTGATCTGCATGCGGTCACGCTGGTTCGAGAGCGAACCGTAACTGAACCCAACACTCCTCGATTCCTGGCAGCCGAGTCCGGGCAAGTCGATATACCACCCGTCCACTTCGGTGACACTGGCCTGCATCACGGCTCCCGGTCCGGGCTCGACTCTAGTCGTCGTCTTTACACGGCGGAGTTCGTAGCTTCCCATCTTTCGCCGCTCGCCAGTGTCGACCGCGTCGATAGTGACAGTCACGTCGGCTCCCGTCGTTTCTCGCGGTGGAATTGGACGAGCCCGCTTCACTCGCGTTGCCCAGTCCTCAATCGGAAAAGAGGCATAAGTCTTTTCCTCGCTGTTCAGGTCCAGTCGGAGCTTTTCATCGCACAACGTGATCGTTGTGTGATTCATACTTCTGCTTCCTGCGTACTGAATCACGTTTTCGCGGCGTTGTCGGGCTCCTTTAAGGTAGTGCGCCTGCATACTGGAATAGTGGTCGCTGTCGGTTCGTGTTTTGATGGTCAGGTCGGAGAAAGTTGGGACCACGAGCTTAGGCAACTGGACAGCTGCGGTTAGCAGCAGCACGGAGAGCAGGCCGAGAGTGGAGGGAACCATAGCGCTTCCTCCTCTTTATCATTCCGAGGAGCGGAGAACCTGAGGACAAAGAACATCTGAGGAAGAACATCGGGCAGACGGGACGTTTCACCTGTTTTCGCCGTCGCCAGAAACCGACGAACATCGCGTCTGTTCCCGAATTTCTTACCCAACGCCGCCAGACGCGCCGGTGATAAGAGCAGTTTGGGTGCGTGATCCCGCGGACAGTTCCCGCAACTACTTAGTCACTCCACCGAAGCCCACTGGTTGTCCAGGCTCTACCGCCCTGAAGTCAGCAGGCGGTTCGAATAGCGAATCGTCTAAGGGTTTTTCGGAGACTTCCAACAACTCGGTCTTATCCACTTCGATGTTTCCAGCCCTTCTACGCGTTGCAGTCTGCTCGATTACCAAACCATGCAGTGCGACGCCAATCCGCTTATAGATCTTGTGATCGGCTGATCCGGGCCATGGAAGCACGTAAGGCATCATATTGAGAGGAATGTCTTCGGTGGTTGGGATTTCACGGCACCCGAGCGCCGGCACATCGAGATACCAGGCATCAATGTCCACCTTGCTGGGTTCGGTCCGAGCACCTTTGCTTGGTTCAACCGTTATCGTGGTTTTGACGCGACGCGCTTCGTAGCCCGCAATGTGACGCCGCTCCCCGGTGTCCTGCGAATCAATCGTAACGTTAACATCATGCCCGCTCTGAGGAACGACGCGTTCCAATTGAGGATATTTGCGTGGGGGAGGCTCGGGAAGCTGGATCGGGAAGGCGCGGTACGCCTTTGCCATGGGCAAAAGATGATATGCCGTATTCTGATCGCACTGAGAAATCTGAACCAAGGCTGGTCCTTCCACGCGCCCCATCAAGCGCGCACCCGGTTGGGCATTGCTTCTAGGGAGCAAACCCTGCGGTCCGGAAAAATGCTCAACCCGCTGGCGAGCACCCTTAAAGTACAAGACCGAGGTCATTGGCAGTTGCAAGCCGCGTGTTTCGCGAATCTTGAGCTTCAGTTCGCTATAGTTCGGCACCACGAACTTGCGTGGGACGAACTGCCGGGGAGCGGTTGCCGGCACTTGCGCCGGTTCCGCGGCCTGAAGGAGAAGCAATCCGAGGATTGGTAAAGCGAGCATGTCACGCCCTCGAATCGTGCGAATGACCTTCTCCTAAGAACAGACGCCAGTTCATGAGCCGGCGTTGCCTCCGACGAACAAAACGAAATTTTAGTGTACCCCCGCCAAAGCCGGTTCCAACTCGTAAATCGAATGCCACGAAGTCGCAGCCTTGAGCCGATCATTCACATTGTTGATGTTCTTCACGCCCTCGTCCTGCAGCCATTTGCGGAAAGCTTCGGGGCCTTGCTTGGCGTAAATCGGGATGCCGTCTTTCCAGGTGGCGCGGCCGCAGAGCACGCCGTTGAATTTCACACCTGATTCTCCGGCGAGTTCGAGCGCTTCCGTAAACTCTGCGTTGCTCACGCCTGCGGACAAGTAGATGAAAGGCTTGGTCGCAACGGTTGCGGCTTTCAGGAACAGGTCGGCGGCTTCCTTCTTGGAGTAGGCTTTTTGTCCGGCATAAACTTTCGCGCCTTCGACAAATTTCATGTTCACCGGAACTTCAACTTTCAACACGTCGACGCCGTAGCGCTCTTTGCTGAATTCGCGCATGCTCTCGATGACGATCTGCGGCTTTTTCTTGGCGTAGTCAAATCCCTTTTCATCCGCGCCTTCTTCGTAGCCGACAAACTCCAAAAAGTACGGAATGTCGTTGGCGCGGCACTCATCGCCGATGCGCTCTACCCAGGCATGCTTCTTGTCGTTGACGTCTTTGGGATCAGAAGGCGTGTAATAAAGCAAAATCTTGACGCAGTCCGCGCCAGCTTCCTTCAAGCGGCGCGCCGACCAATGATCCAACAAGTCGCCCAGCCGGCCGGGTCCGGTCTTGTCGTATCCGGTCTTTTCATAAGCCAGCAGCAGCCCCGCATTCTTCGCCCGCCGCTTGGATGCGGGCAACCCCCACTCCGGATCAAGCAGGATCGCACTCGCATGCGGCGTAAGAACTTCCGCCACCAGAATCTTGAATTCTTCCATCATCGCGTCGCTGACTTCGCTGCCTTTTTCCTTGGCCAAAGCCTTCTGCAAAGACCCCCGCTGGTCCATCGCTGCGGCGGCGATTATGCCGCGGGGGTTTGACACTTTTTTTAGGCCTGCTAGCTTTCCGGGTGTAAGTTTCATGAATTCCTCCAAATGAAAACTGAATCAAAGCGTCCAAATTGTAAACCAAAAGCGCGAGCTGAGGCGCGATTCCTCAGGTAGCGAAACGTCATAGCACTTGACCACATCCATAGAAAGTAGTTAATATAACTACAATAGGAGTCCAGCCATGGAGAAAACAATCTCGGCTGCCGATGCCAACCGGAAATTCTCCCAGCTGCTGCGCGGGGTCAGGGAAGGGCAAAGCTACGTCGTAACCAGCCATGGACGGGCTGTGGCTCACATCGCTCCCATTAAGGAGATTCGAACCATGGCCAGCGCCCGATCGTCGCTGGTGAATCGGTTGCGCGCGGAGCGGGTTACCAAGATAGGCCGCTGGAAACGCGATGAACTTTACGAGCGATAGGCCGGCGACCCTCCCGGTGGGACAGGATGAGACTCGCACTCGACACCAACGTGTTGGCATATGCTGAGGGCGTAAACGGCGCTCCCCGCAAGAAAACCACTCTCGACATCTTGGAGAAATTGCCGGAGGACAGTACGTTCTTACCTGTCCAGGTGCTGGGAGAGCTGTTCCATGTACTGGTCCGCAAGGCTGGCCGGACGCCGGAACGCGCCCGCCTAGCGGTGCTGAGTTGGCAGGACGCTTTTCCTTTGATTGAGACGTCGCCGGCAGTGTTCCTGGCAGCGACCGATCTGGCTACCCACCATCACCTCGGCATCTGGGACGCAGTGATTTTGTCTGCCGCTGCTGCCGCGGGATGCCGGCTGCTGCTTTCGGAGGATTTGCAGGAGGGATTCACCTGGCATGGAGTAACGGTGACCAATCCGTTTTCCTCCGAGAGGCATGAACTTCTGGCGGCGTTGCTCAAGGACTGAGGTAAGAAACTTTGGTGGGGACCGCCGCGCTCGGATGTGCGTTTCGCGGGGCTTGACTTTTGATGTAATCATTGGCGGAGGGTCAGGGTGCCTAGCATGGCTTGCTGCTTGGCGATCAGGGACTGGACTCCTTGTCCGGCGAGAGCGATCATTTTGGCGAGCTGGGTTTCGTCGAAGACTTGATGCTCGGCCGTGGCTTGCACCTCGACCAGCTTCCGTCCGGCGGTCATTACGAAGTTCATATCGACGTCGGCGCGGGAATCTTCTTCGTAGCAGAGGTCGAGCATGATTTCGCCATCGACGATGCCGACGCTTACGGCGGCGACGAAGTCGCGCAGAGGGACTGAGGTCAGGGTTCCGGCCTCGACCAGTTTTTCGAGCGCCAGCCCCAAAGCGACGAAAGCTCCGGTGATGGAAGCGGTACGGGTGCCGCCGTCGGCCTGGATGACGTCGCAGTCGATCCAGATGGTGCGCTCGCCGAGTCTGGCCAAATCTACGACGGCGCGCAGGGAGCGGCCAATCAGACGCTGGATTTCGTGGGTGCGGCCGCTGGACCGTCCCTTGGTGACTTCGCGGGGAGTGCGCGTCAGGGTGGCGCGGGGGAGCATGCTGTACTCGGCGGTGATCCAGCCTTTGCCGCGGTTGCGCATGAATTGCGGGACGGATTCTTCGATGGAGGCGGTGCAGATTACGCGGGTGTTTCCGATTTCGATGAGGACGGAGCCCTCGGCGGTGTGGATAAAGTCTGGCAAGATGTTTACGGGGCGCATCTGGTCGAGGGAGCGATTGTCGGAGCGGAAAACCATAGGTCGCGATTGTAAATGAAAGGTGGGTCGCTTCGAAGGGTGGGGAGCCTGCGATACGGTCGGCGCGGAAGCCTACGCCGATGCGAACGTCTTGATTATCTACAGCCAGCCGCCACCATCATCCCGGGACAGTTAACGGCTTTGCTGGCTGTGCTCAGATTACCAGTTACGTTCTTCGCGAGCGTGCGTGTTTCACCATCTCAACCAAGACCGTTCGAGTTTCTGCCGGATTGCTTACCTCCCGCAAGAATGCGATCCGGGTGCCGCGGATGCCATCTGGGGTGTTCAAGCGGACGTGAAAGCCGAGGCGATCGACCGCTGTCATTGTTGCCTCTTGCGACTGAATGCCTGCAAATTCCCGGGCAAGCAGAACGAGCGCGTCCCGATGGTCGGCGTTCATGTGGTTAATTATTTCCGCCATTGAGTCGACAAGCGGGTCCGGTTGACTACGGTCATATTCAGCAGCCGATACCCAGCCCATGACCCCGAAGCCGCCCACGTAGTAAATGTCCACGACGTCCATGCGGTGAAAAGAAAAATCGTCAAAGTCTACCCAATGCTTGCTATTGGCGTAACGTGCCAGGTAGAGAGTTCGGGCCGCTGAGATCTCCGACTCGGGCACGGGTAGCACATTCCCGACCAACGTGACCCTTGATGCTCCGAGCGGATCACTGTCACTATCACTCTGGGTCACCAGCAAGCTAGCGCGAGGGTCAGCGTGCAAGTTCTGAGTGTGCATGGCCATGGTGCTGATCAGGAAGATGGGACGGCCGTGATCGTCCAACCCATAGGGCATCACTGATCCGAACGGGAAGCCCGGTTGTTTGCGCGAAACGGTTGAGAGGCTACCGATGCGCCCCAAGTACACCAGGGTACGAGCGCGCTCGGCGAACGACGGTTCCGGCACCATCGGTTGGTCGCTTGTCGGCCCAGGGCCAGCATGTTTTCTGATGGATAAGGAAGTCATGACAGCTCACTCGGGCTGCTATCTGGTTTCACAGCTGTTGGTAGCCCACGGATATCGTAGCACCGTGGCTTGATCGTGGCAGGCCCACATTTACGTTCTTTGTAAAGATGGGAACGGCGAGGTCATATGTGACAGCGCTGGGTTGCGCGGCACGAGTAAGCTGGCTTGGAACCGGAGCAGTGGCGGTTGAGCGGCTATCGGAGTTACGCTTGCGGAGAAGAGGGTGCAGCGTGAATCAATTAGTCGGGCAAGGTGAAGAGGAAAAGGCCGACGCAGACTACATGAGTCCCCCACCTTTACAAAAAACGTAAAGGTGGGCCAGCCACGTCTTGATTATCTACAGGCGGTGGGCTGCGTCGCGATGTCGGCTAAAAAGCCCCGCCCTCTCGCATAAAGTCAGAGGCAGATCACGGAAGAGCAACGGTGTACACGATGCCCATATTGCCAATACCGTTCCGTGTCAGAGTTCCGTACAGCGCGTTCTGCGCGTTGTTCAGGATGACTCCGCTCGTGCTGCCGCCACCGCCGAAACCCGCCAGCGTGCCTTCATTCCAAGGATCTCCCTGCTTTTGTGGCGGCGTTAGCTCAAAAACGGCACCTCCGTTCTTGCTCCGCAACGAGGAGAAAGTTGTCCCGTACAAAGTTCCCGATTTGTCGAACACTAATCCAGAATTCGGATGGCCGCCGTCGCTGGTGAGGAATGTATAGAGTACCGTCTCCTGCCACCCGCCGCCCTGTTTCGGGGCCGTCAACTGAAACGCTACGCCGAGGTTCTGGCTACCCCGCTCAAATGTAGTTCCGTACAGACCGGTGCCGTTGGGAGCAAATCTTACACCGCCCACCGGCTGGCCACCGTCGTTCTGGCCTGTGAAAACATAGAGTATCTTCTCCGTCCAGGAACCACCTTGCCTTGTTGGATGCTTGAGCTCGAACACTGTACCGCAGCCGGGCGGCACTCCGCCCGTGGTGCACAATGAGTTTATTCCCCCAAACTCAGTCGCGCCGTAAAGATTCCCCGCTTTGTCCATCCGCAAGCCCCCTTCGGGTTGGCTGCCGTCGTGGCTGAGGGATCCCTTGAAGGTATAGAGCACGCTATATGTCCAAGCCCCCCCTTGCGCCGCCGGGGGTACTAACTGAAATACATAACCATTGTAATTATTGGTGGCCGCCCCTGGATTTTCCCCATACAGATTGCCGGACGCGTCGATTATGAGACCCGGACCTGCGAATCCATATGACGCACTGCCGCCATAATCCGTAAAGTTAAACAGCGTAGTTTCAGTCCAAACACCCCCTTGCTGGGACGGGGGAGAAAGTTCGAAAATCGTGCCTAGATGTGATGTTCCGCCGCTCGCCGCGATTCCAAAGAGGTTGCCAAGGTTGTCGAAGACCAAAGGCGCTGCCGGACCAGCTCCATCAGGACTGTTTTGAAATCGGTATAGCACTGTCTCCATCCAGCGTTTGTTCTGCCTTGTAAGTTCGTAGACTGTACCGCAGCCCTTTAGTCCGCAGGCCGTACTGCCGCCGCCGAGTGATGTCGCCCCATATAAATTGCCCGACTTGTCGGGAACGAGCCCAGCATATGGGTTCTGGCCGTCATTTCCGCCTTCGAAGCGATAGATGATTTTCTCCTGAGCAAGGGCGAAAGAGGCGCCTGCAATCGCCAACAGGGCGATCATTAGCGGCAAACGTCGAGGTGACAAAATCGAGAGTTTCATACCCAGTCTCCTGAATGGAATTTCTCAAGCTCTGTACCGAACAGAGCTGGGCGGGGAACTGCAGGATACACCTATTCGGGGCGAGCTGGCCCAGCCCCCAAAAGAAAACGCCGACGCAGTAAAGATACCGGCAACAGCTATCACTGAAATCAGCAACGGACAGGACGTTCACCGCCGTTGCCGTCAGCGTATTCACTCTGGGCGTGGGCGCGTTGATCGTCACGACAAGGGGCAGGACGACGGGGAACCATTCTCGAAACGCTAACGGGCGAGCTTGGCTACCACGTGTACGAACCGAAGGTTCTTGACGCGCGGCATGTTGTACCGCAACAAATCAACCCCAATTGATGTGACGGATGTCACAGCTTGCTCACCCTCGTTAGAGTGATGATGAGGAGCCGCAAAGCGGCGCAAGAATGCAGCCCACGGCGCAAGCCGTGGGTGGGCAACGGCGAAAGGAGAAGCCCCGGCAGGGGCGAAAGACGCCTGTCTCATACATCCGGCAATATCTTGTTGCATGTGATTTTCAGCACCCAAGGGCGGCGTCCTTTGATCAACCCAGATTTCCGCGCTGATCTGTTTGCCTACCTCGGAGGAATCGTCCGCGAAATCCATGCCACCGCACTGATCATCAACGGCACGGCTGATCACGTTCATATGCTGGTCCGCATTCGGCCAGCCCAGTCCGCTGCGGAGATCGTCCGTGTCGTCAAAGCGAACTCGTCAAAATGGGTTCGAGGGAAATGGAGTTCGGACTTCGCGTGGCAAACCGGCTACGGAGTATTCAGCGTCAGCGAATCGAACGTCACAGCCGTTAAGAGATACATCGCCGAACAGGAAGAACATCACGAGAAGCATTCGTTTCAGGAGGAGTTCTTGGCGTTCCTCAAGAAGAACCACGTGGAATACGACGAGAGATACATTTGGGGCTAGCTTCTTTCGCCCCGGCTGGGGCTTGTCAGTTTCTGCCTGTAACCCACGGCTTGCGCCGTGGGCTGCATTCTTGCGCCGCTATCGCGGCTTCCTCATCATCACAATGACGAGGGCGAGTAGGCTGTGACAACCGTCACATCAATTGTGGTCAATTTGCTGGGTCACGCAAGGTGGAGGCTAGCTTCTTTCGCCCCGGCTGGGGCTTGTCCGTTTTGCTTCTGACCCACGGCTTGCGCCGTGGGCTGCATTCTTGCGCCGCCCTGCGGCTGACTTGTGAGCTTGTGAAAGGAATGTAGAGGGGGCTGGCGCGTGCCTTCACCACACGCAAACCGCCCGGAAAGGTGCATGATCGAATAATGCAGGGGCAGACGGATCCGTTCCCGGTTTTCCGCGACGCAGACTGCATGAGTCCCGCTTTTACGTTCTGTGTAAAGTTGGGGGCGACGACGTCGAGAATCGCAAATGGAGAATCCCGAAGCAGGCTGCATGGGTTCCCACCCTGACAAAAAACGTAAAGCCGGGGCAGCCACGATCTTCTAATTCGACGCCGATAGTGTGGAAGTAACTTTGCGTTGATCCACCAGAATGCCGATTCTCAGTACTCCGGCAGAACGAATTCCGTCCAAAGCTGCACCTACGGTGCCGTACCGGGCGCGAGCATCAGCCCGGATGAAGACCTTGCGCTCAGCGTGATGGCTGACCCGCTCCCCGATTTTCGCGGTCAACTGCTCGGTTGTTACTCGCTCATTGCCGAAGAAAACCTTTCCGTCACGCATTGATCGCTACGAGCATTGCGTCTTCTCTGTTAGCGTCCATCATATTCACGGGGTGATTCACTCTTGGCAAGTCGATTCCAACTCCGCGATGTCCCCACGCCAGCGGAAACGCAACCGTCTCGATGATCAATAGCGTGAGAATTACCACCAGCATCACGCTGGCAAAAGCCGTCGCATCGATCCGGCAAAGGGGCCTCAGCGAATTAGCGCGATTGCGGAGCATCTCTGTTCAGTTAGACACCGCACTGAGTCTTTCATCCGTCGCTATTCGCAAACAGGTAACCTTGGTCATCAGTTCAGCCTAGTGGGGTCCTGTGACCTTTCAAGAGGTTGTCCGTCTGGACAGGAGCCAAATAGTCGCGAACAAAATGATGCCACCCACGAGAAATTTAATGATCTTTACCATCTCCCGTTTAGGCTCATCGGGGTCTGTTGAACGATATAGCAGACGTTTACCGCGCCACTGACTCGGCTTGTAGTGGGTGACCGTGGCAGTCATGCTCTCATGCTTCGAGCAGCCCAACGAGTTCTTTGAATTGACCCACTACCCGGCCCGGTGCTTCATTTATTGTACGGTTTGGAGTTGGGTGACTAGTTGGTTTACGCCGGTTGACTCGTAGGGGTTGGACAAATCGGCGTGGCCTGCCAGGGTGTCGCGATTCTTGCCGTCCACCAGAATTTTCACTCTGGCGATGCCGGGGAGGTTGGCTGACAAGGTTTGCACGAGAGAAGCTACTGTCAGCTCTTCGACCAGTATGCCGGAGCGATGGCCGTCGGCGAAGGCGGCATTCAGATCGATCACTGCCATCCCTGGTTCTACCATGTAGACATCGCGGATTTCCGATCCGGCGCCCAGCGGGTGCGGTGAAATCTTATCGAGATACAGGTTGAGCAGGGCGTGGAGCAACTCGGCTGCGCGCTCCTGCCGTCCGGCGGGAAGCGGGATGCGAACCTGCATGGGGCGCAAGGCCCCGGCATCATCGTGAGCGACATACAGGGTGACTTGCTCGGTGGAACCGGAGACGGGCGGAGCAACGGGCAACGAGTTTGCGGCGGCGTATTCAGGGCGAGTCACATGGCGACGCATCCGCCAGGCATAAAAGCCCATCCCCAGGGCGATGGCCAGCATGACGGCGACACCGAGAACGAGATGGCGGGCGATCATTGCTTTGCCGATCGTGGCTTCGTCGCTCATGGTTCCGGCTCCAGGCGGTCGCGCGCGTCGGCTGCGCCGGCTGCTACCGCGGCGGCGACGAGTTGTTGATAGGCTGGCGAGTTCAGTTGCGATGCATCGTCGGACGGTGGAGCGACCTCGATGGCTACCGCCGCGGTGATCACGTTATTCAAAGGCCGCAAGGGAGCCACCAAGGATCGAACCGGGATCTGTTTGCTCTGCAGCTGCCGGGACAGACTCGTCCACAGGGCTCGACTGCCTGCCTGGAACGACGATTGAGCTGTGTCCCATCCCAGAAACGGACCTCGATTCTCCGCATCACCCGGCACCAGCGCGGTGTACACACGAACTCCGGTTCCTTGCGAGGCGGCATGCACGCAGATGTAAATTGCGGGATGCGCCGAGTTGGTCAAACTTGCCCGCTGATCGAGAGTTAAAGTGCTGTCGTCATTGCGGAGAAGAAGTGTGGAAATACCCCGCGCCTCGAGTTCCTGACGAAGGCGACGGGCGAGGGCAAGGGTGACATCTTTTTCCGCGATCTGGTCGGTGAGGGCTGCGCCTCGTTCTTCGCCGCCGTGGCTGGGATCGATGACGGCGAAATAGTGGCGAGGCGTGGAAGGAGTTGGGAGTGCCTGGGCTGGCGTGGTCGTCGTTGTTCCTGCTACGGAAGGAGGTTGGGCAGGAGTGGAAACTGGCGCGGAAGGCGCTGCCGCGGTTTGGAGGGGAGGTCCAATGGTGATGGTGCGGCCATCGTTGCTGAAGCTGGCGATGAGGGGGACGCTGGAACTGACCACAACCTCCGCCCTGCCGTTCTCTTCCACGAAGTTGGCGGAGGGGATGATCTGGCTGTCGAAGGTAAGCGAGCGAGAGCCTGGGGCGACGACGCCTTCGCGGGAGAAGACCATCCGCAACTTGCCGGGCTCGGTGGCGATGGCTGGATTGACGGGTGCGGTGAAGTTCATGACCAGGACAGGAGGCGCAGTCTTCATCACCTGAGCGGTGAAGTGAACCGCAACGTCGCCGATGAAGAGGCGCCTCGCCGTCGGGTTGAATGTGACGGGGCCGCCGAGAATTTTTGGCAGCAGCGTCCCTAAACTGGCGAGGGGCACGAGTCCGCGACTGTTCTCCAAAAGAAAACTGGCGGGGAGATTGACGTCGGTCCCACGAATGCGGGCGCGATTTGTTCCGGCGGTGAATTCGGAATCTACGTCGTTGTAGCGAAACTTCCAATGGATTCCGTTGATTTTGGCGCTGACGGTTCCTAAAGGTTCGAAGACTTCGAGCAATCCAACATATTCGGTGAGGTTGCGTTCGATTACGGGCAGGGAGTAGTTGGCTGCGGTGGAATAGATCGCGATATGTTTCTCTTCGGACGAGCCGGAAAGAAGAATTGTGGATGCCAGGACAAGCAGGCCAGTGAACGCTTGCAGCACGCGGACGAGAGGTCGCGGAGTTTGCCTACTCCAACGCATAAATTGTCAGACCGCTTAACAGCTTGGGGTAGAAGTCGGTGGATTTTTGCGGCAAGACTTCGCCGCCGAACGCGATGTCGCGGACCTGCTTCATGCGCACTGGGTTCATCAGGAAAGCGACGTTGGCGGAGCCGTCACGTACGCGCGCCAGGGCCTCGGCGGCATCGCGAACGTAGCTGATGTTCTTCTGCTCGCGAATGGCTTCGTCGGAAATTCCCAGCACACCTTCCAAGAGGCATTTGTGTAACTGGACGACATCCAGCGATTGCTGCCGAAGGGAGAAGCCGTCGAACAGCTTGGTGGCGAAGGCTTTTGGTGTATCGAACAGGAAGGCGCGGTCGGCAGTAACCCCGAGCAACGCGGTTCCGGCGTGTCCAGCTTCACGCAGAATTCCAAGGGCGCGGCGGGAATCGATGGACGGATCCACTTCCTCGACGCTGAAATAAGACCGGGCGCGGTCGCGAAGCGCGTCAGCGGAGAAAGATTCCAAGCCATGGACCACGCGATGGGTAGGCAAAATGGCGAGTCCGGGGCCATCCATATTAATGAAGGTCATCATTACCAGTTCGTAAGGGGCGAGTTCAGACGAGGGTTCAGCTTTTTCCTGAGATCGCCGTTCGTCGCGGTAGGCCATTGCGGTTTCGTAGCGATGGTGGCCGTCGGCGATGATGAGCTGCTGGTCGCGCATCTTATCGCACACCAGGGCGATGACATCGGGATTGGAAACCTGGCGGACTTGGTGCAAAACGCCATATTCATCCTGGACTTCGATCCCGATTTCCATATCGTTTGCTGGGCTGGCGGAGAGGGCGGCATCGATTTCTCGGGCGGGATCGCTGTAGAGCATGAAGAGTTGGCCGAAGTGTGCGCGGGTGGCACGTAAGAGCTCAAGGCGGTCGGCTTTCGGCTTGGCCAAAGTCTGTTCGTGACGATGCACGATGCCAGCCGAGTATTCTTCGATTTTGCCCAGCGCAATGAAGCCGCGACGCTCCAGTTCCGCACCACCGCCAGGAGGCTGAAAACGCTGAATGTATTGGTAGAGGGATTGCTCGGAGTCTTGCAGGAAAATGCCTTGCCGGCGCCAGTCATGAAAGAAAGCGGCGGCGCGAGTGTAAATGTTTTCTCCTAAGTGGTCGCCGGGTTGCGGTTTTCCGAGGATGATGCGCACCAGGTTCTGGGGGCTGACCTCGTAGTAACGGTTCTGCATCTCGGGCGTGATTTTGTCATAAGGTTGGGTGACAACCTTGGCCGTATTGACTCGGGAGGGGTCGTAACGCAGGGCGCGGAACGGTGCGATGTAGGCCATGGCTGGAATGAGAATTGTACAACGGGGTGGAGATTTGACGGGGTGGGTTTTGGGCGATTAGGAGAAAGGCTTTACCACGGGGGGCACTGGGAGCACAGGGGAAGGCTTCACCACCGGGCGCACTCGGGAAGGTTCACTCAAGAGAACGCTTTGCCACAGGGAGCGCAGAGGGTCACCGGGGGAAGGCGGTTAGATTTTTCCTGGAGGAAACTTGCTCGGGGGCTTTGACATCATAAATATGGTGAAACAAACGGGGTCGCTGCGTACGGGCTATGGTACGATCAGCAGTAATGAGGTAATTGTGGCCCGCCATCGCTGGGGTGGATGGTTGCTCCGCCCGGTTCATCGTCGTAATCTTCGCGTGCTCCCATCCGGGAACCGAAGTGGAATCGTATTGTCCAGCCAGACTCGCGTTTTCCTATTCTGGATAGTCGTTGTGGCACTGGCATTCTGCGGCGTTGTATCGCTGGCCACGGCTCAGGTTCCGGTGGATGACGTTCACATTACTCCGCGTATCGAACCGCCGAAGACTAGTCCGATGGACGCGGTTGATCCCTCGCTGCGAACCCACACCAAGCCCTTGAAGGTTGATGTCAGCCTGGTTCTGGTTCCGGTCACCATCACCGATCCTATGAACCGCCTGGTCACGGGATTGGATAAAGAAAACTTTCAACTTTTCGAAGGCAAGGACAAGCAGGAGATCCGGCATTTTTCGAGCGAAGATGCTCCGGTTTCCATCGGCGTGATCTTCGACGTCAGCGGGAGTATGGTCAGCAAGATTGAACGGGCTCGCGAGGCGGTGCTGGAGTTTTTCAAGACTGCCAATCCGCAAGATGAGTTCTTTATGATTGCCTTTGCGGATAAGCCACAGGAGGTCTCCGACTTTACGACTTCGCTGGAGGACATCCAGGGCAAGCTGGTCTACACCGTTCCCAAAGGCAGGACTGCGTTGCTGGACGCCATCTATCTCGGCGTCAGCAAAATGCGGCAGGCGAAATATCAGAAGAAGGCGCTACTGATCATTTCTGACGGCGGCGACAATCATAGCCGTTACACCGAAGGCGAAATCAAATCGTTGGTCAAAGAAGCGGATGTGCTGATTTACGCCATCGGCATTTATGACCATTACATGGCCACACAGGAAGAGGCTGTCGGGCCGGCTTTGCTGGGCGACATCTCAGAACTGACCGGCGGGCGGTCCTTCACCATTGACAATCCCAACGATTTGGCCGATGTGGCCACCAAGATAGGCATCGAACTGCGCAACCAGTATGTACTCGGATACCGTCCTCAGAACCCCGGACGTGATGGCAAATGGCGTAAAATAAAGGTGAAATTGATTCCGCCGAAAGGATTGCCACCGCTGAAGGTGTTTGCCAAGACGGGGTACTATGCGCCTTCGGAATAGCTGGGTTCCTACCGCAATCGCCGTTATTTTTTTCTTTATTTCGGCAGTAGCTTGCGTTGCCAGCGACGCCCGCCCAGGTAAGAACGTTCCGCAAAATCCGACGGTTCCGCCGCCCACGGCCAGTTCTGGACAATCGACCTCTCCATCTGCCACGCCCGCGCAGTCTGCGCCTGCCTCAGCAAAAGATTCACCGTCCCAGACTCAGCCGTCGCCTGATCAGCCTGCAAAAAATCAGGATCCCTCCACTCCGACAAAGCCGGATGCGGCGGCCAAACAGGACCAATCGCAAGCCCCCGCGGCCGATAGCGGCGTCTTTGTGTTCAAGAAAGAGGTTGAGGAAGTGGTGCTGCATGCGACGGTCGTCGATGACAAGCACCGTCTGGTGACTACGCTGGAGAAGGGCGATTTCACTGTCCTCGAGAACAACAAGCCCCAGACGATCACTTCGTTTCTTCACGAAGACGTTCCGGTGGCCATGGGGATTGTGATCGACAACTCCGGCTCGATGCGCGAGAAGCGCGACAAAGTGAACAAGGCGGCGCTGAATCTTGTGCGCTCCAGCAATCCTCAAGACCAAGTGTTTGTAGTCAACTTCAACGATGAGTACTATCTGGACCAGCCGCTTACGAACAACATCAACAAGTTGCGTGAAGCGCTGGAAAAGGTTGAGGCGCGCGGGGGAACCGCTCTCTACGACGCAATCGTCGCATCCGCCGAGTACATGAAGAAGAACGCGAACCTGCAAAAGAAAGTTCTATTTGTGGTGACCGATGGAGATGACAATGCGAGCCGGGAG
Organism: uncultured Acidobacteriota bacterium; assembly: GCA_963771285.1. Taxonomy (GTDB): domain Bacteria; phylum Acidobacteriota; class Terriglobia; order Terriglobales; family Acidobacteriaceae; genus JABDBE01. The sequence goes on from CAVYSX010000006.1 coordinate 49,561, forward strand.
TCATTGGAGGAGGCGGTTCGGCGTCTGCAGGAGGAAAACGGCCCAACCGTATATGCCATCGGGTTGCTAGCCGAGGAGAAAGCCCGGCGCACTCGGCGCGCTCTCGAAACCATTGCCGAAAGAACCGGTGGAATTGCCTTTCTTCCGAAGACGCTGGATGAAGTCGACGAGATCAGTCGCACCGTGGCGCACGACATTCGCAATCAATACACGATCGTCTACAAGCCGTCGACCCCGAAGAGCGTCGGTGGCTATCGCGCCATCAAGGTTGAAGCCCGCTCGAAAGGAAAAGGCAAGCTGACGGTAAGAACCCGCAGCGGCTATTATCCCGGCCAGGAACACGCGCCGTAATAATATGTAGGACAGTGCGAAACACGTCCGCCATCGGCCTTTGGTGCAATTGACGCTTTCCGCCCGCTTTCGTAACCTGTAGAGTGCATAGGACAACCATCGAGCGTACGCTCCCGCAGATTGCCGACGACATTACTCAACTCGTCGGTGGCACTCCCATCCTCAGACTAAATCGCCTTGTGCCCGCCGGGTCCGCGGAAGTTTATGCCAAGCTCGAGTACCTGAATCCTGGTGGAAGCGTGAAAGACCGCGCTGCCATTGGAATCATCGGGCGTGCTGAAGAGCAAGGCTTGCTCAAGCCGGGTGGAACCATCGTGGAAGCTACGGCGGGAAATACTGGCATCGGGCTGGCTCTGATCGGCGTCAATCGCGGCTACAAGGTAGCTCTGTTCGTGCCGGAGGGCTTCTCGGAGGAAAAAGTCATGATCATGCGGGCCCTCGGCGCCGCCGTGACTCGCACCGCGGAAGCCGAGGGCATGCAGGGAGCCATCACTCAAGCCAAAGCGCTTGCCGCGCGCGACCCCAAAGCTTTTATGGCGGGTCAATTCGAAAATCCCGCGAACCCCGACTATCACTATAAAACCACGGCGCAGGAAATCTTCGAACAGATGGACGGAAAGCTCGACGCGGTGGTGATTGGCGCTGGAACTGCCGGTACATTCACCGGAGTGGCGCGTTATATGAAAAAGCATCTGCCGCGAGTACTGGCGATCGCGGTTACGACGCAAGGCTCAGTTCTCGGAGGAGGGCAGGTTGGCCCGCACAAAGTCGAAGGTATCGGATCAAGTTTTATTCCCAAGACGTTCGATTCGACCGTATGCGACGAAGTGATCGTCGCCAATGACGTCGAAGCTTTTGGGATGGTGAAAGAACTAGCGGCCCGCGAAGGCGTGCTGGCGGGTTCGAGTGGTGGCGCAAACGTGTTCGCAGCTCTGCTAGTAGCTAAGCGCCTGGGCGCCGGAAAGCGCGTGGTCACGATCATTCCGGATTCAGCGGAGCGATACTTGTCGAAAAAAATCTTTGAAGGTGGAATTTAGAGGTGCAGCACTTAGCACTCAGCATTCAGCACTTAGCTAATGCAAAAGCGACGGCTGTTTGCTGGCTGCGAGTGCTAACGGCCAAGTGCTAATGGCTGAATGCTGAGTGCCGAATGCGGAATGCTTTTTCCCCCAATCATGCCTAAGAAAAATAAATATTCCGGTTTCGCCACCCGCGCCATCCACGTCGGCCAGGAACCCGACCTTGAAAGCGGAGCCATCTCCGCGCCAATTCATCCCACGTCCACTTATGTGCAGCAGGAAATAGGGAAGAACAAAGGCTACGAGTACGCCCGCGTATCGAATCCAACGCGCACACGTTTGGAGAAAAACCTCGCCGCGCTCGAAGGCGGAGTCGCGTCGCGCGTTTTTGGCAGCGGCATGGCTGCCATTGCCGCCATTTGCACCATGTACAAGTCGGGCGACCACGTGGTTTGCGGCAACAATCTTTATGGTGGCACGCCGCGCCTGTTCAACCAGGTGTTGACGGGTTACGGAATCGAATTCACTTACGTCGATACTTCCGATGTTCGTAATGTCGAGCGCGCCATTCGCAAGAAGACTCGAATGGTCTACGTAGAAACGCCGACCAACCCACTGATGGCGCTTGCCGACCTCGAAGCCATCAGCAAAGTTTGCCGCCGCAAGAAAGTCGAACTGGTGGTAGACAACACTTTCCTGTCGCCGTACTTCCAGCAACCCATCGCGTTTGGCGCGGACATGGTTGTCCACTCGACTACGAAATTTCTTAATGGCCACAGCGACGGCCTCGGCGGGGTTGTGGTTTGCACGCGGCCAGAGCAGGCGGAGCAACTGGGCTTTATCCAGAAAGTCACCGGAGCGATTCTTTCTCCCTTTGAGTGCTGGCTTATTCTTCGCGGAGTCAAAACTTTGGCCGTGCGCATGGAGCAGCACGATCGCAGCGGTCGCATCGTCGCTGAATTCCTCGTCCGTCATAAGAAAGTGAAAAAAGTCTTCTACCCCGGGCTCACCGACCATCCGCAATACAAACTCGCGTGCCGGCAGATGACCGGCTTCGGCTCCATGATCAGCTTCGAAACCGGATCGCTGGCAAACGCGAACAGGATGCTGCGTAAAGTCCGCGTGTGTTCGCTGGCGGAATCGCTGGGAGGAGTGGAGACTCTGATCTCGCACCCAGCAACCATGACTCACGGCGCTGTCGGCGCGAAAGTGAGAAAAGAAATTGGCATCACCGACGGCATGGTGCGTATTTCGGTAGGGATAGAAAACGTGGAAGACATTCTCGCCGACCTGGATCAGGCGCTGGCTGCGATCTAGAGGTGTCGCGCGCGGGCGCCCCGTCCGCGATGAAATTGAAAGATTTCCGCCAATGAATCCTGTCGGTTTGTATTTTGCATCCGGCGAATCACTTTACATAGGCGCTGCCCTACTCCTGCTGGCGGTGATCATGTCGATATATTTAAAGCGTCGACGGTTGCCCCTGCGAAATCTATTGACGTTCTCGGCGTTCGCGTTGATCGTCATGGCATGTCCTCCATTTTCGTGGGGCATTGACGCCGTATTCCTCACCACCTTTGCCATGTGGTTATTCACATCGAACCTTGCTTCGCGAAGGCAGGCGCAAGTGACTCTGCGCGTCGCTTCGACGGTCGTGCTGCTGATGATGTTGCTCTTGTTCCCAGCGATCGAACTTTCTCACCGCGCGATGCCCGTGATCGCTGGCGAGGCCAGCGATCATCTCGTGGTCATTGGTGACTCAATCTCGTCGGGAGTCGATCCCCACGTGGATCCCTGGCCACTCGTCCTTCAGCAAATCACTGGGATTCCAGTAAAAAATTTAGCACGACCGGGTGCGGGCACAGCCGAAGCCCAGGCCATGGCGAAGAGCATTATTCCTCACGACCATCTCTTGCTTATCGAAATCGGCGGGAACGATTTACTGGCAGGTGTGAAATCCAGCGAGTTCGAAGGAGCCCTCGACACGCTTCTGGCACGCGTCGTCACGCCCGGGCGCACAGTGCTAATGTTCGAATTGCCCTTGTTGCCACACAAGATCGCATATGGCCAGATTCAGCGGCGACTTGCAGCCAAGTATGGCATCTACCTGATTCCGAAACGATTTTTCACCGGGGTGATCGGTAGCGCGGACGCAACGTCAGATGGGCTACATCTTTCCAAAGCGGGCTCTCGCCGCATGGCAATTCTCGTGGCGGGAATCTTATCGCCCGTCCTGAAATCGCCTGATGTGACGAACAGTCCTTCGCTACTGCCGAACCATTAACCATTAATTGGGCGCTAGGATTTGCCACCCGAGCAAAATACTTTGCCATCAATTCATGCGACCTTGAGCGAAGAATCTTTACCACAGGGTACACAGGTCACAGGGGATGTAGCGTGCTCCGCCGCACGCCCGGGAGCATATAATGATCACCACCGATGACGCTGACCTCTGGCAAGAAACTCGGCCCTTATGAAATCCAGTCGCCGCTGGGCGCAGGCGGTATGGGGGAAGTGTACCGGGCGACGGACACGCGCCTGGATCGCACGGTAGCCATCAAGATTCTCGCAACGCATCTCTCCTCTTCGCCGGAATTGAAGCAGCGCATGGAGCGCGAGGCCCGCGCGATTTCCTCGTTGAACCATCCCCACATTTGCCAGCTGTACGATATCGGTTCGCAGGACGGCATCGACTACCTCGTTATGGAGTTTCTGGAGGGGGAAACTCTGGCGGAAAGATTGCGCAGGGGTGCGCTGCCGTTGAACGAGATTTACAAAATCGGAATTGCGGTGGCCGAGGCGCTGGCCCTCGCGCATCGGCACGGGATCGTACATCGGGACCTGAAGCCGGGAAACATTATGCTGACGCAAGGCGGCGCAAAGCTGATGGACTTCGGTTTGGCGAAACCGCTTGGCCAGCAGAGCTCCGGGGGTCCATCAGGAACCCGGCCGTCATTCACCGCCGTGGCCACATTAAGCGGGCCGAGTCCCTTGACCCCGCTGACCACGGCGGGCAGCATCGTGGGCACCATCCAATACATGTCGCCGGAGCAGATCGAGGGCAAGGAAGCTGACGAGCGCTCTGATATTTTTGCGCTGGGCGGTGTGCTTTATGAAATGACGACCGGAAAGCGGCCGTTTGAAGGAAAGAGTCAAATTTCGCTGGCCTCATCAATCCTGGAAAAAGATCCCCAGCCGATCACTTCGGTCAAGCCGCAAGTGCCGCCGGCGTTTGAACATGTTGTGACCACGTGCTTACAGAAAAATCCCGAAGATCGTTTCCAAACCGCCCATGACGTCAAGTTGGAACTCCAGTGGATTGCTGCTGACGGAACCGCGCAGGCTGTCGAAGCGCCGCTGGCCGGCTCAAATAAGCGGGAGCGTGTGGGCTGGATCGCGGGCCTTCTAGCCGCGCTAATTCTGGGTGCCGCAGCGATGCTCATCTTCCGTCCAGCCCAGGCGGCGCGCTCCATCCGCACGGTTATCAATCCTCCGGAGAAAACCACGCTCAATCTCACCGGAGATTCCGCCGGGCCTCCCGTGTTGTCCCCCGACGGCGGTTCGATCGCTTTCGCTGCCAGCGATGCAGACGGTAAGACCGCCTTGTGGATTCGTCCGATGAACTCGCTGGAAGCACGCAGGCTTGCGGACACCAACGGCGCTGTTTTTCCCTTCTGGTCACCGGACAGCCGGTCGCTGGGATTTTTCGCTGACGGTAAGTTGAAGACGATTGATCTCAGTGATGGCTCGGTGCAAGCCATTGCCGATGCCCAACTGGGGCGGGGAGGAGCCTGGGGTTCAGGGGGTGTAATCCTGTTCTCTCCCAACCCCACCGCGCCATTGCTGCGGATCAGCAGCAGCGGCGGAACGCCGAGTCCGGTCACCACCATCGACCCGGCCCAGTTCACGTCGCATCGGTGGCCGTTCTTTCTGCCTGACGGTAAGCACTTTCTCTATTTGGCCATTAACCACGACCCTTCCAAGAATTCGATGAATTCCCTTTATTTTGCGTCTCTGGATGGCCGCGAGAATCGACCGCTGTTCCGGGCTCGATCGAACGGAACATACGCGAGTGGATTTCTTCTATTCGCGCGTGCTGATCAGTTAATGGCGCAGCGCTTCGATCCGGCGAAGGGAACGTTGAGTGGCGAACCCAGCAGCCTGGTGAAAGGTGTGATGAACGACGCCAGCACCTGGCACATGGACGCCTCGGCCTCGGAAGATGGATTGCTGGTCTTTGGCAGTGGAGGAAACGCCGATTTGCAGTTGGTTTGGATGGATCGCAGCGGTAAGCAGGTTGGCACGATCGCCGACAAGTTCACCAACTTGCAACAAGTGGAGCTTTCCCCACAAGGCGATCGCCTTGCGCTCCAGATTGACACCGGGGAAAACGACATCTGGGTACAGGATCTGGCGCGCGGCGTGCGCACTCGGCTTACTTTCGGACCGGTTGCCAACACTTCGCCAGTCTGGTCGCCCGATGGCAAATGGATAGCCTACTCCTCCAGTCGCGACGGGCGCTATTGCATTTATCGCAAGCCCGCCGATGGCAGCGGTGCGGAAGAGCTTCTGTTCGCCGGCGACGAGAAGGTGACCCTGCCCGGCGATTGGTCGCACGATGGCAAATACTTGTTCTATTCGCATATGGTTGCGGGAGGCCCCTCGATGGAAAGTTCTGTGTTGCCGCTCGAGGGGGACCGCAAACCGCAATTATTGGTGCCAAAGGGCGGTGCCCCGGCACTTTCCCCCGACGGCCATTGGCTCGCCTACATATCGTCGGAATCGGGTGCGGCAGAAATCTACGTTGTGGCCTTCGGCGGCGGGACGGGCAAGTGGCAGGTTTCCGCCAACGGCGGCGTCGGGCGGGTGCGGTGGAGCAAGGACGGCAAAGAGCTTTATTACATGAACTACACCTTCAACCTCTTTGCGGTACCCGTAAAGAACGTGGGTGGCGTCCTGCAATTCGGCGCGGCACAAATGCTGGTCGCGAATACCTCCGCGCCGCAGGTCTTCTACGACGTCACTCCCGACGGCAAAAAGATTCTGATCGACCGCATTGCCCAGCAGGTAAGCCAGTCCGTCACGGTGGTCACAAATTTTGCAGCAGAATTGAAGAAGTAAGACGCCTCGGGAGCGATAGTTGAGGGAGATCGTTTCAGAGTGGCCGCACCGGTACGGTGGAATATAATGGCGCTCACCGATGGCTCTGAACGCTGGCACCAAGCTCGGTCCCTATGAAATTCTGTCCCCCCTCGGAGCGGGCGGCATGGGAGAAGTGTATCGAGCCCGCGACTCGCGGCTGAAACGGGAAGTGGCCGTCAAGGTTTTACCGCCATCGCTTTCTCTAGATGCCGACCGGCTGCGCCGTTTTGAACAGGAAGCCCTGGCCACAGCCGCGCTCAACCATCCCAACATTCTCGCCGTATTTGACATCGGATCGAGCGACGGATCTCCCTACGTTGTATCTGAACTTTTGGAAGGGGAAACGCTGCGGGAACGCTTGCGCAGCGGCGGACTCCCGGTGCGTAAGGCTTTGGACTACGCATTGCAAATCGCGCATGGGCTCGCCGCCGCCCATGAAAAAGGCATCGTTCATCGCGACCTCAAGCCGGAGAATTTGTTTATCACCAAAGATGGCCGGGTGAAAATACTCGACTTCGGGCTGGCCAAACTGACTCAGGTCGAAGCTGCCACACAAACTTCGCTCGCCACCATGACCCACGTCACCGAGGCCGGCGTGGTGATGGGAACGGCCGGATACATGTCGCCTGAGCAGGTACGTGGCGTGGCTGTCGATTCTCGCTCTGACATTTTCGCCTTCGGAGCGATCCTCTACGAAATGCTCTCCGGCAAGCGTGCATTCCATGGCGACACCCCAGCGGACACTATGAGTGCCATCCTGAAGGAAGAGCCGCCGGACCTGGCTGAGACCAATCGTAATGTTTCTCCCGCACTGGAGCGGATTGTGCAGCATTGCCTGGAGAAAAGTCCCGAGCAGCGCTTCCACTCAGCGCGCGATGTAGCGTTTGATTTGGAAACGCTTTCGGCGATCTCCGGTAGCAGCGCGTCGATGCGCGCTGAACCGGTCGCGAGTCCGCGAACCGGGCGGCGTGCTCTGTCGATCGCGGCTGGCGTGGCGTTAGCTGCGCTGATTTTCTTCGCAGGCCGCTTCTCTGTCACGCGGGGGGCGGCTAACGCCGCACCCGAGATCCATCAGCTTACTTTCCGCCGCGGTCGAGTCGGCGAGGCCAGGTTTGCTCCCGACGGACAAACCGTTGTCTACGCTGCATCCTGGGAAGGCGCTCCGAGAGAGATCTTCACAACATCCGAGCAGAGCCCCGAGGCTCGCAGCCTCGAACTAAAAGACGCGGAGGTGCTGGCAATCTCCAGCACGGGGCAGCTGGCGATCAAACAACAGCCGCATAATGCCGGGGCATTCGCTCGTCCGGGCATTCTGGCCACAGTCCCGTTGAGCGGCGGGTCGCCACGTGCTCTTCTGCAAGATGTGGAGGCGGCGGATTGGTCGCCGGATGGGGCTCAGATGGCGGTGATTCAGCGAACTGCCGAGGGATATTCGTTGCAGTATCCCATCGGCAAGACGCTGTTCACGGCGCCGCACTGGGTCAGTCACGTACGCATTTCGCCTTCAGGCGAGCGCGTGGCGTTCGAGAACCATCCCTTCGGCGGCGACGAAGGTTCGGTGATGGTGATCGAGAAGTCAGGCAAAGTACGTGAACTCTCGTCGGGATTCCTGTCGCTGCAAGGTTTGGTTTGGGCCCCGGATGAGAAGGAAGTCTGGTTCACCGGCACCCGCGTGGGTGGCAACCGCGCACTCCTCGCCGTGTCGCTCTCGGGCAAGGAACGCGTGGTGTCGAGAATTCCTGGCTGTCTTACCGTGCGCGACATCGGGCCCGAATCGCGTGTGCTCATGACGGAATCTTACGAACGCGCCATCATGATGGCGCAATTGCCGGGTGCGAATGAGAAAGATTTGTCGTGGTTCGACTACGGCATTCCCTCGGGACTCTCCGCTGACGGCAAGTCGATTCTCATGTCTGAGGTCGGCGAGGGAGGTGGAGCCCACTACACAACTTACCTGCGTCCAGCCGATGGTTCGCCGGCGATTCGTTTGGGCGAGGGTCAATCTGCCGACATCAGCAACGATGGAAAGTATGGGCTCAGCCGGGTCATGGGTAACACGACGAAGATATATCTACTGCCGACGCAGGGCGCGCCCAGGGAGTTGCCGATGGGGGCGATTGAACCGGGTACGGTCGCGCTTTTTGTGCCGGGCACGCACAAAGTTCTGTTTGATGGGAGCGAGCCGGGACATAAGCCGAGCATTTACCTGCTGGATCCGGATTCGAGCGCCTTGCCGAAAGCTGTCGTCCCCGAGGGCGTGCACGGGCTGGCCGGAGTCACGAGCGATGGCAATTTTCTGCTCGGGCGCAACGAAAATCGCGAACCCATGTTTTACCCCATCGCCGGCGGCGACCCGAAACCGGTGAAAGGAATGCAACCGCAGGAACAGATTTTTGGCATTGCCAGCGACGATCGTACTTTGTTCATTGGACACTCGGGCGAGCTGCCGCAGAGGCTTGACCGGCTGGACTCAACCACCGGCGAGCGCAAACCATGGAAAGAAATTTCCCCATCGGATCGCACCGGAACCGATATGATAGGAAACCTCAGAGTGTTCCAGGACGGAAAAGCCTATTTATACTCGTATTTCCGCAGCCTGTCTGAACTCTACGTTTTCAGGGGATTGAAATAACTCTACCACCGGCCGATCCGCCCGCTTATTTATCGGCGCTTCCGTGGCGCCAGACGCAGCGATTGGATGAGAGATTGAAGGTCGGGAGGAAGTTTGCAGTCAACCGCGATTTCATCTCCCGTCCGCGGGTGAATAAATTGCAAACGCGCCGCGTGAAGAGCGACGCGAGCGATCCGTTTCTCTGATGCCTCCGCGGGAGCATATTTTCTATCGCCAACAATGGGATGGCCGACTGCGGCAAGCTGCACACGGATCTGGTTTTGCAATCCTGTCTCCAAGGTTACTTTGACTAACGAAGCTTCCCGGCAGGTGCTAGTGACGCTATACCGAAGCTCTGCACGGGCAGCTTTTGAGTCTCTCTCGCTGCTCAACTTCTGGAACATTCCCTCGCGTCGAAAGTAATGCACCAGTGTCGCTTCCTTGGGCGTGAGCTGCCCTCGAACTACTGTCACATACTCGCGCAGCGGCGTATGTTGGAGAAATTCTCGTATGAGGGCCTCGCGATCCGTTTGGGTCTTGGCGAATAGCAAAACGCCGGAGGCAAAGCGATCAATACGATGCACGACCAACACACGCTCCCTCTTTTTCTTGAATTCATCTATAAGAATCGACAGTGCCGAGGGTGCATCGGAACCTTCCACAGGCACCGCCAAAAGTCCCGGAGGTTTATTAACCGCAACCACCGCATCATCCTCATAGAGCACGGCCAGTTCGCGCGAGAAACCAGATCTCCGCCTGCGGTTGTTTCGGTTATAGACATTGGGCTTGCGGGGAAGCTTCGTCATGGCTCTCCCGCACTTGAATCCGCGAGCCACTTCAAATACTGCGGACTGCCATCCTCAATCGTGATCGACATGCACTCCGGCAACTCATACGAGTGCATCTCCAGAATCGCGTCGCGCACGCGATCAAAGGGCGCCGCGGTTTTGATCAGCAGCATCCACTCCTCAGCTTCTTCCACTTTCCCTTTCCATCGATAAATGGACACAACTTTCGGCACAATGTTCACGCAAGCCGCCAGCTTGCGCTCGAGTAAACCCTCGGCAATCCTCCGAGCCTCGTCCACCGCGCCCGCGGTAGTCAGTACGATTCTGTTGTCAGTCATATAGAATTGCTCTCAGAAATTCTTGTTCCAAGCCAAGATTAGCACTTTAGAAGGTGAGACAAGAATCGGCTTGGTTTTGCTTTTCCACCACTCTCAATATGCCCACACCCATTAAATTCGGCACTTCAGGATGGCGCGCCATCATGGCGGAAGAGTTCACCTTCGCCAACGTTCGCCGCGCGGTCAGCGGCATCGCCCGCTACGTGGCCGCGCAGAAACCCTCCGGCGCCCGCGTCATTGTTGGTCGCGACCCGCGCTTTTTAGGCGAAACTTTCTGTTCCATGGCGGCCGATATTCTCACCGCGCACGGCATCACGCCGCTGGTCATCGCGGAAGTCGCCCCTACGCCCGCCATCGCTTACGCCGTCACCCGCGAACATGCGGATGGAGCCATCAACTTTACCGCCTCGCACAATCCGCCGGAATACAACGGCATCAAATTCTCTACACCCGACGGCGCGCCTGCCCTGCCGGAAGCCACCCGGCAGATTGAAGCGCAAATCACGGCCTTTGACAGCGACAGCAACCCGCCACCCGTTACAAACACGCCCCAGCAACAATCCCTGGATCCCCGCGCAACTTATCTCGCCCGCCTGCGCGAGATCATCGACTTCGATGTCATGCGCAAGGCCGCGTTGCGCGTAGTCTACGATCCGCTATGGGGAGCCGCCCGCGGCTATCCCGACGCGCTTTTGCGCGAGGCCGGAGTCGAAGTTGGGACCGTCCACGACTATCGCGACGTCCTCTTCGGAGGCCATGCCCCCGAGCCCGATGACCATCTCCTCGAAGACCTTCGCGAAAAGATGCGTTCCATCAAAGCGCACATCGGCATCGCCACCGACGGCGACGCCGACCGCTTCGGCATTGTCGACGAAGATGGCACGTTTTTCCAGCCCAACTACATCATCGCCCTGCTGTTCGACTATCTCGTCGAAAGTCGCGGATGGAAAAACGGGGTAGGGAAGTCCGTGGCCACAACCAATCTCATCAATGCCCTGGCGCAGCACCACAAGGTTGAACTGCACGAGACCCCGGTGGGCTTCAAATACATCGGAGAACTGATCATGCAGGACAAAGTCGTCATCGGCGGTGAAGAAAGCGCTGGCCTTTCCATCCGCCATCACGTGCCCGAGAAAGACGGCATCCTTGCTGGCCTGCTGTGCTGCGAAATGGTCGCCCGTCGTGGCAAGCCACTATCCCGCCAATTGCAGGACCTATTTGTCAAAGTTGGTTCCTTTTACCCGCAACGCGACAACTTCCGCTTGACGCCGGATGTTAAAGCGAAGTTCACTGAGAAGCTGGGACAGAATCCTCGCGACTTCTTTGGCCGCAAGGTTAAGGAAGTGGTGCGCACTGATGGCCTCAAGCTGATTTGCGACGACGGCTCGTGGGTGTGCTATCGCCTTTCCGGCACTGAGCCGGTGGTTCGCGTCTATTCCGAAGCCGGTAGCAAAGGTGAACTGGCGAAGTTGAGCGCAGCGGCGAAACAATGGATCTTCGAGTAGGGCGTCTCCCCAAAGTTCGGATCATGCAGCGGCCAGAAGAAAGTCTGCGCACGCTGGTGGGGCGCGCTCCCCAAGCAGAAGCCTGGGCCGACCGCACCATGGAGAAATTCCGCCCCACTCTTACTCTGCTCTACAACATTCGCCGTCGGCTCGCGACCGGAGCCGTCGTCGTGTTGACCATTTGGATGTTTGCCCATGTCATGTTTGGAGCCAATGGCATGGTCGTGTACCGTCAGAAGAAAAACGAATATCAAAGCCTGCAAAAAGAAATCGAGGCTCTGCAAAAAGAAAATGACGGCCACACGCAGCAGGTAAAATCCTTGCAGACTGGTGACCCGAAGGTGATTGAGAAAGAAGCCCGCGAGCAACTGCGCTACGCGCGTCCCGGAGAAGTGGTGTACGTGTCGCCTTCACCCGCCCCGCCGCCCGTTCCCAGCACCGACGCCGCCCGCAAATAGTTCCAATTTGACGCTATCCAAAGTGCGGGAATTTCGTCACCTTTATAAGCGCTTCCGCTCAATTTGTTTGTGTTATAGTTCAAGAAATTCCTTTGGCAAATTGCAAGGCTGGGGCCGGTATGAGCTCACCTTGCTGCTGGCTTGCATGTCCGCAGCGGAAACGCCGTGCACGTCATGGTTGGTTGCAAAAATCTGCGGCTCTGCCGCTAAATGAGGTTTACCATGAAAAAAGTATTGATGAGTTGTCTTTCCGTTTCAGCTCTGTTCTTCATGATTGCTGTAGCTTCCGCCGCCGACCAGTCCACAGTCAACGGATACGTCAGCGACTCCCAATGCGGCGCCAAGGGTGCCAACGGCAGCCACGCCGCCTGCATGACCAAGTGCCTGGCCAAGGGCGCCAAGACCGTCATCGTGACCGACAGCGACCAAAAAGTGCTGACCGTCGATAATCCCGATGCACTCAAGGGACATGAAGGCCATCACGTCGCGGCTACCGGCACGGTCAGCGGCGATTCCTTCCACGTCGACAGCATCAAGATGCTCTGATTTTTGGGATTTACTGCTGAACCGAGGGCGGCCCCGCGCCGCCCTTTTTTTTTCACCGAGTTTGTGAGTCGCGGCGGAGTCGCAACACGGAATTCTCCCAAGAATTTCTCTGTGACTCGGTGTCTCTGTGGTGAAAATCTTTCCCTGTTACCGCACCACGCCCTCCATCGGCGAACTCGCCGTAGCGTAAAGTTTCCGCGCCATCCGGCCCGCCAGATAAGCCTGTCGCCCCGCGATCACGCCGTGTTTCATCGCCTCGGCCATCAACACCGCATCTTGCGCGCCGGCGATGCCGGTGTTCATCAAAACCGCGTCTACTCCCAACTCCATCGCGATCGTCGCATCGGAAGCCGTACCCACCCCGGCATCCAGAATCAGCGGAACACCCGTAATCATCTCCCGCAGAATCCGAATGTGCGCCGCATTCTGTATCCCCAGGCCGCTTCCAATGGGCGCGCCCAAAGGCATGATCGCGCTGGCTCCCGCGTCCAATAACCGCTTGGCGAAAACGATATCGTCCGATGTATATGGCAGCACCGTAAATCCTTCTTTCACCAAAACGCGCGTCGCCTCCAGCGTAGCCTGGATGTCGGGATACAGAGTCGCCTGATCGCCAATCACCTCCAGCTTCACCCAATCCGACAAGCCAACTTCGCGGCCCAACCGCGCCGCCCGAATCGCCTCATCAGCCGTATAGCACCCCGCCGTATTCGGCAAAAGAAAATATTTATGCGTATCGATGTAATCCAGCAGCGACTCTTTACTTCGGTCCAGATTCACCCGCCGCACAGCTACCGTAACCATTTCCGCGCCGCTGGCTTCCAGGGCGCGTGCCGTCTCCGCAAAAGACTTGTATTTCCCCGTTCCAACAATCAGCCGGGAGCGGAACTCCCGCCCTGCGATAATCAGTGTGTCCGCCATAGCCTCATTGTAATAAACCTCAAGGCAACCCCTGGGCCACAAGTGTGAAAAAAATTGCGCTCTCCCCCGGCCTGCGTCCCCAACCTCAACAGAGAGGCCACTTAGGTTTGGTACAGCGCTTGCTTACTAGGGATTGAGCGGACTGGAAAGCCCGCCCCGTTGGAGGTTTAACCCTATGAAAACTGCTGTTTTCGCGATTTGTTTTCTCTGCGCCACGGGCGCCTTTGCCCAGGTCGGTGGCCAGAGTTTGAGCGCCGATCCTCAGATCCTTCAGCTTACCAGCCATCCCATGCACGCTTCGCAGCACCCCATGGGAGAGGAACAGAGCCTGCTAACCAGTTCCGGCTTCACCTCTGCGACCGGGGATCGCCCCTTGTGGGAGTTCGCGAGCAATCGCCCCGAAGTTCCCCTGGGTGACATTGCCCGCAACCTGAAGAAAGAACACCTGACCGCCAAGAAAGCCGAGAAAGTCCTGAACGACTAGCCTTCGCGCTTAGCCGTTGAAATCCGGCGGATTCCACCTGTCATCTTGAAGTTTGTCCCGTGCCCAGCACGGGACAAACTAGATCCCGAGCGACCCAGCCATCGCATATACTCCGCGAAGGGGGTCCACCCTCCGCGGACCCGTTAGGTCCCAGCTATTCCCGCGTACCCACCGCAGCCGCGCTTTCAGCCTCCGCATACATCTCATCAATCATCCGGCGATACCGCTCCTCCACCACCCGCCGCCGCAACTTCATGCTCGCCGTAAGCGCCCCATTCTCCGTCGAGAATTCCTCCGCCACTAGCAAGACTTTCTTCAACTGTTCGAAGCGCGCCAGGCGCCGGTTCAAATCGGAAACAATTCCTTGGTACAGGTACTGCACCTCGGGGTGCGCGACTAACTCCTCGCGCGACGTGAAGGCGATTCGATTGGTGCGCATCCACTCCTCCAGCACCGGAAAATTCGGCGCGATCAGCACCGCAGGAAATTTTCGCTTGTCTCCCAAAACCGCCGCTTCCGCAATCAGGGCATTGTGCTTCAAGGAATTCTCCAGCGGCTGCGGAGCAATAAACTTCCCGCCGGAAGTCTTGATCAGGTCTTTCTTGCGATCGGTGATCGACAAAAATCCATCTTCGTCCAGGTTTCCAATGTCGCCCGTCTTGAACCATCCATCCACCATGGCCTCCTGCGTTTCCTGGGGACGATTCCAGTAACCCTTGAACACCGAAGGCCCGCGCACCAGTATTTCGCCGTCCTCCGCAATGCGTACTTCAACATTCGGCAAGGGCTTGCCGACGGTTCCAATTTTGTGCGCCAGCGGATTGTTCAACGCAATCACCGGAGAAGTTTCCGTCAACCCGTATCCTTCGTAAATGCGAATCCCAATGTCCGCGTACCATTCCGCCAGTTCGCGCCCCAGCGGAGCACCTCCAGAAATAAAACTTTCCGCCCGCCCTCCCAAGCCGGCGCGCACCTTGGAATAAACCAGCGCATTGGCGATCTTCCACGCTGTCGATGTCGGAGTTTTACCCGCGAGGATCTCTGCTCGATGGTCCCGCCCCACCGCCAGCGCCCAACGGTAAATCCATTTCTTGGGAAAGCCTTTTGCCTTGGCATCGACTTGCGCGTGAATCTTCTCGTAAAGCCGTGGCACGCCAACAAAGATGGTCGGCCGCACTTCCATCAACGCCTGGGGAAGCTGTTCCATGACGGACACACAAGCCAGAGTGACTCCGCGCCACAGCATCGCGAAATCCAGATGCCTCGCCGTGACATGCGACAACGGAAGAAACGAAACACTGATCTCGCCTTTATCAAGCACAAATCCCGTAAGTGAGAAAGAAAGATTCGCAGTCACATTGCCGTGCGTCAGCATCGCCCCCTTGGGCGTGCCTGTAGTTCCCGAGGTATAAATAATGGTGGCCAGGTCGTCGGCTCTGGCGGTGCGCGCCTCAGCATCAAATTTGTCGTCGCGCTCTTTCGGTCCCGCCAGCATCAGACCCTGCATTGACGCGGCGTCGGCCATCTTCATTTCATCCATCACCACGATGGTTTCAACCGCAGTCTGGCTGCGAATGGCTTTCACCTTCTGCAACTGCTTTTCGCCAGAGACGAAGATGAGCCGCGCCCCGGAATCCTTCAAAACGTAAGCGGTTTGGTCCTCGGTCAAAGTCGCATAAACAGGGACAACGACCGCCCCTGACAGCAGACAGGCAAAATCCGCCACCGTCCACTCCAGCCGGTTCTCGCTGAGAATGGCAACCCGATCCCCTTTGCGAATCCCGCACGCCCGTAACCCGCGCGCAACCCCAACCACCCGCTGATAGAACTCAATCGAAGAAACAGAAACCCACTGGATCGCCTGGCGATGCATCATCACCACACGATCGTTGCGATCGACTACCTCAAAAAAAATATCGTTAAGGGTATTCAGACGCATGCCATTGCCAAAAACTCCGTAGAGACGTAGCTAGCTGTATTTCAAGATATCCTCACCCAGGAGCGGTAGGCCAGCAAACTGGTGTTGTCCGCAAAGGTACCCAAAGCGATCCGGGGGAAGACTCCCTTTTGGCGCGCAGCGCCATCCCTACGACAAAATCCTGAAATCCGCGGCCGGCTTTCCAAGAAGCTATTTTGCTGCCACAATAGAACCCCGTAAGGAGTAATCGAATGCGAAAAGTCGCGCTCACTGCAATCGCGGCATGGATGCTGGTTGGTGGATCCCTCATCACCCCGCTGCGTGCCGCAGACAATAAACCAGCAATGCCGCCTCCGGCGCTCAAAGTCGGCGACGTTGCCCCCGACTTCAAGCTGCAATACTTCGATGGCAACGATCTGAAAGATGTGACCCTCAGCGAATACCGCGGCAAGAAAAATGTCGTGCTGGCGTTCTACATCTTCGCCTTCACCGGGGGTTGAACCGAGCAAATGAAAAACTTCCAGAAGAATCTGCAAAAACTGGAAGCTACCGACACCCAGGTCCTGGGTGTGAGCATGGATAGTGCCTTCGCCAACAACGCCTTCGCCAAACAAATTGGAGTAACTTTTCCCCTGCTGAGTGATTGGGGAGGCGAAACCACGCGCCGCTACGGCGTTTACCTCGACAAATACAAAGCCGCCCGCCGCATAAATTTCCTAATCGGCAAAGACGGCAAGATTATGGAGGAACAAATCGACAGCGCCGCCATCGATCCCACAAAAATCGTGGACGCCTGCGAGCGTCCTAAACTAAAAAACTAGCGCCCCAAGTTTGACCCTACCGGGTCCGGTTGCTATGATGAAAAAGCGGGGTGGAGCAGTCTGGTAGCTCGTTGGGCTCATAACCCAAAGGTCGTAGGTTCAAATCCTACCCCCGCAACCATCCTTTTCAATTAGTTGCAGAAACCGCCAGACTTCCAATTGCAGTTAAGTTGAAAAAATTCTTCAGCATTTCTGCCTCTACGGCCTGCTCAATCACCGCTCCTGCTTTGTTGGCCGCGTCCACGTTGCTCTGCGGATCCAGCACGTGCCCGTAAACATCCAGGGTGAATGAGCCCGTTAGTGCGTGCCCATTCGCTCTTGAATGATCCTCAGCGGTGTACGGATGGAATCCAGCTGTGCCGCGTTGAAGTGGCGGAACGCACGGAAACCCTATGCCTACACCACAACGAAAAGCAGCGAGCGTCAACGAGTAGGGCAGAATAGTGCTCTATTTGTTCGCTTTGAATCTGCCCCACTAACTGGCTATGCCCGGGCCGGCTTCAGGCGGGCCTGATCTTCCACTTATCACCATGCTCAGTTGCAAGGATGTAAGTGATGCTCATAACCCAAAGGTCGTAGGTTCAAATCCTACCCGCTACCAACGTTCCACATTCGTTCCGGAGAGATGGGTAACACTCTTGGCCTGACGGGATTCTGCCGGGGCTGCGAAGTTTTTTCCTCCAGATCAAAAAGAGCCGAGATCGTAGTTCATAAAACTGACCAGCCAAATGCGGTCGTCAACTTCCTTTTCCTTGACGCCGCGGACAGGCCGGCGTGCGATTCGCTGAGGCATCACCCCTATGTCCTGCGGTAGCATTTTCAGTTTGCGACACCCGCCCCGACTGTGCCGACGATTGCTAGGCGGCTGCCTTTTGCGCGAGCAGCGTCAAAAGCGCTTGGGCTGTGCCAGTCGATGAGGCGGGATTCTGTCCGGTAATGAGGCGGCCGTCCGTGAGGGAAAAAGGCTGCCAGTCCGCTTTCTTCTCGAAAATGGCACCGAGGCGCAGCAATTCATCTTCGACGAGGAATGGCACAACATGGGTGAGCTTCATCTCTTCTTCCTCGCCATTCGTAAAGCCGGTCACATGCTTGCCCTTCACCAGTGGCTCGTCCTTGTACTTAACATGGCGAAGTACGCCGGGTGAGTGGCAGACCAATGCAATTGGCTTGCCGGAGTCGTAGAACGATTCGAGCAGGGCGATGGACACCGGGTCCTCTGCGAGATCCCACATGGGGCCGTGCCCGCCGGGATAGAAAACTGTGTCGAAATCTTCGGCTTTCACGTCCGCCAGCCGCACGGTGTTCGCGAATGCTTTCTGCGCCTCGTCATCCTTTTTAAAACGGGCCTGAGAGGGCGTCTGATTTTCTGGCCGATCGCTCTTGGGGTCGATCGGAGGCTGCCCACCCTGGGGTGAAGCGAGAGTCAACTGGACGCCAGCATCCCTGAAAACGAAGTAGGGAGCCGCACCCTCTTCCAGCCAGAAACCGGTTTTAAGGCCTGTATCGCCGAGTTGGTCATGCGATGTGAGCACCATCAAGATCTTCATGTGTCTCTCCTTTGGCTTTTCTCGGCAATGTTGTTCCCAGTGAATCGGGTAAATCCTATCAGACAATGAAGAGCCGACACCGCACAACTACACAATGGTAAGATCCGCGGCCTCGGTCAGATCGTGTCATGCGGGCATATTCGGATGGGGCCGCCCGGTTTGCTGTTCCCAATCCTTTCGATATACGCTCTGGTACTCACCGGTGATTGGATCGGGAGTGATTTTGCTTGAGCGGCGCGTTAGGAATATGAGGGTCAACCTAGACAGCGAACGGTTCCGAAGCGGCGCGGAGAGGTACGCCGCCTATCTCGAAACGCGCGAGGGGCGATTGCGCCTCGACCTTGGCTTTGCCAACTTGCAGGAGTTTTTGCCCCAACCCATGGAGTCTTTGCGGGCTCTGGATCTCGGGTGCGGCACTGGCGCCGTCGCGGTGCGTTTGGCGAAACTTGGTCTTCACGTCACAATGCTGGATTCCTCTCTACCGATGCTGGAGTTTGCAGAGAGTGCCGCCCGGGAGGCTGGAGTAATCGACAAAATCGAACTGAAGCACGGCGACGTGGTTCACTTGGCAAACTTGTTCCCAGCGGAATTCTTCGATGTGGCTCTTTGCCACAACGTGCTGGAGTATGTCGACGACGCGGGTGCGGTGTTTCGGGCTGCGGCTCGGTTGTTGCGAGGTTCCTCGGCGATACTGTCCGTAATGGTGCGTAGCCAGGCAGGTGAAGTATTAAGAGCGGCGATAAGAGATGGAGACTTAGCCGCGGCTGAGCGAGACCTCACCGCTGAGTGGGGACATGAATCTCTCTACGGGGGCAGCGTCCGGCTATTTACGCCTGACAGCCTGCATGCCATGCTGACAGCGGCGTCACTCGCGGTAACTACTGAGCGTGGGGTGCGGGTCATGTCGGATTATTTGCCGGCGCGGGTTTCCCGCGGTGATGACTACGAGCGGATTTTTGAATTGGAACGTAAACTGGGCGTGCGACCGGAATTTGCCGCAGTCGCGCGTTACACGCACTGCCTGGCACATCGCGTAGGTTCGTAAATGAAGGACGGTGCATGAACGATATCGCCTCACAGTCATTGTCTTCGACCTGCATGACGGCGCCTGATGCCGCTATTTCGCTGGGGCTCGGGCTCACGAACGAATGCAATCTCACCTGTGCATTCTGCTATCGCGATCCGACGCGCGCGGATCGTCTCTCCCTGGACCAAGTGAAGGCTGTGATGGAACGCTTGCCGGTACGCTCGGTGAATCTCGGTACCGGAGAGAACGGCATGCATCCTGATTTCAAGGCAATCCTGGCCTACCTGCAAACGAAACCCGTCAAGCTCACCATCACTTCGAACGGCCATAGCGTTGCTGTTCTGGAAGACGATGAACTGCGAACATTCCACGACATCGAGTTCTCTCTCGATTACCCGACGAAAGCCGAACAGGATGCACAGCGCGGGCAGGGCAATTGGGCGCTCATTCACCAGCAGGCAGAACGTTGTGTAGGTCTGGGAATTCCTGTAACCATCATCGCCGTCATGATGAAGTCGAACTATTTGCGTCTAGCGGATGTGGCGCGAGTGGCTAAACGGTTTGACGCTCCTTTGCGAGTGAATGTGTATCAGGCGGTGCGATCGGACGTCTATGCGCTGAGCTATGAAGAATATTGGGAGGGATTCCAGCGCCTGTTCGAACAGACTGATGTGATCGCCATTGGCGAGCCGCTGGTTCGCGCGATGGCAGGCTTGCCGGCTCGCGAAGGGGGTTGTGGCGTCAGCACTGTGCGAGTGACGCCGCGAGCTACGACGCAGCCCTGCGTTTACTGGCCGGGATCAGGGGAGCCGCTTTCGGATTTGATCTCGATGGGGCTCGACATTCTAGACTCGGCGCCATTCGAGCAAGCCCGCGTCCTTCCCGAAGCGTGCCATCCCTGCGAGTTCCGCGAGTCGTGCCATGGCGGATGCGCTGGACGGCGACGCTTGCAAGGCGCGCTTTTGCAGCCCGATTGTTATTGTCCAATCATTCGCGGCGAACGTCCAAAGCTCAAGATCCGCATGGCGGCAACCCGCGACATGCCCAAGGTGAGCAGTTCCTGCACTACGGTCGTGATCGCCAGGTAGGCCGATTCGTGACCACTCGCGAAAGAAACCCCATAGCAAATGCTTGGGTGCACCAATCTCTGACCACTCGGGCGGTTTCCGCAGAAGGTGCACAGTCTTGCACATTCAGCAAAGAATCTCGTGAAAGGCTTACTGGCGGCGGCTTTCCGCTTGACATTGCTCCGAATGGTCGTAGCATTCTTGCGAGACGAGCGGCATCTGCAGCGATCCGTCCGGCACCTAACGGAATCTCAGGAGGACTCCAGTGAAGAGACTTGGCTTTATTCTGGCGCTGGTTGCGCTGGTATTCATGACTACTGTGTTGACTCAGGCAGCCACAGACTATGTCATCACCAATGACGACAACCAATATCCAAAAGGGAACTCTGCCTCCATCTATTCAATCGGAACTGGTGGCGCTTTGAGCCTGGTAACCACGATTCCAACCGGCGGCTTCGGCCGAGGGGGCGGCTATTATGCAGCTGGTCGAGTCAACGTGCTCCGCAGCAAGACCCAGAACTGCGCTTACATCGGCGACGCCGTAGGGGCCAACAACGCGCGCCCCGGCGATGTTGCCTCGATCGACATGAGCACGCTGAAACTGGTGGGCACCTACCCAGGTACCGCCCTCGATAGCGGCGCGCTTTGGGGAATAGGCCTTGTGGAAAATCCTGCAGGCACGTTCCTGTTCGCTGCTTATTCCACATCGGGCACCATTGCCACCTATGCGCAAGCAGCGGACTGCGCACTCAAATACCGGAGCGAGATCATCACCATTGGCGCGAACGTCGGATCGGTGGATGGCATGAAGGTAACGCCCAATGGCAAATACCTGATCGTTGCCTACAGCGATGTATCCATCGGCTCTTACGCAATAAACCCCAAAACCGGTGCGCTGACTCTGGTCCGAAGGTACCTGGTTCGCGACAGCGGACTGGCAAGCAGCGTAGACATTACCGCAGATGGAAAGTGGGCGCTGTTCGGCACCAACTCCCTCGGCACTGGAGGAGAAGTCGAAGTTGCTCCCATTCATGCTGATGGCTCATTGGGCGCCACTGTCGGCTATTTCCCTATTGGCCAAGGCGAAAACAGCAGCAACGCTTGGCTGAGCCCGGACGAGACTCTCATCTACATTAGCGACAACTCCTCTGGCCAGATTACTGCTGTGCCATTCGACGCGAAAACTGGTGTGATCAACAAGTCCGCAGCTTGCACCTCTGCCGTCCTCAAGAACTTCAATTCCACTTGGCAAACTTTGGGGAGCGTTACCACCCGCGGGGTCACGAAACTCGGCTCTCCACTGTACGCGGGCGAGTGGAGTTATACCAACCCAGGGGGCATCGCCATCGTGGATGTGTCCATGAACCGCGGCGCTTGCAGGCTGACGGAGGCCGAGGATTCACCGGTGGCAGATCCGGTAAGCGATTTCCTGATGACGGTCGGGGTAGACCCGCCGCGTAAGTTCTAGTCAAGCAAACTGCAGTTCTGTCAAGAAGGGCATGGCTTCACGCTATGCCCTTTTGTTGTAGTGTTGGATTTCCTTGTCACCGTACGGTCGTGTTCGCTCACTCCGCCTTTACCCACGTGTCCGAGCCTGTTAACTTAACCGCCACATCCGAAATGAATATGTGCAAAGGCTTCCCATCAGCGGTGCCCTCATGATCGGTTGAGAACAGAATTGGGCCTGCCTTTTTGTAGCCTGCCCAAGTTGCGAAGACGCGGCTCGGTGGCTTGGCCCCGCCCCGGATGTAGACAAAGTACACGACGCGGTTATCTTTACCAACGTAGAGGTCCCAGGTATCGCCGGGCGTGTAACCGCCATCCGCGGGATACTTTATGGGGAGCAGTTCGGCCATGCCGGGGCCCACTGGCAGGTTAAACTTGCCTTGATCGATCGCGCTGGCGCTCTTGTCCCAATATGCATGGAAGGGAAACAGTGTCCAATAATTGTCGTTGATGAAACTCGGGTCAATCTGATTTTTCACGGCGTCGGATTGGGAGCTCAGGTCTGTGCGTACATATGAGACCTTGACCGGCTTACCGTCTTTATCCGTCCCGTCGTAGGTGACTTTGCCGGTCTTAGGCTCCCACTCCCACTTGTGGGCAGCTTTGAAGAGTCCGGTAATTTCACCATTCCAGGTGTAGCGAATGGCTTCAACCTTGTCCCACGAATCAGCTCCGTAGGTCTTTGCAACTTGATCCAAAAGTGGCGAGCGCGTCGGAGCCGGTGGGTTTTGAGCCAGGACCAGCACTCCGCAAAACAGAAGGCCAATCACGGTTGCACGGCAAACATTTCTCATTGGAGTTCGCTCCTCGGTGAATTGAACGAATGCTGTATTGGATGACAGTGTAAGGCTTCCAGATACGGGCGTCGACTGCGCAACTGCCGTAGCGGAACCAGGAGAGCCTCTACGATCGAAGCTCTCCTGCTGGTATGCAAACAGTCAGTCGGCGTTGTCCCGAGATCGCATCACGCCGCTTTCGCCAGGCTGGACCGCAGCGATCGGAAGCCCACGCGAATTTCTTCTGAAAGAAGTTGGGGTTGTTCAAAAGCCGCGAAGTGGCCGCCTTTGTCAACCTTGTTGAAATGGATCAGTTTGGGATACGCCTGCTCGGTCCAGCTCCGCGGCGCTGGATAGAGTTCGTCTGGAAAGACGCTCACAGCCACCGGGATGGAGACGCCTTTGGCATTGAAGTACCCGAGTTTGCCCCAATTTTCCCAATAGAGACGGGCACCGGAAAGCGCCGTGTTCGTCAACCACGCGATCGAAATGTTGTCGAGAATATCGTCGCGCGTGAGGCCTTCGGATTCTCCGGCAAAGACGCGCGCGATCAGCTCGTAGCTGCGCGCATCGTGATCGAGGAAATAAGCCGCCAAGCCAACGGGTGAGTCCGCGATTCCGTATAACGTCTGCGGCCGGAGTCCCATCTGGTACCCGTAGGCGATGCCCTTTTGATAGACAAACTGCACCCGCTCATAAGCAAGCTTCTCATCGGCCGACAGACTCGACGGCGCCGGCGCACCGGAAGCAGCCGCCTTGTCAATTTCGGCAGGGAAAATGCCTGGCATGTTGCTGTGAATGCCGAGCAACTCCGGAGGCGCATCCAGGCCCATTTGATCGACGACGACCGCGCCCCAATCGCCGCCTTGCGCCACGAATTGCGTGTACCCGAGGCGCTTCATCAGCACAACCCAGGCACGCGCAATGTGCGCCACATCCCACCCGGTCGTGGTCGGCCTGCCAGAAAATCCATAGCCGGGCATCGACGGAATCACTACATCGAAAGCGTCTGACGCGCTCCCGCCATGTGCCGTGGGATTGGTTAGCGGATCGATGATCTTCATCTGCTCGATGATTGAGCCGGGCCATCCGTGGGTAACGATCAGAGGCAACGCATTTTCATGTTTCGAACGAACGTGAATGAAATGAATGTCGAGACCATCGATCTCGGTGATGAACTGCGGGAGGGCATTCAGCCTCGCCTCAACCTTGCGCCAGTCATACTCTGTCGCCCAATAGCGCGCGAGTGCCTGGATGGTGGCGAGTTGTACTCCTTGCGATGCATCTGTGACCGTTTCTCGTTCAGGCCACTTGGTCGCGTTAATGCGCCTGCGCAATTCGGTGAGTTCGACGTCCGGAACATTCACGTGAAACGGACGAATCGCAGCTGTGCTGTCTCGTTGAGTATCATGGATTTGGGTCATGGCGGCCTCCTTTTTGAGTAGCTTGAGATTTGTTTGGTTTGTCAGGTAGATACGGAGAGTTATGTTAGCGCAACTTTGGTCGCATAATCCAGACCGGACCCAGCTAGTCAGTTGAGCACGGGGGCGCGGCCGGTCGAGTGAATCTGCGCGACAGAATGACTACAGCCGTCGCCGCAATGCTTCCATATTCCAGCAGCATGACCCAACCAGGAAGCGCCCCCCACGGATGCCCCAGTGTGCGCAGGTGCCATTGTACGTACACGGGGAAAATGCTTACGGTCCAGACGATGATGAGCAGCGTCGAGGCCGATGTCAGAAAGGGCAGCAGCCAGATCAAATACCAGGGGAATACGACGGGCGCGCACAGAAGAGTTGCCGCCATAGGCCAGGCAAATTCAGAGCCCTGAACTACAGAGGACACGGAGGAGCGCAGACGAAATGCTGTGGTATTTCCTCTCTGAAACTCTGTGTCCCCAGTGGTTAAAGTTTGTTGGTTTGGCGACAGCTCCGGTGCTGTGCGTCTGATTCTTTGCCAGGTTGCAGTGACTAATCCGACAAGGACTGCGAGGCCTGCCAGCAACTGCGGTGGCGCCACTCGGTCGAGTGCCGCAAACATAGGACCATTAAAGCGGAAACTCTGTACATACGTACCCAGCGAGCCGGTCGGAATGCGGCCATGATTTAGAAATGGTAGGTACAACAGCGCGACCACGGCGGCCGCCAGCGTCGCGTCGCGAATGCGAACCCGCTTCCAGTACAGGGGCAAGAGTACGACCGGCAGGAATTTCACGGCGATAGCCAGCCCAAGTGCGAGGGCCGCAGTCGCCCGCCATCGGCGCACCAGGGCGGCGGCGGACACCACCAGCAATAACGCGCCAAAATATCAATGTGACCGCTTCCCGCCACCTCAATGGCCAACAATGGGTTCCAGGCGAACGCCAGTACCAGGTGCGCCGCCTGCCCGGTACGACGCAATACATCGAGCAACACGAAAACAATTGCGAACTCGCAAACCACAAATGCTACTTTCAGCGCAAACGTAGATTCATGAATCGCGGTTACTGCGCGGAAAAAAAGCTCTGCTCCCGGTGGATATGGGCTCGGCAGATCCGGGTTATTCAAGTTGCGGGTTTCCGGAGTATGCAGCCCCTGCGCGGCAGGATCGCTGGGAACCACAAGATAGGGGTTGTAGCCGAGCCTCTGCAGGCGGCCATCCCAAACATAGCGATGAATATCATCATCGGCGCCCGCGGGCACCCGAAGAAATGCAATGTGCCACGCAGCCGCCAGGACGAGCCCAATGACAACAACGCGCCGAGGAAATCTTGGCGTAGCGAAAAACTCACGGATCGCCAAGAGGTACACGATCCCCGCAAGCGTCAAAGAGGCCATGAAGTATGGCCCACCCCGATCGCCGAAATTGCGTGAGCAGATCGTTAGCGCCACGCACAACGTGGCACCAAGGAAGTACACTCTCCACTCGGGGGTGATATTCACTATCCTCCCGTGCCCGTCCGGAATTGCGCCGCCACAAGTTTCCACTCCCGGCACCAGCCCCTACAAGGCTCTGATTCCACAACGCGAATCTCGGGCATGGAGCCCGATCAATAAGTGGAATGACCGATGTTACGCCAATGGGCCTACAACCAGTCGCCTGTTATTGACATACCCGCGACGAACAGCGCACCCCACGTGACCAGTTCGGCCAAAGCCATCAGGCTGGTTGCGTACCACCGAAATCCTTTCATGCGCCAAATCCAAAATCCACACGAGGCGAGCGACCCATACGTCACCACGTCTAGGTATAACTTCGCAGTTTGGCTAGCAGAATGGGGAAGCGTGCGGCTTAGTTACAGGATTGCCTCCAATCACTCCCACAGTGATTGCAACCGGGAAGAACCGCAAGTGAGTGAGAGCTAGCCAGTGTGTGGCTTCCAAAGGCGCAGTTTGGAAGGGCCGCTGCTTCTGCGCCGCCCAAACGAGACTGATCGCGACAAGAACGAATGCGAAGCAAATTGGTAGCCGGAACAATCAATGCGACTCCAACGCGCATTCCGAAAACCTTAACGCCGTATGTATGCGGTCCATGTGTTCTTGCATACCTTCGAAGCAGCTTACTAGCTGTACAGGCTGACGCAGGGGTAGTTGTTCAGAACAGGCCATGGCGCTCATTGAGAATTGGCCGACCGACCGTCCGGGTCAATGAGCGGTTGAATCCCACTCTTTAAGCCACGCCGCCGTGCGTGGCGCCCTTGCCGGAGCCAGCCGCAACTCCTCTGCCAGCCGAGTCAGATCGTCTGCTACATCGATATCATAAAAACGATCTGCGAAACCTACGGATAGCTCAAGCGCTCGTGCGCGCGCCAGGAGTCTCTCCAGCGCGCTGCTGGTGCCCATTCCGTCGCCTGCGAAAAGCGTGGGATGAGAAGCCTTTGCCCCGACGAGATAGTAGCCTCCGTCGTGCGTCGGTCCAACGACTACGTCATGTGCGGCCAGCGTTTCGAACGCGTCTTCGAGAACAGAACGCGGCAGATGTGGGCTGTCGCTGTTGAAGGCAATGATGCGTCGTCGGTTTGCATTCGTTGGGCCGACCTTCCGCGAAGTGCGCAAACACCGAAGTGAGGCCTGCGGCAAGACCTTCACCTTTCTGCGCAACTACGGTCGCTGCATTGCTTGCTGACTGCTGCCTGCCAACCGCGCCAATTCGTCGACGTCCGAGTCCGGGCACATGACGGCAACTTCCACACCGGCCACTTCTAATGACCGCGCCAGCGCCAGCGTGTCGTCCAGAAGACAGCAATAGAGTTCGGTGACAGCTTCGGCTGAAAGGCTCTGGGCTAAACGGGTCTTGACCATGCCCGGCCTGGGTGCCTTTGCCATCACAACGAGCGTTCGACCCTCGTTAGGCGAATGTGCTTTATTTCGCTGGAGGATTCCATAGCGGATTGCTTTTGGAGGACGGTCGATCACTTCCACAAGCGCGTTTGCCGATACTAATACGCAGCTTCACGGCTGGGTAATAAATCTCACGGATCTTTAAAAGCTGCGCAAGAGAAAGTCACGCGCGCTCGCGAGCACTCTCGCTCGTGCCGCTTGATCTGGCAGTATTCGGGCGATTGCAACTGCTCCGATCATGGTTGAAAAGATCGCAAAGAATGCGCGCTCTTTGTCAGCAACCCGCCGGCCCGGCATGAAGGGAAGCATTCGATTTTTGTATTTGATTAGCTCCCCACGGATCGGGGCCTTCATTGCGTGGCCGGCCCGCGCCAACTCGGGCGCAAGTGCCGCCAACGGGCACCCGCGCTCTGGGTGATCGCAATGTTCCGGGCTCAGGTAGGCCTTCACAATCGCCTTCCACGCCGTCGCCGGTTGGGACTTTTCCGCAGCTTGAGTCAGGTGGTCGGCTACTTCTCGGAATGCCTCGCTTAACGATTTCGTAAGCAGTTCATCTTTGCTGCCGAAATGCTTGTAAAAACCTCCGTGGGTCAGGCCGGCGTCTCGCATAACGGATGAAACCGCGGCGCCGGTGATGCCTTCGGCGCGAACCCTCCGCGCGGCGTCTTTCAGAATCTTTCGATGGACTTCGACTTTGTGCTCAGGCTGGTAGCGCATAGCTCATTATAGGATGCTGGCAATCATCTCACGGTGCAAGTATCTACCTGGCCCCTGAACGGTCGGAGAAATTCTGAATCCATAGGATTATGCATATAATCCTATGCGAACAGGAGGAAAAATGTCGACGCAAACCATTTTTCAAACGCATCTCGTTTTAGGCTATGTCGCGTGGCTGCTCTGCTTCGGTGCGTACATCCTGCCCAGGCTCAGGTCGATGGAACCGGTTCGAAGCGCAACGCGCCATCGCTACTCTGCATAGCTTCCGCTTCTTCGGGCTGGTCTTCATCGTTCCAGGCATCGTCAGCCCTAATCTGCCGGCTAGCTTTGCCACGTTCGCCGCCTACTGGGACCTGGCAACGGGAGTGCTGGCCATGCTGGCGCTTCTCACGGTAAGGATACGCCCGCTCTTTTGGACGTTCGTGGTCGCCTTCAACCTCGTGGGGACGGCCGACCTTATCCTCGACTATTACCACGCCGTCCGGATCGGGCTTCCTGCAATGGCGGGGCAGTTGGGCCTCACCTACGCGATCCCGATCATCTACGTGCCGATTCTGATGATCACGCACGTCGTCGCACTCTATTGGCTGGTGCGTCCTCAGCCTGAGGCGGCTCGAACCCTCGCCAGCGTTGCAGCCGCGGCTTAGTTCGGATTAGGCTGCGTCTTCTTATGGGTGTGTTTGCTGTGCCGGGACCTACGCTGGCCGTGGTGTCCCGGCTTTTCGCACGCCGGAAATAATAGCGCACTATTAAGCTGAGGATGAACCACGCTGCGCCGACCGTCCCCTTCACCGTACCACTGATCTTTGACTGTCCGATGCGCGGGATAATAGCTGACCGGCACTTCAACGATGCGGAATCCCCCTAGTGCGCCTTTCAGGATCATTTCAACTGCCCAGCCGTAGGTGGCCTCTTCGAGCGCGAGATCGTGGAGGACGTCGGCGCGGGCAGCGCGGAAGGGGCCGAGGTCAGTGATGTTCACACCATACAGAATGCTGATCAGGCTCGCGGCGAGACGATTGCCAAACGCCTGATGCCAAGGCAACGCACCAGCAATGCGCTGCTTTCTCAAGCGGGAACCGAGCGTGATGTCGGCGCTCCCTTCGATAATCGGAGCCAGCAGAATCGGCAACTCCGACGGCCGATCGCTGTAGTCGCCGTCGAGGAACACGACGACATCGGGCGCATTTGCCGCAGCGATTCCTGTGAGACACGCACGGCCATATCCGCGACGAGGTTCGTGGACGACGCGCGCTCCCATTTTGGCCGCGATCTCGGGAGTCCCGTCGGTGGAGTTGCTGTCAACCACGATGATTTCAGTGACGAGATCGGCCGGAAGATCCGCGAGAACGCGGCTGATGGCTGACGCTTCGTTGCGCGTAGGAATAACGACTGACACTCGCACCCGGCCTGGGTTGCCAGTAATGTGGCTCAACTCACCACCACGGCGAAGAAGGCCACCGCTGCGCCAGCCATGCGTCGACGCCCCATGCTCTGCCCGCCCGCCCAACTGCGACCCCGAGCGATGCCATCACCGGAACCAGCAGCTCCCATATCCATGAGGTGCCCCACTCGGAAACCCAAAGGCTTCCCAGATACAGGAATGCCACGAACGCGGCCGGGCGCGTGAACAGACCGATCACGAGGAGGACGCCGAGCGCGATTTCAGTCAGCGCTTGCATGGGAGCCGCCATGGCGGCGTGGCTCGCTGCCAAACCCATGACCGCTTTCCACGCGGCCGGTGCATGATCGTGCGCGATGTAGTAGTTGATGAGGCCGGCGTAGCCTCCGGGAGTGTAAAGGCCTTTGCCCAAATTCTCGAAGAAGACCCAGATAAACATACTGCCGATCGTTACTCGCACGATCGCCAGACCGTTCGCGGCTTGCGGTTGTTGGTCCGCCCTGGTTTCGTGGTTTCGCGGCGCGATCGCGTTGGTCGTCATGGTGAACCTCGTACCCAAGGCATGCTACACCAGATTAGAAATGTGTGACAGGCGCCAACCCTGTTTTGAGAGAGAGCGAAGCAACCAAGCGTTTCCTCACAAATGACTTACCGAGCTAAACCGGACGAAGGTCTTGACAATGGCTGGCATAGGTGTAGATTGGCGACACCGTCGGGGCACGCGCTCAAGCAGCATGAGGAGGCCTGAGCCACGTGTGGATGTCAAAATTCGTAGTTTGATATTTGGGCCGGACTTAGGTCTTCACTCAGCTCATTGATTTTAGTCCTTCTCACTTAGGCATGGGAGATGTTTGGTGACACTCTCCGCAATCGTGCTGATGGCTACTTCGTTCGCTTATGGCGCGCTCGGCCACTTCATGAACGTGATCGCGATTTGGCTTCCAGTGCTTGCGCTTGCCGCAGATGTCAAGTTCGTCACGGCTCTGCTATCCCTGACCGCCGCTGCATTGCTTCCCTTTGCGCTTCTGCAAGTACTTTCCTTCATTCACGCCGCAAATGTTCCCGGGCCTACCCAAGTTCCCGCGAGGGACTTGCTGGACGCCGCCCCGGACGCGGTCGTGGTGACGAACAATGAAGGCCAAATTGTGCTGGTCAATGCGCAGGTAGAAAGATTGTTCGGATATCGGCGGGATGAACTATTGGGACGAAAAATCGAGATGCTGGTGCCCGAGCGTTTTCGCGTTCAGCACCCCGGACACCGCGCGGCTTTTTGTGCTGAACCTCGGACACGGCCGATGGGAAGCGGTCTCGACCTTTATGGCTTGCATAAACTGGGGCACGAGTTCCCGGTCGAGATCAGCCTAAGCCCACTGACCACAGAGGCGGGAATACTTGTTTCGAGTTCCATCCGCGATGTCACGGAGCACAAACAGGTAGAGACGAGGCTACGAGAATATGAAAGGGCGGTCGAGGGATCCGGAGATATGATCGCCGTGGTCGACCGAGAATATCGATACGTGCTCGCTAATCGGGCGTATCTGCAATATCGAGGGCTGGAGAAGGAGGAGGTGGTTGGGCGCTCAGTTCCGGAACTAATTGGCAAAGAGTTCTTTGAGGCCTCAGTGAAGGAAAAGATAGATGAGTGCTTTCGAGGGCAGGTCGTCACCTACGAGCTTAAGCAGACATATCCCAAGATTGGCGACAGATATCTATCCATATCGTGCTTTCCCGTCATGGGTCCTGGTGGAGTAGACCGCGCAGTTGGTGTGCTAAAGGATATTACCGAGCGCAAACGATCAGAAGTTGGTTTACAGCGGCTAGCCGCCATCGTGGAATCATCGGACGACGCAATTATTTCCAAAGACCTCAATGGAGTAATTCAGACCTGGAATTCCGCCGCACAGCGCATTTTTGGGTACACCGAAGCAGAAGCAGTAGGACAGCCAATTACGATGATTGTGCCGCACGAGCTCCTCAGCGACGAAGCCCGGCTCCTGGAACAGTTACGTGCAGGTGAACACATTCAGCATTACGAGACGGTTCGCATCACGAAGCAAGGCGATAGAGTTGACGTCTCGCTGACTATTTCTCCGATGAAAGACTCGAATGGGAAGGTAGTGGGCGCTTCCAAAATTGCACGTGACATCTCTGCGGAACGGCGGTTCGCAGAGGCGCTGCGCCGAAGTGAGGCCGAGGCCAATGCCCGGGCTGAAGAACTTGAGGCTATCTTCGATGCAATACCTGGAATCGCGCTCATCTCGCGTGACCCGGAGAGCCGGAGCATTAAGGGCAGCCGTCTCGCTTACGAGCTGTTGCAATTGCCATACGGCGCCAACATTTCCCAGTCGGCACCGGAGGGCGAGCGCCCCGCAACCTTCCGTATCGCAAAACACGGAAAGGACCTTGCCGCCAGTGAGTTGCCACTTCAGAAGGCGGCAGCCACGGGGAAAGTGATTCGGGAGTCCGAGTTGACGCTGCAATTTAGCGACGGAAGCAGCCGCGATCTATTTGGCAACGCGGCGCCTCTCGCGGATCAGTCAGGCAAGATACGAGGAGCGGTGGGGGTATTTGTTGACGTTACCGAGCGCAACCGCGCAGAAGAATCGTTGCGTCAAAGTGAGGATCGCTATCGCGATCTGGTCGAACACAGTGCGGATCTGCTTTCTACCCACGATCTGCAAGGAAACCTGATATCGGCGAATCTTGCGTCTGCGCGAGCTTTGGGATATGAGGTTGCTGAACTCCTGAAAATGCCGATGCATCAGGTGATTGCCCCCGAATATCGCGAGCAGTTCGAACAATATCTGGCGCGGATGAAGAGCGGCGGCAATGATAAAGGGATCATGACAGTCGTCACCCGTGCTGGCGAGCGCAAGCATTGGGAGTATGACAATACTCTGCGAACCGAAGGAGTTTCTTCACCCATCGTCCGAGGAATGGCTCACGACATCACGGAGCGGCTGCGCGCGGAACGCGAACTGTTCGCAAGTGAAGAGCGCTTCCGGCAACTGGCGGAAAGTATTCGCGAGGTGTTTTACCTCACGGATTCGCAGAGCCTTGAACTTTTCTACGTTAGTCCCGCATATGAGCAGGTGTGGGGGCGAACCACCCAGAGTTTGTATGACTGTCCAGAATCCTTTCTGGAAGCGGTTCATCCCGATGACCGGGCAGCCATTCGGGATGCTTATCTTAAACGAGACCTTTTCCTGCACGAGTACCGCATTATCCGTCCCGACGGAAGCATTCGGTGGATATTGGATCGCGGATTCCCCGTCCGCGACATGCAGGGCCGAGTGTATCGGCTTGCGGGAATCGCCGAGGACATCACGGAGCGCAAACTAGCAGAACAAGGACTTCGCGAATCACGCGCCGAACTGGCACGAGTCGCACGAGTCGTGACTATGGGCGAGTTGACCGCTTCTATCGCGCACGAGATCAATCAACCCCTCGCCGCCATGGCCACCAACGCGAGCGCCTCTTTGCATTGGCTGGCCGTTCAGCCTCCTAATCTGGATGAAGCGCGGCACGCTATGACGAATGCAATGCGCGAGGCGCAGCGAGCCAGCCGGGTGATTGACAGAACGCGGACACTGCTAAGAAAGTCGCCACCGGAGTTTGCAATACTGGATATCAACGACGCCATTCGAGAAGTGTTGACGTTGGTCGATATCGAACTTTCGTCGGCCGGCGTTGCCGTGCAAGTTGAGCTGACCCCCGATGCCACTGTGTTCGGCGACCGGGTTCAGTTGGAACAATTGATGTTGAATTTGA
Organism: uncultured Acidobacteriota bacterium; assembly: GCA_963771285.1. Classification (GTDB taxonomy): domain Bacteria; phylum Acidobacteriota; class Terriglobia; order Terriglobales; family Acidobacteriaceae; genus JABDBE01. The sequence goes on from CAVYSX010000006.1 coordinate 82,592, forward strand.
TCATGAATGCCCTGGATGCCATGGTTGAAGTCACCGACCGGCCAAAAACTCTGATCATCAAGTCAGCGAAGGATGTGCAAAACGTGATGGTCGAGGTACAGGATTGCGGCCACGGCATCGCTTCTGATCAGCTTTCCCATATCTTCGATTCCTTTTACACTACGAAACCTAAGGGCATCGGGTTGGGGCTGTCGATCAGCCGTTCCATCGCGGAAGGTCACAGTGGCCACTTGTTGGCAATGAACAGACTCCCGCATGGGGCAGTGTTTCAGTTAGTTCTGCCGAAGGCCAGCCACCCATGATTGAAACACTCCCCACAGTGTTCGTTGTCGATGACGATGCCTCCGTTCGGGAAGCGCTCAAGAGCCTGGTTCGCTCGTTGGGATTGCAAGTCGAACTTTTTGCTTCGGCGCAAGAATTTTTCCAGAGTGAGAAGCCGGCCGTACCCAGTTGCCTGGTTCTCGATATCAGGTTGCCGGGAATTAGCGGTCTGGATTTCCAGCGTAAGTTGATCGAGGCCAATATCCCCATCCCGATCATTTTTATCACCGGACACGGCGATATTCCGATGTCAGTTCGAGCCATGAAAGCGGGAGCTATCGAATTTCTAACCAAACCGTTTAGCGATCAAGATCTGTTGGACGCGATTCACCTCGCGCTGGAGAAAGACCGGGGCAGGCGCAAGAGGGAGGACGAGGTTGCCATGCTGAGCCGGCGCTACGAACTCCTGACCCCTCGGGAGCGCGAGATCTTTCCTCTGGTTATTTCCGGCCTTCCCAACAAACAAATAGCTTACGAGATCGGTACCAGCGAAGCGACGGCAAAGGTTCACCGCAGCCAACTCATGCGGAAGATGTGTGCCGAGTCTTTACCCGAATTGGTTAGGATGGCCGGTAAAATGGGAATTCCTCATACCGAAGTTAAGTCTTAGTGTCAGGCCAATCCCATTCAAACGTAAGGTTCGTCTAAACCAAAGCACAATAGACACACCTGCACAACAACCAGCACAATGACGCTGCAATGAACTCAGGTCGCTCTAAACAGCGCCATGTTCGTTCTCTGGCCCACTGGGTACCCCTCCCTGGTGGGCTTTTTCTTGTGATGCGAATCTCAGCACTGCCTTTGCTTCCTTCCTGTGAGGGTGCAGCTGGATGTAATAACCTGCCGATGATCCGGCAGGAACTGTGAGCTCCACACGACAACTGGTGGACGTTCGCTATCTCGGTCCAAAGTCAGACTAGATATCTCCGGTCTGTGCTCGACGTGCGGCATGACCGTGCTCGCCCGGATTCAAGAGTCCAAAGACTCCCCAGACTGTTTACAGGACAAGCTCAAATCAATCTTTGACCTTCATATCGTCAAAGAACATCAGCCAATGATAGGCCTCTCGGTTCCTCGCCTCCCATTCGATGATGCCGGCAGAACGCCGATCCGCTGTCGTCTTTTTCCTTCCTTTTTCGATATTCCTGATACAGCACGTCCGCTAGTGGGTATGTAACTGGGAGCCGAGCCGGGTGGCGGGAGTTGGTTTTTCGCCGCCCGGGTTGTTTTTCCAAGCCCCTAGTTCACGTTTGTGCGTGATGAGGGCGGGGATTTGTGACCCTGAGTCAAAAGGAGTTTGACTTCGGCGAATTTCTTTTTGAAACGATCGGAGGTTGACCTTCACAATCTTGATGAATCCTCTCACGAAAGACAGTTGAGCCGAGACAAAGTTCCCTTGTCAGGCTAGTGAAGTGTTTGGACTCTCTGCTAGTTATTTGCCATTTGTCGTTTGCCCTTTCAACTTAACGTTTCACTCAATCCAAGGAGAATGCTGTGCAATCCATATTTACGAGCTTGACCCGGCACCGGCTGACGATTTCGCTGTTTCTTTTGTCGTTCGTGGCGCAGGGGGCGTTTGCCGACCACATTCATCACATCACCCACAACACTTCGGGATGGTTTGACCAGGACCTGACGGCGTTGACGGGAGCGACCTTGCCGAATCCGGCAACTGGAGTCACCGCCTTTGCGACCACCAGCGACAATCATCTGCATGCTTTCTACGCGACCACCGATCAGCACGTGCACCAGCTCTCGTTCAACAACACCAGCTGGACCGACCAGGACTTGACGGCCCTGGCCAATGGACCGATAGCCCTGGGTCTGGGCGGCATCGCAAGCTTTGCTACTGGCAGTCAGTTGCATGTCTTCTATATTGGCAACGACCTTCATATTCACCAGCTATTCTCCAACGGCGCGAATTGGGGAGATCAGGACCTGACCGTCCTAGCGGGTGGGCCGGTGACCGATTTCGACTCGCTGGTGGCGTTCCAGACGATTCCGAATCATCAGTTCCACGTTTACTATCTGGCGAACAACTCCAATGATCTCCACGAGCTGAACTTCAAAAGCAACACCTGGAGCGATCAGGATCTGAGGACGGTTGCCAATGCGCCGCCGTCGGACCGTGGCTGGATGGCTGGTTTTGCGACTGGAAATCAGGAGCATCTGTTCTTCACCGGCTTCAGCCCGCGCGACAAACGCCACATGGAGCACCTGTTCTTCAATGGAACGAAGTGGGCGAACCAGGATGTCACGGCGAAAGTCCACGCACTGCCGGTCAATCCGGGGAGCGCGATCGCGGCGTTTGCCGTCAACGGGAGTCAATTGGAAGCGTACGGCGTGACCAACGATCAGGACGTTCATCAGTTCACGTTCAAGAGCGGCCACTGGAGCGACGAGGATCTGACCGCTCTTGCAGGTCAAATGGATTTTGGCATTGGCGGGATGGCGGCGTTCAGAACCTTGCCTGACAATCAATTCCACCTATTCTATTCACCCAACGATCTGGATCAGCTGTTCTTCGACGGAACCAACTGGACGGACATCGACCTGACCACGTTGACCGGCGGCGGAATTCCCAACGGTCCCGGGGGCATGGCGGGATTCGCGATCAAGACTGTGCAGCATGGGTTTTATGTAGCGCAGTAAGGATTGACGCCGCGCCGGGGCAACTCGGCGCGGCGTTTCTCCCGCTTTTCTTTGCCACGGGTCTCTTTAGATTGGCGAAAGCCAATGCTAGGCGGACTTACTCTCTGCCCGGTACAGTTCAGGCGGCCAGTGGGTGGTCGTTCGCGGCGTGAATTAGCAGCTCTGTCACTTCACCTACAGAAGCAAAGTCGAGTTCGTGGGGCGAACTCGCGTCCGTTATCGCATACCTAACGGAAGACCGTGGATTGAATAGTTTGAGTTGAATGCCGCGATCGTGCGCCCAACATTGCAGAAATACGAGCATGCTGAGGCCGTTGCCTGCCGTGGCCCATACTTTCGAGAGATCCATTACGATCACCCCAACAGGCTGGCGCGCCATGGCTGCATCGCGCAGCACTGAAGAATCTTCGGCACTGACGATTGTGCCTTCGCACTCTACGATAGATGCGTCACCAACATTGTCGATACGCACAGTTAGCATGGCACTCCTCGGGCGACGGAATCAGTTTGCGAGCAAAGTCGGTTACTTTTCCGCAAACCTGACATGGCACGTAGCGTTCCAAACGGGGCAGGCGCATTTTCTGACGGTTGGAGTTTCGTAGCGAGTGAGTCCGGAAATTTTGGCGGAAGAGCTGCGTAAATTCGCGATACAGGGAATGCTGTATGAGGTCGATTCGGCACTGGCATTTCCCTTGGAGAGTGTGGCTCCCAACCCTTTCCGCACGAAGCGCGGGGAAAGGACAGGCATCCTCTCTAGAGGGACCACGGAAGTGCGCGGTCGTTGCCCGCGATCAGCGATTCCGAGGGCAAACGTGGCGAGACCGGGGCAAGCGGCACGGATTTGTTAGGCGGCCTTATCGTGGTCACACAGGCGCTGATAATATTCACGGCCACGCTGATATCCTCGGGTGAACAACTCTTCGACACGGGCGTCAGGATGTTGGTTCTTCAATCCTTCCAGCTTGCTATTCATTTCCGCAGAAGCCGCGTCAAATTCCCGGCAACGATTACGCGCATGAAGAGCGCTTTCAAAGCCCAGACGGAAGAACTTCTCGTCATCCGCGAGGCTTTGTCCCGATGCTGATGCCGAATAGTGCTCTTGTTCCGCACTTCGCAAGCCTGTCCACCATTGTTGCCGGGCGTCATCAATGGATTCCGCGCCGTGAATCTTCAAGATCTCTCCAACTCGGTCAGCGGTCGATGAACCTTCGGCGGCGGCAATCATGACGGTGCGGCCACGGCGCAGGGCATCTTCGTAGACAAATATTTCATCCTCGGGCAGGCCATCGGTCATGGCGTTTTCCAAAGATTCTCCAGCGGCGGCTCCAACGCCCGCTCCGGCGGCGCCAACAATGGCCGCCCCTAGCAGGCCAGCCACAGTGATTAGCCCGACGCCGGGCAGAAGGGCGGTCATCAACAGGGTTCCGCCCGAAAAGCCTCCGACGGCGCCCACAACCGCGCCGATTGCCTTGCCCATGCCAGGCTGCTCCGAGGCATTCACTGGGACTTCCTCCACATCTTTAGGGGCATCCCCCGGAGACAACAAGGTGAGCTTATCTTCCGGAAAACCGTTCGAGCGCAATGCTTGAAGGGCGCGGTGAGCGTCCGTTGCTGAAGAGAAAACTCCGGTAACCATTTTCATGGTGCACCTTCCTTTGATCGAGTCCGAATCTATCGTGGGTGTTCTCGAGGCGTTTTACCATACCCGAAATACCTTACTTGCCGCAGAGACTCGCACCTCAGCGACGGCAATTGCGGTCAAGCGCCAATCGACATGCTGGGTCGAACCGTGGGTGGGCTGGCCACGTCGTAGAATGTAGTGTTCCAGGAAACGGAATTCTTGCTGGCAACTTCTGAACTCGATCGCTTGCGGGTGGTGCTGGTGTCGACGCGGAATCCGCTCAACATTGGCGCGGCGGCGCGTGCCATGAGCAATTTCGGATTGCGCCGGCTGCGCGTCGTGAATCCTTATGCGGTGGCCTTTCGGCGCGCGCGGTCTGCCGTGGGAGCTTCGGATGTGCTGACGGATGCCGAGGAATTCAAAAGCGTGGCGGATGCGGTGGCAGACTGCACGCTTGTGGTGGGGACGACGGCTGTGCGCACTCGGGATTTGCAGCACCCGTTGCGGCGGCTGGAATACGGCGCTCGCCTGATCCGAAAAGAGCTGGCGACGGACCGTGTGGCACTCTTGTTTGGTTCGGAAAGATTTGGCTTGACCACCAGGGAGCTCAGCCATTGCCAATGGCTAATGCGAATTCCGACCAGCGATCAGAATATTTCGATGAATCTGGGACAGGCGGTTGCAGTCTGTCTCTACGAACTGGTGCGCGATGCCAAAGCGCTGCGCCCGTCGGATCGGCTGAAGCCCGCTACCGCCGCGGAAGTCGAACGGATGACGACGGTGCTGCTCGAGGTGTTGCACGACAGCGGCTATATTAATCCCGGGGCCAGCGCGTCAGCGGAAGAGAAGTCGCGGAGGCTGGTTCGCCGGCTCAACCTGCCCGCGCGCGATGCCCATGTCTGGCTTGGAATGTTGCGACAAATGTTGTGGAAGCTACGGTCGAACGCAAGCGGTTCCGTGAAGGTGAAGGTGCGGGGGCGAGGCTGAATCGCGGCTTGTGTTCGAGAATTACGCTGCCCACCCTAGCCCAAAGAACGGGCTAGGATGGGATATTCGTTTTGTTGGCGTCCGCCGGCGTTTACAAAATCGCGACGGCTCAGTTGGTTTCGCCGGTGGAGATGCTGCTGCCCCACATGGCGCTGCTTCCCCACATTGCACTGCTGCCCCACATCGCGCTGTTGCTCCACACGGTTCCGAATCCGCTGGAGGTACCGGATCCCCACATCGCGGAAGATCCCCACATGGCCGACGAGCCCCACATCGCAGAGTTCGAGTTGACGAACTGCGACGAGCCCCAGACGGCGGCGCTGCCCCACATGGCAGAGTTGTTCCAGACTGACGAAGGGTCAGTCTTGAAGTAGACATTGCGGGACGTCGGATCGTAAACCGCAGTCGGAGACATTGCGCTGCCCTTGGCCACGTCCGTGCTGGTGAGCGCGGCTTCTACGTCTACGTAGCCTGCGCCGACCGTGAACACGTCATCTTGATCGGTGTAAGTATTGCCGGTCGTGGGATCGTAAACGCTACTGAATGCCGGCAGGGATTTCCATGCGGTCTTCATCAAGCGGGCTTTGACTTGGTCGGGCGTGAGCTGCGGACTCTTTTGCAGCAGGTCGGCGACGACTCCGCTGACCACGCCTGCGGCCATGCTGGTTCCGCTCAGCGTGAAGTAGGTAGATGAAGGCGCGCTGCTTCCGCCGTTCACGTAAAAGCTGTAGGGAACTCGGTTGCCGGGATATTCGGTATAGAGTGTGCCCGGAGCTTCGAGCGAGACCAGCAGGTTTCCGGGGGCAACCAGGTCGGGTTTCACGATGTGGTCGATGGCGCTCGGCCCTTTGGAACTGTAGCTGGCCATCTGATCGTCATTGCGAGTGGGCGTTCCCATGGGCTTCATGGCGCCGACGGTGATGACGTAGGGATCGTTGCCTGGCGAGTTGATGGTGGCGTAACCGTTGGTCGGCAGATAGCGGCCGTCATTTCCGGCTGCGACCACGACCACGATGCCGGCCTTCCATGCGGCTTCCGCAGCCTGGCAAACCGGATCGAGGGTGTAGCTTTCATAGACTGGACGACCCAGCGAAAGATTGAGCACGCGAATGTTCAGCCAGGGCTTTAATGCGATGGCTTGGGCGATGGCTGCGATCACGGCGCTGTCCGTGCCGGCACCGGTGCTGTCGAGCACGCGAAGGTTGATCAAGTTCGCGCCCGGGGCAATGCCTTGAAATGTTCGAGAGTATTTCGGGCCTTTGGAACTGGCGCCGTCTCCGGCGATGAGGCCGGCGATGTGGGTGCCGTGGCCGTATTGATCGGTGGCGCTGCTGGTGCCGGCGACGAAGCTCTGGTTGTAGACCACACGCGACAATCCGAGGAAACCGCCGTGCAGGTCGGGGTGGTCGATCACCCCACTATCAACTAGCGCGACTCCGATGCCGTTGCCGGTGTAGCCGGACTGCCAGGCCGCGAAGGCGTTCACGGCCGGCGCGGCATTGCTCAATGTCGGGCTCACGGCGCGATCCAGACTGATGTACTTTACGTTGGCCTGGTTCGACAATGAGAGAATGTTTGCCAGAGGCAAGTCGGCGACGATGCCATTAATCAGCGGCAACTGGCTCACGATAGAGCCCAAGAGCTTGGTGAGAATGCCGAGGTCGAGAATTCCCGGCGCGTTGTTGTATTGAACAACGACCCTGGCTTTGGGCGCCGAATATTTCTTGAGATCGGGCGACAGCTTGGGGTTGCTGGTGGTGCTGCTATCCGCGGCATACGCCAGCGTAACGCTCGCCAATAAACAAATTATCCAGAACTTCTTCATGCCATCCTTCCCAACTGGGCGCAGAGGCCCTTGCTTACCGAGGAGGTTTCGCAGTTTAGTGTGCAAGTTGATATCCGAAGTTGGATTGAGTTAAGCGGCGATTAATCAGCAGTTTAGGGGCGACTATGAATGTACAGGATGGGACAGTTTGTCCTCTTTTCCGGGAGCGCGACAATTTGTCCTGGTTACCACGGGTTACTGTTGGGAGCGGCGGATTTTCGATTTTCGCTCGGCTAAACGATCATAGCAAAGAATCACAAAGATCAGATGTCGGCTTTGCTGGGTGCTCGTTCCTGTCATTTGTGGTTGATCGTGATTTATTCTTCTGTCGAGAAAAGCCGCAACTCGGTCGCATGAATAGCCATGTAACATCAGCAGCAGTTTTCGCACTATAGATGGGGTGGTTTTTCCCTTAAGCTTTTCCTCTAATATTTCGGTTGCGGTTTCGGAGGTGTGCGTGCCCAGGGACATTGTCATTTGCTGCGACGGAACCGGGAACCAGTATGGAGATTCGAACTCGAACGTCGTAAAACTCTACTGGACATTGCAACTGACCCCGGGCAGCCAGGTTGCTTACTACCATCCGGGTGTCGGAACCATGGGAGCACGGAATGCTCTTACGGCCATCGGCAAATGGTGGACACGGGTCCGCGGCCTGGCGTTTGGCTACGGTGTGTCGGACAACATCGCCGATGCCTATTCGTTTCTGATGAATGAATTCCAACCGGGCGATCGGATTTTTGTTTTTGGATTCAGTCGCGGCGCTTACACCGCTCGTGCACTTTGCGGAATGCTGCATATGTTTGGACTGCTCCGCAGAGGAAACGAGGGGATCATTCCGTATGCGATGCGCCTTTTCAAGAGCAGCAGCGCGGACAAGTTTCATGTGGCTGATGGTTTCAAAGAAACGTTTTCTTTGCCGTGCGCGCCGCATTTTCTGGGTTTGTGGGATACGGTCAGCTCCGTGGGATGGATTCTTGATCCTATTGGGATGCGGCCGGGTTATCTGCCCTACTCTGCCAAGTTTCCGGATATTCCCGTGGTACGACATGCGGTTTCGATCGATGAGCGCCGAGCGTTCTTCCGGCAAAATCTGGTGCGCGAACCGGCGCTTGTGGGGCAGGACACCAAACAGGTGTGGTTTGCCGGAGTTCATTCCGATGTTGGCGGAAGTTATCCGGAGTCTGAGAGCGGATTATCGAAGATTGCGCTGCGCTGGATGTTGTGTGAAGCACAAAGTGCGGGGTTGCAGATCGACGTGCAGAAGATGGTTGAGGTTCTCGGTGGTGATCCGGGTTACGTTACCCCCAATGCGAGCGGGCAGCTTCACAAATCACTGCACGGCTTTTGGTGGCTCGGCGAAATTTGGCCGAAGCGGTTTCGTCTTCCGGTGACCGTGCCGGGCCAAGGCTTAGTTTTCAAGACCAGGTTCGGAGTCAATCTGGGGCGGCCACGAGTGATTCCGGAAGGGGCGCACATTCATCAGAGCGTGTTCGATCGCATGCGTGCGGATGCGTCGTACCATCCGAAGAACTTGCCGACACAATATTCGGTAGAGCAGGGAACCGTTTGTGAGCTGGCGCCCCGGCGGGCGGTTGCGCCAACGCCGGCGGTTCCGCAGAAGAGTTCATTCGGGCGAAGAGCCTTGTTGGCTGGGCTGGCATTGCTTTGCGTGCTTGCGGTTTGTGTTCTGGTGGTCGGCGGCTTCGCGTTGCATAACAGCCTGAAGGTACCGAAGATTGAGCGGCCGAAAGAAGTCGCATGGCTGCCGCAGAATTGGACGGAAGCGCAGCGGCGTACTTACTACCACGACGCGCAGGGAAGCGAACTGTTGCCTTACGCGTGGTTTCTCGCGCTGGAGCAACCACACCTTAGTCTGACGGGCGCGCCGCCATTTCGATTGAATTCCTACTTGCAAGGATTTGGATTCATCCCGGACGGAGCCTACGAACAGAATCCAGACGGGCTGCCGGTGGGGTTCGCGCGCGACGATCATTTTGTCGATCCATACTCAGGACAGAAACAGGTGGTGCTCGGTCTGACCTGCGCGGCTTGCCACACGGGAGAATTGTTTTACCGAGGAAAGGCGATTCGGGTCGACGCTGGCCCGTCCCTGATCAATTTGCAGAAATTTACCGAGGCACTGGGCCTCGCGGTTACCTGGACTTATTATGATCCGCTGCGCTTTCGGAGATTTTCTCGCCGCGTTCTCGGACCGAATCATTCCAGAGCAGACCGGGTGCTCTTGCGCAAGGCCCTCAAGTATTACCTTGATACGACCTTTACAGAGTTCAAATCGACGCTGCGTCTTTTTCCGACGCCTGAAGGCTATGGGCGCACGGATGCGCTGGCGCGGATTGGCAACTTTGTTTTCGGGACCGAGCTTGCCAACAACAAGAATCTCGCGGTTGGCAGCGGCCCGGTGAATTATCCTCCGATCTGGGATGCCTCGTGGATGGATTGGGTGCAGTACAACGGGTCGATTCAGCAACCCATGGGCAGGAACGTGGGCGAGGCATTGGGCGTGCGTTCGCGAATTAATTTGATTGGATATCCGGGAACACAGTTTCAAAACACCATTCGAGTGGAAAATCTGCACGAGATCGAAGGCTTGCTTGGAGGAGATGCTCCGGGGAAAGGCGTGTCTTCGCCAAAGTGGCCTGAAGACATTTTGGGGGCAATCGATCGTGGCAAAGCCGCTAAGGGCGAGGCGCTATATAACACTTTGTGCCTGCATTGCCACCAGCCGCCGATGAATTCGGATGCCGGGCGTAAGCCCGAACACTGGACGGGCTACACGGACAATCAAGGGCAACATTTCTTCAAAGTAACCATGATTCCGCTGGAGGAGATTGGGACCGATCCCAATCAGGCCAAGAATTTTAACAAGCGCACCGCCGACAGCGGACCGCTCGGAAGGGGTACAGTGAGCGCCGCCGACGGACTGACCTATATCACGCAGAAGGTGATTGAGCAGGAGTACACGCGTTTGAATTTGCTGCCTCCGCAACAGGACGAGTGGAATGGATACCGTGTGAATTCGGTGCGAGCGCCGCTGGCTTACAAGGCGCGTCCGCATGACGGGATCTGGGCGACGCCACCGTATTTGCACAATGGTTCGGTGCCCAATTTGTTTGAGTTGCTGTCACCGGTGTCCGAGCGGTCGAAGGTTTTTTATCTGGGAAATAAGGATTACGATCCGCTGAAACTTGGGTTGAATACTGCTGCGCTGACGGGCGCCAGCAAGATTGATGTGAGTCTGCCAGGGAATTCCAACGCTGGGCACGAGTTCAATGACGGCCCCAAGGGCAATGGTGTGATCGGTCGCAAATTGTCGGAAGAAGAACGTATGGAGATTATTGAGTATTTGAAGACGTTGTGACATTGGGGACGTAGCAAGCCACGTCTCCACAAATTGATTCTTATTGTGGGGCGCGGGCGAATTTTACCGTGGTATGTCTTTCCGCGGCTTTCGCGTAGTGGGTGTTCTTCATGCTGTACATTCTGCGGTCCGCTTCGGCTAATAAGTGTTCTGCATTGGTGCCGTCTACCGGGTAAAAGGCTTGGCCAATGCTTAGCGAAACCATGCCTACGCCGCAGATCGGTGTGCCAACTTCCTTAATGATAGTCTCGAGACGCTGCGCCATTTCGACGGCGGCATCTTGATGCAGACCGGGTGCGACGATCACAAATTCATCTCCGCCCATGCGCGCGGCGTAGTCGTATTCACGGCAGCAGCCCTTGAGCGCTTCGGCGAATGATTGCAGAAGCTTGTTTCCCTGGAAGTGGCCAAACTGATCGTTGACTTGTTTGAAGCCGTTGAGATCCGAGACAAATACCGCCAGCGGCAGGTTCGAACGATGACAGCGCGCGATTTCGCGGTCGAGGTGCAGGAAGAGCGAACGCGCATTGGGCAGCCCGGTGAGGTAGTCGGTGGTCGCGGAGTCTTCCGCCAGTCGATACTTCAGAGCGTTTTCAATGGTGAATCCCAGCTTCGAACTTATCGCGAGCAGGATGCGGAGATGGTCTTTGGTGAACGCATCTTGCTTGGCTCGATAAAGCGCCAGCACGGCTACGACTCCCGAAACGCCCTCTAAAGGCACGGCGAGGGCAGAGCGTAACGTGCTGTACTTCGTGGGATCGTTTAAATATCCAGGCTCGACCGAGGGATTGCCGTTGAGAATCGGCTTGCTGTTTTGCGCTACCCAGCCGGATAAGCCTTCGCCCAGCGGAATCCGCAACGCTGAGAACAAGCGAAAATTGTCGCCGCTAACAAACTCGGGCACGAGGAGGTTATCCAGCTTAAGATAAATCGCCATGGAATCGTGCGGCACCATTCGCTTAAGACGCACGGAGAGCATCGAGAGAGTGTCGTCGAGGCTGAGCGAAGTGCCCAGTTCGTGGCTCAACTCGAACAGCATTTGCGCTTCCTGGCGCGCTGCGGCGATGGAAGACAGATAGTCATGGCGTTGCTCGGGGTGCGATGCCGCGGGCGCTTCCGATTCGGCGAATCCCGCAGCCGGCGCCGATCCACGCTCAACCTTAACGTCGGTGGATAACTTGGTGAGAGTTTTCGCGGGTTGCGCGTGCGCCAGCTTCTCCAATTCGATGTAGCGGTTCTCGAGGATTTTTACCACTTTCGGATCGAAGCTGATGCCGGATTCGGCTGCGACTTTGGCCATTGCTTCGTCCAGCGGCAATGCGCGGCGATACTGTCGGTCCGTGGCCAGCGCGTCCAGGCAATCGACCGCGGCCAGAATGCGCGCTCCGATGGGGATGGATTCTCCTTTCAAGCCGTACGGGTAACCGGTTCCGTCCCATTTCTCGTGATGCGCGCTCACGATCGGCGCTACAGGATAGGGAAATTCCACCTGCTCCAAAATCTCGGCGCCGACGATAGGGTGGATCTTCATCTTTTCGAATTCTTCCGGCGTCAGCTTGCCGGGCTTGGAAATGATGTGCTCCGGTACGGCCAGTTTGCCGATGTCGTGCAGGACGGAGGCGGCCTGCAAGGCTTCTTTTTCGTCCTCGGTCAGGCCAAGATCTTTGCCCAATTCCATGGCGTAGATGCGAACGCGTTGCAGGTGATCGTGCGTGGTGTGATCTTTGGCTTCAATCGCCAGCGCCAGGGCTTCGATGGTTCGCAGGTGAAGTCGAGAAACTTTTTCGGCATGCCGGGTTTCGTCTTCGAGCTTGCCCAGGTAAAGCCGGTACGAACGGTACATCAAATACACGGGCGGCAACACCAGCAGAGACGATTGCCATCCGATGTGACGATTCAAGAAGCTGACCAGGCCGGCGATGACCGCTCCAGCCAAGTAGTAGGGGAACGACCAGAAGTAGCATTCCGACCAGACTTTCAGAACCGGCTTACCCTCGGTCAGTCGGATGATCGTGGCCATGGCCAGGGTATTGAACGCAAAGTAGGTGATGGCTACCAGCAGCAGTGGAAGCGGCTCGTTGCGATGCAATCCGTGCGTAGTGACGAAGGTGTAAACGCCGTAAGACGCTGCCGTTCCGACGGGCAGCTGCGAAAGATTGAATAGAACATGAATCGGCTTCAGTTTGCTCGACGACTTCCAGTACGATTGCACCAAAACGGCCGCGAAGCCGAGAACTAGAGTTTCGGCAAAGCTCATCTCCAGAACGCCCAGGAGAATGAACAGGAAGTTCACCGACATGGTTCCGTTGATGCCCGGCAGCTTTATTTTCAGAGAAGACGCCAGGAGTGCGACCGCGACATAACAGAGGAACTTAGTTAAGTCTGCGGACTGCCAATGGGTCAATCCGACGTAGAAACACGCCAGCGCCGTCAGCACCATGCCCCCGATAAACACTTCTGCGCCCAGCTGGCGCGGCGAGCTACCTGGCATTTCAATATTCTGACTCAGGGAAGGGTAAAAGTCCGGGCAAACCGGATTCAGCTCATTACCATGGTGTTCTTTTTGCGGTTCAATGACTTACACGGTTTTTTCGCAGATCATTTGCAGGGTGAGAACGTGGATTCCCCGGCGCGGAATGCGCCGAAATTTGTGCGCTCCGGTGCTAGGCTCGGTAAGTGACTCCCCGCTTATCGTCCGCGCCATCCAGTTGCCGGAATGTTGCTTTGTTGCTGGTGATCGCTTTCGTGGCAGCGCCTTCGGTGGCATCGTCTGCGAAGCCGGTGGGCAAACCAGCAAGTTCCTGGATAGTACGTTGGCAGCCCACGAGGCTGGTCAACGGATCCCCAATCATGTTTCGAGTGACTGCGCCCGAACCGTTAAAAACGCTCTCCGGAAAATGGCGCGAACACGATGTGTTCTTCTCGTACGATTCGCGAAGCAAAGTTTGGTACGGGATCGGAGGCGTCAGTTTAGAAACTAAGCCGGGCAAATACTCTCTGGATTTGAGCGGGGACACGACGGGCGGAAAGAATCTTTCGTTCGCGCAATCGATCGTTGTGGGCAAGGGAAAATATCACAGCATCGCAGCCTCGGTTCCGAAGAAATTTACCGAACCCAGTGCAGAGCAGCTTCACCAAATCGGCGAGGACAAAGCGGTCAAGGAACACGCGTTTGCGGGAATTACGCCCGCGCAAGAGTGGAAAGGAAATTTTCTTCCACCTGCCAGTGCCAAGATATCGGATGTATTCGGAACATCGCGCACTTTCAATGGCCGGGTGCAGAGTGTGCATCAGGGGCTCGATTTTGCGGTAACGGTGGGCACGCCGGTTGCCGCGCTGAACAGCGGCAAGGTTGTGCTGGCACAGCCGCTATACTTCGAGGGCGGTTGCGTAGTTCTTGACCATGGCCAAGGCTTGCTTACTTTGTACATGCATCTCTCGAAGATCGAAGTGAAAGAGGGCGAACACATCGATCGAGGACAGCGAATCGGGCTGAGCGGCGGAACTGGCCGCGCGACCGGGCCCCATCTGCACGTCGCGGTGCGCTGGCAGGGGGTCTATTTAGATCCGCAAACGCTTCTGAGTTTCCAGTTGCCGTGAATCTGTGCGCTAGTTTCCGCACCAAAACGCGGCTAGACCCGGATGTCATCCAGTTGCCGCGGATGGTTGAATCGATGGTGGAATTTGATTGCCCTCTAGCGGGATTCCGTCACGGAACGTGACCACTCTTCCCGATATTGCGGGAATGCGCTCTCCCGGGACGAGGATGCCGACAAGGTTTAACGGATCGGCTGCGGATATGGTTACAGCTTCTCCGGTGAGCGGCATCTTCCGCGTGGCGCGCAGTGATTCTACGGCGACCGGCAGGGCAAATTGCTCTCCGAGGAAACCGTCTACAAAGCGCCCGCCGCGAATTTCGCCGCGATCTTCCAAACGGCGAAATGCCATTTGCAGCTCGCGCCACTTGGGCAGATTAGCTTCGCGTGCCAGGACATCGCGGAAGACAATTCCGTAACGCTTGAGCAACATCCAGCAGGTTGCTTCCACGGCGCGGTTCCGCTCCGCGGCTTCATCGGTGTAGAGCAAAGCCCAGCGTCCGCTACTGTGTCGCGGACGCGCGCTGCGTCCACTGCCTTGACCGGCGCGCCGTTTCGGGTCAATCAAAGATCGCAAGTTGTCGAAGCCATCGGCCGTAACGACGCCTCCGGCTACCAACTCCCACAGCGCAGTCTCAACTTCGGCTTTGAGTTTTTCAGTGCCCCGGACGATGTCGGCAAAGAACGAAGCTCCACGCTGGCGCAGGAATTCGAGCACCTGCCGGGCGCCTTCGCTCAGGCCGCGAGATTCAGGCTGGTCGGTGGCTGGATTACGCGGAGTCATCCAATCGGATTCTTCACGCACGAAAAAGGTGATGGGCGCGACGCTCGTAGGAATCACTCGCCGCTTGCCGGCAGCTGAATCCTCGAGTGTCGCAGGATGCGGTGAGAGGCGCCCCCATCCCACGGCGCCAGTCAGACAGAGTTGATCTAGCCACTGCGGTTCGTAGTCCGCAATGCGCCGCGCCAGGACCTGCCGCTCCCACGCATTCGCCGGAATCTCAAATCCCTGAAGCTGACGCAATACGTCCAATGTGGCGCGCTCGCCCTGGACCTGTGTTCCCGGAGCAACATGTTGCCAACGCAGCAGCCAGCGCATGAACTGAGCCGCGGTGATGGGCTCAATTTGCTTTCGCAGAGTCGCGACGGTAAGGCGATGGATTCGCGCCAGCAGTCGCCGTTCGCACCACTCGATTTCCGCTTCGTGTGGAGCGGGTGTTCCCACCCGCAGGTCGCGACTGGTAAATCTTCCGCGCAGAATTGCGCCGCTAGCCTCCATGCGTAAGAGAGCTTTTTCGATGTCAGAAGCGGACAGTCCAAGAAGCGATCCCAGTTGCCCTGCGGTCACGGGACCGAGGTGTGACATCCAGCCAGTGGTCAACACCAGCAATGCATCGTCGAAAGAGGGAAGAGTGTCGGCAAGATCGGGCACTCCTCGATCAATGGCAGCAGCCGGGAAGAGCAAAGAAAATATTCCGACCCGCTCGGCTGCGACCCAGTACGACCGGCCATTGCACCTGGCGGTAACAGCACGGTTTTGTTGCACAAGCCGGGCAAAAGCGGCGGCCCAAGGCGCGACACTCAGCGTACGCGGCTTCATTCGACTCTGCGGCTAGGGACGGTTGTCCCAACGCCTCCGCCGGCAACGCAATGAATGTATTCAGCACGTCGTGTAGTTCGTCTGCGTCACGCACGTCAGGCCATGCTTCTTCACGAACCTGCGCGATGGCTGCCTGGTCCAGTTTTCCAACTTCTTCCAAAACAGATTCTGGAAGAATGCGCCGCATCTCCACGGCTCGTGCGCGTCGCTCTTCGAGCGGCGCGTCATCGAGATACGCATAGGGATTCGCATTGAGGATCTCGTGCGAGAACTGAGACGGCACCGGTGTATCCACGGCGACGCAGCGGATACGGCCGTCGGCCATACCCCGAAGCAGGTTCTTTAGCCCGTCGATGTCCATGGCTTCAGTCAGGACATCTTTCATGACTTCATTTACCAACGGATGATCGGGAATCTTGATGTCGCCTTCAATGTTTTCCTGGCAGGCGGCGACGTCGGGAAACACTGACGCCAACAGGTCGTCCGACCGCATCCTCTGAATCTGCGGCGGTACTTTCTTCCCGCCCTGAAAACGCAAAAGAGCCAGAGCGCGATTGGCGTCCCAGCGCCAACGGGTCGCAAAGAAAGGCGAAGCTAATGCAGCTTGCTCGAGAATGGGCTGGACCGTCTCCGCGTTTAGAAAATGAAAAACATCGGCGAGCGGAAAACTATGCTGTTCAGCGAGTGCTATGTTCAACCCGTTGTCAGTCGCTGCGGCTTGCAACTCGAAGTTGAAGCTGCGGCAGAATCGCTTCCGCAATGCCAAGCCCCAGGCTTTATTAATGCGTCCGCCGAACGGCGCATGGATCACCAACTGCATCCCGCCGCCTTCATCGAAAAACCGCTCGGCGATAATGGTGTCCTGCGTGGGCACGGCTCCGAGCACGGCGCGGCCTTGCAGAATGTACTCGATCATCTGCTCGGCGCCGGAATCGTCCACCCCGCATTCTTCTTTCAGCCACGCGACCGTTTTCGCCACCTCAGGCTGGCTTGGTGAAATGCCAATCGGCGAAGTGTGCGGCAGCATCTCGCTGATCTGCCGTCGTAGATCGGCAACATGCAGTGAAAGTTCCTCGGTCCGCGCCGGAGCCTCGCCACGCCAGAAGGGAACACTCGGAGGCGCGCCGTGTGCGTCTTCAACCAGCACCCGGCCTGACTTGCCTTCGACCCGCCGAATTCGCCACGACATATTTCCCAGCAACATGATGTCGCCGGCATTACTTTCAACAGCGAAATCTTCGTCGAGCGTCCCGACAACAATCCCGTCGGGCTCGGCCACGACCGTAAATAAGGCAGTCTCGGGAATTGCTCCACCACTGGTGATCGCCGCCAGGCGGCTACCCCGCCGCGCCCGCAATTTGCGATTGACCCGATCGCGATGGATGTACGCGCCGTAACGTCCGCGACGCGACGCAATCCCCTCGGACAGCATTTCGAGAACCGCTTCATAAGTCTCACGTGAAAGATTGCGATAGGGATAAGCTCGCCGGACAAGCGTAAATAGCTCGTCTTCGTCCCAACCTGCTTCAGTGGCGCTCGCATCGTCGTTCTCACTCAGACCCTGGGACGCCCCCACGACGGCCGCACCTACGGGTCGCCGCACACATTGCAACGATCTGCTGCGCCAGGATATCCAGCGGCGCATCCGGAATCATGATGCGATCAAGATCACCATGCCGAATCGCGCGTACCAAAGCCGCGCATTCCTGGAGTTCGTCGCGAGTGGTCGCAAACAGTCGCCCTTTCGGAATCGCACCTCGCCAGTGGCCAGAACGTCCCACACGCTGCAAGGCCACGGCAATCGCCCGCGGAGAACTGATCTGCACCACGAGATCCACGGTGCCGATATCAATTCCCAACTCGAGCGAAGCGGTCGCAACCAATACTTTGACTTCTCCATCCTTGAGCTTCCGTTCCGCCGCCAGCCGCAGCTTGCGCGACAAGCTGCCGTGATGAGCAGCAACATTGTCTGCGCCGAGCCTTTCGGCGAGCTGATGCGAAATTCGCTCCGACAACCGCCGCGTGTTCACGAAAACCAATGTCGAACGATGCTGCTCAACCAGGTCCACCAGCCGGTTGTAAATCTCATCCCACATTTCGTTGCTGGCGACGGGGCCGAGCTGGCTACCCGGAACTTCAATCGCCAGATCAAGTTTTCTTCGATGCCCCACGTCGACGATCACAGGCTCCGGGCGGCCTGTCCCGGTAAGGAAATGTGCGACCTGCTCGATCGGCTTCTGCGTCGCCGACAGGCCGATTCGCGTCGGCGGGCGATGCGTCCACGCCTCCAATCGTTCCAACGAGAGCGTCAGGTGCGCTCCGCGTTTGTCGTCGGCGACGGCGTGAATCTCATCGACGATTACGGTCTCGATGTCGCGCAAAATCGCCCGGCTTTTTTCCGCAGTCAGCAGGATGTACAGGGACTCTGGCGTGGTCACCAGAATGTGCGGAGGTCGCTTCAACATGGCCCGCCGTTCGTGCATGAGCGTGTCGCCGGTGCGGACGGCGGTGCGAATCTGCGGCATCAGCAACCCGCGCTCCCCGGCCATTTGCAGGATTTCACCTAGTGGGACTTCGAGGTTTTTCTGGATGTCGTTGCCTAACGCTTTCAGCGGAGAAACGTAGAGCACTTCGGTGCGATCCTGAAGATCGCCAGCCAGCGCTTTGCGCACTAGCCGATCGATGCAGGCGAGGAAAGCAGCCAAGGTCTTGCCCGAACCCGTAGGGGCAGAAATCAGGGTGGTATGGCCAGCCAGGATGTGCGGCCATCCCTGCTCTTGCGGCTCCGTCGGAGTGCCGAAGCGCTGCACGAACCAATCCCGGACCAGAGGGTGGGCCCAGTCGAGAGGCGAGTCAGGGAGGGGCATTCTTATATTTTATCGAAAATATGGATGTTCGCAAAATATTCGCCCCAGCGACAAGGAACAATGTTAAAAATGCTCGCGACGACTCCGCGAACCTCTATTATGTCCGATATTACGTCCGACATCCGATTCAACTGTCTTCGGGCGTGCAAGTGCTAGAATCCGGCGATGCCCAAGACTCTCTCTGCCAAAGCTCGCGCCAAGAAAATCAAACTTCTCCTCTTCGATGTTGACGGTGTGCTGACCGACGGCAAGCTCTACATCTTTCCCGCTCCCGCCGGAATCCAGCAATCGACCCAGGACCATGCTGCCAAACACGGAGGGCAAGGAGGCTTCGGGCTCGTCAGTCAGAGTCTTATTGAGGCTAAAGGGTTTCATGCGCACGACGGCACAGCGATTTCATTTGCTCGCCTTGCCGGAATTAAGACCGGGCTGATCACGAAGCGAGTATCGGAGACGGTTGCGCTGCGCGCGCGGGATTTGAAATTGGAGTACGTCTATCAAGGGATTCAGGACAAGCTGAACGGCATTCGAAGAAATATTGCGCCGGGACGGAATTTCGGCCAGCGAGGCGGCCTTTGTGGGGGATGACGTCATCGATCTACCCGTGATGCGGAACTGTGGATTCGCCATTGCAGTGGCCAACGCCCGCGACGAGGTTAAAGAAGCAGCACACTACGTCACTCCCCACGGCGGCGGCGATGGCGCACTGCGCGACGCGACAGAATTCATCCTGAAAGCTCAAGGAAAGTGGAAGCAAGTGGTTGACGAATACATCTGCGAGAGAAGCAAGAAGAGCAGCACTTAGCACTCGGCACTTAGCCTTTAGCCAAATACTCAACAGAATGTTCGTAGGAGGTTCGTGCGGAGCCAAACGCCAAAGGATAAAAGCCCACCGATCGTCTGCTTGGGGCGTGCTCGGGTCGACGACCGATGGGCTTACCGTTTCTCCTTACTCACCCTGTTGCTTTCAGGAGTACTTTGATCAGTACAAACCCACCTTTCGTGAAAAGTTTCGCAGTCAGCTAATAAAATTCCTGTACACCCCTTAACTCAAGAAATCAATAGGGTTATTCAGGTATGCCGGGTGGACGCGCGGCCATTAGTTCGGCAAACCGCGTGTCTTTTCGCAAACCGGCAAATCCGGGATCTTTATATACATCTTCGATCCCCTTGTAGCCCTCCTCCATGGCGCGACGGAGGTGTTGCAGGGCGCGGTCCTGGTCGCCACGCTCGGCGCATAGTTTGGCCACGATAAAGTCGTATTTTGCCCGGTCGTCGGGCGATGGTAACTGTGCGGATATTCCGGTGTGAGACGATGCGCTCCAGGATGTCCGGATCAATTTCCAGCGCCTTGGCATAATTCGTGCTGGCTTCTTCAAACTCTTTCTTCGCGAAATAAGCCGCGCCCATGTTGCTGTAAAAAGACGCGAAATCCGGACGCAACTGGAGCGCCTTCTCGTATTGCTTAATCGCCTTGCTGTATTTCTTGTCCTTGTAATAAATCACACCCAGGTTGTTCATCGCGTCCGCATAGGTACGGTCGTAGTGCAGGGCATGTTCAAAATCCTTTCCCGCTTCCTTAATCCGCTGCATCATCAACTCGGTGATGCCCGCTTTGTTGTGAATGATCGCGCTGTTCGGCTGCTTGCCCAGGGCCGCGCGATAGTAATCCAATGCGTCCAGGAACGCTTTCTCGCCGCGAAGTTCATCACCCTTCTGTTCCAGTTCCGCCACCGAAGCATCGGGTGGAGGCGGCTCGGCATGCCGGATTGTTGGGGGGCTGATCTGCACTAATTCGATGGTCGCAGTTTGAGCTTGCAGGGCGGGGATCGAACAAATTGCAAGGGCTAGAGAGCAATACCAAAGCGGACGGCGCATAGCGCACCTCCTGAAATATCAAATAACTCTTTCTTTCATTGACACCTTCGAGCCGGACATTGTTCCCTACGATACCTCTTCACGCTACTTCAATGACGCGCGTTCCCGGGCTGCTCCGGCGCCTCAGCCGGAGGATTAGACGGCTTTTCATCCTTCTTGTCATCCTTGAAAATACCTGCGATCTTGCCAAAAAAACCCTTCTTCTTCGGCTCCTCCGCACCTGCCTGGGTTCCCGGCGCAGCTCCCGGTGGCGGAAGCGGTTTTTCTCCTCCCAGGCCGAGCATGCGGGAAAAGAATCCCTTCACTCCACCGGGTTGATCGCACGTCTGGTTCGGCTCCGTCCCGGCGATGAACGCGGCACTGTAAGTCTCCGGGCAAGACGGGGTTGCCAGCAGATTTGTGGTTTTGTCGAGTTGCACATCTACCACGCCCGATGGTTGAGCAAATGCCTTCATGTCTGAGTACGCGGGCAGAGTGGCCGCCTTCTTCATGAATTCCGCCCAGATGGGTGCTGCGCTCAACGCCCCGCTAAGGTGCAAGTCACTGTAATCGTCGAATCCCACCCAAACCACGCAGAGCAGGTTACTGGTGTAGCCCGCGAACCATCCATCATGTGAACTGCCCGTCTTTCCTGCGGCAGGCTGCTCAAAGCCACGAAGCCGTACCGCGGTATACCCCAAGCCGAAATTGATGACTCCTTCCATCATGTCTGTCATGACGAACGCGACTCGGGGATCGAGCACTTGCCGCCTATCCGGCTTGAAGTCCATGACCACGTCGCCAGCCGCATTTCGCACCGAATTAACCATGGATGGCGAGATTCGCAGGCCGGCATTCGCAAATACCGTGTAAGCCGCCGCCATATCTAGCGGCGTTGCGTCGTAAGAACCAAGCGCCATCGCTGGGGTTGCCTTGACGGAACTAATGCCGGCCGCCTTGGCCAGATCCGCCACTTTGTCATAGCCCACTTCCTCAGCCAGTTTCACCGTCGCATTGTTCAAGGACATGGCCAACGCGTATCGAGCGGTGACATCGCCGTGGTATTCCTCTTTGTAGTTTCGCGGCTCGTAAATCTGGTCTCCGTAGGCGAAAGTGCTGGGCTGGTCGCTGACAATTGAGGCAGCTGTAAGAACCGGGGTGGCGCCATCCACTCCCGTATTGATTGCGGCTGCGTAAACGAACGGCTTGAAAATAGACCCGGTTGGGCGTTTGGCCACGGCGTGGTTTAACTGGCTGAAGCCATAATTTCTTCCCCCCACCAGCGCCAGCACTTCGCCAGTGTGCGGATCCAGAACAATCATCGCGACCTGGGCTTGCGGGCCCGCCTCTACCGAAGTCTCGAACTTGTTCTTGCCCACCTTCACGCGCTTGGTCCGACGCTTTGTGATTTGGTCATCCACCAGCTTGATCCCCGTTTCGACTGCTTGTGCCGCCGCCCGCTGCAGGTCAGGATCAAGCGTGGTATAGATCCGATACGACTGCTCGTTGAGTTCACGTTCGTTCAAGCGGCTGATCACTGTGTCCCGGACCATGTCGACAAAATACGGAGCGTCACTGGCCTCCACGTTCGGGGGCGCGAGCTTCAAGGCTGTGGCCTTAGCTTTTTCCGCCTGTTCCTTGGTGATGGCATGGGTCTCTACCATGCTGTCCAGCACCAGATTGCGGCGTTCCAGAGCGCGCTCGGGATGGCGGTACGGCGAAAGAAAGCTGGGTGCTTGAATAAGCCCGGCGATGAGCGCCGCTTCCGGTAGCGTGATGTCCTTCAGGTCGCGGTTGAAGTAGGCCTGCGAGGCTTCGGCGAAACCGCTGATCGTGAACGAACCGCGTTGCCCCAAATCCACTCGATTCGCGTAAAACTCAAATATCTGTTGCTTGGTGAATTTTTGCTCCAGTTCCAGCGCGATCAGCATTTCGATGATTTTGCGCTTGAACGTTTTTTGCGGGGTGAGGAAAAATGCCCGCGACAGTTGCATGGTCAGCGTTGAGCCGCCTTGCTCATGCCTCTGATGGGTGACGTCTATCCAGCCTGCTTCCGCCAGGCGAATGAAGTTCACGCCGTTATGCTGAAAGAAGCGCCGGTCTTCGATAGCCAGCACGGCATCGACCAGCACTTTAGGAATATCGTCGTACTTTACAAGTTGCCGCTTGGATCGCTGCTCGGCGTCGAACAACGCGGTCACCATCTGCGGTTCCAGTTCGTATGCATCCAGTTCGCCCGATTTTCCGGCAATGCTGGCGACGGTGCCATCTTGTATGCGGATGGTGGCCGACTCCGGGCTATGGTACGACTGGGGGCCGGGCTTGATTTCGATCCCGTTGGTCAGCAGGTTATAGGTTCCCATCGCTGACGTTCCGCCGTTTTCCGAATAGCCGGCACGCCGCAGTTGCGTGGCAATCTCGTGTGCGCTCGCTCTTTCTCCCTGCTTCACCGTGCGCGGCAGCGCATAGATTGTCGCCGAACTGCTGAAAACCGGCCCCTTGAAACGTTGATCGATGATCCGGTCATACTTGATATAGAAATAGGAAAACCAGCCGCAAGCGAGCAGCGAGATAACCACAAACGCGGCCAGAGCAATGCGGATTACGGGGTCGCGGGAGACGAGTTTTTTCCCCGTCTTCGCGCCGTTCTTTCGTTTCGGGATTCTTACTTTGATGGCCACGCGTCGCAGAGCCGCTGCAATTGGAGCTCTCTGCAGCCTATTCTAAATCACGGCTCAATTTAGACCCGTATCAGAAAGGGCTCTTGTTTTCGGTGGAGGCGTCGAAATGCAAATCCATGGGATAGCCGGGCAGGTCCAAATGCACTTTGTAGGCGGCGTTAATCGTTAAGGATCCAGTGCCCGTGGTGCCATGGCGCTGAACCTTGATCTGTTCCTTGCTCAAAGGGATCTCGAATTCTTGCGCCTTTTTGTACAAGGCGTCCTGAATATCGCTTTCCGGCTTGGTAGTGTAGGTTTCAAGCGTGGCTTCGGTTTTGACGATGTCCTGGAACTGATAGTTGGCATAGTAGACGGGGACCAGCTCTACCCCGAGATAGATCGCAATGCCGATCACGAAGAGACCGAAGATCAGTTTAATGTTGTCCATGGCCGTTCCCAACCCGGCCGGACGCGCCATTAAAGGCTTAGCTCGCCGACCGCAAATCCTTGAAATAGTCCGTTATTCCGGTGATGCTAGCATCGGCCATTTGACGTGTCGAGCGTTGAACGACTTCTACGGTACCTTCAGTAACCTTCTTCCCCACGGTGACGCGGAACGGTATGCCCACAAGGTCGGCGTCTTTGAACTTCACCCCTGGCCGTTCATCCCTGTCGTCTAGTAACACGTCGTAACCAGCGGCCTCCAGGCGTTGGGCGATCTCGACGGAAGTCTGTAGCAGGCTTTCATCTTTGACGTTGGTGGGAGTGACCACGATCTCAAACGGCGCAATCTGCCACGGCAGCCAGAAGCCATTCTCGTCATTGCTCTGTTCAACCGCAGCCGTAAGGATGCGCTCAATCCCGATTCCGTAACTTCCCATAATTGGGGTCACTTCTTTGCCGTTCTTGTCGAGAACACGCGCACCCATAGACTGGGAGTACTTGTACCCAAGTTTGAAGATGTGACCAATTTCCACGGCGGTGTCGATGCGCAGCGGGGTGCCACAATTGGGGCAGGGTTCTCCGGCTGTGACGGCGCGCAAGTCGGCGTAGGCGGTCGGACGGAAGCTGGTGCCAGTGGTGACGTTCCTAAGGTGATAGTCCTCCTTGTTCGCGCCGCAGATCAGGTTGGCTCGTCCTTCGAGCGCTCTATCCACGACCAGAATCGGCCGATCGGCATCCTGTAAATCTTTAGCCCAGTCGATGCCAATCGGTCCCAGAAAACCCGCCGGAGAATGAAACAGATGCTTGATTTCTTCTTCCTGCATCGGCCGCGTTTCTTTGCCACCCACTGCGGACGACAGCTTTGCCTCGTTCATCTGATGATCGCCACGCATCAGCAGGATGACAGCACGCGATTTCACTTTGCCGGTCTTTGGGTCCTTTTCGTCGGCCATCAGGGCCAGCGTCTTGATCTTGTTCTTCGGCGATACGCCCAGAAAGCGAGCCACATCTTCGATGGTCTTTTGACCCGGGGTGTGGACCTCAAGCGGTTTGCCGTCTCCCTCCGGTTTCAGGTCTGCGACCGGATCGAGCTTCGACGTTGCCTTCTCCATGTTGGCTGCGTAGTTGCATTTTTCGCAGCTTACGACCTGATCTTCACCCGCCGGGGTGCGCACCATGAACTCTTCCGACTGCGACCCGCCCATTGCACCCGAGTCCGCTTCGATCACCATGTACTTCAATCCGCAACGATCAAAGACGCGGTGATAGACTTCGCGGTGCTTCCGGTAAGAAACATCAAGCCCTGCCGGATCGATGTCGAACGAATACGAATCCTTCATCATGAACTGGCGCACTCGGAGTAGGCCTGCCTTGGGACGCGGTTCGTCGCGAAACTTGGGCGCAATCTGGTACCAGATCTGGGGTAACTGTTTGTAGCTGCGCAGTTCTTTCCGTGCAATGTCCGTCATGACTTCTTCTTCGGTCATGCCGAGGCAAAGATCGGCGCCTTTGCGGTCTTTCAGCCGGAACAAGTTGTCGCCCATGACCGACCAGCGACCGCTGGCCTCCCAAGTCTCCCGGGGATGTAGCGCCGGCAGATAAAATTCCTGGCCAATCTTGTCCATCTCCTGACGGACGATGGCCATGATCTTGTTGAATGACCGCTGCCCCATGAATAGATACGAATAGATTCCGGCGGCAAGCTGGCGAATGTACCCCGCCCGCACCAGAAACTTGTGGCTCGCGACCTCGGCGTCCGCAGGCGCTTCGCGCAAAGTAGGGATAAATAGTTCCGACCAGCGATGCATAGTTGAGAATCCTGAGCAGTAGGGAATTGGATATTGTAAATGATTGCGTGGTAATGCTCGTGTGGGGACAGCCCCCGCGGCTGTCCCACTGAAGCCTTGCTTCGATCCATGGGTTTCTAGGCAGACAACCGCTTCAGAATCTCTTTCCCCAGCTTTTGAGTCTCACCGAAGAATTTTTGGTACTCCACGAACAGGCGGTTCAGCTCCAGCGACTTGTCGGCGGTGAGCTTCTTGCGCAAAATCATGTCGCGCAGGTGGACTGGATTGGGGAGGGTTGCGTCTTCCGTCAGTTCTTCCAGCGCGGTGTTGGGGTCGTAGTGATACATAGCCAATTGTAGCGCCGAGGTCCCTTCAGCGAGGTGGAGCAGAGGTCAGTGCCCCGATGACTCTCAACCATCTCTTCCCAGCTGCACTGGCCAACCACTTCAATCGGCGGGCCCGGCAAAGAGAATGAGATTTCCATCGGGGTCCCGGATGATGAAGGTTCTCGCGCCCCACGGCTGCTTCTTCAGCGTCTGATGAAAGCGCACTCCTGCGGCCTGATAGCTCAAAAAGAGCTGCTTGATCTCGCCCGTGGTAGGGACAGTGAGAGTTGCGGAGAGCAGGTGCTCCCGCTCCCGAATATCGCCGGCGAACACCGGTTCGCGGACCACCCTCAAATTCAGCCGCGCCTGGTCGCGAGCGACCTGCCCATAAAATGGCGGATCACCATAGACGAAGGCGACCCTGAAACCAAGCTTATCGGTGTAAAAATCGCACGCCGCTGTGATGTCAGCAACGAACAATTGTGCTTCGGTTGAAGTGAGAATCGGGCGTGGAGCGGTTGGTCCAGCTTTGCGAGGCATGCTGTAGGCTCCTGATCTGAGCGCGTGCCATCCTTCGAAGCCCCTCTCGCGCGCCACAAGATCTTGCGCGTCGGCGAGCTTGAAGGTTGCGTCCAGTACCTGCGCGTCGCTGAGCTGGCTAAACCGGGGCACGCCTGCCCTGATTCTGGCTGCGACGGGATAGTACCGTTCGCGATGCCAACGCAGATATTGTTTCGCTTGCTTCTTGAGGTTTTCGAGATTTAACTTACCCGCGCTTGGCGGATCAAGGTTTGGCGGATCAAGGTCTGGCGGATCAAGGTCTGGCGCATCTGGGTTTGGCCTATGGAGGTTCGGCATGGGCGCAGAAGGAATCACTCGTCGTAGGTGGGCGTTGCCCTTTCGATTTGCACCGATGCGCCCTACGCAGGCAAGAGAATAGTGCCTCCGCCGGAGCGGAGTTGTCAACCGCCGGGACTTTTTCGCGGGCGTGGGCGCTTGCGCTACCCTTGAACAGACGCTTCCTAATCGTGGTGGAAATAGAAAAGGTTTCCGTCCAAATCTTTTACGGTGAACTGCCGTAATCCCCAAGGTTTTCTTTCCAAAGGATCGACGATGTTCGCACCGGACGACATCAGTTCCTGATACGACGCATCGATATCTTCAGCGAATACCCAGTGAATGGCAGGTTCGAATGGCGGCTTCTTCTTGCGAAAGAATATCGTCACCTTATCTCGTAACACGGCCCCAATCTCGTTGCCGGGATAAAGCCATCCAATCTCAAAGCCGAGTGCATCTCGGTAATGCTGTTGTGCGCGTTCCACATCGGCGACCGGCAACTCCGGCACGGGCTGGCCAATGGAGTGCATTTTCTCTTTTACGCCCATAGAGAATCTCCTTCTTCTCGTCGCGCTGCGTACTCCTTTATGCAACAAGACGGTCCTCACGTCAAATTAGGAAACTCCGTGCTCGTGCGGCGGAATAGTGAGAAAAGCCGGCGGGGGATTGGGCCTCTAGGTGAGTCTCGTGGAGGATAGCTTCTTGCTTGCTAGCTCGCGGGCGGGGCATCCGCGCTACATCATCTCCGTTCCCCACAAATCGTGTAGGTGCAGGATGCCTTCCAGATTTCCATTTCCGTCTACGACTGCCAGCGAAGTGATTTTCTTTTCTTCCATCAGTGCCAGGGCGGTTGCCGCGAATTCGTGGCCTGTGATCGTGCGCGGATTCTTTGTCATGCAATCTCCCGCAGTGAGGTCTAAAACGTCTTTGCCGCGTTGCTGCAGGAGGCGGCGCAGGTCGCCGTCGCTGATCACTCCGGCCAATTTATCGTTTTCGACGACCGCAGTTACGCCCAGTTTCTTGCGTGACATTTCATAGATGACGTCGGGCATTTTCGTATGCAGGCCGACGCGGGGCACGGCGTCTCCGGTGTGCATCAGGGATTCGACTCGGGCGAGGCGCTTGCCGAGCTTGCCTCCGGGATGGAGGTTGGCAAAGTCTTCTTCTTTGAAGCCCCGCTTTTCTGCGAGCGCCATGGCGAGAGCATCGCCCAGCGCCAGCATGCAGGTTGTGGACGCTGTCGGAGCCAGGCCGAGAGAACACGCCTCTTTGTTCACCGAGCAATCGAGCGCGATCTCGGACGCATCCGCCAGGGTCGAGAGTCTAGGTCGCGTGGCGCGGGCGCCCTCGCCCGCGGGCGTTGGATAAATCTCATCGCAGGTCAGCGATATTAGTGGCACGCGTAACCGCTTCAACGTCGCTAACAGCCGCAGAATTTCTTCAGTTTCTCCGCTGGCGGAAAGTGCGAGCACAATGTCTCCGCGAACCACCATGCCCAAGTCTCCGTGGACTGCTTCGACGGGGTGCATGAACAGTGCAGGGGTTCCGGTCGAGCTGAGGGTAGCTGCGATCTTGCGCGCGATAATGCCGCTTTTGCCCATGCCCGTGACCACGACTCTGCCGGCGCTGCGGTGAAGCAGGTCGACCGCGGAATTGAAAGCTCCCGCCATGGGCCCGGCGATGCGGTCGGCCAGGGCGCGCAGGGCGTCCGCCTCAATGCGGACTACGTTTTCACCGATGTGCTTCATGGAAGGAAACGATGTTAGCACGCTCGCCGCGGTAGAGATGTTGCCGGAACCGGGAAGCGTGGCAAGCCAGGTCTCTACGGTTGAACTCAGAAGTGATCGTCGATGCGTTGAATCTGTTCCGCTCTGCGGCCTAACCCTGCGAGGCTTCTGGCCTGGATAGCGCGATCCCATGGTCCGGCTTCCCAATTGTCTTTTTTCTTTTCTGGGTGAATCCAGGGCGGTAGCGTGATCAATAAATTGCGGGCCATGGCTTCCGCATAGGGTTCGTAGAGTGATCGCAAGTGATCGAGTTTCTCTTCGAACTCAGGGCCTTCTTTCAATTTAATCTTGCGTTCGGCGAGGCTTTTCCGCAACCGGGCTAGTTCTTGCGGCGGGAGCCGGTCCACATCTTCCGGGTTGTAGCTCGCGTGAATGACTTGGGCAAGGTCCACGACCGCATGCCTGGCAACGGCAAAGGTGATTTTTGCCTGCTCGGCGCGGAGTTCGTCAACTCCTGCCACCAGCAATGCGCTCGTGTCCAGAATCGTTGTTAACGCGCCCAACCAGGATTGGTTGCTATGCTGCGAACGGAAGAAACTTAGCGGAGGGTACGAAATATGGCTTTCCAAGACTTCTCCGGCCCAATGCTCCCAGTCGCGGAGGATCTGGTCGAGCACGATTTGCTGCGGGCAGTTGCCGAATCTGGAAAGCAATTCAGCGGCGGAAGGAGGTGATCCGGCACGGGCGTCTAGCAGCGAAATCTGAATTTCGCGTCGCGAGAACGACGAATAGATGGTGGGGAGATATCCGATGACCGTGCCCAGAAAACCGAAGCCCATGCCGGCTTCGAGTACCGCGAGGGCGCGAGCGATAGTTGAGGTGGGAAGGATGTCGCCATAGCCTAGCGTGAAGAATGTTTCGCCACTGTGATAGATCAAGCGACCGAAGGAGATCGGTTCTTTGTTGAGTTGGATGTGCTCTCCCGCTCCGTACTGTAATAGCGCGAAGCCGATGATCAAGCCCACCGCCCAGAGCGCCAGCAGGAAGATAAGCGACAGAGGTCCAAAGTAGGCGAGGAAGTTCTCGCGACGACTGGGCGATTTGACGTGGCTGGTAATTTTGCGCCACGGGATCCAGGTATTGTGGTAGAACCACGCGGTGATGCGGAACTGGCGTCGCACCCGGCGCGGGAGTACGACCGTCTCAAAGGCGTCCAGGAGGACGGCGAAAATAATCACGAAGCCGGCGATGGTCGCGAGAGTGAACATGTGTGTCGGTGACCGGTGAGGTGGATATTAACAAATCTTAAGGTGCGGCCACCCCTTGCACCATTTTCGAGGCATGGATCGTACTGGGCCCATTATTGACTTAGCTAGGGACTTAGTCCAAAGTTGGCTCATGGTAGTCAATATTCATGATTGTAAGACTCACCTGTCCCGCTTGCTGAAGCGTGTGGCTCTGGGGGAAGAGGTCATCATCGCCAACGCTGGCAAGCCGGTGGCGAAGCTCGTGCCGCTGACCTCGGACTGTCCCAGGTTCAAACTAGGTTCCGCCCGAGGTGAGTTCGTTGTCCCAGACGATTTCAATAACCTCCTTCCCAAAGAAGTCGAGGACCTGTTTTGGCAATAAGGGTTCTAATGGATTTGCATACCTTAGGTTTGCGGACTGCCTGAGGAGGGGCGCCTGTCGCGAGTCTTTGCCGATCGTCACTGCCGACCCCTTGTTCCAGAAATATCCGGTTGAGCTAATCTGGTGAAGCACTGCTAAGGCTGAATGGTGAAAATGATGAAACGAAAGTCTCTTCTCGCTGCGTTCATTCCGATGTTCCTGCTTCTGGCTGGCGCGCAAGAATCGCCGACGCCGGTCGCTGACACGACTCCGGCGGTTAAAGAAGACGTCCAAAGACTGTTTGAAGTTATGCAGATTCACCAGCAGATGCGGCAGGTGATGGATTCTGTGATCCAGCAAGAGAGCACGATGATGCACGACACGTTGAAAAAGCGTTACCCGAAAATGTCCGCCGATAAAATTGCCCGCGCCGACAACATGATGAAGGAGACCATGAAAGATGTTCCCGTCGACGCGATACTCGAGGATATGATTCCCATTTACCAAAGGCATTTCTCGAAGGGCGACATTGACGCGATGACCACGTTCTACGCCTCCGCGACAGGACAGAAAATGATTCACGAAATGCCGACGTTGACCTCGGAATCGATGCAGGCATCGTATGCACGCATGCAGAAGCAAATGGACGCGATCATGCGGCGCACCGAGCAAATGGTTAAAGAAGAGCAAGAGAAGCAGGACAGCACCCCGGTAGCGCCGCAGCCACAGCAAAAGAATTAGTATTATTTTCTCTGTCCCGCTGTGGCCAGAAGACCATAGAATCAGCCTTGGCCCGTGCAAATCCGTGGCGAGCTTTTCTACACAAATGTCCAGACCCAAACCGCTCGTTCTGATCATCCTTGACGGCTGGGGCTACCGCGCCGAAACCAAAGCCAACGCCATAGCGCTGGCCCGCAAGCCTACCTACGACCGCTTGCTGCGCGAATATCCCAACACGCTTATTCACACCAGCGGCCCCTATGTGGGCCTGCCAGAGGGGCAGATGGGCAACAGCGAGGTTGGCCATCTCAACATCGGGGCCGGGCGCATTGTGCATATGGACAGCACGCGCATCGAGTTGATGATCCAGAATGGTGCGTTCTTTTCGCATCCTGTTCTGCTGGCGGCCATGAAGAATGCCCGCGTCGGCGGCAGAAGACTTCATCTTTTTGGATTGCTCTCCGATGGCGGTGTGCACTCTTATCAGACGCATCTTTACGCGCTGATCCGAATGGCCAAGGAGCAAGGCGTCGACCGTGTATGCATTCATGCCTTCATGGATGGCCGAGACACGCTGCCTACCAACGGAGCCGGATACCTCGAACAGCTTCAGCAGAAGATGCGAGAGTACAACACAGGAAAAATCGCCTCGGTTAGCGGCCGTTATTACGCCATGGACCGCGACCGGCGCTGGGAGCGCATCGCCAAGACATTCAATGCGATGGTGACGGGAGAGGCAGAAGGCGGGCGCTACGCGGATCCCGTGCTGGGTGTGAAAGAGTCTTATAACAAGGGCGTGACTGACGAATTTATTATTCCCTTTGTTTGTGCTGATCCGAAAAGCACGGGCGAGGACGCCCGCGCCAACATGGTTCGTGACGACGATTCCTGCATTTGCTTTAATTTTCGTGCCGACCGGGTTCGGCAGATTACTCGTGCTCTGGCGCGCCGCAGTGGGCTAAACGAAAAAGCGGGCCGCGATTTACCCGGAGCTGACGATCTTGACGCCGCTATCCCTCGCGAGCGCGTCCCCGAAAATCTGCATTACGTTTGCATGACGCGTTATGACAAACAATTCAGCCTACCTATGGTCATCCCGCCGGAGTCGATGAACAACATTCTCGCCAATGTGATGGCGAACACAAATCTCCGAAATCTGCGGGTGGCCGAGACCGAAAAATATGCCCATGTGACTTACTTCTTCAATGGAGGCGTCGAACAGCCATTTCCGGGAGAAGATCGCCTGCTGGTACCGTCTCCCAAAGTTGCGACTTACGATCTCAAACCAGAGATGTCCGCCGCAGGCATCGCTGAAACTGTTGTAAAGGCCGTAGAGGACGGAACGTTCGACGTGTTGATCGTAAACTTTGCCAACGCCGACATGGTCGGACACTCCGGCAAACTGGAACCTACCGTGAAGGCGGTCGAAGTTGTCGACGCTTGCCTGGGGCGCATCGAGCCTGCAGTACGCGCCAAGGGCGGAGCGATGCTCATCACTGCCGATCACGGCAACGCGGAAATGATGATTGATCCTGTCACCGGCGGACCCCATACCGCCCACACTACCAATCCTGTTCCATTTATTGTGATTGCGGAAAACAGCAAACGGTTCACATTGAAGCCCAACGGTTCGCTGCGCGACATTTCGCCAACCATCCTAGGAATGATGGGTCTCGACGAGCCCAAGGGAAATGACGGGTCAGGATTTGCGGATCATGACGAAGAGCTGAATTTTCCGTTCGCGAGACAGACAAAACCATTACCACAGGGGGACACAGCGGTCCCGCAGGCTGCACCGCGCTGCGGTTCTGCGATCCGTCCACCGCCTTCGGTAACTTCGTCTTCGACCTGCCTTCGCGAGAGAATGGAAATCTCCATGGATAAGGAACCTACCCCGGACATTCAGTCGAGCGGCCGCTTTTCCCTGCGGACCGTTCGGGGCTGGGCTGACCGCATCCCGCGTAAGGCTTTGATTGTCCTGGGATTGTTTTTGTTGGCAGCATTGCTCCTGGGACTGCACACGGCGCTGACTCGCAAAGACGCCAGTCTGCGCCTGAAAGTCCAGCATGGCTTTCGCAGCGCTCAACTCTCAGTCTGGCTGGATGACGACCTTGCCTATTCCGGAAGGTTGATTGGCACGGGCAGAAAGAAGCTCGGCTTTTTCGAGTCAGTGCAGGGAAATCTGTCGGAGACGTTCAACGTCACTTCGGGTACCCACGAAATACGTGTGCGCGTCGCAACGGAGGATGGGTCGGCGCAGGAGAACAAGATCCGTGGCGAGTTTGCCAGCAACAGCCAGCGAACTTTGTCGGTAGTCGCGCGCGGAGACGATGTCTCCATGAACTGGCAGGGTGAAAGTTTGGGAGCGGCAAGCGCATCCAGCACGACAGAATCACAATCCCCCAGTCCCGGTTGGTTCCAACGCTACGCCGGATCACTGCTCCTGAGCATTGTCGGCTCGATCATGTCCGCATTTACCGGTTACGCCATCCGCGAACTGCCCAAGAAGATTGCGGCGAGACAGACTGACACGCCCAAGGCTCAATCGGCTGCCGCTGGCCGGTAGGCTTGTCGTTGGCCGTTCGGCAAGAGCTTACAAGCCACGACGACGGACGACACTTAATCCATCAACTCTTCGCAGCCACGACGTCATACGGACGCATCATCTCGTTATCTTCATGTTCGAGGATGTGGCAGTGCCACACGTAGCGGCCCACGAATCCTTCGAAACGAACGATGATTCGCGTCACCATTCCAGGGTCGGCTCGAACGGTATCCTTCCAGCCTGACTCGCCGGGGTCGGGAGGAACGGGCGCGCCCGTGTATTTCATTTCGCCCTTGGTCAGGTAGGGAAAGATGCTAAAGCGCCTCCGGTCGAGGATTTGGAATCGCACCAGATGAAGGTGGATGGGATGCGCGTCGTCGGTAGCGTTGATCAGTTCCCAGATTTCCACTGAATTCAACACGGGATTTTCCGTCACGGGCATATTCCAGTGTGCGTTGTTGAGCAGCATCATCACTGGCTTGCCATAGAAGTCCTCGACTTCGGTGATAGACAGCGAGCGGCTCTTAGTTGCTTCAGCCTCCTGGATTTTCGCAACCGGGCGAAGGGCAGAGGGCAGGGAACTGTCGTCCGTTGGGCCTTTGGCCGAGACTCGAAATTGCATGACGTTGAAGGCGTCGTTCTTCAGGATCACCCGGTCGCCGGCGTGAGCCTTGAAATCGATGACGAGATCGGCGCGCTCACCTGGCGTGAGCAGCAAGTTCCTGGTTTCGGCTGGAGCGGAAAGCAAGCCTTGATCGGACCCTATCTGGTAGAAGCTTTGACCATTCGAAAGCGAAAGGTGGTAGAACCTGCCGTTTGATCCGTTGAGAACACGTAAGCGATATCTGCGCGGCTCGACTTCAAGATAGGGAGCGAGCTTTCCATTTACCAGGATGGCGTTGCCGAAGACCTCCGGCATCCATGGGGCGCCCGGTTTGGGCGAGACTGGGTAGTAAAGTTGGCACTCCCGGTCGAACATGCGATCGCAGATGATCAGCGGAATCTCGTAACTCCCTTTCGGCAGGTTTAACGCATCTTCAGTGCTGTCGCGGATGATGTAAGCTCCCAACAATCCTGCATACACATTCAGGCGATTAATCCCCAGCGTGTGATCGTGATACCAGAGCATCGACGCGTCCTGCTGGTTCGGATAGTGGTAGAGTGCGGACTTGCCGGGCTCGTACCAATCCTCGGGATAGCCGTCGCTCGACGGTTCCGCTTTAGCGCCGTGCAGATGAATGACGGCACGCACCTCGGGTTTGTCAGCCTCGGCACCATGAATATTCTGGTCGATTGGCAGGAAGTGCCGGTGAGGCAAATCGTTCGCCCATTCCACCAGAACCCCTTCACCACTTCGGGTCTCGATGGTCAGACCGGGCGAGCTGGAACCAAAGCCCCAAAAGCGCGTCGGCTTCATGTCACGATGCACTTTGCTTTCAACCTCGCGCATTGACATTCGATAGTACGGGAGCTTCACGGAGGGATCTGCGGGACTCGGGCGGGTGCCGTCGCTTTTGGCAATCTCAGGGATGGGCAGGCGGTCGACGAAGGGCTCGAGCGAATTGGGATCAAGCATCGGCCTTACAACCATGGCCTTCTGCCCTTGCTGGGTCGGGTCTATCGCCAGAGCCGCGGCCATAAGGCCGCTCTTCAGCAGAAACCGCCTTCGCGTAATCATTCCTTCCTCGCGCCCGAGATCATAAATGAGAAAGACTCCGTTCTAAAAGGAAACGGGCATGCGCAACCGAAATGCGCACGCCCGTCGTAGCAGGGATTCAGTCGATGCTATTGAGGTTCTCCCGTTCCCAGGTTGAGCAGGAGTGGTGGATTTGGCTTCTGCTTGAAGTTGAGCATATTGTTGATCGGCCCAGCGACGGCGTCGAACGAACCTTGGCCGATGCGCTGACCGCCCAGCCAATTGTCTTCGATGAACCGAATAATCGAACTCTGATCTGTCACTGAATGATCGACGAAGTTCGGTTTCGCAAACGGCGAGATCACCAAGAGCGGCAATCTCGGCCCGTAGCCGCAGCGTCCGAGAGCGTGCAGATTCGCGGGATCGACGCCGCGAAGGGCGTTGTTCACGCTGTTACCGCAGAGCCCAGGACCGGTAAGAGCATCCGCGGGTCCTTGCGACTGATTGACGATCGGACCGATCTGATGGTCGTACCAGCCGTCGGAATCGTCATACATGATTACGACCGCAGTGTTGCTCCATTCCGGGCGCTGCTGCAGGAAGTTCAGCACATGAACCAAAAACTCCTGCTCATCGAGCGGGGACGAGTAACCGGCGTGCCCATCATGAATGGCCGCTGCTTTCAGGAAGCTGACCGAAGGGAAGTTCCCTGCATTGACGGCGGCAAAAAAATCATCCAGATCATACTGATTGTTGGCTGGATCTCCCGGATGTCCGATAGCGTGAAGGGACGCGGGACGCACATGGTTCGGGTTTGCCGTCGATGTGTAGTATTGCAGGAACGCGTGATGCGGGATGTAGTCATTGGTGGTCACACCGGTAATGGGTGAAGTTGAGCTTCGACTGCAGCCGGTGGTTCCATTCGGATTCGTGATGTTGAGGTTGAATCCGCCCATGAACGTTCCCCAGGTAACGCCAGCCTTCGTCAAAAGATCGCCGATGTTGTTGCTTCCCATCGTGACTTGATTTCTGGTCGACGAAGAGCAAACGTCACCAATCGGATCGGGATCCCCGATGACGGTTAGCGATCCGTTGCCGCCGTCGACTTCATCGCCGGTGCCGTTCAGAGTCGCAGTGACTCCGTTGGTCTGGCCTGCGACCAGGTTGAACACACCTACCGTCGAAGGACCAAAGGTAGTTCCGTAGGAGTTGTCACTCATGGAGAAATGCTGCGCGTAGTTCCACAGTGCGGTCACCGTGTTGCCATCGTAATAACCCATGGTCAAACCGGTCGTGGTTACGGTTCCCGGCGGCGGGTTCGGCGGCGGTCCGCCGGTTCCGACCGAGAGGGGGAACAGATCCATCAGACCCGCATCGAAGGCCATCTGCTCCGCGGTGTAGTCGTGATCCTGGTCCGCGGTCAGTCCCTGCGAGCGGCCTAGCCGGAAAGGATTTGCAGCGCCCGCGGCGTTTGCAGCGTTCAAGAAATTTGGATTGTTATTCAGCAAGCCGCTGCTGAGGCCGTTGACGGTTGGAGTGTGCGGCAACGGGTTGAACTGAGGATCCTTCGCCGGATTAGCGGCATTGGGATAGGTTCCAAAATAGTGATCGAAAGAGATATTTTCGTCGAAGATCACGACCAGATGCTGAATTGGGGTTGCAGGATTTGGCGACACTTTCACACTCGGCGCCGAAGCGGCGTAGGTGGGTGTAACGCTCGGCCCCAGAATAATAGTCAATGCTGTTAGCGAAGCCAGCATTTTCCTGGGGAAGTCTGATTCTTTGATGCTCTTGAACATTCCGATCCTCCGTTGCGTTTCGATTGGACGGTTGGCAGTTGGCCGAAAGTCGCAGGGCCAAAGGATTAGGTGAGCGTAGACAACGTTTGTGTCGGAACCGTTACGAGACTATTAAAGTTACGTGAATTCGATTGCCAGAGGCCGCGATGGTCGGGGGTTACGGCGCTGCGCGGGTGAGAGTCTACGGCTCAAACTATCATGCTCGTTTGGGTAGGATTTCTCCGATGCGGCGGATTTGAGCGCCCACTCCCCGCAACTTCTCTTCGATATTCTCGTAGCCGCGGTCGATATGATAGACGCGGTCGATGATGGTTTCGCCGTCGGCCACCAGAGCGCCCAGAACGAGTGACGCCGAGGCACGCAGATCGGAAGCCAGCACGGCGGCGGCGCTCAATGGCGTTTTGCCGCGAACCACGGCGCGCCTTCCTTCAATCTTGATGTTCGCCCCCATGCGTACCAGCTCCTGGGCGTGCATGAAGCGATTCTCGAAAATGTTTTCCGTAATGACCGAAGCCCCTTCGGCCTGGGTTGCCAGCGCCATGTATTGCGCCTGAACGTCAGTAGGGAAGCCGGGATACTCTTCCGTGGTAATGTCGGTCGCCTTGATCGGGTTGTCGCCCATGACCCGAACCGAATCTGCGGTGCGCGTGGTCTTCACTCCAGCCTCGGCCAACTTCTGCAAGAGCGATTCCAGGTGATGCGGATCGCAGCCGGCGATATTGAGATCTCCGGCAGTGAGAGCTCCAGCAATGATGAAGGTGGCAGCTTCGATGCGGTCTGGAATGATACGGTGCTTTCGCGCCATGTAGCTTGGTGACGCCCTTGATTCGAATCGTCGACGTACCTGCGCCTTCGATTTGCGCTCCCATTTTATTGAGCAGGTCGGCCAGGTCGGCGACTTCAGGCTCGCGGGCGCAGTTGAGCATGACGGTCTCGCCGTCGGCGAGAGTCGCTGCCATGAGCATATCTTCCGTGCCAGTTACGGTTATTTTGTCGAAAACAATCTCCCCGCCGCGCAGGCGTTTTGCGCTGGCTTCGACGTAGCCGTGATCTTGAACAATGGTTGCACCCAAACTTTCCAGACCTTTGATGTGGAGGTCGATGGGGCGAGCGCCGATGGCGCAGCCTCCAGGAAGAGAGACGCGAGCGCGACCACAGCGGGCGACCAGCGGGCCGAGAACCAGCGTCGAAGCACGCATAGTCTTGACCAGTTCGTAGGATGCCTCGGGCGATGCCAGGTTGCGGCAACAAATCGTGGTGCGATGTTGGGCGCGCCCGTAACCGAGTTCGACTTCAGCTCCCATGGCCGCGAGCAGCTTGCGCGTGGTTTCGATGTCGCGGACCTGGGGAATATTTTCCAGGATCACAGGTTCTTCGGTGAGGAGAGCAGCGGCCATCGCGGGTAGAGCGGCGTTTTTGGCCCCGCTGACGCGAATGGTCCCCAGCAGCGGATTGCCGCCGCGTATTACGAATTTGTCCATAGCAACATCTAGCTCCGGCAGACCTTGAGCAAATGCGAGGCCCATGCGGTCCATCCAATCTGTGGCGTTGACACATTGTAACGGCGAATCGTGCGCTGCGCGGAGAGGAATGTGTTAATCGGAAGGCCACGGACTGGCGGAGGCTGGGTAGTCGAGCTGCGCTCGACTTTCGGCTGGCGTGGATGCCGGCGCTACTTCGTCCTGATTGCCTGGCGGACATTGCCTTTCGCTTTTCTTAGAGCTTGAGCCGCTCGGGTTCGGCTGGCGCCGGTTTGCAGCATGACTAAGGCCACGGGGACTTTGTTCCCGGATGCTTTGAGGGCTTGCTGAGCGGTTTTCCGATCGACTTCGGCGGCCTTTTGCAGAATCGTGAGACCGCGTTCGAACAGTTTTTCGTTCTTCACGTGGACGTTCACCATCAGATTTCCGTAGACGTAGCCCAGGCGAATCATGGCGCCGCTGGAGAGCATGTTGAGGATCATTTTCTGGGCCGTTCCGGCTTTCATGCGGCTGGATCCGGCGATTACTTCCGGGCCGACTTCTGCGACGATAGCGATGTGTGCAGCCTTTTCTAAGGGAGAAGCCCGGTTACACGTTACGGAAATCGTCGTGGCGCCGTGGCGTCTGGCGTACCGGACAGCGGCGACGGTGAACGGAGTGCGTCCGCTGGCAGCGATTCCGACAACTACGTCGTTTTTGCCAGGCTTTTTCCTGGCCATATCGCGCTCACCGAGTTCACCAGAGTCCTCATTGGCTTCGACTGCGGCGCCGAGAGCTTTAGAGCCTCCGGCGATTACGAACTGTACCGTCTTTGGATCGGTGTTGAAGGTTGGCGGACACTCAGCGGCGTCGAGCGCAGCAATGCGGCCGCTGGTTCCGGCGCCGACGTAAATCAAGCGTCCTCCGCGTTTGAGCGCGGTCGCGATCACGTCAATCGCGCGTGCGATTTGAGGCAAAGCGGATTTCACGGCCGCGGCAACTTTCGCATCTTCCGTGTTGATCAAACGAGCGATTTCCAAGGGCGACTTCAGGTCGAGATTCTTGCTGGATGGATTGGATTGCTCAGTCGAAAGACAGCTGTAAGTCGGCGATCATCTTATGTGTTTTCAATGTGCTGCCCCCAACGTTTCAACCACAGCGTTATGGAACTTGGGGCGCACTTGCTTAATGGCCTGGTTGCTGCAGTCTGGCCATGTGCGATTGGTCAGCAGAGTTATCGAGAGATCGCGCTTCGGGTCGATCCACAGCGAAGTTCCTGTGTAACCGAGGTGGCCGAAGGAGCCTGGAGAGAAATACTTCCCGGATTGTGAGGGAGATGAAGGAGTGTCCCAACCCAACGCGCGCGAGGTTTCGGGCGGAGAAGGCTCCCTTCTTGTGAACAGCGCCAATGTTTCTGGACGAACAATTGGGTTCCCTCCGGCGAGCATGGCGTGCGCAAAGATGGCCACATCCTCGGCGGTCGAGAAGAGGCCAGCGTGGCCGGCAACTCCTCCCATTGCGCTGGCATTTTCGTCCTGTACTTCCCCTTGAATAATTCGGCGGCGGAACGACTTGTCGTCGGCCGTGGGCACGATAGCGGATCGCCCAGCGGCCGGCGGATTGAATCCTGTATGCGCCATCGCCAGAGGGCCGAAAACTTCATGCTGGCAGAAGCGGTCGAGAGATTGGTCGGCGATGCGTTCGAGCGCTACTCCCAGAATGATGAAACCGATGTCGCTATATTCCGTTCGAGTGCCGGGATCAGCGATGAGCCGAGTTGCGAACGCGGCGGAAAGAAGTGCGTCTCGCGCGGGCGCGCGCAAAAACAACTTTTCGTACGAAGGCAATCCTGAGGAGTGAGCCAAGAGCATCCGCAAGGTGACGGTGTCGCGGCGGGGATCTTCGCCAGCGAATTCAGCGGCCACGGCGACGACTGGCATTTCCAAATCCAGAAGTCCGCGTTCGTAGAGGATCATCGCCATAGTCGTGGTAGCAACCACCTTGGTGAGCGAAGCGAGATCGAAAATGCTGGCGGCGGTTGCTGGAGGAGAATTGCCGTCAAAAGTGAAACGGCCAAAAGCCTTGGAGATTATGAGTTTGCCGCCATAAGTTACAGCCACGGAAGCTGCCGGGAATGCGCGCTCAGCGAGGGCGCTCCGCAACACATCAAACGCTGAGGCAAACACGCGATCCTGTTGCTCATACTCCGGAGCGGGGAACGGTGTTCTGGTTCCAGCGGCGGAATTCATCTCAGGAAAAGGCTTCGGCGAAGAGGTTGTTTGCTCGATGTTCGGTTTATAGCAAAGTTCCCCGTGTGGGTAAAGCCGTTAGCCTGTGGCAGAAACGGCACCCCCTTACTTCGGTTTGTTGAGCGGTCCATCGGGCTTGTGTAGAGTCAGAGTATCCATACAATCAGGGCAAATTCGCGCTTGGGTCGTGGCTTCGCCGGATTGTTGTTTCTGTTGGCAACATCCGCTGGTGGTCTTGTCAGAAAGCCCGCGAACTCCTCCAGTCTTGGGGTTCTCGACGGGATCGTGCTCGAAGCCATCCACGATCAGCAGATTCCAGGAGCTGTCTTGCTGGTCTGGCACGACGGTCAGGTGGTCTATCGCAAGGCGTTCGGGAACCGATCGATCGAGCCGCGGCGCGAGCTGATGACCGTCGACACGGCCTTCGATCTGGCCTCGCTCACCAAAGTGATTGCGACCACGACTGCGGTAATGCAGCTTGTGCAGAAAGGTGAGATTCGCGTCAACGAGCCCGTCGCGAAGTACATTCCAGAGTTCGCGGAAAACGGGAAAGAGGAGATTACCGTTCGCGAGTTGCTTACGCATCATTCGGGGCTGCCGGAAGATCTGGATTTATCGCAGGCCTGGCAGGGACGCGAAGCTGCTCTTCATATGGCGTATGCCCAGAAACCCATCTATGCTCCGGGGTCGCGTTTCTTGTACAGCGACGTAAACTTCATTGTTCTGGGGGCGTTGGTCGAACGGGTTTCGGGAATGTCGCTGGAGGAATATTGCCAGAAGAACATTTTTGTCCCGCTGAAGATGACGCACACGCGATTCCTGCCGCCGGCATCCTGGTTGTCCAAGATTGCGCCCACACAATATGACGAGCACAACAAGATGCTGCGAGGAGTGGTTCACGATCCCACGGCACGCCGAATGGGAGGAGTGGCCGGACACGCCGGATTATTTTCCACGGCCGACGATCTGGCCAAGTTTGCCGACGCGCTTCTCGATGGCAGCACCGTCCTGTCTCCTCTGATGGTGGAGAAAATGATCTCGCCGCAGCAGCCGCCGACCTCTTCGGTGTTGCGCGGGTTTGGCTGGGACATTGATTCGCCATTTTCCAGTCCGCGTGGCGATCTGTTGCCAGTGGGCTCGTTCGGGCATACCGGCTTCACCGGGACGTCGTTGTGGATTGATCCCACTACGCGGACGTTCATTATCCTGCTGACGAATGCCGTCCATCCGCGCGGAAAGGGAAGCGCGATCGCGTTGCGTTCCAAGATTGCGACCGCAGTAGCTGCCGCTTTACCCTTGACGGCCGGTGAAAAATCAGCCCTTTCTTCGCAAAGCGCGACCGGATACAACGAAGCACAGACTGCATCGCGCAGGGTTGCCGCTCGGAACGGCGCAGTTCTAACCGGTATCGATGTCCTCGAAGCACATGGCTTTGATCTGATCCGGGGAACCGAAGCAAAAAAGAAGATTGGATTGCTGACCAACCAGACTGGGCGTGGATTCACAGGGACGCCGAACTATCGACGTGCTGGCTGCCGCGCCGGGAGTTTCGCTGGAAGCAATTTTCAGCCCCGAGCACGGCGTCACGGGCACGCTGGATACCACCGATATCAGCAACTCGAAAGACGCTGTCACGGGCGTTCCGGTTTATAGCGTGTACGGCGGGACTGATGCCGCACGGCGGCCGTCGCCCGACATCTTGAAGACCCTCGATGCGGTGGTCATCGATATTCAGGATGCTGGCACGCGCTTCTACACCTATGAAACTACGCTGGGATATTTTCTGGAGGGCGCCGCCAAGGCGGGAATCGGAATCATTGTGCTCGACCGCCCAAATCCGATTACGGGCTCATTCGTACAAGGCCCGATTTCTGATCCCGG
Organism: uncultured Acidobacteriota bacterium; assembly: GCA_963771285.1. Classification (GTDB taxonomy): domain Bacteria; phylum Acidobacteriota; class Terriglobia; order Terriglobales; family Acidobacteriaceae; genus JABDBE01. Next base: position 124,979 of record CAVYSX010000006.1, read on the forward strand.
GCATGAGAGTTTCACGAACTACGGCTTCGTTCCGGTTCGCCACGGAATGACCATGGGCGAGCTGGCAAAATTATTCAACAGCGAACGTGGCATCAATGCCCGTCTCCAAGTCGTGCCGCTCGAGGGATGGATGCGAGGCGACTGGTACGATTCAACCGGGCTTGCATGGATCAATCCCTCGCCAAATCTGCGCAGCTTGACGGAAGCAACACTGTACCCGGGTGTGGCGCTGGTTGAGGGAACGAACGTTTCGGTGGGACGCGGCACCGACTCTCCATTTGAGTTGTTGGGTGCGCCCTGGATCAACGCCGCTGAACTGGCGAAATATTTGAATGCCCGAGATATTTCCGGCGTGCGTTTCGTACCCGTGAATTTCACCCCCACTTCCAGCAACTACGCGGGACAACAGTGCCAGGGGGTCAACATCATTCTGGTCGAGCGCAACGCCTTCGATGCGCCGCAACTCGGAATTGAACTGGCGTCTGCGTTGCACAAGTTGTATCCGGAACAGTTTCATTTGGATAAGATGATCGATCTTCTGGTCAATCAGGCAGTGTTTGATGCGATTGCCAAAGGCGAAGATCCCCGTCGAATCGCAGAAGACTGGCGCGAGACGTTGGAAAAGTTTGAACAGCTTCGAGAAAAGTATCTGATCTACAAGTAAAAATTGGCGTGGGGAGACGAGCGAAATGCGTCTCTAAAGTGGACGGTGGCGGGGTGTTGCGTGTAGAGCCTTGGAGTGCGCGCCCAATTTGGCTAGAATGGTTGCGCGTGTGCTGCATGTAGTTCCCTAGGAGCGCGCCTGGCCATGGAAATTGCCCGTTCGAACAATGTGATCAATCTTTTCTACCGCTGCGCCGGCCCGAACTGCGGGATCTTAAAGAGATCGAGCGACCGCTGGTGGCTAATGTGGACGTCCTTCGGAGAGTACGACCGTCCCGTACTCTTCCTGTGCCCATGGGATGAAGAGATCGCCTCGCGCGAGGGTACGCTACACATTTGTGGCGAGCTGTGCGCGCAGAAACTGCAATCGCAGTACATGGGCAACGTAAGAGAGAATGAGCTTAAGCGCTCGGCGCGGTGACGTTAAGCCTAATCCGGATCCTCGCGAATAACTTTTTTCACAGTGCTCGCATCGTATTCTTAAAGACACTCGCACTAGAGAGGCTGTGGAGGTGTTTCATGCGCACAATCCTGGCGGTGCTGCTGCTGGGCGCTGTGACGACGGCCCAAATCAGTCCGGCCGCAACAACCGGGACTAATGCTGGCACAACTCTAGTGCCACGATTCCAAGTGCCATAACCGACTTGATAATCCCTGCGGGAACCAAGGTTCCGGTTGCGCTGAAACATGCGATATCGACCAAAGGGACGCGCGAGGGCGACGGCGTTTACGCCGAAACTACATTTCCGGTAGTGGCGAACGGAAGGGTTCTGATTCCGGCAGGCACTTATGTTCAGGGAAGGGTAAGCCACATCGAGCGCGGTGGACACATCAAGGGCCGCGCAGAAGTTCTGATGCACTTCACTACGTTGATCTACCCGAGCGGCTACACGGTTCTGCTGCCGGGTGCGGTCGAAAACGCTCCGGGCGTGGATAAGACGTCGGTTAAAGACGAAGAAGGCACGATTCGTTCGGACAGCCAGAAGGGCCAAAAAATCGGGACCGTAGCTTCGTCAGCCGGAACCGGGGCGGTAGTCGGGGGACTGAGCAGCGGCGGTAAAGGAGCGTTGATCGGTGCGGGGGTGGGTGGTGCGGTTGGAACCGCGATCGCTTTGCTGACGCGGGGGAACGATGTGAAGCTCGATGCGGGTACGACCTTGGAGATTGTGATCCAGCGCGAGGTTGCGCTCGATGCCAGCCGGGTGCCGGCAACCACCCGGAGTTCCGGAACTCCGGAATAACTTTTGCGGAGCGAAGCATTTCCGCTCAACCGTAGACTTTGGTGTGGTATAGAGGTTTCTCGCTTTTCTCGGAACCACAATCCCCGGTTGATACGATCTTCTAGCTGGTGAAAGACTGCTTGGCTGCGGTTGTGGCCGCTGTCACGTCATACGCATGTTCGCGACGCCGTTCCGGTCCCTTGCGATTCTCAAGGACACGCACTCTCCTCGCCGGGACATTTGTGGGATTCACGCGCAGGATGCGGCCGTTGCTGACTTGGACATGGAAGCGGAACCAGTCGGTCCGGAACATGCGTCCCGATGAGTAAAAAGTGATGGACGCCGCGACCAGTCCCGCAAACTCTTCGCCTGTGCAAGCCAGCAGCGGCTTCCCAACATCCTGAGTCCAAGTCATTCCCCCGACCAGGGGATCGTTAAGAAAACTGCGCTCGAAAGGTACGGCGTGAGAAATTTTTCGCAGTTGCATGAGTTGCAGCAAGACAGAAATCTTGGCCAGATTGGTGACGACGATTCTGGCCTCGTTGGCTGAGACTCGTTCCAGTTTGATGTGCAGTTCAGGAGACCATTCGCGCTCAAACTCTTCGCGTGCCAGCGCCAGGCTCTTGTCAGTGGCTTCCGCATAGCGCAGAGTGGCGCGAGCTAGAATCACACTGAGCAAGCAGGTAACGACGGTAGCGGCAAGTGGGATGTAGTTGACCAGAGCGGAAAACGCGATACCCGGCGAGTTCACCGAAGGCACATGCATAAAGCCGTTTGGCTCCTTTCTTCGTTCCACCAGCAGAGCGTGGTTACTGAAGTGATCGGGGTCAAATCATGCATTCGATAAGCCAGGCCGTCTGGCTCGGATTAGCGAGGAGTCTAGCGATGGGATCAGGCAAGCTCCCAGATGCGAAAAGTACACAGCCCAGGATCGCCTGCAGCGGGGGTCTTTGGTAACAGATGTGGGGCCGGGCGTCGTCGCCCTTGCGAGACCAGATTGCGTGCAGGACGCCCGCGCCGGGATTATTTCAGTCCGAACATGGCATTCACGTGGGCTGTGACCGAAGTGGTTTGCGGGCTGAAACCTTCGGTTGGCGCAGGCGCTGCCATGGCTGACATTTTAGCCATCGGTTGCATCACGGGCATCGGTCGGATGTTCTCAAAAGTATCTACCGAAGCGTAGACCAGTTCACCCAGAGTGCGTCCGCCGGCGCGAGCGACGGCTTCGGCAGAGGCGCGGGCGCGGCGATAGGCATCCTCAACCGCCTTAGTCTTGGCCACGTCCACGTCATCGAGCAGGTAATTGATGGACTGGTCATCCGTGATATCGCCATCGGACAGCTGCTGGACAATGGGCCCGATCTTGGAAAAATCCTTCAGTTTTAGCGAGACATTCACATTCACCCGATATGCCACCAGTTTCCGCTTTGCGTTCTTGTAGTCATACACGGGCTCGAGCGAGAAATAGCCGAGCTGCGCTGCAGATGGTTCAATACCATTCGAGCGCAAGATCTGGCGGACTTGCTCGGCAGCTTTCGACGCCCGATCGTAAGCCGCTCGCGAATTGTCTTCCTGCGCGGAAATGTTGAACTGGATCACCGCCGTATCTGGGTTTGCTTCAAACTTTCCATCCGCCCCCACGAACACTGTGTTCGCCTGGGCTGTGACGGTGGGGCGCTCTTGCCCGAGGGCGAAGGTTCCAACAAACAAGATTGCCGCCAACCACGAGATGAAATATTTCATGTGTGTGCTCCGCAATGCTGGTAAAGGAACGTTATACGCCTGCGCCTCAGCTATGGGAAGAACGCAATCGTGGGGAAATCTTGCGTTGCAGGCTAGGACGAGGACTTGGCGGTAGAGACGAACGGATAAATCTGTGCGTCGCACTCTTTGCGCAGGTCACCCCAGATATTCTCCGGCATGGAAAGAAACGTCTGTACGACTTCCGGATCGAACTGACGTCCCGACCAGCGTTTGATTTCGTCGCGGGCTGCGGTCACGGTTTGGGCGGCGCGATAGGGGCGGTCTGAGGTAATGGCATCGAGAGTATCGGCGACCGCGAAAATACGAGCTCCCAGGGGAATCTGGTTGCCTTTCAATTGTCGAGGGTAACCGCTACCGTCAAAACACTCCTGATGGGTGTAGACGATCTCGGCGGCTTCCGTGAGAAATGGAATCTTTTTCAAAATCTGAAATCCGTGATAACAGTGTTCGCGCATCACCGTGATTTCGTCCTGGTCTAACTTGCCCGGCTTCCGCAGAATCTTGTCTGGAATGCCCATTTTGCCGATGTCGTGCAGGAACGCACCCCGGGCAATCACATCGATTTGATCTTTCGGCAATCCCATAGCGCGGGCGATTGCGATGGTGAAAACCGTAACCCGTCGAGAGTGGCCCTCGGTTTCAGCATCCTTGAGATCGAGCGCGCCCCCCAAAGCTTCCAGAGTCATGCTATAGGAACGCTCCAGATCGCCCATTGCCTGACGCAGTTGCGCGGTCCGTGCGTCGACCAGACTCTCGAGTTCCGTCTGGTACCGGCGGTTGTCCATCTTTAAGCGACGATTTTCCAGTGCCCGTCGTACCGTGGCTAGCAATTGTTCGCGTTCAAAAGGCTTCAGCAGGTAATCGTAGGCGCCATTGCGGATGGCGGCCAGCGCCACCGAAATGTCGTGCACCGCCGTCACCATAACAACGGGCATGTCGGGATAGCCTTCTTTGGTTCGTTCGAGCAGGCCAATGCCATCCAAATCCGCCATCATGAGATCGGAAAGCATTAGCTCAAATTCCTCGCCAGCATCCAGGATGTCCAACGCTTTTAGGCCAGAGGATGCTTGCCGGGTTTTGTAACCCGCAGCCGTCAGCATGGCGCAGACGATCTCACGAATAGCCTCTTCGTCATCGACAACCAGAATGCGCTCGGTGGGCATGACTGCCCTAGTGTACCGCGAATATTGACCCAAATCGGGGTTCCGAAAGTAATCAGTTGGAGTCGGAAAGCTGAGGAACCGTGGTGGTAGACATGGTATTCAAGAATTGAGCACTTAGGCCTATTTATCGCAATGAATAGCTTCGTTCTTTTTGGCTGGTACGTTGTCGGAGTGCTGACTGTGCCGAAGTTCGTAGCAGTGGAATCTGCCGCGCTGGTCATCCTGGCCGCGGGCCTCCTCGTATTTCGCACATTTCGTGAGCGCTACTTGCTCATCTGGATCCTCGGATGGCTGGCGTATTTCGTCTCTGGTTGGACAATTCATCATCCCGGCGTCGATGCCGGTTCGCGCTATGTAGTAGCCGTTTCGCAGTCGCAGTTCGTGCTTGCCCTGTGTCTGTTTTCTGCCGCGGTATTTGTCTATTGCCATGCCCGTAAGCTCCTGGTTCCACTGCTGGCCTTTTCCATCGCGGTCATTGGATACGCCGCATTGCGAGCCCTGTTGTGGCCGGATTCCTTCGCTTTGCGCGTCGGTCTTGAAATTTCTTACCGCGTCATCACATATGCGGCGGCTTTTCAGTTAATTCGCTTCCGCTGGGCTCGCTGGGAAATCGGGCCGTGGTTGTTGAGCATCAGCTTGTTGCTGGTCCATCTTGACTGGACCCCGCTGAACATCCACTTGCCACCCGGTTTCAGCCTGATGGCGGATGTGCTCCTCGGCCTGAGCATGCTGCTCATGGTATTTGATGACTCCAAGATGCGCACCCGCCGGCTGGGTGTCCTCAACGCACTGACGACCACCATCAGCCGTTCGCAGCAGCATGGGCCAATGATGGAAATGGCGTTGGGAGAGTTGAAAACTCTCATGGGCGCTGACGCAGCATGGTTTCGGCTGCTCGAAGGCGACAAACTCGTCCTGGTCCAGCAGATCGGGCTTTCGCCGGACTACCTGCGGGATCGCGCTTCCGTATTGCTCGACGAATCGATGAAGGGCATGATCTCGGAAGTCGCTCCCATGGTGATTGAGACCAAAAGTGCGGCCGACAATATTCGTCCCCACCTGCGCCGCGAGCGTTTCCATCATGTGGTGATGCTGCCGGTTCTCGGCAAGAAATCGATCATCGGGACGCTATCCTTGGGAAGCCGCCACCGGCTTTCGTACACCCCGGACGATCTCGAATTTCTGACGACCAGCGCCCATCAGTTGGGTCTTGCAGTCGAGAATCTCCGGCTGGTCGAGCAGATTTTGCGCTCTCATCGGCAGTGGGCGAACACGTTTGATTCCATTCAAGACCTGGTGTTGGTTCACGACGCAGCGTTCGTGGTCATGAAGGCCAATATGGCGCTGCTGCAGCGCTTAGGGCAAGCGCCGGCGGATGTAGTCGGTCAAACTTGCGAAGCGGTACTGCCACGTACTGGCCAGTGGAAAGGATGCCCTTACTGCATTGTTGCCGAGGAGGGCATTCAGGAAGCGCAGGATCCATGTTTTGGCGGCGACTGCATGATTTCTACTTCGTCTTACACCGAGCAAGGGAGTCCTCAGGGACTGCACCAGCGCGGCACGATTCACGTCGTTCATGACGCCACCGATCGTAGGGCTGCGGAAGAAAAATACCGGCTCATTTTCGAGCAGGCGCAAGAGGGTGTGTTTGTCGCTACCCCCGGCGGCAGGTTGCTCGATTGCAATGATGCGTTCGTGCGCATGTTGGGATACACCAGCCGCGCAGAACTCATGACGATGGATTTGGATACTCAGCTGTGCGCGTCCGCGGAGCAGGCTGACGCCTTTCATCGCGAAATAGAGCAGCACAACTACGTGCGCAACTTTGAAGTTACGCTTCGGCGGAAAGATGGAACGCTGGCGACGGCCTTGGAGAGCAGTTTTGCGACCCGCGACGCGGCCGGCAAGATCGAGCGCTATCAAGGATTCTTGCTCGATATCACCGAAAAGAAGCGTGCAGAGGATGAAGTTCGGCGGCGAAATCGCGAGTTGAACGCGCTCAACGCCATGGCGGTGATCGCGACCCAATCGTTCGATTTAGACGAGATTCTTAACCTCACCCTGCGCCAGGTAATTTCTCTGCTCGGTGCGGAAACGGGATCCATTTATCTCGGCGACGCGGATGAGACCACTTTCCGTCGTCGTGCCGGTTGGGGGCAACGCAGCGCAGATCGGGCGCGACTCTCTGAAGTTCAATTCCACGGCGGTTTCGGCGATCTTGTGACGCGCTCGCGGACCGAAGTCATCACCCCGGAATACTTGCCGCATCTTCCTCCTCTCGTGGCCGAGTTTATTCGAGCGGATGGGTTGAACTCCTGGATCTGGGTGCTCTTGTGGAGCAAGGACAATCCCATCGGCATGATGGGAATCAGCAGCCGCGAGAATCGCTTGTATACCAGCAATGACGAAAACCTGCTGGTCGCGATCGGCCGGCAGTTGGCCACCACCATCGAGAAGGTGGGATTGTACGAGGAAACCTGTCGCGCCTATGAAGACCTGCGGCGCACCCAGGAGCAGCTGCTGCAGAGCGAGAAGATGTCGGCAGTTGGACAGTTGATCGCAGGTGTGGCCCACGAGCTGAACAATCCACTGACCGCGATTCTCGGCTACGCGCAGCTTCTGGAAAGTGAAGGGCTGGGCGAGCGGGCTGCCGAGTTTGTCGGCAAGTTATTCAAGCAAGCACAGCGAACCCATCGCGTGGTGCAGAGCCTCTTATCGTTCGCGCGCCAGCGCAAGCCACAGAAGCAGCACGTGGACATTTGCAAAGTGCTGGATGAAACCCTCGTGTTGCGCGACTACGATCTGCGCGTCAACAACATCAAGCTGGAACGCGAGTTTCCCTCGAACGCTCCGGCGGTTACGGCCGATCCGCACCAGCTCGAACAGGTGTTTCTCAACATCATCAACAATGCGGTCGACGCTATGCTGGAAGCCGGCCAGGGCGGCACCTTGAAAGTGTGCGTGCTGGAAAAGGATGGGAAAGTCCGTATCGAATTCCAGGATTCAGGCCCAGGGATTAAAGAACCGCATCGGATTTTCGAACCCTTCTACACCACGAAGGGAGTGGGCAAAGGCACTGGTCTGGGCCTGAGCATCTGCTACGGAATTATTCAAGAACATGCAGGACAGATTACCGCACGAAACGGGGAGAGCAACGGAGCCATCGTGGAAGTGGTTCTGCCTTCGGCGGGACAGAGTGTTTCCGTGGAGCAAGCGACGCCCGTGGCACGCCGTGAGGCTGCGATTAACGGGCGCGTTTTGTTGGCCGAAAATGAAGGAGCCGTGCTTGAGTTCGAGCGTGACGTTTTATCTGGCGCAGGGGCCGAGGTGACCACTTCTACGAATACGGAAGACTTGAAATCGCTCCTGCAAAAACAATCGTTTGACGCGGTCATCATTGACGGCAAAATGCCCGGGAATGGTGACGTGCTTGAATTTTACGCCTGGCTTGCCCGAACTTGTCCCGGCGTGGAGAAACATCTGCTGGTCACCTTCTCTAGCGTGGCTGAGCCGGAAGTTCGTAGCTTTCTACAGGAAAACAATGTGCCTTCTCTTGTAAAACCCTTTGAAGTTGCAGATCTGATTTCGCACGCCCGTCGCTTAATGCAAAAGGCCCACGCGGCTTCCGCCAGCTAACCCCTACCCGCCGGTCCCACGCTTACAGACCTACAAGCCCATTCTTACTCCCATGCGCAATGCTTAATCCAGCGGTTAAATATTCTCTTGACACGGGATCGCCGGTATCGTATATATTTCACCCGTTGGTTAACAAACAACAAACTGTGACGGCGGTATTTTCCGCTCTGGCGGACCCAACCCGCCGACGAATCCTGGAACGCCTTTCTGGGCAAGGCGAGAGCCGGGTCACAGAGCTGGCCAAGCCCTTTCGCATCTCGCTTCCGGCTGTCTCCAAACACCTCCGCGTCTTGGAGGACGCCCACCTGGTGCGACGGCATCGCCACGGACGGGAACATCTTATTCGCGTAAATGCCTCAGGGATGAAGGATGCGCAGAAATGGATCGCCCAATGCGTGGGATTCTGGGAATCCGGATTCGATGCTATTGATGAATTGTTAGCAGCCGAAAAACGAAAAGAGGGGAAGCCATGAAATCCGAAGTGAAAATATCAGAAAACCGCCTGGAGATTACGCGTATCTTCAACGCTCCTCGCGATCGCGTGTTCGCGGCCTGGAAGCAAGTTGACCTACTGCAGCAATGGTGGGGCTGCAAAGACACGATTAAGGTCCACTCCACAATGGAGTTCAAGGTCGGTGGGTCATTTACCCATGAAATGCGTATCCAGGGAGCCGGCGAGATGTCGTTTGCCGGTGTCTACGATGAGATCATCGAGCCGGAAAGAATCGCGTATCACGCGCAGTTCGGACCCATCACGGTGCGGGTAACGGTTGATTTCATCACGCTGGGCGATCAGACGAAGATTGTTCTGACACAAGACGGCCTTCCGTCGTCAGAAATTTGTAACAGAGTTTCGGAAGGCACGACCGATGCCTTCGACAAGCTGGATCAACTGCTGGCTCGCCAGCAGCCCGAGGTTGCAGCAAGCTACGCGATCGAGCGCTGAGCGTTTATATTCGTCGTCGAGAAAAGGACCATATGAACTCCGGACGTATTGTCTTGTCTGCCGTTGCCGCCACAGTTGCGTACAACCTCTTCGGGTTTTTGGTGTTTGGACTGTTCCCCGGCATGGCCGACTACTACCGTGCATACCCCGGGGTCTTTCGACCCAAAGAAACAATCATGAGTTATTTCCCGATCGGGATGGCGGGCATGTTCATCGCGATATTGGTCTTGGCGGTGATCTATGCAAAGGGCTATGAAGGTGGAAATGGTGCAGCGGAGGGCGCGCGTTTCGGGCTTCTCATCGCAGTGTTCGTCATCGCCGCGTTCGTGATTCACGACTATTCGATCCTAAATGTCGGCCATGACATTACTTTGGCTCAGGCCATAATCGCAATTCCAGCGTGGACGGTTACTGGGATGGCGATCGGTTTGGTTCACCGGCCCACGATGACATCCACACCTCGAAAAGCTTGATGACATTGTTTTTTAATAGGCTACGTAAACGGCATGGCTGAAAAAAAGAAAAACAATATTCCCGCCGACAAGTTGGAGCTTTACGACAAGCTCATCGCAACCCATCCCAAGATCGAGCGGAAGGGTGCGGCAAATCCCTACACCTCGTTGAACGGGCACATGTTCACGTATTTGAATCCGTCTGGTTCGCTGGCCCTGAGGCTTCCGCAAGATGAACGAGAGGTATTTCTGAAGAAGTACAAGACCACGCTGTTCGAAGCTTACGGCGTGGTGATGAAGGAGTACGTAAAGGTCCCCGACTCCCTGTTGGCGAATACGAAGGAACTGCGGAAATATCTGAAACTGAGTTATGCGTACATCGAGACTCTAAAGCCCAAGCCAACCACTAAGAAAAAGCATTGATTTCGCACTCTCAATCAGTTCGCAGAGCGCGAATCGGCTCTACGGATGCCGCTTTGCGGGCGGGCAGCACCGCTGCAACAAAAGCTGCAAAGCTGAGCGTTGCGGTCGTCAGCAGCAGAATCTTGGGGTCGTAGGCTTTCACTCCATAAAGTTGCGCCGCCATGGCACGACCGCCAAGGATGGTTGCAGGGATACCGATGGCCAGCCCGATTGCGACTTGAAGAAACGCTCCTCGCAGAACCAGCTTCAACACGTTCAGACGACCCGCTCCCAGTGCCATGCGAATGCCAATCTCGCTCGTCCGTCGTTCCACGGAATACGCTGTGACCCCGTAGAGCCCAACTGAAGCCAGGATCAACGCCAGAAATCCGAACATGGACGTTAGCTTCGCAATCATGGCCTGTTGGCTGAAGTTCATGTTCACCTGTTCCGCAAAGCTGGTGAAATCGATAAGTGGCAGGTCCGGATTCACTTGCGCTAAAGCCCGTCGCACTTGCGGTTCAAGCTCTGGGACGTTACCCATGGTCTTGATTTCCATGGCGTTCAAGTAGTGATTGGCGTTCTCGAAGGCCACGAAGCGGGGATCTTCATAGTTCGAGCTCTGATCCGAGGCCAGGAAAAACATTGGAGGAATTTTTTGCGTGGGTTGCCGGTATTGCGTGTCCTCGGTGACGCCGACAATCTCGAAATTGCCCGCGTACTTCATGTCGAGATTGCCAAAATGGTGCCCGATCGCACTTTCGTTCTTGAAAAACTTCTTGGCAAATATCTGGTTGACCACGGCAACGCGCTGCGTGGAGGCTGTGTCCCCCGTAGTGATCGGGCGACCTTCAACAATCTTGGTGCCGATGGCGTCGAAGTAGCCGTCGGTCACGCGCACCCAGGAAGCCTGATTCTGATCACTGTCGGGTGGAGGCGGAGCCTGGCCTTCGATGTAGAGCGTCTCACCCCAGTTGTCGCCTTCCATCGGGCTGTACATAGAGAAACTAACTTGCTTGACGCCAGGGATTGCAGCCACCGCATCGTGGAGCTGGCGGTAAAGCGCAGGCAACTGCGGGGCTTTGTATCCTGCGAGCGACAGGCCGATATGCGAAATATAACGATTTGCCGTCTCGAAGCCATAGCGCTGATTTTGCATGTTCAGCAAGCTTTGGGTCAGCAGTCCTGCCGCGCAAAGCAGAATCAGCGATAGCGCCGCTTGGGCCACTACCAGAGACTTTTGCGTCCAGGCGCGCCGCTCTCCCGGTGGAACGGTTGGCTCCGCGCAAAGCGTCGGCCGGATCGGCGGTTGCTGTCATCCAGGCCGGTGCCACGCCGAACAAGACTCCCGTCAACAAAGCCACCGCAAACGTGAAACCCAGTACGGGAAGCGAAGGCGCTGCCTGGATGGGGACATACTGCTTCTGAAACGCGAGGTGCAAAATGAGCCGGGTGCCAGCGTAGGCAAACCCGACTCCGACCAGGCCTCCCAGTAAAGCAAGTACGCTGCTTTCTGTGAGCACTTGGCGAATCTGACGCGATCGTGGCGCGCCGAGCGCCGCGCGAATGGATGTCTGCTGCTTGCGGCTAGTAGCACGAACCAGCATCAGGTTCGCCACATTCGCGCACGCAATCAGCAGCACGAAGCCTGAAATCGCCAATAGCAGATGCAGTCCGCTCTCATAATCGTTGCGCAACATTTGCACCCCAGCTCCGCCGGGCGAGAGATGAAGAGTCTGTTTCGAGACCAGCTCGCGTTCACCGGGACGGAGCTTGCTGACCGGGCTGAGCAGCCATTGTTGCAACTCGACTTGCATGCGGGCTTCGAGGTTCTTCACGTTTGCGCCGGGGGCTAGGCGGCCGGTAATGTTCAGCCAATCCTGTTCGGGGAAATCCACAAGGCTGTTGCTGCCGTCAATCAGGGAATTGGCTGCAAGAGGCAGCCAAATCGCGGGTGGGCTTTCAATCCTGTCCCCGAAAAAGCCGGGTGGTGCAATCCCGACCACGGTGAACGGCTGGCTGTTGAGAGTAAAAGTCGAACCCACTACGCTGGGGTCTTGTCCGTATTTCTGCTGCCAGAGGCGATAGCTTATAACCACTACTGGTTCGGCGCCCTTGCGATCATCGGATGGCGTCAACAGGCGTCCGGCGTAAGCCCCGATACCGAACATGGAGAAATAATTCCCCGAAACGTATTCGCTGCGCTGTGGTTCGGCGGGTTGATTGCTTCCGGAGCGGCGCACTCCTAGAAGTCCACGTCCGGCCTGATAAGCAGCTAATTCGGTGAAGCCTGGCGTTGCATCACGGAACGTCTTGTATTTGTCGTAGGAAAACAGCGACCAGTTGTCCTGCAGGCCGCCATTCACGCAGCAGTTCTCGGTGTCGCCGATGCGAATCAGTTCACTGGGTTTGGTGACCGGGAGAGATTTCAACAACACTGCGTGCACCAGCGTAAAAATGGCAGTTGTCGCTCCTATGCCCAGTGCCAAGGTCAGTACAACCGTGGCAGTGAAACCGGGTGCATTGGCAAACTGTCTGAAGGCATAACGGATGTCTTCCGTAAGCTGCATGGAGTCCCCTTAGATGAGTTATACGGGCGCGAGCCGCTGATTGTTCCGGCCAGATCACTTGCGGCGGAGCCCATGCCTGCTGGCGCTCCATGTTGGACGGGTGAAGGCGCTGTTAGTGAGCAATGAATGAGATCGCGATTGGATTTACTGTGGATTGTAGTCAGAGACTTTCGCGGAGAGCGCGGGCGAATTCCTTCAGAGGCATTCTCATTCCTCCGGTACCACATCCACTGGCCGAGTTTCTTAGCTTCTACCAAACCAGCTTTCTTCAGAACGGACATGTGATGAGAGATCGTGGGCTGGGATAAGTGAACACGCTCCTCAATGTCGGACGCGCAGAGCCCAACGTCTTTGCCGATTGAACAGCCTCCCCGTTCCTTGAGCGCTCGCAGAATTCGGCGGCGCACGGGGTCGGCGATCGCGTGCAGGCTACGGTTCAGAATCTGCTCAGCTTCGGTCATCTCTGATAGCAATAAACCGGAAATTGATCGCTGTCAATGTAAGAAGTAATGATAAGAGATCGTAGGGCAGGTCCATCCTCCGTCGGGTGCGAAGCCCTGCAGACTATTGAGAGGTTCACTTCTTCAGGATAGGGTTATAGCCATCACTCACCAGTTTGGCGCGCATCGACTCCGCATCTTTGATCTCGGCATACGGCCCCACCTGCACATGGATGAGTTTGTCGGTGGGCACGTTGGTGGAGAAGGCAGGATACTGTTTTTTCTTGAGTGCATCGACCAGCGCGTCCGCGTCTTCAGCTTTGCTGACTGCAGCCACTTGTACAAAATAGCCGCTGGCGGGCGGGGCGACGGCGGGGTCGGGCGGAGTGGCGCTTGCCGGCGGGTTCGAGTCGGAGGCAGAAGTCTCCGTTGCAGGTTTTTCTTTAGCGGTTGAGTGCGCCGTGTCGTCTTTGCCTTGCACAGCTTTGTAGAACGTCATGTCGGCGGGCGGATTGGCATTTGTGGCTTTGACCGCTGAAGGACGCGCCCCCCCAGTGGTCGCGATAGTGGCGGAGCTAACGTCGGCGGTCGCAGTTCTTACGGAACTTCTTCCCAATGAAAATCCGACGCCGAAAAACACCGCACAGAGCGCGACCAGTCCGAAGAACAGGGCCAGCATCTTGCCGGTGCCAAGCGTAATTTCTGTGTCCTGAGAAGCAGCTGTTGCCATTCGTTACCTCGCTGGAGGTGACCCTCCGTTGGAGCCGGCCAATACTTTCTGGAGTCCGGAGAAGAAGTCAACCGGAACTGGGAAAATTACCGTTGTGTTCTTTTCGACGCCGATTTCTGTCAGCGTTTGCAGATAGCGCAACTGCACGCTGACCGGTTCGGTGGCGAGCAGATGAGCGGCATCTACCAACCGCTGGGCCGCGGAAAATTCACCTTCCGCGTGAATGATCTTCGAACGTTTTTCCCGCTCTGCCTCGGCTTGCTTGGCCATGGCGCGCAACATGGATTCCGGCATGTCCACCTGCTTGACCTCGACATTCGTGACCTTAACTCCCCACGGTGACGTGTGAGTGTCGAGAATGCTTTGCAGGCGCAGGTTGATTTTCTCGCGATGAGAAAGTAACTCGTCCAATTCCTGTTCGCCAAGCACCGAACGCAATGTTGTCTGGGCAAATTGCGAAGTCTGATAGGTGTAATTCGAAACTTCCACAACCGCTTTTCGAGGTTCAATGACCCGCAGGAAGATCACCGCATTCACCTTTAGCGTAACGTTGTCGCGCGTGATGATGTCTTGCGGTGGAACCTCAAACGCTTCCTGCCGCAGTGAGACTCGCACGATGCGGTCGAGCGGTGCGAACACCAAAATGACGCCCGGGCCCTTGGCGTCGGGAAGCAAGCGTCCTAAACGGAAAATCACTCCGCGCTCGTATTCGGCCAAGATCTTGATCGAGCTTAAGACGTACAAAATAACGATGATGACCACAATGGTGCCAAAACCAAAGCCGAGCTCCATCTGAGCCTCCGCGCCTGCTTGTCAGGAATGTCTCTGAGGCGGATTGTAACCCAATCGAAGGGCCCGGGGGCGTTGATTCGCCCCCTCCAGTTGACATGGCAGATGCTGTGCTTAACAACAAGCTCAGGGCTCTTTACTGTCCGATGCCTTTCGGAACCGCGCAGCGTGCCATCTCGCGCTGGATCTCAACGAATCCCGATGCGGCGTCGAACCTGGGTGAGGGATGATGACGAAGAGATTCGAAAGCCGGAAGGGTTTTCTGAAACCACTGCTCCGCTTGACGACATTGATCAATTCGGTAGCTGGCGGACGCGCCGGGCGAGAAAGCGAGTAACGCGTGGATCTCGCCCAGCCGGAATTGGTCGTATGCCACAATGAACCCCGCCGGCAAATTGAAATCCTTAGCTCCCGACATCTGTTCCGCCGAGGCCAGAGATAGGCTGACCTGCTGAAGTGCGCTGGGCAAATTGCCCATTTTCATCAGGGTTTCACCGATATCGCCGCGAACCTCCGCAATATCTTGCTGGAACATGGCGTTGGCAGGATCAGCGGCAGCCAGTTGCTGAAACGACGATAGCGCCTCGCGCCCCAGGCTCAGGGCACCGGGGCCATCGTGCAGGTCCGCGAGCAAGTGCGCAATATTGAATTGGTCGTAAGCGACCAGGCGGCGGAAGTCAGTGTTGTTGGGTTCGTCTGCCAAGAAGCCCCTGTTTCACAGCGAGCGCCTTCTTGTAGAGGCTGAGCGCCTGAGGGCGGTCGTCTGCTCTGGTCCGCAAAACATCAGCCAGGCGGCTATAACTAAGGCCGAGAATCCGACGAGCATGCAGGTTCTGAGGGTCTTCGGTCACTATCTGTTCAAGCAGCGCAGAACCTTGCTTGAGGTTTTCGACACCCGCATCCCGCTCTCTCCCAACAGTCGCTTGCTTGTAGCCAAAGTCCATGCGGTAGGTCGCGAACAGAAGACGGTTAGCAGGGTCGGCCGGGTTCGCTTCGTACACCCTTCGCGCGGCGTCCATCTCCTTGCGGGAATTGTCCATTGCTCCGGCTGGGTCGGCCATATCGCGGAGCAAATCGCTGAGCTTTCCATAGTTCGGCACCATTTCCCGGAGAAGATTGAGATTTCCGGGATCCGAGGCCAAAAGCGATTCCTGGATCGCAATCGCTTTACGGTAGCTAGCCGCTGCGCCCGTCGGATCGCCGAGATTGGCTTGGCGTGGCTGGCCCTGAACGTCCCCGATTCTCTGGTAAGCGGCGGCGAGTTCTCGTTGCAGCGATGGATCGCCCTTCGCTTCTTTGCTCAGACTATCCAAATATTCCAAAGCGCGACTGACCAATAATTTTCGCGCAGGAGTCGAACCGGGGAGATCTTTGATGGAGTCGTGGACTTCGAACATCAAAGAGTTCGCCAGCTTGCGAACATCATTGAATCGCTGTTCGGCACGTCGCCCGTTGGCTTGGGCAATGCGTGCCTCGCGAACAATCAGGAATACGCCCGCGATCAATATGACGATAGCAAAGGCCGTGGCCGCGCTGCCCATTTTGTGCCGCTGAATGAACTTTTCGGCCCGATAGTTCCATGAATCTTTGCGCGCGGTGATGGGCAGTCCATCAAGATTGCGGCGAATGTCTTCTGAAAACTGCTCCACTGAGATGAATCGGCGGTCGGGTTCTTTTCGCAAGGCTTTGAGTGCGATGTTGTCGAGGTCTCCGCGAAGACGGCGGTGCAACTTTGCGGGTGAACCTTCGCGCACCTTGCTCACCAGTTCCGGGGTCAGAGGCACGATCTGTTCGTCGGTGTTAGTCGCGGCCGGTTTGAGAATCACTGTGCTTGGCCGATCTGGTTCAAGATCGCATATCGCGCGAGCTAACTGGTGCGAGGCGCGCGTGTCGCCCGTGTACGGCGAGCGACCCGTTAACAGCCGGTAAAACACAACCCCGAGCGAGTAAACGTCTGTGGCCGTCGTGACCGGCTCATTGCGAATCTGCTCCGGGCTGGCGTACTCGGGAGTCATGGGTCGGAGCAAGGTAGTTTCCGAAACAGCGGAAGGATCGAGAATCTTGGCTATCCCGAAATCCAACAGCTTTGGGACGCCTTCTTCCGTGACTAGGATGTTGCTGGGCTTAACGTCCCGATGAATCACCAAGCGTTGATGCGCATACTGCACGGCGGAGCACACCCGGCGAAAAAGCTGCAGGCGACCGGAGATAGAAAGCCCATGGTCGTCACAGTACCGGTCGATGGGAACGCCTTCCACCAACTCCATTACCAGATAAGGGATGCCTTGCTCGGTCGTTCCTCCGTCCAGCAGGCGGGCGATGTTCGGGTGGTCGAGAGTCGCCAGGATCTGGCGTTCATGGCGAAAACGCTCCAGCAGGAAAGCAGCGTCGAAGCCGCCACGCACGACCTTGATTGCAACCTGTTTGTCGTACTGCCCGTCGGCGCGAGATGCGCGATAAACCGAGCCCATGCCGCCGTGGCCGATCTGTTCCAAAATGTCGTACGCACCGATCCGGCCCGAGATGCTTCCAGGACTTCCATTGTCGACGGACGGTTGATTACCCAAATCGATGACTGGGGTTCCGAGAAAGGCGGTGCCAGCCTGCTCATGATGAACCAGCAGAGACTCAACTTCGTGACGCAGTTCGGCATCGTTGGCGCAGGCCTCTTCAAGGTAGGACGATCGGTGGTTGTCTTGCAACGCTAGAGCGCCATCCAACACTTGCTTCACCCGTTGCCATCGCTCGGGCCTCACTGTTTCGCCCCACCGACCATTTCCCGATGCAACCAGGCGCGGGCCGATGTCCATTCGCGCGAAACTGTGGCGGAGGAAATTCCCATTACTTCCGAGGTGTCTTCAATGGAGAGCCCGGTAAAGAAGCGCAACTCCACGACGCGGCTCTGTTGCGGGTCCATCTCGGCTAGCTTTTTCAGCGCATCATCGAGCATCACCATGTCGACGTCGAGTTCCCCTGAAAAGCCGATCGCTTCGTCCAGTGCGAGACGGCACGAAGTGCCTCCCCGCTTGGCCGCTTGATGACCACGTGCGTGTTCCACCAGAATTTGCCGCATCAGACGGGCTGCGATTCCAAAGAAGTGTGCACGATTCTGCCACTGCGGAACATTCTGACCGACCAATCGCACGTACGCCTCGTGAACCAGGGCGGTGCTTTGCAGGGTGTGTTCGCGGCGTTCTCGCTGAAGATAGTGTTGCGCCAGGCGGCGCAGCTCCTGATAGACCAGTGGCATCAGGGCATCAAGCGCCGCCTGATCCCCACCTCGCCAGCGTACGAGTAGCTCGGTTACGCCTTCTGATTCCCGATGCACTGCTGTAAGCTCCGTCCGCCCCAGAAGGAGCACATTGGCCGCGAAGCATATTACTTTCTCTAGCCAGATGTCAAGACATTCAAAATAAAAGAGTTATCTAAATTGTTATGTGTCTGAGGCTTGCGGTGGATGGCTGGTTCGAAAATTCGCGACAAATTGTGAGGTAGTTTGCGTGGGTTTTTCGCATGTATGAGTAGTTCGATTCCATCGCTTCCGAGCCCCGCAATACTCCGTCGTTGAGGGGACGACGTGGTGCCAGGGGGTTCGGAGGCGGGATTCCCAACCTGATCTCATACACGAGGAGTTTTGAAGTATGACGCGAACTATACTTGCAGTCACGTGCAGGATGGCAATGGCGATATTAGCTATGGGTATGTCGTTCATCTCCGGCGCGCACGCCGCCAGCAGCGAAAAAGTGCTGTACGCATTCAAGGGCGGCAACGATGGACAGAGCCCGATGGCCAACCTCGTGTTTGATAAGGCTGGAAACATTTATGGAACGACACGATACGGCGGGGCGAATGACGAAGGCACCGTCTTTGAATTGACGCCAAAAACGGGCGGGAAGTGGACACAAAGCACAATTCACACCTTTGGTACAGGCAAAGATGGCATTGAACCGCAAGGTGCGTTGCTGATCGATGCTGCCGGCAGTCTCTACGGGACAGCCGCTGGCGGGGGCACGAAAGGGGCTGGAGTCGTCTACAAGTTAGATCCGATCACTGGTGGCAAGTGGAAGGAAACTGTTCTACATAACTTCTCTGGTCGCCTCGACGGGGGCCATCCGTTTGGAAATCTGATTTTCGATGGCGGAGGCAATTTGTACGGAACGACCTCCGAAGGCGGTTCCCACGAGTACGGCGCGGTTTTCGAATTGACGCCAGGCACCAGTGGCAAGTGGACCAACAAAACTCTGCATAGCTTCAACGACAATGGCCACGACGGATATGGCCCACTGGCAGGTCTGGTGTTCGACGCGACTGGCAATCTCTACGGAACCACCTACCAGGGTGGCAGCAAGAGATATGGGATCGTGTTCCAACTAGTTCTGGGTTCGAATGGCACCTGGACGGAACACATCATTCACAACTTCAATCCGGCGAATGGTCACGACGGCGCTTACTCCGATGCCGCTCTAGCAGTCGATCTCCAAGGCAACCTCTATGGCACTACGAATTCAGGCGGGAAGAGTGAATTCTATGGAGTTGCTTTTGAATTAACTCCGGAGACGGGGGGCAAATGGACGGAGTCGATTCTGCACAGTTTCAGCGGCGGCGACGATGGAAGTGAACCCGATGCTGGCCTCATCCTGGACGCCGCCGGGAACCTCTACGGAACAACTTCCGTTGGAAGCAAGAACGGAGTCGTATTCGAGCTGACGCCGGGTACCGGAGGCAAATGGACTGAGACTGTGCTGCACCGTTTCAGCAGCACAAGTGACGGGTCGGAACCGTATGCTGGGGTAGCGTTTGATACGTCCGGGCTGCTTTACGGGACGACTAAAATCGGCGGCGCCAACGGCATGGGTGTAGTGTTCCAAATTCAACCGTAACTCCAAAATCGTTTCCGCGCCGCGACCTAAAATGGCTGCGGCGCCGAGACGCCTGTGATCAGATACTGGTTCCTGGCGAGAGTTGCGAGTTCGCCGTCGCAGGATCGACTTGCAGCTGAAATCCCTCTACTCGACGAACTACCACACTTTGTCCGGCGGGCACATCGCTGCTTGAGGTCGCGTCCCATATCTCGCCGTGGACAAATACTTTGCCTTTCGGAGAGAGTGGGCTTTGCGCCAACCCGATTTCGCCGATCAGTCCCTGCACTCCGGTCACAACCTTGTTGGCCCGCGCTTTGAGTGCAATGCTCATCAGAAAGACTGTGATAATTCCCAGCGGGATGCTGACCGCGAGCGCAGTCAACAGATGAACACGCATTTCAGGGATGGGGGCGTCTACCAGGAGCAGGCCGCCCAGAGTAAGTGTGACAATGCCGCCGATGGCCAAAACTCCGTGGGTAGTGAACTTTGCCTCGAGGGCGAAAAGTGCGAATGACGCGAGAATCAAAACCACCGCTGCAAAACGGACGGGAAGTAGATTAAAGGCAAAAATCGCCAGAAGAATGAAGACCACTCCCACGGTTCCGGGAACCACGGCACCGGGGTGATTGAACTCCACGTAGAGCGCAAGCGCGCCGACCGCGAACAGGATGAAGGCGATGTTGGGGTCCAAAAGGTAAGCCAGAATATGCTGCTTTAGCGTCATGTCGAAGGGGCGAATGGACTGTCCCGCTAAATTGAGCGTGACCGTTTGCCCGTTGAACCGTCTCACTTGCTTACCCTGCAACTGTTTGAACAAGTCTTCTTCGGTCGGAGCTACGTAGTCGATCAGTTTTTTCGAAAGCGCCTCCTGGTCGGTGAAAGACTTTGACTGGCGCACCGCCGTCTCGGCAACTTCCACGTTGCGGCCCCGTTTCCCAACCACGGATCGCATCAGTGCGGCGGAATCGTTTTCGATTTTCTCTTTCATCACGTCATCCATCTTGCCGCCACCGAGGGTCACGGGGTGGGCCGCGCCGGTATTGGTTCCGGGCGCCATGGCTGCAACGTCGGCACTTTCGAGGATGAAAAATCCAGCAGATGCGGCACGGCTCCCGCTGGGCGTGACGTAAATAATCACCGGGACGGGCGACGCGACAACCCTTTCGATGATGTCACGCGTGGAATCAAGCAACCCGCCGGGCGTGTTGATCTCGATCAACAGGGCTTCATCTTTATTCTTCTCGGCTTCCGCGATAGCGCGCGTGATGTATTCGGTGGTGATGGGATGAATCGCGTCATTGACCACGATCTTCAGTACTTCGCCGGACGCGGGGAGGGTGACGACGAGAAGCAACAATGCAGCGAAGAGGCCCGAAACGATCGAGGAACGCCGAAATAATCTCATTAGCGTTGCAGCGGCTGCGCTTCCTGCGCGAGCTTGGTTGCCAGGGCGCGTTTCAGCGCCAATGCGGTTGCGTTGGAAGGCTCCATACGCAGAGCCCGGTCGATGTGGTCCGCGGCCGCACCGGTTCTATTGTCTCGCAAATCGAGCGCGGCGAGCACCAAAAGCGGTTCTGGAAACTGCCGTAAGCGCAGCGCCTCTTCGGCTTGGGACCGGGCTTCCAGGTCATCGCCAGGCGCGCTGCTTCTCGCTTCCAGCACGCTCGCCAATCCAGCATGGGCTTCGGGAATCGACGCGTCTAGCGCAATGGCCTCGCGGAACTCGCGTTCTGCTTCCGTGAGAAATCCCTGGGTTTGCAATTGACGGCCTCGGCCGATGTGGAACTGCGCATGGACGCGAGGATCGGCTTTTGCAAGCTTCTGTTCAGCGGCAGCACCAATCTTGAGCGCAAGCTGCCGAAACGAACTCTCCTCATAGTTGGTCCGGATGCGTTCGAGGGAAGTCTTTTCGCTGGCAGGAACAATTCCCCGCGGATTCCCGGCAGTCGTAGAGGTGGCATCGAGTAAGGCTTTAGCTTCACCATCGCCTGGCCTAAGCGCAAGAGTTTCACGAAACTGTCGCGATGCGGCGGCTGTGTCGCCGTTCCGATTCAGTGCGAGTGCGAGATTGAAGTGATAGTCGGGGTCATGCGGATCCTCTTCAATTGCCTTCTGAAAGTACTCCGCGGAGGCTCGACTGTCGCTGCGAGCGGTCACCACTCCGAGGTTGTTGTACACCTCTGCCAGAGGCAGCGTCGCGGCAACCGCGCGGAAGGCGGCTTCGGCGCGAGGAGAATCTCCCTTGGAGTAGGCCGACAGTCCAAGATAAAAGTTGGCTTCTGCCGAAAGGGTTTCGTTCGGTGGAACGCGGCCCAAAGCGGCGACCGCCTCATCGTAGCGGTGCGTCCGGTAATACGCCTTTCCCAACTGGAGTAGCGCTTCCGCGTACGCGGGATTCAAGCGAGCCGCTTCGCGGAAGTGCTGAATTTGCTCTTCGTTAGTCGGGGCGACCAGGCCACGAATGTAGTTCTCGAGGGCGTCCAACCGGACGGGCGGCGCGGCGGCAACAAAAACGTTGCGGCTGACGGAAGTCTCTGGATGTAGAGTGTGCAGAATGTCCCAGGCAACAGCGGTCTGAATGTCTATCAATTGCACAAGCGGCCCGACCGCCTGTATTTCAGGCAGCAGCTTCTGCCGGCGCATGTCCAGTACTTGAGCAGTAGCCGTGAACGTCCGTCCGTCGAAGTTGTACATTCCCAGCACAACCATGTCGACATCCAACTGTTCGGCGATCCGGTAAATCGTCGCGCGCGAAGGATGAAGTTCCACCGGAATGCCAAGCCGGTCATAAGCGCGAATGCGGTCTTCTCTGGGGAGCACGAACAGTGTAGGAGAATTCAGACGTTCGCCCAATAACTCCGGGAAAGAGTCACTGATCCATTCAATTCCGGGCGCCTTGGATTGATTGTCAAACGGAACCACCAAAACGGTCTGGCCGACGTTGAGCATCCCTTGAGCGAACGCACAGGGCGTCACAAAAAAGAGGCAAACCGCAATGAGCCGGTGGACTTTCAATGCAGCACGATTATAACCGCTGTGTGTCGGTGACGTTCGTGTCTGGGTCGGGACCGGGTGCGACGGATCACGGATCCCATTGGAATTTGATCTCCTTGATATTCCCGATTGACTGCCTCGTTGGCAGCGTGTTAACGTTCCCGCCGGCTCGAAAAGGCCGTCCGTAGCCGAACCTGCGGGACATTGAATCCTGGCCGCTCAACCCCGCCGCAACCTTGGAAAACAATCTAGCGAAATCCGAAAAATGGAGGGGAATATGAAATTTCTCAAATCGCAGTTCGCGCTGTTCGCAGTCTCTGCCCTGGTAGCCTGCTGTTCGCTTACCGCCCACGCGCAGCAATATCTTTATACCAACGACAGCATTCAATTCAACTCAGGGAATAACACCGTCACGGCTTACAAAGTGAGTTCGTCGGGCGCTGTGACCGCGATTAAGTCGTACCTGACCGGCGGTCTTGGTTCGAATGGCAGCTACTTTGCCATGGTCAATATCGCCTCGGCCCAGACTACTTCCAACCAATGCGTTTTTGCTTCCGACGCATATTCCGACGACGTGGCAGCCTATACGATGAAGCCCGCGACGGGCGCACTCAAGGCTGTCCTCCACTCTCCGTTTAAGTCCGGAGGTTCGGGCACGGGCCGCGAGATTGGGCTGGCCGTTAGCAATACAGGAGGGAAGCCATATCTATTCGCGGGCAATTCGTTTTCGAGCACGATTACCGCATTTCAAATTCAACCGAGTTGTTCGCTGAAGTTGCTCAAGACCTACAACGTCGCTGGCACGCCCATTGGTCTCAAAGCGACATCCGATGGAAAACACCTCATCACCGCGTATCTTGGCCAGGTTGATTCTTTCAACATCAGTGCTACCGGCGGGCTGAAAGAAATGGGACCGTTCACTGCCATGGGCGCTGCCGCTGGCGTAGAAATCGGCTGCGACAATTCGACGGTTTACTTTGGCGACGCATCCAGCAATATGCAGGTGGAAGTCTTTAAACTGAATTCCAACGGAAAGCTCGTCGAACTACATAACTTCACGAGCACAAAAGCGGTGAATTCCAATAACGTTCTTCTCAGCGCCGATGGCAAGACACTTTTCGTGAGCAACACGATGTCTGTACCTCCGGCAATCAGCGCTCTGGCCGTTGGGTCGGGTGGCGCCTTGACCTACAAGCACACCACCAGCCTCAAAGGCTCGGGACAGTATGCACTGGGTCTCGCCGCGAATAAAGCGGGCAACGAATTGTTTGTAGTCGAGACCAACAACGACGAGAACATAGGCGTCTTGAAGATGAACGGATCCAAATTGACGGAAGTCGCAGGCTCGCCATTCTCGGGCACCCAGAACGGTTTTATTTCATTCGGCATGGTGGCGGTGCCGAGCCAGAGTTGCAAGTAGTGGACTGAGCTTCGAGTCAGGTAGCTGGGCGTGCTCGTTTTTCGGCTGCGGGTGAAAGGCCTTCCTCACGATCAAGTTCCTCCCAGCTGGCGAGGGTTTGATCTCCAGTAATGAGGCGGGCTCCGCGCTCGTAGGTGAAATACGACCACGCCCATTGAATCATCACAATGATTCGATTGCGAAAGCCAATGAGAAAGAAAATGTGGACGAATAGCCACGACAGCCAGGCGATGAATCCCGATATGTGAATCTTGCCGAACTGCGCAACTGCGGCGGCGCGCCCGATGGTGGCGATGCTTCCTTTGTTCCAGTAGTGGAAGTCTTTGCGAGGCGCTCCGATCAGATCGCGTGCAATGTTGCGCGCGGTCGCTTCGCCCTCCTGAATCGCCGCCGGCGCCAGACCGGGAACCAGCGCGCCGCTTTTGTCCTTTAAGGATGCCAAGTCTCCGATCGCAAACACTTCGCGATGTCCGGGAACACTCAGATCAGGATTGACCAGCACCCGGCCGGCTCGATCGATAGGGGCGCCGAGTTTCTTGCCCAGCGGCGAGGCTGCCACGCCGGCGCACCACAAAGTTACAACTGAGGGCAGACGCGTGGCTCCCATGAGCACCGCAGCAGGCTCGACCCCGGTCACGATGGTGGAGGTGTGTACTTCGACTCCCAAACCGCGAAGTTGCTCTTCAGCGCTGCGTGAGAGATCGTCGGGATAAGCGGGAAGAATTCGCGGTCCACCTTCCAGCAAGATGATCCGCGTGCGTTTGGGATCGATGGAGTGGAACTCATTCGCCAAGGCGCGACGGGCAATCTCGGCCAAAGTGCCCGCGAGTTCGACTCCCGTCGGACCTCCGCCCACGATCACGAAGTTCAATTGCACATGTCCTTCGCCGCTTGCGGCCTGACGCTCGGCGAGTTCGAATGCCAGCAACACTCGCCGCCGAATTTCCAGTGCATCCTCAATTGTCTTGAGCCCGGGGGCCATCGGCTCCCACTCATCGTGACCAAAGTAGGCGTGGCTCGATCCTGCGGCGACGATCAGGTAGTCGTACGGAATCTCGCGGCCGTCCAGGTTTACGACCCTTCGCGTAAGATCCAGATCGTGAACCTCGCCGAGGAGGACTTCAATGTTGGGTCGCCGGCGCACGATCCAGCGGATGGGAGCGGCGATCTCTCCCGGCGACAGGCCAGCCGTCGCCACCTGGTAGAGCAGAGGCTGAAAGGTGTGGTGATTGGTGCGATCGATCAGAGTGATGTGAACCGGCAGATGCGTCAGCCTGCGAGCCGCCGTCAAGCCGCCGAATCCAGCGCCGATGACAACGACCTGCGGTATCGCATTGGAACTCATTCGAATCCCTTCCCCGACGAGCGCAAAGGTATCGGTTCGTGGAGACGTAGCAATCGCTACGTCTCCTGCCCGACATCATGGTTATCCTAGTTTAATTAGATTCACCTCGCCTTGCCGGGTCGTAAAATTAGATAGGCCTATTGCTGATCGTAACGGAGCGTCGCTCCGCTGGAATCAGAGACTCGTCTGTGCGGCATTCCTGTTCGCACGTTCTGCCTTAGCTACTGCGCGCCCTGTGCGGAATCGGATAACATTAGCGCTTGAGCGCGGGCAAATCCCTTTGCATTTGAAACCTCCGCAAACCGATCATGCAGAAGCGACGATCGGCACCGCCTCCCGCTGCTTTCAATTCCTTCTTCCTTCGGTTTCCGATTTGATTTTTGCTGCGATGCTCATGGGACTCAGTTTCGGCGCCCTGGGTCGGGTTCTGCTGCGCGATGCGGGCACGGGATGGCACATTGCTAACGGCCAGGTGATGTTGCGCACGCACACCATTACCCGCACCGACGTATTCTCAGCGACCATGAGCGGGCAGCCCTGGTATGCATGGGAGTGGCTGTATGACTTGATAATTGCGACGATCCATCAGGTGTTTGGATTGAATGGGGTCGTCTTCTACACCGCGGCGATTATCGCGGCCACCTTCGTTCTGGTGTTCCATCTGGCAATGCGTCGTGGCGGAAGCCTGCCCGTCACGTTTTTCCTGCTGGTGCTGTCGATGGGCGCTACGGCGATTCATTTGCTCGCCCGGCCGCACGTCGTGAGTTGGCTGCTGGCAGTAGTTTGGTTCGAGTTGCTGGACTCGGCTGCGTTCGGGGTTGGCCGGGAGAATTTCCAACGGGTCTATTGGTTGCCGATTCTCATGCTTCTTTGGGTCAATTTGCACGGCGGCTTTGTACTCGGGTTCGCTTTGTTGGGCGCGTATCTTGTCGGTGGCCTCGTCCAGTACTGTGCGGTTCGCGAGCACCGCGAGGCGCTTGGAAGTTGGTTGCGAAAACTTAGTCTGGTCATCGTCCTTTCACTGTTGGCGACCTTCGTCAATCCGTTTGGGTACAAGCTGCACTTACATATTTACAGGTATCTCTCTGACCGGTTTTTGATGGACCGTGTCTCTGAATTTCTTTCACCAGATTTCCACGGCGTCGCGCAGCAGTGTTTTGCGGTGCTCCTGCTCGTCACCGTTGTGGCGCTGGCGAGTGCGCGGCGGAGAATTGAGACTTCACGGCTGCTGATCGTGTTGCTGGCGGCGTACAGCGGTCTCTACGCCTCGCGGAATCTGCCGGTGTCTTCCATGCTGCTTACGTTGATCGTTGCGCCGTCATTGTCAGAGACAATTGCGCACGCCGGCGAGGATTTGGAAGTCGCGCCCTGGTTGCGGAGAATATTTTCCGCCGTGCATTCTTTCGGCGGGCGCATGATGAAGCTGGAATCGCAATTTCAAGGCCACGTCTGGTTGGTGGTCGCATTTGCTGCCGGCCTTTGGGCTTGTATGCACGGCGGAAGAATTGGTTCGCAGCAACTGATCAATGCCTACTTCGACGAGAAGCGCTTTCCGGTCGAGGCGGTTGAGGTGATAGCTAAGAGTGACGATCGTGAGCCAATATTTTGTCCAGACCAGTGGGGCGGCTACTTGATTTACCGGCTCTACCCGAAAACAAAGGTTCTAGTGGATGATCGCCACGACTTATATGGCGATCAATTCTTCAAAGACTACTTGAGGGTGGTATACGTGCAGTCCGGCTGGGACAAAGTGCTAACGGAGAAACGGGTCAACTGGGTGCTGATGCCGAGAGATTCGTCACTGGGCACAATCCTCGGGCAAACCGCCGGATGGAAGCTCATCCATGGAGACAGTACGGCGCTGCTGTTTCATCGAGAACCTGTCGTGGATAAGAATTAGGCCTTCAGATTCTCGTTGCCCGGAAGAGGGCATCGGGGTGTAAGTGATCGAGGCTTCAGCGCGTGTCGATAGCGAAACCCAGGATGGCGTTCACTTCTACCGGCTGATCGCCACGAAAAACTGGCCGGAACTTCCAGCTGGTTAGGGCGGCCAACACTTTGCTGGTCAGTTCGCCACGACCAGGTTCGAGAACCTGCGGGTTCCTGAGCGCGCCGGAGCGGTCGAGGACGCACGCAATCACCAGCCGTGAAGGTGTCAGATTGGCCGGCAAATCGGCGCGCATAGGTTGAGGAGCGGTCAAGTCTTCAGCGTAGGGATGAGCGGCGGAGGCAGGGTCGGCGTACTCCATGACAGCCGTACCGAGCACGGTGTCGATGTAGATCGTATAGACCTTGTCGCCCTTAAGCGCTCCATAAAAATTGAATGCTCCCCCGGAGCGCGAGGTTCCCACCACCGTGATGCTGGGTGCGGGTTGATCCTTGCCGAGGGACGAGCGGCCAGCGATGTTGGGACCGGCTCCGTCAGCTCCGAAGCTGGGGAGGGTGACGATGTTGCTGCCGCCGTGCACGGAAACCCCCGGCATCGGTGGCTTACTCGCGGTTCCGCTTCCCGCGCCGCCCGGGCCGGGATAGGGAGAGATTCCTCCGCGAGCGAGGGTCTCAGATCCGTGTCCGGAATTGTCTTTGGTTGCATTAGTCGCGCCCGCACCTTCTCCTGATAAGCCACTGCCCGGTCCAGCGCCGTGGCCAATGCTGGCTCCGCCGCCTGATCCGCCAAGTCCGGGTTTATCGCCTCCCGCGGGTGACATCGCCAACGATCCGGCTCCGGCGTTCCCGGGCACTGCGATCTTCGATCCTGGTTGATTGGAGACGACGATACCGGTTCCGTTAGCGCTGCCTCCGGCAACTGTGGGAGGTGCGGTCGGAGAGCCGAGATCCATCGGGCCACCCAGACCTGCGCCGCGATTCCCGCGTCCCATGCCGGAGAGAGATGCTCCGCCTGTGGCCGTTGGAGGTGGTGGAACTACCGCGGCTCCTCCGCCGAGAGCGGCCACCGTGGTGCGTTGCAGCGAGCCGCCATCGATCTGTGCGGGAGGAGGCACAACGTTGGCATTTCCAAGACCAGGCACGGCGCGGTTGCCAGTGGTTGCACCGCTCACTTGAACCGGAGGTGGAACAACAGAAGCATTGCCCATGCCGTTGAGGGAGCGGTGATCAGCGGAAGAAGCGTTCATCGAGGCAGGAGGCGGCACGACTTGGGTCTGCATTTCGACGGCGCCGAAGCCCGGGCCCGTTGGGTCTTATGTCGCGCGTGATCTGCGAAGGCGGCGGTGCAACTACAGATTGTGCCGGCAAAGTAAGCCGGGGATTCATGTCCGTGAGCCGCTCTGGAGCGGAAACCGGCGGCGGAACTACGACCACCGCTTGCGAGCCAGGAGCACGAATGGGAGTCAGGTCACGTGCAGGAGCGCTCGGACTGGGCGGAACGATAGCCGCGTTCAAAGCTGGAGTGGCCCGCATTTTCTCGCGCTGTGTCTCGGGTGTTGGCGGGACGACGGCAGTGTTCAGCGACGGAACGGCTCGGGTTTTGTCGGTTCGTAGTTCCTGGGATGGAGCCACAGCCTTTTCTGAAATCGTGGGAACACGCGACGAAGATTGCAACCCCTCGAGCGGAGCCGGGCCGGGAATCGCTTTGTACGCAAGCAGGTTGGCGACGGCAGAATCGGACTGTGGCAGTCGCAATTTCGGAGCGTCTACGACTTTCTCGCGCACCGACTGGCCGCGCGCCACGCGGATGGTCTGCGTGCGGTGATGGGCTTCATGTCCGCCAGCCCGACCGGTACGGCCCGCCTGCGCCCCCGATGCATCTTCGGTCTGCGGCAGTTCGTCTCCCGAAAAGTAAATGACGTCGTACTTGGGGAGCGCGGGAGGTTCGTAGGGGCGCATGCTGGCCAGTCTTCCCGAGACCAGGATCACTAGCACCAGGAGCGCGCCTTCCAGCACCCACGAAGCCAGGATCCCACGATAAGGAAACAATCCAACTGGAGCCTCTCCCGCTAGAGCTTTGGGAGAGCGAGCCAGCGCCGGTCTCAGAGAAGAAAAGAATTCTTCCCAGGGCGAAGACCACTCCACCAAAAGTTTTAGTTCGGGTTTCACTCCCTGTTCGCCCCTCGCGGCTGGCCAAACGAGATCTCGATTTCATCTCCGATTGTAGTTCCGCTGGATTCCAAAGTGTCGCCCGGAAGTTCAAGGACGGAAGTTGTACGCATGCTGACCGGCGCTACGCGCCACGGTTTCATCGCGTGCTCGATATGGACAACGACTTTCTTATTGTCCAGATAGATCACATCGATCGGAAACTTCATAGCAAAGGTATGGACTCCGCGAGAGGGAACGATCCAAAGCGCATTTCCGGCAGGGAAACTCGCGGCATTCGTACACATGAGTCCCCGCAACCGCGACCAATGCGTTTCCGCCACCGACAAACGGGTAGCAAGATAGGCGTTACGCGTGCGGTTGAACGCATATCCCGTGGTACCTGCTACCGACATCTCAACTCCCTCATTGGATTCTACGGTCTGTGGTCTTTTCAGTGTCCTGTTACAGGCGCCAGCGTCCGGATTAACCCGATGATGGCGGGACCCAGAGTGACAAAGATAATTGAGGGGAGGACAAATAAAACGAGGGGGATCACCATCTTGATGGTCGTCTTGGCGGCCTGTTCTTCAGCGCGTTGCCGCCGTTCCGTGCGCAGCGAATCGGAATGCACGCGAAGCGCTTGGGCGATGCTGGTGCCAAAGCGGTCGGTTTGAATCAAGGTGCCGACGAGTGAGCGAAGGTCGTCAACTCCAGTGCGCTCGACCAGATTGCGTAAAGCCTCCGCCCGAGGCTTGCCGGCCCGCATTTCCAGGTTGACCAGGTGAAATTCTTCGCTGAGTTCGGGGTGAGCATGATGCAGGTCCTGGCCAACGCGCATCAACGCCTGATCGAGGGCGAGGCCGGCCTCCACGCAGATTACGGTCAGATCCAACGCATCGGGCAAGCCCAGTTTGATCCTGTGCTGGCGGCTCTTGATCATTCGCTTCAGCACAAAACGCGGCAGAAAGAAGCCGAAGGCGGTGACGCTGACCATTAGAAGCGGGGAATTGAAGCCGCTGCCGGCGACCACCAGTACGAATGCAAAAATTGCGGATGCCAGACGGCTGCCGACGTATACCGTCAAATGACGAGACTCTCGATAACCGGCTTGGATCAGCCATCGCCGGGTCCGCGAGACTTCGCTCGGCGATAAGGGAATGGCCCGACTGAAGGGATCGAGGGCTTGTTCCAGGCGCTCCTTGAGTGCGGGTTTCTCTGGTTCCTTTGCCTTCTGCCAGCCCAGTGCACGCAAACGCGAGCCCAGCAGGGAAGATGGTGCATAGGCCGCCGCCCCGAACGAAAACAGCACGAGGACGACGGTCAAAAACACCACGATTGTGAGGGCAAGGGCCATGCGTTCAAACCTGAATTTGAATAATCTTCCGGATCACGAAATAACCAAAAGTCTGCAACACAATTCCCGCCACCACCAGGACGTGACCAATGGGATCGGCGAACAAGGGCCGAATGAACATCGGACTCGTCAGCAGCATGGTGATGACGATGACGGGAGGCAAGCCCATCAGGAGCATCATCGTCAAACGACCTTGGGCGGTGTAGACCCGCACCTGGCGCATGATTTTGAAGCGTTCCCGGATCACGTAAGACAGGTTATCGAGAATTTCTGCGAGATTGCCGCCGGTTTCGCGCTGCAACATTACTGCCGTAACGAAGAACTTTACGTCGACCAGGGGCATGCGGTCGGCGAGATTCATCAAGGCATCGCGCACCGGCAGGCCGAACTTCTGTTCTTCAAAAAGTTTGCGGAACTCGGAAGCGACAGGTTCAGAAAGTTCATTGGCGATCAGCTCAAGCGCGGTGGTGAAAGCGTGGCCGGCACGCACGGCTCTCGCCAGGGTATCGATGGCTTCGGGAAAAAGCTCTTCAAACTTCTGGAAACGTTTATTGCGGCGATGCGAGGCATAGGAATAAGGCATGATTGCGCCCAGCACCAGCCCTAAAGCCGCAAAGGTCAAAGCCTGGTTCGGCGGCAGCGATCCCGCCAGCAGGAATCCCAATCCGCCCAGCACCACGGCGGATACCATGCACAAGACCAGAATGTTCCCGGCTCGGATTCTCAGATTCGCCTGTTCGAGAAAAGGCTGAAGGTTGGAGATTCGGCTGGAGCGACGCAGCAAGTTATCCAAAGCCGGAATCTTGCTGAGCATTTCGTCGCGCAGCAATGCGAGGTCTTCGTTGGGCGGACGATTGGAAGCTTCCTGCACCGTAGCCAGACGTTCGCGCAGCAGTCGAGCTTGCGCGCTGCGCTGGTCCATCAAGGAGGCCAAGGCGAACACGCCCAATGCGACGACGACGAACACCAGGATGGCGATGATTGCGAGCATAAAATTCGGCGAATCTAGAGTTCAGACCTCCATCTTCGAATCAAAAATCGCGGCGCGCAATTTGCATCCACTGGTTGCCAGACGCTCGGCGAGCCGCGGACGGATTCCGGTGGCGCGGAACGTCCCTTTCACTTTGCCGCCTTCATCGATGCCGGTGCGCTCGAAGACAAAAATATCCTGCATGGAGATGACATCGCCTTCCATGCCCGTCACCTCTGAGATCGAAATCACCTTCCGTGTTCCGTCGGAGAGGCGCGCGATTTGTACTATGGCGTGAATTGCCGATGCAATCTGCTGACGCATGGCGCGCTCAGGAAGATTCAGGTTGGCCATCGAAACCATGCTCTCCAGGCGGGCGAGTGCGTCACGGTGGGTGTTGGCGTGTACCGTGGTCAAGGAGCCTTCGTGACCCGTGTTCATGGCCTGCAACATGTCGAAGGCTTCCTCGCCGCGAACCTCGCCGACCACAATGCGGTCGGGCCGCATACGAAGGCTGTTGATGACTAGTTGTCTTTGCCGGACGGCGCCTTTGCCTTCAATGTTGGGTGGACGGGTTTCGAGGCGTACCACATGTTCCTGCTTCATCTGCAATTCGGCGGCGTCTTCGATGGTCACTACCCGCTCAGAATTCGGAATATAGCCCGAGAGCACATTGAGCAGCGTGGTCTTGCCTGCGCCGGTTCCGCCCGAGATCAACAAATTGAGCCGGCCTTTCACCATAGCGGAGAGCAATTCCAGCATGGGCTCGGTCAGTGTCTTATTGTCAATCATGTTCCGCGCCGTAACCGGATCGCGTCCGAAACGACGAATCGAGAGGCAAGGTCCGTCGATTGCAAGCGGCGGGATGATGGCATTGACACGGGAGCCATCGGGGAGGCGCGCATCCACCATCGGCGAGGATTCATCAACCCGCCGGCCAACCCGGGAAACGATGCGATCGATAATCTGCATCAAGTGACCGTCATCTTTAAAGCTTAAGCCGGTCGGTTCAATCTTGCCGGCGCGCTCCACATAGACTCGATTGAACCGGTTGACCAGAATGTCGGAGACCGTGGGATCTTTGAGCAAAGGCTCCAGCGGACCGAGTCCGAAAATCTCGTCCAGAATTTCACGCGACAAGCGTTCGCGTTCGGCAAAGCTGAGAGGTACAGCCTCGCTGTTCACGGTATTGCGGATCAGCTGAAGAACTTCATCGCGAGCGGCATCGCTCGGAGTCCTGCCCAGTTTCTCCAGATCCAGCCGGTCCAGAATCTTGCGGTGGAGGTCGGCTTTTACCTGCTGGTATTCGGTTCTCTCGAAGGTCTGCAAATTCGCCATTGGGTTTGCCTAACTGTCCTGTCCTAAACCGTCTTAAATAGAGACCAAGCTTTCCGCTTCACGTCCAAATCATTTTCGGTCAGGCGCGCCGCCAGGCCGGTGAAAGAGCGGGCGATTTCCGTGTGATTCTGCGCCAGCACCGGCACTCCGCGATCAATTGCGGTGGATACGGCGAAATATTGGTTGGGAATCTTCCACAACAGCTTTACGCCCGCCGCAGTCTCGGCGTCCGCTTCACTGAATCCGGGCATCTTGCGGAAACGATTGAGGACGAGGTGAACCTTTTCGCGCCCGCCCGCCTCGCCTAGATATTGCTGCACCCGAGCCGCACTCCATAACGACGCAACATCCGCGTGGCCTACCATCAAAACTGCTTGCGAGAGGCTCGATACCAGTCGCGTAGCCGAATCCATCCTGGTAGAAGCGTCAACAACGACATATCGAAAGTGGCCGATCACCATATCGAACAGGCGGGCAAATTCAGCGGTTGAGGGCTCGGTCGCCACAGGCGTGTTAGGACCGGCCAGCAGTTGCAATCCGCTGCTGTGCCGGATCATGAAACTCTCGAGCAAAGAACTGTCCAGACGATCGAGGTTGCGGATCGCATCGGCCACCGTGAACAGCGGCTTGAGATTCATGTGCAGCGCAGTGTGGCCCAGTGGAGCGAGGTCCACCAAAGCGGTGCTCCCGTGAGCAGATTGCAAAGCCAGCGCAAGATTTACCGCGATGGTGGTAGCTCCGCCGCCGCCCTTTGCGTTCACGACTGTAAAGACCTTGCCAGTGACATCCTCGCGATTTGACTTGCGTTGCGCGGCAGTGAGGCGGACGAAAGCTTCCAGCAAGTCGGTAGAGGTGGTGGGGCGCTCAATGAACTCGCGCGCTCCCGCGCGCATGGCTCCAACGATGGTCTGGGGTTGAGAAATGCTGCCGATGGCAAACAGCGCCAATTCTGGCAGGTCTTGATGGAATAGCTCGACCGCACGTAACGCCAGAATCGCATTGTCAGCCGGGATGTCCACCAGAACAACGTCGGCATTCGTGTTGCGTATTCGGCGCAGGACGGGATCGGTTACAGCGACCGGAAAACTGGCATGCGAATGCACGCACCGGGCCACGTTGGTGCCATCCACCAAGACTTGCAAAATGGCGCGCTGCTCATTGTCCGCCGCGATGACTACAACTGAAAGTTCGGGCATGACGCTGCGACTTCTCCTGCAGATACCAAACTATCAAAAACACGACGGCCCACCACGCCCGCCTGGGATATTTATTGCGCCGCTAGGGCTTCGTCGCGTTAGCGGCGGGTTTTTTCGCATCGAATTTTTCCTTATCCAGGAAGGGCTGCGGATAGCCGGGCCCCGCAGGCGCTTCGCCGCGAGGGCGAAATGCGATGCACGGTACACAACACCATCAACTCTGTTTTGCTCTTTTGTAAATTCTTACTCTTAAACAAATTGCCCAGAATCGGGATATCGCCGAGGCCAGGGATTTTGTTTCCGATCTCGGTCAGGCGATTGTCTATTAATCCAGCGATCACAAAACTTTGTCCGTCCTGAAGCTCGAACTCGGTGTCGGCGCGTCGCGTGCTCAAGGCGGGGATGTTAAAGCCGGAAATCGTAAGCCCATTGGTGAAATCCAGTTGGCTTACTTCCGGCACCACGCGCAAGTGAATATTCCCGTTGGGCATGATCACGGGAGTGAATTTCAGTCGTACGCCAAATTCTTTGAAAGAAACAGTGACCGCCGCAAAACCCTGCCCAGGTTGCACAATGGGGAAGGGGAACTCGCCGCCTGCCAGGAAACTGGCTTCTTTTCCGTTCACCGCGATCAAGTTTGGCTCCGCGAGGATCTGGAGCAAATTCTTCTGTTGCAGCGCCTGTATCACGACTCCGAAATTAATGTCGTTGCGAAATAGAAACAGATTCAAGGGGTTGGTCAGGTTGATTGTCGGAGGTGTCGCCGCAGTGGAGGTCGTGGTCGTGCCTCCAGCTGTGGTGGTCGTGGACGAGGAGGTGGAAATTGAGGTGCCACCGAATTGTCCAGTGGATATAGCTCCGGTGGTGTGGCCGATGCCAGGAGCGAAGTAATTGATTCCAAGTTGCAAAGCTGCGCTGCGGTCCACTTCGGCAAACTTTACTTCGAGAAGCACTTCTTGTGCGCCAACTGGGCCAAAGGTCAGGACATTTACCACGTTTTTCGAGTAGGCCTCGGCAATCTGGCCGGCGCGCTTGGAAACGTCTTCGGTAGTGACGTGGCCAGAGAGCACGATCGCGGATCGGGAAGGCGTGACCGTAATCTGTTCGTCCGGGAAGATACGTTTTTCTTCCTCGGCGGTTGCGCTGACATCCACATCTACGCGTAAGTCGAAGCTGCGAGAGCGCTCGAGTTCATCCCAGATGAGTAGCGAAACTTCACCAGCGGAACGGCCGTGCACCAGAATCTGCGTGGGCGTCACAACAATGGCGTCGGCTACGCCGGGATCGGTAACGGAAACTCTTTTCAGCCGCTCGGTCGTATTGATGAGCAGCGACTTACCCACCATCACCCGCAACGGCGCGGCGCCTTGCGGTTCGCTTTCGGAAGGGCCCTGCGCTTTGGCGCCCAGGCCTTGCGCCTCCGTCTGCTGCGGCGCAACCTGAGGAGCTGATTGCTGGGGAACTGTTGGCTGGGCAGCCTCTGGCGTAGATTGAGCCGATGTCGCCTGAGGAGCCGCTTGGTCCTGAGCCTGTGCCAGCGAGCTGGCAGCGACGAGCAGAAGGCCAAACGTCGTTGCTATCCCGATGCCAGCTCGCGTATCACGTTTCTCCCACCTGCGGGAGCAGTTCGACATGTTTTCTACCCTCGGACGCTGACTTGTAACTAGAATTTCTGTTCTTCCTTCTTGTCTCCCTTGTAGACTTCCACCGTATACGCGGTTGGGATCGAGGGAGCGGGCGGAGCGACTGTACGCGGTGCCCTGTGTGGCGCGGCTGCTGGCGCCGGATCAGGCGAACCCTTATAGAGAGAGTTGGATTTCACCGCCGCTACATCCTCCTGCTTGGTGTCAAGCGGGTTTCTTAGCGACAGCTGAATGTGACCTTGAGAGCTGGCCAGAGTGATTCTTTCCGCATCGTCCGGCGAGAGGAGAAGCGTAACCACTGGCGCACTCTGGGGCTCGCCAGCGGCGTTTCGTTCCAGGCGTGTCCCCGTGGCGATGACCGCCACATTTTCCAGCACGGTCGTGGTTTGCTGCTCGTTCGATCCTTGCGGATTTCCGGTCAGCATCACATCGACGCGTGTTCCCGGGCTGGACGAAGCCGGAAACCGAGGTAGTATCGTTCACGCGAACGGAAACCGCTCGCATGCCAGGCGGGATAAGCGCAGGCAAACCCGAACCGGCATTCTCCCCTGCCAGTTTGTTGGTGAGAATGAATTCTCCCTTGGAAATCGGCAGAACCACGCCTCGTCCGACCACCTTATTTTTCAAGTGGAACACGCCCGAGGGTAGGTCGCCGCTACTGAAGCGCACGAAGCGAATGTCTTTGTCGTCTATTTTAGTTCCCACCTGCAGGTCGTCGGCGGCCACCAGTACTTCTTCTCCCGGGGGCGCCTTGGAAGCGGTCCTTGACTGGAGATCCCGATACACGACAAAGCTCACAAACGCACCCAGAGCTAGAGCGATAAACCCTATTAACAAGAGCCGGTTGCGATTCATCACTGCTCCTCAGGCATCGAAATCCAGGGCTGACCGGGTTCAACCCGGCTCAAATCTGCCACAGGCCGTAGCGACCGCCAAGTCAACCAGGAAGTCTCGCGAAGTGCTGGCCGCGAACCCTGCCGTCCGCAAGCCCTATTGCGAGATAGAACTGGCAACAGACGAGAAAACATTGTTTGCGTTACCACCGATAAGTCGAATTGTACCCACGACGATGACCAGAATTACCGCCAACATCACGGCGTATTCCGCGATATCCTGTGCCTCGTCCTCGAACCAAAGACTACGAAGAATGTTTTGCATTGAAATGTTCTCCCCCAGGTCGCCCATCAAGAACGACCCTCACGATTGTGCAACTCTCTGCGCACTTGCCTTAGTTATCGGCTAAACCCTCATCGTTCTTAATCAAAGGTTTACGCAAGCAGAAAGGGTGACTGCCATGCTTTCTGCTAATCATACCTTGATGCCTCCGGGTTCGAGTGACAATTCGTGCATTTCGCAGGCTTCCGGTAGTGACCATAGTTTCTCAGGAAATCGCCAGGTAAGGTCAGTGGAGACCCGTCTATCACCTGTGTAAATGCCTGTTTTACATGATTTTTGAGGAAATCTACCTGATTTCCTCGGCCATAAGTATGGCCATGCCGATTCTGGGGGAGAATCTAGATTTGAACTCCCTACTTGGCTTTAGTCAAGATGACAGCCTGATTGTCGGCGTAGATTGTCTTCCAATCCGGCAGGGCCGCTAACGCCGTTACCAATGGAGCATCTGGGGGAAGAGCTACCGTCTTGATCCCCCACTCTTCGAATGTTTTCTGCCACGAACTTCCTTTCAGGTAATAAGTCGAGGCCAGTTCGTTCATGAAAGCGTCGCCGTACAGATCAGCTCGGCCGTCCACGAAAACCTTGTATTCAGGATAGAGCTTCCAGATGAAGTATCCACCCCAATTGTAGTGGTTCAGCACGGGGCTGGGCGGTCGGTGAGCGGCGAGGAATGAAACCGCGGTTGCCGGAAATTTCGCCGCTTCGGTTTCCGACTGCCGGCTTGCGACGAAGCGAACTCGCGCCAACATGAAAACCAACATTCCTGCCAGCAACGTTGCGTTGAAGCACATCTTAGCCCGAGTCAAGTGAGTCGCCTGGATTCGGAATCGCCGCGCCACCCGCAAGCCTTCCAGCCAGGCTAGCGCCGTCGCGCTGAGGATCGGGATCGCAATAATGGAGTAGATCGGAATGTGTCGTACAGAACGCAGCGCTGCGTAAGTAGCAAAACACAGGAGCAGGATTTCTCGAGGACTTAAGCGGCGTGGCGAAACCGCAGGTAGCGCGATCGTCAGCAGGATCATCAGCAGCAAAGGCCAATAATCATGGTCGTGAAAGTTCGGAGAAAACCATTCTCCGATGTAGGTTTGCATCGCGGGTGATCTCAGTGTCTCGAATGGGTAGGCGTACATGCGGGTCCCGTATGGGTTCAGGGGCACGATCGCTATGCAGACAACAATTATCGCAGCAAGGTTTCGCATTCGGGCGAGGTAAGGCCATCCGGCGCCGATGTAGTTTTCTTTGAACCCAAAAGCCGCATCCAACGCGTCGCCGATCAAGAACACCAACAGCAATGCGATCCCCAACGCATATCCGGCGTGAAGATTTACCCATAGCAGCATTAGCGTCGGCGTCCACCAAAGAAGATTGGGGCGTTGATATGAACGCTCCAAAATCAGCAGCAGCACACTTGCCAGCAAAAGAGTGAGCATTTGAGGGCGAACGCCCCAACTCGGAGCCGACGCCGACGCTCCTATTACCGTGATCACACCCGCTACATAAGGATGTGCTGGACAACGCAGGTAAACAATCATAAACGCCGCAGCGGTAACGAAAGCGAATCCAACGATCAGTCCGCTCCACCCAGCGAGCTTGTATAGACCAAAGATAAGAACTTGCGATAACCATTCATGATCGACCCAGGGTTGACCATAGCGAGTGAAGGAGTACGGATCCGTGCGGAAAACGGCGTGGGTCTGTGCGATGAGTTGCCCCGTCCGCAGATGCCACCATATGTCCGGATCAGCCACGCCCCGCACCGCCATCGCAAGAAGGCCTAATGCAAGAATGGCAACGAACACGCGTCGAGTCTGAAGGATCGCAATCACCGGTGCGAGGATGATACCTTGTGCGACTGTCCACGGTATAGAATCGCCTCGCTCACAG
Organism: uncultured Acidobacteriota bacterium; assembly: GCA_963771285.1. Classification (GTDB taxonomy): domain Bacteria; phylum Acidobacteriota; class Terriglobia; order Terriglobales; family Acidobacteriaceae; genus JABDBE01. The sequence goes on from CAVYSX010000006.1 coordinate 163,974, forward strand.
AAATATTGCGTGTCGCACTTTCTAGTTACCCTGCAGTCGAATGGCGATGCCGACGAAAACCGCAAGACTAAAACCCGCCCTTCTGCTCTACCTGCTAGGCATGGTGGCGCTCCATGGGTTGCTGGCTTGGGAGCTTCGACGCGAGGTGCGAAACGGCTACTCCGATTTCGCCATATTTTATTCCGCCGGGAAGATCGTTGGGCAGGGACTTGGCGGTCATCTCTATGACAGTGATTTGCAATTTCGCGTCCAGCAGGAATTCGCCCCGCTGGTGCATATCCGGCAGGGGCCGCTGCCTTACAATCATCCGCCTTTCGAAGCGCTGGTTTTCGTCCCGTTCGCCAAGATACCCTATTTCGCGGCTTACTTACTCTGGGACTTCATAAGTTTGGTTATGCTGGGGGTCTTATCGCTTGTTCTGCGACCGAATGTGAGGCTGCTTTCGCGACTTCCGGTTTCATTGTGCCTGCTGGCTGCGCTGGCATATTTCCCGATATTTATTGGCCTATTGCAGGGCCAGGATGTCATCGTCCTGCTATTGTTGTTCGGCCTCACTTATGCCGCGCTCAAAAAGAACGCCGAATTCACGGCAGGGTGTTGCCTCGGACTCGGGTTGTTCCGTTTTCATCTTGTTTTCCCTTTCGTGCTCATTCTTCTTCTGCAAAAAAAATGGAGGGTGCTCTCGGGCTTCGTATCGGTGGCCGTTGGTCTGGGATTGATTTCTTTAGCGGTAGTAGGGTGGGAGGGCATCCTCGCCTACCCCGGCTACGTTTTGCACTTGGAAGCGATCGGAGGACACGGTTCCATTGTGCCTGCGAATATGCCGAACTTGCGTGGGCTGGTTGGCATACTTTTGGCAGGGCGCGCCTCCCCAACAGTCAGCAACGGTGTGATCGCGGTTTTGTCGCTCGGTTTGTTGTTGCTCGTATCGGCAAAGTGGCGAATATGTGCCACTGACCCGACATTTGATTTGGGATTTTCTCTGTTCAGTGTAGTGACCGTACTCGTGAGTTATCACGCATATGCTTACGATCTTGAGCCTATTGTTTTTGCCAGTTTTGCTCTTGGTTAACGAGTTGAGCGCGAATGCGTGGAGTCGCGACTGGAGCCGCATCGCTGTGCTCGGCTCGATCTGTCTGTTGTTCTTCACGCCCCTGCAGATGATTCTCTGGTTGCGATTCGGCGCCTTGAGTCTGCTCGCCTTGATCCTGTTGGTGCTGGCGTGGGGAATCGACTGCGAAATACGAGCAAAAAGGGTGGGCCGCCTTACATCTTGCAATGGTTTCTAGATTGAAAAAAAACTCCAAGTTCATTTTGGCGGCAAGCCTGCTCATGGCGGGAAGCATGTGGTTTTACGTGCAGCATGTTTAGATCGTGCACCAGCAGCTGGAAGCTGCGATCAACGGGACTCCGCGGGGAAATCTTTCCGATCTCTACCCTCGCTGGCTGGGGGCCAGAGAATTGTTGTTTCATCATCGCGACCCATACAGCCCGGAGATTACGCGCGAGATCCAGATAGGGTATTACGGTCGCGCTGTTAGATCCGACGCGGCCACAAGACCCCAAGGATCAACAGGGATTCGCGTATCCGCTATATGTTGTTTTTGTTCTCGCACCGACTGTCGGATTTCCGTTTTCCATAGTGCAAACTGGATTTTGCTGGTTTCTTGTGGCGCTGACGGGCGCAACCGTACTGCTTTGGTTACGTGCGATGCGGTGGAAACCCTCCCACATGACGACCGCGACCCTCACCGTGCTCGCACTGGGGAGTTTCCCGGTGTTGCAGGGAATCAAGCTTCAACAGCTCAGCCTGCTGGTCGCCGGACTAATCGCAGCGTGTGCCTTGGCGCTTGTGCGCAACTATTTTGCGCTGGCGGGAATCTTGCTGGCCTTGGCTACGATTAAGCCGCAGCTCGTTTTGCCGGTGATTGTCTGGCTTCTGGTCTGGGCCTTCAGCGATTGGCGTCTCCGGCAGAACTTCGTTTGGGGATTTACGTCAGCCCTGACAATTCTTTTCGTGGCTGCAGAGTATTGGCTGCCGGGATGGATCTGGCGTTTTCGCGAAGCCATCATCGCTTATCGACAGTACAACGACGGCGCGGGCTCAGTTCTCGACCTGATGGTGGCGCCACAATGGGCTCGAGTGCTAGCCGTCTTGGCGGTGGTGGCGCTGGGATTCATGGGTTGGAAACTCCGGCGTGTTGGAGTCGATTCACCCGTTTTTACTGTGATGCTCGCACTCGTTCTAGCGGTCACGGTTGTGGTCGCCCCCAAAGCAGCTCCGTACAATCAGGTGCTTCTGCTACCGGGAATCCTGATGGTGGCGCACGATTGGCGGGTGATCTGGAAGAAGGGAAGCGCGATTCGCGCCATATTTGCAGCTTCGTTCTTGGTGGTTTCATGGCCTTGGCTGGCTGCTAGCGCACTGACGATTGCATCCCTTTTCTTGCCGGCTACACGTGTGCAGCAAGGTTGGGCCGTTCCGCTGTGGACGAGCCTGGCGATTCCGCTCTGCGTAGCTCTGCTTCTTGCGTGCACCTTCCGCGATTTAGCAGAGCCGGGAATTGGCGATTAGTCACCGTCGGCATCAGCACCGGATTTGGCGGTGAGCGTCGTCCTCGTCAGCGGCCTATGTCAGAGCATCACAAGAATCAACGGATCAGGTTTCCCGGTAGGCTGTAACTTGCATTCTCCCGCCCGCCCGCGTTAGGCTTCTCGGACACTGATGGTATCGGAGGTTGTGGTTATGAATCTGAAGATCGACGAGCGACAGGCCGACGGAGTCACCATCGTGTCGTGTCATGGACGCATCGTCTTCGGGGAAGAAGCTACCGCTCTCCGAGAAAGCCTGAAGGCGTTGCTGCAGTCCACCCGGGAGGTCGTATTGAACTTGGCGGACGTGGCCTATCTCGACAGCGGCGGTCTTGGCATGCTGGTCGGCGTATATTCGTCGGCGCGCGCTGCGGGCGCCGATATCAAGTTAACCGGGCTGGGCCAACGCTTGCGCGATGTTTTGCAAATCACCAAATTGGTTACGGTCTTCGAAGTGTACGACACTGAACAGGAGGCGATTGGGGCGTTTCATCGCGGGGCGGCTTGAATAGCCGTGTTTGTGGTGGCGGATCGATGAACCCGTTTTAGCCTCTTCCCACCGGCGTTCGATACTGTCATTATTCCTGTAACCCGCTCAAGGAGCGTTGCCAGCGCCATATGTCTTTCCAAACTATCATCGGCCCGCCCTCGGGAACCGGCTCGGGAATCTTTCCGACGCTGGTGTTTGTCCAGGGGAATGATCAGCGAGTCATCAACCTTGATCACAGTCCGTTCAGTGTGGGGCGAAAGGTTGATAAGGATCTGGTCATTGCCGATCCCCGCGTGTCCCGCGATCACGCGGTAATTGTCTCTGAGAACAGCGTTTTCAGCGTGGTCGATCAGGGCAGCAAGCATGGCACGTTCGTCAATGGCGAGCGCGTGGACCGCAAAGTTCTGGAGCGGAACGACCGGCTGGAATTCGGCGTGCGCGAAGTCGCGTACGTGATTTTCAATCCCCAGCATGGGACCACCAATTCTGCCCGCGAATTTCTCAGCCAGATTTCCGGGATGCACATCTCGGATGAAACCACCGACCTGGAAAAACTGATCCTTTTTCTGGAAGCCGCGCGGAAGCTGAACACGATCGGCGTGCTCGATGAAATTCTGATGACCCTGCTGGACGTGACGCTAAAGCTGACGCGGGCGGAACGAGCTTACGTCTACATGAAGAACCCGCAAGGGGAATTGCGATTGGCGGCCGGGCGCAACTCCAAGGCGGAGCCGCTGCTCGATGATAAAACCATCTCGCGCTCGATTCTGGAAGACGCGTTGAAGTCGAACTCAGAATTCGTGCTCACTGATACCAGTCGCTCTGCCGATCTTACGGGTCGCAAAAGTATTGTGGCTTACGATCTGCGCACTGTGATCTGCATGCCGCTGCGCAAACCGCAGGTGCAGACTACGCGCGATACTGACGCCCCGGCGGCTGCCGTCGTATCCGAAGCCATGGGCGCTCTATACCTGGATTCCCGTTTCGCCTCACGCGACATCTCCGGCGTCAGCAATGACATTCTTCACGCAATCGCGACTGAAGCCGCGTCGCTGATCGAGAATGCGCGGCTGGTGCAAGCTGAGGAGGCTTCGCGGCGATATCAGCAAGAGTTGTCCATTGCGGCGTCCATTCAGCAGCGGCTGATGGCGGTGACCATCCCTGAAGTTCCTTTTGCTCGGCTCGACGGAAGAAATCTCTCCTGCAAAGAGATCGGTGGCGATTTCTTCGATGCCGTGAACACGGAAGAGGGTCTGACGATTGTGCTCGCCGATGTGAGCGGCAAAGGAGTTTCAGCGGCGCTGCTCGCCTCCACTTTGCAAGGCATGATTTATTCGCAACTCATGGCGGGAATGCCGCTGACTGAGATCGTAACCGGCGTGAACCGCTTTTTTACTCATAAACATATTGGTGAAAAATACGCGACAGTGATCATCGCTCGTATTCGCAGCAATGGTGAACTGGAGTATGTGAATTGCGGGCACGTCCCTCCTCTGGTGGTTTCCGCAAGCGGTGTGCAGAGGCCGTCACACGGTAATCTGCCGGTGGGATTGTTGCCGGATGCCACGTACGAGAGCGACCATTGCCAGCTGAAAGCGGGTGATCGCCTGATACTGGTGACCGACGGCGTAACCGAAGCCGAAAATGCCCACGGAGATTTCTTCGAGGATTCCCGGCTGGAGATCGCTGCGAAGACTGGATCGTTGGAGCAGATCTTTACTGCGATATCTGATTTTTGCGGCGGTACGCCTTTGAGTGACGATTGCACCGTCGTGGAACTGGTGTACACCGGCTAAATATGTAGCTTTGTCGCTCTGAAGTGGCGTCTCGCGACCACTCGGTTGGCGCCGGCGCTAGTCGTCGCCTTCGATTTCTACGAAATAGTTGGTTCCTTCCCATCGTTGTTCTTGCTGCCAGTAGAAGGTGAAGACAATTTCTCGACCGGGGGCCAATTGATCGGTCGGCAGGTCTGCTATGTAGGTGCCCAAGCCGGTGTCGCTGGTTGTGACGTTTTGTAACGTCTGCCAATTGTCCAGGCTCCAACGCACTTGCGCAGCCGCCGGCAGCACCATTCGCAATTTCTTTGCGCGCGGCATCGTCCGGCACTTATTGTTGAAGCGCCATCCGAAATGAGTCGACTTTTTCTTCTCGACCAGGTACCGCTGCACGGTCTGCGGCGGCTGATCGAAAATTCTTCCATCGCGCAGAGAACGCCGCAACTTGATGTACTCGGAATGCGCCCACACTAGCGGACTCGCCGATCCGGTCGGCTTGCCTGGAAACAATTCCCGCGCGGGTATCGCGGTCGTATCCCACACTTGTTCCGGAATTACTCGCCCGTCCTCGGTAGAGAATTCCATCACGCGTAAAAGCTCCTCCGCAGCCTGAGGCCGCCCCGCTGCAATTTCATAGTGAGCGCGTTCGCCCGCCAGCAACGGCCAGGGCCGGCCGATCCCTGTACCATCAAAGGACGATCCGTCTTCATGCTCGCCATAACCGTCGCCGTTGTAGCGATACCAACACGGTCCCTGCGGTAATTGCACACGCAACAATGCGTCGATCATCTTAACCGTATTCAGGATTCGCGGGTCGTCCGGTGCGCGCAGGCCGAATCGCACCAGCGCCAATGAATCTGGACTTACCAGGTGTGTAGCCTTTTCGAGGCTCTGCCCAGGCGGCCGATTCTTGATGGGCACAAACCCTTCGGAAGGAGAAGCCGCACACTCGGATTCTGGCGGCGCGATGCGCACGTAGTAGCCATCAACCCCGACCTGCTTCGCCAAGTCGGTGTTCTTCGCGTAAGTCCAGCGATCGACGCTGTCGTTCCAACTGTCTGCGGTTTCGCGAAGATAATTGGCCATTGTCTTCTCTCCGACGACGTCCGCAAAGTCTGCCGCGGCCAACAGACCGGAAATCTCCACCGCTAGCGTGAAAGGTGAGTAACCCGCATCTTCTTCCCAGCGGTCCTGATCCGTCACCGGCCCGTTGCGCACGATGAAACCAGCGGCGCGCCGAGCCATCACCCACCAACGTTGTAAATCCCCCAAATGGCTGGCAGCTTCCCTCTGCAAGCAATCCAGAAGCAGAAGAGGAAAGGCAGCCTCATCCATTTGCAGGCCGCTCCAGTAAGGACGCCCATCCAACCACATGTTCTGTGCCCAGTGGCCATCAGCTTCTTGCGTGGATTCGAGATATCGCAGCACTCGCAAGGCATCTGATTGTGCGCCGGCAGCCAGGAACCCGAATGCAGTTTCCACCAGGTCGCGCGGCCAGACCAGATGATATCCTCCGAGGTCCTCATCACCCTTGTCGAATCCCCACGGAATCGAAAGGCTGGCAATGACTCCGCCCAAAAAATCTTTCGATTCATGCGTGCGCAATACCGCGACGCTGGCACGGTAGAGATCGCGTTCCCGTTTGGGTTCATCGAGCGGCAGTAGCGTTTTCTGCCAATTCTCCCATTGCATGACGTAGTGCCTTCGTAAGTCTGGAAAGGACTCCAGCAAACTTGAACGCACTTGCTGCCCGGCTTCCGCTGTGATGCCGCCAAACCCAAGCCCAAGCACGAACTCTCCACCACAAACGATCAGGTCAATTTCTCCGATCAGTGCGATGTTGCCGTTTTCGGCGCGAGTGTAGTCCCACGCCATCTGAAAATTCCTGGAGAGATCTTGCCACCCGTCAGAGGTTCCCACAAAACCAACCGACATTTTCTTCCAGTGCGGCGAACAACTAAAAGCCAGAGCACATTGTCCGCGCTTCGCGAAGAGCATCGGCACACCCTTGTAATCGCCCACCCAGCCGGTATTTTCGGCGCCCCCATTGACGAGATGGGGCGAGAGCAGAGCGTAAAGATGATAATCGGACAATTTTCCCTGGAGCGGTACAAAGCGAATCCGCTGCAGTACGACATTGCGGTAAGGGTCGGTCAGCACTTCTTTCTCGATTCGGTATCGCCCCTGCAGGTCGGTGTTTACGAACTCATATACCGGGATGCCGGGCGTGATGGGCTTGTTTTCAAATTTGCAGTGGCGCTTCTCCTCGGAAAAATAACTCTTGCCGTCGGTGACAATGAGTCCCAAATCGCGGGTGCACGCCTGGTCTACGCGCGGATAGTAAACCTCGTTCAGGATGCCGTGGCTGGTGGTGAACCACACGCGGCTGTGCTGATTCAATGCGGTTCCAACGCCGCTCTTTGCGCTCGAAGTCCATCGTGCCGCAATTCCCGGCCAGCCCGGCGCGTAACGTTCTACTTCACTCACTGTTCCATCCTCATTTTCACCCAGAAGATCTTCTTAGATCATGACTCGCTGGTTCCCCATGCATGGTACTAGAAACCGTTCATCAGCGGTTTTGCGATCGCGTTATTCTGAAGGCGGGGAACATGGCGGGAGAAACGCAGACCGACCCTTATTCGCGAAACGCCAGAGCATGGTGAAGTCGCAGCTGCGTGATCGCGGAATCCGCGACGAGCGTGTGCTGGCTGCGATGTCACTCGTGCCGCGCCACGAATTTGTTTCCGCGCCAATATCGCGATCAGGCGTACGAGGACCATCCTCTCCCGATCGGCGAAGGACAGACTCTTTCTCAGCCTTACATCGTGGCCATCATGTTGGAGGCGCTGAGCCTTGCGGCCACCGATATCGTATTGGAAATCGGCACCGGTTCTGGTTATCAAACCGCCTTGCTTGCGGAGCTGGCTCGGCAAGTCTACTCGCTGGAACGACAGCCATCGCTATTTCGCGATGCGGAGGCGCTTCTCACCAACTTTGGATACCAAAACATAAAAGTATTGCTCGGTGATGGTAGCCGCGGTCTTCCCGAGCATGCTCCCTTCGACGCCATTGTCGTTTCTGCCGCCGCGCCGCGAGTCCCACCAACTCTCTTCGAGCAATTGCGCGAAGGCGGCCGCATGGTGATACCAGTGGGTCCGGCACACACGCAGGAGTTGCAGTTGGTGCGCAAGCAGGCTGGCAATCTCGTGCTAACGAAGTTAGAGAGCTGCCGATTTGTACCGCTGATCGGCGAGCACGGATATCGCTTCGGCTGGTAAATGTCGGTTGGCGGCGATGAAGAGGAAACCGTTGCTGCCACCGAGTACTGCCATCCTTCGCGAACTTGCGCGACACCACCCCATAACAGCCTTTACAATTTCACTGTGCCGATCTTTCATAACTTGCGCGTGACCCTGGAGATGATCAAGTGGGAGCACTCGATCTTCGTGCTGCCTTTCGCTCTCTGCGGCGCGATGCTGGCCGCCAACGGCCTTCCGAGTGGGCACGCATTAGCGTGGATCGTCGTCGCCATGGTAGCTGCACGCTCGGCGGCCATGGCGTTCAACCGGCTCGCCGACGCGTCAATTGATGCCGCGAACCCACGAACCCAAACTCGCGCTCTCCCCGCCGGGGTGTTATCGCCCAGCTTCGTCGCCACGTTCGTGCTTGTCTCCTGCGCGGTATTTGTTTTCGCGGCCTCGCAACTTAACCGGCTGTCGTTTTTGCTTTCTCCGGTGGCCCTCGCGGTTGTGTTGCTGTACTCCTATACCAAGCGCTTTACTCGCTGGTCACATTTGGTTTTAGGATTCGCTATGGGAATTGCGCCTTCCGCCGCCTGGATCGCGGTGCGCGGATCGCTCGATCCGCGGATCCTACTGCTGACCGCCGCGGTGACCTTTTGGGGCGCCGGCTTCGACATACTTTATTCCTGTCAGGATTTTGATTTCGATCGCCAGGCTGGGTTGCACTCCATCCCGCGACACTGGGGCGTCAGCAAGTCGCTCTGGATCTCTCGCGTATTTCACGTGCTGATGCTGGTGTTTCTGGTCGCATTGATGGCAGTCTTTGGGTTAGGGAAGTTGGCGTTGGCCGGAGTCGTTGCGGTCGCTGCACTCCTTATCTACGAACACTCGCTGATCTCGCCCCGCGATCTCTCCAAGCTGAATGCCGCGTTCTTCACCATGAACGGCGTGATCTCGATTGTGTTTTGCTTATGCCTTGCTGGGGACGTTTTACTGGGGAAATGACGGCCGCCTGAGAATCAGTTTCCGCTGCACGCCCTAGAGCAATGAACACAAGGGACACGAAATCACACGAAGGAAAGTGCGTTCGTTGGACTTGCGACTTTGGTATCATCGAGGCAATGCCCAGCCACTCATTCCAGAGCGACGACCAACGGCTTCACGCCATCAAGGACAAAGTCTTGAGCCGCCAGCGCCTCAACGACGACGACGCTCTCGCGCTCTACCGTACGGGAGACATTCTCGCGGTCGGCTGGCTCGCGAACACGGTGCGCGAACGGATGCACGGCGATAGAACCTACTTCAACGTCAATCGCCACATCAATCCCACGAACGTATGTGTCGCCGCTTGCCGTCTGTGCGCTTTTGGTCGCAAGAAAGACACGCCGGGCGCCTACACCATGGCGTTGGAAGAAGCATTCGAGACCGCCGCTTCCGGTTACAGCGAAGCCGTTACAGAATTTCACATTGTCGGTGGACTGCACCCCGATCTGCCATTTCAATATTTTCTCGATCTCATCGCGGGCCTGAAGCACCGCTTCCCACAAGTTCATCTCAAGGCCTTTACCATGGTTGAGGTGGCGTATCTGGCCAAGCGGGCCAAACTTTCGATTGGCGAAACGCTGCAGCAACTGAAGGCCGCAGGTGTCGATTCACTTCCGGGGGGCGGAGCGGAGATTTTCGCCGACCGCGTTCGCCACATCATTTGCGATCACAAAATCGACGGAAGCCAGTGGTTGGAGACTGCGAAACTTGCGCATCAGATGGGGTTGAAATCCAACGCAACCATGTTGTACGGCCATGTGGAGAACGACGAAGACCGGGTGGATCATCTGCTCAAGCTGCGAGATTTGCAGGACGAAACCGGGGGCTTTCAGACATTCATTCCGCTGGCATTCCATCCCGACAATACTGTGCTGCAACATCTGCCAAAAACCACCGGCATGCTCGACATCAAGCAGATTGCGGTAAGCCGGCTGGTGCTGGACAACTTTCCACACATCAAAGCCTACTGGCAGATGATGACCGCGAAGATCGCCCAGATTGCTCTGCGCTTTGGTGCTGACGACATCGACGGCACCGTGATCGAAGAAAAGATTTACCACGACGCCGGTGCAACTACTCCGCAGGGCATGCGCCGGGAAGACTTAGTACGCCTGATCCGCGAAGCCGGACGCGAGGCCATCGAACGCGACACGCTCTACCGCCCGGTGACTCGGACGGAAACCTCGGTTACCGTCGCAGTGTAGGGAACATCTAGGCTGGCCATCCGCAAAGTAACAATTGATCTCCGAACGAAAGTGCATGTGAGATTCCCCGCGACGCCCAGTCCATACTCCCGGAAACTGTGTGAGTCAAGTACGAAGATCACATAACACTAAGGTTTCCAAACGCAGTTCAAATTTTAGTTTTTCTGTTTTCTGCGGGGTGTAGAATTTGTGTTGTAAGGGACCGGAAATCTTCGCGGGATCTGCTCTCGCGATCCGAGGCCTGGCATGAATGTCCATATTAGTTACAGGAACCGCAAGACTCCTCTCGTCGAAAAAGAAATCCATCACCTCATAGATAAACTGCGCAAACGGCTTCGAGTCTTCCGGCCTGAATTGGTGCATCTGAAAGGTGTTGTGGAGCAGAGTGCGCCGCGTGCGGGCACCAGCGTTTCGCTAAATTTGCGGCTGCCGTCGGGCCAAATGGCGGCGCAGAAATCGGCTTCCAGTGCGGCCTCGGCGGTAAAAGCGGCCTTTGACGATCTGTTGCAGCAGATCAGCAAACACAAAGATCTACTGCGCAGCTCTCATAAGTGGCAACGGCGTCGGGTCGCTGGCTTTCGCGCAGATCGGCAAACTCCCTTCGAAGAAACGGTCGCTTCGGTCTCGGTTCCGGTAGTCTCTTCCGATGATATCCGTTCTTATGTGAATGCCAATCTTGGCCGCCTGGAGCGTTTTGTCGAGCGCGAGCTTTATTTCCGGGAAACGGCGGAAGAGATCACGATGGATGTCGTCACTAAGGATGAAGTGATCGACGAAGCTATCGCGCGCGCCTTGAGCACTGCGGGCGAGATGCCCGAACGTATAGGCCTTGAGCCCTGGCTGTACCGGTTGGCGCTCCACTCTATCGCCGATCTCTCTGCGGCGGAACCGGACAGGGGGGTATCGGTTCACCTGGAGGACTCCGCACGTAAACCGAACGTACGCGCCAGCGATGAGCCAGGACTTCAGTTTCATCAGCCGGACGAAACCTTGACCGGAGAAAATGTGATTGCCGACCGCCGCACGGCCACGCCGGAAGACATTGCTTCTTCGGATGAAATGGTCAAACTTGTAGAGTTTGCCCTCGCCGGCGTCAAGCGCCCTGATCGCGAGGCATTCATCCTGTATGCGATTGAGGGCTTTTCTGTCGATGAGATTGCCGCGATTACGGATCACCAGATTGACGAGGTGCGAAACCGTATTGAGTCGGCGCAGTCCCATCTGCGTGGTTCAGCCGCACTCGCCAGTCGTTCGAATGACAAACGGATCGGACCGCGTCTCTTGGCGCGGTCAGGCAGAGGCTAGGAAGCAACCGTCGCAGGAGAAAATCTTGATGATTACCCGCGAAGACATTCGTGAGCTAGCTCAGTTCCAATGCACGAGGCGTGAGGATTCCGCGGTTAGTTTTTACTTCGAGCCTCACTCGCCTCAGAACAAATCCCATCGCGAAGAAGTCATCTTGGCCAAAGATCTGGTGCGCAACGCTCAGCGCGAGGCCGAGAAGAACGGCAAGAATGGCAGCACCCGTTCTGACTTGAATCGCATTCTGGAGTTGGCGGAAGGTTTGCGCGGCAATCAAGCGCGTGCTAAAGCAGTGTTCTCCTGTGGGAGTAACAATTGGTGGCGCGAGTTTGACTTGCCTTCGCAGTTGCCAGGTACTCAGCTCTTCGTGAGCGACCAATTCCATCTAAAACCCTTGGCTACACTGCTCGCAGCGCAACCAGATTTGTGCGTGATCTTGGTGGATCGGCAGAAGGCCCGCTTTTTTGACTTGCGCTTGAACGAATTGAAAGAGCGTGCAGGCATGTTTCGCGCTCTTCCGGCTCGGCAAGGCCGGGGCGACGGCTACAACGGATATGACGCAGGCCACGCCGAGCGTCGCGTTGATGACGAGGCCCTGCACCATTTCAAAAGCGTAGCGGAGCATTTGAGCGAAGCTCTCGAGAAGGGATGGTTTGAGAAGTTGATCGTCGGCTGTCACGAGACAAGCTGGCGCGAACTTGAAGCTCAACTGCATCCCTATGTGAAAAAGCGACTGCTGGGCCGCTTCTCGGCGGACGTCGGCAAGATGGCGAACGAAAAGATTCGAGAACATGCCAGCCGCATCGTGCAGCAGGCGCTCGACCAGCGTTGCCACGAACTTGCTGCGGAAGCGATCAGTCAAGCCAAGAGTAATCGCCACGGCGTGACCGGACTGCGCCGCGTTTTGCGCTCGCTGGAGCTGGGCGAAGTGCAGACGTTGCTCATCGGCGAAAAGTTTTCGCATCTGGCGGCGCAGTGCATTGCCTGTGGTCACATCGATGCGCACATGGTGCAGTTTTGTGCGACCTGCGGCGGCGAGACACGCGAAATTGCCGACGTTACCGATGCGATCATACCGGCGGTCATTCGTCGCGACACGGAATTGGTATATGTGAAGGACAATCCCGAGTTCGACCGCGCCGGAAACATCGCCGCGTTGTTGCGCTTCCGCGCCGACCAAAGCAAAGGCCGAAGGCTGCGCGCCACTTCGTGAAGCCTCCATAGTCCGCCGGGCCCAGCCCTTTGAAGGCTGGACCGTGCGCTCCCGTGCCGCTATTTCATTTTTCGCACGTTGGCGAGGCGGAAGGGCTTCTGGCCGAAGTGCTCGATTTCCAGTTCATCCTTCTTGTTGAACTTGACTTTGCAAATCGGCGCAAGGGTTCCCGATCCGTTTCCATCTTTATCCAGATCCAGAACCACAATTCCAAATGGATAGTCGCGGGTTCTTGAAGCGTTGTACACTTCGCCGAGCGAGATGGGGCGGTCGGTCACCATGATGATTTTGCTGCCGCCCGCCTTGCCCGGCCTGAGCCGCGCAAACCGAAAACCGTTACCAACTGAGCCTGTCGGGGCGACGCGCCCCACATCTTTGGCTTTTTCCATCGCGCTGACCAGTCCGTCCGGACCGCTCTTTTTAAGCACTGCCGCAAAATCGTGGGCGTCCTGATTGCTGGTCCAGCCCGTGACGTAGACCGTGACTCCAAAACTCTTTCCGCCCAGGGCCCCTGCCTGACCAATGGCGGTCGCCGAGAACGTCTGCGGCAAATCAGAGTTGGGAGCAACATTCTCAGTCTGCGCTGCGAGATTGGAGAATGCTCCCGTCGAAAGAAGCGACAGTGCAATCACGAAGCAAAGATTCTGTAATCGCATATTTCCCTCCTCGTATCCTGAAGATGTACTGCGAGCTGGCGCCGCTCCTTGCTTCAGGCACTCATGCCTTGATTCTACGTAAACCCTAGGGTGCTCTGTGGTGAAAGACGCTGAAGTTCGCAAAATAGCTCGCAGCTCTACCGCGGCCAAAGCCACCCGAAAGTCCCGGCAGTCAACAAGCCGTAAATCAGGCCATCCATAACTTCCTTGATGGTCATCGACCAAGTTTGGCCCTTCCAAATGCCATTGCTCAAATTTCCTAGCCCATAAGCCATAAACGCCACCGTCCCAGCGACTCGGAATACCGCCAGATAATCGGTGCCCGGCGCAACTGTGCGTCCGGTAATGTAAGCGACAAAGAAACTAATCACCAAACAAAAAGCAAACCATTGCCCAAGAAACTTCGGCATGACCGGCATTCCGCTCGGCATGATCGTCATAAACCCGACTGGCCCCTGCTTATATTTTTCTATAGCCGCCGGCGACTTCATATCTTTAGGCAAGCAGTAGGGAAAAACGTAGAAACCACGCTGTGGATTTGATGCCCGCAGTGCCCCCAGGAACTTATCTTCGTCGCTGAGTTGATGGCAGTCGCTCTGGTGGTACTTCAACACCGCGTGCATGATGGAACTGGCTACAAAGACGATAACCGCCGACACGACAATGGGAATCCAAAGAGCGGCAAGGGAAACCATGAACAGCCTCCTTCGATCGCAAGGGATGGATGCTGAAATTCGCAGCCGACGTTACGCCGTCCTAAAGTGGAAGTCAAGAGCGATCGCTGTGGTCACGACCCGCTACAATACCCATCTGCGATGAGGAATAGCCAACAGCCGCAAGCCACCGCCAACGACGAACTCTGGATGGAAGAAGCCCTCCGCGCCGCGCATCGTGCGCTCGAAGCGGGTGAAGTTCCGGTGGGCGCCGTCGTGGTTCACGCGGGCAAAATTGTTGGCCAGGGCTGGAATCGGAATCTGGCGGACTCCGACCCTACTGCCCACGCGGAGATCATCGCCCTGCGCCAAGCCGGTGCGAAGTTGGGCAACCATCGCCTGGGAGACTGCGAGCTGTTTGTTACAATTGAGCCGTGCCCCATGTGTGCCGGCGCGGCCGTCCATGCCCGCCTGAAACGCTTGGTGTACGGAGCGGATGACCCGAAAGCCGGAGCAATTCATTCGGTCATGCAAGTATTGAATCACCCCAGCTTGAATCATCGAATGGAGTTTCGGGGAGGAGTTCTTGCAGGTCGGTGTGCGGAACTGATGCAATCGTTCTTTCGCACCCGACGAGAAGAGAAGAAACAGGATTTCTAAACGTAGTCCCGTTCGAAAAACGAACGGGCCGGCGACGGTTCAAGGGATGAGTTGTTCCGAATTCGCAGTCGCTGGCAGCTGACCACACGCCACGACGAAAGTTTTTCACGCGGAGAGGTGCGTGAGTGGTTGAAACGATCCGCCTCGAAAGCGGACATACCTTAACGGGTATCGGGGGTTCGAATCCCTCCCTCTCCGCCACACAGTCTGGACTGCAGAGAAATCTCACTGCGTCGTCCTTGAGAATCGCACCAAATCGCCGCAATTCTTCACTTCTTGCCTTCACAACCGGACCAGAGAAAATGTACCGCAGCACTCCACAGACAGCTTTTAGGGTGTTTTTCTCCGGACGGCATACGAGCCGTCCCGTTTCCGCAACTCAAACTGCGAACGGAATGCGATCACAAATCGACGAAACGACGAAGGCCACTTGACTTCGGACGCTCGCTGCCACGAGGGCGATTCCTCAGTGACGTTCCTAATGGCTAACGAGATCTTTCACCTACTCGAACCGAAGCATCACAATTTCAGGATTCGATCCCAGCTGCAGCAAAAATTAAGGTGCCGAAGTACAAATCACAGTCGAGGCAGATAAAATAAGATGCGACGCCGCAGCGGTAATGGCACGTGGACAACACAGGCTGAGAATAGTAGGCTTGTGCCTCAAAGGACTCTCCCAATGAACAAAGAAGCGAATCATCAGCCGCAGGAAATCCGCAAAAAACTGAAGCACTTGGAGCGCGAACTGGAGTCGAAGAAACTCATCGCGCTATCTGAACGTCTCCAACGACTCACTACTGGACGGGATATACCTCGATTACGCGTCGCATGATTTTGGTCGCAAGAGGATTTGCCTCACCCCGTTGGAACCGGGACGGGTCAGAATTCCAGTAAAGCTATGCTCATAGGGTCTTGGCAAAGAATTCAAAATAAACCGCGACCGACACGACCCAAACCGAAATGACAATCGCAGCTTTCTTCCACAATTCCTAAACCTGACTTCATTGCCATCATCGTCTTGCAATGGGTTCTCGACCCGGATTTCTTCGTGATCGCGATTTTGCAACCGCTGGGACGGCCGTTATTTCTTTCCTCGAGCCAACCCTCCCAGCACGTCAGGTTGGAACACAAGTACATCTTGGCCTTTCGTCGTTCCGGTAATGATGGCCTTATTCGGGACCGTCTCATAGGCATAGCCAGTCAGAGTGCCGCTCACATCGTCGAATTGGCGATGGTGTCCCAGGGTGACGCTCAGCCTGGCCCAGCCGTAGTGAACTTTACCGTGAATGACGAACTTTAGTCCCAAGTATCGATTCCTGACGCCCTGGCCTTTGCCCACCCATGGGCCCACGTCGGAATACTGGCTGCTGTGAATTCGGTTGAAGAGCTCCTCTGCCATGAATGGGAAGCGAACGGAGAATTTGCTTTTTGGTCCGACTCGGGCGCCGGCGGGCAAAGCGTAGGCAGCAGAAAGAAAATAGCTGCTGCGACTGAACCGTTTCCCGGCGACCGCGTTGTTCGTGTTGCGGTATCCGGAGACGTCGAGCCCTACGAAGCACGAGCTGCCCGCATAATACGTCGTGCGCAGTACAAAATCCTTGGTACCGTCGTGGTTGAGATCAATGTACAAGGGCACGCCAGCGTGCGTCGCCTGATGTGTTTCGGTATAGACAACCTTCGCCTCGGAGGCCCTCGCCAGCGCCAGCACGCTCACTCCTGCCGCACTGGCCGCGAGCGCATACGTATTAAGTTGCCGGTTAAGTGAATTGGAAAGTTTGACTGTCTTACGAGGCTGGGGAGCGCTGGACATAGGTTTTCCTCCGAAAGTGTCTCATTAGGTGTACGGCTAGATCACCGGTCAACGCTCAATTGTTCTATACCCAACTGGTAGGCCTTAAGCGCCTCAAGAGAACTAGTGGTCGCCTGTTCGACCGGCACGTCGAATTTCTGCAGAGACGACGGCGATTCCCCCAGTTTGCGACGGAAATCATCCACCATTAACCCGAGGCGAGGAACGACCTGCGCTTGGCTGGCGACAGTCACGGTTTCATGCGCCAGGGAACTCCCATCGCCGCACCGGCTGGCCTCCAGGGACAATAAATAGGCAGCTCCGGTTTTCTGAATCGAACCCAGGATCAGCGCCGATGCCTGTCCATGCTGGCAGACTTGGCGCGCCAGCGCCGGATTCAACGCGTCATCTGGTGAGCGCCCGAGATCCTGAAGAATTTGCTCGAGCTTTCCATCCGGCACGACGCTGAGATACGGGGATTGCGTCAGTTGGATGACGACGGCCCGCCGCAGCGAACCGTCAAATAGAGGATCACCTGTGCCATTGGCGAAATCACCGATCACTACCGAGGCGCGCTCCGGAAGGCGCGCACTCATCCGTCCGCGCCAGTACCAACCGGCGGCAAGCAGCGCGATCGCCAGAAACGCACCAACTGCAATCGCCCGGGCTCCCCACGCGGGCCGATCTTTTTCGACCTTAGCGGGTCGGAGCTTCCTGCATGGGCGGCATGACAGATGTACTCGCGCCCTCGGCCTGCACCGGCGCGATGAAGCGATAGCCTCGACGAGGAAGAGTCTCCACGTATCGCGGATTCTCCGCATCGTCGCCCAGCGAATCGCGAACCTTGCCGATGGCTACGCCCAGACTGTTATCGAACTCGACGAAAGTGTTCCCTGGCCAAAGCCTCTGCCGAACTTCCTCGCGGGTGATCACATCTCCCGGCCGCTCGACCAGCATCAGCAACAGCCGGCAGGGGAGATCCTGGAGCTTTACCCTCCGGCCATTTCTAGAGAGGCTGCCCTCGGCCGGGTCAAGTTCAAATGGGCCAAAGCGGTACCGGAGCCGGGTTTCGGAGGAACTTGCCATCGACG
The DNA here is from genome assembly GCA_963771285.1 of uncultured Acidobacteriota bacterium. Lineage (GTDB taxonomy): Bacteria > Acidobacteriota > Terriglobia > Terriglobales > Acidobacteriaceae > JABDBE01. The sequence goes on from CAVYSX010000006.1 coordinate 181,686, forward strand.
AGCACGCGCTATCGTGCGGCAAATCTTACCACACGGCGGCCCGAATCGCAGTTAAGAAGTGCTCCTAAGTAATTGTGCGCCTTACACTTTTCTGTTAAGGGAGGTTTAAGCGACTGTTTTGTTGACTCTTGGACCGGTTTCGTCCAAAGTCGCGCGCGAGTCAGCAGCGTAGCGCTCTCTCAACGCGTATCGAAATCGGGAGAAACCTGAAATGCTTAGTGCCGCTTACCGAACCGTCGTCCTGCTCGCCATTTTGAGCTGTACCGCGTCTCTTGCGGTTGGACAAAACACAACAATCGAACCGGTCGTTCCCTCGCTTGTGAAGTTCTCTGGCACCCTGGCTGACGTCAACGGCAAGCCCAGTGTTGTCGGCGTGACTTTTGGCCTCTACCAGGACGCTCTTGGAGGCGTGCCCCTGTGGGTGGAAACTCAGAATGTCAGAACCGATGGCCTGGGTAATTATTCGGTCACTCTGGGTTCGACCGCTGGCCAAGGCCTGCCCACAGAGTTGTTTTCGTCCGGTCAAGCGCGCTGGCTGGGTGTACGAGCACAAGGACAAGTTGAGCAGCCGCGCGTGATGTTGCTGGCGGTGCCCTATGCCCTGAAAGCCGGGGATGCGCAGACTATCGGCGGACTTCCGCCTTCTGCCTTTGTGCTGGCTGCGCCAGCAGCGACCAACTCTACATCTCTGACCGCCGGTCCGACTGCAAGCTCAACCGCAGGCTCCGCTCCCGCAGTTTCCGGCGGAGGCACGGCCGACTTCGTTCCGCTCTGGCTCGATAATAGCGGCACGCTCGGGAACTCAGCGCTCTTCCAGTCAGGCTCGGACGCCACCGCCAAAGTTGGCATCGGCACCACGGCGCCGACCGCGACGCTTGACGTCAAAGGTACAAGCACCATCCGCGGCCTGTTAACCCTACCCGCTACTGCTAAAGCCACGGCCACCGCCGGTAAGAACTCGGAGCCGTTCGACCTGGCGGCATCGGCATTCAACTCCACCTCAAAGACTCCTGTAAACCAGACCTTCCAGTGGCTCGCTGAACCCGTTGCCAACAACACCGCCGGCGCGAGCGGCTCGCTGAATCTCCTGTTTGGTCAAGGTGCGGTCAAGCCAGTGGAGACTGGTCTACACATCGCCAGCAATGGACAAATCTTTTTCGCACCCGGGCAAGTGTTCCCCGGCACTGGCACAATTTCCGGAATAACCGCCGGAACCGATCTAACCGGCGGCGGCAGCAACGGAAACGTTACGCTAAACCTTGACATCACGAAAGTTCCTCAACTCAACGCTGGAAATACCTTCATCGGCAACCAGACCGTAACCGGCAACCTCACCGCGTCAGGAACGTTGACAGGCGCGACGATCAACGCGACCAGCGGCTTTGCTATGGGAGGCACCCTGTTTGCTTTCGGATCGACCGCGTCGGGGAACGCGTTTCTGGGATTCGCGGGGAATTTCACGACGGGGAACAGTGCCAACACTGGGGTTGGCTACTCCGCGCTGGCCGCCCTCACGACTGGCCTCGGAAATGCTGCCGTCGGCTATCAGGCACTTCGCGCCAACGGAACGGGCGATTACAACACCGCAGCCGGAGCGTATACCCTCATCGCCAATACCGCCGGGAATTTCGATACTGCCGGCGGCTTCCAATCACTTACCTCAAACACCACGGGCTCCATTAACACCGCCTACGGCACAAACACGCTGTTCTCTAACACCACAGGCGGTGCCAATACCGCCGTCGGTTATCAGGCGCTTGTAACTAGCACCACCGGCGCCAATAACACTGCCATCGGATCCGAGGCGGGCACTCCCTATGACTTCGCAAATACTGCGGGTACGAACAATACGTTCGTGGGCTACTTTGCCAACACAGGTGGGGTGAATGAAGCCGCTCTCAGCAACGCCACCGCGATCGGTGCGAACGCGGAGGTCACCGCCAGCAATGCATTGATCCTCGGCAGCATTAACGGCGTAAACAACTCGGCCTCCGACACCAGCGTCGGCATCGGAACCACCGCTCCCATCGCGAAGTTCAGCGTCAGCGGTAACGAAAATACCACCAACGGTTTTGCCTCTGCGGTCAGCCTGTCCAACACTGCTTCCGGAGGCGGCAACTGGTACTTGCGTGCCGGCGCCAACGGCACTCGCACTCCCGCCAGCGGCTTGACCATTGCCAATGACATTGGCTATTGGATGACCATCACTTCGGGCGGAGCCGTCGGCATCAATACCGTTACACCCGACGCAACTTTATCGGTGGACGGCACCGCCGATAAACCGGGCGGCGGCTCTTGGGGAACGTATTCCGATCGCAGGCTGAAGAATCTAGACGGCAATTTCAGTTCCGGGCTTGCTGAAATTATAAAAATCAAACCGGTGCGCTATCGCTATAAGGACGATAATGCCATGGGCATCCAGGACCGCGAAGAGCACGTTGGACTGGTCGCACAGGACGTTCAAAAAGTGATTCCCGAGGCCGTAACTGAGAACAAGAAAGGCTACCTGCTGGTAAACAACGATCCAATCATCTGGACGATGCTGAACGCCATCAAGGAACAGCAACGACTAATCCGCCAGCAGCAGGACAGATCGCCCGGCTTAGCTCGCAAGTCAAGGCGATCCGCGTTTCGCTCAAGGCCGGCGGACGCCTGGATCTGAGGTTCGCGCCGTCAAGACGCAAGTCGCAATGGCGCGTTAAGTACTCGGTTATATTCAAGTGTCGGCAGTAAGCCGCTTAAGGCGAATCTGGGTTTAGAGAAAGAAGAATTCAAATGAAAAAAATACTTCTGACGATCGCTTGTATGTTCTTCTTGTCGTTCAGCCAACTGGGCCAGGCCCAGGTCAACGCGGCAGTACCGACTCTTGTGAACTTCAGCGGCGTACTTCCCGATGCCACCGGGAAGCCGGTCGGCAACACTGTGGGCGTGACTTTCTCTTTTTACAAAGAGCAGCTTGGCGGAGCGCCGCTCTGGACGGAGACGCAGAATGTGCAACTGGACCGCAGTGGCCACTACTCAGTGATGCTGGGCGCGAGTAAGAGCGCCGGGCTGCCGGCGGAACTATTTGTGTCGGGGGAGGCGCGTTGGCTAGGAATTCGGCCGCAGGGCGCGGAAGAGCAGGCTCGAGTGTTGTTGCTGAGCGTGCCCTATGCGCTGAAAGCTGGCGACGCGCAGACCGTGGGCGGACTCCCGCCCTCGGCGTTCGTGTTAGCGAGCCGCCCGCAGCAGCAATTCGGCCAGCGGCGCCTCATTCGCGGCGGGCACTCAGTCCGCGGACGAAAATCCGCCCGCAGGAACGTGACCGGATCCGGCACAACGAACTACGTGCCACTGTGGACTTCGACTTCGAACATCGCGAACTCGGTGCTCTTCCAGAAGGGATCGGGAGGCAGCGCCAAGATCGGGATCAACACCATCGCTCCCGCCACAACCCTTGACGTAAAAGGCGGAGCCACAATTCGCGGTCCGATGAACTTACCCACCACCGGGACGGCGACAGCGGCAAGCGGCAAGAACTCCCAGCCGTTGAATCTGGCTTCCTCGGTCTTCAACAGTGGAACCAGTACAGCCGTCACAGAAACGTTCCAGTGGCTGGCCGAACCCGTGGGCAACAACACTAGCGGCGCGACCGGTTCGATGAATCTCCTGTTTGGTCAGGGCACAAGCAAGCCCACCGAAACCGGCCTGCACTTTGCTTCCAACGGCCAGATCACTTTCGCTCCGGGGCAAACCTTCCCAGGCACCGGCAACGGAACAATTACCGGAGTTACTCCTGGAACCGACCTGACTGGCGGCGGCAGCAGCGGGAATGTCACCTTGAACCTCGACACGACCCAGGTGCCGCAACTGAACGTCAGCAACAATTTCAATGGCAACCAGTACATCACTGGAAATTCCGGGAATTCGTTTTCCTTCGCCTTGAACGTTACCCAGACCTCGGCAGTGGGCTCGGGAATCCTAGTGAACTCGGCTGGCTCGGGTCTACAGGTGATTGCAGGCAGCGGATCGGCGATTGAAGCCAGCACGAACACCGGGTATGGGGTGTACGCAAGCGTTGGGGGGCAGCTTACGGGGCATTCAGGGATTTGGGGAGACAGCGAGTCCCCTGGCAACTACGGGGTCCTGGCAACCAACTACAGTTCGGCCGGCCAAGCCCTCTGGGCAGAGAGTTTCTCCGCCGGTAAAGCCAATGGCGCCGGCCCCGACGGTGTTCATGGCGTCACCCATAACGCTTCCGGATCAGGTGTAGCTGGCATCAACGAGCTTCGGGAGGAACCGGCATCTACGGAGCCGTATTCGACACTCCAGCTATGCGGGACGCTTCGACGGCAACGTTTTTGTGAACGGTACCCTGTCCAAGAACGGAGGCTCCTTCAAGATTGATCACCCGCTCGATCCATCGAACAAATATCTCTATCATTCTTTTGTGGAATCGCCAGACATGAAAAATATTTACGACGGCGTTGCCACATTGAATGCAAGTGGCGAGGCCCTCGTCGAGATGCCTGACTGGTTTAGTGCCTTGAATCGGGACTTCCGCTACCAGTTGACCTGCATCGGCGGATTCGCTCCTGTCTACGTCGCCGAGGAAATGGAGAACAATCAATTCAAGATCGGTGGTGGCCGGCCTGGAATGAAGGTATCGTGGCAAGTGACGGGAACGCGCCAAGATGCATGGGCCAACGCGCACCGCATCCCCGTCGAAGAAGTAAAGCCGGGAGATGAACATGGCACTTATCTGCATCCCGAACTGTTCGGAAAGCCGAAAGAGTCGGGCCTCAGTTGGCTGCACTTCGGCTATCCAGATAACGTGCTGCAGAAGAGCCCGCCACGACGACGGTCGATCGAGTGATGAGCAGATCGACGATAGTGAACGGCGTGCACAGCTTGCTGAAAGGCACGGTCTGAAGCGATCGCTAAAACCGCAAAGGCCACCCTTGTCGGCCGCCTTCGTGTTCAGCGTCCGGAACCCACGATAAGGACGACCTGCACGTCTTTAGAAGGACTGACGCATTCGCCCGTAACCTGCACGTTGGTGAATGTGTGAGATGGCTGCACTCTGAAAAGGTGCGCTCTTCCGGTGTTAGGCGCTCAGGGATTGAGCACCGTCGTGGAAGAAACTGCGAAGTTAAATGCTGGTCAGGGGGAACCTCCGATCATCCGATTTCTCGCTCATTGGATTCAAGAGCAAGCCTACGTTCTCTGAGTAAACGCCGCCGGGAAGAAATTCATAAACTGGCCTCCGCTCTCCCGGCCAACCCAAAAGCAGCACTCAGTGTCGGTCCCAGATCCACACCGGCACTCGCCTGGTGCGGCAACGGCAGTACAGGATACCTCCGGGGATGGAGTGTGGAGTTTTGCACTGGGAGCCGTCAGTCGTAGTCATAAGCCCCATATCCGATTTGCGCCCACCACCAGACCGAGTGTCAGGCACGCGATCAATATCTCCCCAAGAGCCCCCACGATAAAGGACGCAAGCCCTGTTTCGACATGTCACGAAAATTCGTGCGCAAGCCAACACCCGCGAACGTCAACAAGAATGCCCACTTTGAAAGATTGCCAAGCGGTCGTGACTTGTCCTTTACTGAACGTGGAAAGCTGACCAGCACCGAAATCAAAAGGAAACCCAAGATGAACTTCGGGAACTTCTTCCAAAGAAACGCGGCTTTGTTTTTGACGGTTTCGGCCTGACCTCGCCCCGCCCAATAGATCGCGTACGCCAAGACAACGAAGCCAATCATGGCATTCCGCGCGGTCTTGGCGAGCACTGCTACTTTGCCTGCGGCGTCCGAATACAAGCGCTCCGGCGGCGGTCGCTTCGGCAGTGTTGTCGACTCCCAGTCCGGCCCACAAACCGTAAGACACATCATTCATGTGCAGGCTGTGGGCGATCGCCGGAAATGTAAACAGTGCCAACGCTCCCAGCGCCAGAATCGCGGCAATCGCGAAAGAGGAATCTTCATCGTCGGCATCGATCGCGCCCTTCGCCGCGATGATAGCGGAAACACCGCAGACCGCTGATCCAATCGCCAGCAGCGATATCAGCTTCGGCTTCAGCTTGAACAGACTTCCCAGGAGCGTCATCAGTGCCAGCGAAAGGGTAATCTCGATCACGACCAGCGCCAGACTGATGCCACCTAATTTCAGAACGTCGGCAAGAACGAACCGCGCCCCAAGAAGCACGATTCCAAGTTTCAGCCAGAACTCGTAGGTGGCGATCCCGGCCTGAAACAATTTAGGGATTCCCATGCGTGTTCCGATTGACGAGGCCAATAAGAATCGCCCAGAGAACATACTCGATGTTGGGAAACGTCCAGTGGTGCGCCTTGGCATAGGCGTTAATGAAGCGCTCCAGGATCTTGGCTGCGTAGCCGATCCCGGCCAGCAAAAGAACGCCGGGCACGATGCTCAGTGCGTTCACCAGTCGATTGTCGGACTCCACGTGCGAAAGGGACGTTGCAGATGCCATATATTCTCCAAAAATCAGACTTCACTTGCGGTCTTGCTTGCTACCAGGACACGTTCTTCAGAATGTCCAGTTTCACAGCCAGGGCCAGTATGAGCGCTACAATCACGGCCCAGGTATCGACTGAGAAGCCAAGCACCGTTGGTGGATGGAGTGGCAGTGGACTTGTCCGTTGACATTGATCTCTCCTTTTGATCGATGACCGAGACGTGTGCTCTGGTCTATTTGACCCAAACTTACGCGACCTGCTCTTCGTTTGTTAGTTCCTGGGTTGTTGCGATGGTCGCCAGATCCAAGCAGTTCATGGAGCCACGCTCTTTAGTGTCTGCGCACCACGCGCCCAAGATATGCCCGGTCACTTGAGACGTCGGAGCGCGCAGTTCAGGTACCACAATCGATTCCCCGAGCCAGCCACACAAGCAAACGCATGAAACTGCATATAGCCTACTTACTAAATCGACATTATACACATTCGAGCAATCTTGCGACCACAAGCCACTCCACATCCGCTCCCGCAAGTCATTCATGATTATGTGCTTGCGGATGTCACTGCCCCGCCGCTTGTGCAGCGATATGCACATAGTTGCATTTGGGAGGCAGAGTTCTGGATCTGGCATCCTTGGGGGGCTACCTTGGAACATCAAGCCGGGTTCGGGCAAAGAGGCCCGACACGTTTTGCAAGCTCGCCAAAGAAGCCAGACGGAATCTTCAGGAACCACGAATGAGGCGATTTGCCCCCGTTTTTCGCATTAACAAATAGGTCGTGCTGTCAGACGAACCAAAGGAATCGTGCGAGCAACTTTACGCGAACAAACAGTGCACAACTTAGGAGGTGTCATGCGCCATGTCTTACAACCAGTGAAAACATTCTGCGGCATCGCGGTTGTGCTGGGCCTCTTTGTTGCCGTTCCGGCAGCAGCAGCCCACGCCCAGACTTTTTCCGTGCTGTACAACTTCGGAAGCAACACTGGGGATCCGGCCGACCCCCGGTATGAGGGCATGGTTGCACAGGGCCGTGACGGGAACCTGTACAGCACAGCCTTCTCAGGTGGATCCTCTGGTTGGGGTGCCATGTTCCAGATCACGACGGCCGGAACCCTGACTGTGCCGTACAGCTTCAACGCGGCGACCGGGGTCCCATTCGGCGGGTTGACGCTGGGCACGGACGGTAACTTCTACGGCACCACCTACGGCGACGGCGCGTCCAACTACGGAAGCGTATTCAAAATTACGCCGGGCGGGGGCTTGACTACGATGTATAGCTTCACAAACAGCGGTGATGGCGCATACCCCTATGCTCCCCCAATTCAAGGCGCGGATGGAAACTTTTACGGCACGACCACCCAAACCAACATTGGATATGGGACGGTCTACAAGATCACCCCCTCTGGCAGGTTCACGACGCTTTATTCGTTCGATAATACCCATGGCTCCGATCCCATTGCCCCGTTGGTTCAGGGGACGGATGGCAACTTTTACGGAATGACGGGGCTAGGAGGCACTAACCCGGACTATGGTGTGGTGTACAAGATTACGCCCTCTGGCAAGCTAAGCGTCATCTATAACTTTGACGAAACCCATGGCGGAGAACCCATAGCTCCTCTAACTCAAGGGAGCGATGGCGACTTCTACGGGACAACAACTGGAGGAGGCAGCAAACACAATGGAGTGGTCTTCAAGATCACGCCGGCTGGCAAGCTCACCGTTCTCCATAACCTCAACGGGAGTACCGATGGAGAGGGACCTTTCGCTGGTCTGGTACAAGCCACCGACGGCAATTTCTACGGAACTACGGGTAGCGGCGGAACCACAAGCCAGGGGGTCATCTTCAGGATCAGCCCGATAAAACCTTATTCTTACAAAGTTCTTTACAACTTCGATGGCACGACTGGTGAGAATCCATACGTTACGCTCATCCAGCACACGAGTGGGATTCTGTATGGAGATACGTACCTAGGCGGCACTGCCGGTGAAGGCACGCTCTTCAGCTTGAACGTGGGTCTGAAACCATTCGTAAATTTGGTGTCCACCTCCGGCAAGGTCGGAAAAACGGTCGAAGTCCTCGGCCAGGGATTCAAAGGGACAACGGACGTAGCTTTCAACGGAACTACCACGACCTTCAAGATTTTGTCGGATACGTATCTGACCGCGACTGTCCCCAATGGAGCGACCACCGGCACTGTGACTGTGACAACACCGGGTGGCCCACTGACAAGCAATAAGCAATTCCGGGTAACGCGCAGATTCTGAATTTCAACCCAACAAGCGGAAACGTGGGTACACCAATAGTGATTACTGGAGTGAGCCTCACACAGGCAACTAAGGTCACGTTTGGTGGAGTGAAGGCGACCACCTTCTCGGTAAACTCAGACACGCAAGTCACCGCGACCGTTCCCACTGGCGCAAAGACGGGCCACATTACAATCACCACTCCGGGCGGGACGGCCACAAGCGCCGGAGTCTTCACCGTCACGCAGTAGTGGAGCGTGTCATGCGAAATACTGGGCCGCTTCCTGGTGAGGCGATTTTCGTAGCTGACGAAACCATAGCACTCAAAACCCCTCACTGAGCGTTATGGCGATTTATCGAGATGAAGGCGCGAGTGCAGAGTTATCAGAACCAGGCCCATAAACAGTCCGAAGGCGACCCTGCCTAGAGGCCAGACTCACCGGGAAGAAGCAGCATCGAAAATCTTGCGCGAAAGTTCGATTAAATCCAGCGAGTTTTGCTGTCCTTCCAGGTTTGACAGGATCACTACTCCAAACTGTCGTTCCGGCAAGAGATACAGCACGCTGCTTACACCCTGCTGATCGCCACCGTGGCCGGCCTCCTGCAACCCGCGATGCTTGCCAAGCGGGCCACCCAGGAAAAAGCCAAGGCCATAGATTGTCGGCTTTTTGTCAGAAGTAGTCGCCGGTGTGAGCATCTGATCTAAAACCGCCTTGGGAACGAAGCTTGCCGAGTACAGCGCAGCCACGAAATTGCCCATATCTTTCGCACTCGCATTAATTCCACTTCCGGGAGGTTTGTTGCTAACGTCCACGAAGATAGAGTTGTGCAGTTCGCCGCTGGCGGTAATCGTGTACCCACGCGCCCGGTGTGGAATGATCGCGAAAACATCGTCGAGTCGCGCAGTTGGCATCTGTGCCGGCTCGAAGATTGCCTGATGCATGTAGCGGTCATAGCTCATCCCGGAAGCGCCCTCGATCACACAGCCAAGTACGATGTAGCCGTAGCTGGTGTATTTCATCTTGGTTCCAGGGTCAAACTCCAGAGGATCACTGGCGAACTGAATCAATGCCTCCTTGATGCTCGAATAGTGCTTGGTATTGACGGTTTCTTCTTCGTTCCGGTAGTCGCGGATACCGCTCTGATGGGAGAGAAGTTCTCTGGTCGTGATCGGCCACGGCTTACTGGGAAACTCTGGACAATATTTCTGGATGGGGACATCGAGGTCAAGTCTTCCTTCTACGACCAGCTTCATTGCCGCCGTCGCAGTAATGGATTTAGATATCGATGCAATGCGGTAAACCGTACCGGCGGTGGCGGGCACGCTGTTCTCAACGTCGGCTAGACCGTAACCCTGCGCAAAAACGACATGGCCGCGATCAACCACGGCCACTGACATTCCCGGGACACGGTGATCCGAAACGTAGGAAGTAACCAAGCCATTGATAGCCGTTGCCTGCCGCGACGTCTTCTGCGTGGCGGCAAGGGGACCAACGGCCAGCAAGAGGATGGCGAGCATGCAACTCGTAGCTTCTCGGAAAACTACCGTTCTTCTCCAAGATGGGGATAGCATGATCCCGTGAGGTGACCCCGTTTGAGCTTAGCATTTCGCATCGTTGGGGTGTTTCAGCAACAGCACCAGGTAGGCTAGGCAGGCAAAAATCTTCACCACAGAGTTCACAGGGAATGCAGGCCGGGTTGTGCCGCCTGTTCGGCCCAGGCAAAGCACTCAACAAAGTAGCGCCACGTCCCCACCGGTGTCTGCCCCGATGCCGACGGCCAGCGTCAGAATCGCAGCAGCCGCGAATCCCGGATTCTTGCGCAGCAAGCGCAAGCTGTAGCCAACATCCTTGCCAAAGTTGTTGAGCCCATTGACCAGTTCGAAACCATCACAATCTTCAGAGTTTGGGACGCAACTCCTCGAAAAAAGTTAGCACGGGAAAAGCGGAGCGATAGTAAAGGTGTCGGCGGGACGCGCCTACTGCAGTCGCAAGGATGCCCATTGTTTCTCTAGAATCCGCGCCGAACTCCTGAGACCCAGTCAGGGTGGAAGAGTGTAGACGCGTACGCGAGTGTTGTGGTCAAGTGGCACGGCTCTCTTATTCAACAAAAACGACATGCCGGACGCAGGTAATTCGGATACGAAAAGTATCGCTTCGTCTTCGGATACTCAGCATGCTTCCATCCTGCTTGACTTCCACGTCTTCTCCGATACGAAGTTCGTGGCCTTTCGGAGCAACCGCAGTTACGACCCAGTATCCGGACCGGAATTTTACCCGCAGCCCATGAGCGTCTTGAGGCAGCGTAGTTTCCTTACCAACATCAGCCACTTGGGCCTTATTCCAAGTGTTCGGAACTTCTCCTAATTGTTGCTTGCAACTATCCTTCCATGCAGACTGTGGCGAGGATACGAGGCTTTGAGAAAAGACGCACGACGGTAGATTGCACAAACTCTCCTGAGCAGGAGCGATTGCCACTAAACAAATTGCAGCGATGACCGCAAAGCTGTATGTGCGCACTACAACTCCGACGACGGATAACTGCACAATATTAGACTCGTCTTGGCTACCATTCAAACAAAAACCCTGCGCGATACGGGCTCGTTCGGAGGCCTCTGCAGCGTAACCAAACGTTCGACTCCGGTACAATTTTCGTTTGAGAAAACTGTCTTGCATCGCTGCAAGCCGGCATCAAAAGATCGCTTGATGTTCAGTTCGATGTTCTATCTTGAAATCGTATGAAATTTCCGCGATGCAGCGGCATTCTTCTTCATATCACCTCGTTGCCCTCCGCTTATGGGATCGGCGATCTTGGCAAGTGCGCCCGCCAATTCGCGACATTCCTCGCAGACTCGGGGCAAAAAATCTGGCAAGTCCTACCCTTGGGCCCAACTGGATACGGCGATTCCCCGTATCAGTGTTTCTCGGCATTCGCGGGCAATCCTATCTTGATAGACCTTGATGCATTGCGGGAGCAGGATCTGCTGACCGCTGCCGAACTGCAAGATCTTTCCACCCTCCCCTGCGATTACGTGGACTACGGCCCAGCCATCCGACTCAAGTATGCGGCTCTCCGGCAAGCGGGAGACCGGTTTCGTTCAGGCGCTTCTAAAGCCGATCGAGGACGTTTTGCGGCGTTCTGCGAGAGCAATTCCGGATGGCTCGACGACTACGCGCTGTTCATGGCCATCAAAACATTTCACGATGGCTCGGTTTGGACTCGGTGGGATTCGCCCATTCGCCAGCGGCAGGCGCCCGCTCTCCAGGAGTGGGCTGCAACATTGTCGCAGGAAGTCGAACTCAATAAATACTGGCAGTTCGAATTTTCCCGCCAATGGTCGCAACTGCAGGACTATTGCCACCAGCTTGGCATCCGAATCATGGGTGACGTTCCAATCTATGTTGCGCACGACAGTGCCGATGTGTGGGCTCATCCACAACTTTTCCAGCTCGATGCGCACGGCAACCCGACGGTCGTGGGTGGCGTTCCTCCCGACTATTTCAGCGCGACTGGACAGCTGTGGGGCAATCCTCTTTATCATTGGGATGAGCTGGCAAATTCCGGCTATGAATGGTGGATCGATCGTTTTCGCGCATCCTTGCGACTCTTTGATCTCGTCCGCCTCGATCATTTTCGCGGCTTTGAAGCTTACTGGGAAGTTCCCGCGGAGGCCGCCAGCGCTGTGAACGGCAAGTGGGTGAAGGGGCCAGGCGCTGAGTTCTTTCGTGCGTTGCAGGCTGCTCTGGGGGAAATGCCGATTGTGGCTGAAAATCTCGGCGTGATTACTCCTGAAGTCGAAGCCATCCGCCGAGAGTTCGGTTTCCCTGGGATGAGCCTCCTACAGTTTGCCTTCGGGAATGATCCGCAGGGACCGTCTTTCCGCCCCCACAACTATTCTCGTGAACTGGTTGCCTATACCGGCGGACACGACAACGACACGACGGTGGGCTGGTGGACGAGTTCGGGGACCGCGGATAGCACCAGGGTCGCCGAGGATGTTCGAAAAGAACGCGAATTCGCCCAGGCTTATTTGGCGATCAAAGACGAATCAATCAATTGGTCATTCATTCGAGCAATCCTGGCTTCCGTCGCCGATACTGCCATCATCCCGCTGCAGGACGTTCTGGGACTGGGAAGTGAAGCACGGATGAACCGGCCGGGTACCGTCGCAGGGAATTGGAAATGGCGATACCAACCAGCCGCATTGACCAACGAAATCGCACATCGGCTCAAGAAACTGACCTTGCTTTACGACCGCTGAAGTTCGCTGCTTCGCATTAAAGCGGAGATAGTTCGTCTTCTTTGTTTTCTCGATTGCGGCGGGTGAACCTGCTCTCCAGGAATTGCCGCGCCAGGTCCTTGCCACCCAATCCGAATGCGATGGAGAGTCCAAGCATGATCGCTCCGAACGCGATTCCGAATGCGACCAGCATGGTTTGATCCGCCAGGCCCAACTCCTCGAAAACCATCGATACCACGATGATGATGATTACGACCCGGACCACTACGCTCAACAGTCGAGGCGAAGGCAGGTTCGCATTCACCGCAGCCAGCAGGGCTGCGCGCGAAAAGAAACTCGCCGCCATTAGCCCAAAGAAAACCACGAATAACGCCACAAACAGCCGCGGCAAGAACAGAAAAAAGTTAGAGATGTGGGTTTGCAGACCAACAATACCCAGCGCGCTGACGCCAAACAGAATGAACCCCAGCCAAACCACCCAGAACACAAAACGACTCAGCAGTTCGCTGGACGACGGCAGCTCCAGTTGGCTGAGCACCTGGGCTGCACCCGCGTTTTCAGAAAGTCTGTCGACCTTGCCCAGGCGCAGAATGCTGCGCGAAAGCGCCCTGAACAGGTATGCAATCGCCCATCCCGCCAACACGATAATCAGCATTACGATCAGCCGGGGCAGAATGTGCGCGAAACTCCGGGCACTATCCTGCATCGCTTTTGTCAGTTCTCCAATAATCATTTCTCGCATCGTAGCCTCACTCCTTGCGATTCCAGGACTCAAGCAAATAAGGTTTCATTTCCTCGAATGCGCGGCATAAGTTTTCTATGTTGGCTTCGACTTCTTCGCCCGAAGCATTTTTGTTCTCGGACAGGAAAGTAAACATCCGTCCACGATATAAAGGGGCCAGCGCCTGGATGATGTGATCGCGGCTGATCGCAGCTTTGCGATAAGACGCGGCGAACTCGTACACCGTTTGTACCCACAGATTTGCCGGATATACAAAGTCCGCTTCCTCCAGGTTTCCAATTCGCTGTAATTCGCTTAGCGTGGTTGCGGAAAGAATCGATTGGAAAATCGGATCTAGTTCCGTGATGCCAGTCCGAAACATTTCCCAGAGTCGCCTCCGATTCACTCGAACCGCATCCTGCGTGACTTCCGCTTCCCCCGTGCTCGGAACGTCTTCGGAAACGTGGCCATTGTTCCAAGAGGCGACATTGTTCTCGAGTGTAGAGAATAAGGCTCCTACGGTTCGGCGCAATGCCGGAACCAGGTCGCTGGCGCCATGATCAATGTGGGCCTTTGTCCCTAGAAATGATTGGCAGATGCGGAATCTCTCGGTGATCGCGGAAACCGTGAGGTACATTTCCGGGCCAGTCCTCCCCCATTCGCGATTCCAGACATCATTGGTAAGAAAGTGGCTCCCCAGTTTGCCCGAGATCCCGAAATCCGTTGGATAGGGTTCGCGGATCTTGCCGCCGTAAATGGCCCGAGTCATGGGATAGATCAAGTTGGTCACCAACGGCCCTTCAAACTTGTGGCGGCGGTAGAGGGGCATCATCAGGTCAAAATTGTCGTGGTATACGGGCCGCAGAAGTTTCGGAATCCATTCCGGCTCGATGGTCGTCGAAAAGGGCGAAATGACAGCGCAGGCGCGCGCCCGCAGCAATTCTGCTGCCGCGAGAATGGTGCGCAGTGCTGTCCCCGGCGCCGGCCCATTCGCATATTGTGTACTTATCGAGTGGAGGGTGCGCAGGGCGTGCAAACCGGTGGTATGCCGCACGTCATCAATCGATGCCGCGGCAACCAACTCCGGCGTCCCGTCACGCGATCCCCCGTCGGCGTTGATGATCGCCGCTCTCTCGCGCGGAAAACATTTCACGAGTCCCGCCTGAATACATTGCAGGATGGGCCCTACCGTCTTCGCATTATTATGGGTAGGCAGCCCAATCAGAATGTCCACCTCGCCCACGTTCATGAGTTGGCGAATGAATCCATCCGTCAGAGTGTCTTCTGCCAATCTGATCTCCCCGCATCGGTGCTAAGGCGATGCATCGATACCCTTGGATGCTAGAACCGGCGCAACTGAAACCAGTAAAACTGATACGGCCCCATGGTCAGCAGATACGGAAGGTCGCCGATACGAGGAAAAATGTTCTTGCCGAACATTTCTATCAAAATGTGTCCCTTGTATTGCTGCAAGTCAAGTTCGACAGCTTGCGCTGCATCGGAAAGATTATTTACGACCAGCACAATTTCCTTCTCCAGAAGCCGCAGGTACGCCAGCACCCGATGGTTTGCAGGATACAGAAACTTCATCGAGCCCGAACCAAATACCTTAGTCGATTTGCGAACCTGGATGATGTGCTGCATCCACGAGAGCAGGGAGTGGTCGGTTCGCTTCTGTGACAGAACATTGACCGCCGGATACCCCCAAACCGGATTCAGTATAAGCGGTGAATATAAGCTTTCCGGATCAGCCGAGGAAAACCCGCCGTTCCAACCTCCACTCCACTGCATGGGCGTGCGAACTCCGTTCCGGTCACCCAGGTAGATGTTATCTCCCATGCCAATTTCATCGCCATAATAAATAATGGGCGTGCCGGGAAGTGACATCAACATCCCATTCAGCAGCTCGATTCGCCTGCGGTCATTGTCCAGCAAAGGAGCGAGGCGTCGCCGGATGCCCAAGTTCAGCCGCATCGTCTTGTTGTTGGCGTAAACGTCATACATGTAGTCGCGTTCCAGGTCCGTCACCATTTCGAGCGTCAACTCGTCGTGGTTGCGGAGGAACAAGCACCATTGGCAAGATTCCGGAATCTCCGGAGTCTGCTGCAGAATCTCGGTGATTGGTTTCCGGTCATTCAACTTCAGCCCCATAAACATCCTTGGCATCAGGGGGAAATGGAATGCCATGTGAAACTCATCGCCATCGCCAAAGTAGGTCCGCAGGTCGGCCGGCCACTGATTTGCTTCAGCCAGCAACATTCTGTCGGGAAATTCCTGGTCAAGTTTGTGGCGCAATTCCTTGATCACAGCGTGCGTTTCCGGCAAGTTTTCGCAGGATGTACCCTCCCGTTCAATCAAGTAAGGCACCGCATCGAGCCGGAAACCGTCCACCCCCATCTCCAACCAGAATTTCATCACATCCCACATCTCTTCCCGCACCGCCGAGTTGTCATAATTGAGATCGGGCTGGTGAGAGAAGAAACGATGCCAATAATAGGCCTTGGAAACCGGGTCCCAAGCCCAATTCGACATTTCGGTATCGAGGAAAATGATGCGTGTTCCGTGATAGCGCGCATCGGTTTCACTCCAGACATACCAATCGCGCCGCGGATTGTTCTGCGAACTGCGTGATTCCTGAAACCACGGGTGCTGATCCGAAGTGTGATTCAGCACCATTTCAATAATCACTCGAATGCCCCGGGAATGGGCCTCCGATAAGAACTTCTTGAAATCGTCCAAGGTTCCGTAGGAAGAGTGTACGGACCTGTAGTCTGCAATGTCGTAGCCATCGTCGCGCAGCGGGGAAGGGAAGAATGGCATCAGCCAGATCGCATCCACCCCCAGATCTTGCAGGTAATCCAGCTTCTGCGCCAGACCTGGAAAATCTCCAACGCCATCTCCATTGCTGTCGTAAAAAGTACGGACATGGACCTGGTAGATGATGGCTTGCTTAAACCAGAGTTTCTCTTGTTTTAATGGCACGCATCGCTCCCACAAATCAGCCTACATTTACGCCAGCATCTAAGGCTATCAATGATACCCGGTGCGGGGAGCAGTCTTCGATCGGAAATAAACCATCTCGAGAAAAGACCAGAGCGCCGTGACCTGAACTTATTCCAACCAGGATTGAATCGCTACCGAGATGTGGATTCCGTTATAGGTTAGTGGGCCAGGTTAATGTACGAACCGTCCAAGGCCGCGATGGACGGGCATCCCAGCAACTTCAGCGTACGCTCCAAATCGGCTCGTAGAATTTCTATCGCGCGCTCCACTCCCGCTTCGCCCGCAGCTGCCAGGCCATAGGCATATGCGCGTCCACACAAAACTGCCCGCGCGCCCAGGCAGAGAGCTTTCACAATATCGCTTCCGCGGCGGACGCCGCCATCCATCCAGACTTCCGCCTGGCCATTCACAGCTGCAACGACCTCCGGCAAAGCTCGTACCGAGGCCTGAACACAGTCGAGTTGTCGTCCTCCGTGGTTGGATACCGAAACTGCCGCCGCCCCCGCGTCAACCGCACGCCGTGCGTCGTCTCCCGTAAGCACGCCTTTCACTACCATTGGTCCTTGCCAGCAATCCTGGATCCAGCGCAGATCCGCCCATGTCACCGCCGTTCGCGATAATGCCGCGTTGATGTCCACCAGCGGCATTGGCCCCTCTCCTGGCACGACGACATTCGGCAGAGCGGGAAGTCCTCCATCGCGCAGAAAACTCACCAGCCATCCGGGATGCTTCATCAGCTGGGGAATAAATGGCAGCTTTTGCAGCACTCCTCCACTGATCATTTGCTTCATCCCGTTGCGGTAGTCGCGCTCGCGCATTCCGGGCACGGGCGTATCCACCGTGACTACCAAGGCCGCGAACCCGGCTTGCCGCGCCCGTTGCATCGCCGCTTCAGCCGCGCCGCGACCACCCATCAAATAAAGCTGATAAAGCGCCGGGCCGGTCGTGCCCGCTTTCACGTCCTCCAACTTGTGCCCAGAAATCGTCGAGAGAATATAAGCCGTCCCCGCCGCGCCCGCAGCTCGGGCAGCGCCAACTTCGCCATCCGGATGCATGAGCCGGCTGTAGCCCACCGGCGCCAGCAGAAAGGGAAGAGAGAGATCCATCCCCAGCACTCGCGTACGTAAATCACAATCGGGGATGGCGACGGCTTGCCGCGGCCGGAAAGTTACATCTTCGAATGCGCGGCAATTTTCGCGTAGCGTGACTTCGCCGTCCGCGCCGCCGTCGAGATAATCGAAAACTGCCTTCGGCAACCGGCGTTGCGCCAAAGGGCGGAGGTCCTCGATGCTGATTACCCGCGGCGCTGCCACCAAGCGCGACGCTCTTGTCATTCCATTGTTCTCTGAATGGGTCTAGTGGAAGAGTCTATATCGTAAGTCAAACCGACAAAATATCTGCGCGGATGCGCTCGCAGTCAATCGGAATTTCGCGCAGAAAAAAACATTCGGATCCCAGTGCCTCGCCCATGCTTTCCCACACTCAAGAGCGGGGTGCCCTGCCCTTCTCGCGTTCTTTGCGAGAGGGCGGGGCATTTAGTCGACATCGGCGGGTGGCCAGGTATTTTGATCTTGCCGGCATCACCAACACAGCGGGTGCCCCGTTCCTTCGCGCTTTTTGCGAAGGGGCGGGAGTCGAAAGTGCCGGAGCCAAGCGGGTTTGATCACCACAACAAAATCAAACACACACGCAGCACCGCCACCAATAGCAGCGCGGCGCGGCGATAACAACTGAATGTAACCAAATGAAGGTCACCATCGCGCTGATATCGCTCCAGTCCCCAGGCATGGGAACGAGACTAAATTCTTGGAAGAACTTCCCCTGTGACGGACGAACATCCTGAAGTCCACGCATCTTCTGGCTGCGGCAATGCCCCGCCCTCTCGCAAAAGAACGCGAGCAGGGCAGGGCACGGCTTCTGTGTCTAGTGAAAGCCTGGTCCGCCCCATCTACTGATGCGTGCCCGAAAAAGTACCGGAAATACCCGCGCAATTCGTAGACACAGGATTGCAAGCGAAACTACCCGATATGCTCTTCCCGCTTGATTGAGCTGTCCCGTTTGCGTTGAAGATAGCGTAATCACCGAAGCTATCAGCCTCCACGAACACGCCACCGATTGGTCCGCTCCCGTTTGCTCGTATGGGGTCAGACTGCACTCCCAGCAGCACACCTACCGGAGGGTAGAAGAACTGCCCCGTCCCACTAATTGAACCTTGCCCGGTGTTGTCATCTGCGATGAAGCAAGTTGTAGCTAGGACAGTCAGCGACGAATCTGTGTAGACGCTAAACGTCCCAATCGGTGTGCTAACCTGACACGGGCTTGGCACTAGGGTTACATTTAGCGTGTTACCCCCTGCTACATTAATTGTCCAGGCTCCAGATACTTCTAGAGCCTGCGAAGAAGACGACCCGCTGCTAGATCCACCTCCACAACCGGCCAGAGCGAAGGGAAGGCACAACAACAGCCTCCCAGATAAACGACAAAATAGCTCCATGCGTAAATCTCCTTTTGTTTAAAACAAAGCTCCGCCCCTTACTCTCGATTCAGTAACGAGCGTGCGTAGACAGACCCGAAGGCCTGAAACAAAGCCTGCTGTTCTGTAGGTTCCGCTTGGTTGTACTGCGATCTCGGCCCAACACACGAGACAGGGGGAGTAACCGACTACTGCTACATCACGACAAAAAGCAAAGGCATTGTGTCGCGTCGACGAAACGATGTCAAGCACATTTCGCTGCGATCTCCCTGCAGTGCATGGCACGAAGGTGGCGTGACAGGATGTCTGGCCCAGTTCCGACTCCATCGCAATTCGCGGGAAGGGCATGGCTTCAGCCATGCCATCAACTTCAAGAATCCATTCAAGCCCCGCCGGGAACCAACGCTCTCACCCAACTCTCCTTGACTCGCCCCAATTCACGGAGTATGTTTGCGTTTCCCCAGATGTAGGGCCAGCGGTTCCCCCAGAGAAGACAGTTTCAGCAGCATCGAGGAGATATCACCATGATGCGTAGACTCCTGCTCCCACTATTGATTTCCCTCTGCTTTAGTCATTCTCTGCTTGCAGACGAACTGCGAATCGAATCTACGCCCCCCGGGGCCACCGTTGAGATCGACGGCAAAATGGTCGGTACAACGCCGTACATATCAAAAAAACTGCCCGGCGGGTACTTTCACAAAACACACTCTGTGTTTGGGGCTCGTCTGGAGCGACCACTACACGCACGACTGACGTTATCGGGCTACGTCACCCAGGAAATTGAATTGACCGTTGGCCCAATGAAATGGATTGCTCTGAACGGTACATATCACGGGGATTACTACCTGATGAAGGACAAAGTCATTACGGCGGCCTTGCTCCCAGAAGCAAAGGTGTTCACCGGAACCTTGGCGGCCTCGAGCGCCACCATACCTATAAAGCTCGCCAGCTCAGAGGAGCCAATAGAGGACTTGGTGGATCAAACATCTTCGGCGGTTTTAAAGATATCGAGTTCGGAAGGATGGGGCTCAGGATTTCTAATCACAAACAGCGGAGTTGTGGTAACAAACGCGCACGTGGTGGGAACAAATAGCGATGTGGCAGCCAAGAATTTACAGCAGCAGCAATTCAATGGGAAAGTTGTATACCGAGACCCATCGCTAGATCTAGCGCTCGTCAAGTTGGATGTCGATCATACGCCTTCGCTGTCGCTAAGCTTGCTGGCATCGACTAAAGTGGGCCAGTCCGTCATTGCGATTGGCAATCCGGGTTTGGGGCTGCAGAACACAGTGACGAGAGGAATTGTTAGTGCGGTGGGGCCATACGCGGAACTTGGACCGGGGACCTGGATTCAAACGGACGCCTCGATAAATCCGGGAAATAGCGGAGGTCCCCTGCTAAACACACACGGCGAAGTCATTGGAATGAATACCGTGAAGGTAGTAAAGGAAGGAGTCCAGGGAATCGGCTTTGCCCTAAGCGCACAAGATATCTTGGGGGTTGTACAGCGATTTTTCCCCGAGCGACATGGGCAGCCGGAAAAAGGACGTCTCCAAGTGATCAGTTCCGTCTCAGATGCCGAGGTCTATATCGACGGCAAATTCGTCGGCAACGCACCGTCTATGGTGCCGCTTTCCGCCGGGGATCATACGGTCGAAGTGAAGGCTTCAAAGTTTGCTGACTGGAAACGTACGGTTAGCATAACTGACGGAAGCGATTTGAACGTTAAAGCAGCCTTGGAGCCGCAGTAGGGTATCTCGCGGCCCGGTCGGCGAGTTACCCGTAAGAGGGTCAGGCAGTGACCCAACCCAACCCAACCCAACCCAACCCAACCCTCTAAACTACTCTTCGGGGTGTTCAGCTCAAGCTCCGCTTGGGCGAGGACGTTCCGCCGTCACAGATCCTCCCACCCGCCTAAATATCGATCCGTTGCTCCGTATGCCGGTTCACATACCAGCAAGGCCGGTAGCCAGAATGCGGAAACAGTGAATGTACGCATACCTCGGTTTGCGGCTGCGCCAAGTCATATTCCGTACGCCCATTCTTTTCGTGGATGGCATACAGAGGTTGGATGTTGACCGTCGAATACGGATTGCGATTCTTGAACGTCCGGTAGCGGAGCGAAAGGTAATCTCCGGCGTACGTCACCAACCCCGCCAGGACTACAGCGCCGGCAATACGCAGAAGCGCTCTTTTCACCGTCTTCCTTTTCGCCCAGGAAATCTAGACCACGAAGTACTTCGCCTGCGGATGATGCACTACAATCGCCGAAGTCGATTGCTCCGGCTCCAGCAAAAATCCAGTCGTCAGCTTCACGCCCACGTTTTCCTCGGGATGAAGCAATGCAAACAGCTTGGTCTGGTCTTCGAGATTAGGGCACGCCGGATAGCCAAACGAATACCGCGACCCATGATATTTCTGATGGAATAAATCGCGGATATGCGGCGAATCCTCGCCCCCAATGCCCAGCTCCTCGCGCATCTTCTTGTGCAAATACTCGGCCAGCGCCTCCGCCGTCTCCACGCTCAACCCGTGCAGATACAGATAGCGCGTATATTCTCCGCCTTCAAACAGCCGCTGCGTTTCTTCGGAAGCTCTCGAACCAATGGTCACGAGGGACAGGCCGAGAACATCCATCTTCCCGGAACTCTTTGGCGAAAAGAAATCCGAAATACACAACTTCCGTCCCTCCCGCTGCCGCGGAAACGTAAAGCGTAGAAGTTCCGTATTCCCCTGTGTGCTTCCGAGTCCTCCGTGGTTATCCGGGTTTGACTTTGGCTCATAAACAATCACGTCATTCCCATCCGCCTGCGCCGGAAAATACCCATATACAACCTTGGGATCGAAGATCCCGCTGGCAATAATCTCTTCCTGCAGCTTCTCTTTAATGGGACGAAACT
The DNA here is from genome assembly GCA_963771285.1 of uncultured Acidobacteriota bacterium. Taxonomy (GTDB): domain Bacteria; phylum Acidobacteriota; class Terriglobia; order Terriglobales; family Acidobacteriaceae; genus JABDBE01. Next base: position 203,721 of record CAVYSX010000006.1, read on the forward strand.
TCTCCGCCACCAGCCGCACATAATCTTCCTGCGAAGCTGTCTTCAACTGCCACTGATTCTTGAACAAAGCGGTCTCGTTGATGTACTGGAAGATTTCCCGCAAATCGAAATCTTTTCGCACCCGCACTCCCCAAAAAGCCGGCACGGGAATGCTCGGAGCGTCGCTCACCACCGCGCTGCGCTCCGCAAAAACCGGCCCGGTCTCGTCATCCACGGCCAGCGCCTTCGCGTACTCTTTCACCGTGCGCCCTTCCTGCAAGCGGTTCTGCTTCTTGCCGTTCGCCGTCGCCAGATCCTCCATGATGTGCAGGCCGGCAAATGCGTCGTCCGCGTAGAACACGGCATTCGAATATTCACGCCGCAAGTCGTCTTCCACATACTTGCGCGTCAAAGCCGCCCCGCCGCAGATCACCGGAAATTCCAGTTTCTGCCGCTCCAGATCCTGAATGACGTACTTCATCTCCAGAGTAGATTTCACCAGCAAACCGCTGAGCCCGATGGCATCGACTTTATTCTCCAGCGCCGATTTGATAATGATGTCGCCCGCCTGCTTGATGCCCAGGTTGATCACTTTGAAGCCGTTGTTGGTCAGAATAATGTCGACCAGATTCTTCCCGATATCGTGTACGTCGCCCTTCACCGTGGCGAGCACAATCGTCCCCTTCTGCGAGCCCGTTTTTTTCTCCATCTTCGGCTCCAGATAGGCGACCGCATGTTTCATGACGCCGGCGGAATCGAGCACCGAGGGCAACTGCATCTTGCGTGCGCCAAACAGTTCGCCGACCGTCCGCATCCCGTCCAGCAAAACCGTGTTAATCAGTTCCAGCGGCGTGTATTCATGCAGCGCGTCTTCTAAGAGATCTTCAACCGTCTTCTTGTGCGCCCCGTCGCCGACGGACTTTTCGCCATTGATGATGGCGTACTTCAACTTGTCGTCCACCGAAAGCGTTTCGACGTGCGCCGTGGTCGCACCCTGAATCTTGCCCTTGCTCGCGGCAAAGTGCTGCATGTATTTTTGCAGCGGATCGCCATCCACCCGGTCCTGATAAATCAGCTTGCGCGCGAGTTCAACCTCTTCATGAGGGATCTTGTACAACGGATAGATTTTCGTGTAATTGACAATGGCCATGTCGAGGCCGTAATCCACCGCCTCATGCATGAAAACTGAATTCAAAACCCGTCGCGGATAAGCATCCAATCCGAACGAAATATTGCTCACGCCCAGGATGGTTTTCACATCCGGCAACTGCTGCTTGATCTGCTTGATGGCGTTCAACGTCTCCATGCCAGCCGAGCGATACTCTTCCTGCCCGGTGCTGATTGGCAGCGTCAGCGCATCGAAAATAATGTCCACCGGGCGAATGCCATACTTTTTCGTCGCCAGCTCATAAATGCGCTTGGCAATCGCGGTTTTCTTTTCCGCCGTCAGCGCCATTCCATCTTCGTCAATGGTCAGCGCAATTACCGCCGCCCCATAGCGCTTTGCCATGGGCAGCACTTTCGAAGTGCGCTTCTCGCCGTCCTCCAGGTTTATCGAGTTGATGATCGCCTTGCCGGGAATGCGCTTGAGCGCTTCTTCCACGACATCTGCTTCGGTGGAATCGACTAGCACCGGTGCTGGCACCCGCGTCGCCACTTTTTCCAGAATCGCGGTGATGTAACCCTTCTCATCCTCGCCCACGATGGCACAGCACAAGTCCAGCATGTGCGATCCGTCATTCACCAGCTTTTTAGCCAGCGCCAGAATGTCGTCGTATTTCTTGCCTCGCACCAGATTGCGGAAGTGTTCCACGCGCGTGGTCGTGTTCAACTCTTCGGCCACGATCAGCGGCTTGGGATCCAGATCAAACGGAACCGATGTGTAGGCACTCGATGCCGCAGCAGTCGGCTTGATCTCGCGCTTGGCGGGTTCCACGCCCCATACCGCGTCCACCACCGCCTTCAGATGTTCCGGCGTAGTCCCGCAACACCCTCCCACAACTCGCACCCCATATTCCGACACAAATCGTTTGTGATACTCCGCCAGCTCCGCTGGCGTCAGCTTGTAAACCGCGTGCCCACCCTCATTCTGTGGCAAGCCCGCATTCGGCAAAACCGAAACAAACTTCGTCGAATTAGCCCCCAAAAACCGAACCGCATCGTTCATCTCGCGGGGTCCTGTGGCGCAGTTCAGGCCTAGGATGTCTACGTCGAAGACTTCGAGGGCGGTCAGGGCGGCGCCGATTTCGGTGCCGAGGAGCATGGTGCCGCTTTCTTGCAATGTAACTTGCACTTGCACGGGAAGGCGTTTCTTGGCGCGCTCCAGGGCTTCGAACACGCCGACCACGGCAGCCTTGGCTTGCAATAAATCTTGCGCGGTTTCTATCAGCAGGACGTCTACGCCGCCCTCGATCAGGGCGAGAGCCTGCTCGACATAGGTCGCGACCATGTCGTCGAACTTGATGTGGCCTAGCGATGGGAGCTTTGTAGTTGGACCCATGGAGCCGGCTACGAAACGCGGGCGGTCTTTGGTGGAGAACTGTTGAGCAACTTCTTTGGCGAGTTTGACGGCGGCGAGATTTATTTCCGCGATGCGATCGGCGAGGTCGAATTCGCCCAGCACGACGCGCGTCGCGCCGAAGGTGTTGGTCTCAACCACGTCGCAACCCACACGAAAGAAGTCGGCGTGAATGTCGCGAATGATGTCGGGGCGGCTCAGCACCAGGACTTCGCTGCAGTTTTCCTTGTTCCAGTAATCATCCAGGGTGGGATTGCGCTTCTGGATATTGGTGCCCATCGCGCCGTCGTAAACGACTACGCGATCGCGAACGGTTTGTAGAAAATCAGCCATCGGTTGGTTCTCGCAACTGTGCCCTTCGAAACTGCTGTAAAACGGCTCCCTATATGCGAACGCCGGTCCTCGGCTAGGGACCGGCGTTATTCGCGATTACAGTTCAGACAGTTTGAACTCTAAACCCCTTGCACCGGAACCGGGGGCGCGCCGTCCGCCACCTCAGCTTGATTGAATACCGCGTTGGCTCCCATATGTGCTGGCTGGGGGGCCAGCATCTGCTCTTTGCGGTAGACCAGACTGCTGACGTTGAAGCTGGCAAGTTCAAAGCCATGTCCGTGGGTAATGGCATCGGTGGGGCAAGCCTCCACGCAATACCCGCAGAAGATACATCGATTGTAGTCGATGTTATAAACCTTGGCGTAGCGTTCCGCCCCGCTCACCCGGCGTTCGGCGGTGTTTTCGGCCGCTTCGATATAAATGCAGTTCGAAGGGCAGGTGGCCGCGCACAGGAAACAGGCAACGCACTTTTCCAGTCCATTCTCGTCGCGTTGCAAGACATGGACGCCACGAAAACGCTCCTGGAACTTGGCTCCTTTCAGGGGACCCTTTCCGTCAGGATAGTTTTCTACCTGGGTAGGCTGGAACATCTCCATGAAGGTGATGCTCATCCCCTTGGCAATGGCCGCGATGTTCTTCAGCACTGGCATACTTAGTTAGTATAACGGAAGGGCCGAGCGGCGGGCAGGGCGGGGCAGCGAACGGCGCGAACCAAGGGGCAGGAGGTTGAATTTGGCAGCGGCCATGGAACGGCTAATTAGGGGCTAGATCAGGTCGAGCGCCATTTTGAAGATCAGAAAGGCTTGAACCACGGGGGGTCACAGAGGGCACAGAGGAAGGTGACCTTGGCGTTCTTCTGGTGCATTAGGTGAGAGTGTCGCGGGTACCGGAGGCTTGAACCACAGGGGTCACAGAGAGCACAGAGGAAGTCACTGACAGGTTGGCATTCTGCCGGCGGATCAAATTCTGTTCACCGAGGGGACCGGAGGATGGATTTGCGGTTGTGGAAAACCTTGTCAAGGGGGTGGCGGGGGTTGATTTCTTGCAGAGCATTCATTCTGCAGGGAAAATAAAGTTTGGGATGGTGTCGTAGTTACCCCTTTGGATGTGCTATAATGTACTTATAGATGAAAAAAGGTGGCGCAGCCAAAAGCTGCGCCATTTTTGTTGGGTGTGGGGATTTTGACGCGGTTGGGGGATGCGGAGCGCCCCGGGCTTCGCTTGGACTTCGCCCGGGCCGTAGCCAAGGTTGGCTTAAGCGGGAGACGCGGATTGCCTGGAGGCTAAGAGCCTCTTGGAATGACAAATTAGGAATCAGGAGGGTAAAAGGCGTGAGCTTCGGCTCGCGCCTTTTTTATTGGCAGATGAAAAACGAATCAGACTTGGTTGGGCGGAGGTGTGTGCGGCGAGCAGGGAAGAAGTTGCGGGTTTGCCGGGACCGGAAACGGCAAGGGGAATTGGCGGAGTTGGCGTTCTTGTATAAGGCCTCGGCAATGGGCTTCGGGGTGGCGAAGCCTTATGGAGACAGCCGGCGCTACGATTTCATACTGGATTCGGGCGACCGGTTGTGGCGGGTGCAGGTGAAGTCGAGAAACAATCCGCGGGGGCACGCTTACAGTTTCGGGGGGAACAGTGCGACCAAGAGGTCGGCTCCGTACACGGTGGACGAGATCGACGTGCTGGTGGCGTACGTGGTGCCGGAGAATGCGTGGTATGTGATTCCGGTGGAAGTGCTGGTGCGGGGCCGGACTTTGATTTTGTATCCGGGAGGAAAATGCCGGAAGGGAGGCGGCTTCTATGAGAAATACCGGGAGGAATGGGACTTCATGAAGGCGGCAGAGTGAGCGGGCGAGGACGCCGACGCCAGATCACGGGAACGAACTTTTTGGATTTTCGGGTTGATGGTATGCTTACTGCGTCATGGGGATTCCGAGTTTTCTGCGCAAAATCTTCCTAGTCGACCTGCTGCAAGGCCTGAGCGTCACGTTTCGCTATCAGGATCCGAAGGAAATTTATACCGAGCAGTATCCTTTGCAGCGGCCGCAAGTCGCCGAGCGTTACCGGGGAGCGCCGCGGCTAAATGTGAATCCCGACACCGACGAAACTATGTGCATTGCCTGCGACCTGTGCGCGCTGGCGTGCCCGGAGCACTTGATCGTGGTTACCAGTGCCCGCAATGAGCAAACCCGCCGCAAAGAACTCACCAACTTTACCTACGACTTGAGCCGCTGCATGTTCTGCGGACTGTGCGAGGATGCGTGTCCGGTAGACGCTCTGGAACTGACGCAGGATTTCGAGCTGGCCAGCTACACGCGTGAAGGGGCTATTTGGAATCGCGAGATGCTGGAGAAGGGGCCGCAGCCGACGCAGTATCGGAAGTAGGCATTCAGCACTCAGCATTCAGCACTTGGCACTTAGCACTTGGCATTTAGCTCCTGACACAATCGAATCTGTGTCTTAATTTCCTCGCATTAAGGTTGTTCCAACAGTCGGGGGTCTGAATGCTAATTGCTGAATGCTAATTGCTGAATGCTAATTGCTGAATGCTAATTGCCAATTGCTAATTGCCAATTGCCAATTGCTAAATGCTGGGTTGCTGCTGGGTCATGCAGTGCATGGCGCCGAATCCCCAGATCAAATCTCCGGAGTAGATTCCGACGACTTCGCGGTCAGGAAATAGATCGGCCAATGTATCCAGCGCAAAGCGGTCGTTGGGATCGTTGAAAGCCGGGACCAGCACCAGGCCGTTGGCGATGTAGAAATTGCCGTAGCTGGCGGGCAAGCGCCTTCCTTCAAAGACCACCGGAGACGGCATGGGAAGTTCGACGATGGCCAGCGACTTTCCATCCTGATCGGTTGCGGCGCGCAGTCGGCGAACATTTTCGCGCAGCAGTTCGTAGTTCGCATCGTGGGGATTGGTCTCGATCGCAGTTACGACGGTATCGGGCGCGACGAAGCGAGTAATATCGTCGACGTGCCCGTGAGTGTCGTCCCCGGCGATACCCGCGCCCAGCCAGATGACCTGTTTGATTCCGAGATAGGCGGCGAAGATTTGTTCGTAGTCAGCCCGCTTCATTCCAGGATTGCGCTGCTGAACTTTGCTAAGCAGGCACTCTTCAGTGGTCAACAAAGTTCCGCGGCCGTTGACGTCGATTGAACCACCTTCCAGAACGACTCGCTGCTTGCCGTGAACGGGGCGCAGTTCGTGAGCCTTGGATTCGCTGGCCATCAGGCTGCCAATCTTTTCATCGTGCTGATAGTTGGGATATTTCGCCCAGGCGTTGAAGCGCCATTTGATGGCGGTGAGTTCGGCGTTCGCAACAAAAGTACAGCCTGAATCGCGTGTCCAGACGCGGTTTGTGGGCCACCGGTGAAAGCGGACGTTCTTAGTGAGAGCGTTGGCGCGATCGAGAGTTTTGCGGGCGCGCTTTTCCGATATTGCGTTGTTGACGATCAGATCAACTCGTTCGTGCGGGCCGAGGTGGCGAATAATTTCAGCGTAAACCCAGGGGATGGGTTCGAATTTTCCCGGCCAGTCGTCATGAAAGTGGGGCCAGGCCAGCCAAGTGGCGGCGTGTGGTTCCCATTCGGCCGGCATGCGCAGTTGAGGGTCGATGACTTCTGGTTGAGATTTTTTCATTACCGCAGCGGTACCACGCGGAAATTCAATCGATCATCCGGCTGGTAATCGGCGCATAACTATCGATCCGCCGGTCACGCAAGAATGGCCAATTTCTGCGAACTTCTTCCAGGGCTTTCAAATCCACTTCGCCCAGCAGGATTTCTTCTTTATCATGCGAGGCTTCGGCGATGACCCGGCCAAAAGGATCGCACAAGAAAGACCCGCCCCAGAACTCAAGCCCGGCGCCCGGAGCGCACTTACCACGAACGTCGCCAGTTTCAAAGCCAACCCGATTGACTACCGCAACATAAACTCCATTGGCGATAGCATGCGCCCGCTGAATGGTGCGCCAGGCATCGTGTTGAGCGACGCCGAACTCGGCTTTTTCGGCGGGATGCCATCCGATTGCTGTAGGATAAAAAAGCACGTGCGCGCCCTGCAGCGCCGTAAGCCGCGCGCCTTCCGGGTACCACTGATCCCAACAGACTAGGGTGCCGACTCGTCCGACGTTGGTATCGAAAGCGCGGAAGCCGAGATCGCCGGGAGTGAAATAATATTTTTCGTAGTAAAGCGGATCGTCGGGAATATGCATTTTGCGATAGAGTCCTCGCAAAGTGCCATCGGCGTCGAACATCGCCGCAGTGTTGTGATAGACGCCGGCCGCGCGCTTTTCGAAGAGCGAAGCGATCAGCACGATGTGCAGCTGTTTTGCCACTTCGGACAACTTCGCTGAAGTTGGTCCGGGAATGGGTTCAGCCAGATCAAATAGCGCGGCATCTTCGCGTTGGCAAAAGTACTGCGTCTGAAAGAGTTCGGGCAGGCAGACGATCTGCGCGCCGCGCCCGGCCGCTGCGCGTACATGCTCGATGGCACGCTGCAGATTCTTGTCGGGATCGGACGTCATCGACATCTGCACTAATCCGACTTGAAATTTCTCTGGTGGCAAAGCCCTGGTCTCCTTGGGAAGGAAATAGAATACCAGTTCCCGCTTTTCGGTTCTCGATTCTGAGTTCTCGGTTTTCAGTCGCGGCGGTAGATAGAGTTCCCGCCGTTCTAGTAAAGTAAATGCTTCGACATAAAAATGGGGGTGTGAAGTGAAGCCTGGCAATCATGACGGCGCCGGTATTGACCGCAAACTGCATGACCCGATCAAAGATAAGTTGATTCCTCTGGAGTCGCTCGACCTGAGCCAGGTGCGGACGGTGGACGACCTGGTGCGGGCGATGTCGAAAACTGCGTTCACGGGCCGCCAAGTCGGGGAGGCCGCAGACGTGCTTGAAGCCATGGCTCGCGACGAAGAATGTTTCGTTGTGATGACGCTGGCGGGCGCCATGACGGTTGCCAAGCAGAGCTTGATCATCGCGGACCTGATCGATCGCGGAATCGTGAATGCGATCGTCTCTACAGGCGCGCTAATGGCGCACGGGTTGGTCGAGGCCACCGGGCGGGCTCATTATCGCTATAACCCCGAGGTTCCCGACACGGAACTCTACGAGCAGGGCTACAACCGCGTTTATGACACGCTGGAGCCGGAGCAGAATCTGGACGACGTGGAAGAAGTCATGTCGGAGATTTTGGAGAAGTGGGACCACAGCGAGGTGATGTGCTCGTACAAGTTGAATCATGCGATCGGGGAGCATCTGGCAAAGCACGCGAAAGGTCGCGGCATTCTGAAGTCGGCTTATGAGCAGGGCGTGCCGGTATTCGTTCCCGCGTTTACGGACTCGGAGTTGGGTTTGGACGTTGCGCTGAACAATCGCCTGCGCGAATCGACGGGGCGGCACAAAGTGAGATTTGATCCATTTGAAGATCTGGAACATTTCGCCGCGACTCTACTTCGCCAGACGCGGCTGGGGATTTTCACCATCGGCGGCGGGGTGCCGCGTAACTGGTCTCAGCAGTTTGGGCCCTTCTGCGAGTTGCGGCATCGGCGTTTGGGCGAGAACATTCCCCTAAAGCGCTACCACTACGGCGTGCGTATTTGTCCTGAGCCCGTGTACTGGGGCGGTTTGTCGGGAAGCCCTTACAGTGAGGCCATCTCGTGGGGGAAGTTCGTGCCTCCGGCGGAAGGCGGGAAGTTCGGTGAAGTGTTTGTAGACGCCACCGTCGGGCTGCCGCTGATTGTGGGCGCGGTATTGGAACGGCTGGGCAAAAACAAATCGGCCGCGAAAAAGGCAAAGGCGCGGAAGTGACGGTGCGCGTTTCGGGCAGCGCGGCGCTTGAGCTGCGATAGGAGCTAGAAAAAATTGGCGGCTTTCGCCGCCGAGAGTGGCGCGCACTCAATCGAAGATCAATACTGCCGAAGCGATCACGGTGGTCCAGAGGCCGCGCTTGTCCCCGACTGCCGACTGGGTGATGTTTGCCGTCCGCACAATTTTGTTGGAGATGCGATAAATTTCTTTCTTCTCATCCCACGAGCGGTCGGGATCAAATTCGACATTCAAAGTTGTGGCCAGCATCTCGGCGGCTAGTTCTTCGGCATATTCTCCGGCAGAATTATCGGTCTCGCCAAAGGAATGATGCTCACTCAGGTAGCCGTAAGTATTGCGATCGGCGGGGATTGCCACACCGATGCTCGAAGCCAGCAGCCGATGCGGTTCGCGCGTCGAGTTTTCCGCGACCACGGCAAACACCACCTCGCCCGGGCTCAGATACTTGAGTCCCTGGGAGCGCGGAACCAGCTTGCATTGTGGTGGGAAGATGGATGAAACGCGCACTAGGTTTTGCGCCGCGATTCCGGCATCGCGCAAAGCCAATTCAAAGGAAGTGAGGCGTTCCCGATGTTTGCCGACCCCCTTGGTGAAGAAAATCTTCTTGGGGACCATGTCTTTGCCCAATTCGTTGTTCCTCCGCTGCGTGGATGAGGGTCAAATCTAACATAGCCGATTGTAAAGGGAATATGAATATTGCGTTACCCGGTCAAGAAAAAGCGGAAACCGGAATTCCGATTCCCGCCCACTGCTAAAAATATAAAGCTTACTTAGCCGCCGCGACGGAAGTCACATCGATCGAGTCGCCGTTGGCTGCGCCCTTCACTGTGGCTTTGGCGTTGGCCAGTTTGTCGAGTTGATCGAGCGTGGCTTTGTCTTTGGTATTCAGGGTGTACACCTTGTCGCCCACGACCAGCGCGTAAGCCGAGCCCTTTTGTACGCACGCCCGCAGGCAGGCAGCCGGATCGCCTTCCATCATGTGTTTAGCTCCGCACATGGCGTCGGTGACGGTGCCGGTCATGGTTTGAGCTTTGGCGGCGAATGCGGCTGGGATCAAAGTTGCGGCCAGCATTCCGCCAGCCAGAGCAGTTGTCAGTTTCCGCATGACACGATTCATTAAGTCGATCTCCTTGAAATAGTATGCCCGCTGCTGCCAGTTTAGATGCATCCATTTGAAGGTGGATAGCTCTGGCCGTCAAGAAGTTTCCCGGTAACTATCTCGCCGCCGGGCTGAAGCGGAGAGTCACATCCACAGTCTTATCGTCGGGGTTCACGGATTCGTGGATCGATGAGGTCCAGTCACGGATATAGGGGGTGTCTTTGAAAACCTGCTCCAGAAAGCGCGCGGGATAGGACGAGTCGTAAGGATCTTTTGGTTGCAATTTCCAGTCGATCTGCAGGCGAGATGTGGTGCTCGAGTCGAGGCCATGAATATCCAGTTCACCCATGGTATAAACGCTCCCCTCGGAAACGTCGAGGGTGTATTTGACCGTGGAATGTTCATCATCGGTCTCGGCCTTGGGGTGGATGCTTGCCGCCATGAATCCACGGGTGCCGTAAAGTTTCTGAATAACTTCGATGTCAGTGGCGAGCTGGATCGCGTTCACTGGTTGATGCGATTGCAGATGAATCAAGGGTCGCAGCGTATCCGACGGAAAGGCTTTGTTCCCGACGAGTTCGATTGCTGACAAATTGTATTGGCGTCCGGGATCGATGGGGAATGTCACGTCGACCAAGGTTTCTGCTGGATCGTTCTGAACCACTTTTGCCGTGGGATCGCTGAACGAGGCTTTTAAATATCCGGCCCGCAGGTAAATAGGCAGAAAATTCTTGGTTGTATAAACGCGCAGAGTGGACTGCAGATAATCGGCACCTTCCAGTTTACTGGTGGCTGCTTCCAGTTGCGGCAATTCGGACGCCGCAGCTCCGGCGAACTCAATCTTGCGAATATGGACTTGGGGCCCAGAGACGGTGAACACGAAGGCTTCGATGGGGCCGTCGTCGTGCGCCTCGCGAAGGTAATCGGCCTTGCCTTGGAGATTGTGCTCGATCAGCATCGCTTGCAAGGCATTGGAGACTTCGTCGGCGAGATCGCCGGTGATGGGTAATTCGCCGTGGAACAGCGGCACCGCCGCATGGATGCGTTCCGCCAGTTCGCGGTCAGAAAACCAGACGATATTGTCGAAGCGCGCGGGCACGAAGTGTTCCGCATCCGTGAGTTGCAGCGTCAGTTCAGTTCCTTGCGGCGAGAACTCGTCGCTGTAGAGCAGCGCGCTGAACGCGCCAGTATCTCCAAGAATCCGGATGGCGTCTTTGAAGTTGTCCTCCCTGACCGTCTGGCCTATCTCCAATCCGGTGGCGGCAATGACGTCTTGCGGCTTGAAGCGTTTGGTGCCGACCACTTTGATGGAAACCAGTTTGAACGCCGACGCCGGCATGTCTTTGGGCGTGAGCTTGCGGTGGGTTTGGGCGGACGAGGCCAAGCTGAGGCAGGCCAAGATCGTGAAACCGCAGAGGGCGCGAAGGTTCACAGAAGGGTTCATCGTTGCGAGTTTGTTCCGGTGTCGGCTTCCGCACCTTTTATCTTAACCGCAATATCGATGAAGGCGCGGGCGGCGCGGCTGAGGGCTTTGTCTTTGCGGAAGACGAGGGCGAGGTCGCGGGGAATTTTGGCGTCCGAGATGGGAATGGCAGCCAGTGCGTTGGCGCGGACATCTTCGAGCACATTCGAGCGCGCGATGAATCCGACGCCGGCGTCGGCGGCTACGAAACGCTTGAGCAGTTCGCTGGAATCGAGTTCCATGGTGTAACGCGGCTTGAGTTTGCGTTCGTACAAAAGATTCTCCAGCGCATCGCGGGTGTGGCCGCCTTTGGGTACAACCAATGAGAACTTTGCGGCTTGCGCAATGGTGGCAGACTTCATCTTTGCCAGCGGATGATGCGGCGGCGCGATGATGACCAGTTCGTCTTTATGGATCAACACCACCGTGAGCCGGTTGTCCTGGACAGGCAGGGAGACAATTCCGAAGTCGACCGAGTTGTCGATCACGGATTCCAGAATTTTTGCGTAATCGGAGCGTTGGATGTTGACGCCGACTTCGGGATAGCGCTTCTTAAACTCGGCAAACACCTCCGGCAAAATGTGCAGGCAGGTGCCTTCGTTGGCGCCGACGACGATCTCTCCGCGCGGCACACGTTCGGTCTCTGCGATGGCCGTGCGCATGGCTTTGCGGGTTTCGATCATCTCCTCGGCAAATTTCTGGAAGACTTTGCCGGGAGCGGTGACCGAGACTTTGCCTCCCGAGCGATCCAGCAGTTTCGCGCCCACTTCCTCTTCGAGAGAGCGAATTTGTGAGGAAATAGCGGGCTGGGTGCGAAAGCGCTTCTCCGCCGCGCGGGAGAACGAGTGGTGGCGCGCTACTTCAAGAAACGTCTCTAACTGGTCGAAGTCCATTGCAGCAGTCAGCACTCAGCAATCAGCGATCAGAAATCGGCTTTCAACACGTTATCTTAGTCCGGCTGGGGTGCGCCAGTTCTCATGGACGGGACTTCTTAGTTGCGTCTGGGGCTTTGCGTCCGGTAAGCTCTTGCGGTTCCAAGTTTCGTGCAAGGAGCTGCCCATTGCGCCGTTTCGTGTTGGCTGTTGGCTTTTTCACTCTTTTTGTTTTGCTTCTTTCCTGTGCCGCCTTCCCTCAGTCGATTCAACTGGCCGTTGATCTGAGTGATGCGCCTCGCAACATCTTTCATTCGCGGCTGACGATGCCGGTGAGGCCGGGGCCGCTGACTCTGGTTTATCCGAAATGGATTCCGGGCAATCATCGTCCCGCCGGGCCGATTGTCAACCTGACTGGCATTCAGATGGAAGCGGGTGGGCAGACTGTGCCCTGGCTACGCGATCCGGTCGACATGTATGCGTTCCACTTGAACGTTCCCGCGGGTGTGACTTCGCTGCAGGTTGCGTTCGACACCATCACCAATGATGGTAGTGCGGGTGCGACTGGTCCGGCGGCGACTACGAACGTCCTGGATTTGAATTGGAATCAGGTGGTTCTTTATCCGCAAGGCGCGAGTTCGGATGATGTGCAGGTCACGGCATCTGTGTCGTTGCCTTGCTGCAATGAGTGGAAATTCGGCACGGCACTTCCTCAGTTAGCAGGTTCTTATGCGGGAGGTCGATCAGACCGTCAACTTCAAACCGGTTTCGCTGACCACCTTGGTGGATTCTCCGCTCATCGCCGGCCGTCACTACAAGAAGATTGAATTGACCAAGCCGGGCGAAATGCCGGTGCACGTCATCGATATGGTCAGCGAGAGTGAAGCGGGCCTCGACATGACGGCTCAGGACGAGGCGGCATATCGCAAGCTGGTGGCGGAAACCGGGGCGCTGTTCGGAGCGCGGCACTATCTTGAATATCATTTTTTGCTTACGCTCAGCGATGAGGCTGGACATCACGGCGTGGAGCATCATCAGTCGAGTGACAACAGCGTAGGTGAGCGCTCGCTGACTCACTCCGACGAGCACCTGGGGGATGTGGGCCTGTTGCCGCATGAGTTCACCCATTCGTGGAATGGCAAGTACCGGCGCCCTGCCGGGTTGGCGACGCGCAATTATCAGGAGCCAATGATTGCCGATTTGCTTTGGGTTTATGAAGGCTTGACAGAATATCTAGGCGATGTGCTGACCGCGCGCAGCGGGTTGTGGACGCCGGAGCAGTATCGCGAGGCTCTGGCGGGAACCGCGGCGGAGTTGGATCATCGCATGGGCCGCAGCTGGCGTCCGTTGGAAGATACGGCGCGGTCGGTGCAGATTCTGCGATTGCAAGGGCCGGAGTGGCAGAGCTGGCGGCGCACTCTTGATTACTATCCCGAAGGCGAGTTGATCTGGCTGGAAGTGGACACCATCATTCGCCAACAGACGCATGGGCAGAAGTCGCTCAACGACTTTTGCCGGCTGTTCCATGGCGGAGAGAGTGGCCCGCCAAAAGTTGTGACCTATACGTTTGACGATCTCGTACGTACGCTGAACCAGGTGACGCCGTACGATTGGGCCGCTCTGTTGAAGCAGCGGACACAAACCACATCAACTCACGCGCCCATGGGAGGCGATTGAGCGCGGCGGCTGGCGACTCGTCTACAACGACCAGCCTAACCAGTTCATCCACAGCGCCGAGCAGACCGATGATTTCATGGATCTTTCTTACTCACTGGGTTTTGTGGTCAAGAAAGATGGAGCGCTCCGCGACGTCATCCACGGCTCGCCCGCGTATCAGGCCGGACTGGGGCCGGGCATGAAGTTGGTTGCGGTCAATCGCCGGGCCTGGTCGAAAGCAGTGCTGAACGATGCCTTGCGCGATTCCAAAGACAGCAAGCAGCCCATCGACTTGTTGATGGAGAATGCAAAGGTCTACACCACGTATTCCGTTCCTTATCATGAGGGGATTCGAAATCCTCACCTGGAGCGGAGCGATGCGCCGGACGTTTTGAGCGACATTTTGAAGCCGCTCAGCCAGTGAGGCGGGGGAGAAAGGGTGACACCGTCCCGATGGCGCTATGGGGGGGTGATTAGGCGAACGGGGATAGGAGAGGTGCCAGCTCCGCCGACTATGGGAGGGGCGCCGTTGTTTGGCGTCGCTGCATCCAGCGACATTCAGGACGGTGATCTGGATGCTGCCGGCGGGCGGAGCAGGAGGGGGCCCGATGCAGGATCAACTTGCTCGATGAATGCCTGCATGATACCCAACTATTGTGACAGCAGCTGTTCGTGGGAGTCGAACGCCAGGTCTGATCAAAGATAGGAATGGTTACAATTGAGTTGCTGGTCGTGACAAGTGGCCGGTTGGGGCCCGCTTTGTGCTCTGATCTGCATGGGGGCGGAGAAAATAGGCACGGCTCGACCAGCAGGTCTTGTCCTGCGCTCCCAGCCGCCGTCGAAGCGTGAGTCAGGCACTCGGCTCCAGCGGCGCTGAGGCCCGGTGGTCCACCCGGGTTGACGCTGTTGTCCCACTGCGCATTCGGCGCTGCCGACCGCCGCAGCTCAGGAATGACGTAAGCGTTTACGTCGGCACATTCAATACTCTGTTCATAGTCGGATGCCCCACCGCACACGCCGGGCATACATTCTTGCTGATTCGCCGTCACAGTGCAGGGGTACGTATTGGACCTGACTAGCGGAAGGGCTATTGGGCGGATTGTGTTAGCACGTTGCAGGGCAAGTGGGATTTCCGACTGACAGTCCGAAGCCAGTTCGAAAGTTTCTCCAGTGACGCTGGGTTCAATTGTCGCGGCAGCGATCAATGAATGAACTGCCGTTGATTGGGTCCGATGTTAGCGAACCAGCCATGGCTTAAGCTAGTCGGGGCAATGGGCGTGAATTGGAGTGCCGATGTTGGACGGATTGTAGGCTTCGGCTGCGGCGATGGCGGCGACGTTGGACGCGCCGCGTCCGCAGATTTTGGAAAAGAACGTGGGCAATTGGCGCTCTTACAGATTGACGGTAACGCGCGCGTCGCCCTGGTGGGTAAGTCGATGACGGTTGGCGATCCAGACCAGTCCAGGGACAGTGCCAGCGACCAGGTTCGGCGCGTGCGGCGGAAATGAAAGCATTGATGGCTGCGGTGGCCATGTGTCTGCGCCAACAATGTGCGCTGCCGTCGATGTAGTGTGGGATCGGTCGTGGGTAGCGTGGTAAAGCCAGAATCGGCTACCGCTTTGGCGGCGGCCAAGGCGGCGGCGTCGGCGGCGCGCTGAATTTCGCTGCGGGCTAAATAGAGCGTCACAACATCAATCGCCAACGCTGCCATACCGAGCAGGCTGACCATGGCGAGGGCGACGAACAGTATGGTTTGGCCGCGCTCGCGCGGACGCCGTTGCGAAAGAATTTGATTGCGCATAAGCATCCTCAATTCATATTAACGGCGGTGGCTCGGTTTGAATATTGGTGAGAGCGAAACTGGCGCCCGGAACCAGCAACTGAATCACGCTGTTGAAGTGCCAGGTGTAGGGATAGACGATGTTGACTTTGGTGCACGAGCATGTTGAACCGGAGCCGCCGCCAGGAGGAGTCTCCTGCACGAAAACTCCGCGGTCAATCGTCAGAGTCAGAGAGCAGCCAGACAGTCGGGGTGTAGTGCCAGGCAAGGCCGCCTACGGAGGGCCGGGACCCATCGCGCTCAGGCCGCAGTCGTTGATATGAGCAGTTTGCAGATAGGCGTCGACCACATAGCGCACCGCATCCACCGAAGGCGGCGCGGTCCCGGGTGGAGGGTCCAGGTCATTGGTGGGTTGGTTGGCGGCGAAGCGGGCGCCTTCGCGGGTAGCATTATTCAGTTCCTGCTTCAGGTTGAAAGCGCCGCCAAAGTCGAAAATCCCGACGGTCAGCACCACTAACAAGGGAAGGGAAACGGCGAATTCCATGAGCGCGGCGGCGCGAGTGTCACAGCAGCAGGCTGCGACACAGGCGGGCGCATGAGCGCAATTTTTCGCCGAGTTGGTTGCGTCGGAACATGACTTCAGTATTCTCCCGCCATTTGCACGCCGGCGTTGAGCATGATTCGCTGCGAGTTCAGCGAGGTGAACGGGAGAGCGAATTGATAGGGATACTGGAATTCGACCGAGACTCCGCAAGCAGGCGCACCCGACCCCGCAGGTGTGGCGCTGGGGAGTTGTACGTTGAAGCGGACACAGGCATTCGTACCGATTGTCGATGGCAGAACAACGCGACTGTGCCTCCGTTGCAGGCTAAGCGGGTGCCTCCGAGATTTGTTACCTGGCCGGGGTCGAGCGACGAGGCTTTCAAGAACTGCTGAATCTGGCCGGCGACAGCGTCGGCCGACTGCGCGCCGTTGGGAGTTCCGCAGGTGGCGCAAGTCTGGGCGACGGCGAAGCGGGCGGCCTCGCGGGCGGCGTGATTGATAGTGGCGTAAGTGTTGAAGGCGCGGCCGAACCAGTAGATGCCCAGCATCAGCATGAAGAAAATAGGCAGCACCAGCGCGGCTTCGGCGATCTCGGAGCCGGTGGTGCTGGCTAGTTTTCTGAGGGCTGATGTCATCATATTTGCCGTTTCATTTTGCCACTGCTGTCCGCGCGGGACTCGCGAGCCTACATCCCCTGCATTGCTTGCCTTCCAGTATAGAGAATAACGGCTATGGCTACAGCTACTCCGAACGGTACTTTCACCAGGTCCGGATTGTCGAGCGTCAGGTCGGGGCCGGGGAGGTGCAGGCTGAAAACCGCCGCCAGCATGCGCGCCATGTTGCTTGCGGTCTGGCGGATGCGTTTTTTCTGGATCACCATAACTACGGCCATGATGCCGTTGACCAGGATTCCGAGTAAAAGCACGGTCAAGAGATTTTGCGGGCCGAGAAAAGCGCCTAAGGCGCCAGCGAATTTCCAGTCTCCGGCGCCAAGGCTTCGGATCAGGACGAACGGCAAGAGCAGCAACAAGCCCAAGCCAGCGCCCAGCAGGGAATCTTTGGCTCCGGGCCAGCCTCGTAGCCAGGAATTAACCGCAATCCCCAGCAGCAGGCCGGGAACGGTCAGCCAGTTAGGGATCCGGCGGGAACGCCAGTCAGTCCATCCGGCGGCGATGGCAAGCAACGCGGGCAAGATCAATGCTCCTGCTCTAGCTATGGCCATAGAGTGATGGCCATGGGGCACACGGCCTCGATTATGGGCGGATTGTCACATAGGGAAGGGGGCAAGTCAACGTTACCTGAGCAGGTTCCGCGATGGGAGGATGGGCTTGTTCGGTGGCTTGCTCGCCAGGTTTGGACGGGCCGGGCGCGGACGCCCGGCCTCCATCTAAAAGAGTATTAGCGGGTTATGGGTTTGGGGTTGCTGCGCTCCGCGATTACGTGCTTGGCGTTATCGGCCAACTGCCTCGCTTGCGGCAGCAAATCCAGACCCTTGAGTACTTCGGGATCGGTTTCGGCGCGCACTCGCATACCTTCTTCCTGGCCGAAGGCATTCACAAAAATCTCGCTCTTGATGCTGGAGCGAACCCAGTCATTGCTCTCAAGTAGGTCGGCTTCGGTGTAGGGAATCTTCTCCGAGTCGAGGAATTTGCGGAAGTCCTGCATGAGCGCGTCGTCGACTTCGAAAGCCTTCGTGGGGTGGTGATTCACCATGTAATGCTTGGCGAAATTGAAGAACGCGTAGTGTTGCAGGAGCGTGTCCTGGAAGTGCGTGGTCTTAATGGGATCGAACTTCACGTCCGGCATAATGCCGCCGCCGCCGTAGACGGTGCGGCCGCTGTCGGTGAGTTTAACTTCCCGATTGGCGGTCTTGCTGTCGTCTTCGCGTTCGAAGTAGTAATCGTAGAGTGAAACGTTCGCGTAGTCGCGCTGAATCAGGCGGCCGCTGGGCGTGTAGTAATGAGCGGTGGTGAGCGCGAGTCCGGTGTTTTCAGAGAGTGGATAGACGGTCTGCACCAGGCCCTTGCCGAAGGTGGTTTCGCCGACGATCAAGCCGCGATCGTGATCTTGAATAGCTCCGGCGACGATCTCCGCAGCGGAAGCGGTGCCGCGATTGACCAGAACGACCAGCGGGTATTCTCTCCCGCTGTTGCCGTGAGCGGCGGTGTAACGGCGCTCCGGCGAGTTGCGTCCATGGTGCGAAACGATCAACTGACCCTTGCGTAAGAATTTGTCGGCTACGCCAACGCCTTCGTTAAGCAATCCGCCGGGATTCTGGCGCAGGTCGAGGATCAGGCCTTTGATGTCGCCCATCTGATCGAGAGCGTCGCCGACCTCTTTCTCCGTCGTTTCATTAAAGCCATTGATGTGGAGATAGCCGATGCTGGGCCGGATCATGAAGTGCAGATCGACGCTATAGCGCGGGATTTCGTCGCGCACGATGGCGAACTCCAGCGGCTTGTCGGTACCTTCACGCAAAATTGTGATGTGGACGGTGGTTCCTTTGGGTCCCTTGAGCAGATCGGCAACGTCGCCGGTGCTCATGTTCTCGGTGGTCTTGCCGTCGACGGCCACAATGATATCGCCGGGGCGGATACCGGCGCGATATGCGGGCGTGCCGGCAAATGGCGCCATGACGATTACTTTGTTATTGCGCGGGCCGACCGTCATGCCTACGCCGTAGTATTTGCCGCGCTGGTCTTCGCGCAGAAGCGAGTAAGCCTTCGGATCAAAGAAATTGGAGTGCGGGTCGAGGACGTGGAGCATGCCGGGAATGGCGCCGTTGTAAATGGCTTTGTCGGCATTCACGGGCTCGGCATAGTTCTGCTCGATCACGCTGTACACGTCGGTGAATTGACGCAGGCTGTCACGGACGTCGGAGTCAGCTCCCGGAGCTGCGGCCGGGTTCAATTTCTGGCCATAAACCATGCCAAGAAATCCGCAGGTGACAAGCACGACTACCACAACGAAGAGATTGCGACCAGAACTACGGGCCATCGTTAGTTTCCTTCGGTTCGGGACGTAGAGGAGTCCCGGCCACCGCTTCTGAGCGCAGTATAACATGCCGAAAAAGCTCAAAACCGGTCCTTGGCTGACCCGAAGTAACCAGCTGGGATAGGGCAGTTTTACGCACTCTCTTGATAGGATGCGCGGTCGGGGACGGATGCTTCGGGAAAGTTTTGGAGGCGGTTTGGAATTTTTGGAACCGGCGGTAGTTTTCTTCTCGAGGGTCTTGGGAAACAAGACAGCAGTTCGATGTTTTCAGCTCCCGATTCCCAGTTTTCGCTTGGCGCGGTGGATTGCTGGTATCGGTTAGGGGCAGTATCATGAGTCGAATGGGTTTCTCCGAGACAATCTTCTTGTTTTTTCTGGCCTTGCTGATCTTTGGGCCGAAGAAGTTGCCGGAGATCGCGCGCCAGGTGGGCAAAGTTCTTAATGAATTCAAGCGTGCCTCGAACGAATTCAAGGCGCAGATCGAGTCGGAGATTTCGCAATTGGATATGGAACAGCAACGCCAGATTCTGCCTCCGGCCGAGCCTCCCGCCGGCAGTGTAGCCACTTTGGCTGGGGCGCCTGATCGGCCTGCCGGAGTAACCCTGGAATCGGCTTCGGAAGCGGTGCCCCAGCAGCAGTCGTTTGCGAAGGCCCCCGATGCCTGAAATGACCGCTGAACTTCCCCCCGCACCACCGCAGGACGCGATGCCTGCGATGAGTTTTCTGGAGCATCTGGAAGAGCTCCGGCGGCGGACAATCTACTGCATTGTCGCGATCGTAGTGGGATTTTTTGCCTGCTGGAGTTATGCCGACAACATTTTTGGCTTGATGCAGCGCCCAATTATGGAAGCGCTGCGGCGCAATGGGATGGCGGAGAAGCTGGTCTATCTCAGCCCCACCGAGCCCTTTAATCTTTACCTGAAGATTGGCATGCTGGCGGGTTTGTTTGTGGTGTCTCCGTTTGTGCTGTATCAGGTTTGGCTGTTCATTTCGCCGGGGCTTTATCGCAACGAGAAGCGCTACGTTTTTCCGTTCATGTTCTCGACGGTGGGCTTGTTTGTGGCGGGCGGGGCGTTTGGGTACAAGCTGGTCTATCCGGCAGCGCTCGATTTTCTGATTGGATACGGCAAGCAGTTTCAACCGATGATCACCATCCATGAATACACCGATCTTTTTCTGACGGTGATTCTGGGGCTCGGCGTGGTCTTCGAGCTGCCGATTCTGGTTTTCTTTCTGGCGCTGATGGGGGTGGTGAGCGCGGGATGGATGTGGCGCAATGTGCGCTATTCGATTCTGGTTATTTTTATTATTGCGGCCATCATTACGCCGACGACCGACATCTTGAACATGTGCATTTTTGCGGCGCCGATGGTCGTGCTGTATTTGGCGAGCATCGGAATTGCGTGGCTGGTGCATCCTAAACAGCGGAAGGCGCGGGCGGAGCGAAAGGGAAGATGAAATTGATCACGGCTGCGCGAGCGTGAGAGCCAGGGATGGCCGGGCCCTGTTACGTCTCGCGGCACGATTGTGTCTAGCTTTGTCGGTGGCTTCGGTTGCGTGTACTCAGCAAAAAACGACTTTAGCGGCGTCCGCCGACACAGGATCGTCTCCCGCTCCAGCCGGTCATATTGAGATTCGAGTTGTCAACGACGACAGCGGCGCGGCATCCTTCAACAAAGATCGTGCCATGCGGTACGTGAAAGAAATCGTGGCTTTGGGCCCGCGCCCGATTGGCAGCGCCAATCATAAGAAAGTCGAAGACTACATTCACGCGCATTTGAATGGCGACGAGGTCGAAGACGACTCCTTCACTATCGATACCAGCGAAGGAAAGTTTCCGGTACACAACATCATTGCGAAATATCCGGGGACGAAGGACGGCATCATTGTGATCGCCAGCCACTACGATACCAACTGGCCGTTGCGGAATACGGCTTACATTGGTGCGAATGATGGGGCGTCGTCCAGTGCGCTGCTGCTCGAGATTGCGAATCAGTTGCGCGGTAAGAAGCGCGATGGATACAGCGTGTGGCTGGTGTGGGACGATGCGGAAGAGTCCATGCGGCTGCCGTGGTTTGATCCGGAGAGCTTGTACGGCGTAAACCACTTGGCGGAGAAATGGCAAGCTGACGGAACCAGTAAAAAGATAAAGGCGTTCTTGCTGGAAGACATGATCGGGGACGCGGATCTTAATATCGAACACGAGCAAAATTCGACACCCTGGCTCGAGGACATGTTGCTGCAGGCGGCGACTCGACTTGGTTACCAGTCGCATTTTTTTGGGCGCACGATTCCGATCACTGACGACCATTTGCCCTTCTTGAAACAGGGCATTCCTTCCGCGGACCTCATTGACCTCGATTACGGGTACGATAACGTCTTTCACCATACGACCCAGGACACGGTAGATAAACTCAGTCCCAAGAGCCTGGAAATTGTGGGTGGCGTGACTTTGGAGACGGTGCGGATGTTGGACAAGAAGTAGGATCAAATCAGGCGTACAGCTGTTTTCCTCTTTCTCTTTTCTCGGATTTCGTTTCTAATTCCATCCCATGCGAATAAGCAGGATATGCATTCTTCTCCCGATATTTCTTTCCGCCCTGGCAATTGCGCAAACACCCGCGGACCAGATCATTGCAGAGGCTCTGAAACCTTCGCCTTTAGAAAATAATCTGCGCCAACTTACCGATCAGATTGGCGGCCGCATTCCGGGCACGCCCGCTATGCAGGGGGCGATCAATTGGGGCATTGGAGGGCTTACGGCGGCGGGCGCGGATAGCGTCCACACGGAAGAATTCAAGATTCAAGCAAGTTGGGCCGAGGGCGACACACGAATGATGGTGATTCAGCCGGAACAGTTCCGGGTTCGCGCGATCTCGCTGGCGTGGGCGCCAGCGCTGGCGGCGCAACATCATGTTGCGATCAGAGATGTTGGCGACGGCAGCGCGGAGGCTTTCGCCAAGGCCGGCGATGTCGCGGGGGCGATCGTTCTGGTGCATTCGCAGGAAATGGCCAAGTGGGACGATCTTTTCGCCGAGTATTTGCGGGCTCCGGGCATTATCGATCGTGCTCTGGCGGCAAAGGCCCTGGCCATCGCTTTTCAATCGTCACGTCCTTACGATTTGCTCTATCGCCACACGGATTCCATGCAGGGAGAAATCGATCGCATGCCCATGGTCATGGTGGCGCGGGAAGACGGCAGCCGTATGGCGCGTCTGATGGCTTCTGGGCAACATCTTTATGCGGAACTCGCCATTCCGAATATTGTTGGCGGGCCGATTTCAGCGTGGAATGTTGTAGGCGAACTGCGCGGCAGCGAGAAGCCGGATGAGTTCGTGATTCTTGGCGCGCATCTGGATTCGTGGGAACTCGGCACCGGCGCTCTGGATAACGGCTGCAACGCCGCGCTGGTGATCGACGCGCTTCGTGCCATCAAAGCGACGGGTTTGCGGCCGAAGCGGAGCATTCGCTTTATTTTGTTTTCCGGAGAAGAGGAGGGTTTGCTGGGTTCGCACGCCTATGCGATCGCGCATCGCGATGAACTGGACAAAGCGGTTGGCGTAGTGATTTTCGATTCAGGGTCAGGACGTGTGACCGGTTTTTCTGTTGGTGGACGCAAGGATATGGTGGATGCCGCAAGCAAGCTGGTTGCGCCGCTGAAGCCATTCGATGCGACCAAGCTAATCACTACCATGGAATGGGGCACGGATCATTTTGACTTCATGCTGGAGGGGGTGCCCACAATGGTGGCGGAGCAGGAGGAAGCGAATTACCTGATGAACTACCACGCTATGTCCGACACCTTCGACAAAGTGGACATGCCGCAGTTGAAGAAACATGTGGCGGAGGCGGCCGCGCTTACGTTTGGAATCGCGGATTCGCCGGAGCGGCTTGGCCCTCGCTTGCATCACGCGCAAATCGACCAGACCATCAAGGAGACTCACTTCGACGATTTGATGAAGACGTTCGGCATGTGGCAGCCATGGCAGGATGGAAAGTGGGGACGGGCGGATTGATGCAGGCTCGTCTGGAATTCTGCCGCGGGCTTGCCGCGGGGACGCCAGCGCTAGTAAAAACCCGGACTGCCGGCGGCTATGCTAGACATCTGAGGTTTCATTGAGCCAGCTACTTTTCTGGATTCTGTTTAATCTGTTCGTACTGTGCATGCTGGCTCTTGATCTTGGCCTGCTGCAACGGACGGATCGTCCGGTGAAGGTCCGATCGGCTCTGATCTGGAGCCTGGTGTGGATTGCGCTGGCGCTTGGTTTCGCTGGGCTGGTTTACTTCCGCTATGGGCACTCCACTGCGATAGAGTTTGTCACCGGCTACGTCATTGAGCTTTCGCTCAGCGTGGACAATCTTTTTATCTTCCTCCTGATTTTCCGTTATTTCCGTGTCGCTCCTAAGCATCAGCATAAAGTGCTGTTCTGGGGAATCGTGGGCGCACTCGTGATGCGGGCGGTGTTCATCTTGGTGGGCGTGGGATTGATCCGGCGGTTTCACTGGATAACCTACATTTTTGGGGCTTTGCTGATTTACGGCGGGATCAAGTTATTTCGGCAAAGTGACTCGGCGGTTGAGCCGGAGAATAATCCCGTGGTGCGTTTATTTCGGCGATGGGTACCGGTGACCGAGGACTACTCTGGCGACAGATTCGTGGTGCGGCAGGGCGCGCGACTTCACGCGACGCCGCTGCTGATTGTGTTAATCGTGGTCGAGACTACGGACTTGTTGTTTGCCACGGATTCGATCCCGGCGGTTCTGGCTATCACGCTTAAGCCGTTTATTGTTTACACGTCCAATGTGTTTGCGGTGATGGGGCTGCGCTCGATGTACTTCGTCCTTGCGGGCATGATGGATATTTTTCATTATTTGCACTATGGGCTGGCTGTGATTTTGATTTTTGTGGGAGCGAAGATGTTGGTGGCTCGTTATTGGGCGATGCCTACGTGGGTGGCGCTCGGCGTGGTTGGGGGAGTGTTGCTGATCTCGGTAGTGGCGTCGTTGGCGCTTCCCAAACGTCAAGAGCGTTTGACCACAGAGGACACAGACGGTTCACAGAGGAAAATCCAAGAGCAAATGTCTTTGTGTAACTCTGCGTGCTTTGAGTTGCTGGGTTTATTCGAAGCGGACGGAATCGCCTTTTAGGATGGAATGCTTGAGGAACTTTGCGTCATTGTGGTCGGGGAAGTCGGTGCGGTAGTGGGCGCCGCGGCTTTCTTCCCGGGCCAGGGCGGCGCGGGCGACCAGCAAGCCGAGCGTATGAATATTCTGGGCTTCGTGGGCGCGCCGAGTCTGGGGATGCGCTACTCGCGGAGCAATACAATTTAGCTGCTCGATGGCCGCTTTCAATCCTGTGCCGGTACGAACGATGCCGACATCTTTCCACATCAGATCTTGAATTTCGTGGATTGCATCTTCAATTCCGCTGTTCACGGGGCTGTTAGAGACGGCGCGATTTGGTTCTGAAGCGATTTCCGGCGGGCGACGCAATTCCTCGCGCATTGTTTTGCCGGCTCTGGCTCCGAAGACCAGGCCTTCGAGCAGGGAATTGCTTGCCAGGCGATTAGCGCCATGAACGCCGGTGGCGGCGGCTTCGCCGGCGGCGTAGAGGCCGGGGATGGTACAACGGCCGTCGAGGTCGGTGCGCACGCCTCCCATGGCGTAGTGCGCGGCGGGGCGGATGGGGATCAGTTCAGTGGTGATGTCGATGTTGAACTGCATGCAGGTGGCGTAGATGCGCGGGAAGCGTTCTTTCACGTGCTCGGCGTCGAGGTGGGTGAGATCGAGATAGACGACTGGATCTTTGGCCCGGCTGATTTCGAGTTCGTGAAGAATGGCGCGTGCGACTACATCACGCGGCGCCAGTTCAGCCATCGGATGATATTTGGGCATGAAGCGATGTTGTTCGACATTGCGGAGGTAGGCGCCCTCTCCGCGCAAGGCTTCGGAAAGCAGGAAACGGGGAGCGTTTTTCAGATAAAGCGCGGTGGGATGGAATTGGATGAATTCCATGTCGCTAATTTCTGCGCCGGCGCGAAACGCCGTGGCGACGCCATCGCCGGTGGCGACGGGAGGATTGGTGGTGTTGCGGTAGAGTTGGCCCAGGCCTCCGGTTGCGAGCAGAACGGCGGAGGCGGGCATTTGTCGCTTGTCGCCTCGGTCGTCGATCAGGTGAATGCCGGCGATGCGTCCGTCTTGGACGATCAGATCGGTGGAGAACTCGAACTCACGTACGGAAATGTTTTTCAGCGTTTGGGTCTTTGCGTACAGCGCACGTACGATTTCGCGTCCGGTTGAATCGCCGTGCGCGTGCAGGATTCGGTTGCGGCTATGGGCGCCTTCGCGGCCGAAAGTCAGCTTGGTTCCTTGACGATCGAATTCCGTCCCCCATTGAATTAATTCGTCGATACGTTCGGGGGCGTCTTCGACTAATACTTTGGCGGCTGCGGGATTGCAGAGGCCGTCGCCGGCCTGCAGCGTGTCTTGCAAGTGCAGGCTGATTTCGTCTTCGTCGCTGAGCGCGGCGGCGATGCCTCCCTGGGCCCATTGCGTGTTGGATTCTGTGACTTCGCGCTTGGCAAGCACGAGAACTGTGCCTGCGCTTGCCAGTTCGATGGCGGCGCGCAGGCCGGCGACTCCGGCGCCGATCACCAGAAAATCGGACTGCGATGGCGCATCAGACATATGTAAAAAATGTATCACGCTGGAGCGTGCAGGCTGCGCGGATGACTGCGCTATGATGAAGTTCCATGATACGCGTGAACATCGCGCTGCCGCCGCGCTCCTATGCCGCGCTGATCGAAAACGGCTTGCTGGAACGTGCGGGAGAGCATCTGCGAGATGTAGTTGGGGATCGGCGTCTGTTCGTGGTGACGGTGCCACCGGTTCGGCGCCGGTGGGGCCAGCAGCTGATGAAATCCCTATCGCAGGCTGGATTGGTAGCGCGATTTGTGGAGATGTCGGACGGTGAACGACATAAGAAGTTTGCGACGGTCGAGCGGTTGGCCGAAAAGCTAAGCGGAATGGGTGCGGATCGCGACGCGGTGATCGTGGCGTTTGGCGGTGGTGTGGTGGGTGATGTTGCGGGTCTGCTGGCTTCGGTTTACATGCGGGGCGTCGATGTTGTGCAAATTCCCACTACCGTGCAGGCGCAGCTGGATGCCGCCATCGGCGGAAAGACTGGAGTGAATCTTCGCAGTGGCAAGAATTTGTTGGGAACATTTCATCAGCCACGTTGTGTGTTGATTGATCCTGCTGTGCTTTCTACTTTGCCCGAGCGCGAATTTCGCGCGGGACTTTACGAAGCTTTGAAGTGCGGCGTGATCGGGAAGGCAGCACTATTCGGACGTTTGGAAAGTATTCAACTGAAGGCACTCCGGCGTGACCCACAAACATTGGAATGGGTGATAGCCGAATCGGTGAGGTTGAAGGCGGAAGTGGTGTCGGCGGACGAGCGCGAGGGTGGACTGCGGCGAGTCTTGAACTTTGGGCACACGATCGGGCACGCGTTGGAGGCGGAGTCGGGGTATCGGAGATTTTTGCACGGGGAAGCGGTGGCGTGGGGAATGATTGCAGCGGCGCGCATTGCCGCTAGTTTTGGCAGGTTCGATGAACACAGTGCAAAGCGTGTGGTGGACGCCGTGCTGAGGCTTGGGCCATTGCCGACGGTAAAAGCTCAGGGAGCGGATATCGTTCGCTTGCTGCAGCGCGATAAGAAGACTCGAGGCGGTGTGGTTCATTTTGTGCTTCCGCGCGAGATTGGACGAGTTGAGATCGTGAATGATGTACCCGAGAAATTGGTTCTGCTGGCGGTTAACGAGCTGCGGAA
This sequence comes from uncultured Acidobacteriota bacterium, assembly GCA_963771285.1. Classification (GTDB taxonomy): domain Bacteria; phylum Acidobacteriota; class Terriglobia; order Terriglobales; family Acidobacteriaceae; genus JABDBE01. The sequence goes on from CAVYSX010000006.1 coordinate 230,620, forward strand.
AAGTTCCAGTTGACGTCGGTCTGACTTGTGCCGCGGGCGGTGACGCCGCCAGAGGGCTGGCCGGAAAGGTTGCCCGATGCGGTATTGCGTTTCACCATGATTGATCAGGTCAAATCTTCGGTGGTTGGAGCGACTCCTGAGGGGGCGAGCGATGCAGAGTCGGCTGGGCGGGCTGTGCGGGAAATGTTTACTGCGATTGCCCCGCGCTACGATCTGCTGAATCATGTGCTCTCGTTCAACGTGGACCGCTTGTGGTGGCGTCGAACCGCGCGGAGCTTTGCTTCCGTCCTTGCGCGTCCGGATGCACGGGTGCTTGATTTGTGCTGCGGGACTGGCGATATGACTCTGGCTTTGCGGCGAGGGGGGCCGGCGAAAATTCTGGGTGCGGATTTTTCTCATGCAATGCTTGAGCGGGCCAGTCAGAAACATGCTGCGACATCTTTGCGCTGGGTGGAGGCGGATGCTTTGCGGCTGCCGTTTCCCGATCAGTACTTCGATTTGATTACGACTGCGTTTGGTTTTCGGAATCTGGCGGACTACGACGCTGGGCTGCGGGAGATGGTGCGGGTGCTGCGGCCGGGTGGCGAGTGTGGGATTCTGGATTTTGCCGAGCCGGGCGGGTTGATGGGGAAGTTGTACCGTGTCTATTTCAAGCACGTTTTACCTGCAGTTGGGACGCTGATTTCGGGCGTGCGCGGGCCGTACGCTTATTTGCCGGCTTCGGTCGAAAGATTTCCCGCGCCTCAGGAAATGATGGAACGCATGCGGCGTGCGGGGTTCTGCGAGGCGTCGTGGACGCCGTTCACGTTTGGCATCGCAGGGCTTTATCGCGGCAGACGGTGAGAAGAAGGGCCTCAACTGAGGTCGCTCACAAGATCTTGAGCTACGACTGCGCGGCTCTCTTGAGCAGTTCCGCTAAATTACGAATGTCGTCGTGGCTGGCGTCTCCGATTACGACATAGCGAAGGCCGTTCTCGGTCCAGCTCTCTGTGCTGAATGACTGGGCTTTTTGCGGCCCTGGACCTGTGCCGAACGCGTCCCCTCCACGGTCTTGGAAGATGAAGACTGAAATCTGGTGTTTGCGAATTTGGAAGATCAGTTCGGCCCCGGGGGATTGGCCGAGGTACGCCACGCGGCCTCCCAGCAAAGTGAACTCTGAGTTTTGCAGTTCGGGCAGGTTGAAGGTGAAGGGAATTTTCCCCTGGAACCACGGCTTCACGGTGTGGCGATCGGTGGAGACCACGTCTACCGGATTTGCGCTGGCGAGCGTAGCCACATGGAGATCGGCGAGTTCGCTGAAAACGTGTTGCTGTGCCAGTTGTTGCTGTCGCACGGAGACGCTGACGAATCCCGCAATCAGCAACAACGCGAAGGCGGAAGCTGCCGCGAGCCACAGACGAACGGGCGAGCGCTCCTGCTTCGCCGCGACGCTCTTGCGAATGCGCTCACGAAACTCGGGACTCGGACTGTAGCGTTTTCCTGCTGAATGGACCGCGCGCTTGATCTGGACAAGGCCGAGAACATCCGCGGTACACGTCGGGCAAGCGCGGAGATGAGAATCCAACTCCTGCATCTCGTTGGCGGAAAGCTCGCCGTCGAGGTAGGTCTCGAGTTGTGACCTCACCGGATGCATCAGGCAGTCACCGTTTGCTTCTTGAAACTCTCACGAAGCGCTTTCCGGGCGCTAGAGAGGCGTGACATCACGGTGCCGGTCGGAATCGAAAGAGCTTCGGCAATTTCCTGGTACGACATTTCCTCCACATCGCACAGCAACAGCACCTCGCGAAAGTGCACGGGCAGGCTTTCGATTGCGGTTTGCAATTGCTGGTGCTGGGAGTGCTCGATCAGAAGTGACTCGGGCGTGTCAGGTCCCGCGGGCAATTCTGGGGCATCGTCAGCATCGAGCGATACGTTCGCCGTGGCTTTGAGTCCAGTACGCGATGTGAGAAAAGTATTGCGCAAAATACGGTACATCCAGGCGCGAAAATTCGTGCCGAGCTGAAAGGACGAAAATCCCTTTAGGGCTTTGACGTAGGTCTCCTGCACCAGGTCTTCGGCCTCTGAACGGTCCTGGGCGAGCCAATGCGCGAAATTGTAGAGCTGGTCAAAGAGGGGCATGGCCAGTTCCTCAAAAGTCGCTGCCGTCAAACGCTGATCCGCCACCTCTATAAGGTAAACCAACGGGAAGAGAATTTATTCCAACAGTGACTGAATTTATTAGTATTGGGCGCTCGTGTGCGGAATGGCGCTGCTCGCGCTATTTTGAGAAGTGACGGAATCGGCAAATGCGTCCGTGATGGTATAGCGAATCACATCCTCATAGTCAGCACCGAGGAACTTGCGCAGGCGATCTGTGTTCACCAGGAACTGGCCCGTCATGTAAGGCAGGGCATCCGGCGGAATGGCCGAGATACCCAGCTTCCACATGAGTTGCAGGATCAAACCGAAGACCCATTTTCCTGGAACGCGAATCAATTTGCTGTGGGCCATCTGGGCGCAAGTTCCAACGGTCAGAGAGTCGCCGCGTCCGGCGACATTCAGAACTGTGAGCCGCTGAGCTTCCGGTTCTGACTTGCGAATGATGTAGGTCAGCAGGCGCGCCATGTCATCTACGTGGACGAACTGAATACGATGGTCAACATACTGTTTCCCGTAAGGCAACACGCACGGCAGTCGCTTGCCTTGCTCCCGCATTCTTGCTGCGCGCTGACTGCGGCCATTGGGCGTTCCGCGAAACGCGCCGACCAGGTAGTTCTCCACGGTGGCTCCAACGAAAATATGTGGCCGCAGCATATAGACGCTGCAGCCTCGTAGCGCAGGGGCGCGCTGCTGTACGACCCGGTCCGCTTCCATCTTGTGAATTGCGTAGGGCAAGGTATGGGGACGCAACGGAGCGTCTTCGGAAACCGGCTCCGCCACTTCGGGACCGTAGGCCGAGGCGCTGCTGGGGAAAATAAACTTCTCCACGATGGCGTCATCGCGATTCGCTTCCGTAATCGCTTCCATGACGCGCGCCGTGCCTGCCACGTTGATCTGCCACATTTGATCCAGATCGAATACCTCCGCGCGCACCGGGTCGAGTACGAATGCGAGATGAATGACGGCGACGGGGCGAGTTTCACGCAGGAGAAGAAACAATTCGCGGCAGGATTCCTCCCGGCCAAGATCCATCGGAACGAAGCGCAGGGGATGGCTGGACTGGGGCGGATGCAGGTCGATACCGATGACCTGATAATCCGCGAGCTGCGGCAACAGCCGCACTCCCAGGTTGCCAGCGATCCCCGTCACGATGACACTTGGCTTCGTACTGCCCATTATTTGGGGCCGGGTGCGGACTGATTGGGGCCGCCAGTTGGTGGCGGTAATGGCATTCCGTGCGCCGGTGCTTCTGGGCCAAAATATGCGTCGTCCAAGACCGGCGTTGCAGACTGCTGAAGAGCCCGCATCTGATCCTGCATCCGCTGGGTTCGTAGCGTGGCGCGGATTTCATCCTTCACCTTGTCCAAAGGCTCGACATCTTTCGCGCCAACTTTGTAAATAAAGTATCCACTTTGATCGGAAAAGACCTGGGAAACTTCCCCGGTCTTCAGATCCATGACTGAAGCCTGGGCGGGCGGCAGGCCGCTGCGACGCTCTTTCCCCATCTTCGTGCTGGGTGGCTTGCTCTTGAGGCCCGCGAGTTGGAAGGCTTCTTCCTGCAGTTTGGCCATATCTTCGCCAGCTGCGGCACGGGTGCGAAGCTTGTCGGCTTCCGCCTTCATCGCCGCTTCACCGTCTTTGTTGCGCTTCTTTTCTTCCGCCGAACTTAGCTTTACTTTCGAGGCCGGGAAGGTCTGTGAGTGCGGAACAAAGATGCGTTGCAGGTCAGCCTCTTCGAAGCCCGCGGGGTTCTTGTCGTAGTAGTCTTTCAAATCCTCGTCGGAAATTTGTCCAGCCTTCTCTTGAAGAGCCTGGTTTAGTGATTGAGAAAGAATCTGAAGTCTAGCCAGCTTCATGCGGTCTTCAAATTTTGTTCCCTGGTCCAGTCCCAACTCGTGAGCCTTTGAAGCCATCACCACGGCATTCGAGTAGCGCATGGCAAATTGCCGGCGCATTCGTGAGGGCATATTGGGCTGGATTGAATCCGTGAGTTTCTCGAACTCAGCGCGTGTAATGGTGGTTTTGCAGTTGGGATCAGCGGTTTTGTCCGCAGGAGGGTTATCGCACAATCCATTGATGGTGACGATCGTCGCGTCGGGTGCGACTTTTGAAGCGTCCGCGTCCTTATTGTCGGCGGGATTCGCCGACGCCGCGGGTGCAGCCGGTTGCTGGGTCTCCTGTGGGGGTGTTGAATTTGCTGCCTGTCCCCAGGCAGTAGCTCCGAGCAGCAGGCAAAGCAGTACGTAGCGCGTCATTTTGATGATTCCTCCAATTAAAGTCGAACGGTGCAATGGAAAATCCTAGCACAGGTTTCCGTTACTGCCGAGGAAGGCAGATTGGCGGAGTAACTCAGAAGCGGCGATAATGCTGCCATGGCCAGGTCGGTCGCAATCTATAGCCGGGAGTCGATGCGCGCGGAAAAACGTGCGGTCGCCGGAAACTCAGTGCTGGCCGCAATGGCGGTTACTGTTTTAAAGATTGTGGTGGGAGCAACAACCGGGAGCCTGGGGATTTTGTCGGAGGCTGCGCATTCCGGGCTCGACCTCATCGCGGCCGTCGTCACATTTCTTTCCGTGCGGGTGTCGGACAAACCTGCCGATGCGGACCATCAATACGGTCATGGCAAGGTGGAAAATTTCTCAGCCTTCATTGAAACGGGGCTATTGCTGCTCACTTGCGTATGGATTGTCTACGAAGCCGTTCGGCGCTTGTTTTTTCACCGCGTCGAAATCGAGCCAAGCGTTTGGGCCTTCGCTGTCCTGTTCGTTTCCATGGCGGTAGACTTTTGGCGATCGCGGGCGCTGGGGAAAATCGCCACCAAGTATGACAGCCAGGCGTTGGAGGCGGATGCCTTGCACTTCTCGACCGACATTTGGTCGAGCGGGGTAGTGGTGGTGGGACTGGCGCTGGTGGCTCTGGGACGCGCGTACGGTTTGGAATGGCTGCGAGACTCCGATCCGGTGGCAGCCCTGTTTGTTGCGGGCGTAGTGGTCTATGTGAGTTCGCGGCTGGCGCGCAGAACAGTGGATGCGTTGCTCGACGCGGCTCCGGCGGGAGTGCGAACAAAAATCCTGGCCGCTGTCAAGAATGTGGATGGGTTGCTCGAAGTTGATCGTGTGCGCATACGCCGAGCCGGGAATCGCTATTTTGCCGATCTCTCCATTGGTCTCGCGCGCAACGTAACGTTTCAACGTTCGGAGCAGGTTGCGGATGCGGTGACCTCCGCGGTTCATGATGTGCTGCCCGATGCCGACGTCGTCGTTCGTTCCGTGGCGCGGCCGGCGCAGCGCGAGAATATTTTCGACCGGGTTCGTGCTGTGGCTACGCGTCACAACCTCAACGTGCATGATATTAGTGTCCAGGATTTGAGCGGGCGCTTGCACGTGGAGCAGCATCTGGAACTGGATGAGCAACTAAGTTTGAAGGATGCGCACGATCAGGTGAGCCTCCTGGAAGCGGAAATTCGCCGAGACGTTCCGGAAATTTCTACGATTCTGACGCACATCGAAAGCGAACCTGCGACCATCGAAACTGGCGATAAGGTGGTGCGCGACGCTGCTCTGGAAAAGAAGTTGAAGGAGGTCGCGACGAATTTTCCCGAGGTGCTGGACGTTCACGATGTGGAGGTCAAGCATGTACGCGGGCGGTTATACGTCTCGTGTCATTGCACGTTTCTCCGACGATCTGCCGCTCTCGCGGGTGCATGACATTTCGACAGAGATGGAAATCCATTTCAAGCAGGAGGCGCCGGAGCTGTTTCGCGTACTGATCCATCCGGAGCCGCAGACGGACAATCAGCGCTAGAAGGCGAGGCTCATGGTAGAAGCGAAAGCAATATGGACGGACAATGAACGCTTTCTCGGACAAGCGACGAGCGGGCACGGCATCGTGGTGGATGGTGACAAAAAAACTGGCAACAGTCCCATGGAACTGGTGTTGATCGGCCTGTGCGGATGTACCGGCTACGACGTGGCCAGCATCCTGCGCAAGAAACGCGAACTATTTACCAGTATTGAGGTTCGCGCCGAAGCGGAGCGCGCTGCCTCGCCGCCGACCGTCTACACTGAGATTCGATTGGTGTATCGGGTGGGAGGAAAGGTCACCCATAAAGCGGTGGAAGACGCAGTGCGGCTCTCGGAGGAGAAGTACTGTTCGGTTGCGGCCATGCTGCACAAGACGGCGAAGATCAGCTACGCAATCGAGTACGCGGAAAATTAGCTTTGGACGAAGTGGGATACGTAACACATGGGGACAGTCGCCTGGGCTGTCCGAAGTTCAGTCGTGGTTAGGTTGGCAATCCGCACTTGCAAACTGACAATCGCAAACCTCTTCGAGGATATCTTTACATCGCCACAGCGGCATTCCTGTGGGGAGTGGCGGCGACCCTCGGGCGCGCCGTTTTTACCGGGCGGCTTCTGCCGCCGAGCGCGATGCTTCATCCGATTGACCCGCTGATTCTGTCGCAGACTCGCACTACTTTTTCATTGATCGTTCTTCTGGTGGCGCTGGTGTCCCTCCGTGGATGGAAGCGGTTCCGGCTTCCTGCAGGGGATGTGGGCCGCATGTTCGCGCTCGGCATTCTAGGTGTGGCGGCGTCCAACTACCTGTACTACCTGGCAATTCAGCGCACCAACGTGGCCACTGCGATCATTGTGCAATACACGGCGCCGGTGTGGGTGCTGCTGTACACGGTTGCGCGCGGGCGGCAAAAACCAACTGCCCAACGAGTGGCGGCGGTTGGACTCGCGGTAACGGGGATTGCTTTGGTGATTGGCATTTTCGGGGCGGGTGGATTTCGTCTGGACACGATCGGCGTGGGGGCCGCTCTGCTGGCCGCGTTTTCATTCGCGTTTTACAATCTTGGCGGTCACACGATTCTCGCCCGTTACGATCGCTGGACGGTTCTGCTGTACACGATTCTGAGCGCGTCGCTGTTCTGGATCGTTGTAAACCCGCCATGGAAAATCATCGCGGCGCACTACTCGGGAGCGCAGTGGCTGTTTCTGTTGGTGTTCTCTCTCATCTCTGTGCTGGGGCCATTCTCACTTTATTTTGCCGGACTCCAGCATCTGGAGCCGACGCGGGCGATCGTGGTCAGTTGCCTGGAGCCGGTTTTCTCCATCGTGCTGGCGGCGATCACTTTGGGCGAAATGATGCGGTCCGGGCAAACAATCGGAATTTTGCTGGTGCTGGTGGCGATCGTCGTCGTGCAACTACCAGATCGCAGATTTGCCGAAGAGATTACCGTGGTTGAGCCGATTGAGTAGAAGCCGTGGGCTGAGCGACCTTCAACAATTGAAAGAAACGCTGTGCTTTGCTTACATCCTTACCAATTTGATCGCGCAACGCTTCGACCGTGGGAAACTTGATTTCGTTTCGCAGCCTTTTTAGAAAATGAACTTCAACATCAGTGTCGGGACTAAGCGCTATGGGATGGAAGTCGAGCAGATGAGTTTCGATGGCAAATGAATCATCGCCGAAGGTCGGCCGATTGCCCACGTTGGTTACGGAATCAAAACACTCCTCGCCCACAAGGGTGCGTGTAACGTAAACGCCGTCCTGCGGAACAAGCTCGTCATAGCGGCTAAGGTTGATTGTCGGGACGGTGTATTTCGCGCCGTATCCACGACCGCGGTCGGGAGTCGACAGGACGCTGAAAGGACGCGCCAGGAGATGGCGTGCGCGGTCGATGTGGCCTTCACCGATCAGCTTGCGAACCCCGGTGCTTGAGACGGGCTCTCCGTGCAGCCGCAATTCGCCGTAGACGTTCACTTCAAACCCCATCTCACGGCCGAACTTCTTGAGCAGGTTCACATCGCCGGCTGCCTTGTGCCCGAAACGAAAGTTGTAACCTTCATGGACCTCGCGGGCCCGCAGAGACTTGCTCACGATTTCGCGAGCGAAGTCTTCCGGACTCATCACCGAAAGCTCGTGGGTGAAAGGAAGCAGGAGAACAGCGTCGAGGCCGGTGGCTTCGAGCAAGCGAAGTTTGAGGGAAGTCGGAGTGATGAGCTTCAGAGTGCAATCGGGCTGCAGAATCCGCAATGGATGCGGTTCGAAGCTGACTGCGAGCGACTTGAGTCCCTGTTCTCGCGCCCGCTGCACTATGGTGTTGAGCACCCGCAGATGCGCGCGATGCACGCCATCAAAGTTGCCCACGCTGAGGATTGTGGGGCCGAAGCCGGCGGGGACTTCTTCGAGTTTGCAAAAAATCTGCATGGTCAAGAGCTCTTAAACGCAAAGGTCGCCGAGAAACCCTCCGCGGTTAAAAGTTGGCATTCTCATCTCTAAAGTCGGTCAAATCTCAAAGTTCAGTTTCATTCCGTCATAAGACAGCCGCACGTTGGACGGCAGCGTTGCATTTGTCGCCTCGTGCGGCAAGTCGTGGCAAATATGCGTGAAGAATGCACGCTTGGGCTTAAGCCGCTCCACGATGCGCAAGGATTTCGCAACCGTGGAGTGGGTTGGGTGCGGGGTATGCCGCAGCGCGTCCAAAAACAAAATGTCGAGATTCTCCAACTTTGCCAATGAGGCTTCGCTGACATCGCTGTGGTCGGTTAGATAAGCAGCGCTGCCAAAACGGAAACCATCAATCTCCGCGTCGCCATGAATCACAGGGATGGGTTCGAAGCGTGCGCCAAATAACTCGACTGGCCCATCGATAGTTTTAAGTTCGACTTGCGCCAATCCGCCAAATTTGTAGTCGGCATTGAAAATGTAGCGAAACATGTTGCGGATGAAGTCAGCCGCTTCCGCTCGTGCATAAAGCGGAAGCTTGTTCGGCTTGTGCCGAAAACTGAGTGGCCGGAGATCATCGATTCCGAGGATGTGATCGGCGTGACTGTGCGTGTAAAGCACGGCGTCAAGTTTCTGAATGCGCTCGCGAATCGCCTGCTCGCGAAAGTCGGGCGTGGAATCGATAAGAACAGTCTTGCCGCCATATTCAATGAGGATCGAAGGCCGGGTTCGCCGGTCATGCGGGTCGGAAGAATGGCACACGGCGCAGTCGCATCCGATGGTAGGTACACCCATCGACGTGCCGCTGCCTAGCACCGTGAGCGTGGCCTTCATCGCTTCGTGGTGGGGGCGGTTGACGCCGGATTTTGCGGCGGACGAGCCAGCGCATTCGTAACTTCCACATAGGCCATACGAAGCTCGTAGAGGCAATTTTGCAGAAAGTTTTCCTCCGTGCCCGTAAGATTTCCCTTGGTTTTTTCCGACAGTAGGCTCAGCGTATCGATGGTTTGGCGTGCCCCGATGAGGTCGACTCGCGGCTGGCCGCCCTGTTCGCGCATGAGGCCGAGCTGGAGCATCGCGCTCATGTAGAGCGAAGCCATGAACCGCTCAAACGTCATCTCCATTTCTTTAGCGGAGTGACCGCTGAGCTCCACGCGGGTATCCAGTTCTTTCGCCGACTTGCGATAGGCGTCGGCTTGTTCTTGCTGTTCGGCTGCGGTCGGAGGCGGCGGGACATCCGTCTCCGCGGGAGGAGGTGCGCTTTGCTGCGCAGTCGGCGCTGTCGGCGGAACGGGAGTCGCGTTAGAGACTTCCTCTTGCGAGATCTCGCTGCGCACGTCCCCCTCCGCAGTGAATAGGCGCCGGTCGGTCACGGTAAAGCTTTCCTGTTTTTTTTCAGGCATAGATTTTCCCTTTCAATGCTTAGAGGTTGTCGCGCCGGAACACGTCTGCAAAGGGCAGAGGCGCGACAGAAAGTCGAGTACCGCCTACTTCAATTTGTTTGCCCGGCAATGCTAGTTCACGCCGGATGTAGCCGAGCGCGACAGGACGATCGCCGGCTGTCGAGGGCAGCGAGGCAACGCTCGTAATTTCACCAATAGTTCTGCCGTCGGCTTCCAGTTTCGTACCCAAGGCGGGCAATGCGCCCTGTACCTCGAAGCCAGTGAACTTTCGATGCACGCCGCCGCGCGAGCGAATGCGCTCCACAATTTCCTGTCCCACATAGCAGCCCTTGCTGAAATGCAGAGCCCTCGACTGCTCGGTTTCCTGCGGTAAATCACGCTCGCGGATGTCTTGCCCGTAACGCGGAATTCCTGACGCGATGCGCAACATGTCGAGCGCCACTGTGCCGACAGGTTTGGCGCCAGCTCGAACGAGGGCATCCCTGAGAACGGTCAAGCGATCGGGTGAAATCCAAATCTCATAGGATTCGACACTCTCGTTGTCGCCACGCACCACGGTTACGGGCACGTCCTGCCATATCTGATCGACGAAATGCAGCGGCAGAGTACCGGGTGTATCGAGGCCCGTTGCATGAAGCACCTCGCCCGCCTTCGGTCCCGCAATTCCGATTGCAGATATCTTTTCGCTGACGTCGGCAACCTCGACATCGTCCATGATGATGTAGTGATCGAAAGTTGCCAGAAGTTTTTCCAACTGGGAGAGGTCGCTTTCGATCAACAGGGAATCGCCACGATTGTAAGCATGCAAATCGCCAAGGATGTGTCCTTGAGGATTCAGTAAAAAAGCATACAGGCCGTGGCATGGGGCCAGGTCGCGGACATTGTTTGTGACCATGCCGTTGAGCCAACGTACGCGGTCGCTTCCGGTGAGGGCAATCCTGGTTCGCGCCGTCAGATCATAGACACCGCAGCCCGAAACCAGTGCGCGAAATTCAGCACGCACGTCGCCGAAGTCCGTCGCAGGGGAGGCTCGGATTGCCTTGGACCGCTGTGGAATTCATATGATGATCATTAGATTATACAAGGCAGAGTACGATTCAATGGACGCGCGGATGGCGATTGTCTTTGCATTGATGGCGTTAGGCGCGAGGTTTGGTTTCTACGCAGCGACGCCACCCATACGTCCTAAAGTCTTTGCATGCGCCGCCGATAAGGTGAGATGAAGGGAAGGTGTCGAATGACCACCAGTCCAGTTCATAGCACGCCAGCAGTTCAAAATGAGGCAGCCGAGAGAGCGGCGCCGCGTCCAACCCATGCGCCGCAGAAGTCTGCAGTCGCGGTTCCGCACGATAAAGTAACCATCAGCTCACAAGCCAGTAAGGCTGTGCCGACGGAACGATCGGATTCAAAGTAGGCCACAGTGTCATCCGGTCGTCACTGCCAGCCGATCGCGCCGGGCGATGGAATTTGCAGGTTAAGCAGATTCCGCGCCCGGTCCTCGGTCAATCGCTCCAAGTGCCACTACTTTTGGATTCCACCCTACGCATGGCGAAGTCCGCGGCTCTTCGTTGGAAACTCTGCGGTCAAACGCTTTTCGCTCCAAGCACCTACCGGAAGTTCTTCACTCCAAGTGGTAGATCGAGACGATGGGAGACAGGCGTGGGCAAATCAGATTCTCCACACGCAACAAATGTCTAACACAATCTCCTATTGACGCACTGTACGAGTGCGACCTATTCTCTTACAGAATATCTATAGGAGAGTTGAAAATGGAAACGAAACCAAGTCAATTTCGTGGATTTGCGGTCGTCATTTTGCTGCTCACCACCCATACAGTCCTTGCCCAATCCAATGCACAGAAAACGCTCGACCGCTTTAAATCGATGGTCGGAACCTGGCAGAGCAAATCTCCCAACGGAAAAACTTCGGAGGTCACCTATCGCTTGGCCGCGGGCGGGACGACCGTCATGGCCGACATGCATCTGTCCGGCCACGAGATGGCGAGCATGTACTACGTAGACGGCGATCAATTGGTGATGACGCACTTCTGCGCCACCGGAAACCAACCCCGAATGAAAGCGGTGATTTCGCCGGATCTCAACACCGTTTCCTTCGATTTTATGGACGCGACGAATTTGCCCGGCCCGAACACCGGTCATATGCACCGCGCGGTTTTTCTTTTCTCCGACGCTAACCACTACACCGAGGAGTGGACGTGGAAGGAAGAGGGCAAAGACAGCCAGATGCATTACGAGATGGAGCGCGTGAAATAGGTAAGTTGATAGAACGATCTCTGGACCACCAGCACTGGCAAACCGGCTTTTATGCCCGGTACGATGACGGACGTAGTCGTGACAGTGCGATTTCCCAGATTCGTCGGCGAAGTGAAGCGTTCTGCAATCAAGCGTTGCGCTATTGCGTCAAGAAATCCTTACCACGAGTGTGTTACCGTTTCTTCTCGTGAGTTCCCTAAAACGTATTGCCATAATTCCCGGTGACGGCATTGGAAAAGAAGTTATTGTGGAAGCCGTCAAGGTAATCGCCGCCTGCGGCGCAAACCTGGAAATCGCTCAGTTCGATTGGGGCGCGGACCGTTATCTGGTCGACGGTGTGACCGTCCCTCCCGATGGTTTTGCCATGCTGGGCCGCGACTTCGACGCCGTTTTGGTAGGCGCGTTCGGCGATCCACGCGTCACCTCGAACATCCACGCCAAAGAAATCTTATTGGGAATGCGCTTCCAGATGGACCTCTACGCCAATGTGCGGCCGGTACGCCTGATGGACGCGGCCCTGTGTCCTCTGAAGAACATCGAGCCCAAACATATTGATTTTGTGGTGATACGCGAAAATACTGAAGGCGCGTACACCGATGCCGGCGGAGTATTCAAGAAAAACACGCCTGACGAAATTGCAGTGCAGGAAGACATCAACACACGCAAAGGTGTCGAGCGCATCATCCGATATGCCTTCGAATACTCCGAGCGTCACACCAAGCTCGATGGTTCTCCGCGTAGCCGCGTGCTGATGTGCGACAAATCTAACGCCATGACCCACGCTGGCGGGCTTTGGCAGCGAGTCTTCAAGGATGTGAGCGGTGAGTATCCGCAGATCAAGGCGGAACATATGTATGTGGACGCGCTCTGCATGCAGATGGTCCGCGATCCTCGCCAGTTCGACATCGTCGTCACCAACAACATGTTCGGAGACATCATCACCGATCTTGCTGCCGGGTTGCAGGGCGGTCTTGGCATGGCGGCCAGCGGCAACATTCACCCCGGAAAAACATCGATGTTTGAGCCGGTTCACGGTTCCGCGCCGCCGATAGCCGGGAAGAATGTGGCCAACCCGTTCGGCGCGATCTTGACGTCAGCGATGATGCTGGCGCAGGTGGGTTTTGCCGAACAGGCCAACAAAATCGAAGCCGCTGTTCTGGAAGCGGTGCAGCAAAAGCGAACGACCCAGGACATCGGCGGAGCGCTGGGAACCAAAGAGGCAGGCGAATGGGTGGCAGAGAGGGTTGCCCGCGGCTGACGAGTTCTCGACCTGACTCTGTGTGATCCCATGCTCGCGGCGGGAAAGGTTTTAGATTTGTCTGTCAAACTTACTTTCGTCGCAACGCTTCTCACATCCATGATGTGGGCGCAGGCGACAGCGCCTACACCCCAAAAAGCTCCGGGCGGAAGTGCCCCGCCATCACAAGAAACCAAGATTTCTCCGAAGGAAGCCGAAGAACTGTTCAGCGACGTCGATAAAATTCTCCAGTTCGCCAGCAAAGACACCGGATTGCCCATCAAGAAGGAAGTGAAGCGACGCCTCACGAGCCGCGATGAAGTGGTGCAGTATCTCGAGAAAAGCATGGCCGAAGACAAGGACGCACAACGCCTTCGTCGCTCGGAACTCGTGCTCAAGAAGTTCGGGCTCTTGCCGCGAGATTTTGATTTGCAAACTTTTCTGGTCGCATTGCTGCGCGAGCAAGTCGCCGGTTATTACAATCCCAAGACCGAAACCGTGAATTTGCTGGACTGGATCGACGTTGAGCAGCAGCGTCCGGTGATGGCACACGAACTCACGCATGCCCTCCAGGACCAATCCATCGGGCTGGAAAAGTGGATGAAAGTTGGCGACGTCGACCTTGATGACAAGAAACAAACAACTCCGGAAGACATTGCCAACGACGAGATAGGGGAAGCTCGCCAATCGGTCATTGAAGGTCAGGCGATGGTTGTGCTCATCGATTACATGCTGGCCCCGACCGGGCAATCAATGCTGGCTTCTCCGCAAATTGCTGAAGCATTGAAGCAAGGCATGCTCGAAGGGTCAGCAGACTCGCCGAAATTTCAGAGCGCGCCAATCTTCCTGAAGGAGGAGTTGACCTTCCCCTATCGCTACGGCTTGGACTTCGAAGCAGCGCTTCTGCGCACCGGAGGGAAAGAAAAGGCCTTCGCATCGGTTCTAAACGATCCGCCCCATACTTCCCGCCAGATCATGGAGCCGCAGACCTATATTTCGGGCGAGCATCTCGAACCCATGCCGCTGCCCGACTTCAAACGCGACTTCAAGAACTACGAGCGCTTCGATGTCGGTGCGATGGGCGAATTCGACGTGGCAATCCTCGTGGATCAATATGCCGGCAGCGATGCCTCCCACTACATATTTCCTCACTGGCGCGGCGGCTACTATTACGCGGCTCGGCCTAAGGGTAATTCCTCGGCGCCACTTGGAGTGCTGTACGTCTCGCGTTGGGCGGGCGTGGAGAATGCTGCGGAATTTGCAGCGGTGTATGCCCGCTCGCTGGCGAAACGTTACAGCCACGTCACGGAGTTCCTCGAAAGTGGGAAGGGCGCCGTACTTCTGGAGCATCTGGAAACTCTAAGCGGCACTCACACTTGGCTGACGGAAGAGGGTCCGGTGGTGATCGCAGTGGCAGGGAACACCGTCTTGATCACCGAGAGCCTCGATCCGGCCACAACAGAAGGGCTGGAGAAGGAATTGTTGGTTCCCGCTCCGGCGAAAAATTGATTCGTTAGAGCCTGTCCTTCTACTTTTGTATAATCACCGTTCGCATTCAGGCGTTCACAGGAGAATTCTTGTCACAGGCGGAAATCGGCATCATCGGGGGCAGCGGGCTTTATTCCATGCCTGGCTTGACGGGCGTAAGTGAACTCAAGCAGCAGACGCCGTTTGGCGACCCTTCTGACGCCTATGTTCTCGGTACGCTTGAAGGTCGTAAGGTTGCATTCCTGGCGCGGCATGGACGTGGTCACCGTCTTCTTCCCACGGAACTGAATTTTCGCGCCAATATTTACGGCTTCAAACAACTCGGCGTCGAACGAATTGTTTCCGTCTCCGCAGTTGGGTCGTTGAAGGAAGAGCACAAGCCGCTCGATTTCTTGATCCCTGACCAATTCTATGATCGAACGCGCCATCGTGTGGACACGTTTTTTGGCGACGGCGTGGTCGCCCACATTGCATTTGCCGATCCCATCTGCCCCGAACTCGCAGGTGCCGTTGAAGCCGCGTGCCAGAAGTCGGGAGTAACCGGCAAGCGCGGCGGAACTTATCTGTGCATGGAAGGCCCGCAGTTTTCCACCAAGGCGGAGTCGAACGTATACCGCAGTTGGGGCATGGATGTTATCGGCATGACGAATCTTCAAGAGGCCAAGCTGGCGCGCGAGGCGGAGATTTGTTATGTCACTGTGGCTATGGTCACCGACTACGACTGTTGGCATCCACACCACGATTCGGTCACGGTCGATCAAATCGTGTCAGTCTTGCTGAAGAATGCAGAAAACGCCGCCACCGTTGTACGCCAGACCGTCGCCGCGATGCCAACGAAACGAACCTGCAAATGCTCTTCTGCGCTGGCGCACGCCATCATCACCGATCGCGACAAGATTCCCGCCGCTACTCGTGAGAAACTGAAATTGATCCTCGACAAATACCTGGAGAAGAAAGCTTAAGAATGAGTATCCTCGCAGTTGGTTCGGTCGCTTTCGACAATATCGTCACGCCTTCGGGCCGAGTCGACAACGCTCTCGGCGGTTCCGCCACCTATTTTTCCCTGGCTGCGAGTTACTTCACCGATGTGCGCCTGGTCGCAGTGGTGGGTGACGATTTCACCGCCGAAAATGAAAGTGTTTTCAAGAAACATGGCATCGATACCCGCGGCCTTGAGCGCGCGAAAGGCAAAACCTTTCGCTGGGGCGGACATTATCTGGACAACTTGAACGAAGCAAAGACCGACTTCACCGACCTCAACGTCTTCGAAAAGTTCCAGCCGCGAATCCCAGCCGAATACATGGACTCGAAGTTCCTGTTCTTGGGCAACATCCATCCCACGCTGCAGACTGCCGTGCGATCAAAGATGCAGCACGTTCGACTCACAGGCTGCGATACCATGAATTACTGGATCAATGGCTCGCGCCCCGATCTGATCGAAACTTTGAAGTTGGTCAACGTATTGCTCATCAACGACGGCGAAGCCAAAATGCTTGCCGGGGAAACCAATCTGCCGCGCGCTGCCAACAAAGTCCTGGCGATGGGGCCGCAGGCGCTAGTCATCAAGCATGGAGAATATGGGGCAACGATTTTTTTCCGTGAAGGGGCATTCGGCGCAGGTCGGCACCCTTTTCGCGCTCCAGCCCTCCCTATCGAAGAAGTAAAAGACCCCACCGGCGCCGGCGATTCTTTCGCCGGAGGATTCATGGGCTACATCGCATCGCAACAGCAGTGGAACCGCGAAGTGCTCAAGCGAGGATTGTTCTACGGTGGCGTGATGGGATCCTTTGCCGTCGAGCGGTTTGGGACCGAGCGGTTGCAGTCGCTTACCCGCGAAGAGATCGATGCCCGCTTCCAAATCTTCCGTGAACTCACGCACCTGGAATGAGCACTCGAAGAATCCAGCGAGAAGACGTTCAACCAACTCCGCGCTGGGATCGTGAAACCGCGCTCGTAGCGCAGATCGCCGCCTGCGTCTCGTTCATTTCTTTCGCATTTTACTTCCAGCACGGCGGGTTGCTTCTGTATGGCGATGCGGTGGCTCACATCAACATCGCCCGCCGCGTCTTCGATTCCCAAACGCCCGGCCTGCTGCAACTCGGCACCGTGTGGTTACCGCTGCCTCATCTGCTGATGATCCCATTTCTTTTATCGGACTCGGCATGGCAACTGGGCGTCGGTGCGTCCATCCCGTCGATGGTGGCTTACGCTTTGGGTGCAGCGGGGATCTTCCGCCTCACAAGAGGCGCTTTGAGTTTTGGCTCCGCGCCCGATTTCAAGGCGAGGGTGGCAGCATGGATCGCAGCCATCGTGTATGTTGCGAATCCCAATTTGATTTATTTGCAGCCCACAGCTATGACTGAACCGCTGTACTTGGCGGTGTTCGTCTGGGCAGTGGCCTACTTCAATGAGTTTATTCAGTAAGCATTTCAATCCCACGAGCCAACGGGTCGATCTGCTTTGACGAAATCCGGTCTTTGCCTGGCTGCCGCATGCTTAACTCGCTACGACGGATGGTTCCTCGCGGTCGTCATGTCACTTGCTGCAATAACGGTGATGCTGAGGTCGAGATTTGACGGCACCCTCCGTCGTCAAGTAGGGAAGTTTGTTTTGCTCGCTGCGGCGGGACCTGTTCTCTGGCTGGCATACAACGCCATCATCTATCGAAATCCGCTGGAGTTTGCTACCGGACCTTACTCCGCACGCGCCATCGAACAGAAAAGTTCGACACCAGGATCGCCAGCCCATCCTGGGTCGCACGATTTGCCGGTCGCCTTCAGCTACTTCCTAAAATCAGCACAACTGAATATGGTGGATGGAAAATGGCAGAGACTCTGGGTCGTTATACTGATTGGCGCGGTCCTGGGCATTCTCTTTCGTGAGCGCCGCGCTTGGCCCCTTCTTCTATTGTGGGTGCCTCTGGCGTTTTACACTCTCTCAGTTGCGTACAGCGGCGTTCCAATTTTTCTGCCGGTCTGGTGGCCGTTTTCCTTTTACAACCTGCGCTATGGCCTGCAGTTGCTCCCTGCTTTCGCTGCTTCGGTTGCGTTATTGACCTACCTGATGCTGGGACTCGCGCGAAACAAGTCGGCGAGAACGGCAGTTGTGGTCGTGGTGCTCATTTTGATTGCCGCAAGCTATGCTTCGGTCTGGCGCGCGCAGCCCGTCTGCTTCCGCGAGGCGTGGATCAACTCCCGTACTCGCATTGCTCTCGAAACCGAACTGGCTACCAATCTAAAAATGTTGCCGCATAATGCCACATTGCTGATGTATTTGGGAGACCACGTCGGCGCGTTACAGCAGGCCGGTATCCCGCTGCGACGCGTGATCAACGAAGGCAACCACCGGACTTGGAAGCAACCATCGGACTCCGAAGGTCTATGGGAACGAGCCCTGACGAACCCTGCGCAATTTGCCGACTTCGCAATCGCGTTCGACGGCGATCCAGTTGCCCGAGGCTTGCAAAAGCAAGGACTATCTTCCATCGCTGTGATCCGTACAGCCGGTCAACCTGCGGCCACTATCTATTGGACCAGTCGCCCCGCCCGGTAATCACGCCGGTTAATGGCGAGCACGGGTAACGCGTGGGCGCGTAGTCCCCCGATGATAAAATCCAGCCAACTCTTTCCCATGCCGAATTGGAGCCACATCTATGATCACTTACTGGGTGAGATGTCCTCGCTGGTCTGGGTTTCGCTGGCGCGCTTGGTCCTCGCCACAATTCTCGGGGGATTAATCGGGCTGGAACGCCAACTGAAGCACCGCCCCGCGGGATTGCGCACCAATCTTTTTATTTGCCTCGGCTCCGCGATGTTCACGTTGCTCTCCAATGCGCTCGCGGGGGAATTCGTCGGCGACCATACCCGCATCGCTGCTCAGATCATTCCTGGAATCGGTTTCATTGGCGCTGGATCCATTCTCCATGCGCGCAACAATCTCGTGACTGGCCTGACTACCGCCGCGACAATCTTTGTGGTCGCCTCCGTCGGCATGGCGGTGGGTGGAGGGCTGTATCTGACCGCGACGTTCGCGACTGCCCTCATCTTACTTTGCCTATTCTTGTTGGGGCGCGCGGAGCAGAAGTTCGGATTGAAGACAACCGTTTACGGTTACGAAGTCTCCGGTCGTGCCGCCGATGAGCTCAACTTTGAAATCAACCACATCCTCGAAAGCGTCCATGGCATGATGGACAATGTGCAGGTCGCGGCTACGCGGAATCATGTGCGCCTCCACTTTGAACTGGAAGCGACGCTTAATGATCAAGACGTGGTTCTGCGCGGACTTAAGCAATCTCAATTGTTTGACAACGTTTCTTCACTCGGCCCGGTGTACAGCGAATGAGTTTGCCACGCCGAGTCATTCCTTTCGTCAAGGCCAGCGCCTGTGGAAATGATTTCCTCATCATCGACGGTGACGCGGTTCCCTCGGATCTAGCTGCCTTCAGCCAGCGCATCTGTCAACGCCATGAGGGAGTAGGCGCCGATGGGGTGGAGTGGCTTTTCCCCTCGTCAGACGCGGACGTTGATGCCCGCCTGTTCAACGCTGACGGCTCCGAGGCAGAAATCTCCGGCAACGGCACCCGCTGCGTCGCCGCCTACATCTGCTCCACTCGGGGCAAAGAGAAAGTCTTGATTCGTACTGGTGCCGGAATAAAAACCTGCACTCTCACGTCCCGCAGCGATGCGCAGTTTGAATTCGAGACTGCCATGGGTGAGCCTCAAGTCAGCGATGAACTCTGCCTGAAAGTGGCTTCGAGGGAAGTGCGCGGCATTCCGGTTTCTATGGGGAATCCGCATTTTGTCGTCTTTGTTGATGAGTTTGCTCCGGGATGGCAGGCCGAATCGGCCGAAATCGGGAGTTGCCGCAACTTCAAGCAGGGAGTTAACGTTGAACTCGTAAATATCGCCGACAATAGGAATATCAATGTCAGGTTCTTTGAACGTGGAGTTGGAGAAACGCGATCCTCCGGAACCGGGTCTTGTGCCGCCGCCGTCGCAACCATCGCAACTAAGAGAGCGGAATCGCCTTTGCGAGTGCATGCTCCCGGGGGTATACAAACTGTGCGCTGGGAAGAGCAGGTATTTTTGCGAGGCGCGGCCCAACTCAATTTCCGGGGAGAGTTTTTCCTTACGTGACTGGAGAAGGCTAATTGCAACCTTTGAGTCCTTTTGTGCACTGCGCTCTGGAATCTGTCGAGGATTGTGTCCATAAGATGATGATTGCACTCTGACTCCATGCCTCCTACGCCACCCATAGCACGCCTCAAACCACCCGCCCTGAGACGCGGCGACACCGTCGGGATTGTGGCGCCGGCCAGCAACCTCAAGCGCGACCATTTGGACGCTGGGTGCCATGCCCTCCGGAAGCTTGGATATGAACCGTTCTACTTCGATTCCATTCTCGAGAAAGACATCTATTTCGCGGGCCCCGCCGAACGCCGCGCCCACGAACTCGAAGATATGTTCGTGCGCGATGATGTCCGGGCGATTGTCTGCGCCCGCGGCGGATACGGCGCCAACTATCTTCTCGACTCGCTGATCTTGCACAAGATCAAGGCGCACCCCAAGATTTTCGTCGGCTACAGCGATATCACTTCGCTGCTCACTTACGTCTTAGATTCAGTAGGCTTGGTGACGTTCCACGGTCCCATGGTGGCGAAGGACTTTGCCCACGCCGATGGCTTGGATTTCAGATCATGGGAAGCCGCGCTCGGCGGAGCTTCTGACTGGGCACTGGATATTGCGTCAGGTTCGGACATGAAGCCGCTGGTCTCAGGTTCAGCGGAGGGAATTCTCTATGGCGGCTGTTTGTCGATGTTAGCCGCCTCGCTCGGCACACCTTACGAAATTCGCACCGCAGGAACGATCTTGTTCATTGAAGACATCGCTACCAAGCCGTATCAGATCGATCGCATGCTGATGCAGCTGAAACTGGCGGGGAAATTAGCTGGCGTCAAAGGCATCGTCTTCGGCGAAATGCTGGAGTGCCAGCAGAGTAAGAATCAGGACTACACGCTGGAGCAAGTAATCCTGCGAGTGATTGGAGATCTGGAGGTCCCAGTGGCTTTCGGATTGCGTTCCGGCCACGTGTCGCGGGGTAACATCACACTTCCTTTCGGTGTACGTGCAGCCCTGAACGTGAGCAGGAAAGAAGCCAGTCTCAACATTCTGGAATCGGCAACGCTACCAGCGGCGTGAAAGGCGGCGCCGAGAAGGCGCAATAGCAGTAGGGGGATCCACGCGGAAGTGCGCCGGTTCAGGGCGCGTTTTCTTGAGTTCGGATACGCAAATGCAGTTCAGTGCGGGGCTCATACATCGCGACCGCCGCAACATGAAATAATCTTTCGATAAGCTCTCTAGGATCAATGATCGACAAAAAACATATTCACCTGATCGGAATCTGCGGCACCGCGATGGCATCACTGGCGGGGATGTTGCAACAGCGTGGCCATCGCGTCACCGGCTCCGATGCGGCTGCTTATCCGCCCATGTCGGATTTTCTTGCTTCGCTCGGAATCCCGCTGGCTCAGCCGTTTGCTGCGGAGAATCTTAAACCGCAGCCCAGACTTGGTCGTCGTCGGCAACGCCATCTCGCGTGGCAACGTGGAGCTCGAATATGTCCTCAATGAGCGGGTCCCGTTTTGCTCGATGCCTCAGATCTTGCACGATGAGTTCCTTCGCGGCAAAGAAGTCCTGGTGGTCGCCGGAACCCACGGCAAAACTACAACGACTTCCATGCTCTCGTGGATATTTCACACTGCTGGATTGCAACCCTCGTTCCTGATCGGCGGCATCGCGGAAAATTTCGGCAGTAGCTTCCAGTTGGGGCAAGGCAAGTACTTCATCATCGAAGGCGACGAATACGACACAGCCTTTTTCGACAAGGGACCCAAGTTCCTGCACTATTTTCCTGACTCGATCATCCTGACTTCGGTGGAGTTCGATCACGCCGACATCTATAAAGATCTCGATGCGGTCGAGACCGCTTTCAAGCGACTGGTGAATCTGGTCCCGCAACGCGGTCGCATCGTGGCATTCGATACTGGCGAAAGTGTTGAGCGCTGCCTGGCGCGCGCTTTCTCTCCCGTTGAACGATACGGTTCCAGCGCAAAGGCGGCGTGGCGAGTGACTAACCTGCGCCTCGAACCCGGCCGTACCCTTTGGTCAATTGTGCGCGACGGAAAGCCGTGGGCGGACTTTGAGTACGCGCTTGGCGGCGAATACAACGTGTGGAACGCGACTGCGGCCGCTGCAATAGCCGCTGCTTACGGCATTTCGAAAGACCAGATATTCCGACGCTCTTAAAACATTCAAGAGCGTAAAGCGGCGTCTTGAAGTTCGTGCGAAAGTGAATGGCATTACTGTGATCGATGACTTTGCTCACCACCCCACCGCGATCGCGGGTACGTTGACGGCGTTGCGGTCGAGCTATCCGGGTGCGCGCTTGTGGGTGATTTTGGAACCGCGCTCCAACACTCTGCGGCGCAACGTACTGCAAAACGATTTGGCGAAGAGCCTTGCGCTGGCCGATGAGATTGTAGTCGCCAACGCGTTTAAGTCAGAGGTGATTCCCGAGGCAGAACGCCTTGACCTCGATAGCGGTTGCCGCTCTGATCCAAAAGCATGGTCGACGGGCGCGCATCGTTCCGTCCGTCGAAGGGATTGTGCAACTTGTGGCTCCGGAGATGCGCTCGGGCGACGTCGTCGCGATTCTTTCTAACGGGGGCTTTGGCGGCATTTACGAAAAGCTTCCCGACCGCCTGAAGGCTCTAAGCGCAAGCCAGCCGCATGGTTCGGGGAGCACCTTGATCGTCAGTTGAGCGAACCTGCTTCATGAATCGCAGAGAACACAAAGTTACGCAATGGGTTACTTGCGCCGGAGACGGGCAGGAATGATTCGTACTCTCCTCATGCTCGGTTTCTGGGCGGCGCTGCTCCCCATTGCTGCGCTCGTCGGTTTTCCCTGGACTTTGTTGACGGGCAATGTCAGCCTGCTTTATCGCATGGGAATGTGGGGGGCGTGGACCGGTGTGCGCCTCGCGGGAATTCGCGTCCAGACGGTTGGCTTGGAGAAGATCGACCCGGCGCGGACTTACATCTTCATGTCCAATCACGTTTCAAACATCGATCCGCCACTCTTGTTGCCGCTGATTCCGCGCCGCACGTCGGTGATGGTGAAAAAGGAATTGTTTCGCTATCCGCTGCTCGGCAGAGTCATGCGGTTCGGTTCGCTCGTCCCTGTGGACCGCGGAAACCGCGAGTCGGGAATCGCCGCAGTCCGCGCTGCTGCAGACGTGATCAAGCAAGGCGTTAACATGACGGTGTACGTCGAAGGGCATCGTTCATTCGATGGCAAACTCCTTCCGTTCAAGAAAGGTCCGTTTTATCTGGCGGAGGAGTGCGGCGTGCCCGTGGTTCCGATCACGATTGTGGGCTCGCACTACGTGATGCCCAAGAGGAGATTCGCCATCAAGGCAGGAACAATCACTGTCATTTTCCACGACGCCATAGAGCCTCAGAACTTTGGCAGCCGTGATTGTCTGATGGCGAAAGTGCGGTCCGCAATCAACGATGGTTTGCCGCCCGAGTTCCAGGAGTCAAAGGTTCTAACCACAGAGGTCACGAAGGTTCGCGAAGGAACTGCTTCGGCTTGAAAGTTTTTCTTTGTGAACCTTCGCTGACCTTTAGTGGTTCAGGCCTTTGTCTTGGTTCGTACGGCCTTGGCAATTTCAGGCAAGCGGCTCAGCAACGCTGAGACCTTCAACCACAATTTGTGATCGATAGCAGGAGCGCCGCTGACGATCGCTCCTGCAGCGATGTCGCCCGCAACGCCGCTTTGCGGTGTAACGATCGCGCCGTCGCCGATCTTGCAATGCCCGACGACTCCAACTTGCCCGGTCAGAATTACTTTATTGCCGACCTCGGTTGAGCCGGCGAGGCCGACCTGCGATGCAAGCAGTGAATCTTCGCCGATATGAGAGCCGTGACCGACTTGAACCAGGTTGTCGATCTTTGTGCCACGACCGATGCGAGTTTCGCCGACGCTGGCGCGGTCGATGCAGGTGTTGGATTGGATCTCAACATCATCGCCGATGACAACGGGTTGCGGTTGAGGGATCTTGTGCCAACGGCCACCAGCGTCCTTGGCGAAGCCAAAGCCGTCCGCGCCGATCACCACCCCGTTCTGCAGCAACACGTTGTTTCCCAAGCGGCAGCCTTCGCGAACGACGCTATGCGCGTGCGCCAGAAAGTTGTCGCCGATGCTCACTCCGCGATAGATGACCACATGTGCCAATAGCACCGCATTCCTGCCGATCACAACGTCCTCGCCGATCACCACATACGGTCCGATATGCGCGCCTTCGCCGATTCTGGCGGAGGCATGAATGACAGCTGTCGGATGAATTCCTGCATGGTATTTCGGCGGAGTATGAAACAAAGCCAATGCGCGGGCGAAGGTCAAATACGGGTCACTACTGCGCAGCATTGCAGTGGAGGTGGCGGGGAAGTCCTCAGCCACAATGATCGCCGCAGCTTTCGTGTTGCGCGCTGCGGCGGCATATTTTACGTTAGCCACGAAAGTGAGGTCGCCGGGACCCGCTTCTTCAATCCCAGCAATCTTGCTGATTTCAGTGTCGGGCGAGCCGTTTTCGAGGCGCGCTTCCAGCATGGAGGCGATCTGTCCAAGTTTCATGAGTCAATCCCGCGCAGCAGGTCAGAAGAGTGATTGTATCGGAGCGGCTCGCGCGGAAGAAGCACGGCGCGCGGCAAGAGGCTCTTGAAGGTCGAGTCGTCAGGAAATACTTTGCCCACTAGTCTTCCGGCGGATTCATGCGAAGGCGGTGTTCCTGGTCGTAGAACTTGCGTGGCGGATGATCGGAGTGCGCATCTGACACCGGTTGCTCACCGGCAGACGTCAGGGCTGCTGCGCTTTCGTGAGCCAGGCCAACCGTCGTGGTGTAAATCGGTTCATCGAACAGCGTCCCTGAATTTGCGCTTGCAGCCGCGAAAATTGGGAAGGCTTTACCTCCAGCGAAGGCTGTGGACGCGTAGTCGCCTACCATGAGGCCAGCGAAAGTATTTGGGAGCCAGGCGAGCGTCATCGGGCCGGCGAGGGTGGTTGGTGTAGTCCAGGTGTTGCCGCCATCGGATGAGGAAATAAATCCCGAATAAAGCGCGCAGTTGGTCGCATCGCAGTTTGCGTCAGCGTACAGGTAATAAGTCAGGGCGAGATGAGCATTGCCGCCGGACGTCCCCGGCTCGATTGCCAGGCCGGGAATGAAATGATCGAGCGTGCTGCTCGCTGCGTCAATAGGAATGCGGGCTGGCGTAGTCCAAACCGCGCCATCGGTTGAGGTGCTCATCACCAGGTCATTGGAGGTGCATCCGTTCCGGAAGCGGCAGTCCTGCCAAATAACGTAAACCGTGCCGGCCGCGTCGATGGCGGCGGACGGTAGAGCGGAAGTTCGCAGGTTGGCGGCGACCTGATGATCCGTAATTGTCGAAATGTTGGTGGATGCCTTCCAGGTTGCGCCCCCGTCGGCGGAGCCAAATGACAGCATCTGGGTGCCCGTAACATCCTCGATGGGCACAATCACCTGCCCACCCGGTTGAACGACGGGTTGACCTCCGATGCCGGTAGCGAGGTCCGCGGTGGCGAGCGCCGGTCCCCACGTCAGGCCGCCGTCGGAGGATGTGCTCATCCAGATGATGTTTTGATTGCTAGGATCGTCCCACTCCATATAGCAATGCCCGAAGTACGGACTCGTCGCGGTGTTGTCGCATGCAATCCAATTCTTGTCGGCGCTGGGTGTGGCGCTGACGATGACCGGGTTGTCCCATTGCAAGCCGTCAGTCGAGCGGTTGACGATGACCTGATCCACGTTGCCGATCGCGAGCGAGGAAATCATCCAGACACGATGCGCCGCGTCGAAGGCAACAACCGCATCGCTGGCCGCGTCGAATGTGCCGTTAGCATTCACGGTGATTCCGGGGAGTGAGCCATTCGTCCAAGTGGACCCGCTATCCGTGGTGGTCGCAAAGCCAATGTCTGAGCCACCGCCTGCGAAGATGCGCCCCACCTGAAACGCGCTCACGATCGTGGAACCCGAGCCGAATGCACTGGCTTCGACTTCCGTCGCGTGCTGGCTGCCGGGGTTGGTGAAAGTGTCGGTGCTCAGTGTGGTAAGCGGGGTGTTGGGCGGAGGAACAGGATTCGTTTGCGATTGAGTTTGCGGAGCGTTGGAGCCTCCCCCACAGGCGGCGAGGGTGATCGACATTCCCAGCAAACCGGCGACAAAGACGAGTCTCATCAAGACCACTCTTAAGAATCGCAATTCCATCTGTAGAAGGTATGCCCGGCGTTTATGCTTTGGCGATTAACGAGTGTTGTTCGTCAGTGGATTCTACTATGGAAGGCTGCGCGCATTGTCTGTCGGGAAACGCGGAACAGCTGATTGGCGCCCTCCGAAACGACGAAAGAACGCGCCGATTTTGTGGTTGGCGGCGGAGGAAACCGAGCTATAATGCCTGCGATTTTAGATGGACTGGCAGCTTCTGGCCCCCGCTGCCGGACAGGACCCCGCAGTTCTTTTTTTCATACCTTGCAGTCGGGAAGTTTCTTAGGTTTTTCGGGCCGAACCCTGGGGAGGTAAATCATGAAGCGGATTGTGATGGGAATTTCTTTCGTGTTGCTGGTTGCAGCGGCGAGCTTGCTGCCGGGACGGGCGCAGGACGCTGCGACAGCCGCCGCGAACCAGTCCGAGCAACCGCCTACGCACAACTGGGCGGCAGGGAATCCGCTGAAGATTGCGTTGCTGAAGTGGTATCAGGCGAACAGTTGGACAACCACCTTCAATGTAGGCAAGACGAAGAACAGCAACCCCTATGGTGTAGCGTTCGACGGGGCAAATATCTGGACAGCCAATAGCGAAGGCACAGTAACCAAACTGCGGGCCAGCGACGGCGCGAACCTGGGTAACTTCGAAGTGGGCGGACTGCCCACGGGGATAGCGTTTGACGGTGCCAACATGTGGGTCACGGATAACTCCCCCAACGGCGGCGTAACCAAGGTGAGGGCGAGTGATGGCAAGATCCTGGGCACCTTCCCGGTCGGAGGGCAATATCCATTCTGGTTGGCTTTCGACGGGGAGAACGTTTGGGTCGCCAACAGCGCGGGGGTCACCAAGCTGCGTGCCAGCGACGGCAGGAACTTGGGAACATTCAACGTTGGGAACGGTGCGTTTGCAGTGGCTTTTGACGGGACGTATGTGTGGGTGACGGGGGGTCCTAACCTCGTCACGAAGTTGAAGCGAGACGGGTCGAGTGCGGGACAGTTTCAGGTGGGCCGGGCACCCTACGGTATTGCCTTTGATGGCGCGAATATTTGGGTAGCGATCAGCGCGGGACAGGTGAGCAAGCTAAGGGCCAGCGACGGCACAACGGTAGGGACATTCAACGTTCCCTGCTGCCCTTACGGCCTTGCTTTCGACGGGTACGGACATCTGGGTCGCGCTAGATGGCGGATTGGTGGAGCTGCGTGCAAGCGACGGCGCAACGCTCGGCAATTTTCCTGCAAATCCCGGCTCGACCGGAGTGGCCTTCGACGGTGCCAATATTTGGGTCGCGCTGGGCCTAGGTCATGCTGTGATTAAGTTCTGATCGAACACCGGCGAGACTGCGTTCAAGACGACAAGTCTCAGCAGCATCGTAACTGGCGGTTCGATTTCAGCTACGCTCTATTTCTTCGCGGCTTCGGCTTCTTCCTTAACGTACGCAGGGCTCAGAGTGCCTTTCTTCTTGGCAAGGTCAATCAGCGTCGGATAGAACTGCACGAACGTCGTGTCCACGGCAGCGTGCTGTTCGTGGCAGGAATAGCAGGCAGCCTCTTTGGGAACCTGCTTCGCCGGACTGTCGCCATCGAAACCAAAGAACGCCCATTTTCCAGGAAATCGTGACTCATCTTTGACGTGAACTTCGTGGCCCATGGTGTCGGTTGTTTGAAAGTGGCCGCTCTTGTTAATGGAGGCGTTGCTTCCCGCGACCCGCACCTCGATGATGAGCATGGTTTTGTCAGGCCAGGTCCCGGTTTGCAGGAACGCTTTGTATGCGTCGGGATTCACAAAAACGTTGTCGAACATCGAGTGTCCCATGTCCATGCGGTTGGGCGAATAGCTCATGTCGAGGCCCGAGGTCAGGTAGATCCATTCACGGTAATTTGCGGGAAGCTTGAGGCGGGCGTCCGCGGTGTATTGCGGAGTCTGCGAAGAAGAAGTTTCCCCACTCGATTGCGCCGGCGCCGCTTTCGAGTCGTACTGCGCCGGAAACAAGAAAGCCAGGCAAAGCAAAAGACAAGTGCGCATGGTTATTCCTTCCTAAGCCAAGATCGAACGTTTTTACTCCTGCCGCAGTGCGATGAATGGGTCGATCAGCGTTACGCGACGCGCGGGAACAAAACAAGCGAAAGCCGCGACCGTAAGAAATATCAGCGAAACCGCCGCAAAGGTAAGAATGTCGGTCGTGCTCGTCTCGTATAGCAACGCTGACAGAAGCCGTCCGAGCGCGACCGCGCCGATGAGTCCCAGAACCGTACCAACCAGTGCGATGACCAGGCCCTGCCCGACCACCATGCGAACAACTGAACTCTCAGATTGCCCCAGCGCCATGCGGATGCCCAACTCGCGTGTTCGCTGGCTGACGGAAAGCGCCATAATCCCAGCGATGCCACTGGCGCTGATCAGAAGCGCCAGGCCGGCAAATATTCCGAGCAATATGGTGGTAATGCGTGGCGATGCTAGTGACTCGTGCTGCAAGCGCTCGATGGTTTCCACCTGATCCACGGCAAGCTGCGGATCAACGTCGTGGAGCGCCTTGCGAAGCAACGCGGTCATACTGTCGGGGTCGCCTGATGTACGCACCACCAGTCTTCCCGAAAATCCAGCCTGGTCCATGGGCATGTAGACTTCGTCGCCGAGACTGCGGTCAAGCCCGTATTCCTTCGCATCTCCTACCACTCCGGCAATGGTGATCCAATTCATTCCCTGATCGAAGCTGATACGTTTGCCAATGGGATCTTCATTCGGCCAGCGGTGGTGGGACATGGTCTGATTGATGACTGCGACCTTCACGGCATTGGCGTCATCGTGGTCGGTGAAGAGTCTGCCACGCACCAAGGGCTGCCGAATAGTTTCAAAATACCCGGGGCTGACGCCGGTGGTGTCAACGATCGGCTGGGGTTCACCTTTGGCCAACGGCCTGCCCTCGATCTCAAAGTCAGTATTTCCCGGACCCTGCGTCATGGCCACAGGGCTAAACGGAAAGCTGCTGGCAAGGGCAGCGGATTCAACTCCGCCCACGGAGCGGATGCCGCGCAGAATGTTGCTCGTGAGGCTGACAAACTGTTCTGGCTTCGTGTAGCGGGAGAAATTGGGGCTCAAGTTCATGGTGAGTACGCGATCGGGGCTGAAGCCCGGATCCACACTCGTGAGTTTGAAGAAGCTGCGAATCATAAGCCCCGCGCCAATCAGCAGCATGAAAGAAACCGCGATCTGCGCCATCACCAGGCCGGCGCGCAGACGTTGCCGCCTGCGACTGGCCGTAGTCTGGCCGCTGCCTTGTTTGAGTGCATCGGAAACATGGTCCCCCGAGGAAAGCGCCGGGGCGAAGCCGAACAACAAGCCCGACAGCACCGAAACCGCCAGCGTGAATAGCAATACCACACCGTCTATCTTTACTTCGGAAGCGCGGGTAGTGAAACGGGCAGTGAATCTAACCAGCAGGGCAAGTGTCGGGTAGGACAGCGCAAGTCCCAGAGCGCCCCCGACCACCGACAGCAAGACCGTTTCGGTCAGAAGCTGGCGGACCAACCGGGATTTGCTCGCGCCCAGGGCCGCGCGGACGGCGAATTCTCGCTCGCGCTTCAAGATTCTGGCGAGCATCAGGTTGGCAACATTTGCGCAGGCGATCAGAAGCACGAATCCGGAGGCAAAAAGCAGAACCAGAAGCGTGGTGCGGGCGCGACGCGTGAGGTCTTCCTGCAAAGGCGCGGCCGCGATGGCATAGCCGCTGGCTTTCGGATAATCCTCCGGATAGGCACTCACCATTTGACTGCCGGTCGTTGAAAGATCGGCTTGCGCAGTTTGCAGCGATACTCCGGATTTCAGCCGGCCAAAAACGGTCAGCAATCGAGCTTTGCGATTCCCGATCGCCGCCGCAGAAGAACGGAAAGGACACGCCGACGTGGGCATGTAGACATCATTCTCGGCCGGATACTGCGGCACCTGCGGCAATACTCCGATCACGGTGTGTGGCCGGTTATTCATGTGAAACACTTTGCCGACGATGTTAGGGTCGCCGCCGTGATGACTCTGCCAGTACTCATAGCTGAGCACCAGGACAGCATCGGCATTGGGGGATTCGTCAGTGGCCAGAAAAGTCCTGCCGAGCAGAGGTTTCACTCCCAGCACATCGAAAAAATTCGCGGACACGACTGCCGACTGCACTCGCTCCGCGCTGTCATCGCCCAACAGCAGAAAAACCATGCTGTGGTACTCGACCACAGCGTCAAGAGTGTGACCGTGGTCGCGGTAGTCGAACATCTCCTTTACGGAAAACGGTACGTTTTCCAAATGCGCGTGTGGGGCCTGTTGATGCAGTACAACCAGTTCTCCGCCGTGCGAATAGGGAAGCGGGCGCAACAGGACTCCGTACACTACGCTGAAGATCGCAGTGTTAGCGCCAATACCCAGCGCCAGAGTCAAAATCACCAGTAGGGAAAAACCCGGATTCTTGCGCAATACGCGAAAGCCGTAACGCACGTCCTGCAGCAGCGTTTCCAACCCGGCTCCCGAACGAACGTCGCGTACCTTTTCCTTTACTTGCTCCACGCCTCCGACCTCAATTCTCGCGGATCGCCTGGCGGCCTCCGGTGCCATGCCGGCTTGCATCTTTTCTTCGGCCAATAGGTCGACATAAGACTTGACCTCTTGATCAAGGTCCTGGTCGTTCTGTTGCCGGTGAGACAAGTTGCGAAACAGGCTTCCGAGTCGTGATAGCGTGCCCATTAGTGTCTCCTTCGAGCTACGAGGCCTCTAGCGCCTGGCCAATGGCCAGCGAGATTCTTCCCCAGCGCTCAGTTTCGTTTTCAAGTTGTCGACGCCCAGCCTTGGTCAAGCGATAGTACTTGGCGCGCCGACGGTTCTCGGATTCTCCCCAGGTTGAGGCCACCCAGCCCTCCTGCTCCATGCGGTAAAGAGAAGGAAAAAGCGAGCCGGGTTTTACCTGGAAGGTTCCGCGGGTGATCTGCTCCACGCGCTTGGCAATACCCAGCCCGTGCATTTCCTGTAGCGCCAGTGATTTCAGGATCAGAAGATCCAGAGTGCCCTGCAGCAGCGGAGTTTGTTCGGTAGCCATACGTACGCTCCTATAGACGATCTGTACAAGAGAAGGTTAGCGCCCGCACCTATAGAATGTCAATGGGAATCGTTTCAGTGAAGCCGGTTCTTCAGGGCGAGAGACGGCGGCTGATAGGGAGAGGATGCGATGTGTTGTGCAACAGCACCTGGTAGGTCTCGCTGTGCAACCCGCCTCGACCGCGAATCTTGAGGAAAAGCGCGCCGGTTCCCTGGGGACGAACAGGTAGTCGGAATAGTCCAGCGGAGGATGGCAGGGCAAGGAGCCCGGCTCTGGCGCGGCTAGTCGTCCTATCGCCTTTTGCAGGCGGTCGAGGCCAACCGGCTTGAGCAGATAGTCGAGAGCATTGACTTCAAATGCGCGAAGCGCAAACTGATCGAATGCGGTGACGAAAATCACTCGGAACTTGGCGCTGGCTCGTTCCAGAAAGTCGAAGCCGCTTTGCCCCGGCATTTGGATGTCGAGGAATACCAGATCCGGCTTGAATTGCCGTATGCCTTGCAAAGCCGTATCGGCAGAATCGGCTTCGGCGACAACCTGGACTTGGGGAAAATGGCCGAGTTGAGTGCGCAGCTGAGTTCGCGCCAAACGCTCATCATCGACCAGCATCGCACGGTATTGCATCACGCTGCGCCTGCGCTCGCCAGTTGAATCACAATCACGTTCTCCACCCAGCCGTTTTCCTCGCGCCACAACAATTGATGCCTGCCGGGATACGCCTGTTCAAGTCTCTCTTGCACCAACTTTAGGCCGAGCCCCATGCCCGAGATGTTCAACCGGTTTTCGTCCGGTCTTACCCAACGTCCGGAGTTGGCAATCGCCAGGCGAAGCAGGTCGCCATCGCGTCCCGCGGTCAGCTCAATTTGTAATGGCATCTGGCTCGTCTGCATGCCGTACTTGATCGCGTTCTCGATCAAGGGATGCAGTAGAAATCCGGGAACAGGAAGATGTTCCGCCTGCGCCTGAACTCGGAATCGAACCGAGAGCTTCTCTTCGAAACGGATTTTCTCGATGGCAAGATATTTCTCTAATATCTCAATTTCTTCCGCAAGAGATACTTCGACGACTTTGCTGCGGGTGAGCGAATAGCGCAGAAAATCGGCAAGTTCCTCGACGGCAACTTGCGCGCGCTGCGGGTCTTCAAGAACCAGGGCGTGAACGGAATTCAACGCGTTGAAGAGAAAATGCGGATTAACCTGACTACGCAACATTTCAAGTTGCGCCCGGTGAGCCAGGGCGTTGGCTTTGAGCGCCTCCCGCTTTCCCAATTCCAATGCCTGATAGTTTCGGATCGCGAAGTAGCAGGCGCTCCATGCCAGGAATACAGCCGATGCGTTAATTGCCCCACCGACCAGGTTCGACCAGTTGCCGTCCGTGTGCCTGCCACTTACGAACTGCCGAGCTGCATTGGCGCAAACCGAGGTCAACAATCCTGCGAGATAAGAGCTGGCGATCGTAAGCGGGGCGATCCGGGTCCACGAACTGTTCCTGACACTCTGGCGGGCATAAATGATGCGTATGAGGCTGCTGGCAACGAATCCCACTGCGATGAAGACCAGCTTGCTGAACAAAACCGATCTTACCGAATCGAGATGCGGAGCCAGACCCACGTAAGGCAGTGCGCCGGCAAAAGAAATCATGCCATACGCTGGCCACGCGATCAGCTGCAGCAACCAAAACGACGTTGCGGAGGCTGGTTGGGTTGGCAGCTTAGGCTCCATAAGTCTTGGGGCTGTTAGACGTATGCGCTACGCTTTTGGCTCATAGGTCACAACCGAGCCGGGCTCCCAGGTCTTCCCTTGATCTTTCGAGCGCTCGACGGTTTGTGTAAATCCTTTTCCCTTTTGTGCGTAGGTCACGCGGATCAGGATTGTTCCTCCTTTTTCGCCTGGGCGTTGGCGGTAGAAAGCCCATCCTCCGTTTTCACGTTTCCCTTCGTAGAGTTGGGTATGTGCAGCATCATCGATGTAGAACAGAAGCATTCCTTTAGTGGTGGCGTCGTATCCCCAGACGACGTGCGCGTCGAATACTTCCTTGCCTTTTTGCTCGACATAACGGTGTTCCCAAATTCCGCATCCATTCAGGATGCGTTCGGTTCGGCTGGTACCGGTGGTGGGTCCGTCGGCCGGTGTCGGTGACTCGGACGTAGTCCAATTGCCGACCATGTAGTCGAATTTGCGCGCTTCATCGGCGGGGCAGAGACTCTGTCCCGGCAACGATCCAGCTTGAGGAGTTGTTACGGCAGTTTGTGCTTTGCGTTCCACGTTGAAGGTCTTGCTCACCACCTTCCATCCCGCGTTGCTGTGAACCAGAGAGAAATAGTCGGTCACTCGCGCGGCGGGCGAAAGTTCTGTGACTCTCGCCGTCGCAGCATTCCCCACCCGATCGACGAAGTCAATCGATAGGACAGGACGCTGTTCTCCTGTTGCCGCACCCTTCGCAACGTTGGCCAGGAACTGCTCTACAGGAATGGTTCGCAGATCGCCTTGCTCGGGGGCGGTATATAGATTTGCGCCCGGATAGAAGGCCTCCCTTACTTTGGCGGCGTCTGGGGAGATATAAAGCTGGATCGCGGCGCGGATGGCGTCGATATCAGCGTTAATGGACTGTTTAGTCTGCGCTACTGCAGCAATTGGGAGCTGAAACGCTAGAACTAGAATGAGCCCTCGCCGGATCATGATTTGTCTCGCCATTTGTCCTCGACGACAGATTTATTCTGAAACAATCATTAAATGGCTGACAGCCGGGAATAAAGGCAATTTGGACGAAAGGCTCACCTGCTCCGCAAGCGGTATTCCTGGTGGTTTAAGAGGCATGGAAGCCCGGCATAAATTCAATGGCTCTCAGGCTAGCTCACATTTCGCTGGAACACCCGTCCATCGTTTGCCGTAACAATAGTGCGGGTCTACTGCTCCGCCTCTCTCGGAGGATTAATGTTGCCAAGAAAAATGATTCTGAGTTGTCTGGTACTCATAGTTTCTGTAGCGAGTTTCGCCTCGCCGCTTACTCCAGCCGAGGCCGCTCAATGGCGAGACGATCTGCACTACTTCGCCGAACAGGCTCCCCAAGTGCACAAGAACTTGTTTCATTCCATGACTCGCGAGCAGTTCGAAGCGGCAGTGAAGCTGTTGGACGAGCGTATTCCCACGTTGTCTCGCAACCAGATCATCGTCGAGATCACGCGCATTGTCGCCATGATTGGCGACGGCCATACTTACGTGGAACTGAGTCATCCTCCTACGAGTTTTCGGTCCTATCCGCTGAAGTTCTACTGGTTCCCAGACGGCGTGCACGTCTTGATGGCCGACAAGCAGTACGCCGCGGCAGTGGGTGGTCGGGTCGTGAAGTTGGGCAGGGTTTCAGGCCAGGAAGCCTACTTGGCGGCGAGCAAGATTGCGCCGCATGACAATGAATTCACCGTCAGGGACCGGGCCCCGCTTTATATGGCAATGCCGGAAGTGCTTGATGGGCTTGGCCTGGTTGATGACATGGAAGCGGTTCCACTCACCGTCGAAAAGAATGGGGTGCAGACCACGGTCATCCTCAAACCGGAAGCCGGACTTGGTTCCAGCGATGGATTCGCGCTTCCGGCGGGCTGGGTGGACGCCCGTGAAGGGAACGCTCCCGTGCCACTTTGGTTGAAGGATCCAGGCAACTATTATTGGTTTCAGTATTTGCCGGAGTCCCGAACCATCTACGTTCAATTCAATGCTGTGGCCAACAAGAGTGACGAGACCCTCGAGGCATTTTTTAAGCGGGTAATGGCATTCGCGGACACTCATCCCCTCGATCGCTTCGTTCTCGATGAGCGTCTGAACGGTGGCGGCAATAATTATCTGTTGCGTCCCATCATTCATGGATTTATTCGCTCCGACACCGCGAACCAGCCCGGCAAGTTATTCACCATCATCGGGCGGAAAACATTTTCAGCGGCGATGAATTTTGCGAATCGGATGAAACTCGATACCAACACGCTTTTCGTGGGAGAGCCAACGGGATCGAGTCCGAACATGTACGGCGACAATGCTCCCGTGGTGCTGCCGAACAGCAAATTGTCTATGCGGCTTTCGTTTGTGTGGTGGCAAGACATGGATCCCCGCGATGTTCGCATTTGGCAGGCGCCCGACCTATCAACGGAGTTGACGTTCGCCGATTACCAAGCCGGTCGCGATCCTGCCATGGAAGCTATCTTGAGCTATAAGCCAGGAGCTGACATTGTCGCACTCGTCGAAGCAGCGGTGGAGAAGAACGATTACGCCGGCGCTAAACAAGCTCTGCTGACCTTCATGCGAGACCCTCTGCATAAGTACGCGTCCGCAGAAGCCGACCTCAACCAATTGGGCTACAACCTGGTAGGTACGAATAAACTTGATCAGGCAATTCTCGTGATGAAGTTAAACACCGAGATTTATCCCGATTCGTTCAACGCCTGGGATAGTCTGGCCGAGGTCGAAATGGACCAGGGGGAGAAGCAGGCGGCCATTCAGAACTACCTCAAATCGCTCGAATTGAATCCGAAAAACAGCAACGCGCGCGAGCGCTTGGCGAAGTTGCGTGCCCAGTAGCCACTGCGGCCGAGTTTGCACGCAAACGATTCATCGTACGATGACTCCGGCGTACCCCACGACCAGGTTGCGGTCGCCGGAGACATCGCCTGAAGTCGCGTATTTGACCAGTTCGGCTGAGGTTGCGCCTAGTCGTTTGGCAGCGGTTAGCATCACCACGGCCGGACCGAAGCCGCACATGCTGATTCGTTCTTGTTTGACTACATCGAATAACCCGCGGGCATCGAGCGCCAGGATGCGATCGATTGCTTTCTGGTCCTTGATGCGCGTAATCGCATCATTCTCGTAGTGGTTCATATCGCTGGATGCAACGATGAGCACGTCTCCGCCTTGGCTCCTAATTGCGGCCGCGATGGCTTCTCCGAGTTTTTCCAGAACCTCGAATTGACCCGTACCCAGCGCGATGGGCACAAAGGCAAGATCGGCGCGACACGCAAGCAACAAAGGCAATTCCACTTCGATGGCATGTTCGCTGCGATGCGCATCCGCGTCTTCGGTGAGCAGCGGGAAATGTTGTTTCAGGGCGTCGGCCAGAGCGGAGTCAATTGGAACGTGACCCAATGGCGTTTCCCACGTTCCATCGCTCATGATAGCAAGCGGACGTCCTTTGCCAGTGTGGTTTGGGCCGAGCACAATGCAGCGCTGAGGGACCTTGAGGCTGGCGAAAACTGCTCCCGCCACAGCTCCCGAGTAGACGTAACCCGCGTGCGGCGCCATGCATCCGAGAACTGGAGCGGGTGTCGCCGCCGAATCAACCCGTTTCAGGTAGGACCGGACATCGTTGAGAAGAGTCTCGCGATCACGGGGGTAGAATCGTCCAGCGACTGCTGGCTGGCGGATCATCGTTGGCATATCCATCCAGGACCAACTCAATGGAGGACGAGGCTCGTCGCCCGTCCCGCATGCCCTACGGGTTCATCAGGACGAGCGAAGACGCCCCCGACGGAACCGGGTCAACCACGCAACCCATCCGATAGCGCTCGGAACAACTCTGCGCTTTGCTCCAGCGACAGCGCCTCAGCCCGGACTGTGGGCTTCACGCCAGATTTTTCCAGCGCCGCACGCAGAGCTGCGGGTTCGTATTCCGTTTTCAGGTTATTCCAAAGCGTCTTGCGTTTCTGCCCGAAGGATTTCTTCAAGAACTCGATGAAGCCCATTTCTGGCACGCCCAATGTTTCGATCCGAGACACCATGGTAAGCCGGACCACCGCGGAATGAACTTTGGGAGGAGGCGAAAAGGAGCCGGGAGGAAGTGTGAACAGCTTCTCCACGCGAGCATAAAGCTGAGCCGTGGCGGAAAGTAACCCGTACTCGCTGTTGCCGGGCTCCGCCACCAGTCGGTCGGCGACCTCGCGTTGCACCATGAGCACGATGCTTTCGACATACTTGCGATACTTGAACAGCCGCAGCAAAATGTCCGAGGTAATGAAATAAGGAAGATTGCCGACCACCCGTACCCGTTCCGGCTGGTGATTGATCCCCGGACGCGTACTTCCCGGCTTAGGCCCAAACAGCGTGTCGAAGTCGATGGCAAGAATATCGCCTTCGATATTTTCAACATTCGGCGTCAAGGAAAATTTCATGCGCAGTTGCGCCGCCAACACCCGGTCAGTTTCTATGGTGATCAGCCGCCGCGCGCGCCTCGCCAAAAGGGAAGTAAGCGCTCCCGTTCCCGGCCCGATCTCGAGCACGGTGCACTGTGAAATGTCGCCCAGCGCTTCCACGATCCGCATCGCGGCCGAGGCGTCGGTGAGAAAATGCTGCCCCAATTTGGGCTTCCTCTCCCGCGGCACCGCGGTAGATACTTTCGGCACGTTGACCCTCTTTCTTTGCGACAGTTACACTGGATCTACACCTGCGACTCTCACGGCGTAAGCATTTCTGCATGCTTATGATAACCCGCGCCGAAGTCCGGGCCCAATTTTTGGAGGTTAGTCTTCATGCATATTGCCTTTGCGGCTTCGGAGTGCGTCCCTTTTTCTAAAACTGGTGGATTGGCCGACGTAGTTGGAGCGTTGCCCCGCGCCCTGGTTGCTGCCGGGCATCAGGTTAGCGTTTACGTTCCGCGCTACCGTCAGACGAAACTGGCTGACGCGCAAACCGTAGTTCGCAGCATCACCATCCCTTTCGACGATCACTACCGCTTCTGCTCCGTGGTTACCGGAGGCAATCACTCCGGGGTGCAATTTTATTTTGTAGATTATCCGCCGTTCTTTGACCGGGAAGCGTTGTACGGCACTTCTGCTGGCGACTATCCCGACAACGCCGAGAGGTTTGCGCTGTTTTCGCGCGCGGTGCTCGAAGCGTCGAAGATTCTGGGCGTGCCCAACGTTTTCCATTGCCACGACTGGCAATCCGCACTCATACCAGTGCTGCTGCGCACGCAATACGCCGAAGACCCGGCCTTCCGGGATGTGGCCACCGTTTTCACCATCCATAACATGGGATATCAGGGCCTGTTTCCGCCTGACACTTTGCCGCTGCTGAATCTGCCTTGGGATCTGCTGGCCCTGGCCAAGATGGAATTCTTTGGTCAGTTGAATTTCCTGAAAGGCGCCCTGGTTTTTTCTGACTTCATTACCACCGTCAGCAAGAAATACAGCCAGGAAATTCAAACCACGGAATTTGGCTTTGGGCTTGAAGGTGTGCTGCGCGAGCGTGCTGCCACCGTCAGCGGCATTCTCAATGGCGTGGACTACGACGAGTGGAGTCCGCAGAAAGACAAGTTTATAGTGGCGAAGTACTCGCCTGAGGATTTGTCCGGAAAAGCCAAATGCAAGCAAGACCTCCTCGCCGGCTTTCGGCGTGGCGAGTCCCGACCTACGTTTGCCGGTCATCGGGATTGTTTCTCGCTTCGCAGCGCAAAAAGGCTTCGACCTGATCGCGCAAATCATGGATCGCCTGGCGCGCGAGGAAATGATCATCGTAGCCCTGGGCAATGGCGACAAGCAGTACGAAGAAATGTTTGCGCGGATGCAGAAGCAGTTCCCGCAAAAGATCGCAATCAAGATCGCATACGACAATGCAGTCGCGCACAAGATCGAAGCGGGCAGCGACATGTTCCTTATGCCTTCGAAATACGAACCCTGCGGCCTGAACCAGATTTACAGCCTTAAGTACGGCACCGTGCCCGTGGTGCGTGCCACCGGTGGACTGGATGACACCATCGATCCCTGGGACGCCCGCACTGGAATCGTGGAACTGGCTTCAAGTTCACCGACTACAGCGGAGAAGCGCTTCTGCTCACCATTAAGGACGCGCTCAAGGCCTTCCGCGACCAGACGGTCCTGGCAGACTCTAATGCGCAATGGGATGAACAAGGACTTTTCCTGGAACGCATCGGCCAAGGAATACGTGCGCATCTACGAACGAGTCCGACAGGCGCGCGTCAATCATGCCGCTGCTCCGGCTTTGGCGACGGTATAGATTTCGTCCGTCTCTAAGCAATCGGTCATCCTGGGCGCAGTCGAGGTCATGTGTTTACCGCACTGGCGAAACGCATGTCTCTCGACTGCGCTCGGATGTACTTCTGACGGTTAGGAAATCTGTCAAACTCTGTCCGCACCGCCTCCCGAAAAAAGGTACAATTCGGAAGCACCTCGAATCGCGATTTCCTGTCCCGCCTCCAAGACCATCTTTCACGTCGACATGGACGCTTTCTTTGTCTCGGTGGAAGAGTTGTCTCGACCCATCTCTGAAAGGCAAAGCCGTCGTAGTGGGCGGACAACGCGATGAGCGCGGGGTGGTCTCGGCTGCGTCCTATGAAGCCCGCAAGTTCGGCGTGCATTCGGCCATGCCGTTGCGTACTGCGGCGAAGCTTTGTCCGCATGCGATCTTTGTCAATGGCCATCCCGAGCGTTACCGCGAATGCTCCGAAATGGTCCACGCAGTGCTTACCTCTTTTTCTCCACTGGTCGAAATGGCTTCGATCGATGAAGCTTATCTGGACATGACCGGCACTGATCGTCTGCATGGCCTGCCACTGCGCGCTGCCCACGCACTGCATCAGAAGATCAAGTCGGAGACCCAACTGAACTGCTCGATTGGAATTGGCAGCTCGCGCCTGATCGCCAAAGTTTCGTCCGCCAAAGCCAAGCCGCATGGCATTCTGTGGGTCGTGCCCGGACAGGAAGCCAAGTTTCTTGCGCCGCTCGACGTTCGCGACATTCCGGGCATGGGCAAAGTCACCGAACAGAACTTGCACGCCCTGGGGATCCGGCTGGTGGGGGACTTCGCCCGCTTCGACGAAGCATTTCTCGAACAGCACTTCGGCAAATGGGGTCTGGCGATGGCCGGCAAAGCTCGCGGGGAAGATGCTGGAGGCTGGTTCGTCAACGAAGTCGGCGCGGATATTGGCGCCAAATCCATCAGCCACGAGCACACCTACAACGAAGACACGGCGAACGTCGAGCAGATCGAGTCCACGCTGATGCGCCTCTCCGAGATGGTGGGACGGCGCTTGCGTGAAAGCAACTTGCA
Organism: uncultured Acidobacteriota bacterium; assembly: GCA_963771285.1. GTDB lineage: Bacteria > Acidobacteriota > Terriglobia > Terriglobales > Acidobacteriaceae > JABDBE01. The sequence goes on from CAVYSX010000006.1 coordinate 270,850, forward strand.
CGCTCGCACCATCCAGCTCAAACTCCGCTACAAAGATTTCACTACCATCACCCGCGCCCACAGTCTGGCCGTTCCAACTCAACTCGATACCGAAATCTTCGCGCAGATTCGTGCTCTATTTCACAAGAATTGGCGCAAGGGGATGCAGGTGCGCTTGCTGGGAGTTCACGCCTCGGGATTTGATACCGCCGCGACCCAGGGCGATCTGATTGAGGACGGCAGCCGCCAGCGCTGGCAACAGGCCATGTCCGCCGCCGACCGCATGCGCGACAAATTCGGCGAGTCTAGCGTGTCGCTGGCTACCGGGTTGAAGGGCGGCTTCCGTGAGCGCACCCATGAGAATCCGGCAGGATTGCCCGGAAAACGGGGAAGTTAGGGCCTCGCGAGGGCCACGTACATCGGTAACCTATCGCCATATGAACATTCAGAAGATACTGGAGGCATGGCATTTGAGTTACAGAACAAACGGGGTGGTGCATGAACCCCGTCGACACAATCGAAGCGGCGCTAACGCTCGATCAAGTGCAAGAACTGGCGGAACCGAGCCTGATGCGCGCGTTCCAGCCGGAATCCATCCATCAATTGCTCGATGAACTGTTGGGCGATTTCGAAGAAGACGATTCCTTGCTCTGCTTGTAGTCAGTGCCCCGATTCACACCGCAGACCCAAATTCCTACGCTTCACCTGAAATCGGCGTGATCGCGCTCCCCACCTCGCGCGGTTGAACCATCCCTGGAAGCCCGACGGCGGCGTGGTAAATTCTAAGACGGTATGAATTCATCCAACATCGCATTCCTCTTCCCCGGCCAGGGTTCCCAATCTATAGGAATGGGAAAAGAGCTAGCCGACAAATATGCCATCGCACGCCAAACTTTTGATGAAGCCGATGAAGCTCTCGGCTACAAGCTCTCGCAACTATGCTTCGAGGGCCCGGAGGATCAACTGCGCCTCACAGAGATCACCCAGCCTGCGATTCTCACCGCATCAATCGCGGCTTTGCGTGTTCTGAACGAAAAGGGCGTAAAACCTGCGTTCGTCGCCGGACACAGCCTGGGCGAATATTCCGCTCACGTCGCCGCCGGAACGATCAGTTTCACCGACGCGGTGCGCACCGTTCGCAATCGCGGAAAATATATGCAGGAATCCGTGCCCGTGGGTGTGGGCACGATGGCGGCGATTCTAGGAATGGATTGGGAAAAGGTCGCTGCGGTTTGCAAAGATGCGGCCCAAGGGGAAGTCTGCGAACCGGCGAACATTAACTCGCCCGAGCAGATTGTAATTTCTGGCCACACCGCAGCCGTCGAACGTGCGGCCAAACTTGCTGACGAACGCGGCGCCAAGCGCGCCAAGCTCTTGCCGGTAAGCGCTCCATTTCATTGCTCGCTGATGAAGCCGGCACAGGACCGGCTGGCCACGGACCTCCAGTCCATCAAGTTCAACAAACCCGGGGTCGGAGTAGTGTGCAATGTCGACGCCGCGCTACTGGACGACGGCGACCGCAGCCGTGACGCCCTTATTCGGCAAGTCACCGGCGCAGTAAAGTGGGACCAATCCGTGCGACTGCTGATCAATCAAGAAGCGCAAGTCTTCGTCGAGGTAGGCCCCGGAAAAGTGTTAAGCGGGCTGATGCGCCAAATCGACCGCACCAAGACCAGCTTCAATGTTGGGGATGAGGCTTCACTGCAGAAAACCCTGGAACAGTTTTCAATCGCGGCCTAGATCATTAGCCTCTAGCAAACACTTGTCCGCCAGCGCGCCTGCGCCATCATGCGTAAAAACTTCTAGCGTTCCGCCTGGAACACTCGGCTCACTCCGTGACCCAGCCCCACCAGTTGCCGCACTCAATTTCATTGGGTGAAAAGGACAGAGTCTTGTTGCCTTTATCGGTCCACACGTAGGCATGTTCCAGGCGAGAGTTCACGGTGACTTGCACGATCACGCCGCTGCCTCCATTCGAGGGAAGGGAGCAGTCGACGGAGTAGGACTTAATGATTCCCCATTCGCCACCGGGCCCCCAGTCGCGATAGAAATCGTTGAACGGATATTGCGCGTAGGTCTGCGGATGTTGCCGCCAGGCTGAGTCTTGAAACCATACTGCGTATGCGCCCTCGTAGTCTTTGTTTTGCAGCGCAGTGAAGAATTTGCTTACTGCCTTGCGCTGCGGGTAGTCGCGGGCGTGATAGATAGACCAGGCTGCAATCAACAACAGGACGATCGACATTGCGATCCAGACGCGGCGGCGACGGTCGCGCATGGGATCGTACTGTTTGGCGTCAAGCAATGACATGGCTCACTAAGCATAACGGAGGCGGGGGGGATTTGGTAAATCAGCGATTGGGTAATCGGGCAATGGAAGTCGCAGTGGGGTCTTTTCTCAAAACATCGTTGATCGCTCATGCTTCGCTATAGCGTGCGTTTGAATAGGGGCGTTGCGATCGCCAGGGTGATGAAGGCGAAGAGGGAAAGATAAAGCATATCGGGCCAGATGGCGGCCATTCCGGTTTCCTTTAACAGGATGGACTTAAAGCCGTGAACCGCGAAAGTAAATGGATCCACGCTGGCGATGGCGCGCAGCCATCTGGGAAATGCCTGAATGGGATAAATCGCGCCACTGGGGAAAAATAACAGTGTGTTCAGAATCCCGAAGATGGCGCGCGGCACCAGAGGATCTTCGACGCGCACCATCAGCAGAAACATCATGGTGTTGAACGCGATTGAGGTGAGCACAATCATGATCAGCAACCCGAGCGCGGTTGCCGGATTGAAAATGGTGCCTACGCCCGCCATCAGCGATCCGATCACCGTGATGACGATGCCGGTCATTACCGCTTTAATTGCTCCTGCAGCATTCAGACCGAAGACCAGTTCGGTCTTGGTGATGGGCGTGACCAGATAACCTTCGTGGACGCCGCGGGCTTTGTCATCGATGTACAGCATTCCGCCGCCGATCATCACGGAAACAAACATCGCGAGCGTGATCGAACCGGGCAGCAGGTATTTCATGTATTCGATGTAGGGATACAGTTCCACAATTTGCAGCACGGTTTGTTGCAGGATGCGCGGCTCGACGGTTGGTTCGTTCAGAGCGTTGGTGATGCCGGTGAGTTCGTCCTCGAGCGTGGAACTCATGAAGTTGTCGCTGTTGTCGACGATCAGCGCGATGCGCGGCTGGTCTTGCTCGTAAACCCGCCGCGAATATTGCGGCGGAATGATGACCGCGCCCTCGATCTTGCCGTTGCGCACGTCTTCCATCGCAGTCTGCTTCGATCGTGGTAGTAGACCGGCACAAATGTGCGCATGTTGGCGCGGACGGAGTCGAAGGCTTCGCGGATCTTGAGGGCCTGAGTGCCGCCGTCCTGGTCGACGAGGCCGAGGCGGGCGTCGCGAATTTTGCCGCCGAAGGCGTTGCCCAGCACGATCAGCTGGACCAGCGGAAAGACCATCGACGCCAGCATCAGTGCGGGTGAGCGGAAGAACTTGCGCATTTCGCGCTCGACGATGGCCATCATGTGATTCATGGTTGCAATCCCTGGTCTCTGCGGCATGATGAAGGCGTGGGCTTTTACCAGTTCATCGCGCAATTGCCGCCCGGTGTAGTGGACGAATACGTCGTCCAAGGTAGTGTTTTGCACGGAGAGCGATTTCACGCGCGACGCCCTCGTTGACGGCCAGCTTCGACCAGTTCGGTGGTGGTCTTCGACCCGTCTCCGGTGAGCACGCGATACATGCCGGCGCCTTCATGCTGAACCGAAGTCACTTCGCTCAGCTTCTTCAATTGCTGCTCCCAATCGGCGGGAGCGTTGTCGAACTGCGCTTCGATCACGTTGGAGCCGGGCACGCTGGCTTTCAGCGCGGGAGGCGTGTCGAGCGCGACCAGCTTGCCGTGATCGACGATCGCGATGCGGTCGCAGAGGCGGTCGGCTTCGTCCATGTAGTGGGTGGTGATCAGAATGGTGAGCTTGCGATGGCTCTTGATGTTGGTCAGCATTTCCCACACCGCGACGCGCGAGACGGGATCGAGGCCGGTGGTGGGTTCATCGAGAAAAAAGATTCGCGGGCTGTGGACCAGTCCGCGGGCAATTTCGAGGCGGCGGCGCATGCCGCCGGAAAGAGTTTTGGTTTGAGCGGAGCGCCACTTGGTCAGATCAACGAGTTCCAGCAGTTCATCAATCGCGGCTTTGCGCTTTCTTCGCGGGAACGTCGTAGAGCTTGGCATAGATGTTGAGATTTTCTTCGATAGTGAGATCGAGGTCGCTGGTCAAGGCTTGCGGGATCACGCCGATCGCGCGGCGCGCGGCGTCTGGATCTTTTTGCACATCGTGACCGGCGATGTCGCGCCGTCCCGGCAGTAATAGGGATCAGCGTGGTCATCATGCGGATCAGCGTGGATTTGCCGGCGCCGTTCGGTCCCAGAAGGCCGAATATTTCTTCTTCTTTCACATTGAAAGAGACATCGTCGACGGCGGTGAAGTCGCCATATTTCTTGACGATGTGGTCGACCTCAATGGCATTGGTCAGCGGAACCACTGTTGGTCGAGTTCCGATGATTGAAATCAGCGGTCACGGGCGCTGCTCCGCTGCGGTGTCAGTTTGTCGCTTCGCCCTTGAGTTGTTCGGGAGAGACCAGCACTTCAGCCGTCATGCCGGGAACGTAGGCGCCCTTGGGATTGTCCAGGCGTACTTTGAGGATGATGGTGCGGATGTCGCGCTTGCGGCGGCTCACATCGCGCTGGGTGGCAAAGTCGGCTTCGGCGTGATTTGAAGAATACTTTTCCTGAGGTGATGGTGCCGCCAGGCAAGCGGATCCGCAGCGTCTCTCCCAGGCCGATATGGTCGGCGTCGGTTTCGGGAAGCGGAGCACGCACCCAGGTATCGTTGAGATCGATGATGGTCACGATGGGCTGGCCTGGGTTTAGCACTTCGCCCTGCCGAGCGGCGCGCACCGACACGGTGCCCGTGACCGGCGCATAAATCTTGGTGTAACCCAAACGCACTTCCGATTGCTTGCGCATGCTTGCCGCATTGGCCAGTTGAGCGCGAGTCGATTCGACGGTGCTCTGCGCGGCATGGGCCTGGTGAGTGTTGGCGATCGCCATGTTCAGGTCCGCTTCCGCAGCGGTCACTTGATCTTTCAGCGATTGCACGACTGCCTGCTGCGCGGCCAGATTGGTTTCAGCTTGCACGCGATCCTGATCCGACTCAACCCCCTGCTTGGCAAGTTCGATGGTGCGCCGACTGTCGCTCTGGGTGCGGTCGAGGGTGGCTTGCGCTTGCAGTAACTGGGCGCGTGTCGATTGCAGGCGGGCCTGCGCGTTGGCGACGCTGCTGGTTGTCGATCCCTCGGTAGCCTGCAAAGTCGACTGGGTTTCGTTGACTTTGGACTTCATGCTGTCCACATTGGCGACGGCAGCGCGATCTTCGGCTTCGAGTTCGGAGGGATCGAGCACGGCGATTAAGTCTCCTTGCTTCACGCGGCTGCCTTCCTCGACGGATAGCGTCACCAACCGGCCTTGGATCTGTGGGCTGACGATGACCTGGTTGGCGTCCACGGTGCCGATGAGAATCAGGTCCCTGCTGCGCGGCGTGGACATGAGGTAATACGCCAGCGAGAGGCTGAAAATTACTCCGAGGACGATGATGAATTTGTTGCGTACGCTCACTTGCTTGCTCCTTGACGCTTGGGTCGCGATTGAAACAATGCGGCGGAGATGAAATCCAGTACAGCAGTCCGGCGAGCGGCCACGTTCTTTGCCGAGAACGGATCTTTGCCGGTCATTACTTCCAGAGCGGGGGCGCTGGTGAAATAGAAAACTATGACTGCAATCATGGATGGAACGAAGTGCAACGGATCGACCCCCCGGAATTCGCCGGACACCTGGCCTTCGCGAAGAACTTGCGCGACGCTCGCAAACAGTGGGCGGAAATACCGCTTTACGATGCGTTCGAGATGATTGGCGCGATGCCGCCCGGCAGCCATCATTTCACCCTGAACGATGGGAGGGTAAAGGGGATGAGCGGCTACGTAGTCAAAGTGGGCTCCGGCGTAGGCGAGAATTTTCTGGCGTGGCGGCAGGTCGCGGGAAAGAGCGTCACCGACCGAAGCGAGCAGACCTCCGAATACGTGGTCGAGGACGGCGCCGTAGAGAGCTTCTTTGTCTTTGAAGTAATAGTAGAGCAGGGCCTTGTTGACCTTGGCGGCGCGGGCGATTGCGTCGGTGCGGGCTCCGGCGACGCCTTCGCGGGCGAATTCGTTGACCGCGGCTTGCAGGATGGCAGCGCGGCTTTCCTCGGGACGGCCACGAGTGCCTAAGCGCGGTTTAGTGGTGTGTCTCATAGCTAATTAACTGGTTAGTTAGATTGTACAAGTTGTGGGAATGGTGCTGCAAGCATAGATTTAGTGTGGCAGAACCGCATGCCGCCTTTGAAGGGAAAGGCCAGTTTCCCTTATTTTATCTGCGGTTTACGAGCGCCCGCTGGAGCGGACGCGGTTGGCTTCGCAGCGACGGCGCCCGGCACTGACATGCCGGGCTTTCTCGCGTCGCCGCTGCGCGGGCGCCCGCAGGAATGCCGTTTGAAGACTACGCCGCTAGGTTTTCTTACAGTCGACCTGTGCAAACTACGACGCGCCTCCGGCGATTGAAGGAACTAGCAAAACTTCGTCGCCATCCTGAAAGGAATACGAATTTCCTCCCAGAAAGCGAATATCTTCTTCGTTGACGTAAACGTTGAGGAAGCGGCGAACTTCGCCCGCTTCATCGCGGAGGTGTGGTTTCAGGTCGGGGAATTGTTGGTCGAGCGCCGAAAATAGTTCGTTCAAATTAGCGGCAGAGCAGTGCACCTGGCTGGTGCCTGATGTCAGGCGGCGCAACGCGGTTGGAATCTGGACGGAAATTGTCATGTTTATGCCCCCACGGTTTCTGGAACTGGATTGTGGTCGAGAATGTTTTGCAGGTAAGTTTCAAAATCAGCAAGTTTAGGTCGAATCGGTTCGCTGGTTTCGTACTTGCCGGCCAGGACATCGGTAGTCTTCAGGCCGTTTCCGGTGATGCAAAGAACGGTGGTTTCATCGGTGGCGATGCGTCCTTGGGCATAGAGCTTGCCAGCGCAACCAACCGTAACTCCACCGGCGGTTTCGGTGAAAATGCCTTCGGTTTCAGCCAGAAGCTGGATGGAAGCAGTAAGCTCCGCATCCGAAACATCCTCGGCCCAGCCGCCACTCTGCGAGATGGCTTTTATGGCGTAGTGGCCGTCGGCGGGGTTGCCGATGGCGAGGGAGCGAGCCAGGGTCGCGGGTTTCTGCGGATCGATTTCTTTGCGGCCTGCTTTGATTGCGGTGGAGATGGGCGAGCAACCCGTGGCTTGCGCGCCAAAAAACTTTACCGGCCTGGCATCGACGAGGCCGAGCAGAATTAATTCGTCGAAGGCTTTCTTGATTTTGGTGATCAACGAGCCGCCGGCCATGGGCACGACGACGTTATCGGGGAGACGCCAGCCGAGTTGCTCGGCGATTTCGAAGCCCACGGTTTTCGAGCCTTCGGCGTAGTAGGGACGCAGGTTGACGTTGACGAATCCCCAGGGGCGCTCGTCGGCGATTTGGGAGCACAGACGGTTGACCTGGTCATAGCTGCCGGCGATGCGGACAAGTTGCGCTCCGAAAACTTGCGTGCCGAGAATTTTGGCGGGCTCGAGATCGGCGGGAATGAAGATCCAAGCTTTGAATCCGTTGCGCGCGGCTTGCGCTGCTACGGAGTTTGCCAGGTTTCCCGTGGAAGAACAGGCGACGGTATGCAGGCCGAAGTGGCGGGCTTGCGCGAGCGCGACGGCGACGACGCGGTCCTTGAAGCTGAGGGTGGGGAAGCAGACGGCATCGTTCTTCAGGAAGAGGTTTTTGGCTCCGAACTTCTTGCCGAGGTTCGGTGCGGGGACGAGGGGAGTGAATCCCACGGGCAGCGTGCGTTCGTAGTTGGGCGGAAGCGGCAGCAGTTCCGCGTATCGCCATAGGTTGGGGCTGCGGTCGGCGATGCGGTCACGGGTGAAGGTGGCGCGGGCTTCGTCGTAATCGTAGAAAACTTCGAGAGGTGAAAAACAATCGCTGCAGATGGAGCGGGGCTGGTTGCCCCACGCCTTATTGCATTCCCGGCAGCGCAATTCGTAGTGCGGATTTGCGGATGTACTCATCACAGGCTCGCTTTCTTAGCAACAAAGGGACGAGTCGATGAGAGTTGCCTCGAAAAAAGTGAGGCCTCATTGCCGGAAAAAATAGTGCGAGAGGAAAAGAATTACGAGATGCTGGAAGTGCGGCACCCCGAATCTCATGTCCCCCGTTTCCGGGTGAGAGTTGACACCGGGCGACCGGGAGATGACTCCCGATCCGGTTGTCGTGGCTTCTCAGGGCTCGTCCCTCAGCCACTCTTCATGAAATCCAAGGTCTGCTCCGAAGAGCAAACTTGAAACTTAATTTACAGAGAAGTCGCGGGAACGTCAAGGGTCTGGGAATTTCGGATTTGCTCTTGTCGAGGAAGCGTTCTCTGATCGCAGGCATGCTACCGGGTGTATTTGTTTTTCTTTTTTTCTTCGTAACGCTCCAGGCCTAACTGGACGAGGCGCTCGATCAGGTTGGGATACGTGAGGCCAGTGGCGGCCCACAGCTTTGGGTACATGCTGATGGAAGTGAAACCGGGCATGGTGTTGATTTCGTTCAAATAGATTTTGCGGGATTTCGGGATCCATCAAGAAATCGACTCGCGCCAGGCCGGAACAATCTACTGCTTTGAAGGCACCGATCGCCAGTTGTTGTACTGTTTTCGTTTCAGATTTGGTGAGCTTGGCGGGGATGATGGGGATGGAGCCTTCGTCGAGATACTTGGCGTTGTAGTCGTAGAACTCCTTGCTGGGAACGATTTCTCCGGGCACGGACGCTTGCGGATGATCGTTGCCGAGGACTGCGCATTCGATCTCGCGGGCTTTTTGTTTTTGGCCGCCCACTCCTTGCTCGATTACGATCTTGCGGTCGAACTTGCCGGCTTCTTCGATGGCGGGGCCGAGTTCTTTGCGGTTATGCGCTTTGGAAATTCCTACTGACGATCCTAAGTTTGCCGGCTTCACGAAGAGAGGATATTTCAGTTTGTCTTCGATCAGCTTTTGAATTTTCCTGGGATTTGTCTCCCACTCGCTGCGCAAAACGGTGACATGTTTCACGATGGCGAGGCCGGCGGCGCGGAAGAGGGATTTCATGATGTCCTTGTCCATGCCCGCGGCCGAACCGAGCACGCCGGCGCCGACGTAAGGCATGTCCGCGAGTTCGAGCAGGCCCTGAATGGTGCCATCTTCGCCGAAGGTGCCGTGGAGCACGGGAAAGATGATATCGACGTCGATGGCGCGGTCAGTGGCCCGGCGCGTGAGCGCTGCGTCGGTCTGGAATGGTGCGATGGAGCTGTGTTTCTGCGGTTCGGGGGGAACCACGACGGATTCGCCTCGGGCCAGAACGGCCGCGCCGGGTGTGGCTTCGGGATCGCCCGCGCGGAAATGTTTCGTGTCTTCAAACTTTCCCTGCAAAAGGCGTTCGGCATCGGATGAGGTCACCCAACGGCCTTCTTTGGTGATGCCGATAGGGATAACTTCGTACTTGTTTTTGTCGATGGCCTGGAAGACGGAGGCGGCGGAAAGCAGGGAGATTTCGTGCTCTCCGCTGCGCCCACCGAAGAGAATGCCGACGCGCACCTTTTTCATGACCTATCAGTTTGGACGTGCAAAAGCTTTGCGTCAAATTGAAGCGATTATGGTTTGGGTTCCCTGAGCGGGGACGAGAATTGGAGGAGGAGCCGACTGCCACCCACCGTCGAGCTTGTCGGGCGGAGCACGAGCGGGGTTGCCCGCGCCTACATTAGAGGATTTTCTTGCCGAAGGCCGAGAGTGACAACTCGACCGCCAAATCGGCGGTGCGGTTGTGTTCGTCGATCACTGGATTGACCTCGACGATTTCGAAGCTCAACATGCGGCCGTGGTCGGCGATGATTTCCATCCCCAGGTGAGCTTCGCGATAAGTGGCGCCGCCGCGCACGGGAGTGCCCACGCCGGGGGCGTCCTCCGGATCAACCCAGTCCATGTCGAGAGAGACGTGGTAGCCGGCGGTGCCGCGACCGGCCATGCGTAGGGCCTCTTCCATCACGGTGCGCATACCGCGTTCGTCGATGTCTCGCATGGTCAAGACTTTTATGCCGGCGCGACGGACGTTTTCTTTTTCGATGGAGTCGATATCGCGGATGCCGACGAGGACGCAGTTTTCCGGATTCACCTTCGGCGAGAAGTTGAAAATGTTGGCCAGTTCGGCGGGGCCCAGTCCCATGATCGCGGCCAGGGGCATGCCGTGCACGTTGCCACTGGGAGAACTTTCGGGCGTGTTGATATCGGTGTGGGCGTCGATCCAGATGAGGCCGATTTTCTGGTTCTGGCGGCGATAAAATTCAGCGACTCCGGCGACGGTGCCGGCGGCGACCGAGTGGTCTCCGCCGAGCGTGAGCGGGACGGTGCCGGCCTCCAGCGTCTTGAGCACGAGTTCGGCGTGCTTCGTACACGTCGCAGTGATTTCCTTTAGATACTTCGCGTGAGGGTCGCCTTCTTTTTTCTGTTCAGGTATGGCGACGGATACGTTGCCGCCGTCTTCGACCACGTGCCCCAAAGCCTCCAGACGGGCTTCCAGGCCAGCTACGCGCACGGCGGATGGACCCATGTCAACACCGCGGCGGGATTGCCCGAGGTCGAGCGGAACGCCAATGACGCGAATCTTACGCGGCGTGATGCTGGAGTAGGAAGGGGTATTGGTCATAAATTCGTCGAGTCACTTTACGGGTAGAGCCGGTGCAGGGTTCTGGGGAATGGGATGGTTTCGCGTACGTGCTCCAATCCGCAGATCCACGCTACCGCGCGCTCAATGCCCATGCCGAAGCCGGAGTGCGGCACGCTGCCAAACTTGCGCAGGTCAAGATACCACTTGAAGGCCTCTTCTGGAAGATTGTGTTCGTGAATACGCTTCAGCAAAAGATCGTACGAGGCCATGCGCTGCGAGCCGCCAATAATTTCGCCGTAGCCTTCGGGCGCGAGTACGTCGACGCAAAGTGCGAGGTCGGGCCGCTGGGGATCGGGCTCCATGTAGAAGGCTTTCACTTTCGCCGGATAGCGATGCACCATCACCGGGCGATCGAACTGCGATGAGATATAGGTTTCGTCGGGCGAGCCGAGATCGCCTCCCCATTCGAAGTTATTTTCGAGTAAGCCTTTGGCGTGAGCGTCCTGCAACATTTTTACCGCTTCGTCGTAGGTGATACGAGGAAACGGGGCTTCGACTTTCTCCAGCTTTGAAACATCGCGCCCGATGATTTGCAGATCGGGACGGCGCTTTTCCAGGCAGCGCTTCACCAGAAAGCTGATCATGTTTTCCGCGAGTTCCATGAGATCGTCGAGATTGGCGTATGCGACTTCGGGCTCCACCATCCAGAATTCGGTCAGATGGCGGCGCGTTTTGCTTTTTTCCGCGCGGAATGTTGGCCCGAACGAATACACCTTGCCCAGCGCCATGGCCGTGGCTTCGATATAGAGCTGACCGGACTGCGTGAGATAAGCCTGCTCATCGAAGTAGTCGACAGGGAAGAGGGTGCTGGTGCCTTCGCACGCAGCAGGAGTAAGAATTGGCGGATCGGTAAGGGTGAAGCCGCGTTCGTCGAAGAAGTCACGCGCAGCTTTGATGATCTCCGCGCGCACGCGCAAGATGGCCGCCTGACGCGGGGTTCGTATCCACAGGTGGCGGTGCTCCATCAGGAAATCGACGCCGTGTTCTTTCAGCGAGATTGGGTAGGGATCGTTTTCCGAAACACGCTGCACTACTCGCACGTCGGAGACATCGAGTTCGTAGCCGCCGGGGGCGCGCTTGTCGGCGCGCACTTTACCCTCGACGATTACGCTGGATTCCTGCGTCAAGCCTTTGAGGGCTTCGAATACTTCCGGTGTTACCGCGTTCTTGGGCACCACCCCCTGGATTACGCCCGAGCCATCGCGAAATTGCGGAAACAGGAGTTTGCCGCTCTCGCGCAGGTTGTAGAGCCAGCCGCGGATGGTGACGATTTGGCCTTCGTGTTGGCCTACTTCAACGATAGTGGTTATTGGCGATGACATATTTTCGGATATCCAGTCCCGGCCGAAGTTACTGTCATTCGGGCGGGACGCCCACAGCCACCGAGACGGCGGCGCTACTTCAGTTTTTCGAAAACTTCCGCCATCTTTTCAGGCACGTTTACTTTTTCGTCGCCTTCAATTTCCAGGAGCAGCGGTGGAGTGTGCGGAGCGGCCAGTAGCAGATCTACTGCCTGCTTCCAATCAATCGAGCCGCTTCCCGGCCACAAATGCGAGTCGCGGTCTTTCTCGTTGTCATGAACGTGGGTTGAGTGAACATAATCTTTGACTGTCTCCCAGGCTTGCGGCACGTCGCTCATCATGTGGGCGTGGCCGAAGTCGAAGCATACTCCTACGTCCTCAAAGTGCGCGGCGCGTATAAATTCGACCAGGCGCTCAGGGGTAGACAACTCATTCGGAATATTTTCGACCAGAACCCGCACGCCCAGCGGTTTTGCGAACGCCCGCAGGTGCTCGACGGACGTCATGGCCGCTTCAAACTTGCGGTCATCGAAAGACTCGCCGCTCACGCCCAGGTGCTGCACCAAAAAGCGAAATGGAATCTGCTCCGCCAATTCCAGGGCGCGCTTGATCTCATCCATGGCTTCAATGCGGCTGGCCCGATCGGTCGAGGCGACGTTTACCGGGGGTGCGCCAGTGCGTCCCCATTCGTAATCCGCGTAGAGGGGAGCATGCACCGAGTTTAGCGAGACTCCACTGCCGCGAAACCAGTCGGCAATCTCGCGTACGTGCTGTTTGCGGTTGGCGTAGTCCAGATGTTGGCGGGCAGCGAAAATTTCAATAGTCTGCGCCCCGCCGCGCACCAGGCTCTCCAGCAGCCCAGGATGCAGCCGCTCCTTTACGAAAACAAACGTCGACATTGCCTTCAACATTAGTAACCGGCTGCCTTTCCGTTATTTCTACCGTCACTTCCACCCAAGCGCTCGCCCGTCTTCAAGTCGATTGCGATGCACTCGCCGTCGCTCCAGTCGGGGTACCACTCGCCAGCAACATTTTCTCCGACTTCGATCTTGTGTCCCCTGCGTTGGAGCAACATCATAGCGTCCGGAGAAAACCATTGTTCCACATTCACCTGGTCCGGCAGCCACTGATGATGGAATCGAGGCGCGTCCACGGCCTCCTGAATGTTCATACCATAGTCGATCACATCCATGAGGATGTTGGCCACGGTGGTAATGATTCGCGCACCCCCCGGCGAACCCAACACCAAGAATAGCTTACCGTCTTTCAGGACAATCGTCGGCGTCATAGCCGAGAGCGGCCGCTTGCCGGGGCCGATCGCATTTGCCGGTCCTTGAATCAGGCCGTAGAGATTGGGCACGCCAGATTTCGAAACGAAGTCGTCCATCTCGTCATTAAGCAGGAATCCCATGCCTTGGGCAGTAACGCGCGATCCGAAATTATCGTTCAGGGTGGTGGTGACCGAAACCGCGCCGCCAGCGGCGTCCACTACGGAATAGTGCGTGGTGTGTTGGGGCTCACGAATCGTTAGCGGCAGGGGATGGTCGGATGCGTATGTCTCCAGTTCACTGAAAATCGCGGGCCGTTCCAACTCTTTGCTGACGCTGGCGCGGGCAGGATCAATCGACGATCGCCAGGCAGCGCCATATTTCTTGTCAATGAGTTGCGCTACCGGGATCCTAGAAAAGTCGGGGTCTCCCATGAACTCCGCGCGGTCGAAGTAGGCGCGGCGAAATGCTTCAACGGTGAGGTGGATCGCAGCTGCCGAGCCCTCCCCAAGCTTGGCGAGGTCATACCCTTCCAAAATGTTCAGTATCTCAACCAGCGCCGTCCCACCGGAGGATGGTGGCGGCGCGCTGACAATGTCGTAACCGCGGTAGGTTCCGTGGATGGGCTCGCGCTCCTTCACCTCATAGTGAGCGAGATCGTCGGCTGTGACCAGGCCGCCGCCTTTCTGGATGGACGCGCCTATTTCTTTGGCCATGGCTCCGTGGTAAAAATCATCGGGATCGCGAGCGATCCTTTCGAGTGTGCGCGCCAACTCGAGCTGGCGAAAAAGTTCGCCCGCTTTGTAGTAATTCCCATCGCGCTGAAAGATTCGGCGCGACTCCGGAAACTTGGCCAGATCTTTATCTTGAAAGTCGCGGGCATCGTCCCAGGCGAGGGCAAAGCCATCCCGCGCTAACTTGATCGCAGGAGCCACACCTGACCAAGAGTCAATTTACCGTACGTTTTCTCGGCGTAAACCAGGCCCGCGACGGATCCCGGTACCCCGATCGATTTGTACCCAATCAAGCTGGCGTTTTCGATGATATTGCCTTGTGGATCGAGATACATATTTGCCGTCGCCCCGGCGGGAGCCTTTTCGCGAAAGTCGACAAAATGACTGCGGCCGTCGGCTAAGCGAATGAGCATGAATCCCCCACCGCCCAGATTTCCCGCTTGCGGGTAAACGACGGCGAGGGCAAAGCCCGTGGCCACGGCGGCATCCACGGCGTTTCCACCGGCCTGCATCACTTCCACTCCCGCCTGAGACGAAAGCTCGTGAATGCTGACCACCATGGCACGCGCCGCATGGGCAGGACGCATTGGCGCGGCTACGAGGAGCGCGGTATTGGCCACGAGTGCTGCCAGGAGCAGCGCGGTAAATTGCTTGAATCGCATGGAATCTAAGACTAGTGGAAACGGTTTCCCACCGGTCAGCCGCTACTCCGAGAGCCCCAAGTCAGCATCGGGAAGCACCTGCGCGGGAATATTTGAGGCTAGCCTAGCCAGCGAGCATGAGTCAAATTGAGCGCTTACTTAGCCCGTTTTTGGCGCACCTTTTTGCTTATTTGCTTTCGGCTGCGTTGCTCGACTTTCGCTTGCCGCGAAATTTTCGCCGAAACCATCTCGTAAGATTGGCCAATGAGTTCTTTCAATTCTCGATCACGCAAAGTATTCCAACCTTCCACCAGAACCCATTTGTAGCGTCCTACATAAGGAGCGGGGCCGATGCTTTCCAATTCGCACAATTCCGCGAATTTCTCCGGCGTACACTTGAAACATACGCTTGGGGGCACCGACTCCAGGCTGGCGACGGCAAATATCTTTCCGCCGACCTTGAAGCAGAGATCGGCGCCCCATTGCAAATTCTCAGTGGCTCGGGGAAAAGACAGACAAAACGCTCGAAGCGAATCCATGTTCATGTTGGTCATCGGCCCCGCTTGGGTTTAGAATCCTGCGATCGGATGAACTCAGGAGATTGAAATGCAAACCCGGCAGCTTGGCAAGTCCGATTTAAACATCACTCCGATAGGTTTCGGAGCGTGGGCGATCGGCGGCAGCGGGTGGCAGTTCGGCTGGGGAGCGCAGGACGACAACGACTCCATCGCGGCCATTCACCGGGCGCTGGAGCTGGGCGTGAACTGGATTGATACCGCCGCAGTTTACGGCCTCGGACATTCCGAAGAAATAGTGGCTCGCGCTCTCACCAGCTGGCCGGGAGCCAAGCCTTACATCTTCACCAAGTGTGGTTTGCGGTGGGATGCCCAAGGGAACACCCAGAGATTTCTCCAAGCTGATTTCATCTGCCGTGAAGTCGAGGAAAGTCTGAATCGCCTGGATGTCGAGACGATCGATCTCTACCAAATACACTGGCCGCCGAACCCGGACTCGCCCGATCTCGAAGAGGGGTGGTCGATTTTGAGCGCTCTGCAACGCGAAGGAAAAGTGCGCTGGATCGGTGTTTCCAACTTCGATGTGAGACAAATGCGCCGCGCCCAGAACATCGCGTCGATCACGTCCCTGCAACCACCCTATTCACTGATCAACCGCGGGATTGAGAAAGATATTCTGCCTTACTGCCTGCGCGAGGATGTTGGCGTGATCGTTTACTCACCGATGGCGTCAGGGCTCCTGACCGGGGCGATGACGCGGGAACGTATAGCCGGGCTGCCGCAGGACGACTGGCGCAGCCGCGACCCGGAATTCAGCGAGCCTCGACTTTCCCGCAACCTCGCGTTGACGGATCGGTTGCGAGACATTGCGAAACGCTACGACCGTTCTCCGGGCCAAGTTGCCGTTGCCTGGACTCTGCGAAATCGTGCGGTAACCGGAGCCATTGTAGGGGCGCGAAACGCCCAACAAGTGGACGGCGTTATGCGGGCCGCCGAGTTGGTCCTCACCGACCAGGACATCATCGAGATCGAAGAAGTTGCGGCGGAGTTTGCCGCCTGAGTTGCCAGTTGGCGCCCCTGAATCAAAATTGCTTCATCTTTGCTGCACGGGTGCTAGACTCTTTGGTAACCTGTGGAAACTAGCGATACGGCGTTAGCTCTTGTAGCTGCATCTAAAATGGCGAGTAGATCGTGAATATCCTCACCAAGACGGCGCGCGGTAAGAGTTTGCCACTGTTGTGCATCGCTCTGCTTTTGGCAGCTGTGCTGGTGCAGGCCATGCACTTTTGCGGACCGCAGTTGAATAGTTCGCAAAGTGGGCCGCATTGGCGCGCTGAGACTCCCAACAGCACTTTGTGCCTCACTTGCTTGCTGTCCCAGTCGGTGGCGACGGCAGTTTTGGCGATCGTGTTTTCCTCGATTCGCCGCCAGCCTGTTCTCGTTTCGCCTGTACGCATGCGACCTCGATCGTTTCTGCAATCCTTCCAGCTGTACGTACGTCCTCCTCCTGCTCTCTAGCGTTCTGTCGCGCTCCCGTTAATCTGATTTTATTTTCCGGCGAATGCTTCCGGAATCCCAGGTAACGGCTAGGGGTTGTTCGCAATCCATCTCAGAGTTCAGGCAAATTGCGATGAAGGACTTGGAATTCTCATTGAATACGCGTAGTTCGGAGAGGTCTCGAGCTAGTGACTGGATGCCGGCGCTGCGCCGGATCGCTTCGCTCTCGCTGTGGCTAGCGTTTGCGGTTCAAGCAAGCAGTGGACAAACTGCTCCCACGCTGATCAGTCTTGATCAGGCCATCGACTTGGCGCTGGCGCACAATCACGCTCTCAAAGCGTCGCGCACCCTCGTTTTTCAGAACCAGGCGCAGGAAATCACTGCGAACCTGCGTCCGAACCCGACTTTTGGAGTCGATTCGCAGTTCATCCCCATTTTTACTCCCCAAGATTTTTCAACGGACGATTTGAACCTCACCCAGCAGTTCGACCTGGGGATTTCATATCTCTTCGAGCGTGGACACAAGCGGCAGCGGCGTTTGCAAGCCGCTCGCGATCAGACCGCCGTCACTCGTGCCCAGATCACCGATGCGGAACGCGGTCTGGCCTTCAACGTTGGACAGCAGTTCGTAAGCGTTCTGCTGGCTGAATCGACTTTGAGCTTCGCGCTGGACGATTTGAAGGGCTTCAAAGACACGGTCGACATTTCGGACGCGCAGTTTAAGGCGGGCGCGATCAGCGAAGCCGACTATCTCAAGATCAAACTTCAGCTGCTGCAGTTTCAAACCGATGTGTCTTCGGCTCGTCTCGCTAAAGCCCAGGCGCTGGTAGCGCTCCGGCAGTTTCTGGGTTACGACGCCGTGCCGGCAAACTTTGATGTGTTGGGGGAACTTGCGTATCAGCCCCTCAAAGCGAACCAGGAAGATCTGCAAGCTAAGGCGCTCCGTGAACGCCCTGACTTCCAAGCCGCCACCCTGGGTGTAACCGCGGCGCAGAGCCAGATCCAACTGGCCAAGGCGAACGCCAAAGTCGATGTGAACGGAACCTACGACTTCACTCATACGTCAGGGCAGAACTCGGCATCCATTTTTGCCAGCTTCGACTTACCCATTTTCAATCGAAACCAAGGTGAGATCGCCCGCACTCGTTACGCGCTGACGCAGGCGGAAGAGACACAGCAAGCGGCGAGTGACACCGTACTTTCAGATGTGGCCAATGCCTATGAGGCGATTCGAAGCAATGATGAAGTGGTGCAACTCTATAGTTCCGAGTATCTGAAACAAGCGCAGGATTCGCGCGATATCTCCGAGTACGCCTACAAGCGGGGAGCCGCGAGCCTGCTGGATTTCCTGGATGCGGAGCGCAGCTATCGGGCGGCGCAACTCGCGTACCGCCAGGCTTTGGCTTCCTACATGACGGCGCTCGAACAGTTGAAACAAGCGGTTGGAACGAGGAACCTGCCATGAAAATGCGCAAGGAAATGTTGTGTGCCAATGTTGCGCGCATCGAAAAAGTCCGCGAGGGCAAGACCCGGCTGCGTGTCGGCGTTTCGCTGATGGCTCTCGCAATTACGCTGGGGCTGGCCGGTTGCGATGCATCGAAGCCGGATGCTGCGTCCGCCGGCACCAGAGATCCGAACCATCCCGACTTGTTCTCCATTCCCCAGGATCAGATGTCGCATGTGCAGATCGTGACTATTCAGCCTGCAACTCTGACGCGAACTCTGCGCCTTACGGGAGCGGTTGCCTACAACAATTTCCGCACCACGCCCGTAATTACGCAGGTCAGCGGCCCGGTCAGCCGCATCGTGGTGGTGCCCGGCGAAAAAGTTAAGAAAGGCCAGCCCCTGCTTTATGTGGCCAGCCCTGACTATTCGCAGTTGCGTACCAACTACTTGAAAGCCAAAGATGCCTACTCGCTGGCGCAGAAGACGAACGCACGATCGCAGGATTTGTATCAGCATCACGCCATCGCTGCGAAGGATCTGGAGCAGGCCGAATCCGCCGAGGTGCAGGCGGGCGGCGATCTGGCGTCGGCCGAATCTGCTTTGCGCGTCATGGGGATCACAGACCTCGACGCATTGATAAAAGGCCCTAATTCCTACGAAATTCCGGTGCGGGCGCCGATCGGTGGGGAAGTGGTCGAACAGCTGGTATCCGTCGGACAACTTCTCCAGCCCGGGAACAGCCAGTGCTTCACCATTTCCGACACCAGCAGCTATGTGGGTGCTCGTGAATATTTATCAGAAGGACTTACCTTACGTGCATCCCGGAGATCCCGTGATCATTCAAACGGATGCCTACCCGGATAGTTTCAAGGGCCGTATCGCCTACGTGGCGGCGGCGCTTGATTCGACTACGCGCACCTTGCCCGCTCGCATCGAGACTCCGAATCCGGGCGAGAAGCTGAAAAAAGATATGTATGTAACCACAAGCGTGCAGGCGGGGTCCATTCCGAATGCGATTGCGGTGCCGGATTCGGCGGTGTTACGTGACAGTGAAAATGAACCGTTCGTTTATGCCGAAACTTCTTCCAATCAGTTTGGCAGGCGTTCGGTGACCTTGGGAGAAGGGCAGAACGGCCAGACGCAAATTACATCCGGGCTGAAACCCGGCGATCGCGTGGTGGGCGATGGCAGCTTGTTCCTTCAGTTCGCAAACTCGCTGCAGCGCTAAGTGGGGATGAAGAAGAAAAGTTACAACATATCCAAATGATCCATCGAATCGTACAAGCTGCACTACGTCAGCGGTTCCTGGTTCTGATGCTGACCGGTTTCATCACCGTCGGCGGAATCCTCTCATTCCAGCGTATGCCGGTGGATGCCTACCCTGATCTCTCGCCTCCGCAGGTCGAAATCATCACGCAATGGCCCGATCATGCGGCCGAAGAAGTCGAACGGCTGGTCACCCTTCCTCTCGAACTCGAGATGAACGGCGTGCCCCACATGATTGTCATGCGGTCTATCTCGCTGTACGGGCTCTCCGACGTAATTTTGACTTTCGAAGAAAGCACCGACAGTTATTTTGCCCGACAAATTGTTTTTGAACGGCTGGCAGGAGCAACGTTACCCACGGGGGTGACTCCGACGCTCGCGCCGTTGTTCAGTCCGAGCGGACTGGTGTACCGCTATGTGCTGGAGAGTCCAGACCGCGGCCCGCAGGAGTTAAAGACCATCGAAGACTGGGTGGTTGAACGCGCTTACAGATCCGTCCCCGGCGTGGCCGACGATTCCGGTTTCGGTGGCACGACGATGCAGTACCAGGTTCTACTCGATCCTTCGCGCATCTATGGATACCACCTCACGATTCCGCAGGTGACGGCGGCCCTGGCGGCAAACAACTCAAATGCCGGCGGTGGGTTCTATTCGCAGGGAGGCCAGTTCTACTACGTTCGCGGCATCGGTCTGGTTCGCAATACCGATGACATTGGAAACGTCGTAGTGGGCAGCAATAAAGGCGTTCCCATTCGTGTGCGTGACGTCGGCGACGTTACGATTGGCCATGCGCCTCGCCTAGGTCAATTCGGGTACCAGAAGAACGACGACGCCGTGGAAGGCGTCATTCTCATGCTACGCGGCGAGCAAACGCAAACCGTGCTGAAAGGCGTTGAGGCGAAGACCGACGAACTCAATCGCGTAATCCTTCCGCCCGATGTCAAAGTTCATCCTTACTACGATCGCAGCGAGTTAGTAAAACTCACTACGGACACGGTGGAAGACAATCTGCTGCGCGGGATGATTCTTGTCATCGTCGTACTGATCTTCTTCCTGGTCAGCTTCCGCGCTGCCATCATTGTTGCGCTTACGATTCCACTATCTCTGTTGTTCGCCTTCATCGTGCTGCACGCGCATGATGTCGCGGCGAATCTGCTGTCCATCGGCGCCATCGATTTCGGCATCGTCATCGATGGCACCGTCGTGATGATTGAAAACATCTACCGCGAACTGGCGTTGCGCGAGGGTCAAGACTACGACCTGCACGAGGTCATTCTGGCCGCCGCGAAAGATGTGGATCGTCCGATCTTTTACTCGGTAGCCGTCATCCTCGCGGGATATCTACCTATTTACGCGCTGAGCGGGCCGTCGGGAAAACTTTTCCATCCCATGGCAGAGACCATGTCCTTCGCGCTCGTGGGCGCGTTGCTACTCACTCTGACGCTCATCCCGGTACTGGCTTCCTACTGGTTCAAGAAGGGCGTAAAAGAAAAGCCGAACCAGGCGTTTGAGTGGATGAAGCGCAAATACGCCATTCAGCTGGATTGGGCCCTCGCACGTCCTAAGCTGACGATGGCCATTGCCACCGTGATTTTTGGGGCTTCGCTCCTGCTGGTTCCATTCATCGGTGGCGAATTCATGCCGCACCTCGACGAAGGCGCGCTATGGGTGCGTGCGACCATGCCTTATACCATTTCGTTTGAAGAGGCCAGCAAGATCGCTCCCCAGGTTCGCGCGATTCTGATGTCTTATCCACAAGTCACTGTGGTCGGCTCGGAGTTGGGGCGTCCCGACGATGGCACCGATCCCACCGGCTTTTTCAACTGTGAATTTTACGTTGGGTTGAAACCCTACAAAGACAAAGCCTGGGGCGGCGAGATCAGCGACAAAGAAGCCCTGGTCGCTTCGCTCAACAAGAAGCTCGACGCATTTCCGGGAATCATCTTTAACTTCACCCAGCCTGCGGAAGACGCCGTGGACGAGGCCCTCACCGGTTTAAAGAGTTCCTTGGCGGTAAAAATTTACGGCTCAGATTTGAACGTGCTCCAGGATAAAGCCGTCCAAATCAAAAACGCGCTGGTAAAAGTTCCCGGCTTCACCGATCTGACGGTGGTCCGCGAACTCGGCCAACCCAGCTTGTTGATCGATGTAGACCGTGACAAGATCGCCCGCTACGGCATCAATGTTGCCGACGTGGAAGCTGTGATCTCGGCCGCGGTTGGGGGAGCGGCGGTAACGCAAGTGATCCAGGGCGAAAAACTGTTTGATCTCGTGGTACGCATGCAGCCGCAATTCCGCAGCAGCGCTCATGATATTGGCAACCTGTTGGTCGGGACGCCCGATGGTCAGCAGATCCCGCTCAGCCAGTTGGCTTCGATTTCACAGGGAAACGGCGCGTCATTCATCTATCGCGAAAACAACTCCCGCTACATCGGAGTGCAATACAGCATCGAAGGGCGTGATTTGGCCCGCACGGTTGAAGAGGGGCAGAAGGTGGTTGAAAAAGCGGTTGCTCTGCCCCAGGGCTATTGGGTCGCGTGGGGTGGCGAGTACAGCCAGTTCATCGAAGCCCGAGCCCAACTGGCGTTCATCGGCCCGCTCGCCGTCGTGCTGATTTTCATGATTCTCTTCGCGCTCTACGGTAACTTCAAATTCCCGGTGACCATCGCGCTCGGGGTAATTATGACTGAACCCGTCGGCGCGTTGGTAGCGTTGAAACTCACGCATACCCCGTTCAGCGTGTCGTCAGTTCTGGGACTTCTTGCATTGCTCGGCGTGTCGGTGGAAACCGCCGTCATCCTTGTCTCCTACATCAACAAACTGCGGCAAGAAGGTATGGACATTAAAACAGCCACGCGAGAAGCGTCATTGCTGCGGCTGCGTCCTATCATGATGACCGCTTTGGTGGCCTGCCTGGGGCTGTTGCCCGCAGCGCTTTCCACAGGCATCGGTTCGGACACGCAGAAACCATTCGCCATCGTGATCGTCGCAGGCCTTGTCTCTCGCCTCTTCATCGGGTTCTTCGTCAACCCGGTGCTGTACGAAATGGTGGCTAGAGAAGGAGATGTCCTGCAGGTGTGACTTTCCGTTCACACTGTTGCAAGTCGCTGCAACCCGCGCCCACATTACGTTTCCGGTTACCTTGCAGGTTACCCGCTTACTCTTAAGTGCTACGTCTATGGCCCGTTCAGGCGTTGCACTACCGGTGTCGGCTTGCTACCTTGACAGCAGTGAGCCTCCCCTAAGGTGCACAGCATCTTTCTGGGGGTGAGTATATGAGAATCGTTCATTTGTGCTATGCGGCGTTGGGGTTTGCGGTGGCTCGTTGGATTTTTAAGCGGGAGCCCATGCCGCTGGCGGATCCAGTTACTCGTTTTCGTTCCTCTGGCTTGCTGTAAAACTGTTGCACGGGCGTGCGGTGCCCCGTTGTGCGCTACTATCGTTCCGCTCGCCCGTGCTTTTTCTTTCGCCCGCCCGCTGCCTTGCCTCGGAAGTGCTACGACCATCGTTTGTCCGGTAACCCCATTCTTCTGCCCATTTCTGACTAGAATTTGAAGAGAGAGCGTCGGTTCTCTTGGGCGAATCTTCATGAGATACAGGGGTTGTTTCTGGGTTGCATTGGCTTTCGTTGGGCTGATGCTGCCTCTCTGCGCAATGGCGCAAGACGGCGCCGTCTCCCTTGGAGACTTCGCTCGATCTCTGCGCAAGACCAAAGCTCCCGAAGCCGCAACCATCGTCGACAACGACAATCTTTCCAAAGTCATTGACGACGTGGAGAAAATTCGACTGGGCACGAAGCCACGGTTATCGTTTGATGGCGCGGGGAAGAAGTTCGAAGTGTCTTCGCCGGACGGCACTTGCAGTCTTTCCTTCAATGCGAACGCTACCGCTTTGCTGACGAGTCCATTTGTTCCGCAGGATTTGCCCAGCCAGCGAACTGGCGAAATTAGACGGGCCGGCAACTATTCACGACGACACTTTGGAACTCACGGTATACAACGCGACAGTCGTGGAACGTGAAAGAAATCACCGTGGGCTTGACCATTGCACGTCCATCTCAAGCGAAAGCGGAGTACTACGGAGTTGCCAAACTCCTTTTGGCAAACGCGCAGAGCCTTGCTCCAACTGAGACTCAGACAGAGAGGCGGCCGGACACAACTTTGCTGCTTCATCTGAAGGGGACCGCGGGTCCGTCGGAGACCACGATCTTCCGGGAAAAACTCGATGCCAGTTTGAACGCAGGCGAGCCTGGCCAGGAGTGGCATTGGGCAATTGTCGAAGCGAAGGGAACTCCGCCGGATCCAGTGCCGGGCGCGACCAAGGATCAAGTACCTGGAATAGGTCAGTAGTCGCGTTCGAATCTTCGCGACTTATGTGTTGTCACTCACGAAAAGATTGGTTGGTCGGAGGATTAGCTTATGCACACTTCAAAGAAAGCAAGATCGTTGGTGGCCGTAATGTTGTTTACCGCCTTAACCTGTCTAACGTCGGTAGCGCAGCAGTACGAAATCCTGCGAGCCGATTATGGCTCCGGCAACCAGCGTGTCGATGTGACCCAGCAACTGCGAGCCGCTGTGAGCAACAACGCCGCCTTCCGCATGGGCAACAGTACCTTTGGAGTCGATCCTGCGCATGGCCAAATCAAGACACTGCGCGTTTTTACCCGTGGCCCGCGGGGAGAAAACCGTACCTTCGAATATCGCGAAAGCAGTACTGTTGAAAGCTCACAATTCGTTGGTTCAGGAGGAGGGAGCTGGGGCAACAGTGCCGACGGCGATTCCGGTCAATACGTCATTTTGCACGCCGAGTACGGCACCGAACGGAACCACGTAGATGTGACCGCCCGGTTACGCGAGTTGGCGCAAACGGACCAAAGTTTTCGCATGGGTAACAGCACCTTTGGCTTCGATCCGGATCCCGGACAAATCAAGACACTTCGCATTTACGCGCGCGGGCCGGACGGACTGGAACGCATGTTCGAATATCGCGAAAGCAGCACCGTCGATGGTTCACAGTTCAAAGCCTGGGGCCGCGGCGAATGGGGCAATGAAGGTTGGAACGGCGGTTGGCAAGGCGGAGCTTTCCACGATGAAAATAGAGACGCAGGTCAATACTTGATTCTGCGTGCGGAATACGGCACTGAGCGCAACCGTGTCGATGTGACCGACCGCCTGCGGGAACTGGCGCGCTCGGATCGCTCCTTCCGCATGGGCAACAGTACGTTCGGCGTCGACCCGGATCACGGACACATCAAGACGCTATTTATCTATGCCCGCGGACTGGATGGACAACAGCGCACTTTTCAGTACCGCGAAAGCAGCACGATCGATGGCGCGCTCTTCAAGGGCTGGGGCGGTGGCGAGTGGGGCAGGTGACAACAGCTTTCTACTTAATGGGTGACACATTTTCAGTTCGCCCGCTCTTCATGCTGCGGTAAGCTGCATCCAGTATCTGCTGATTGCGCCAACCTTCCTCTCCCGGAACCGGGAAGCTGGCCTTTCCTTCCACGGCCTCTGCAAAAGCATCCACCTGACGGGCGTAGGCAAGCTGGTTCAAGACAGTTTTCGTTTCTGTGATCGCGCCACCCTGAACTAGTTCCAATTTAATTGGCCGTTCCACGTTCAGAGCGTCATCGGCACGCAAAACACCGCTGCTCACCTATCAGTTCGAGAGGGGTTCGATATTCGGTACGAAACGAAACAATGACGGTGGCGAGAGTCCCACGGGAGAATTCCAGCAACAGCGAAGCGCCCGTCTCAACCGTACCAGGAGCCATTTCCGGCAACTTCACGCGCATTAACTTTGACTACTTCATCCTGAAGAATGAAGCGTAGCGTGTCGATGCAGTGCACGCCTACATCGGCCACCGGACCACCACCGGCGATAGCGAGGTCATTGATCCACTTACGCGCATGGCCGGCCGAGGCCAGAAAAGAAAATTCAGAGCGCGCGAAGATTGGCGCGCCGATTCTTCCTGCCGCCAACTGTTCGCGAAACCACGCTGTGCTCTCTTCAAAGCGGAAGACTTGCGCCACTCCTAGTAGCACTTTCGCCGCGCGCGCAGCCTCCACCATCTGGCGGCATTGATCGGCGTTAATTCCCATCGGCTTCTCGCAGAGCACAGGCTTGCCCGCCCTGACCGCGATGAGCACATCGGGCAGGTGGAAGGCATTTGGAGTGGCGACGAACACGGCGTCCACTGCGGAAGATCGGCAGAGCTCTTCCGCCGAATCGAAAGCTTGAGGAATGTTGAATTGGCGCGCCGATTCCTCTGCTTTTGCCATGTCGCGTCGCGATAGCGCCACCACCCGGCAGTTTTTCGCCAAAGCGAATCCTGGCATCAAGCGCTTCACGGCATGCAATCCGAAGCCAACAATTCCGAAGTTAATCATGTTGGGGTCAGTAAAATCTCAGGCCAGATGCTTGACTTGTCAGACGCCATCAGCCAATTCAGAATTCGCTTTGAAGCGGCAACTCAGTCATGCGGAGCGCAAACCTATTTCGACACCGACATGGACGAGGGCGCCACTCCCGTGGCCGCCGACTGCGAGGTGGTGGTTAGAGCCCCAGTGCTGGGTGTGATCGACAACACGGAAATCGATTTAGCCGATTGGCTTCCGGTGTAAAGAAAATTTCCATTCGGGTCAATCACCATAAACAACGCAGAGCCACCACCGCTGAAAGGAGAACTCGTAATCTGAGTGAGGACGCCGGTGGTGGGATCCACAGAAAACACCGAAATACTACTCGATCCCAGGTTGGAGACATAAAGAAATTGGCCTAACACTCCCAGCGAGAACGGTTGCGTCCCCGTGGTAAACGATTGCACCGGCGTGAGCGCTCCGGTTGTGGAATTAATCGCCAGAACCGACACTGTATTCGCGCCCGTGTTGGCGACATAGACGAATTTCTCGGAAGGATCGACTATGACGGCTTGCGGTCCGGCATCCACCAGCACCGGTCTGCCCACCGCGGTCAGCACCCCAGACGTGACGCTAAATGCGATCACGGAACTCAGGTTCGGATTGACCACGTAGAAGAACTTTCCCGAAGGTGAAAGAGCTGCTGCCACCGGATTGGGAAATGTAGAAAAAGGAGAGCCTGCAACCGCCTTTAATACGCCCGTTCCCGGCGTAATCGTATAAACCGAAATGTTGCTGGAGATTTGGTTCACCGCGAAAAGAAACGTGCCGCCCGTGTCCATCACCATCGAAACAGGCGTAAGCCCTGTACCCGTTCGCGGTAACACCTCCGTCAACGAGCCGATGGAGCTGTCGATGTAGAACAGCGAAATGGTGTTTTCCCTCTGGTTGGCGACATAGACAAACTTGCCACCGGGATGCACCACCACTGACGAAGGCGAGTTCCCGGTGGGGAAAGGCGATCCTACGATTGGAGTAAATTTCGCCGAACGGTTGTCAATCCGGAAGGCGGCAACCGTGTTTGAATTTGCCAGGGCCACATAAGCGGTGTGCGTGCCCGACGAACCGCAACCCACGAAGGCTGCCAATCCCAGAACCATCCCAATCAACGACATTTTTCTGATGCGTATCATCGAGTCCCTTAAATGACGCCAATGTAGGCGCGGCGTCCACGCCCGTGCCACCCTCGCTGAACTTCGCCAAAGCTAGAATGGCGGATGTACTGCTCGGAACCTTAAAGCCTTGGACGATGTCCAATATGCCCGAAATGAAAGACCAAGCCAGTCGAAACGCGGATATCGTTCTGCGTCGCTCCGAAAGTATTTGTGTTCACGTAGTCGCCCTGAACCCGTACCGTGAAGAGACGAGTCAGCTCAAAATCGTAGCCTCCGCCAGCCGCGAACGAGTGGCCCACGCTTTTGAATCCATCCCTGAGCGAAGTCGAAATGTTCACGGTGTTTTGTGCTTTGCCGAATAGCGCATGCCCAAAGAATTTTGACTTGTCGCGGCGCCAACTGTACTGCGGGCCAATCATGTAATCGAACACATTGAGCTGCGAACCATAGTGGCCGCTCAAGTCCGCCACCACGCCCCATGTCGGAGTGATGTTGAACGCGCCCTCGCCATTCCATCCATTCAAATTGGAGTTGCTGACAAATCCCATGCTCGTAGAGTTCAGGCGGCGATAGGAATACCCGCCAAAAACTTCCCAGCGAGGCGCCTCCTGGGCAACGGAAAGGGAAGAAACGGTCAGAATGGTTGAGAAAAGAAACAAGATGGAAAGTCCCATTCTCTTGCAGGGAATGCCTACTCGCTCGATGGCCATTATTATGAAAATACCAGCTTCCGTCTGGAATTTGTTGCTAGTCGAGCTCAAACGGCCACTCGCTTCGCCTGTGCACTCGAACTGATGGTGCAGCTTTTGCTGTTAATGATTAAACACGATTTTACCCGGAAGTTGCGAACAGGAGTAGGGCGGGACGGTTTATTGTTTGCCCGTGTAATTGTCCTCTCCGGAGAGATCTCAACGGACTTTACCGGAAATCATGCCGGAAATTATATTGATCAGCGCTAAGGAAGCAAGTCCCGCACGAGGGTTAGACTCTTCGCGCGGGCTTACTTGCTCCCTTAGTGTGTTCAGCGATCGTGCCGTCGTCGCTTATTTCGACGGCTTCCTATTCTGTGCCAAGGTTGCGTGCTTGGCTGCGGGATGCGGATGCGCTTTCAGTTCCTTCATCTGCCGCATCATCTGAGGGTGACGCGCCCACTCAATCTGCTTCTCTTCGGGTGCGCCGTAGAGTTCCGGATGGATGTAGAAACCGCGCAGTTTGGTCTCCTTTTCCTCCTCGACTATGAGCGGATGCGCCTTGGCATAAGCATCCTGGCGCACGCCCGTGACCTGCCATGACACTTTCACGTTCGGCACATTCGTTCTGATTGCAAACTCCCCGCTCTGAATCTCGTGCGCGATGATGGCCTGCGCAAACTGGCCGATCACCGTCAACTGATAGCGGAAGTCCGTGTTGAGGGCCTCGAACCAGTTGGGTAATTGAACGCTGGCTTCGCCTTGCGCATCGGTAGTGACGTTGCCAGTGTAGATGTTCATCCTCTCGGAGGATTCCACCGCAGAGTGAACCAGATATTTGTTGGCAGGGTCGAGAGGATGATCGATTCTGAAATTCTTTGAGCCGCTGACGTTGAGGTCGGCCGAAATAGTGACGGAACCGGAGAAGCTGCCGGCCAAGCCGCTACCCGCCAGGGCATCGATGCCGTCGCCCATATTAAAGGAGTTCGATCCGCCTTCGAAAAATCCACCAGAGCCGTCAACCGAGCCGATACAGCATGGACCTCCCGCGCCACCGAAGCCAAAGACTCCCGCGGCACCGTTGAACCCGCTACCCCCCTCGGCGAAAATTCCGACCCCACCCGTAGCAAATCCCGATGAGACATCTCCACTGCCACCAAAGGTGACAATGCCGTCGGTGCCATCCTCGTTCGAGCCCGAGGCAACGGTGAAACCCGCCGCTCCAAACCCCACCTGGAAGTCGTCTGATGCGCCAGCCGCCAGTTGACCTTCGGTCAATGAAGTAATCGGACCGACGATCACCTCATTGTTGAAGAGCTGCTCGGACCCGGTAAATATATTGCTCGCGCCCAGCTGAGCAAAAGCGCTGGCGGCCAACCCGCCAAGCTGGGCAGCATTTACGTTGGTCAGGTTCGCACCGTTGCCGGTGAAGGACGTAGCCTTCATGGTGCCATTGACTGTCTGGTTGGCGGTAAAAGTGTTGGCGCTCGCCAAGAGGGGCACCTTCGTAGTGTCGAGGTTCAACGTGACGTTGCCGCTGGTCCCGCCGCCCGTCAGATCGGTTCCAGCAGTCACTCCTGTGATGGTGCCAGCGCCGGGAAATTTCTGGCCCGCAACAAAGCTGATCGCGCCGGTGTGGCTGACTGCAAACGCCGTGCCATGCACAGACAGCGCCGGATGCGTTCCCGCCGGGAAAAGTGTAAGCGTGTCTCGATAGTCTCCCGTACCGCTGACATCCAGCTTGGTACTCGGTGCGGTATTGCCAATACCCACGTTGCCGGCCGCCGTGGCAAAGATGTCAGAGTTTCCGATCGTCGTCGGTCCGGTAAAGCGGGGAACGTGGCTCGTGGTTCCCCCTCCGGTGATTGTTCCGGCAGGTGGATTGGTCGCACTCGCTGCCGTGTGGCCCAAAGGTGCGAGCATGAACGAAGAGGCGGGTTTGCCGCCGATCGTCTCCGCATCCAGTGCTTTCAAAGCGTAGGGCACGCTCATCAGCATAACGCGTGGTTTTTCTTCTTGCCCCTGCATCTGTACACCCAGCCAGCGAGCTTCGCCTGCGGCGAATAAGTTAGCGGGCAGTCCGTGGCCAGCAGTCGATCCTAGTGAAACGGTGTAATGCCCGGTCTTGTCGGGTGTGACGTTTTGGGTTTCGAGCCAGAGCGGGGCGCCGCCTTGCTCCTCTCGATAAAGAGCAAAGGTTACGCCAACCGCGCTGGTCACCGGAGCGCTCTTCGCGTCCGCTAAAGTGCCGCTGAATTTCATGGTTGATGGAACGACGGTGTTGGTTGCGCTTGCCCCTGCTTGCTGGGCACAAACTGGAAGAGCGCAGGAAATGAGCAACAGAACGGTGCACAGGTAAATACCAATTCGAGACATACAAACCCTCCCCACAAAATGAATTTTGACGTGCTTGGTGTGACTCTTGGGCTCCGGGAGCCGGCAAATGATCAGCGACAGATGGTTAATGGTTCGAACCCAACCGACTCGAATGCGCGCAAATGTTTAAACCGCCGGAGTCAGCGGTTTATACCTGGCCAGGTGCGCGCAGAGGTGCGAACCTTCCATAGTGATCGAACCTTTAACTTCGTTTCATTTTGAAGCGGCGCATCTACGGGAGGCGGTTTGATGCGAAGGAGATCCTTAAGTCCGATGAGATACTACGCGAACTCAGACTGCGGATTCCGACTCGGCCGGGTCGATGAGTCAAACACTCTTCGCCGGCGCCGCCTATGCCTGAATGGGCCGAAACTATATCACGAGCTACCAGGGCCATCAAGCCAATCCGATCGACTTGGTAGTCCAAGCTGCGATGGCGAGCTTGCGATGGAAAGCCTCGATGGAAAAACGCGTGAATCGATTGCCGAACACTTAAGTAATATTGACCTCTTAGCCCCCGCTTGTAATGCTGCATATCATGGGGCAAAAGTTTCAGAAGAATGCCAAGGGCAAGCGTCCTCCGCGCATCCGCGTTCCAAACAACGAGCGGGCGCTATTCGTCGTGGATGGTCAGAAGTTTACCGGGGTCATCAAACGGCTCTCGCTTACCGGAGGTTCTGCAGTGCTGGCAAGCGGCTTTATTCCCCAAGGCACGCTGGCTGAAATGGGCTTGAACACGGTATTCGGAAAGGTCACGGCGCAGATTCAATTTCTGCGCACCGGCGCAGATGGTGTACCCCTCGCCCAAGCGTTCCGCTTCCTCGACATGGATGACACGAGTCGCGAACGATTCGCCGCAGCCGCGATGCAGATGGAGAGCGCGGGCTTCAGCGACGTAGAGCAACGCAAACCTCTCGATTTGGCCTACCAGAGTTTGAGCAAACTGGGCGAGACTATTCAACGTTTTTCCCTGGAAATCACTTCGAGTCGCAAGACCCGCGCGAAGAAGTGAACCTGCTGCTGTTTAAATCCCAGAAGTGAAATCCGGTGAGTTTGTCAGGTAGAATAACTGCTTCGCAAAACCGGAGTCGCTATGGCTTTTCCCATCAAAGTTTGCAGCATCTGCTCGGAAGAGTTTGAGCTCAAGCCCGACAAACCGGGTTTCGCCAACCGCTGCCCGGAATGCAGCGTCGAAGACAACGCGGATCCCGCACCGAAAGGGAACCGGGACGCTCTCCAACGCAAAACCGACAAAGAGGCAAACGAGGCGCGCCGGGAGGCCATGCGCAACCTCCTATACCGCAAAGATAGCTGACGATCTCTTGGGACCGGAAATGCCTTGGAAGGCCAGACTTCGGTAAACGCAGCCACTTCCAAGGTCTTGTACGTAGTTTTAGGATTGAACAACCGAATTGTCGCGGACGACCCACGGGCGGCGGGTTATTTCTTACCCGACGCGGCGGACACCGGTTTCAACCGGGACATCCTCAGACCGCGCTACTTTCTTGGCAAATTCCATGGTGACCTGCTGCCGGACCGCGGTGGCCACGTCGTGTAACCGCTGGTCACTGGCCTCCAATTCCTTACGCAGCGCTTCACTGGCTCGTAGCGCGTTTTCGCGAGCGTTCGCGATCTGCTCCAGCTTGCCCGCCAGCTCTGACACCCGGTCATTAAATTCTCGAACGGCCGCTTGATAGCGATCAAATTCTAAAGACAAAACTTTCCTCCCAGCCAACAGCGCCGACAAATTTATCACACTTAAGATGGGCCGGCAAAGAGGTTTTCAGAAAAGCTCGCAGCGTGGCCCCAAAAAATGTGGAGATCCGCCTCCAACGCGTAATATGCAAGCAATAGAAAGTAAAGAGCTAAAAGCTCTTTGCGAGGATGAATGCTTGCTCTGCGCAATCGAGGAACGGTCACCCCCGGGCGAAAGCCAGTGCTCCCACAGAACGCGTGGATAGATTGGACAAGTTGCAAAAAGCGCATCTACTTTAGGTCAATTTTCTAAACAATCATTTAACAATCCTGAGACAACAGCGCTGCATCCCGGCTCGCCTTGCACGACTCCAACATTCCATACGACCGAAGGCGGTTTTCGCTGGAGTCGTTGTTTTGGAGGACAGTGATGTGGATGAGGTCATGCGCTATTTGTAAAGCTCTCCTGAAAAAGCTGAGCTTAACCGATTCCGTGTTTTGTCAATGCGGATGGGAGTGGCAAGGCCACGCAAATCAGAAGACGAACGCAAACTCGTAAACTGCTCAGGCGATTGAATAGAAAAAGAAAACACAGGGGCTATGGTGGCAAAATTAATTGAGTTCTACATACCAAATAGATTCCGACAAAGCGTGAGGTGGGTTCCGCCTGCGCAACGCGGGAAGATTATCGAGTTCCCCTCACCGGTGAAAAAATCGGCCTAACAGCTTGCGTGGCGCCGGTCCGATGAACCACAGGTGCCCCGGTCCGTTGAGTCCCTTGCATGGGAGCGAACCGCACCGTCCTGGCCTCGGAACTATTGCAATCCGTCCCAGGAGCACACAAAGTAGATCAGCGCAAAAGCCGTTTCCATAGCAATGCAACTACCAGAAGGACAACTCCAACCACCATGGCGATGGCTCGCGCTTTATTAGCTTTGTCCGTCATATTTTGTCTCGGTCTTGCGGATGCCGGCGTCCGCCCCGCACAAGCTAGGCTCCTCGCTTAGTCTTCAGCTCTACTAGCAACTGCTCGATGCGGTCCTCCTTTTCGAGCGCAGCCAGGCGGTCTTCCATATTGTCAGCGGCGATCTCGGACTTGGCCTGCGCCGTTGCGTCCGAATACGCTACTTTGCGCTTCATGCGGTCGAATGCGGCGGCTGATGCGCCGTTGTCGCCCGCCATTTTCGCGTCGCTGGCTTTGGAGACGGCGCGCGCCCGACGATGTTGCGCGATCAGCAAATCAGCTTTCGCTTCCGCTTCGGTTAGCTTCTGTTCCAGTTGCCGCAACGCGGTCTTCAAATTCTCCACTTGCGCCTTCTGATCGGTGACTTGTTGTGCGAACCCTTCAGTCAGGGTGCGATAACTCTCAACCCGTTCGAGCGCGGCGCGTGCCAGGTCGTCCTGCTTTTTGTCCACGGCGAGTTCAGCTTTACGCATCCACTCGGCCACTTTGTCTTCGTTCTCCTTGCGCTTCTTTTCCAGAAGGTGCTGATCCGCGATGGCAATTGCCACTTGCGTCTTCACCTGCAAAAGCTGGTTGTGCATGTCCAGAATTACTTGCTTAATCATCTTTTCAGGATGCTCAGCCTTGTCGACCAGGTCGTTGAGATTCGCCCGAACCAGTGTGGAAACTCTCTCTAGTAGTGCCATGACTTCACTCCTTTTCTAATCTGGAAAACTACTGTCCTGCTGCCGGACTCGGCGGAAGAACTTCGGCTTTCCCCGCCTTGTCGCCGATGGTTTTCACCTTCGAGAACAAGTCCGCCATACTCATTCCTGACAACGTTTCAAACAGCGCCGGAACCTGCGCCGCCATCTTGGTAAGATCGCCGGTAATTTTGTTCATCCCGGAGGCATCGCCGTTGCCGGTGGAAACGATGGTGATCTTGTCCACGTTTGCCAGCGGGCTTGCCAGCGCCCGCACCATCTCCGGCATGCTGGTGAACAGCCGGTCGATGACTGCGGCCTGGTTGTACTCCTGATACGCCTCCGCTTTTACGTTCATCGCTTTGGCTTCGGATTCACCTTTCTTGAAGATAATTTCAGCCTCAGCCTCGCCTTGCGCGCGGATGGAGGATGCATGGCCCTCGGCTTCTGCCGTCAGACGCTGTTTCTCGGCGGCAGCCAGCGTCTCGATGCGTTGACGCTCGATCTCTGCGCCCTTCAACACGGTCGCAATCAGTTCTTTTTCGCGGCGATTGATCTCGGCCTCTTGCACCTTGACCTGCGCCTCTTTTTCGATCTGCTGCACTTTCACCGACTCCGCCACTACCTGCTGCTGCATGATGTTGGTCTGAACTTCGTATGCTTTGTCGGCCTGCGCCTGCTGGCGCTTCGTGACTTCTACGTACTGCGCCTTCTTGACTTCCAAATCGCGCTGCGCTTCAGCCTGCTTGGCCAGAGAAAGCGTCTCCGCCAAAACTCTCTCCTGGTCGGCTTGCGCCCGCGCCACTGCCGATTCGCGTTGCGCCAGCGCTCGCTTGATGGCGGTATCACGATCAGCCTCAGCCGTGGCCACGTCCGCATCGCGTTTGATACGCGCCACATCGGGCTTGCCCATGTTGGTGATGTACTCGTTCTTATCGCGTACTTCTTTGATCGTGAACGAAATCACCTCAAGCCCCATTTTGTTCATGTCGTCGGCGCAAGTGGAGCGCATGCGGTCGGAGACCATTTCGGGTTGCTTTACGATTTCTTCTACGGTGAGCTGGCCGATGATGCCGCGGAGGTGGCCTTCCATCACCAGGCGGATCAGGCCTTCACGTTCCTGGTCGGACTTGGTCAGGAACTGTTCGGAAGCGGTGAGAACGGATTCGGTGTCGGACTTTACTTTGATTTGTGCGACGGCTTCGACGGTGACTGCTACACCCTGCTTGGTGTAGAGATCCTGCTGCGGAGCGACATCGAAGGACATTAATTCCAGCGAAAGGCCACGGCAATTTTCGACCATGGGGAAAATGACGGTGCCGTGTCCCTTCACCACGCGCGTGCCGCGGAAGCCGTACACTACCAGGGCTTCATGCGGGCCTGCCTTGCGGTAAAGCTTTGCCAGCATGCTCATCAGGAGCATCACGGCCAAAACCATCAATCCAACGATCACCCAAACTTCAATTGCCATACCGAACATATCGTCCCTCCTCTACGGAAACTTGTTATTGTGTCGAAAATCCTCACCACAGCCGACAGGGAACTCCCCGCCGGCTGCTCAGTGCGCCAGTTTCATCGCGTCTAAATCGTGTACCAGGCGCTGCGGCTCACTGTGTCCCAGGAAAACTTCGCCTCGCGTGGTCTTGATGCGAACGCCCTGCCTGCCCCAGACGTATGCCCGGCTATCGCCGATGCCGCGAATGCCGTAACCACGCAGCGGATTCCAGCTTTCGACCGCGTATTGCTGAATGTCGTCGCGTGGGATGGAGCGCAGGCGGAAACCCAGAGTGCGAATCTCGACTCCCGAATTCCTGAAAAAATATTGGAAGCCGAACCAAGTGTGGGCGGCGACGATTGCAAACAGCAAGCTCACAGTCATCAACATGAGACGCACTGGCGGATTCGGTATCGCGCTGGCTCCCCACATCTGACCCAGCAGTAAAGCGATAAACAAAAGACTCCATGCCGGCGCGGCATGAACTTCTTCGGCAATCAAGCCGGTAACCGGCAATTGCGCCCCGCGCTTCGTACCCAGGACGACCGCAACCAGCACCAGGATGGCAACGATGGGGATGACCAACGGCAAGCCGACTTCTACAGGTGCGCTGTGCAGGTTGTAAGCCAGAACCGCATTGGCTCCCCAGAAAATCACGCCGATCACCGCGCAGAAGATTCCCAACGCGCCCCATGAAGTTGCGTCCGGCTGGCGGAGCCGTACCAGGATCAGCGTCGCCACCGCCAGCAGGATCGTCATCAGCCCAAGCGGGAAGGCAAGTGACATCTCGCGAGTCATCCAACCGTTGGGTTGGCCGAGCGCGTTGAAATGCGTAGCCATGCTTGCGGGAAGACGATTCCACACCAGCCAGTAGCGCAGCGCGGTGATGGGCAGCGTCAGCCACATCATCCAGATCGCAGCTTGGAAATATTTTCGGCTCATAGTGATTTGCCCTCGTCGATTCCTTACCGATCCCCCGCCATCTCCTCCCACAGGCGCACGTATGCGATTCCTTTTTCATAGCGAGTCACAATCACCTCGCTGCCTTTTTCCACCGCAGCGCCATCTTCCGAGCGCGCCCCGCAGGTCTTGCGGGTTCCGGCTTGCGAGAAGATAATCTCCCCCGTGCCGCCCACCCGAATGGGCATGGAAGTTCTCCCCAACACTCCAACCATCTCGTAATCGGCAGGATCCAAGTTCTCTTCCGCCGACATCAGAACTTTGCTCAAGAACAAATAAATGATTCCCGCTCCAATCACGCCGCTGAGCGATGCCACGCCTAGTCCTGCCACAAACCAGACCGTCCAATACCGAGTTAGCAAAAATCCGGTTCCGCCGAACCACGCCAGAAATGCCGTAAAGGTGACGAAGTTGAATGGCGACACCGGCCCTGCGTGTCCGCGCCCGCCGGCGCCGTGCGCGTGTCCGAGCGGAACATGGGGCGTTGCGCCATGTGGCAAATGCGGAGATGCGGGATGCAGATGCCACCGCATCCCTCCAGCAAGAAACGAAAGCAAGCTGAAGGCAAGCCCTACTACGAAACAAATGAGATAGAAATCCGCCCAATTCATCGCGCGCACCCCTCTCTCGTCGCACGGTTGCTGCTTCGAGTCCCAGCATCAGGCTTCAGCGCTTCAAGCAGGCGGTCGGCCAGGCCAGGCGTCTCCAGGATGGCGCCCAGCAGCAGGAAACACCGGCGAGTATCTTTGTCGCGCGCCGCCTTGATCATGACTTCGCTCACTTCCGGGTCGCTGGCAAATCGCTCCGACCCTTGCAACAGCCAGACATCGAGCTGACCTTCCGTGGTGCGCAGATCCGAGACCAACTCAGTGTGATAACCCTCGGGATCGTCCACCAGGAATCCGGGATGAACTTTGAAGAACTTCGCCAGGAGTGTGCGCGTGGCTTGCGTCATGTGAGGTCGCGCGCCGCCTTCGATCTGCGAAACATACGACTGGCTGATGCTCTGCCCGAGTTCTTTGCGAACGGCGCGCACCACTTCCTGCTGCGTCATGGGACGGCCCAGATCGCGCAGGGAGCCTTCGACCTCCCGCAGGTAGCGAATTTTTTCACCCAGTGTCATATCCCGATATGCAATATATATATTGCAATATGCGATGCATGTCAAGAAGCGGATTTGGCGTGTTTTCAGCGGTTTGCCGCAGGACTGTGGAAGGTTAAAGCGGGTTAGGCATGATGTGCCCTCGCGCACCTTTTGCGGATTGGAGAACCCTTAGACTGGCCGTCGCGGCAGCCTCACTGCGCTGCCGAAATCGTGCTGAGCAGTTTTTCGGCGGCTTCGCCCGGGTCCTGCGTCGCGAAGTTTTCGTCAAGAACTAGAAGGGACACTGCGGGATCAATCGCCTCTAACAATTGGCGCGTAGGTTTGCCATGCAGCGATTGCAGCCGCGCGGAAACTACCACCAGCTTCGCCTTGGTAGCCCGCAGCAGAATTTGCGCGTCGTCGACGGTCGCGGCGGTCAAAGCATTGTAGCCGGCGCTGCACAGGACTTCGCGGAGGAACGTCGAAACGTCCGTCGACTCGTAAACACAAAGGATGCGCGGTCGAGCGTCGCCGGCTTTGCCGCGCGAATAGCGCGAGCCCAGATACGCTGCCGTGATCGCCTCTTCGACCGAGTCGTAGGTTTCAAATTGCGAGAGCAGGTTGGTCATCTCCAGCGTTTTGCGGATACGGGCAGGCAGGCCGCTGAGTTTGAGATCTCCACCTTTAGCGCGTGCGGCTTGCATCAGGCGCACCAAGGCGCCCAAGCCACTGCTGTCGATGAACTCCACCTGATCGAGTTGCAGCACCACGTCGCCATACTTGACGAACGAATCTCCCACGAAGTAATGCAGCGTGAACACTTCCTTGCCTGCAACAATTCGTCCCTGACACTGAACGATGAGCACATCGCCCACCGGTCGGCTCTCTAGGCGCAACTGCATCGGCCCTCCTTGGTTGCTCCTATCCCGTTGTCGATCAGCGATGATAGCCTTCCGGCTCGGGTTAAGAAAGTGAAGATTTCTTCCGGGCTACGGGATCGAGCTTCGCTCGGTCATTCGCCCGGGGGATCGGGTTCACGATGACCGCGTCCAATTAATGCACTAAAAGGCAGCGCAGATCCTCTTGAGGAAGTGCTAAAATTATGCTAATTAGAGTGTTTCCGGGGGGCCCATCTCATGACTGAAAAACCGAGCGTCACATTGCCGGGAACGGTGGAACGAGTTATCCGTCCGATTGATCCCAAACAGCCTGACAAGGCTCAGATCACCGTTCAAGGTGCGGATGATCTTTACAGAGAAATTCGCATCGACAATACCCTTACCACGGAAAACGGAGAAGAGGTGAGCCTCAAAGTGGGAGCTCACGTGGAAGTGACGGTCGAAGCGGATCCCAAAGCCACGACTACCAAGCCCTAGCCGCGATGCAGCTGCGTCCTGGATATTCTTCATTAGGCGCACCCATCAATACCTTCCGCTGAATTGCGGCCAGCGATCTTGACCTGGATCAATTCGCAGGCAATGTACAATTGCCCACTGCTCGGAGTTTGGGGCAAGGGAATCTCTGGCTTTCAATATGGCCGTGGGCATGAGATCGGGAAGTGCACGACGGGAAGCGAGGCGGGAGCGCGCGGGCGCAACAAAAGTAGCGCCACAAGGCCTGTGGGAGACCTTGCTGGCTTCGCCGAAACGCGATCTGTGGATTTGCATTCTGCTCGCGGCTGCGACCTTCACACTTTACAGTCCAACCCTTGGCCATCCTTTTATCTTCAATTATGACGATTCGAGTTACGTCATAGACAATCCTCACGTACAGGCTGGCCTGACGTGGGAGACGCTGACGTGGTCGATACGCTCCACGGAAGTTTCCAATTGGCATCCGCTCACGTGGCTTTCGCACGCGCTGGATTGCCAACTCTTCGGATTGAATCCCGCCGGACATCACTTCACCAATGCATTGCTGCACGCGCTGAATGTGGTATTGCTTTACCTGCTCCTGGTGCGAGCCACCGGCGCGGTTGGACGCAGTCTGCTGGTGGCTGCTTTATTTGCCGCCCATCCTTTTAATGTCGAATCGGTGGCTTGGGTCGCGGAGCGCAAGAACACACTCAGCACATTTTTCTTTCTGCTGACGCTTGGCGCTTATGGATGGTACGCGCTTCGTCCTGGCATTAAACGTTATCTGGCGATGACCGCGCTGTTCGTTCTCGCACTGGCTTCGAAGCCCATGGTGGTGACTCTGCCATGCGTCCTGCTGCTGCTGGATTTCTGGCCGCTGCGGCGAATCCAAGGTTGGGGCAAGTCCCGGTTGAGCGACGACGACCACGGAAACACATTTCCTGCTGTGCAAGCTCCGCTTTCGCGGTTAGTGCTGGAAAAGTTGCCGCTGCTCGCACTCTCTGCCGCCGCCTGCGCCATCACGATTTTCGCGCAACGCTCTGCCGGATCCCTTCACCTGGTGCTGCCTCTAGGTGTGCGCCTGGAGAACGCCGTCTTCGCTTATTCAATGTATTTGTGGAAGACAATCTGGCCGGTCCGGTTGGCAGTGTTCTATCCGCATCCCGGAGCGTCGCTGGCGTTCTGGCAATTCGCATTGGCGGCGTTGATCTTGATTTCCGTAAGCGCAATAGTATGGCGGCAGCGCGCAGCGCGCCCGTATCTAATTACCGGGTGGCTGTGGTTTCTGGGGACGCTGGTTCCGGTCATTGGACTCGTCCAGGTGGGCGAGCAAGCCATGGCGGATCGGTACGCCTACGTGCCGCTGATTGGGATTTTTGTGATGGCAGTGTGGGTCGCGGCCGATCTTGCCGACAGTATGCACTTCACGGTTCGATCCGACATCAAGATTGCCGCCATCATTCTTGCCATTCTCTCGCTGCTGACATTTGATCAGTTGCGCTACTGGCACAGTCCCGAAGAACTCTGGTCGCACGCGGTGAATGTGACCAAGGACAATTTTCTGGCCGAAGACAACCTCGGTGCTTCGCTGATGTCGTCGGAGCACCCCGAAGAAGCGGTAGCACATTTGCGGAATGCAGTGCGCATGAGGCCCGAAGTGTCGGCGACCCACCTGAATTTGGCAGGCGCGCTGACCTTGAGCGGGCACACCGATGAGGCCATCGCCGAGTACCAAATCGCCATTCCGAAAGTCACGGATCCCGCGATGCAAGTCGTTGCCTATGAAACGCTCGGCA
Source organism: uncultured Acidobacteriota bacterium (assembly GCA_963771285.1). GTDB lineage: Bacteria > Acidobacteriota > Terriglobia > Terriglobales > Acidobacteriaceae > JABDBE01. The sequence goes on from CAVYSX010000006.1 coordinate 310,998, forward strand.
GGCTGTACAGCCAAAAAGGGAACTACCCTCAGGCCCGGGCGAGCTATCAGCAGGCGCTCCGCGTCAACCCTGACGACGCAAACGCCAAAGACGGTTTGGCCCAGGTAGAATTTTCCAATGCCATGCGAGACGCCTCGGAGTCTCCGTCGGGTGAGTCCTATCTCAAGCTGGGCCAGATTCTGCAGAGCGCAGGCCGGACCTCGGATGCGCGTTCAGCCTACCAGCAGGCGCTGGAATTCGACCCCAAACTCGCGGAGGCGCGAAAAGCGCTCAACTCCCTTAAAGAAGATGGCAAGTAAATCGGCGACCAGCACGCGAACAAATCGCGCGAACAAATCAGAGGAGTCATAAATCATGCCGCAAACACGACGGACATTCTTGAGCGAGGCTGCAGTAGCTTCGCTCGGCGCTGCGGCGCTGACCCTTCCCGCTGCGGGTGAAAATAAGCAGGCGACTTCTCCCCAAGCCATCGTAGAGCTTTTTAAGTCTTTGCCGGGAAACGTAGCCGTCAGGATTCATGCGCCCGCTATCGACAACAAGCCAGAGTTCCTGGCGGAATTGAACCCCTCGAAGACACTGTTCGTCGGCAGCGCAGTCAAGACTTTCATTCTCTGCGAGGCCCTGCGCCAGGCCGACTCGCCCAAAGTCGTTCAAACCCTCAAAGCTGAACAACTTGCGCTCGATGCCAGCGTCTGGTCCGTCGACAGCGCGACCTTCAATCCTCCCAATCTTATTGGCAAAGTCTCCGCGCGTACGGCGCTCGAAGCCATGATCTTGCACAGCGACAACACCGGAACCGATATGTGCCTGAAGCACGTAGGTCCCGACAAAGTCCGCGAATTCGTCGCTTCCGCCGGATTGAAGAGTGTGATGATCCCCGACAGCACTCGCGCCCTATTTGGCTATCTGCTCGGCAGCAAGGACCCAAAGAATTTCAGCTGGGAGGAAATCGGAGCGGCGGCGAACTCGCCAATGGTGAATTCCCCGCTGAACACGGTCGAATCCATGACCTGTTCGGCGGAAGATTTCGTGTCCTATTATTCGCGTGCCTTGCAGGGAAAATTCTTCCAGAACAAAGAGACGTTGAATGAATTCCGCCGCATTCTGTCGATCGGGGATGCGATTTGGCTGCTGCCGTTGCCGCTCGGCGTCAGCGCCTTCTGCAAAGGTGGAAGCATCGATGTCCCCGGCTTTCATGCAATCTGCGCTCCCGGAGCCATGTTCTTCGACGATCGCTGGGTCTACTTTTGCCTGACCATCAATTGGGAGGCGAAGGCGGAAACTGACATGGAAACTGTCGCTGCATTCGCGGCCGCGGGAAGCCGCGCCCTGACGCTGGTCAAAGCGATGCTGTCCACCTAGAATCTAAGTCAGCCCGGCATGTCGGATAGATTTTCATCCGCCGCACAGCAGATCCAGCCCACCAATCCTGGGCACGCCTTCGGAGCCATCGACTGCCAGTCTTCGCGGCAATCTTCAAAAAGCCCTCCGCCCTGCGCACAGCCTGAAGGATAAAAATACATAGCCTCCACGTTGAGGATCCTCTCCACCGGGATTACATACCACACATTCTCCGGTGCGATATATGCCAGCAGCACGTCGATTTCAGCAGCAGTGTAAGTGCGCATCCTGTGATTCCGATGACTGGCCATGCTTATCCGGTATCCATTGGCGAACTTGCTGAACGTCGCCTTCACCTGCACCTTCCACAACCGTTCTCCCGAGTCGAGAATGTAATCGTAGCGCTCGCTGTCGCCAAATGGCCTGGCTACTCCGAACCCCAGGCTCGCCGCCTTGGGAATGAAGGCCAGCTCCGCCAACTCTCCATTGCCTTTCGCGGTGCATGCTCGGCGCACAACCACCCGCGCGGATGCCACCGGCACCATCTTCGAAATCACCGCATCGCGCTGCGCCTGCAAAGCCCGGATCCGCTCGGAGGCGCTGCGCCGCGACGGGTCGACACTCCTGTCCGCGGCTTCTGCTATTATTTTTGCCTCTCGAGTTAAGCTGGCCATCCTGTGGATTGACTTCTCGGCGTCCCCAGATTTCTTTCATTTGCGCTCCAAATAGAAAAGGCGCGAACCGGAATTCCGGCCGCGCCTTCAGAAATTTACTCTCTATATTTAGAATACCAAATTGCAGGGGGTAAGTACGCCATGATTCGGAACTTTATTTCTCCATCCGAATCATCCATTTAGCGAAAATCACCCTACCCAACCCCCTTGACAACTTTTCGGCAGAGACGAGTTTTGGCCCTTTTTGGCCACTTTTTCGCGTGTGGCGTGGGCGCCCTCGCCCGCGGCTTCTTGATCTTGTCCACCTGCCTGGCCCAGGCTTTTCACACGCAAACGCAGTTACCCCGCGCTCCTATCGGCACCCAACCATTTCGTTCCCGGTCAAAGAATAGGCCAGCCCCTAATGCAGGCGGATGTGTGCTGGCTTGGCCTTAGTGGTCGGAAACTGCGTAGTATTGAGCAGCACGCTCACATTCTGGCTGTTTACGTTCACCGTGGCCACGTCGGGTTTGCCGTCACCGTTGAAGTCCGCAACGGTGAGCTGCAACGATGTCTGGCCGTGAACAGGAAATCTGCGGGAGGCGAAAGTGCCATCCATTCCCAAAAGACGATATGGAGCTCTTATAGTCGCAAGCTGGGGAGCATAGGGAATTAGCTACGAAAGATCCGGCGTTCCATCGCCATTGAAATCTGCCGATGCGATCGAGAGCGGATTGGGGCCGCTAGCGCTCGCGCCCCCTTTCGGAAAGTTCCGTCACCGTTCCCGAGCAGGATGCGAACGAAGGCACTCTCGTTTGAGCCATAGTTGCTGTACGCAACGGCTAAGTCGAGCTTCTGATCGCGGTTGAAGTCGCCCAGCCATGTAAAGGTAAATCGAACAGCTTTACATGGTATACAAGGGCGACCCAAAACCGCCATGCCCATTTCCTAACAGGACCGAGATTCGCCCCACGTGATCATGTAAGAACGTGGTCAGCACTGCCAAGTCAGCCTTGCCATCGCCGTTGAAGTCGCCCGCGAGAATCGCCACGGGCCCCAAAGGGCTGACTGGTAACTGCCGGGGCGAATAAAACGTGCCGTCGCCGTTCCCCAGATACAGGTAGACCACGCTCGAATCCGAATTCTGACCGACAATATCGGCCAGTGCCGCGATGTCCTGATTGCCATCGCCGTTGAAGTCGCCCACCGCGCAGCCAGCCACGAAATTGTCGCCCGCGTCGAGCCAGGTCACGTGTGGAAACCAGCCTCCTCCGCCTCCCAGCAACACCCACGCGTCGCCCATGTCATTGACAACAGCATCCAGATGCTTGCCATCGAATTTCCCTACCGCCAGCGCGCTCGCGAAATGGCTAGGGGAAAACGCGTTATGCCAATGGCCAAATGTGCCGTTGCCGCGGCCCAGCTTGACCGCCACGTCGCCGAATTCGGCGCCGACGATCAAGTCTTGGATACCGTCGCTGGTAAACCCACCCGCAGCGATCGCCCCGGGGTACGAACCCGGGAAATGAATGACGACAGGCGAGGCAAATCGTACTGGGTTCGGCGTGGCCTGCTGCGCGGCGGATCGGGCGGGACGGAGCCAGACAAACAAGAAGAAGGACTGCCGACAACTGCCAGAGACTTCTCACAAACTACCTCACAGCGACCCGCTACTCAACGTTTTCCGAGGGCCAGAAGAGCCGGCGCCGGACGCAAGGCCCGACAGCAACGGCTAGACTGTACCTTGGCCACTCAGCGCTGTCGAACGGCATCGGCCTCGTCGCACTATCTCTGGGATACTCCGCGCCCTTTGCGGATGGGTTCTAATTCCTACGCCACTTTCTCCCGCTTATACGCGTCAAACTTCTCCAGGAAGCGGTCGATATCTTTCTTCCCCACATAGTACGGCGTTGACAAGCGGAGCTTCGATGGATCTCCGCCGCGAATGCGGATTTTGTGTTTTTGCCATAGCCAAGTCTTCTATTTCTTTTCGCGGCAGCGGGGGAACGTTCACCGTGGTAATCGCGCACACGCAATGTGGGATCAGGGGATGTCCACGAATCCGCGCCGCGTTTAATCATCTCGCTCAGCATGTAGTCGCCGAGTTCGCGATGGCGTTTCTCGATTCGATCCATGCCAATCTGGTTGGCCAGGTTGATGGCGGCAAGAAATCCCGCGAGTGCCGGAACGTTGGATGAACCGATGCGCTGAAAGCGCTCGGCGCGAATCTTGGGATCGTCCCAGCCTTCGGTAACTACCGTGCCCCATATGCGATCGATGACTTCATCGCGCACGATAAAGAAAACCCGACCCCTTAGTCGCCTGCAGCCACTTGTGCGGACTGGAAGAATACAAGATCACATCCCAGATCATGCAGATTGAGCCGCATCATGCCGGGGACGTGAGCGCCGTCCACCGCCGACAAAATGTTTTTGCCGCGAGCCAGCGCGCAAAGTTCCTTCGCAGGAAGAACCACGCCTGTCGCGGTAGTGATGTGGCTGAAGAAGATCACCCGCGTGCGCGGCGTGATGTCGTCATTGAACAGATTCAAGACCTCGCCGGCATTCTTAACCGGCTTGGGCAACGCAACTTTCTTGATGTACGATCCCATACCGCTTGGCACTTAAGCTGCCAAGGTTGTTCTCCCCCCGGATGCTCCTGATCGGTCATCAGGACTTCATCGCCGGCCTTCATCTCGATTCCGTTGGCGATGAAACTGTTGGCCTCCGTAGCATTCCGCACCAGCGCAATTTCATTCCGCGTACACCCCACGAACGCGGCCAGCGGATCACGAAACTGATTCCAAGACGCATACCCCCAAATTGGGTTAGTCTTCTGGATCTTGTTGGTCTAGCTTTTCGGTTTGGGTGTAGGCGTTGAAGATGGCGCGGAGAACCGGGGCTGGGCTTGATCCCACGGTGCCGTTGTTGAGGTAGATTTCGTCGGCGGGGATCAGGAACTGCCTGCGCAGCTCGGCCCAATAGTTTTCTTGATTTGTGTTGTAGAGATTGTGGTCGGGCAGGGCGGGGACGTTGTCGAGTTGGGCGAATAGTGTTCGCGGTAAAGTCAGTGCGGCGGCAACGCTCGAGGCAGCGGTGAGAAAGCGGCGGCGATCGATCAAGGTTCCTCCTGACGGGTGCGTGCATCGATCAATTACGATCTGGTTTACGGGCCGAAGAGGGCGCCGTGGACGAGGGCTGCGCCGGCTTTTCCATGCGGCCATTCCTGGCGATCGAAACTGATTCCTGGCGTGGTTGGCACCGGGCTCGTGGAAAGTCGGATCGAGACTCAGTGTGCCTTTGTCGGGATCGAAGCGCGCTACCAGCACCCAGCTTTGATCCATGCCGGTTACGACCAGGCGATTGCTCTTGCGATCGGCGGCCATCCAGTGCGGCATGGCGAAGTGCTTGTCGAAGGTGAGGCGCGACACTTCCACTGGCTTTTCCGGGTGGCTTACATCGAGAGCGATCAATCCCGGCAGTGCGGGGACGGTCTGGACCCAGTAGTGGCCGATGACGACGGGCACGGCGCAGAGGGTGTGCGGAGTGTCACCACCGGGAAAGGTGTAGACGAGTTCTGCCGAAGGCCGCGGGCCGCTCACATCCTTCATGCGATACAGCCCGCAGTTGAACGTATTCACGTAGACGGTGCCGTCGGACAGAACTCTGGGCTCCGCGGGATATTCGTCGTGTTTTGCCGGTCCGTCGGAGGGGAGCGTGACCGTGTTCAGTAAATGCAGATCGGAAAGCCGGAAAATCTGCACCTGTGCGGTGACTTGCGTATTGATTTTCTTGAATGGCCAGGAGCCTGGGGGAAGCGTCGCCCACTTGGGCCATCCCATGGGCGTGCTGCTGACGATTACGCGATCCAGTTGGGGCGCGATCGCGAGACTGTAGGGCCAGATCAAATCCTTGTCGACGGCGGGATCGAGGGCCGACACTGATCGAATTGCCGAGCCGTTCGCATCCAACTCAACCAGCCCGCCGCCCGGAGCGTATCCTTCCCCGTGCGATTGAAAAGTTGCCAAGCGGTGGCCATTTGCCAGGCGAGCGTAACTGTGGGGGAAGGTGTAGCCGGCGCGATCTACGAATTGTTCGGCAAGGCGCGGCTTCGATGGCTGGTTGAGATCGAAAATGAAAGTACGGCCTGCCACCCAGCCGTCTGCAAAGAGCAAATTGTCCGGCGGGAATTCATATTCGGTGTGATGAGGCACGGTGGCGGTTGCGCCCGCGGGCACGGTGCTGACGATGCGACCGTAGTTCGCAGACGATGGGTTGGCGTCAATCACTGCCAGAAAATCACTGGACTGCCGTGCCGCGTCTCCGGCCCAGACGAACAGGTACGGCGAACCTTCGGAACTCGGGGCGGCTTTGGTTTCGGCGGACCGCGAACTCGTCGTGAAACTTAGTGCAATAGTTAGCAGAAGCAGAGTGCCGTGGCGCATTCGATTGTTTCTCCGGCGCGAAGTATATCGTCAGCGGGGCGAGACTACAAAGTGGGCTCAGCGAGCCGTCTTTGCTCAATCATCTTTCTCTCTTCAGTCTCTTCTTTCTCAATCCTCCAGGGCACCGCCGAAAAGAGGGTTCTTGCCCAGTGCAATCTTAAAGCCGTAGAGGGCCAACACGAGTACGAGCGCGATCTGTGTCAATCCTCTCCAGGCATACCAGCGCGACAGGTCAAAGGTGGCGAGGCCATCTCCGAGCGAGTAGGCGACGAATCGACCAATACAGATTGCTAAGAGTCCGATGCGCATGAGGCAGGTCAGCCATATGATTGCAACCAGCGCGGCAACACCCACTTCGATGACGAGGTTCTCGCCGTACAGATTGAGTCCAATCACAAGCAGCCCGGCGACGAGTATCCCCGCCGTTTTACTGCGAGTAATCTTGGCGACGATAAAAACGACCGCCAACGATCCGACTGCATCCATGATCCCCAGGATGTTAGAGATGAGGTTACCGAGAAATACCGATCCCTCGCGCCAGTCTAGGCTTCCTGGGCCAGCCGGGGTGATGCCGGTGAGCGGAAACCAATAGGGAAGAGCCGTTCGGAGGTAAATTGGGGCTACCATGGCGATGCCGAACAGAACGCCGACGAGCACATCGCGTCCCACCAACGGGTTTTTCCATCCGCCGGCAACCAGGCGACTCCACGAAATCAGAATCTCTGGCCAAGTCCTGCGGACATAGGGTTCGAGGGCCACGTACAGAAGAAAGAACTGCGCAACGTTGGTTAGAGCGAGACCAGAGGCCAGGAGGAACCAATTCAGGATCCAGTCGGCAGCTCCTGTGAAGTGTGACGACAGCAACTGTCCCAGCAGAGCGACTACGAAGACGACGATCGCGACCCAAATCGCGCCGCGACTATCGCCTCGCCCCTGCTTCAGGTTCCGGCGCGCAAACAGAATACAAATCGCCAAAAGCATGAAGAGAGTGACGACGAAGAGGCCGGCCCCGAAGCGATAGGACAGGCTCGGCTGAGTTGGGCTTACTCGTTCGGGCTGTGCCCACGGGGCTACCAAACGAAAGAAGACGATTTTGTTGTGATAACTCGCTCCCTGCACCTGCAGAGTTTTGCCACGTGCGCTGGCTTCCCAGGCAAAGCTTCGATCGGAAGGAACATCCGGCAGCCACTTTGCATCCACGGAGTGAATCTGTTGCTGGTCGAGGCCTGCGGCTGCAAACAGGGGCTGCCAGTCCAGAGGTTCCTCGTTTTTTGGCGGGGTATTTTCCTGCGGGCCGATGACGGCGAAATAATTCAACCGTCCAGAGGAATCCATACCGATCTTCCATTCGCCGGAATAGAAAGGCATCGGATCGCGGCTGGTTACTTGAAACGGATAGCCCGTGCGGAAAGGACGAGGGCTCTGCCGATACCAAAACTGCAAGGGTAAAGGGAACTCAGCGCCCATGTCGCGATAGCGTTGCGGCGTGGGAATGCGGCTGGAGTAGGGGAAATATCCAGAGTCTGCATCGAACCAATACGCGTCATCAACGGGCGGATCGGGATAGCCCAGCTTTGCAACGAACACACGGGCGTCTTCACTGAGCGCCTCTGGAGATTTGCCATTCGGTAAGAGATTGGCCAAGCCGGAGTGTTGCGACAAGAACATGATCAAGAACAGACCGGCGACGACGCTGGCGAATAGCGTCCAAGCCGTGGCCGCACTCAGGGCCCCTTCTTCCCCGGCAGCTGCGACCATCTCAGGGGAAGGTGTTTCGCCTGCGGCAATCGCCGCAGCCAGCGGATTCCCGCCGGGCAGTGCGGCGGCTACTTGCACGGCGGATCGCGGTCGCAATGCCGGGTTTTTCTCCAAGCAACGCAGGATCACACGCTCGACCGCGGAGTCGATTTCAGGAACTATCTTCGACGGCGGAGTAGGTTCTTCCCGGAAGTGCTTCGCGCGCCAGCCTGACACCTTGCTTGCTTCCCATGGACGGTTGCCGGTGTACAGCTCGAATAAGACCATCCCGAGTGCATACAGATCACTTTGGACGGTTGCGGGTTTGCCCTCGAAGGATTCCGGCGCCATGTAGGCTGGAGTTCCCGCGACTTCGCCTTCGGTAAACTCGCCGGTTCCGACGGCTAATCCAAAATCCGTTATGCGCGCGTGTCCGCGTCCGTCAATCATTACATTGGCGGGTTTCAGGTCGCGATGAATGACTTGGCGGGCGTGGGCCGCGGCTAATCCGGCGCACAGTTCGTGGGCAATTTCCAAGGCCTTCTTGGCGGGGAGGCGCCCGATCCGGTTCAGCAGCGTGGCCAGGTCTTCGCCATCCACGTACTCCATAGTAAGAAAAGAGTGGCCATCGACTTCGCCGAGGTCGTACACGCGACAGACGTTGGGATGTGAAACTTGGCGGGCCATACGGACTTCAGCGCGGAAGCGCTCCACCCGCGCGGCATCCTGGCTAAAGGAAGCCGGAAGAAATTTCAACGCAACCGTTTGACCCAGCTTGAGGTCGTCCGCTCGGTAAACCATGCCCATACCACCGCGTCCGAGGATTCCAAGAATGCGGTATCGTTCCGCCAACACGACGCCTGGGGAAAGATTTAAAGGAGCAGAGTTTACGGCGGAGCTGGAACTGGATGAGCGCGGCGACGGGGGGAAGGCCGGAGGATGATCGGAGGTAAGCGTGGGAATCACTGACGCCGAACTGGTCGCCTGGCCGCACGCAGAGCAATACTGAGCACTCTCGGCCACATCCTGCGCGCAGAAAGTACAGCGGGGCATAAGAGGGGAGATTATAGTCTAGGCCGCGCGCGAGTTCGCAAATGGCACACTCATCCAATTGGCAACCGAACCATCGGCAGCTAAGAGTCAAAAACTCGAGGCCGATCACGGGGCAGCCCAAATGTGTTGTGGGGCAACGGCCGTGATCAGGGCATCACGCTCATGGAGGACTGGCCGAGTCGTGTCCGGGATCAATGAGCGCAATGGCGATATTCCAACAGTTACCTTGGCGAACAAATCGAATATGATGTGGCCCGTTGTGATTCTTGATCTATGGGTGAACGAATGCGCGGCAAATGGCTGATACCGATTCTTGCGGTTTTCATTTCCCCTTTTGCGGCCATTGGTCAAGCTGATCAGGGCTGGAAAAACTCAACCTTGATCGAGATTTCTCAGGTCAACGAATGGTGCCGCCATTGCCCAGACTGGAACCAAGCGGTTTACTCGTTCAAGCTCGATGATGGAACAGTCTATGTGGGGCGAACCCACACCACACTGGACGTTACGCTTAACGGTCACACCTCGTTGCGGTTCGAAAAGGATGGTCACGTCGGCGACCGCCTTTACATTCGTGACGACGCGGGCAGAGAAAGAAAACTTACGGTTACGCAGAAGAAAGCACCGAAGCAGTGAGGTCGGGCAATCGTACCGCTGTGGAGCGCCCCAAGCGAGGCAATGAGTGTAATAGAGATTTAGTTGCCCAATCGTTATGCTTTTCAAGCCCATGATTGACAGGCTTCCTGTCCGTGAGGATAATCTGGGACGTTTCACTCTCGAACAGCGGCGAAGCCGGAAAGAAGGCGGTGTGAGGAAACTTCATTTGCGGAAAGTGGCTTTTATATTCTCTGCGCTTTGTGTCGGGGCGGCAATTGCCTCGCCTACCAAGACCACGTTCACCAGTGTAGTGAGTTTTGACGGGACCAACGGCAGCTACCCCACCTCCGAGTCTCTCATCCAAGGCATGGATGGGAACTTCTACGGGACAACAGCTGGTGGCGGAACCAGCAACAACTGACCGGGGGCTGTGGCACGGTGTTCAAAATCACCCCAGCGGGCAGGCTGACCACCCTGCACAACTTCGACGGTACTGACGGCGGCTTGCCGGAAGCAGGGCTGGTGCAGGCCCTCAACGGGATCTTGTACGGGATAACTGCTGTAGGCGGTACCAGCAACTACGGCACGGTCTTCAAGATCACCCCAAATGGCACACTGACCACGCTTTACAGCTTCGCAAACTCGACTGATGGTGGCAACCCTTTAGGTGGCCTGACCCAAGCTCCCAACGGGACTTTCTACGGGACAACGTCTTATGGCGGGGGCAACCCATGTGCCTGCGGCACGGTCTTCAAAATCACGCCAGCGGGCAAGTTGACAACACTGTACGTTTTCGTCGGCGGAAGCACTGACGGCAACTATCCTGAGGCGGGGCTGGTGCGGGGCACCGACGGGACCTTCTATGGAACAACCGCCAATGGCGGGGCCAACGGATTCGGTACGGTCTTCAAAATCACACCAGACGGCACGCTTACGACACTACACAGCTTCGCCGGCACTGACGGCAGCAATCCTTGGGCACCGCTGGTTCAAGGCAAGGACGGAGATTTCTACGGGACCACGCTATACGGTGGCAATCAGTGTAATGGTGGCACCTGCGGCACAGTTTTCAAAATCACCCGAGCGGGCACACTGACGACGCTTTACAGCTTTTGCGCCAAAACGAACTGCACTGACGGCAACTACCCTCTGGCAGGACTCGTACAATCCACCGACGGCAGGTTGTACGGGACAACAGACGCTGGCGGGGCAAGCAATTATGGCACGGTCTTCAGAATCACCACGAGTGGCGCACTGACCACGCTGCACAGCTTCGCCGGCACTGACGGCGGTAACTCTGACGGTGGGCTGCTTCAAGCCACCGACGGCAACTTCTACGGGACAGCCAACCGAGGCGGAGCCAGTAACGATGGCACGGTCTTCAGTCTGAGTGTTGGGCTGGGACCGTTCGTGGAAACACGTCCTACCTCCGGCAAGGTCGGAACGAAAGTCATCATTGTGGGAACGAATCTGAGAGGCGCGACCAGCGTTACGTTCAACAGTACGCCAGCGACATTCAAGGTCATCTCGAAGTCGGAAATCAACTCCACCGTGCCCGCCGGCGCGACCACCGGAAGGGTCAAAGTGAAAACGCCGAGTGGCACGCTCACGAGCAACGTTGTCTTCCGGGTGACGGAAGTGATGTTCTGAGCTCTTCGGAATCAAACTATAAGGCCACCTGATGTATGGCCTCTTTTTTGCATCTCCTGGGTTGGAACTGATAACTGTTGTTAACATGCCATTTCACTCATTGACCCACTCTCAGAAACTGACCCCTGGTTGCCTGTTCGCTTGCGGACGTCAGGGTACGACTTTGGACACTGTGGACACCTTTGAAAATGAGAGCGGTGTTCTCCTGTTTCTGTACTATCAGCAATTTAGCCCTGCAATATATTGGTAAGTGACGGATGACGAAGTGGAAGCCGCCATGCGCGCCTTTTTCGCCGACACGCACAACCTAGCCGAAGGCGCGGGAGCGGCCGGGCTGGCCGCGCTGCTGCAACAGCGTGAAAAGATGAAGGGGCGCAAAGTCGGCGTAGTCCTGAGCGGTGGGAACGTGGATTCGGAAGTGTTTGCGCGTGTGTTACAAGGCGCGCGTCCTTCTCTCGACGGAAAAAGCCACGGTCGCGAAGAACCAAAGTGGAAAGTACGTCACCGTTTAGAAGTGGTCGCGGCTGGCACGGACTCTGCAAACTCACGGCACCGGCGGACAAGCGCATTCGACGCAGGCACTATTTCTTCGGAAAGTTTGGGTCGGCTTTGATCTCGCGGATCTGTTGAATGTGGCGCTCGGAGTGAGTGGAGATTTCGAGCATCCATTGCCAGGAATCGATGGGTTCTTTTTTCCCGAAGCTATGTGCGCGTAAGTCATCGTTGGTGGTCTTGATGTAGTCGATCATGGTCGCGCGCAGCGCCTGGAATTTCGCCATGGCTTGGCCGAGATCCTTATAGGTGTCGACCTTCTCGTGCCCGCCACCGGTCTTTGTGTGCACCACGCGATCGATGCCATACCACATGATATCGGCGTCGGTGTTGGAGGATGTTTTGCCCTTCATGTCGGGTGGCGCTTTGACGGCGTCCATCAACTCACGCCAGTAGTCGGGTTCAGCAACCGCCAAATGCGAGACGCATTCCCGGATCGTCCAGCGATCGGGCGAGGCGCGGTACTCCAGCTGCGCGGGTGAAAGCCCGTGGACTTCCTCGGCCAACAGTTGTCCAGTCATTTCAAAGTGAACCAGTAGATGCTCGCGGTCTTCGTCGGTCATACCAGCAGTTTTGGCGACGGCGGAGAGTTGCAGAGCTATCACAACCAATGGCAACAGGCGAAGGATTTTCATGGCGACGCATCCTAGCAAATGCTCTCCAGGCAGTCCATCAAAATGAAGAAATGGCGCAGAATCGTGCGGGAATACTGCTGAACAATAACATTCTCGCGAGATGGTAGATAGGATACGCCGATCGTTATGGGTTCGGGCGCGTGGCCTTCCTGGCCCCATCGACAGCACAAACAGTAAAGGATATGTCAGTGAGAAAATGTGACACATGTCGATGGCCCAGGTTCCAACAAATCGCGCTAGACTCTAACGATTCCAGTGACTGCTCAAGTTTCACATCCCGACCTGGACCGACTCTTCAATTCGTTGGCGCCGCTCGCGCAGCGCGCGCTGTCGGAGCGCGGCGAGTTCTTTCCGTTCGGAGGGAGCGTGAAACCCGACGGTGAGATGGTCGCCGCTATGAATGGCGAGCAGTCGCTATCGCAGGATGCCGTCGACCTGATGACGCGGCGTTTCAGGCTGCAAGCGCGGAGCGGACAAATTCGCGCCGCTGGAATTTGCTACGACGGGCGGACTACTCCGCCGGGGGAAACGGCAAAGTGCGACGCGATCTGCACCAGCCTGGAGCGCAAGTCTGGCGAGGCGGTTAATCTTATCTTGCCGTATGAGAAACAAAGCGAAGGTGGCATCCGGTATGGGCAAGTATTCAGCACGCCGCGCGTGCCTCAGATTTTTGTGCGAAATGAAACGCCGGTTGGGGGATGGCTCCTGATCCTTTGCTTCTTTCTGACGGTCTTTTATCCTGCAACCACCCTCTATCAGATTGTGCGCGGCATCTTTCCGGGTTTCATCAATCCTCACCTTCCGATTCAATTGGTCATCCTGCTAGTTATCTATACTGTGCTTTTTCTTCCGCTAGCTATCTTCAGCCTGCTTGCTGGTGCGAAGTTGTGGCTTATTAAGCAGGGTGCGGTGAGCTTCGCGAAACGGTACTTGCTGGCGTTTGTCGGCGTAAACGCCGCGTATTTCTGTCTCTGGATTGTGTGGGTTTTTGTCGTCCGACCGCCTCAGATCTCGACTTTGGCGTCGATGGGCTGGGGACACGTGCTGGGCCCAATGCTGGCGGGAGCGCTCTGGTATTCCTACTTGAAGCATTCGAAACGCGTGCGAAGAACGTATGAAGATGAGGCGGTTGGCTAGACTCTGGAATCGTCGGGCTCCTTAAAAACCCGGATTGGGGTACGTTTCGACTCGTGGCACTGAAAGATGCAGCAAACAAAGCGGTTCTGGGCGACCACGCCGGATAACCTTCCTCCTTAATTCTGCGTCGAACTACTTAGGGAATCTCAGGGAACGTGTGTTGTGTCCAAGAGTATAATCGAGCTAGAAGACCCTGGCAGGGCGGAAAAACGGAGTCGGTCATGAAGTCTCGTTTCATGTTGTTCGCCGCGGCGTTGTGGATCCTCAGCAATTTCAGCCCAGCAAGCTTCGCGCAGAGTTCGCAGACTCAACAGCAGCCTCCGGTCAACGTGCCGACCAGCACGCCGCCTCAGGTCAATGTGCCAAGCGATCCCGGGGTTTCGGGCACCGTGCCGGCCACGGCTCCGAGCGACTCCGCAACGCAGAACAAGCCAGCCATCCAACCCGCCGATCCCGACAAAGTAAAACACGATGGCGGCAAGAATGATGTTGACGCCGTGGGCAATCGCAAGATTGGTGCCCGCGGGCTGGGCAATTGGTACTCCATCGAGAGCGATATCAAGATGGGGAAGCAGTATGCCCAAATGGTCGATTCCAGTTCCAAGCTGATTTCCGATCCTGTGGTTACGGAGTATGTGAATCGGCTAGGGCAGAATTTGGTGCGGAATTCGGACGCACAGGTTCCGTTTACTTTTAAGATTATCGATTCCGACGCGGTCAACGCCATGTCGCTACCCGGTGGGTTCGTCTATGTGGACACGGCCACAATTCTCGCGGCCGACGGCGAAGCGGAACTCGCGGGTGTGATGGCGCACGAAATTGCGCACGTGGCTGCCCGGCATGCTACGCGCCAGATGACGCGCGGCAACTACGCGAACATCGGAACGCTGCCGCTGATTTTCATGGGCGGCGGTATTGGTTACGCAGTGCGCTCGGCTGCAGGCATCGGGATGCCGATGGCCTTCATGAGTTTCCAACGCGGCTTTGAAGCCGAAGCCGATTACCTCGGCCTGCAATATATGTACAAGGCGGGGTACGATCCGCAGTCCTTTGTGTCTTTCTTTGAGAAGTTGCAGGCTTTGGAAAAGAAGAAGCCGGGAACCCTGGCGAAGACTTTCTCGTCCCATCCACAGACGCCGGACCGCATAGCGGCCTCGCAGGAAGAAATTGAGAAAATTCTGCCGGCGCGACCCGAATACACCGTGACCACATCGGAGTTTGACGATGTGAAGGCGCGGTTGGCGCTGTTGGAGAATCGCCGCAAAGTGATCGATGACAAGGACGCCGGCAAACCGAGCTTGCGGCGTGCTTCAGCTACCGACAAACCGAAAGATGGAACTACCACCAGCGATGGCGACGATCATCCCACGCTCAAGCGGCGGCCTGACGACAGCAACTAGCTGGAGCTGCTGAACTCGTCAGACTGGTTATCAACTGTGAGATCCGGTGTCGTTTTCTTTTTTGGCAATAGGCACCGGATCCGCTTTCCACCTCAACTTACGTCCACGACCCTTAACAAGACAGAATCTCGTAACGGGACGAGAATATCTTGGTACGCCTGGCGAATCCCCACAGCTAGTTGACGCATCTCATTTCAGACGCATATCATCTTCGTTTGGCCTCAGAGGCAGGAACGAGCTAGGAAGGGCCATAAGTAGTGAAGTTATTATCCATGGACAAAAAGAAGCTGGAATATTTCAAGAAACGGCTGGAGACGCGGCAGCAGGAATTGCGCCGCATGGTCACCCGCACGGAGCAGGACGGGCGCAGTGTGGATGACGATTCCGCACAGGATGTGGCCGATCGTGCCGCCAGCTCTTACACCAAGGAATTTCTTTTTCACCAGAGCAACAACGACCGCCAATTGCTGCAAATGGTCGAAGGCGCGTTGTCGCGGCTGCGCGAAGGCAGCTTTGGCGAGTGCATCGCGTGCGGCAAAGAGATCAATGCCAAGCGGCTGGAGGCGGTACCCTGGACCCGGCACTGCATCGAGTGTCAGGAAAAGCTGGAACAGGGGTTGCTGGAAGAAGCCAAGTAGTCCTGCGCTAAGATCGCGAGCCACAAAGGACACGAGGATCCGCAGGTTTAGGGTTCGGGATTGAGTGGATTGGCGACAAGTCCGAGCCGCTGACAGGCTTTCTCCCTTTGACGCTCGTGTTTTACGCCTGTTAGACTCATTTTGCCAGTTCAATCCTGACATATTCAGAAGGGAAGTACGTGCGCGCAGAGACTCGTCATCAGATGAAACAGGACCGCTTCAGCCAAGTCACTATTGACGCGGCCGAGAGCGCTGCACATTGGTCGGTGGAGCACAAAGAGAAGGTCATGGTTGCGGCCGCAGTCGTAATTCTAGTGGCAGCCGCGGTCGCTGGCGCGTGGTACTACCTGAGCCAGCAAGATCAAAAGGCCAGCTTGGACATGAGTCAGGCGGTGCGCACACTCAATACGCCGGTCCGGCCAGCCAACATGCCGGCGCAGCCGGAGGCCCCGAGTTTCGCCAGTTCCAAAGAGCGAGCTTCTACGGCACAGAAGCAGTTTCAGACCGTTGTCGATAAGTACCCGCACACTCATGCGGCCAGTTTTGCGCGTTATTTTCTCGGGTTGACTTCGGCGGACCTGGGCGACAATGCGTCGGCGGAACGCGATTTTCAGGACGTGATTTCGTCATCAAACAGTGACTTGGCAGCACTCGGGAAAATGGGGCTGGCTTCGGTCTATCGCAATACCGGCCGCGGTAAGCAGGCCATTGACCTCTACAAACAGCTTGCGGACAAGCCTACGACCACCGTTGCCAAGGTGACTGCGCAAATGGAAATGGCTGCGACCTATCAGGCGAGCAATCAGCCCCTTGAAGGTAAGCGTGTCTATGAGCAGATTCAGAAAGAAAACCCTGGCAGCGAGGCGGCGCAGCTGGCTTCCGCGAAGTTGCAGGAGTTGAAGTAAGGCAACAGATCGGCATTTGGCACTTAGCATGTTAGCACTCGGCATTCAGCCTTCTTCCGTTGTTCATCTCAGTTCGTTTCCATTCGTATTCTTCTCCCTTCGTATTTTTCCTCTCAGAGCGCTTTCCGCCGGCCGTTACCTTCGTAAGCCTCCGCTTGCCTTTTGCCGTGAGTCTTGGTCAGTACTCACGGACAATTCTTCAAGCTGCACAAATCTGTCGATCTTGAGGTCTCTATGGCCGGACACGTGCGTCCAGGTTGCTCCTTATTGATTTGCATGTTTCTCTCTGCTTCGCTTTTTGGCCAGCAAGCGACTTCTCCAGCGCCGGCTGCGAGCGAGTCCAACGCGGCGGATCAAGGGCAGAGTCTGGGCGAGCTTGCGCGGAAAGTACGGAAAGACCACACCGCGGAAGTGCAAATGTCGGATGCGGACGCACAGGAATTGTTCAGCTCGGTCGACAAGATCACGACTTTCGCCTCCGAAGACAGTGGGTTCCCCAAACGTGCGAGTGTCAAGCGACGATTAGTTGGGTCGGCGGATGTCGAGAAGTACACGCGCGATCAGGAAGGCAAAGCAGAATATGCGGAACGCTTCACACGCGCCGAAATGACAATGAAGAAATTCGGCCTGTTGCCTCGCAACTTCAATCTGCGCGATTTTGTGGTCAAGTCCAATGGCAAGGAAATCGCCGCTTACTACGATGACGAGACGAAGACGATTTCGATGCTGAACTGGATTCCCCTGGAGCGGCAGGCGCCCATTCTCGCGCATGAGTTGACGCATGCCCTGCAAGATCAAAACTACGGCCTGCGAGCGTGGATGAAGGCTGGGCAACCGGCAGAAGGTCCGAAGAAAGACAGTGATTCCGACGGCAACGACGACAGCCAGACGGCGCGGCGAGCGGTGGTCGAAGGGCAGGCGCAAGTGGTGTATGTGGACTATCTGCTCGCGCCTCTGGGACGCAATCTGCAGAACACGCCTGAACTGGTCTATCAGATGGAAGAGCCGGCGGTGAAGGCGGTCGCCGATTCCCAGATGTTGCACGACGCGCCTATGATTCTGCGCGAAACGGGAACGTTTCCTTATCGCGCCGGCCTGATCTTTGAAGGCGAGTTGTTGGAAAAAGGCGGGAAGGAGATGGCTTTCTCGGGAGCGTTTGCCCGTCCGCCGCGCAATACGCATGAAGTGTTGCAGCCGATTGCGTACATCGAACACGAGAAACTTTCGCCGATCGGGATTCCTGACGTGCAGCAGATCTTGTCGGACAAATATACAACTTACGACTCAGGCGGCGTTGGCGAACTCGACGTGCGGGCACTTTTGAAACAGTATGGAAACCGGAAAGAGGCCGACAATCTTGCCGCAGAGTGGCGCGGCGGCGCTTACGTCACCTTCCGCAAGACAGCGAAAGCGGCGGTGGACGAAATTGCGACGTCGGATTTGGCATTGTTGTATGCGTCGCGATGGAAGTCGTCGCAATCCGCTGAACGATTCGCCCACATGTATGTGACCGCGCTTGCCGAGAGGTACCAGACTGCCACGCCACAAACAGTTGCTGCATGCTCAGGAACGAAGTGCCCGATCTCTGCGGTGCAAGTTCTTACCGAGGAAGGGCCGGTGATTGTCGAGCAGTGGGCGGACAACACGGTACTGGTGTCAGAAAGTTTCGATCCGATTACCGCCGGGAAATTGGTGGATGCGGTGCGGGAAAGAAATACCGAAGTTCATGCGGACTTGTTTCAAGATGAATTGAGTTCTCGCCTCTATGATCTGCCCGGGTTTGCGGCTTTCCAATCGGAAATTGGCGATCTGATACGGCTCGAGTTGTGAGCGGCGGGTTCGGCAATTCTGAATTGAGTTTGACTGTGACGTACTACTCGCCGGGACCATGCCTTGGATTGCGGGCTGACTCGTTATTTCCTTATTTCCTTTTTCCTTGCCAGTTGAGTACGATGTCTGTCCATATCCTTATCCTTGAGAGTTCGAGGAGAGATGGCAGACATCACACTGCGAATTAACGGTGCCGAAAAAAGGTGAATGTTGCGCCGGAGACGCCGCTGCTCTGGGTATTGCGCGACACTTTGCAATTGACGGGCACGAAATTCGGCTGCGGCGCCGGTCTTTGCGGCGCATGCACGGTGCACGTCGATGGCGCTCCTGTGCGCTCCTGCTCGACCCCTGTTTCGCAAGCAGTCGCGAAGAACATCACAACGATTGAGGGCTTGTCCTCGAGCGGACTGCATCCGCTGCAGCAGGCCTGGATAGCGGAACAAGTTCCGCAATGCGGGTATTGCCAGACGGGACAAATCATGACAGCTGCGGCGTTGCTGGCCAAGACTCCGCAACCTTCCGACGACCAGATTACGCAGGCGATGTCCGGCAACATCTGCCGATGCGGAACTTATGACCGAATTCGGCGGGCAATCCATCGCGCCGCGGGAGGTGGGCAATGAGTCCACTGTCGCGACGTGAATTCGTTACCGCTGGTCTAGCTGCTGGAGCTGGATTGGTGATCGGCTTCTATTTGCCTCATCGAAGTTCCTCGAGTCCTGACAAAAACACATTCGCGCCCAACGCATACTTGAAAATTGCGCCGGATGGAAAGATCACGATCATGGTGGCACGCTCGGAGATGGGACAGGGCGTACGTACCTCTCTGCCCATGATTCTTGCGGAAGAACTCGAAGCCGACTGGAAGCAGATCACGATTGAGCAAGTCGGCGCCAGCACTCTCTATGGAGATCAGACGACTGGTGGGAGCGCCAGCGTGCGGACCACTTGGGATCCGATGCGAAAGGCCGGGGCGACGGCTCGTGAAATGCTGATCAGTGCGGCGGCGTTGGAGTGGGGCGTTCCGCGTTCCGGTTGCAAAGCGGAAAACAGTACAGTGGTGCACGTCGCGTCGAACCGGCGGCTCACTTATGGGCAATTGGCGAACAAGGCCGCGTCGCAACCGATTCCGACGAGTCCCACACTGAAGGACGCGAAGGATTACAAGATTGTGGGGAAGTCTTTGCCGAGGCTCGATGTGCCGTCGAAGGTGGATGGTACGGCGGAGTTTGGTATTGATTGTCGGATTGCCGGGATGAAGTACGCGGTGTTGGCGCGGTGTCCGGTGATCGGCGGGAAGGTAGCGAGTTTTGACGACAAGGACTCTAAAAGAATTTCCGGCGTCGGTTTCGTTGGAAAGATCGGCGATTCTGCTGTTGCGGTTGTGGCTGACAGCGTTTGGAGCGCTATGGAAGGGCGGCGCCTGCTCAATGTTCAGTGGGATGACGGCCCGAATAAAGATCTGAATTCAGCGGCGATCTTCGAGTCGCTGAAGAAGTCGGCGTCCGGCAAAGCGGTTAGTCTGTATTCCAACGGCGACGTGTCGAAAGTTTCGGGACGGCACGTTGAAGCTGAGTATCAGCTTCCGGTGATGGCGCACGCGCCCATGGAGCCGGGCAATTGCACAGCCTATTTTCGGGGATCGACTTGTGAGTTGTGGGCTCCGACGCAGGTTCCGCAGGATGTTCGCGATTCGGTGGCGCAGGCGGTTGGACTGGATCCTGATCAGGTGAAAGTTAACGTCACGCTTATGGGCGGAGGATTTGGGCGCCGCCTTGAGCATGACTATGGCGTGGAAGCAGCGCTGGTCTCGAAGTCCGCGAATGCACCCGTCAAAGTTATTTGGACGCGGGAAGACGATATGCGGAATTCGACGTACCGTCCCGCAAGCCTGCACCTTTTGAATGCGACGCTCGACGCACAAGGCTGGCCGATAGCGTTTCGTCATCGTATTGTCGCGCCGACCATCAGCGGGCAGAAGGGGTTACCGACTCCCGGCGGAGTTGATCCCGATCTACCTGACGAGGCTTCGCTGGTGTATTCCATACCCAACGCGTCTGTTGAATATGTGATGGCGGAAACACCGGTTCCCTTGGGCTGGATGCGTTCGGTGTATGCGTTGCAAGCGGGGTTCGCCAGCGAGTCGTTCATCGACGAACTGGCGGTGGCTGCAAAAAAAGACCCGCTGGAATATCGCCTGCGCATGCTGGCGAAAGATGAAGACATCAAGTATTTCGATACGACCTGGCGCACGGCGCGAATGCGAGGAGTATTGCAGTTGGCGGCCGATAAAGCGGGCTGGAAAAAGAATTTGCCCGCGGGCCACTATCAGGGGATAGCGTGCTTCGGTTGCTTTGGCACATATATGGCCGAAGTGGTTGAGATCTCTACGGAGAATGATCAGCCGCGAGTGCACCGCGTAGTGGCTGCGATGGATTGCGGTCAGGTCATCAATCCGAGCATCCTCGAACAGCAGATCAAAGGCGGCGTGGTTTATGCACTCACCAATGCTTTGCGAGCGCAGATCACCATTGAGAAGGGTCGCATCGTGCAAGGCAACTTCGACGATTATGCTCCCATTCGCATGAACGAAGCGCCGGTGATTGAAGCTTATTTTGTGCCTAGCACGGAAGCGCCCACTGGGGCAGGTGAGCCTCCGGTGCCGCCGCTGGCGCCGGCCATATGCAACGCGATGTTTGCGGCGACTGGGAAGCGGATTCGGAAGTTGCCGATTGCAGGCTAGGGCTCGGATTCGTTTCTGAATAACACCAGGGCTTCAACCACAGAGGACACGGAGATGCACAGAGGAATTCCCTTACGCGGGCTTGGTTGCTTCGCAGATGGTGTAGACGATCAGGATTCCCAGCTCTGGTTCTATAGGATGCCGGTAGCGGGGATGGGGGAAGACGAAGTAGTACACCAGCGGATAGCTCAGGATAAGCCAAAGAAAGAGCCAAGCGCCTGGCTGCCGATGGCGCAAAGCGCGTCCCAGTCCCCAGAAGGCTAGAACCGACGAAGCCAGGAAGAGGGAATTCGCAAAGAGCCCTAAGGCTGGCTTATCCGATGTTTTCGGCAATCCTCCCCAGTAGTAAATGAATCGCTTTACACTCAGGCCTGCAAACCGGGAATAGTCTTCCCGAATGTACGCGATCGCTTCGCCCTTTCGCTCAGACACGTAGGCCATCTCTCCCAGGTCGCGATAGCGTTGCATCTCTAGAATATTTCGCGTGGGGTGAAGATACTCCATCCAAGTGCCGTCGGCACCGGTGCCATTTCCCAGGCGCAACTCGGCGCCAAAGTTGGAGCGAATGAAGACGAATTTTCCGAAGACCTGGTGATTTCGAATTAGCCACGGTGTCACAGAGGTGAGGAAAATCGCCGCTGCCAGCAGCACTCCGCCGAAGGAGTGTCTGCTGAGTTTGCGGCGCCGATAGCAAATCCAAAGGCCGGACATTGGCAGAAAAGACAGCAGCGAAGTATTGGTGAGTGCGGCTGTTCCCCAAAGCAGGCCCAACAACATCCACGGCTTTAGGCCGTCTCGTTCTTCCAGCGTGAGCGTCAGGCAAAAGATTACCGCCAGCAACAACGCCGCCAGGCTGGTCTCCCAGATCCAACGGGTACACCAGAAAATTACCGACGGCAGAAGCGTCCACGTCCACGCGGTCGCGATCGCAACTCGTTCACTGAAACACCGTTTCGCGATTAGAAAAATCGGAATACAGGTGAGCGCAGAGAAAACGCTGTTGATGCTCAATAGGATGATGGCCGACGCGCGAGTGTAGACTCCAAACACCCGGAAAACGCCGGCGATCACGAACGGATACAGCGGTGGTTCCCAAGCCGTGGCCCCTGTCGTTCCATTGAAGGGATTGCTAAAACCGTCCCCTTGGGCAAGGGACCGTCCAATGCGCCCCATCTCGAATCCAAAATCAAAGTCTTTCTCGTTAGCTTGGATGGCGGGTGTTTTGGAAAATCTGTAGGTGTGTCCGACGATGATATAGCCAAAACGCAGACCGAAGGCGACGATAACCATCCAGAAGAATGATGTACGGGCCGTTGCCCACCACCGTTGTGCGGCAGTC
Source organism: uncultured Acidobacteriota bacterium (assembly GCA_963771285.1). Taxonomy (GTDB): domain Bacteria; phylum Acidobacteriota; class Terriglobia; order Terriglobales; family Acidobacteriaceae; genus JABDBE01. The sequence continues at coordinate 333,649 of CAVYSX010000006.1, forward strand.
AACCCGTTTGGTCTGGTCGTCGCTGGCATATTGAGGCCAGTTCACTTTACCATCCAGCAAACCGACTCTAAGTATTGCTATCCCGACGACACCCAGTTTTGCACTCCTGACTTAATCTACGTGTTCGCCTTCCTCGACAAACCCAAGCTCTGGCGGGGGCAACTTGTCGCCCGGTCGCGCCCAGAACACGTAGAGGGCCGGCAGCATGACGATGCTAATCACCAATTCAAAAATCAGGCCGCCGACGATCACGATGGCGAACGGGCGTTGAGAATCGGATCCGATATCGTGCGACAAAGCCGCGGGCAGCAGCCCCAGCGTTGCCACCAGCATGGTCATCATGATGGGACGCAGGCGGAGCGAAGCGCCCTCCTTCGCGGCTTCGCGCGGATTCATTCCTCGGGTTCGCAGTTGGTTGATGTACTCGACCATGATTACGCCGATTTCTACGGAGACGCCTATCAAGGCCAGGAATCCCAGGCCAGACGAAACGGAGAAATGGGTGTGAGTAAGCAGCAGACTGAAGAATCCGCCCAATGGCGATAACGCGACCACGGCCAAAATCAACGCAACCCATTTCCAGGAATCGAATGCCGAGTAAAGGATGAACGACATCAGTAGCAGAGTGATGGGCACGATTACGGCCAGGCGTCGGTTGGCGCGCTGCTGGCTTTCGTATTCGCCCGTCCAATCGAGATGGTAGCCTTCGGGCAGTTGCACTTTCTGACGCACTTCCTCAATCGCCTGCCGGACGGTGCTGCCCAGGTCGCGTCCGCGCACGCTATATTTGATTGCGATGTAGCGCGAGCCCCCTTCGCGATAGATGGAGGAAGCGCCATCTTCCAGCTTGATCTGACACAATTGTCCCAGTGACACGCGCTCGCCCGACGGAGCCAGAATGCGGATGTTAGCGATGTCTTCGACTGTTTTGCGGTATGGCTGCTGGTATCGAACAGTCAAATCGTAGCGTTGCTCGCCGATCAAGATCTGACTTACGGCCTTACCGCCGACTGCGGTTTCAACCGCATCCTGTACGTCGCTGACGTTGATCCCGAAGCGATTGGTTGCCGCACGATCCACAACTAGATTGACGTTTGGCTGGCCGCGTACCTGGAAGGTTCCGAGATCAGCGACACCGGGAATGTTGTTCATCAAGTCTTGAATTTCGTTGGCTTTTTGTTCCAGCATCTTCAAGTCGCTGCCAAAAAGCTTGGCTGCCAGTTCACCTTTCACACCACTGACTGCTTCTTCCACGTTGTCGGAAATGGGTTGCGAAAAACTCCAATCCACGCCGGCAAATTTGCTCAAATCCGCATCCATGTTAGCGATCAGATCGTCTTTGGTCTTGAACTGGGCGCGCCATTCGGAGTGCGGAATCAGGTCCACAAAGAATTCGGTGTTGTAGAAACCGCTGGCGTCGCTACCGTCATCGGGGCGACCCACCTGACTCACGACTTGTTTGACTTCAGGATAGTTTGCCAGCAGCAGACGCACCTGTTTGGCCAGGGAGATACTCGAGGTTGGGCCGGTGCTGGGCGCGAGCGTTCCGCGAATCCAGATTGCGCCTTCATCCAAATGAGGGAGAAATTCGGAACCGATGATGCCGCTGAAGGCCAGAAACAGCATTCCAGCCAGGGCCGCCAAACCAAATCCGAGAGTGAGTTTTAGGTGATCGAAACACCAGTCAAGCGTGCGGGCATAACGCGCCTGCACAAAGTGCAGAGCCGGGTTGCGCCACTCTTTGATGTTGTCTTTGAACAGCAATGTACAAAGGACGGGCGCGATGAGAAGAGCGAATAGCAAGGCGCCTAACAGGGCGAAAGCCACAGTCCACGCCATAGGACGGAACAGCCGGCCTTCCACCCGCTGCAGCGTGAAGATTGGCAAATACGAAACGATGATGATGATTCGAGCGAAGAAGACTGGCTTCTGAACCTCATGCGCTGCGGTTGCAATCATCTCGGTGAAGGTCTTCTTACCGCGGCCGAGTTCGGTGTGGCGCAGGATGTTTTCCACCATGACCACGGAACCGTCGACCACCATCCCAAAATCCAACGCACCCAGGGACAGCAGGTTCGCCGGGATGTGATTCAAATCGAGAAGAATGGCGGCAAACAACAAAGAAAAGGGAATCGTGATAGTGACAATTAGAGCGCTGCGCACGTTGCCCAGGAATAGAAAAAGGATCAGGGTCACCAGCAAAACACCATCTGTGAGGTTTCTCAGCACGGTGTGCGTGGTGTAGTGAACCAAGTCGCTGCGATCGAGGTGAGGAACAAACTTCACGCCTTTGGGTAGGAGGCCGTGGTTCAAATCTGCAATCTTCTGGTGAAGCGCGTCGAGAGTGGCATCGGCTTCGGCTCCCTTGCGCAACAGTACGATGCCTTCAACGACGTCGTCATCGTTGAGGACGGTGCCGTCTTCGTGCCGAATTGTTTTCCCCAGTTGACCCAGCCGCACCTTCGGAGCCTGCACGACCACGCCGAGGTCTCGCACACGCACTGGGCTGCCATTCACCGCTTTGACGACGGTTGCGCCAATGTCGTCGGTGTTGGTCATCAATCCCACGGCGCGCACGTTGAGCGCCTGCTCGCCGCGCTCGATGAATCCACCGCCGGCGTTGAGATTGTTATTGGCCAGCGCCTGCTCCACCTGACCGATCGAAAGCCCGTAGGAAACCAGCTTGCCGGGATCTATTTGTACCTGATACTCGCGAGTGGGGCCGCCAAAAATGTTGACGTCAACGAGATTGGGCACGGCTTTCAACTGATTCAACACAAACCAGTCCTGCAGGGCTTTCAGTTCCATCACGTCGTACTTGGGATTGCTGCTGGTTAACGTGTAGAACATGATTTGCCCGGTAGGGCTGTAGTCGGGGCCCAGTGCAGGGTTCACTCCGGCAGGCGTGGACGCCTGCGCCAACCGGTCCAGCACTTCCTGGCGCGCGTTGAAGGTGGTGATCTCGTCGTCATAGATGATCGTGATCACGGATAGTCCTGCGAGTGACACCGATCGCAGGTGGGTCTTGTGGGGAATGCCGTTGAGTTGGACTTCTAGGGGAACCGTAATTTGCTGCTCGACTTCTTCGGCGGCGTGGCCGGGCCACTGCGAGATGATCTGCGTGTAGGTGTCAGCGACGTCTGGGTAGGCTTCGATTGGAAGATTGCGAAACGAAATAATTCCCCAGATGAACAGGACGATGGCGAGGCTCAGTACCAGGATACGATTGCGGAGCGCAAAGTCGATCAGAAAACGGATCATTTCCCTTGCTCCGCCACACCGCTGGAGAACGCGAGCGCGTTGGCCACAACCTCGTCGCCGGCCTTTACCGTGCCGTCTTGCAACTGCTGGAAGCCGTCGACGGCCGTGCCTTGCGCGCGCACTTCAAGTTTGCGGAATCGGCCAGGGCCTTCTTTGCGGAACATCCAGTCTTTGTCCTGGAGGCGCATGATGGCGGTGCTGGGAACCACGAGGCTCGGCTGGAGCTTTCGGGAACGGAAAGTCGCGACCGCATACATGTTGGGTCGAAGTGAGCCGTCCGGGTTCGGCAATACGATCCGCACTTTTGCTGATCGCAGGTTTGGATCGAGTACACGCGAGATGTCGGTCACTTTGCCTTTGTAGATCTTCTCTGGATATGCGCTAAGTCGAATCTCCGCGTCGTCGCCGAGTTGCACTGTAGAGAGATCGTTCTCGTAAACGTCGCAAACCACCCATACCTGAGATAGGTCGGCGATGGTGAAGAGGTTCGGACTGTTATCGAGGCTCTTGATGCCTTCGGATCCGGCTACGTTTTGCTCGACGATGGTCCCGGAAACCGGAGCTCGCAGCTCGATCGTTGAACCAGGGTGGGCAGGATCTCCACCCAGGATGCGAACGTGCTGCTCGGTATTTTGCACATCAGCCTGGGCCTTTTCTTCGGCATCCTGGGACTGCTGCAAGTCTTTTTCGGCCAGGGCGCCGTGGGAGTATAGAAGCTGGGCGCGATCCAGCGATGTTTTGGCCAGACGTTCATCCGCGAGCGCTTTCTGATAATCGGAAAATGCGCCGGCGATATCGGCGCTGTAAATCGTGAGCAGAACCTGGCCCTTGGTCACGGAATCACCGAGCTTCGCTTTCAACTCAACGACCCGACCGGAGCCCTGTGAAGTTAAGTGAATACTGCGGCTCACATCGGGACTTATGCTGCCGTTTGCAACCAGCACCGTAGGCAAGTCGCGGGTCTCAACGCTGGCGAGTTTGAACAGCTCGGGGTGGTCCACGGTGTACAGGTTTGGATCGAGTGTGACCTCAGACTTGGTGGGAGCTGCTTTCGTATCGTTGGAGCACGAAATCAAGAGCATGCTGACAACAATCAACGTAAACACTCCCGCCACGCGGCGAAAACGATTATTGGTCATGGGATCACCTCTCGCCCCACTGCAAGATTCAGTTGGCTGGCTGCGGTCAAGTACGAGCCAACCAGGTTCAAGTAATTCAGCTCCACGGTGCGGTATTCGCTTTCGGCGTTCAGGAAGTCGAGCAACGATGCGCCTCCGTGCTGGTAAGAAAATGCAATCGTGTCGCGAACCCGGACAGCCTGTTGCAGATATTTATCTTTGTAAGGGCGGAGCAGAGTCAGTGTGCTGTTCAAGGTCGTGTATGCGGAATCGACGTCGCTAAATACCAAAGCCCGAGTGGCATCCAGCAGTCTTTGATTACGGTCGATGTCCAGTTGCGTGCGGAGCTTTTCTCCCTGATTGCGATCGAAGATGCGCAAGTGGAATACTCACGCTAGCGCCGATGTAAGTGTCGATAGGTGGATTGCGGCCAACGTCGAAGCTGAAAACTGGATCCGTCGAACCGTTCGCTACGGCAAGCTTGTGATCAGTGGTGGCTTTGTCCACGGCCTGTACCGCGGCTTTGAGGTCCGGCCGCGTATCCATGGCGAGATTGCGAAATTCATCTTGAGTCACTAATTGTTCTTTGAACTCGAACGGTCCAGCCACCTCGAACTGTTCAACTGGCGTGCGATCATTGAGCAGCATCAGCAAGTCAATCTTCGCGGTTCGCAGATTCACGTCAGCCATCTGCGCGTCCGATTCGTACTGCACCCTCTGTAGATCGAGTCGGTCCAGATCAACCTGCGCGAGGTCGCCGGCTTTGAATCGCTCCCGACTTACCCCTAGCACGCGGTCGTAATACGTCAGATTTTCGCGGGCAACATTCAAGACTGCCTTCGCCTGCAAGGTTTGCACGAACGCAGACCGAACAGTGAAAAGCAGGGTCCGCTCCAGATCCGCCTGATCCGCTACCGCAATGTCAGTCGCCTTTCTCGCGCTCTCCAGGCGCAATTCTCGCTTGTGCTGCCGTTCGTGCAGATAGCTGATGGTTCCAACGGTCAGAAGGAAAGCGAAAGGGCCGTGTGGAGGGCCTCCGGAAAAGGGGTCGATCTGATCGACAGTGGCGTTGAAAGTGGGATTAGGGCGAAGATAGGCAGTGATTTCCTGCGCCTTGGATTCGCTGATGTTGATCTGCCCAGCCAAAAGTGTGGGATTGTTTCGCTCAAAACGATCGCGAACCTGCTCCCACGTAAGGGTTTGTTGCGCTTCCGCGGTCAGACTGCGAGTAAGCAGTATGAAAATCGCGGAATAGCGCCAAAGTCGCCGTGCGCATGTATTACTCCCCATCAAAGCGGCCAAACCAGCAAACCCTGCGGTCATGAAGCAAGGCCGCGCCTCGCGTAATGTCGCTGAGGGATCGCTTATTGAAATCAGGAAAATGTTTCGCCGCAGATTTAAGCGACGAATTCAGCACAAACGCGGAAGGAAGAGGACGGCGGCGCGCGGGAGGAACGATTAAGGAGGCGAACTTGTTCACGAAATTGAGTCGGGACCACCACGACTCGGCAGCAAATGTTATGGTCCGGACTAGACCATGATGAAGTTGATCAAGGCCGGCAATGATCCGGTATTGCTGAGTCCTGGATGCGATTTCTCGCCTCCCGATCTGACCACTCGTGAGGCGCTGGATTCTTCGATCTCTTGTCGCATTGCCTGTAGGTCGTCGGTGGCTGACACCACCGGGAACAGGAGCATCAGGATGCAACCCAACAAAACAAACGGGCGGACGCGTCTTAGGCCGCGACAATTCTCCAGGAAGACGGGCTCGTTGCGCCACATCCAAAAGGCAGGGAATGCCAGTGCCAGCCAGAGTAGATTGAGTAGTAGCTCCATGTCGCTGAAAGCGTGGGATGCAGATTAGTAAAGCGTAAGTCTGGCAAAATATCGCTGACAAGTCAACGTAAACGCAAGGAGTAGCACGTCGGTGACGATGGATGGAAATTGCGTCGTCCGGGAGCAGCGTTGCATGCAGGCGGGTTCGGGACTATAGTACGCGGGCAGCCTCGGGTAATGAAACATCCGAGTACCTGAGTATCTACGCTGGCATATCTGTTTGCTTTTCACAAATCTCCGGAGGGTTAAATGAAGCGCACGCGCCGCTTTAATCTGACTCTTTCTCTATTGTGGCTGACCCTGATCCCAACTTTTCTTGCAGCTCAGAACCCGGCGTGGGGAAACCTCACGCAATTGACGGGTGGTCAAAAAATCCGGGTTGTGCTCAGCGATGGCAAGTCTTACAAGGGTGAATTCCAGTCGTTCACCGAAGGAGCGATCGCAATTCATTCTGGCGGAGCCGACCAAACGCTTTCCCGGCAGAGCGTCAAGCAAGTGTCCTACAAGGGCGCGGGGCATCGCCTCCGCAATACCCTCATTGGTGCTGGTGTCGGGGCAGGGGTTGGACTCGCGATTGGCGCCGGAATTGATGGTGATTGCCAGCCGATGAGTATTGTTTGTTCCGGGAATAAGGGGAAGGCTATCGGTACTCCCGCATTTGGCGTTCTTGGTGCCGTCATCGGTGCGGTAATACCCACGGGCGGCTGGCACGAGATTTATCACTCGATTTGAAATTTCCGATAGAGCTTCCGACTTGAACCTGCAATACGCGCAGGCGTCACACCGGAATCAGAAGCGCCTCGGGGTCCCGGTTCAAATCTTGATTCTGAATCAGGTCGAGCCTTTTCTGGAGTAGCCCTTCGCTTGCACGGGACAAAGCGAGGGCTTGTGCCTCGACTGCGAGAGCCTCTCGAAGTTCGATGATGCGGCAGCCAAGCCGCACGCGGGCGCGAAGCTCTTCGGCCTGGACGGGCTTGGTCACGTAGTCATCGGCACCAGCGCGGAGGCCAGCGACAATGTCCGCGGCGCTGTTTCTCACAGTCAGCAAAATGATGTAGATGCCCGCGCTGCGGGGCTGAGCACGTAGTTCGCGACATACGTCGATACCAGTCATCCCGGGCATCACCCAGTCGAGGATCGCGAGCGCCGGACCGTTGTCTTTCTGCAGCAAGGCCAAGGCAGAGTTTCCGTCTTCGACCGTGGTCAATTCGAATTCCCGGGACAGCAATTCGTGGAGGATTTTCCGGGAAAGAGGCTCGTCTTCAGCGACTAAGACTTTCAAGTTGGCTTCCTCCGTTGCTCGATCGGTCGCGTCCGACCGTTAAATCGGCTCGCAATCAGCGTCAGTTAGAACTATCGTCACCATCAGGGCAAAACTCCAATGCTCAGCGAAACGAAGTTCCACGCGGACGGTTAACGCATAACGAATAAAGCAAGTTACGGGAACCCAGTATCCGGCATCAAGATGGGGGTATCTCACTGGTCGGCTTGCCACCCACGCGCCAGCGTCGATTACTCTTCAAGACGCTGAGAAATTTCTTGATTGTTCACATAACAGGCATATACTCCGTCTGTCTTTTGTGGGGGTGTGCCATGAGAAGGCCACTTTGGGGTTGTTTCGCTTTTGTCCTTTCGTTCGGCGCCTTGGGTTGGGGCCAGGCCAATGCCCGAATGGGGTATTCTCCAGCGGCTTTGCGAGACGCTGCCCCCCTCCTCCGTCGGTTGGAATGAATGTAGATAACTCCGGGTCAGTCATCTTTGTTTCCGGTAAAGTCGTGTTGGAAGACGGCGGAGAATTGACGGATCCGGTTGCCATTCAGACCATCTGTAAGGGCGAGCGACGGATCGAAACCTATAGCGATAAGCGAGGCACCTTCAGTTTTCAGTTAGGAGATCCGAACGGAGCAGGAGCCGCTGCCCTGAGCGACGCCAGCAGCGGGGCGATGGGCAGCCGCATGAGCCTGGCAGCCAGACGCGACTCGCGCGACTGCCGGCTGGAGGCGGTGCTCGCGGGATTTTCTTCCAAAACCGTCGAGTTGAACAGCCGATCAGGCCAACTGGACGACATAAATGTGGGCAGGGTTCCTCTGCACCGGCTGGAGCACGTCGATGGAACCAGCATCAGTGTGACCAGCGCAATGGCTCCTGCTGCGGCTCGGAAGGACCTGGAAAAGGCCCGGGACAAAGTAAAAGCAGGCAAATGGAGCGATGCGGAAAAGCTCCTGGAAAAAGCGGTTGAGGCCTATCCTCAATTCGCCGTGGCTTGGTGTGACCTGGGGCGGGCACGTCTTCACAATCGGGAACTGCCTGCAGCAGAGCAAGCGTTTAACCACGCCATCGCAGCGGATGCCAAGTATGTAGATCCTTACGATGGCCTGGTCCAGGTCGCGGTGCAAGCGCGTGATTGGCGCTCCGTGATCGAGATCACCGTCAAATTACTAAGTTTGAACCCAGTGAATTTTCCTGACGCCTATTTCTTTAATGCGGCTGCCCACTACTATTTGAAGAATTTTGACGCTGCTGAAAAGATGGCGCTGCAAGGAATCCGGATGGATGAATCGCATCAGATACCGAAGCTGCAATATATTCTTGCCATAGCGTGCCTGGAGAAACACGAGTATTTGGCGGCGGAGCAACACATGCGAGAGTACTTGAGCATGGTTTCGCAGCCGGGTGAAGTTGAGCAAGCCAAGAAGACGCTGGCGGAAATAACCGCGAAGACGACCCCTGTAGAGTCTGCAGTCGTAAGCGAAGACCATTGATGTGGGGCCCTCATTCGGGAGCTTCGCGATTTTCAAAACACATGCCAGGTCGGCAGGGAGGCTAGAACGATACATTCGTCGGGCTAGGATTCCCCGGAGTCCGAATCGGGAAGAACCTAATAAATCAACTGCTCGTGTGCAAAATCCACTTTCTAGTTCTGCTAGGATAACCAGCAAAGAGACAATTAGAACTCCAGATAGTATTCACCAGCCTTGCTGCTGGAAGTATGGGACGACACGGAGATTGTTTGCCGTTTCGGTACCGCCATGAATTTGCATAGCAGGAGCTTGGTGTGAGCGATCCAAAGAGGCTGGCGCCGGTGCGCAGATCCAGATCGCGCCGCCGCGCGCGGGTTCGCGGTACGATTTTTGTATTCGCATTGCTGCTGCTGTTCTACCTCGGCGGCTGGTGGGTATTCTCGGTCCGGAATTCGCGGTCAGCCCGACAGAACCCAGATCAGACAGATCCTGGTTGGTCACAGAGAGACCTGAGCGAGAGCATGGCCATGTTGGCGGCCAAGTCTGTCTCTTTGCCGCTCGCGCTTCCGCGTCGTGTGGTATATCCGTATTCTGTGATTCCAGGCGGAGTGCAAACACCCGAGGATTTGCGGCAGGTGAGCGATCATGACCGCGTCGTAGGCGGTCACTACGCCGGCTTTGATTTTCGCAATGCCAGAGTTATCGAACTTGACCAACCAAAACTGGTTTATCTTTCCTACCGGATGGGCGACAGGATTTTCTGGACGGCGAAGAGAATTAGTTTGCGGAAGGGCGAGAAGTTGATTACCGATGGCAGGATTACGGCGCGTACCCGTTGCGCCAATCAGGTTTCAGAAGCAGCCCAGCCTGTGGTGTCATCGGCAGAGCCACCGGCATCAGCTTTCGAAATGCCGTTTGATGGCACTGCAGCCCAGATACCCTTTCCCGGTGATCTGAATGCTTTGATGGCTCCACAAGGTGGTTCTGGAATGGGACCTGCGAGTCCTACGCAAACCGCCAGCAACGCGCCGTTTCCAAGCGCGGGGTTGCCTCCAGTTTTCGCTCCTCCGGTTCCGTCGCAGAGTTGTCCCCCTGGAGACTCTAGTGGCGCGGGAAAAGAAGCGAAGAAGCCATGCCATCATAAGCCGCCGCCTCCCGCAGTGCCCGAGCCGGGGACGCTACTGCTGGTTTCATCGGGAATAGCTGGAATTTATTTACGGCGCAGACAATCAGCCGCCAAACGACCCTAACCCCGTCAATCGCGAGCCCGCGACCGGTCAACTCTGAAGACGTTAGGATATTTTTGCAGACGAAAACGCCCAGCCTGATGCGGCTGGGCGCGCTTATTTGAGTCTTCTTGTTTGAGTCTTGATGTCCGTCTCTACTGCTTCAAAAGCTTCTCAATCGCCGAAACCACTTCGCTCGAATCTGGCGTGACCGCAGGCTCGAAGCGCTGCACTACATTCCCGTTGCGATCGACCAGGAACTTGGTGAAATTCCATTTGATATCTCCGGTGTGGGAAGGATCAGCTTCTTTGGTGAGGTATTGATAGATTGGCGCCTGATCGTCTCCCTTCACGGAGATCTTCGAATACATCGGGAAAGTCACGCTGTACTTGCGGGAACAAAAGGTCTTGATCTCCTCGTTGGTTCCCGGCTCCTGGTGGCCGAAGTTATTGGCCGGAAAGCCGAGAATGACAAAGCCCTGATCCTTGTACTTGTCATAAATCGCTTGCAAGGCGCTGTATTGCGGCGTGTAGCCACATTGACTGGCGACGTTCACCACCAGGATGACTTTGCCTTTGAAGTCGGCCAGCGGCATGGCCTTGCCGTCGATGTTGGGAAGCGTGAAGCTGTAGAGGCTCGAAGCAGCGAAAGTTGATGCAGCCATCATGAGAACAAGTCCTAGCAAAAGAAATATACGGGCGTTTGCCTTGCGAACAACTGTCATTGATTCTCCTTTAGCGCTGCTGGAAAACATTTGCCGGTAACAGTGATGTCAGCATAGCGGAGCAGCCTTCGAACGCGCAACTCGGTTGCGACGCACTCCTCATAGCTGTTCCGGCTGGCAACGCCGGGTTTTCGGTGAGGCGCTAGGTTACAATGTGGCTCCCGCAAAATCTGTCCCGGAGGCCTCATGAAACGGTTGCTGCTTTGGACGGTACTGTCTCTGCTGTTGACCGCAGCGTTGCAAGCGCAGGATGCATCGATCACCAGCACCTCGGACCGGACTTTCTTTCCCCACGATTGGTATTGGGGTTATGCGCAATTTGACCTGGCGCCTCCGCACAACGAGATTGATCCGAACCTGTGCGCAGGGAATGCCAAAGACTACGGTGGCGTAAACGCACCCTGCAATGCTTTCGCGCGCTACATGCTCTCTGGAATATTTGAAGTACGCCCATTCGGCAAAGGACAGTTCCGCAGGATCATGTTCTTCGGACAGCCGTCGTTTTTGTTCGGTAAAAATGTGCCGCAATCGCTCTACACCTGGTCGTTCGACGCCATTGGAGTCGAGCATGCGTGGGGATTGGGCGTTTACATGGGGAAAGGATTCGAGTTTCGTGTGACACAGCACTTCTTGTTTGATCGCTTCGGCGCACGTGATCGCAATCTCGGCCCCGCCGATCTGGGAAACAATGGGCCTTGGGGAAGGTACAACGCGATCGGAGTGAGAAAGTATTTCGGGACGCGGAGATGGTAGGCGAAATAAACTAGCCGGGGTTCTTTGGGAATTTTTGTACCCTGCGTCGGTTAATGTCCTGCGGCGGTACCTAGTGCGACGCGGTTCCATGCCGAGATTCGAGGGAATAATTGCGAATGACCCCGAATGCGGTCACGCCGATATGGCCAATCGACAGCCAGCGTTCGAGTTTGTGATGCCCGGTGCGGTGAAAAACATAAGAAATGCCGACCGAGGTCATGGTCGCAGCGGCTTCAAGGCTTGCAAATCCCGCCGAATTGTTAACCACATCGTCTGGCAGGAGTATCTCCTGTCTGCCACGAGCCTGAAAGTTGCGGGTAGAGAAGTAGTCCATGGTTCGGGTTGCGGCAATCCCTGAAAATAGCAGCAGGTTCGTTCGATCCCAAAAGGCGTGTGGTGGCACGGTTGTTGGCGAGTGAACCGCTGGCGTAGATGGCGGCACGGCGTCATCCGATTTCTGGACTTGGGTTGCCTCCACTTCGGGCTCAGAAGTGTGGGCGGAATTACCCTGTGCGTAGACCACACTCGAGAGGCAAAGACACGCGCCGAGGATCATCGCAACAACACGAGGCACGCGCTTGAGCCGATTCGCAAGTCCGAGACACATTTCAGCATTGTAAAGTGTGTTGACGAACGGCTCGCCCGTGCAGGTTCCTTCTTGGGCAAGCCCTCACGTGGAGTCATCCCTGACCCTCCGTTTCTCGCAGTTCATGTGGAACCTTTATAATTGATGGTTTCCTAACGCATTCTGGAGGACAAGTAATGGCGGCTTCATACAACGGACATCCAGTGCCCGCGTCGGGCGCTCGGATTACCTATAGCGATGGGCGCTACCAGGTGCCTGACAATCCGATCATCCCGTTTATTGAGGGCGATGGCACGGGCAGGGACATCTGGAAAGCGTCGGTTCGCGTATTCGATGCTGCGGTGCAGAAGGCATACCAAGGCAAGCGTCGAGTGGCTTGGTATGAGGTATTTGCGGGCGAAAAAGCGAAGTCCGAGTTCAACAACTGGCTGCCGGATGACACCGTCGCCGCCGTCCGCGAGTTTCGCGTCGCGATCAAGGGCCCTCTGACCACTCCCGTAGGCGGAGGCATTCGTTCGCTGAATGTGGCGCTGCGGCAGATCCTCGATCTTTATTCCTGTGTGCGTCCGGTGAAGTATTACAAAGGCACCCCGTCGCCAGTAAAGCATCCCGAGCGCATGGATCTTGTCATTTATCGTGAGAACACGGAAGACGTCTACGCCGGGATTGAATGGGAAGAGGGCACGCCAGAGGCGGCGAGGCTCATCGAGTTTCTGAATAAGGAGATGCTGAAAGGGAGCAAGAAACAGGTTCGCCTGGATTCGGGCGTGGGAATCAAACCAATTTCTGTGACCGGCACCAAGCGCCTGGTGCGTATGGCGATCCAGTTCGCTCTGGACAGCGGGCGTAAGAGTGTCACGCTGGTGCACAAAGGGAATATCCAGAAGTTTACCGAGGGCGCCTTTCGCAAGTGGGGTTATGAGTTGGCCACCGAAGAATTTCGCGACAAAGTGGTCACCGAGCGTGAGAGCTGGATCCTCGACAATAAGGACAAGAATCCGAATATTACGATCGAAGAAAATGCCAACTTGACCGAGCCCGGACTCGAGTTTGCGACTGAAGACTTCCGCCAATCCGTGTACCAGGAAGTACGCGATGTTCTGAAGGCGATCTACTCGACCCATGGCAAGGGCGCGTGGAAGAAGAAGTTAATGATCAATGACCGTATTGCCGATTCGATCTTCCAGCAGATAGTGACACGCGCGGATGAATACACTGTGCTGGCTACGCCCAACCTGAACGGAGACTACATTTCGGATGCTTGCGCGGCGCAGGTTGGAGGATTGGGGATTGCGCCCGGAGCGAATATTGGCGACGGCTACGCGATCTTCGAAGCTACCCATGGCACCGCCCCCAAGTACGCCGACAAAGACGTGATTAATCCCGGCTCGGTGATTTTGTCGGGCGTGATGATGTTCCGCTTTCTGGGTTGGAACGAAGCGGCCGATCTGATTGAGCACGGTATGGAGAGCACGATCGAACAGAAGCACGTCACCTACGACTTCGAGCGTCTGATGGAAGGCGCGACCAAAGTGAAGACCAGTGAATTTGCCGGGCGCATCATCGAGAACATGAGCGCGGTAGTTCTCACTGCCGTTTAAGGACAAGAGACAATCACAGAGGAATCACCGAACTGTGTGTACTCTGTGTTTCCCTGTGCCCTCCGTGGTTATAGATTTTGATCTTCTAACTTAGAAAGGGAAATCATGCGTAAGAAAGTAACGGTCGTTGGATCGGGAAATGTTGGTGCCACAGCAGCGCATTGGATCGCGTCCAAAGAACTAGCAGACGTTGTTCTCATTGATATTGTCGACGGTGTTCCTCAAGGCAAAGGCCTCGACTTGCTCGAAGCCATGCCTATTGAAAAGCGTGACTCGCACATCCTGGGAACGCAGGATTACGCCGACACAGCCAATTCCGATATCGTCGTCATCACTGCGGGAATTCCGCGCAAGCCGGGCATGAGCCGTGACGACTTGCTCAACACCAACCACAAAATCATGAAAGACGTGGTCAGCAAGGCAGTTCAGCACTCGCCGAATTGCATTCTCATCATCGTGTCGAACCCTCTCGACGCAATGGCCCAGGCCGCATTCAAGATGGCCGGCTTGCCGCGCGAGCGGGTGATTGGCATGGCGGGCGTGCTCGATTCCTCCCGCTTCCGATCGTTCATCGCGGCAGAGTTGAAAGTCAGCGTGGAGAACGTCACCGCGTTCGTTCTGGGCGGCCACGGCGACACCATGGTTCCGTTGCCACGATATTCCACGGTGGCGGGAATTCCGATTACCGAGTTGATGGACAAAGCCACCGTGGACCGCCTGGTGCAACGTACTCGCGACGGCGGCGCCGAGATTGTGAAATATCTCAAGACTGGCAGCGCCTACTATGCGCCGTCTGCGGCGGTCGCCGAGATGGTCGAAGCGATTTTGAAGGACAAAAAGAAGATTCTGCCGTGTGCTGCCTACCTCGATGGCGAATACGGAATCAAAGGTTTGTACGTCGGCGTACCCGTGAAGCTGGGAGAAAAGGGAATTGAGCAGATCATCCAAATCAAGCTGACGCCGGAAGAGAAGGCAGCATTGGATAAAAGCGCCGAGGCGGTAAAAGAGTTGGTTGCGGTGATTGGAGTGTAGTTACCCTACTCTCCGATACCTTCACGGCGCCAGCGAGATGCGTAGGATCTGAATGTCTTTCAGATTGTCTGTTGGTGGCAGCGGCTTGCCGGGTGTCCACTTGTGAAGTTGAGGATTTGCCATGAATAGCAGGGAATCGCCGTCGAGGCCGCCGGTGGTCGGATTTTCAAAGGCGGGGTTGTAGGTCTCGAGAATCTCGGATCGAACGATTTTCGTTAAGGTCGGGTCGAGATAGAAGCGTACAACCCTGCCGGGATGAATCCCGTTCTGAATTCCCACGAGCGATCCGCGATAGAAATACAAACCATCCATGCTGGCGTCGACCACGTCGCTCGGCTTTTGTAAGGCAGTGACAGTTTTTGTGGTGAGATCGACTCGCTGAATTCCGAAATCTCCTGCCACGAACAAGGTCTTCTCGTCGTCGCTGAGAGCGATTCCGTTGGCGCCGGATACCGAGTCTCGCGGCAGGAATAATTCCAGCTCATGGGAACCCGGTTTTGCGCAGTACACCGAAGCCTCGCCCGTATTGGTTGTGTACGCTATGCCGGTTGAGGGCGCGACGGTTACGTCGTTTAATCCGCCCGCCGATTTGTTCGGGGCCGCGAATATCGCCAATCGTTTGCCGGTGTCGAGGTCGTACTTGAACAGGCCCGGCACCGCGTTCGCAAGCTCGGTCGCGCTGCCGAACCTTGAACTGACCGCCCATAGCTCTTTCCGGGATTCATCCACGTGCAACCCCGCAACGTATGCCAGATTTCCATCACCGGCCTTCGCCAACTCATGGAGTTCGCCAGATTTATCCGTCCACACAATCTTCCGCTGCACGCTGCCGGCATAAATTCGCCCGTCAAAGCGTGCATACGCCATTCCCTCGGGAAATAGATTGGGTTCCTTGATCACGAACGCGGGCTTGCTCTGGATCTTGGCGGGGTTCTTTCGGCGAATCTCGGCGACGATCGCCTGGAATTCCCGGTTGTCCTTCAGATAGGTGAAGTCGCGGTACGCGCCCGGATCAAGCCCGCCGGGCTCATCCGCCACCTGATGGAGCAGCTTCAGGACGGTCGCGGTTTCACATTTGGCCGCAAAGTCAGTCGCCAGGTTGTAGAGCAAAACCGGATCATGAGGATAAACCTTTGTTAACTGTCGGAGGTGAGTAATTTCGGCTTCGACTTCGGGGGAAGTTGTGGTTGTGCAGTCGTTCGCAGCCGCGCGAGAGCGAAGAACCACGAAAGCCAGCAGCAGCCCGAAAAAGATAACTCGGAAAGCCAGTTTCAAAGCACACACTCCGGAGAATTTACTCTCCGGGTGTGTGACATTCGTGGCCGAAAAAAGTTAGCTGCGAATTGAACTGGCTTACACCCGCTCGATCACGACCGATTTCAGCACCACGTCTTTGTTCGGTTTGTCCTGGCGGTTGCGTGGGACGGCAACGATCTTGTCCGCCACATCCTGGCCTTCTACTACTTCGCCGAAAATGGTGTGCTTGCCGGTAAGCCAGGTCGTCGGAGCGAGGGTGATGAAGAATTGCGAGCCGTTTGTATTCGGGCCGGCATTCGCCATGGCCAGTTTCCCGAGCTTGTCGAATTTGTGGGGCGAGCCTTTGGTCTCATCTTCAAACTGATACCCTGGGCCGCCCATACCGTTGCCGGCGGGATCGCCACCCTGGATCATGAACTCCGGAATTACACGATGAAAAATCGTGCCATCGTACAGACGATCTTTGCTTTTCTTGCGGCTGGTGGGATGCGTCCACTCGCGCTTGCCTTCGGCGAGGTCCACGAAGTTGGCAACGGTCTTGGGAGCTTCCTTCTCGAACAGGCGGCAGACGATTGTGCCCTCCGATGTATCAAAAATCGCATAAGTGCCGGGTTGACGGGTCATAGGATCCTTTCGTTTTAGCTGCGAATTGTTTCAAATGCCGACGGGGACGCCGGCGCTACAATCGTCGGAGCTGCGGTGTCATCGGCTGCCGGCTATTTTGCTCCGCTGATTGTGATGTGGTTGATCTTGACCGGCTTATACGGAAGATCGTTCGAGTCGCGTCCCATGCGCGCGATTGCTTTCACGAGTGTCACGCTGGCTTCGTCGCACTGTCCGAAGAGAGTGTAGCCGCCGTTGAGACTGGCGTAGGGAACCTCAGTGATAAAAAACTGAGAGCCGTTGGTGTCGGGCCCGGAGTTGGCGTAGGCCAGACGTCCAGGACGGTCGAACTTCACCGAAGGAGAGGTTTCGTTCTTGAATGCATAACCAGGATCGCCCGTTCCATTGCCCGCCGGATCGCCACCCTGAATCATGAAGTTCGGTATCACGCGGTGAAAAATCGTACCATCGTACAGAGGCACTCCGTGTTTCTTCTGGTGAGTGATAGGGCTGGTCCAGTCCTTGGTGCCATTGGAGAGACCGATAAAATTGGCAACGCCAATCGGGGCCACGTCCGGAAAAAGTGTGCACGTCAATTTGCCTGCCGTGGTATCGATGACGGCGGTGGGCTGAGATGCGGCAGCCTTAGCCTGGGACCACAGCGAAAGCGAACTCAAGAGAATGACAGAAACAAGAATTAGGATTTTGCGCATCGAACGGCTCCTTAAGTTGTAATTGGGCGAATATGAATTGTACGACAGCAGGGCTGGAATTTGCCTCTCAGACGTACCGGGTGCCGATTGCTCTCGTGATTCGTAGCTGGCACCTAGGAATCAAATTGCAGATGTCAGGCGGATAAGGCTTGACCACAGAGTTCACAGTGGAACACAGAGGCAATCGAAAGAAATGGGGAAACTACTGGAGTTGATCGGCTTCAGTTCCGGTGAAGGTCTCTTGTAACGGCCGGCTTTCCTCAACCTGGGGTTCGCTTTTCTGCACTTCGGCTCTCTGGTCATCGGCCGAGGTTTGCGACTCGCGCCAGTCGGCATAGCGCCCAGACACGGCTATGTGAAATACCCACTGATGACGCTCTTCTTCAGGTTCAATCAGTCCTGCGTCTCGCAGCGGAACTAAGTATTGTTCCACCCACTGAATCTGTTGCCGCGTCATACCCCGGCGTTGCAGGTCAACGGTGATGCCAGCTAGGTGGGACGAAGCGGTGTCTCCCTTTTCCGGCGCCGCGTTACGATTGTGGCGGCGAAGCTTCTTCTGCACCAGCACCGTGCGCACGGCCGAATTCACCTGAATCTGACCGCCGAACTGCCTGTGATAGGCCGAGCCCAAATCTTCGACAAAGTCGCGCGTCCAAGGGCGGCAATAACGGCGATCCGGCGTGAGTCGCGGATCAATACGCAAGCTCTCACTCGGAACAATTGGAACTAAGTCTTCGCTGGCGACCAGTTGGTCAAGCTCGGCTTGATTCTGAATGCGAGGCAATTCCAGCCGGTCAATCTCTTCGTTCTGGCGCAAAAGCGATTCGTGGGAGGGGCGGAACACCGGATTCCACAGGATGCGGCGAATGTGGGATCGGCGTTTGCTCGTGCGGCGCACGTGATGACTAGGCACGTATTGATGCAGCGCAAACGCCTGTCCGCAGATAAATGCGGCAAAAAGCGCTAACCAGAGAATTCGCTGTGACCTAATTTTCACGAAGTAGCCTCAACTCCTCAAACACGGTGCCGCTGACGCAAGCGGCAATTCTAAACCAGAAACCTTGCCCGCCAATTCAACTTTCGCCGGCCAGGTTACCAAAGAGTATCTTCCAGCCAGATTACCGCTGGTTACCCTTCCCAGCGTGCACCTGTTTTGTGTGCAGTTAAGCCGCCGTTCAGCAGCCGCGAAATGCCCTTTTCATCCTCTACAAAAACAAGCAGGTAGGGAACTCTTGAAACAGCCAAGCGCGGAATATACCACCGCGGGGCAATCCTAGGGGACAGAAAATGTCACCTTGGGCCATTTTGTCCCACATCTTCTTGGCTCACTTGCGGAACAGGTCGCCGATGGCTTGCTTCATGACATCGCCGCCGACCTCGGAGATAGACTGGGTCAAGGGGATGTCCTTGGGGCAGACCTCGACGCAGTTCTGGGCGTAGCCGCACTCCTGGATGCCGCCATCGCCCATCAGCGCGGCGAGACGCTCGCGCTTGAATGTCGCTCCCGTCGGGTGCGCGTTAAAGAGCCGTACCTGCGAAATGGTGGCGGCGCCGACGAAGCCCGTGTCCTCGTTGAACTGGGGGCAGGCTTCCATACAGCAACAGCACGAAATGCAGCGCGAGAGCGGATACGCGGCTTCTTGTTCTTCGGGAGAAATACGCGGGCCGGAACCAAGATCGTAGCTGCCGTCCACCGGAACCCAGGCCTTTACCGTTTTCAAGTTTTCGAATAAGACGCTGCGGTCGACGGCCAGGTCGCGAACTACAGGAAACTTTGTGAAGGGCTCGAGACGAATGGGGTGCTCAAGTTTGTCCACCAAGGCAGAACATGCCATGCGGGCCCGCCCATTGATGAGCATGGCACAGGAGCCGCAGACTTCTTCCAGGCAATTCGAATCGTAGGTGATCGGCGTAGTGGGCTTGCCATCGCGGGTCACCGGATTGGCCGCGATTTCCATCAGCGACGATATGACGTTCATGCCGGAGTGGTGCGGCAGTTCGAATTCCTCCCAGTGCGAGGTCGCGCTCGGGTTTTCTTGACGCTTGATCCTAATCAGGACTGTCTTGTTATTGGGCATCAGTTCTTGGCCTTTGAAGTGTCCTTCAATGCAACTCCGTCATTTTGCCGCGTCGTATTTTCTCGGTCGCGGCGGAATCAGCGAAATATCTACTGGCTCGAATTCAAACTTTGGCTCATCGGCATCAGGCGCAAAGGAAGCTTTCGTGGTCTTGAGCCAGTTCTTGTCGTCGCGGTCGGGAAAGTCTGGTTTGTAGTGTGCCCCACGAGATTCATCGCGCATAGCGGCTCCCTGTGCGACCACGCGGGCGAGTTGCAGCATGTTGTAAAGCTGGCGCGCGAATACTACGCTGGTATTTGCCCATTGCGACCGGTCGCTTAGATTGATTCGCCGGAACCGGTCCAGCATCTCACAGAGTTTGCCGTCGGCTTCTTTCAGATTCTTGTTGTAGCGGATGACAGTGCAATTGGCGGTCATCAGTTCGCCCATTTCACGCCACAGCCGGAAGGGATTCTCTTTCCCGTCCGACTTCATGAGCATCGCGTTATTTTCTTCCTGCTGTTTTCGCTCGGTGTCAAAATGCCCGTTGCTCTTTGCAGCCGCTTGATTGCGTGCATATTGCAGCGCCGCCGGACCGGCAATAAATCCGCCGAAGATACACGACACCAGCGAATTCGCTCCCAGGCGGTTGGCGCCGTGGTATTGATATTCGCACTCGCCAGCCGCGTAAATTCCCGGGACGTTGGTTGCCTGATTGAAGTCAACCCAAAGTCCGCCCATGGTGTAATGCATGCCGGGAAAGATCTTCATCGGCACTTTGCGCGGATCGTCGCCTACGAATTTCTCGTAGATCTCCAAAATCCCTTCGAGCTTCTTGTCCAGAATCTTGGGATCGATGTGCGTCAAGTCGAGATAGACCATCGGCTTTCCATCGATGCCGAGATTGTGCTCGTAGACGACTTTGAAGATGGCGCGGGTAGCCACATCGCGCGGCACCAGGTTCCCGTATTTCGGGTACCACTCTTCCAGAAAGTACCAGCGCTCTTTTTCCGGAATGGATAGCGGGTCACGTTTGTCTCCTGCAGTCTTCGGCACCCACACTCGCCCGCCTTCACCGCGCGCAGACTCCGACATAAGCCGCAGCTTGTCTTCACCGGGAATCGAAGTGGGGTGGACTTGAATGAATTCGCCATTCGCGTAGAAACATCCCTGCTGGTAAAGCGCAGACTGCGCCGAACCCGTGCACACGACGGAATTCGTCGACTTGCCAAAAATTGCGCCCACGCCACCGGTGGCGATGATGATTGCATCCGCTGGGAACGTGCGCACTTCCATCGAACGCAAATCCATGGCGCAGATACCGCGGCAGGTTTTGCTCGAGTCGAGAACGGCGGAGAGAAACTCCCAATGCTCGTACTTCTTGACTTTGCCTTCGGATTCGTAGCGGCGTACCTGCTCGTCTAGGGCATAAAGAAGTTGCTGGCCGGTAGTCGCGCCGGCGAATGCGGTGCGGTTATAGAGAGTTCCGCCAAAGCGACGAAAATCCAGCAAGCCTTCCGGAGTGCGGTTAAAAGTCACTCCCATGCGGTCCAGCAGATCGATAATGCCGGGAGCAGCTTCGCACATTGCCTTGACCGGCGGCTGGTTGGCGAGGAAGTCGCCACCATAAATTGTGTCGTCGAAGTGCTTCCAGGTGGAGTCGCCTTCGCCCTTGAGATTCTTGGCCGCGTTGATTCCGCCCTGCGCGCATACGGAATGCGAGCGTTTCACCGGAACAATGGAGAACAGATCCACCTGCCCGCCCATTTCAGCGATCTTGATGACGGCGGACAGACCCGCCAGCCCGCCGCCAATAACAATAATTCTCGGATTCGATGCCATCTTCGACTGTACCGACTTTCCCTAAACCTTTATTCCGTTGTGCCCGGTCCCACTTCGACAGCATGCGCGCCAGCGGGATCCGTGGGCTGTTGCGGATACCGACCCCGGAACGTGGCCAAGCTGGTCAGACCCGCAGCGCTCATAAGAACAAAAAAGCCAAGGCAAACCGCAAGGAATCTGCGCCGCGCTCGTTCGCCGGTGATAAGCCCCCACTTCGCGCAGAACAACCAGATGCCGTAGGCAAAATGCCACGACGCGCAAACCAACCCCACGACATAGAAAGCGAATAGGAGTGGTTGAAAGACTTCCAACTGCACTTTGCCGAAAGATGCTCCCGGATACTGGTGCAAATCGACGCCCGTGAAGCGCATCGTCCAGGTGTGCCAGAGAATGTAGGCGAACGCGACCGCTCCCGTCCAACGTTGCGCCGTGTACATCCAATTGCCGCTCCAGGGATATTCGCCGACATTCACCTCTCCGCGATACCAGATATAGAAACCATAAAGCGCGTGAAACAAGAGAGGCAGCCAGATGCCAAATAGCTCAAGCATCGGAACCAAAGGCAGGCTCGCCAGGAAGCGAACTTGGCGGGCGTAAGCAAGCGGGCCACCGATTGCGCTGGCGTTGGAAATCAGAATGTGCTCAAACAGAAAAGCGCCCACGGGAATGATTCCGCTGAGCGAATGCAGCCGGCGCAACCAGAACGAATATCCCTGGCCCGCCCGCAACGGAGCCACGCCACCTTTTACTGGACTTGAAGCTGCAGTTGCCGACACACTGTGCCCCTTATGATTTCAAGTATGAGACTGGAACCTTTTATTATGTTGTCGCAGGAGAACGGAAGTCAAGGAAGCGGAGACATTGAATGAAGACGATCGGCATCATCGGCGGCATCGGTCCCGAGTCAACTGTTGAATACTATCGGGCGATCATTGCGTTCTATAGGGAGCGCGATGCCTGATGGAAGTTATCCCCCGGTAATCATCAATAGCATCAATCTCCAGAAACTGATGGGATTCTTCGCTGGAAATGAACAGGATGAAGTAGTCGAGTATTTGTCGGATGAGATTCAAAAACTAGCCAAGGCCGGCGTAGAACTTGGTTTGATCGCCGCTAACACGCCGCACATGGTATTCGATGAGATTCAGCGGCGGTCGCCCATTCCGCTGATCAGCATCGTGCAAGCGACTCGGGATGCAGTCAGAGGTCTTGGACTAAACAAAGTGGCGCTGTTTGGCGCCCGCTTCACCATGCAAGGGCGGTTCTATCCCAATGTTTTCTCCGAGGCGGGAATCGACATCGCCGTTCCCGACGAAACCGAGCAGGCCTTTATTCATCGCATTTACTTCGAAGAATTGGTGAAAGGTGTGGTCTTGCCAGCCACGCGTGAGCAGCTGTTAAACATCGTGGAGAAAATGAAGAATCACGACGGCATTCAAGGCTTGATCCTGGGCGGAACGGAGCTGTCACTAATCTTGCGAGAGCCCACGGCGCGGGGCATTCCAGTCCTGGATACGACCAGGATTCACGCAAAAGCGATTGTAATGGAAGCGCTGTCCTAGTTTGGCGCTGCGCAATCCTTATCAATCAAATTGTCATCCGGGAGGCGATTGGCTCAAGTCCTCACCCCACCCTGAACGGCTATGTACCAAGCGAGAAACTTCCGAAACGCGGCTCCGCGATGGCTGTACTGTGCTTTCTCTTGCGGGGTCAGTTCAGCGAACGCTTTCTGAATTTGAGGAAAATAGAATAACGGATCGTATCCGAAGCCCTGAGTTCCGCGCGGACTTTCCAGGATGACGCCTTCCGCTTCTCCGCGAAAAGTCTCAAGCGTTCGGCCGTTGTGCGCCGCCGCAATCACACAGACGAATCGCCCTCGGCGTCTTTCAGCGGGCAGATTCTTCATTTCTCGCAGCAGTCGCGCGTTGTTGGCATCATCATCGGTGTTATTGTCCATCAAGTGCGGCGCGTCGGCGGCGTAGCGCGCGGAGTGCACGCCGGGAGCGCCCCCAAGAGTGTCGACTTCAAGCCCGGAATCATCTGCCAGCACGATCTCGTCAGGAACGTAGCGGCTGTAGGCATCTGCTTTCTTTCGCGCGTTCTCTTCGAAAGTCGCACCGTCCTCGAATACGGCAGGGAAAGAGGCAAAGTTCGGGACGGGAGCGACTTCAATTCCGAGTGCTTCCGCGGCGCCAGCAAAGTCGCGAATCTTCCCGGGGTTCGAGGTGGCAATCAGAATGCGGTTCATCGGTGTACGAGCTCAGATGGTGGTGAGCAAGACTGCTGCGCTCTACAGAGATTGTTGTCCACGCGAGGCGAATACGCAACCGGACTAAATCGCAGCCTCATTGGGCGCAGCATCGGTGGAAAGCTGGCCGCGATTTTCACGGGAAATTAACCTGACTGCAACCCGCCCACCTTCATTGCCCGCTACACTCCAATCATTCGAGGTGGAATTAACCCGGCGCTAAGGGGTCCGCACGAGAGACGGCGTGCGGGCCTCTTGGTGTTTTGACCGACACGCCTTGCTTTCGTGGTCACGTTGAACGACAATGTTGAGCACTGATGGGTCGTTGAGAGTTGAGTTCGAACCTCCCGAAGTTTACGCCCCGTAGGAGCACGTCATGAAGCCACTTCAGTTTGTTTTTCTGTTCTCGATTTTCCTTAGCACAATCGCCCTCGGACAGAAAAATGCTATTCCGCTTATTAATCAGCCATTAGTTCCCGCAAGCATCAAACCGGGCAGCGGGGAATTGTCACTCACGGTGAATGGCACGGGCTTCTCGCCGAGTGCTGTGTTGAACTGGAACGGAACTCCGCGCGCGACAGAGGTTATTTCGGCCAGTCAGCTCAAGGCCACGATCAGCAAGGCAGATCTGTCGAAAGCGGGGACGGCGACGGTAACCGTGATGAATCCTTCGCCCGGCGGCGGAACGTCCAGCGCAGTTTATTTTCCGATCAGGCAATCCCTAGCATCGGTTGCGCTCGCGGCTCACCCCACCAAGATGGGCAACGGTGCGATTGCCGTCGGCGACTTCAACGGAGATGGCAAGCTCGACGTCGTGGTTGGAGGGATGAACTTCAATCAAGGTGTTTGGACTGTCACGTTATATAGAGGAAATGGCGACGGGACTTTCAAACCGCCCATTCAAAGCCTTATTTCTTTTCCCAACACAAATCTTGCTCGCCTGATGACTGGCGACTTCAATGGAGACGGGAAGCTGGACCTGGCGGCCTTTTTCGAAGCCGGAGGGGATACTGGGACCGAGATTCTGCTCAACAAAGGGAACGGTACATTTTCCGACGCAGGTACCGGGGTGATCGACTTGGCAACCTTCGCTGATCTGAGAGGAAAAGGCGTACTCGACGCGGTCGCGGTCGGCGGTGGGTATGACGAAGGTGTTGCTCATATCATGCTGGGAAATGGCAAAGGCGGGTTCACCGAGGGCCAACAGTTTAATGAGAACGCTGACGGATTTTCTCCGGTTGCGGTTGGAGACTTCAACCGCGATGGCAAGCTCGACCTGGCGTTCCCTGCGGTCGATGCGGGTGCTGGAGTGCAGGTCTTCCTGGGGAACGGCGATGGGACCTTCCCGCAAGACGGCGTGTTTTATCCCACGAAAAACAGCGGTGCCATGGTTGTAGCGGACCTGAACGGTGACGGTAACCTGGATGTGGTCAATAGCGGCTGCGTCCTGCTGGGCAAGGGAGATGGAACCTTCAGCGAAGGCAGTTGTACCAGCATTCCGTTTAGCCAGATGACGATAGGAGATTTTAATGGTGATGGAAAATTGGACTTGGCTGGAGTGTTGTACGACCAGGAAAACAGCACTCAAACTTTTCTAATCGCGCTGGGAAACGGCGACGGTACGTTCCGATCGCCCATTGAGGTTGCAGCTGGATCGCTTCCGACCAATTTTGCAGCGACCGGTTTTGGCTCTGGCGATTTCAACGGCGATGGCGAACTAGATCTACTCGTTCCTGCGTTGAGTGGCACACCTGTGTTCTTGGGGACGGTCGCGAGTGTCACACCGAATGCGATCGCTTTCGAAAATCAGGGCTTGGGTTCCAAGAGCAAGCCGCAAACAATAGTTCTGAGAAATGTCAGCTCTCAAGTATTGAAGATTACAGGGATCACTGTCGTGGGGGCGAATCCCGGCAGTTTTCATCAGACCAACGACTGCGGTTCGAGTTTGCCGGGGAGAGGCAGTTGCAAGATTCACGTAATCTTTGCGCCGGGGAAAGCGGCGAGCCTAAGTGCTTCCGTCCAGGTTAGCTTCGAGGCGGGGGTATCGCAGCTGATCTCCCTTAACGGAACAGGAGTCCCGGTTGCCACTGTAGTATTGACGCCATCGAAGATGAAGTTCCGCTTGCAACTTGTGGATACAGCGAGTTCAACGCAAACCGCGACGTTCAGCAACACAGGTAATGGGGCGGTTACGATCTCAAAGATTACGGCAACGACGCCGTTTAGCGAAACCGACAACTGCCCTTCGAGTTTGCCGGGGGGAGAGAGCTGTCAGATTCAGGTGTCGTTCAAACCGTCTGCGAAAGGACCGGCGACGGGACAGCTTTCAGTCACCGATGATGCCTCGGGCAGCCCGCAGACGGCGGCCCTATCGGGAACGGGGACCGTGGTTGAGTTGTCCCCAATCGGTTTGAATTTTGGAGACCAGAAACTTAAGACCAAGAGTCCAGCCGTGCCCGTGCAATTGACCAACACCGGCAAATCGAAACTGGCCATTAGCCAGATCGCGATCACCGGAGCAGACGCAGAAGACTTCAGCGAGACTAACAATTGCGGTGCGAGCCTCCAAGCCGGGGCCAGTTGTACGATCAAGGTGATGTTCCGACCGACCTCAAAAGGCCAGCGTTCGGCAGACCTCGCGATCACTGACGATGGCGGTGGCAGCCCGCAAAAGTTACCGCTAGCGGGTACTGGAACCTAAGCTTGGATGTGAGGTTGCCGCCTGATCAGGCGGGAGTGACTTCTTCCGAGCTGCGCTGCTGCCGGAGTTTTTGCAGAAATTCTTCCTGGCCCAGCGATTCGTGATTGTGCAGCAATTCGAGCAGCGGATCTTCCAGTTCCTCTTTAGATGAAGCCCCGTCGAGGTTGTAGTTGTCGCCCTCCGTTAGTGCGCGCGGCGTCACGCTAAGCGCGGGAACTGTTCCCGGCCGACTCGTAAGGAATTCGATAAACTTTGCCACATGGGCACGCTCGTCCGTAGTCCGTGATGCGAACTCGATGCCCATCCCAAAACCGGGGTGCATCACGCGCACCATGCCTTCGGCCTGGACTTCCATATCTTCGGCATTCAGAGCAAGCGTTATGCCGGAGCGCTCAGGAAAAGGCGATTCGGTTTCAACGTAGCATCCTCCCAAGCTCAAATCGGTCAAAGTGCACTGCGAAACCGGCTCGGGATCGGGCGGTGGAAGCTCAGGCGCATTGGCGGCGACCCATGCCTTCAAGGTAGCGCGAATGTCTTCCGGAACATCAACTAGGCGCACACCAGCCTGACCGTTAGGAGTCGCCCACGCGATCTCCCCACTGGCC
Organism: uncultured Acidobacteriota bacterium; assembly: GCA_963771285.1. Taxonomy (GTDB): domain Bacteria; phylum Acidobacteriota; class Terriglobia; order Terriglobales; family Acidobacteriaceae; genus JABDBE01. Next base: position 360,554 of record CAVYSX010000006.1, read on the forward strand.
TGAATTGCTGTGTCACTGCCCGGAAGCGTGAAATGCGCGGTGACCGACGTTGCCGGCGAAAGCGGTTGAGCCGCAAGCACGTCCATGCCGTCTTCACTCAGGTCGAGCAGAATGCCCTCAAGCATCGGCCCATTCTGAGCCTGAATCTGTATCGGAATTTGCAGCGGGACTCGAAACGATCGTCGCCGTTCCCGCTTTATTAGAGCCGTGGCAGCCCGCAGACTGGCTTCGGCCTGCTCCGGCGAAATTGGCTTATAGAGAATAAAGTTTGCGCCAGCGCCGAATACATTGCGGACTTTCGTCTTATCGCTCAGCAGGGCAACGGTTACGGCTTTCGGTCCAGAAGAAGTTTCGCTGGCGTTCTGCAACACCAGGGATGCGCTGTGCGGATCGTCAAAATCCACAATGACGGAGTCGAACTTCTCTTCGGTCAGACGGCAGAGGGCCTCCGGATATCCGCAGCAGCCGACGGTAACGCCGCAGCGAGACAATACGGGAGTCAAAACTCCGGCTGCCTCTTCGTCCTTGGACACCAAAAGTGCTCGAAACGTCATAAGCCGCTCATTTGTATCGAGTGGATTCGCTGCGGTTTAGGGCCAGCGCGGAGCCACGCCACGTGCGGGTTTCGCAGGCGCTGCCGAGCCGCCAGAGGCCGAGGCAGCTTTCGCCGCCGGTGCGGGCTGCTCATCCACCTCAGCCAAAACCGAAGCGTCGTCGTCCTCGATTTCAGCCAGTAGGGGAGCCACTTCACGCAGCTTTTCGGCCGCCTGCTGCAGCATCTCAATCTGCTTGCCTATTTGTGCGTACCGGGCTTGCTTACGCCGCAGAACCTCATGAATATCCTTCATACATCCCCCTGCTCCGAATCTAAGCAGGGGGGCGGCAGTCGTCAATCCCTAGGCCCGCCGCGGAGATTACCAGCGTAACCGGCGAAGGTGGCAGAACTGAACGGGTTGTCATTAGAAGGTGACCGGCATACCGGCATGGCTAGTTCGTGCCACCGAGTAGCACGAACGGGGGATTTACATCCCATGGGGTAGACCGTACCTTGGCATTGAGCAGTTCTGGGGGAGGGCTGTTCGGGCGTCCCATGACTCGTAAGAGTCGCGGGGCGCTTCTTATTTGGGACGGCATTTTTCCCTGTGCCCGTCTTCTCACCGTCAAGTCCCGCCGAGGTTCGTAGTGTCATGTACAATCCGCTGAAGTCGATTTGCCAGTATCTTGTCCTCGCAGGTTGCGGAAAACCTCAGATTTTGGGTCGCGCAGTGCTTCCAGCGCTGCGATAAGAGCTTTCAAATCAGCGTCGGCTGGCCGCTGGGAGTACCCGAGCTGACTCTTTCCGCAGCCTGTCAGGTCGTGCATGGAGCCTGCGCCGTTGAAGCCCAAGGATTTCGTTCTTCTCGTGCTTCTTACCCTCGGAGCTTTGCTCGTCCATGGCTATCACCCCTGGGCGGAGGACGCGGCGATTTATGTGCCCGGCATTGAGAAAGCCCTGCATCGGGGATTGTTCCCGTTTAACGCACGGTTTTTCGAGTCGCATGCACACCTCACGCTGTTTCCCAACCTCATCGCCGCCTCGGTGCGGTTTACGCAACTGCCGCTCGAAACAATGTTGTTCGCTTGGCAGATCGCTGCCCTCTTTCTATTTCTGCTGGCTTGCTGGGTGTTGAGCGGTCAATGCTTCCAGGACCGCAACGCGCGCTGGGCGGGTGTAACACTGGTCGCTGCGCTACTGACTCTTCCGGTGGCTGGAACCGCGTTGTACCTGATGGATGAATACATCAACCCGCGGAACCTCACCGCGTTCGCTGCGATTTTCGCAATCACTGCGGTTCTTCAGAAGAAATATTTTCGGGCCGCACTTTTTCTTCTTTTCGCGGCCCTAATCCACCCACTGATGGCCGTCTTTACGCTTTCGTATTGCGCGGTCCTGGTCTGCCTTCGCGAATTTGATGGGCGGTTTGTAAGCGCCAGCTGTCTCTTACCTTTCGGTATCTCGATCGGCGCACCGTCGCAGGCTTACCATCAAGTCGCCCTGTCTCATCCCAACCACTACTTGTGGAAATGGCACTGGTATGAATGGATGGGAGCCGTAGCGCCTCTCGCAATCCTTTGGTGGTTCAGCCGGTTGGCACGTACACGGCAGTTGCGAAATGTGGATCTTCTGTGCCGCGCTCTGATCGTCTACCAACTTGTATACCTGGTCGCGGCGCTCGTGACCTCGGTGCCCGTGCGATTCGAAGACCTGGCGCGTCTACAGCTGATGCGCAGCCTTTATCTTTTGTACATCCTCATGCTTTTGTTCGCGGGAGGATTCCTCGGTCAGTATGTGCTCAAGAATGTTGGCTGGCGCCGGATTGCGCTGTTCGCCCCGCTGTGCGTTGGAATGTTCGTCGCGCAACGCAGTCTGTTTCCCGCCAGCGCTCACATCGAGTGGCCGGGGATGCATCCGAAAAATCGCTGGGTGCAGGCGTTTGAGTGGATACGAGAAAACACTCCGCAGGATGCAATCTTCGCCCTTGATCCGTATCACATGAGCATTCCAGGCGAAGATGCCAACGGATTTCGCGCCGTCGCCCAGCGCAGCATGTTGGCAGACGCCGTCAAAGATAGCGGCGCGGTTACGATGTTTCCACCTATGGCCGACGAATGGCTCAAGCAAGTACAAGCGCAGAGCGGATGGAAACAGTTTCAATTGAGAGATTTCCAGAAGTTGCGATCGGATTACGGGGTGACCTGGGTGGTTGTGCAGTTCCCGGCCACCGCCGGCCTGACTTGCCCCTATCAAAACGAAGCTGTAATGGTGTGCCAGATGAATTGAGCACCGATGCACTCGGTTTCCAGCCCAGAGCCAGGGCTGGCGGGGGCAATCTTCGGAATCACGCCATCGGGGTGTGCGTCCACGACTGATCCATTAGAGCAGCCCTATTTTGCATGAAATCACGAAGTCCACGACCGCAGTCGTGCCCTTGCTCAGAGTCACCTGCTCTTCCCAGGTTTTGGGCTCCGAGAAGATGGGGCGATCGACTCTCTTTTCCGTCAAAACGTCGAATGCAACTTCCCGCCCTGTGATTTGCCAGCCTTCGTGCCAGGCGACAATCTCATACGTGCCGGCGGGGACATCGGTCAACTGGAACCCACCGCGTTCGTCGGTGACGGCATAGTACGGATGCGGCGCCACGAACATCTCCGCATTCATCCACGCGTGGCCGCCATTGCACTTCAGGTTCACCACGCCAGGCGTGCTCATATCGCGGGAAACGGTTTGATTGGTGAGGGGAAATGGCAACTTATAGGTAGCAGCGCCGTCCATGCGGAGGGTATGAAGCGTAGCGTCGGAGCTGTTCATTTGCAGCGCACCATATCGCGGGACCAACAGAATATGAGGCTCGTAACGGCAGAGTCGCTGGTTCAGAACGCGCCTTGCCAGGGGCAGGTCAAATGCCTTCCCGCTCGAGATGCTCTTAATGAAAACCACAGTATTTGCAACCCCGCCGTCGGGGCCGATAATCAGTCGCTCCAGATCGCGCGTCTTTTGGGATTCCGGATCGCAGATTTGCGGATCTTTGATGATGGGAAAACGAGCCAGATATGGCGCGGGGCCTGACCACTTGACGGTGCCGGAAATCGTACCGCCGTTTGCGACGGTTATCACTTGATAGCTTTGCGCCGCACCCTTGGCCACGAATGCGAACGTGTACACGGCAAGAAGCGACCAGCGGAATATGGTGGACATCGCAACCTCACACGGAAACAAAAATTATGAGGGGATGATGAAGATTAACCGAGACTCTGACAAACAGAAGATAACGGAAGGACTGGCCCGTTAGGAGCGGCTCTAAGAATCCCCAGCTCGGTTGTACTTTCTAATCCGCGGAGCTAGGGCTGGGGCTGGCGGGGGCGATGTGCGGGGACCGCCCCATCAGTCGGTTCGACCAGAAACGCAGCCGATCCATATACAGATACACCACTGGGGTGGTGAACAGAGTGAGCGCCTGGCTCACAATCAGCCCGCCCACGATCGTGAGGCCGAGCGGACGGCGAAGTTCCGAGCCGGTTCCCGTGCCCAGAGCCAGCGGCAGGCCGCCTAACAATGCCGCTGCAGTCGTCATCATGATGGGGCGGAAACGCAGCACACAGGCTTCGTAAATTGCGTCGACGGGTGCTTTGCCTTCGCGGCGTTCCGCCTCCAGCGCAAAGTCGATCATCATGATGGCGTTCTTCTTGACCAGGCCAATCAACAGAATGATTCCAATGAGGCCGATTACATTAAGTTCGTTATGCGTAATCTTCAAAGCCAGCAAAGCGCCCACACCCGCGGAAGGAATCGTCGACAGAATGGTGATGGGATGAATGTAACTCTCGTAAAGAATTCCCAGGACGATGTAAACCGCCAGCAGCGCCGTCGCGATCAGGATAGGTTCGTTGGCCAGCGATTCCTGGAAGGCTGCTGCCGTGCCCTGGAAGCTGGCATGGATCGTCGCCGGGAAGCGAATGTTTCGCTGCGCCTTTTCAATCGCCACCGTCGCCTGACCCAAAGACACGCCGGGTGTGAGATTGAAGGAAATGGTCACCGCGGGCCACTGCCCTTGATGATTCACTGCCAGGGAAGTGTTCGCCGGTCCGAAGTGTGCAATGGCCGATAGCGGCACCATGTTGCCGGTGGAAGAGTGAACGTAGACGTTCTGGAGCGTGTCGGGATCCTGCTGAAACTGCGGCGCCACTTCCATCACCACGTGATACTGATTCAGCGGCTCATATATCGTCGAAACTTGACGTTGTCCGAAGGCGTCGTAGAGGACGGTGTCTATATCGGCAGCCGCAACTCCCAGACGCGCCGCAGTGTCACGATCGATGACCACGTTCGCTTCCAGCCCCTTGTCCTGCTGGTCGGTGTTAACTTGCTTGAGCTCAGGAAGCCCGCGCATGGCTTGCAGCAGCTGGGGCGCCCAAGTGTTGAGTTCGTCGAGGCTTTCTCCTTGCAGCGTGTACTGGTACTGAGCCTGGCTCATGCGGCCGCCGATCTGCAAATCCTGCTGGGCCTGCATGTAGAGCGTGGCACCGGGAACCTCGGCGAATTTCTTGCTTAGTTCGGCAATCACCAGGTCAGCGCTGACCTTGCGTTCCTTTCCCAAGGGCTTCAAAGTGATAAACATGCGTCCCTGGTTCATGGCGGTCGTGCCGCCGCAAAAACCGATCATCGACAAGACGTTTGGGTCTTTCATTCCAATGTCGACATAGCGCCGCATTTTGCGGCTCATCGCGTCGAAAGAAATGTCTTGCGCCGCTTGCACCGATCCCCCAATGCGTCCGGTATCCTGCTGGGGAAAGAACCCTTTGGGAACGTCCTGAAACAGGTAAACACTGAGGCAGGCGGTGCCAATCGTGATCACCAATACAGCAAACTGATGGCGCAGAACCCATCCCAGCGCACGACTGTAGATGTGCAGGACGCCGTCGAACATTTTCTGGCTTAAGTTGAATATCCGACCGTGCTTTTCGTCGTGCAAGGGTTTCAGCAACTGCGCGCACATGGTCGGTGTGGTCGTGAGCGAAATCGCTAGCGAAACTGCGATGGCAATGCTTAGGGTAACCGCAAATTCCCGGAACAGGCGGCCGACGATCCCGCCCATCAGGAGAATCGGGATGAAGACAGCCACCAGCGAAGTGCTCATCGAAAGCACGGTGAACCCAATCTCGCGAGCGCCACGAAAGGCTGCCTGCACCGGCGGCAATCCTTGCTCCAGATAGCGGGTAATGTTTTCCAGCACCACGATGGCATCGTCGACGACGAAGCCGGTAGAAATCGCCAGCGCCATCAACGACAGGTTGTCGAGGGTGTACCCCAGCAGGTACATGACGCCGAAGGTGCCAATCAACGAAAGTGGCACCGCGATGCTGGGGATGACGGTGGCGCGAACCGTGCGCAGGAAGACAAATACTACGAGGATCACGAGAACCACAGAGATCAGCAGCGTGATTTCAATGTCATGCAATGATGCGCGGACCGTCGTGGTGCGGTCGGAAACCACCTCCAGCTTGATAGCGGGAGAAATCGACGCCTGCAGTTGCGGCAGCAACGCCAGAACATTGTCGACAGTTTGAATAATGTTCGCGCCAGGCTGGCGGAAAATGATAATGATGACGGCGCGCTTCCCATTCGACAAACCGTAAATGTGCGCATCTTCGACCGAATCCTGTACGTCGGCCACATCACCCAGTCGCACGATGGCGCCATTGCTCTTGTTGTAGGCCACGATCAACGGGCGATACTCGTCCGCGTGCATAATTTGATCGTTGGCGTTCACCGTCCAGGCGTTGACTCCGTTAGCGACTTCTCCCTTCGGGCGATTCGCATTGGCCGCGCCGAGGGCCGTGCGCACCGCATCCAGGCCAATTCCGGCCTTGTTAAGCAGATTCGGATCGACTTCCGCGCGCACCGCGGGGTTGGCGCCACCGCCCACATACACTTGTCCAACACCGCCTACCTGCGCCAACTTCTGCGACAGGATGGAATTGGCCTGATCGTAGATATCGGGTAGCGTGACGCTGTCCGAAGTCATCGACAGAAGCAAGATCGGTGCATCGGCCGGATTTACCTTGCGGTACCAGGGATTCCCTGGAAGATAAGACGGCAACTGACTGCGCGCGGCGTTAATCGCAGCCTGTACGTCGCGGGCGGCCGCGTCAATGTTGCGGTTGAGATCGAACTGTAGAACGATGCCGGTCGCGCCCAACTGGCTGACCGAAGTCATCTGATTGATGCCGGCAATTCTTCCGAACTGCCTCTCCAGCGGCGTGGCCACTGCCGAAGCCATGGTCTCCGGACTCGCTCCCGGAAGACTGGCGGAAACCTGAATTACCGGAAATTCCACTTGGGGTAGCGGTGCGACGGGAAGCTTGGTGAAAGCCAGGACTCCAGACATCAGCAGGGCCAGCGTCAGTAACGAAGTTCCGATCGGCCGTTTGATGAAGGGAGCAGATATGTTCATGACCTAGTCTCCCACCGCCGGCTGTTCCACGGAGTTCACAAACCCGAAGCGCTCGAAGCGCTTGGCGAGCCGGTCAAACCAGAGATAAACCACTGGAGTGGTATATAGAGTGAGCGCCTGGCTCACGAGCAATCCGCCCACAATCGTGATGCCCAGAGGATGCCGCAACTCCGATCCGGTGCCGGAGCCGAGGGCAAGAGGCAAGCCTCCGAGCAAGGCCGCCATCGTGGTCATCATGATGGGACGGAATCGCAGCAGGCAAGCTTGGAAGATGGCTTCCTCGGGCGGCTTGTGCTCCACACGTTCGGCTTCCAGCGCGAAGTCGATCATCATGATCGCGTTCTTTTTGACAATCCCAATCAGCAGAATGATGCCGATCAATCCGACGACGCCTAAATCGTTTCCGGTCAGCAGCAGCGCCAAGATTGCCCCGACGCCCGCGGAGGGCAGCGTGGAGAGAATAGTGATGGGATGAATGTAGCTTTCATACAAAACTCCCAGCACGATGTATACGGTCACAATCGCGGCTACAATCAGCCACGGTTCGGTCGATAGCGAATTTTGAAATGCCGCCGCCGTGCCTTGAAAAGCGGTGTGCACGCTGGGGGGCATTCCGATTTCCTTCTCCGCATCAGCTATTGCCTTGGTCGCATCTCCCAGCGATTTTCCGGGCGCAAGATTAAACGAGAGCGTCACCACGGGAAACTGCCCTTGGTGATTGACCGCCAAAGAAGTATTGGACGTATGTATTTGGGTGAAAGCCGAAAGCGGAACTTGTGTCCCCGTGCTGGACTTTACGTACAGATCCTTGAACGATCCCGGGTTCTGCTGAAATTGCGGATCCACTTCAAGAATGACGTGATACTGATTTAACTGCGTAAAGATCGTCGAAACCTGCCGCTGTCCAAATGCGTCATACAGCGTGTTGTCGATCTGTTGCGGCAGGATGCCCAGCCGCGAAGCAGTATCGCGATCAATGGTGATGTCCGCCTGCAGTCCTCCCGCCTGCGCGTCGCTGGCCACATCGCGCAGCTCAGGAAGAGTGCGCAACTTGTCGACCAACTGCGAAGACAGCCTCGTCAGTTCGCGAGCGTCGGCATCTTCCATGGTGTATTGAAACTGGGTGCGGCTGACGCGATCTTCTACCGTCAGATCCTGCACCGGTTGCATAAACAGCGTGATGCCCTCAACCTGCGCTACTTCCGGTTGCAGCCGGCGAATGACGTCCGATGCCGATGCCTTGCGCTGGTCTCGAGGCTTCAGATTGATCTGAATGCGACCGCTGTTCGGCGTCAGATTCGTGCCGTCCACGCCGATGAAGGAGGACAAGCTTTCGACGTCTGGGTCTTTAAGAATGACGCGGGCAAGAGCCTGCTGGCGTTGTGAAAGGGCGGTAAATGAAATGTTCTGCGGCGCGTCGGCAATCGCCAGGATCACACCCGTGTCCTGTACCGGAAAAAATCCTTTGGGGACGACAACATAAAGAAACAAAGTCAAGACCAGAGTTCCAACTGTCACCAGCAATGTGGTCGTCTGATGCCGAAGCACGATCTTCAGCGTGCGCCCGTAAAATGCGATGACCCGATTGTAGAAATTCTCCGAAAGATTGTAGAAGCGGCTGCGTTTCGAAGGATCCTTCCGCTTCAGCAACTTGGCGCACATCATCGGGGTCAGGCTCAAGGAAACCACAGCTGAGACTAAAATCGTGACCGCCAGAGTGACGGCGAATTCGCGAAACAGGCGGCCGACAATGTCGCCCATGAAGAGGAGCGGAATCAACACCGCGATGAGCGAAACCGTCAAAGATACGATGGTGAACCCAATCTGGCCGGCACCTTTGAGTGCGGCGTCCAACGGGGAATCGCCTTCTTCCAAAAAGCGATCGATGTTCTCGATCATGACAATAGCGTCGTCCACGACAAAACCCGTGGAAATGGTCAGCGCCATCAGCGTGAGGTTGTTCAAGCTGTAGCCCAACAGGTACATCACGCCGAACGTACCCACGATCGAGAGCGGCACGGCAATGCCAGGAATGATGGTTGCGTAGAAATTGCGCAGGAAAAGGAAGATCACCATTACAACCAATGCAACCGTGAGCATCAATTCGAACTGAACGTCTTTGACCGACGCACGAATGGTGACCGTTCGGTCCGTCAGAATGGCGACATTGACCGCCGCTGGGAGTCCCGCTTGCAATTGCGGCAGAAGCTTCTTGATCCGGTCCACGACGCCGATAATGTTTGCACCCGGCTGCCGCTGAATATTCACGATGACCGCGGGATCGAGATTCATCCACGCAGCCTGCATTACGTTTTCGATTCCGTCGGTCACCGTGGCCACGTCCGACAGTCGTACGGCAGAGCCGTTCCTGTAGGCCACCACGATGGGCTTGTACTGATCACCCGATACGAGTTGGTCGTTGGCGCCGATCGTAAAGGACTGCCGCGGGCCATTGAGCGTGCCTTTCGCCTGATCAACATTGGCCGCAGCCAAGGCGGTTCGCACGTCCTCGAGGCTCAACCCATAGGACGCCAGCGCGGTAGGGTTCGCCTGGATTCGCACCGCCGGTTTCTGACCGCCGCTGATTGAAACCAGTCCCACACCGGTGACTTGCGAAATCTTTTGTGCCAGTGCTGTGTCTGCGAGATCTTCGATCTGAGAAAGCGGAAGCGTCTTCGAAGTAAGCGCAACCGTCAGAATTGGCGAGTCTGCTGGGTTCACTTTACTGTAAATCGGTGGATTTGGGAGATCGGTCGGCAGGTAGGTCTGAGCAGCGTTGATTGCGGCTTGCACCTGCTGTTCTTCAATGTCGATGTTCTGGTCGAGGCTAAATTGCAGCGTGATGACCGAACTGCCCGAAGAACTCGTTGAGGTCATCTGACTGAGGCCGGGAACCTGGCCGAACTGTCGCTCCAGCGGTGCGGTCACCGACGATGCCATCACGTCCGGATCAGCTCCGGGATAGAAGGTCATCACCTGAATTGTCGGGTAATCGACCTCGGGCAGGGCTGAAACCGGAAGTTGCCGGTAGGCAACGATGCCCACCAGCATGATGGCCACCATCAATAGCGCAGTAGCAACCGGCCGCAGGATAAATATTCGTGACGGGTTCATTGCGTTCCCGAACGCGGAGAATTCGAAGCAGCGGGAGCTTGACCGCCAGAGCCTTGCTGCGCGCGATTTCCGGAGGGACTCGGGGCGCGCACTTCAACCTTGCTGCCGGCCTGCAATTTGTCCTGTCCGTCGGTTACAACAACATCGGAAGGAGAGACTCCGCTCGTAATGATGGCGGTGTTGTCCTGGGTAAAGGAAATTGTCACCGGGCGTACTTCAACCGTGTTGTCCGATTTGACGGTGAACACGTAAGTACCCTGTGGTCCACGTTGAATGGCCGCCGCCGGAATGGCTGTACTGTTCTTCCGAACTTCCAGCAGCAAGCGTATGTTTACGAATTGATTTGGCCAAAGCGCGTTGTCCTTGTTGTCGAAAACCGCCTTGAGTTTGCCAGTTCCAGTGGTTTGGTCGATCTCGTTGTCGATGGTGAGCAAGTTGCCGTTTGCCAGCTTAGTCTGATTGTCGCGGCTGTAAGCGTCCACCGCGAGCGTTCCCTTCGCCATATGCTGGGCGACGGTCGGAAGACTGTCTTCTGGCAATGTGAAAAGGACGGCAATCGGCTGCAGTTGGGTGATGACAAACATCGGGTTTGTATCGCTGGCATGAACAATGTTGCCGGGATCAACCTGCCTCAACCCAATACGTCCGCTGACTGGCGCCGTAATGTGACAATAGATGAGATTGAGCTTCGCACTCTCAATCATTGCCTGATCGTTGCGCACGGTTCCTTCAAGCTGATCCACGGTCGCTTGTTGGGTATCCACTTGCTGCTGCGACATGGATCCGGAATCCTGCAGGAGTCCCTTGAAGCGTTCGTAATTCAGCTGGGCATCCCGCAAGGAGGCCTGATCCTTGAAAAGCTGCGCTTGCGCCTGATCCAGCGCCACCTGATAGGGCCGGGGATCAATCACGGCAAGGAGTTCGCCCTTGCTGACATTCTGGCCTTCCTTGAAATTCACCTGGATCAATTCACCGTCAACACGGCTCTTGATGCTGTCTGTGTAATACGCGGTCACGGAGCCAAGGCCCGTAAGGTAGTAGGGCATGTCACGGCGTTCGGCAGTTGCGACCGACACCGGCACGACGGGAGCCACGTTCGCACGCGCTGAGGCAGTCTTAGCCTCACCCCCACAGCCCAGCCAAGACAGATTCGAAAGAAGAAATAGCCCAAGGAAGACTCTGGTTAACGGCTGTCCGCGTCGTTTCGCCGGAAAATACAATGAATTCACCATAATTGAATCAAGCTTAAGTTTAGTACTCAAGGATTGGACGTACGAATCCAAAGTCAGGTTGCTGGAATATTGCGCCCGTTAGTAATCGGGTTCTTGCCCGCTAAAGCCCCGCCTATCAATCATATTCCGAAAGCAAAGCAGCACGCGGTTTTTTACAAAAATTTACCTTCGTTGACCCGTTCTTACGTGCGAGGAAACGACGACATTTGGTCGAAGAATGTTGTGCCGTTTCCGCACGTGCCACGTCAGAATTGGCAACACGCTGACGTATCGCGTATATTTGCGCCGTTGCTTCATGGTGCCTATGCCCGAGGTTTCCTCCAAAGCGGTGATTGCCATTCGCGATCTGCATTCCTTCGACGACTTGAAGCAGGTGGAGGATCTGGAAAGGGAAGTGTGGGGTCTGTCCGATGCCGACGCGACGCCTCTGACTCTGGCCATTGCGACGCGCGAGGCTGGCAGCATTTGGCTGGGCGCCTTCGAGGGTGAAAAACTAGCGGGTTTTGCTTTCGGATTTTTGGGTGTAGAGCATAGCCGGTTAATCGTGCATTCTCACATGCTGGCGGTGCGCGAGCCTTATCGCAATTCACGCCTCGGTTTCAAACTGAAACTGGCGCAGCGTGACCGCGCACTCGCGATCGCCATCAACGATCCTTACGGAAATCCGGTTCGCATCAAAGAAATGACCTGGACCTTCGACCCCTTGCAGAGCAAGAACGCGCACTTGAACTTTTCGAGGCTGGGTGTGGTGTCAGATAGCTACAAAGTCAACTTCTACGGTCCGGAGACTTCCAGTGTTTTGCACCGCAACGGAACCGACCGGCTCTGGGTCACTTGGCCGTTGACCAGTCGCAGGGTGCAGGAACGTATCCAAGGAAAAGATAGCCGGGCTGAAATTCTGGACGCGCTTTCAATATTGACTCCGCTAGTTCAATTCAATGGCGACGGAAAACCCATTCGCACCGACCTGGCCGCAGCTTTGAATCGCCAGCGAATTGCGATTGAAATTCCGAGTGATATTGGAGAGGTCGAGCGCAAGGATCCCGAACTGGCCAGAGAGTGGCGTCAGGAAACCAGATGGGCCTTCGCTGAAGCTCTCAAAGCCGGATTCACCGTGGCGGAATTTTGCCGAACGGTGCGCGGCCAGCAAGGGCCGAGCGTGTACCTGCTGGAGAAAGCAAAACTGGAAGAGTGCGTACCGGAAATGGCGAGCCGACAGAATGGTTCGCGCTGAGAAGGCGAATCGGAGATGTGAACCGAGAACCGGACTTCCATCAATCTTTCACTTGGTTGGTTCAAGGTGCTTTTCTTACCCCAAGTCCGTTACCGTAAACCTTAATCTCCGCTTTATAATGCACTGCGAACACAGGGTTTGCCGACTCACGCCCACGCGAGGACCTACCGATGCCCGACAATTCGTCGCCTAACACCAACATCGATTCCATCCTGCAAGAAGATCGTAGCTTCGAATCCCCGGACGAATTTCGTGCTCATGCTCACATCAAGAGTCTTGAGGAATATGAACGCATCTATCGCGAGTCTGTCGAGCAGCCCGAAAAGTTCTGGGGACGCATCGCGGAGGAATTGCACTGGTTCAAGAAGTGGGACAAGGTTTTGGAGTGGAATAGCCCGTGGGCGAAGTGGTACGTAGGCGGCCAGATCAATCTCTCCTACAACTGCCTAGACCGCCATGTGAAGACGTGGCGCAAGAACAAAGCCGCGCTGATATGGGAGGGCGAACCCGGCGAAGTTCGAACCCTCACTTACCAGCAGCTGCATCGCGAAGTGCAGAAATTTGCAAACGTCTTGAAGTCACTGGGAATCAGGAAGGGCGACCGCGTCGCTATTTACATGGGCATGACTCCAGAGCTGCCCATCGCCATGCTGGCTTGTGCTCGCATCGGCGCGCCACATACCGTAGTCTTCGGCGGATTTGCCGCCCACGCCTTGGTCGACCGCATCCACGATTCTCAGGCCGTCGCTGTCATCACGCAGGACGGTTCATACCGCCGCGGCTCTGAAGTCAAACTGTTTCCGGCCGTCGAAGAAGCGGTGAGATCCTGCCCATCCGTCAAGCACGTGATCGTGTATAAGCGCACTGGTTCGCCAATCACTCTGCACCCCGGACGCGACCACTGGTGGCACGAACTGATGGCATCGGTCTCCGATGAATGCCCCGCCGAACCGCTCGATGCCGAGCATCCGCTGTACATTCTGTACACCTCGGGAACAACCGGTAAACCGAAGGGAGTCGTTCACACCACTGGCGGTTATTCGGTGGGCGCTTACATAACCACCAAATGGATCTTCGACCTCAAAGAAGAAGACACTTACTGGTGCACCGCCGATATCGGTTGGGTCACCGGACACAGCTACATCGTTTATGGCCCACTGCAAAATGGCGCGACCAGCGTCATGTACGAAGGCGCGCCGAATTGCCCCGAGCCAGACCGCTTCTGGAGGATCATCGACCGTCATCAAGTCAGTATTTTCTATACCGCTCCCACCGCGATCCGAACCTTCATCAAATGGGGAGAGCAGTGGCCCCGGAGGCACAAGCTCGACAGTCTGCGACTCCTGGGCACGGTGGGAGAGCCCATCAATCCCGAAGCCTGGATGTGGTATCGCGAAGTGATCGGCCGCGAGAAATGCCCCATCGTTGATACCTGGTGGCAAACTGAAACCGGGCATGATCATGATTGGTCCTATACCGGGCGCTGTGGCTGCGAAACCTGGCTCCGCTACGCGGCCGTTTCCCGGAGTCGTTCCCGAAGTCGTGAGCATGGATGGAAAGCCGGTGCCCGAGGGCTCGGGCGGTTTCCTGGTGATCAAACAGCCGTGGCCGAGCATGCTTCGCACCATTTACGGCGATCCCGATCGCTACGTGCAGCAATATTGGTCGCAGATTCCCGGCATGTATTTTACGGGCGACGGCGCGCGCAAAGACAAAGACGGCTATTTCTGGATCATGGGTCGCGTGGACGACGTGATCAACGTCTCCGGACATCGCTTGAGCACTATGGAAGTAGAGTCGGCTCTGGTTGCCCACGAGGCCGTGGCTGAGGCGGCCGTCGTCGGCCGCCCCGACGAATTAAAGGGTCAGGCGATTTCGGCTTTTGTTACTCTTCAGCAAGGCCGCAAGCCCACGCCGGAGTTGAAGGAAGAACTACGGCGTTGGGTCGCGAAAGAAATCGGCGCTATGGCCAAGCCCGACGACATACGCTTCACAGACATGCTGCCAAAGACGCGCAGCGGAAAGATAATGCGTCGCCTGCTGCGCGAACTTGCGACCAGTGGAGATGTAAAGGGCGACATGACCACGCTTGAAGACTTCAACGTGATCGCCAACCTCAAAGAGAGCGAGGAGTAGCGCGACCTCGCAAAGAAGTCTAGGCGGCGGCCGCCGGAAACCAAACTCCCCCGTTCCAGTTCTTAAGGGTGGATCTCTGATTTTGCTCGAAGGCACATAGGCTGGCCATGGATGCGGATATTTCATCCTCCGCGAGGGCCTGCCCGATTAGCTCCTTGGAGCCTCCTCCCGCTTGCTCCAGTAAAGTGCGCGCCAGTACGCGTACACCCTCATCTGTTGAAGCCAATGCGCGGATCAACTCTAGGCCAGCGTCCTGCTCACCGAATTGTGCCCAAACCATTCCGCAAAGCACCAGATAATTAACGTCCATCGCCGTCACCTCGAAGTATGTATGAATTCTGTCGCTGTATGGTTATACGCAGGAGAGGCGAGAATGGATGGCACGTGGTTGTCAATTGATTGTGAAATTCTGTTGACAAATCATTGCCGTCAATTCCGACGCGCGAATCTCCCCGTTCAGCCTCTCGCATGAATAGTGTCCGTTGCCATGAATTCGTTGCAGATTGGGATGCGAAACCTGGCTCGCGGCGCCAGCAGGTATCTAGGCAGGTACTGGGCTTGCTGGTGGTTTTGCAGTCGGAGCCAGCAGAATAAGTGAGCCGCCAGCGATCGAAAACACAGTCATCAGCGCGAATCCAGAGGAGAAAGATCCGGTCCGAGTGTTCAGATATCCGAAAACAAACGGGCCAGCGAATCCTGCGATGCTGCCTAGAGCGTTGAGCATTCCCACGCCGGCCGCAGCTGCCGATTCGCCGAGGATCTCGCAGGGCATCGCCCAGAAAACTGGAAGATAGGAATACGCGCCAACCAGCAGGCTGAAGAGTGTCACTAAAGTCCAGGTGGTGGGAGGCAGGGTGATGAGTCCCACTAATGCCAACGCAGCAACGAATTGCGGTATCGCCGCGTGCCAGCGGCGCTCGTGCGTCTTATCGGAATGCCATCCGTTGAGAAGCATCACGATGAACGTGAAGATGTAGGGAATGCTCCCGAGCAGGCCGACTCGCACATCGGAGAATCCAGTGTGCCGCTTCAGAATCGTAGGCAGCCAGAAGACGGAACTATAGGAGACAAAGTATTCCAGAAAATTTACCGTGGATAGCAAGAGGACCGGCTTGGAACACAGTGCTTGCAAGGCTGAAACTGTCCGCAGGTGCGCGGGCCTTTCTTTCTCCAGTCTTTGTTCCATCCAGCGCTGCTGCTCGGGAGCCAGCCAATGCGCATGCCCAGGCCGGTCGGTGAGATAGAAGAATGCCACCGCCGCCAATAGAACGGCCGGTAATCCCTCCAGCACAAACAACCAGCGCCATCCGTCGAGGCCGAGCCACGCGTGACCGAGAATAAATCCGGCCAGCGGCGAACCGATGATGAATGAAAGAGGAATTGCGGCCATGAATCGGCTGCTCGCTTTGGCGCGGTCCTGCCGGATAAACCAATAGCTCAGATAAAACACCACGCCAGGGAAGAATCCTGCTTCGGCAAAACCCAGCAGCAAGCGCGCGGCATAAAGTTGGCCGGGAGTGTGTACCAGCGCGGTGAGAACCGTCAGCGATCCCCAAGCCAGCATGATCGCGGTAATCGCGCGCCGCGCACCCCAGTGTTGCACCAGCAAGACTCCGGGAATTTGCAGCGCCACATATCCCAGAAAGAAAATGCCCGCGCCTAAACCAAACACCCGGTCATTGAACCCAAGCGTGCGCGACATTCCCAGCGCGGCATAAGCCACGCTGGTTCGATCGAGATAGTTCGTGACGTACAGGATGAAGAGGAAGGGAAGCAGTCGAATCGCGATCTGACGACGTGTGCGAATCGCGAATAGGGAGTCGGGAGGATGAACTGGAGCTCGGATCTCGTAGAGTCTCCGGCAATCAAGCGCCTCTCGCTTCAGATTCCATATCGAATCGGTGCGCCAGTATAACGTAGGACTGGAGGGATTCCCGCGATTCTCTTTGAGCCCCAAGGGTGTTGGCGGGACTCGGAGGCAGCTACTCCCCAGCCCCCATCATCACAATCGGCATGGTCGGCGAGGTCGAACCACTTTCCGGTTCCACCGTGATCGCGAAAGCCTTAGCTTCAACGCCTGCCGGAAGCGGAGGATTGATGACGGTTGCGCTGCCGCGAGCGTCAGGTTTGAATACGCCTGCCGGAATGGGCGCGCCACTCGTAGGAATTAGCCACAATTCATAAGCCTTCTGCGCCGGCAGTGCTTCGAAATTACTGGCTAAGAAAATCAGGCTGGCCCGGTCGCGGACGTAGATCGCTTTCCCCTGAGGCTGGGGCGGAGTTTTCGCTGCGACTAAGGTAACCCGCAGGGCATCGGTTGCCGTCAGCGTGGATACGACTTCGCGCGCCCGTTGCAATTCTACTTGTTGCCGTCCAGACTCACTCTGCAAGCTCGCAATCCGTTGCTGCAAGTCGGAATTCTGCATCCACAAAGTGACGAGTCCCAAACCCAGTGCCGCTGCCGCCGCCCAAGGGACGAACGACCACCATCCTCGGCGAACCGGAGCCGCAGCGCGCCGCGGTTCCCGTGCCACCGCATCCATCAGTCGTTGACGAGATCTTCGCGGAGGGGTTGGCCCAGCCGTAGACATGGCCAGCAAAGCCATATCACCGCGCAGTTGTTCCAACTCGCGGCGACAGCCGGGGCAGCCTTCGAGATGCTTCTCCAGCGCCGCGCGTTCTTCACCCTGCAATGTGCCCAGGGCGTGAAGCGCCAGATCCTCGGCGAATTGTTCGTGCATGCTCATGGTGCAAAAGCCTTGCGTAAGGTCAGTAAACCGCTTCGTATGCGAGTCTTGATCGTTCCCAACGGCTCTCCCGTCTTAGCCGAAATCTCACTGTGGGAGAGGCCCTCGAAGTACGCCATCTCCAACGCTTGCCGCTGTGGCGAAGGCATGGCACCCAGAGTGCCGCGAACTTTCTCCATAGCGATGGCGCGCCCGGCTTCGCCGGCCAGGTCGGGTTCTACCGAGACCACAATATCCGCAATGTCCGTTTCCGGCCGCCGCTTGCGTAGTGCGTCGATTGCGCGATGCCGTGAGATCACTGCCAACCATGGGCCCAGGCTGCCGCGGCTGGAATCGAACAATCCCGGGTTGCGCCACAATTGCATGAAGACTTCTTGAAGCACGTCCTCGGCCGCACCTGCGTCGCCCAGCACACGAAGAGATACCGAATACACCAATGCCGAATAGCGGTCGTACAAGGCCGCCATCCCGCTCTCCTCGCCGGAGCGTATTGCCGACACTACTGCCGCGTCGGTCAATCCTCCCTTTAGATCAGCACCGGACAAACCGTTGATCTCTTTTCACCTAGAAGTACGGATTGGGACCCCGGATGGATTGGTGACTCCACGGGAGGCCATATCCGCTTGCCGCGAAACCATAACAGGCTTAACGGGCTCTCGACAAGCGGAGCAGCTTTCCCGCTTCAATTTCGGACGCAAAATCCCACGAACGGACGCTAACGCGCAGGATGCGCCACGACGGTACCCACAAAGTATTTGAGTAACAAGGGGTTATTTCCGCGAGCAAATGGCAAAACTCATGCTCGATGTTTCCGGGTTGTTTTGTTGATCGAAAGAGGAACCTCATGGATCGAACCGAGCGCGTCCGTCAATCCGCATCCGACAAGCTGAACTGGGAAGCCATTCAAAAGTTCCAACGCGAAGGCTGGAAACTAGTCGCCCTCGAATGGGAGCGCAATGTTCCCACTGAGGAGAAGCCCTTAACGGAGCCAGCCAGCCAGCAGCCAGCGCCCTTCGGCCTGCGAGTCGTTCCCGACTCCGCTATCCTGGTAGAGGACCGCAGCGAAGGCGAAATTCTGCTAACCATGATGGAATTGATCATCCAGGACGGCCCCTACTCTGGGATCGCCGATGAGCTTAATCGCCGAGGCTATCGCACCCGGGAAGGCGCGCCTTGGACTCCGGTGTCGGTATTCGAAATGTTGCCCAGGTTGATTGACGCGGGACCGCGAATCCTCTCCAGTGAAAACTGGCTGCGTCGCAGGCAGGAAGCGCAGCCGCGGCCCCAACCCCCGATTGTCTGAACGCAACTGAGAACCGAGAACACAAAGATCTAGGATCCGAGAACTGAGTTACGACTAGTATCGAGAAAACTAGGCGCAGGTGTCTCTGCCCATGCGCCTCAATCAATCACAGCCAAGCGTCCGCCTCACCTACGCCTTCTAGTCCGCGCAAAAACAGTCTAGAATTTATCTAACTGGGGCGTTCATGAAAAAACTCTTTATTGCGGCAATTGCGGTTGCGATTGTTTTAGCGGTGGGCATCAGCTTGACCATCGGCTGGCGGCCGTTCATCGGCCCGAAAGCCCGGCCGTTAACTTCCCGGAAATTCGAAGCCACGGCGCAGCGCTTGGAACGCGGCCGCTACGTCTTTACCTTGTCAGGATGCGGCGATTGTCACACGCGGCACGATTGGCACGCGCACGGTGCGCCAATTGTCCCCGGCACTGAGGGTGCCGGCCAGTCGCTCACCATGCCCGATCTGCCGGGCCATGTAGTCGCTCCGAACTTCACTCCTGACGTGCCAACCGGCGCTGGCTCATGGACGGACGATCAGCTCGCACGCGCGATTCGCGAAGGCATCGGCCATGACGGTCGCGCACTTTTCCCCATGATGCCGTACGAAGGATTTCGTTACATGTCGGATGAGGACCTGGCTTCTGTCGTTGTTTATATCCGGTCTTTGGCCCCGGTAAGCAACCAACCGGGCAAAACTGAAATTGACTTCCCGGTGAAGTACTTGATCCGTAGCGTTCCTGAACCAGTGACGGATCCAGTTTCAGCGCCCGATCCCTCCGACCAAGTCAGGTACGGCCAGTACCTTGCGACCCTGGCCGGTTGTTCCGCGTGCCACACCCGCAAAGAGCGCGGCAAGCCCTTGGCCGGTCTGGAATTTGCCGGCGGCTGGCTCATGGGCGGCGATTGGGGCCAAGCTGCCACCGCTAACATCACCCCCGACCCTACCGGGATCAGCTATTACGACGAGGCTCTATTCATCGAGGTCATGCGGACTGGCTATGTCAAAGCGCGAGCGCTCAATCCCATCATGCCCTATGGAGGTTTCAAGAACCTTACGGACGACGATCTGAAAGCGATATTCGCCTATCTACGCACGGTGAAGCCGGTCCACCATCGCGTGGACAATGCCCTCCCGCCGACCTACTGCAAACTATGCCGCGGCAAGCACGGTGGCGGCGATCAGAATTAGGAAGGGTCGGACGTGCCGCATCGCTCCGCGGGCGATGCGATATACAACTGTTAAGTGCTAACCGGGCGAAAGCTTTTGAGTCTATCGGCGATTGAGGGTCGCCAATGATGGAACCACCAACCAGCAGATTTCCGGCGACTCGGCATTCTGTTATCGCCGCAGTTCGAGGCGGCAGCTCAGTCGAAAAATCACGAGCTCTCGACACGTTCACGGCAGCTTACTGGAAGCCAGTCTATAAATATCTTCGCCTGCGCTGGAACCTGGACACAGCTGACGCCCAGGATTTGACTCAGGAATTCTTCACGCGCCTGATCGAGAAAGATTTTCTCGACGGATACGATGCCGCCAAGGGCCGTTTGCGAACTTTTCTTCGTACCTGTGCCGACCGGGTTTTCCTGAAACAGTCGCGAGATCTTCACCGCATGAAGCGGGACGAATCGCAGGCCGTTCAACTCGATTTCGAACAGGCCGAACACGAACTTGTCCACTCGGCTCTTGTAAATACCGACACGATCGATCAGTACCTCGAACGCGAGCGCGTGCGCAGCCTATTCGCCGAGGCGGTAGAGCATCTTCGCAATAAATGTATTCGTGTGGGGAAGACCGCCCAATTCGCGCTTTTCGAGCGTTACGACCTCGCGGAAGACGAAGCCGTGCGACCTTCATACGCCCAGCTAGCCCAGTATTTCGAGTTGCCGACTTCGACGGTCACGAACTACTCTGGCGTGGACGCGAAGGGAATTTCGTCGGGCCGTACTGATTCGGCTGCGCGAAACCACCGCGAGCGAAGAGGAATTTCTAAGCGAAGCTCGATCCCTCTTCGGAGCGCCGACGAAATGAGATGGCTCTCGGATCAGCTTGTCGATCAGCTCCGCACCGCGATTGAAACGCCCGACGTCGGCGGCACTCGCTACCGTCTTGTCCGGCTTATCGCTCGCGGCGGGATGGGTGCGGTGTGGCTCGCCGAAGACACCGCGCTCAATCGGCAGGTGGCCCTGAAAATACTCAATTTCGCCGATGAGCAGGAGGACTTGTCTGCCCGTCTCCTGCGTGAAGCCGAAATCCTGGCCAGCCTCGAGCATCCTGGACTGGTGCCGGTACATGATGCCGGCACACTCGCCGATGGCAGAGTTTTCTACTGCATGAAATATGTGCAGGGAGAAACTCTGGATCGCCATATCGCGAAAGACATTTCGCTCTCCGAGCGTTTGCGCTTCATCCAGAGGATTGCCGAGCCGCTCGCCTTCGCACATTCGAGAGGCGTGCTGCACCGCGATCTAAAGCCGAACAACATTATGATCGGACCCTTCGGCGAAGTGCTGGTTATGGATTGGGGATTGGCTCGGCAGGCTGGCGGACCATCCACCGAGGCCGCATCACATGCTGCGCCGACCAACACTAAAAGCAGCCCACCTGCAACCGGTGTGGTCGGCACCCCCGGATATATGTCCCCCGAACAAGCGCGAGGCGAGCCAGCCGATTCCCGCTCTGACGTCTTCTCGTTGGGTGCAGTGATGCAATTTGTTTTGACCCAGGGAAAAGCGCTGGAGAATGCATCACGGCCCAAAGCGCTCAAAGCCATCTGCGACAAGGCCATGTCTCCCGAGCCTTCTTCTCGCTACCAATCCGTCGAGGAATTCTCCGCCGACATTTCCAAGTATCTCGAACAGGAGCCGGTAAGTGCATATCGGGAAAGCATCTTCGAGCGCACGCGCTGGCTGGCCAATCGCCACGGTACGGCCATCATGCTGGTGCTGGCTTACCTACTTATGCGAACCCTGTTTATTATTTTCGCGAAACATTAAAGGAACTCCGCTGCACGGGTAATAGATCAGAGAACGAACATCCACGGAGGATTCATGAACAAAATTTTGCTGGGAGTGATTCTAGGCGGCATACTCGGCATCTTCGACGGTCTTACGGCCTGGTTTACCCCCGCTGTAAGGGCGGGTATTGTCGGCATCGTCATCGGATCAACTATCAAAGGCATGATTGCGGGAGTGTTGATCGGAATCTTCGCTCGCAAAATACATTCGCTGGCCACCGGAATTCTGTTCGGCCTGATCGTCGGCGTAGCACTGGCGTTCCCCATCGCTTACATGCAGCACAACTACTATCTTGAAATTCTTTTGCCCGGCGGGATGGTCGGCCTGATCGTCGGTTACGCCACGCAAAAATACGGAAGCCTGGGCAAGACCCAGCCCGCCGGGTAAGAGAAGGAGATCAGCGGCGGCCGCTGACCACGGCGATATCCTGCACGTTGTCTGAATGCGCGATAACGTGCAGCTTCCCTTGGTAAAGCCTGATGCCGTGCTTCCACACCAGTACCACGTAATCGCCCTTTGGCACGGAAGCGACTTCGTAGGTGCCATTCTGTTCCGTTCTCGACACAATCGTTCTGGCGTACGCTCCCGGCACCTCCGGCCGCAGCAGAAAAAGATCAATGGCCGCATGCGCTACCGGCTGGCCGTCGATGGTCACGTGGCCGCGAAGCGCGCTGGTGTTCCGGCTGCCGACCCATACACCCATGGCAACCAAGTAAAAGCCAATCGCCAACAGCAGGATCCCGGAAGACTTCAAGGGAACTCCCCGTCAACCCGTTAACCTATGATCAATCTGATTCTACTGCGATGTAGCCATTCAGAGGCGGTTTTCCACGCACTGTGCATAATTGGACCCATCACCCGCCGCAAATTCCCGTTAGAATAAACGTGACACAGATCGAGCCCCCATGCCCCAATTCGTCCACCTGCATCTCCATACCGACTACTCCATGCTTGACGGCGCCTGCGACGTGGAAAAACTTTGCGACCGCGTCAAAGAACTGGGCATGCCCGCCGTCGCCATGACTGACCACGGCAACATTTTCGGGGCGGTACATTTCGTCAATGCCGCCAAGCAAGCCGGCGTCAAGCCAATCATCGGCTGCGAACTCTATATCTGTAAGAAGGACGACCATCGAATCGCGCGCACTCCGCCCGACGGCGATACCTATAATCATCTTCTCGTCCTCGCCGAAGATGAAGAAGGTTATCGCAATCTGGCCCGGATCACCTCTGAAGCGTCACTTCATGGTTTTTATTACAAGCCACGAGTAAGCAAGCAATTCCTGGCAGAGCATTCCAAAGGATTGATCGGCCTTTCCGGCTGCCTCAAAGGCGAAGTTGCCGAGAATCTGATGGAAGAAAAATACGAAGCCGCCCGCTCCGCTGCCTCGTTTTATCGGGACATCTTTGGCAAAGATAATTTCTTCCTCGAGATTCAGGACCAGGGCTTGGAGATGGAGCACCGCATCCATTCCAACCTCTTTCGCCTGGAAAAAGAACTCGGTCTG
This sequence comes from uncultured Acidobacteriota bacterium, assembly GCA_963771285.1. GTDB lineage: Bacteria > Acidobacteriota > Terriglobia > Terriglobales > Acidobacteriaceae > JABDBE01. The sequence continues at coordinate 383,829 of CAVYSX010000006.1, forward strand.
CCGATGGTGGCTACCAACGACAGCCACTATCTCTGCGAAGACGATGCCCATGCGCAGGACGTGATGCTCTGCATCCAGACCGGAAAGTCCATCCAGGACACCAACCGCATGAAGTTTCAGGGTCAGGACTTTTTCGTCAAGAGCCACGACGAAATGGCCCGCGTCTTTAAAGACGCGCCCGAGGTGCTCTCGCGCACGCTAGGGATTGCTGAGCGGTGCAACGTCCGCCTGGAAAAAGTCAGTAACCCATTTCCGCATTTCGAAGTTCCTGCCGGATACACGCTCGACAGCTACTTCGAGCACGTGACTCGCGAAGGCTTCGCCCGTCGTTTGGAGGTGCTGCGAGGACTGGCAGATCAGGGAAGACTGAAACGCACCATCGCCGACTACGAACAACGCCTGACGCGCGAACTCGCCATCATCCAGCAAATGCAATTCTCCGGATATTTCCTGATTGTTTGGGACTTCATCCGCTACGCCCGAGAACATGACATCCCCGTAGGCCCCGGCCGCGGTTCCGCCGCTGGATCGCTGGTTTCCTATTCCATGGCTATTACGGACATCGATCCGCTCCAGCACGAGTTGCTCTTCGAGCGCTTCCTCAATCCCGAGCGCATTTCGATGCCCGACATTGACATCGACTTCTGCATGAACCGCCGCGGCGAAGTCATCAACTACGTCACACAAAAATACGGCCGCGAGAATGTCGCGCAGATCATCACTTTCGGCACTATGGCCGCAAAGGCCGCGATCAAAGATGTCGGCCGCGCCATGGACATTCCTTACGCCGACGTGGATCGCATTGCCAAAATGGTGCCAACCACGCTCAACATCAAACTGGAGCAGGCGATCAAGGATTCACCCGCGCTACAGCAGGCCTACGAAAACGAACCGCAAGTGCGCCAGTTGCTCGACACCGCGCGCAAACTGGAGGGCCTGGTGCGCAACGCCGGTGTGCACGCTGCCGGGGTCGTGATTTCTCCGCGCCCGCTCACCGAACTGGTCCCCCTGCACAAGACCAAGAACGACGAAATCGTAACCGCCTTCGACATGGTCGCCATCGAGAAGATGGGCCTGCTGAAGATGGACTTCCTCGGGCTGACTACGCTGACCATTCTTGACGACGCGGTGAAATTGATTCAGCAGACTCGCGGCGAACGCATCGCGCTCGAAGAACTCGAGTTCACCGATCAGCAAACCTACGAAAAGGTCTTTCACAGTGGGCTTACGTCCGGCGTTTTCCAGTTTGAATCACACGGTATGCGTGACGTGTTGCGGCGCTACCGCCCCAACTCGATTGAAGATCTCACCGCGCTCAACGCCCTCTACCGCCCCGGCCCGATTCAGGGCGGTATGATCGACGATTTCATCGATCGCAAGCATGGCCGCAAGAAAATCGAATACGAACTTCCCGAACTAAAAGAAGTCCTTGAAGAAACCCTGGGCGTGATCGTGTACCAGGAACAGGTCATGCAAATCGCCAATCGCCTGGCCGGCTACTCGCTGGGAGAAGCTGATCTGCTCCGCCGCGCCATGGGCAAAAAGAAGATGGAAGAAATGGCCCAGCAGCGCGAGCGCTTCGTGCAAGGCGCTGTCCAGCGCGGATACCCGCAGAAGAAAATCGAAAAGATCTTCGACTTGATGGCGCAATTCGCCGGATACGGCTTCAACAAGTCCCACTCTGCCGCCTATGCGTTGCTGGCCTATCACACTGCCTATCTCAAGACGCACTACGCGGTCGAATTCATGGCTGCTCTGCTGACCTCCGTCACCGGCAGCACCGACGACGTCGTGAAGTACATCAACGAATGCCGCGAAATGGGCATCGCGGTCGAGCCGCCCGACATCAACGTCAGCGATGCCAACTTCACGCCACACGGCCCGGCCATCCGCTTCGGTCTTGCCGCGGTCAAGAATGTCGGCCACAACGCCATCGAATCCATCGTTGCCGGACGCAAGGACAATTCCCGCTACCGTTCGCTCTACGAATTCTGCGAGAAAGTCGATCTACGCCTGCTCAACAAACGAGTTCTGGAATCACTGGTCAAGAGCGGAGCCATGGATCCACTCGGTCGTCGCGCGCAACTGATGGCCGTCCTCGACAAAGCTATCGATCGCGCCCTCAAGACCCAGCGCGACGCCGAGTCCGGACAGCACGGCCTCTTCGGAGTTTTCCAGCAGGAGGAATCCCACGCCGACACCGACCGCCTTCCCGACACGCCTGACTGGGACGAGCACGTCCGCCTGACCGCGGAAAAAGAAATCCTCGGCTTTTTCATCACCGGACATCCGCTGGAAAAATACAAAGACAAGCTCGAAGATCTGCACGCACTGAGCACGACCGACCTCGCCGCCATCAAAGCCTCCACCGGCAAGGACGAAAACATCTGTACCGCCGGAATCATCACCAATCTCCGGGTGCTGAAGTCGAAGAAGGGCGATTTCTACGCGCAAGGCGCGCTTGAGGACATGGCTGGCTCGGTTGAGATGCTGATTTTTCCCGAGGCCTATCGCAAGCTGCAAGAGAAAGTAAAACTTGAAGTTCCCGTCCTGGTGCGTGGAGGTCTTCGCATAGAAGAAGGCGCCAACCCCAAGCTGACCGTCAACGACATTATTCCCCTCGAAGATGCGAAGGTCCCATTGCCGCGTGCGCTGCGCATCCGCATTCCCGTCGAAAGCGCCACCGAGTCCACCATCGACAGCCTCCAACTCCTTTGCTCCCAACGCAAGGGCGACGCCAAAGTACTGTTTGACGTGGAACGCCAGGGCGATTTCATGGTCGTCATGGAGGCAGAAGCTTATAATGTCCTTCCAGACCGCAATTTCATGGCCCGCGTCGAAGAACTGTGTGGCCGTGGCGCGGTCCGAATCATTAACTGACATTTGCGGCAAGTGAGCCCCGGTTCCAAGGAGCGCAAGTTTGCAATCGGCTATTCGTCCCGCGATGACGAGCGCTATGCTGGCAGCCACGGGCACGGAGTTTCTCCTTTCGATGGTGGAGGCCAGTTGGGCCGCCAGAAATGGTGACGGCAGGAAGATGGAGACGCAACTTAAAGCTCAACAGGAGTTGGGAAAAATCGAGCGCCAGCTGGAACATCTGAAGGCCCTGCCCGGCCAGAGCGAGGACGTGCGGGCCCAGATCCAGCAACTGCACGACCGCATTCAGGCCCTGCGCGAGCAAGTGTCCGCCCATTTCACCGCCTGGCAAAAGGCGGAACTGGCACGCAATCCCCAGCGCCCGCTGATGTCTGAGTACGTAGACCGCATCTTCACCAACTGGAGCGAAATCCACGGTGACCGCGGCTTCGCCGACGACCACGCCATGGTTTGTGGCATGGCCCGCTTTCACGGTCAGGAAGTTGCCGTTATCGGCCACCAGAAGGGTCGCGACACGAAGCAAAACGTACTACGCAATTGGGGAATGACCAATCCCGAGGGCTATCGCAAGGCTCTCCGCGTAATGAAAATTGCGGAAAAGTTCCGCCGTCCCATCTTCACTTTTGTGGACACTGTAGGCGCCTATCCCGGATTGAGCGCGGAAGAGCGTGGCCAGGCCGAGGCCATCGCCAGAAATTTACGTGAGATGGCGCGACTCCAGGTTCCAATTATTACGACGATCACGGGGGAAGGCGGCAGCGGAGGAGCGCTGGCCATCGCTGTGGCCGACCGCGTTCTCATGATGGAAAATGCCATTTACTCGGTCATCTCGCCCGAGTCCTGCGCCGCTATCATGTGGCGCGATGCCAGCAAGAAGGAACTAGCCGCACAAGCGCTTCGCATCACCGCAACCGACCTGGCGGAATTCGGATGCATCGACGGCATCGTTCCTGAACCCGAAGGCGGTGCTCACGCCGACCACGACGCGGCCGCTGCATTGCTCGGGGCTGCACTCCAAAAGAACCTCGCCGAACTCACCAGCATGTCTATCCCGGACTTGATCGAATCAAGATACAAAAAGTTTCGCAACATGGCGCAATTCCTGCGTGTGGAATAGTCAACGACTCAGCCAGTCCGAAACATCCAATGGATGCAATCGTTTCCATTAGAGTACGTTGGATTGCCGTAGCAGCAGGGTGTTTTACGGCAATTGCTGGCTCCGTCGCTTTTACATGGGGATTTGCCATTGTGCCCGGATCTTGATTGCGGGCGCGATCGTCCAACCACATTTTCTCTAAACGTTTTCGATGATTAGGAGCTGTCGGCGAGTGTTTTTTCGGCGGGGGACGCTAAAAGGGGGACGAGACGCTGGAGACTTTCATCGTTTAAAAATGCGGGGGCGGAGCATCAGCCGCGCTGACACCCCGCCCGCATCATGCACTGTTTAGTGCCCTTCCCTCGGAGGATTGGCGGCATGGTTTGCCGGCTGTTGTTTGGCCTGCATTTGCTGCTGCTGGTTTCCGTGTTTCTGCTCCATTTGCTGTGTCTGTTGCTGATGCTTCTGCTCTACCTGCTGTTGTTTCGCTTGGTTTGCGTTCTGCTGCGTCATCCGCTGATGGTCCTGCTCCTGCTTTTGCTGAAGTTTCTGGTGATCCTGGTCTTGCTTAGCATAAAGTTTGGTCTGCTGCTGCTGATACCTCTGGTCGGTCTTGGCGTTCCCCGTGCTCGGAGGAGCGGGGCGCGGATGCGGTTGCAGGTCCTTGGCGTGGGTTGCCGCCGGAGGCTTCGGAACGGTGTTCTCCGGGCGCGCCGCGGCCGTCTCTGTCTTCGGCTCTTCGCCGCGAGCAGTCGCTGGTTTTGGTGCGCTGCTCTCTGGATGTGCCGCCGCCGTCTCAGCCTTAGGTTCTTCGCCGCGAGCAGACGGTGGTTTCGGAACATTGTTTTCTGGTCGCGCCGCCGACGCCGCGGGTTTCGCCTCTCCAGCCCCATGACTTGCTTCAGCCTTGTAGGGAGCGCCCGCTTCCTTGGCTGGTACAGCTCCACGATCGTTAAATGCTCCCGGCTTCGCGGTTGCGGCGATTGGCGGTTTCCCCTCGTTCGCAGAAGCCCTCATTTGCGGGTTCGATCGTGCTGCTTCTACATGTTGATTCTGAGCCGCTACGGGTGCGACATGTCGCTCGTGCGCTATCGACTCCTGCTCCGCCGTTGCACGCGCGTTCACTCCACCTTGGCCGCCGTTATAACTGACCCGATTAATCGTCGTGTTGTTGATCACGGTAGTGTTGTAAACGTTATGAATGTTGGTGACGTTCACGTTATTTACCGAGCGGTTGTAATAGAAGCGATCGTGGTCCCAACGACCACCCTGATAGCCGTCACCGAAATAGCCGTATCCGTAGGAAATCCCACCATAAAAGCCTACGCGCGGGCCCCAGTATCCTTCATAAAAAGCATATCTGCCACCTTGCCATCCCCAGTAAGGAGGAGTCCAAAGCAATCCTGGCTGGGGAGCCATCACCCAGGTCCCAGGCACCCAGTAGTAGCCCCCATCCTCGGCATAGGCCCAGTATCCCGGAGTCCAGAGATAGCCTTCAGCCGGGCAGGGAGGTTGCTCGTAAACCGGCAGCGCGGGTGGACCGAATGAGACCGATATGCCAAACTGCGCGAACGATGTCGCCGACAAGGCCACAATTACCAGAGCAAACAACAAGTAACGAATCGATGCTGTGATACGCATTAAACTTCTCCTGGCCCCTGATCCCTCGCTTACCCGGTGCTACTGTCGTGCCCCGGCTTGCGTGGATGCAACGGCGCAATCTTTTCGGGATAAGGCGCAAAGAAGCGCCCGCTTGCACTTTCACGCGTGTCGCACTCGCGACCACGAGATGCAGATTCTTTAAGCTTCAATGGTATATTTCACGAACGCACAGGTCTGTGCAGAAGTGCTCACTTGTGCGTTGTCTTGGGTGCTCATTGTCAGCAGGAGGTTGCAACAGGAATCCGTATTTGACTCGTATAGGGCGGGCGCCCACGACCGCGGCTTTTCACCTATGATTGGTTCTCCGCGGCCCCATCGCCTTTGTCGGAGAAACGCTTCTCATAAGAGCGCCATATCAAGAGACCAAACAAATATCCGCTCGACAGCCAGATCACAAGATCTATGTCCAGTTCGAAAACGTAGTCGCTTGGTCGACGGTGAAGCTGCGCTCCGCGGAAATGATGGAAGCTTCATTACGCCCTCGGAAACAGGCGGCATCTTAGTCTGCTTAGTGGCGCTTTGTCAGCCGGTTAGTTGGCGGCCCTCTATTTCCCAACACGATACCTTGGTGCTCCCACTCTGGCCATTGCCTGTTCCCAAGTAAGTCTGTGCCGTATAATCTAGGGTTCGCCTTAACACTCCAACACCACGCCGAACGGGCAAACCCCGCTCTCGTCAAAGGAAGGATTGAGGAATGGCCACCACTGATGTAGCGCTTCGCGAAGCCTCTGGGCACACGGAGCCAAAACGTGTCGTCAACAACATGAGCATCCAAGTTGCGACCGTGAACGGATCGGGTTCCCAAAGTTCCAACACCGTACTTTTGCGCAGCATTTTCCAGATGGGCGTCCCGGTCTCCGGCAAGAATATGTTCCCTTCGAACATCGCCGGCCTGCCGACCTGGTACACCATCCGTGCCAACAAAGATGGATACATCGCGCGCAAGAAAGAAATCGACTTCCTCATCGCCATGAACGCAGAGACGGCGCAGGAAGATGTCATGTCGTCTGGCTCCCGGTGCCGCCGTTCTGTACGACGAACCGCTGGCGCTGAGCAAACTCCGCACCGACCTGACCTTTTACGCCGTTCCTTACGACAAGCTGGTAGCCCCCGTCTGTCCAGAAGCCAAGCTGCGCAAGTTGGTCAAGAACATGATCTATGTCGGCGTCGCCGCCAAGATTCTCGACCTCGACATGGCCGAAGTAGAAAAAGCTCTGCGCAAGCAGTTCGCCACCAAGCCCAAAGCCGCGAACCTGAACCTGGCCGCGGTCCGCGCGGGCTATGATTACGCCGTCGCCAGCCTCACCAAGCAAGATCCGTACTTCATCCAGCGCATGGACAAAACGACGGGCATGATCATTATCGACGGCAACTCCGCCGCCGCTCTGGGATGCATGTTTGCTGGAGTCACCGTCGTGACCTGGTATCCCATCACGCCGTCGTCCTCGCTGGTGGAAACTCTGATCGATTACTTAAACGAGTACCGCATCGGCGCAGACGGTAAAGCGACCTTCGCCGTAGTGCAAGCCGAAGACGAACTCGCCGCCATCGGCATGGTGTTAGGTGCAGGCTGGTCCGGCGCCCGTTCCATGACGGCAACCGCCGGCCCGGGAATCTCGCTCATGGCGGAATTCGCCGGCCTCTCTTATTACGCCGAAGTCCCCGGAGTGGTCTGGGACATTCAGCGCGTCGGACCGTCGACTGGCCTGCCCACGCGCACTTCGCAAGGCGATATTCTCTCGACCGCGTTCCTCTCCCACGGCGACACCAAGCACATCATGCTGATTCCGTGCTCGGTGGCCGAATGTTTCAGCATGGCGCAAGACGCCTTCAATTTAGCTGAGCAATTCCAGACCCTAGTATTCGTGATGTCCGATCTCGACCTGGGGATGAACAACTGGATGTCTGAACCCTTCGCCTATCCCGAAGTCGCTATCAATCGCGGCAAAGTCCTGACCAAAGAAGATCTCGACCGCCTTGGCGGTTTCTCCCGCTACAAAGACGTTGACGGCGATGGCGTCGGCTACCGCACCCTGCCCGGCACCGCGCATCCCGCGGCCGCCTATTTCGCCCGCGGCAGCGGTCACAACGAGAAATCACTCTACAGTGAGCGCCCGGACGACTTCGAACGCAACATGGAGCGCATCAATCGCAAGTTCGAAACTGCCCGCTCCTTCGTTCCGCGTCCCGATGTCATCACGGGAAAATCGAAAATCGGCATCGTCGCATACGGCACTTCGCATTGGGCTATCACCGAAGCCCGCGATCAACTGCGCGGCGAGTACAACATTGAAACGGACTATCTCCGCCTGAAGGCCTATCCCTTTACCCGGGAAGTCCACGAATTCATCGAGAACCACGACCGCGTTTACATCGTCGAACAGAATCGCGACGCCCAAATGCTCAGCCTGCTCAAGCTGGACATCAAACCCGAACTGGTTACGCGCCTGCGCAGCATCGCCCACATCCACGGCCTGCCGCTCGACGCCCGCTCGGTCACCGACGAAATCATGAGCATGGAGGGCAAATAACATGGCAACCACACCCACCGCACCCACTCCGAAAATTAACCGCATCGGCCTGACGGTGCTCGACTATCGCGGCGGCAAGACGACGCTGTGCGCCGGTTGCGGCCACAACGCAATCTCCGAGCGCATCATCGACGCCATGTATGAAATGGGAATCCCTCCCGAGCGCGTGATCAAGCCCAGTGGCATCGGCTGCTCTTCCAAGACGCCGGCTTATTTCATGACACGCTCGCACAGCTTTAACGCCGTGCACGGTCGCATGCCGTCGGTGGCAACCGGCGCAGTCCTGGCAAATCAGAAATTAATTGCGCTGGGAGTCAGCGGGGACGGAGATACCGCTTCGATTGGCGTTGGGCAATTCATTCATTTGATGCGCCGCAATCTGCCGATCATTTACATCATCGAAGACAACGGCGTATACGGCCTGACTAAAGGCCAATTCTCGGCCACAGCCGATCTCGGCTCCAAATTAAAAAGCGGCGTCATCAACGACCTTCCACCGATCGATACCTGCGCCATGGCCATCACGCTGGGCGCGACTTTCGTCGGCCGCTCTTTTTCCGGAGACAAAAAGCAGCTGCACGCCATGATCAAAGCCGCCATCGCCCACAAAGGCACCTCGATGCTCGACGTGGTTTCGCCGTGTGTCACCTTCAATGACCACGAAGGCTCGACGAAATCCTACAAATACATGAAAGATCACGAAGAGCCGATTCAAGATGTCAGCTTCGTCCCAGCGTTCGAAGAAATCAACGTCGAGTACGACGCCGGAACGACAGTCGAAGTCACCATGCATGACGGCTCGCGCCTGCGCCTAAGCAAACTGGAAGAAGATTACGACGCGACCAACCGCATCGCCGCGATTTCTCGCCTGCACGAAGCCCACGAAAAAGGCGAAGTGCTCACCGGAGTCTTCTACGTCAACCCCAAAGCCCCTAGCTTCATCGAAATGCTGAACATGACCAGCGAACCCCTGGCTACGCTGCCGCCGTCCATAACCCGACCGGGAAGGGAAGTCCTCGAGCAAGCCATGGAAGCCCTGCGCTAACTTTGATTGCGGGGACAGCCGCCTCGGCTGTCCCCAATTCCTTAGTGAACCGCTGCGTCGTCTATGATTGAGGCATCCTCTGTGGCCCGATCCGCTCTCGGTGGTGAAAGAATTTCTTTGTTAAGAAATTCCATTCACTTCTTCAACCCTCGAAACGCCGCCAAAGCCGGCGACCGCGCCAGCCGCGCCGGAAAATCCCGCACATACGTCTTCATCGCCGGATGCCAGAATCCCTTGAAATGAAAGTTATCCATCTCTGCCAAAGCCTGTTCCGGTGTCCAGCCATCAAAAGCGATGCGATAAATCGCAATAAACACTCCCGTCCGGTCGCTGCCAAACCAGCAATGCACGAAGATCTTTTGCCGCGGTTGCTCCCGAATTAACGAGAAAAACTGCGCCACCTGCTCATCCTCCGGCGGAGACCATCCGTTGCCCCCGATGTTGACCAGGTGCATCCCGAGCGCTTTCGCATCCGCGCGCTCTTTCTCCATGGTGGAATGCTTCTCGCCGCGTAGATCGACAATCGTCCCAATCCCCAACCGTTTAAGTTCCTTTAGTCCGTCATCTTTCGGTTGCCCACCGCGATAGAGAAAGTCATTCACCTTGCCAGCATCGGAAATGCCCGGAATCCGCAATTTCTCCGCCGGAGCCGGTTGACTAGATGAGGCTTGCTGCGCCGAGGCCAGACCACAAACGCCCGACGGGGAGAAAGAAAAAAGAAAGAGATAACAATAAGAAGAGAAACCATCCGCGGGAAACAACCTTCATTAGAACAGCCTACCACTCCAACCCGACACTCATCGCTTGAATCCCGGCATATAATCCGTTCCGCCCGGCTTCGGCAACCCGCCTTGACCGCCCGCCGTCGGCAAACCCTGCCCCACGCGTCCCAACTGTTCTTCCAACCTCCGCGCCAGCCACGCCTGCAATTCCGCTCCGCTGTTCGCGGGCAAGAATATGAACGACAATCCTGCCTCGCCCTTATCGTTGCTCCATCGCACTTTGCATTCCGCCGAAATTGAAATCCGCGGCTCCGCCAGGCTGAATTGCGCGGTCACCTCGCTCCCCGGCATCAGTGGAGTCGGAGCCGTAAACAATAATCCGCTCTCGCTAACGTTCACTGTTTTCCCAAAAATTTCCGGCGCTGCCTTCCGGCTCAGTGCCGCCGGCACCGTAATCGGATAGCGGAAATACCGCCGCCGTTCCCGCACAATCAACCCATAAGCCGCCCGCAGCGTGTGCCGTATCGAATCCAAACTCAACGGCCTCTCCAATGCAAACGTAGATCCCGCCCGCAACGCACGAGCTGTCTCCACACTACTGCTGGTAATTGCGAACGTCACCGCCGTTCGGTTCGAAGCCGACGCCCGCATCCTCTCCAAGAAAACGGGAGCCATGTCGCCCAGCGCAAAATCGATGACGCCAACTTCCAGCTTCGTCCGCTCCACGCGGTCCAAGCCACCCGCTACTTTAATGCACACCTCGACCGACAACGCCAGTTCCTGCAATGCCTCGGTTAAATGGCGTGTAGCCATCGCGTCATCGGACACGATCAGCGCCGAACCGATCAGCTTCGCCGTCGACAAATTAGCCATGAAAGGGACTCTCCTGGAATTGTCCAGCAAGATTCCCTATCGGTCGGCAAACAAAAGTGTTTTGTTACAAAATCAGAACAGATCGAGATCCGGGAGGGCTAATGTGGTGCTAAGGCGTTACGTCGTATTCACTCGTTACTAAGCCACTCTTATATTGACGAGTAGCGACGTGCCGGAGCTTGATGTCCTGTGGCAAGCTGCCGAACAAAGGAATGCCCTCGCCGATCAAGACCGGTACGCGCGTAATGATGATGTGGTGGATTTGGCCAGCTCGCAGGAACTGCTGGACGGCGATCCCGCCATCGACATAGACGTGTTTAGCGCCGGTTGCCGCGAGATCCTGGGCGATCTGTGTGGGATCGCCGCACATTTGTTCAACACGCCCCGTGATTCCAGAAAAGTCGAGCGGACGATGACTTAGAACTACGACGCGCTTATCGCCATAAGGCCAGTTGGGTAACTTCAAAACGACTTCGAAGGTGTTGCGGCCAATCAGGATGGTATCAACGCTGGCGATGAATTCGTCGTACCCATGAGGCTCGCCGCCACCGGCGGGCAGGAAATCATATTGACCATTTCGGCGCGCAATGAAACCGTCGAGACTGGTTCCAACGAACACAGATAGCTTCATGGGGAGCTCCTCAGCTCGGAGTCAAGAGGGCCTAGTCTAATTCAAGATGTAAGAGCTTGCGGGAAAATCGCGATTACACTCGTTGACGACAACCGGAGCTGAGAGACGGCCCAAGCCAGTGCTATTGCCCGGTTTCAGCCGTCACACTCAGAGTCCCGCCCCAGATAACAGTGCCTTGGCCTTCTTGAGGTCTGCTGTTTCGAAGCCTTCGGTGAATGAGGAATAAATGGAAGCAAGCTCCGAGGGAGTAGGATTCGCGGGCGGTGACTGGAGGCCGTACAGGCTGATAGCTGCCTTCAATTCCCACGATCTCGTCTGTTGCCGTTTGGCGACGGCTGCGGATTCGGCAAAGCAGGACTGCGCCTCAAGCAAACTCGCAGGGGCTTCCTTGGCATGGGAACGCGCACGAACCGGGCGCTTGCTCGCCGGCACCCGATCGCCATTCTTTAGAATCAGCTCGCCTTTGATGCGATACATCTCGGCTAGCGTATATCCTTCGCCAGTGAGTTCGGCAAGCTTCAACGCCTTGGTGATGGCTTCAAGTCCTTCTTCAACTTGGCCTGTTTTTCCTAGTTGATCAGCCAGCAATCCCATAAAGTACGGTGACCGGAGTTTTGCGCCTGTGGCTTCGTATTCGGCCATGCCCAGTTGCATCTTCTGAATTCCAGTTTGCGAATTTCCCAGTTCCGCCTCCGCCCAGCCAAGTTCGACCAAACCGTAGGCTCGCCAAATTGCTAAGCCATATTCTTCCGCGAGCTCCATCGCCTCTTTCGCGTATTCGCAGACCAGAGCAGGCTCGCCACGCAGATGATGGATCTGCGCGGCCACATGCCCGGCGACTACCAGAGTCTCGGGATGAGCAAGCGTTCTCGCCAGAGCCAAGCCTGAAGTTAATCTGGCTGCGGACTGATCGGGGTAGCCAAGTGCCAAGAGTGCCAGAGCACCAAAGCAATCGAACATCACTTTGCTATCGAAGCTGACGAATACCCGGTTTTGCTGGTTGCGATGGGTTGAGTAAAGTGCCTCGCCCTTTTCAATGTGCTCCAGCGCCTCGGAGCATCGCCCCAGCAAGACCAGCACCGCGGCTATGGAACGGTGTGCTTCCATGGTCAGTGGGCCGTCCTTGAGGTCTTCGGCTAACTGCATCAGCTGATATGAACTCTCCAGCGACGAACGCAGCTCGCCGCTGAACTGCTGGTAAAAATTCAGCGACCACAGCATGTAGAACAACTCTGGGGAAGGGCCATGCCGCCAGAAGAGTTCGCGCCCGCGCGCGTTGATGCGTTCCACTTCCGCCGAGGCGAATCCCTTGAGTGCCATCAGGGAAACGCTCAAGATCATTCGCAGCTTCATTTCCTGCTTGGCATGCTCGTCAGTTTCGGGAAGGAATTTGACCGCCTCCAGACCGCGGTTCACGAGGTCGACGGCCTCATGGTGAGCGGAACGGGCCGCCGCGTTTTCTGCAGCATGCAGAATATGTTTCAGGGCGCGCGGCCAGTCACGGCTTTGCTCAAAGTGCATCGCGAGTTCAGCTGCGATTTCGCTGGTCCGTTCGCCGTATGCGGTGATTCCTCGTTCGGCAATGCGCTGATGAATCAGCGAGCGACGCATGGGCGGCATAAGCCGGTAAGGCACGTCGCGATAGAGAACGTGAATAAAACGGTGCCGCGGAGTAATGGTTCCATCCGGGAGTTCAACCAGCCAACCAGGCGACAGCAGGTGATAGCGTCGTGCCAATTCCTCGCAATGAAATTCGACGGTTTCAACCGGCATATCCAGCCCCGCTCCGATGGCCACCGCGGAACACTCCATTCCCGCCACCGAAGCCCCCTCGAGCACTAAGCGCTCATCGGGGCTGAGCCGATCGATCTGTCTTTCGATCAGTTGCCTAAGGTTGGATGGAACCTCCCGTTCGACTTCTGACAAGGCGACACCCAGCTTCCACGTTCCTTGCTCTTCAATAATGATCTTCTGGTCAGTCAAATACTCCACGAGATTGACCATGAAAAGCGGATTGCCTTCGGTGCGCTGATAAATGCTGCGTTTCAATCTAGGCGGAAACTGGTGAGCGGGAAACCGCGTGTTTAGATACTGCCCGATGGCGTCTTCCGAGAGATATTCGAGCGGAAGTTCCTGGCACAGGCCGTGGGCCTGCAACTCTCGCTTTACACCTTTCAGCGGATGGTCGCGGATGATCACATCCACAGGTCGATAGGTACCGATGACCATCAGGCGCGCCGGGTCGCGGCGACGCGCCAGATAGGAGACAAGATCCAGCGTCGAGTAGTCGCTCCAGTGCAAATCTTCCAAGAGGAGGAGCAAAGGGCTTTCCGAGGATAATGTCTCAATCACCTCCGCTATCTCGCGTAGCATTCGTTCCCGCGTTGCATTCGCTGCTTGAGAGTGGAGTTCGGCTCTTTCCGACTGTGGAACCAGAGAAGGCATCTGTGCCAGCCATGCTGGCGCGTGTCGGCGCAATAAATCCAGCACTTCGGCTCCGCCCTGCGAGCGGCACAGACGCGACAAACCATCGAGCACCGGGAGATACGCTTCTCCGGAGCCGTAGTGTTCGAGACACTGTCCACGCACCACGCGCAGGCCCGGAGTGCCAATGGAGTTTTCAAGAAATGCGTTGATGGTCGTCGTCTTTCCAATCCCCGGCTCCCCAGTGACGAAGACGGTCTGGCGTTCGCCGGATAGAGCGCGATCCAGCCAGTTTTGCATTTTCGCCAACTCGGTTTCGCGGCCGAGGATTGGAGTCGATAAGGGAAACGCAGATGCTCTCGGAGGGAGTTCGGAAACAGGTCCTTGTTTAATGTCGATCCCGCTCGTGGCCGCCCCTTGCCCGATAAAACGATATCCCCGGCGATGAGCGGTCTCAATGTAATGGGGTGATGCAGCGTCATCGTTCAGGGCTTCACGTAGCTGCCGGATGTTGTCTTTAAGAACTGCATCGCCAACGAAAGTGCCAGGCCACACCGTGTCGAGCACTTGTTGCTTACTGACCAGTTGCCCGGAATGCGCGACTAAGAGTTTCAGGACGGCAAAGGCTTTAGGGCGCAGCGATATGGCGCGGGAACCCTGCCACACGCACTCGTTGGTGAAGTCGAGACGGAAACTTCCGAACGTGATGTCTTTTTGAGCTTGCATTGTCTGGCAAACACCGCGGACACACGCCAAGGTCGTTCCGAATGGCTAGTCACAATTGATTACTCGAATGAGCTTGCAGATTCAATTATTAATCATCGCGTACGCACCACCGAAACACCACCGCAACGTGACCACTGCATTATGACTTCCCAGCAGCTTCCCACTACCCTCGGGTAGTGATGACGGGATTACAACACGAAAACGCATTCGTCATCCAATTTCGGAGCGTAACTGGATCTGCTTCAGGCAAGTTCTCCGGCCGCGTGGAGCATGTGGCATCCGGCCGAACCGCGAGGTTCCAGACGATTGAAGAGTTACCGCAGATTCTGATGAAAATGCTTGGCAGTGTGGCTGTTGAGGATGAAAACCAAACGCCAGGAGGCGCGAAATGATGAAGGCACAGAGTTCACAATTAAGCGAGGACTTTTCCACCAAGCCGATACCGATGCTGACCGCCAATCAAGACCATCGGCAGACCGGTTTAAAGCATCAACAAACAGGAGAGCCGCAGCTCCCCGATGGATATCGCCACGTCCGCAGCGCACTCGAAGTGCTGCTCGCATGGGCTAAAGAATCTCCGCAGCAAGCAGAAACTTTGTTCGAGCCAATTTCGACAGCAGTGTGGACTTTTCTATTAAAGCCATTGAGCCGGGAGGAGTTCGGAGCGCACATGGGATCGATTCTCGCTCATAGGAGCGAGGTAAGCAGCGGCAAGGTTTCTCGATTTGGCAACGTGCGCGTTGACTTCT
Source organism: uncultured Acidobacteriota bacterium (assembly GCA_963771285.1). Taxonomy (GTDB): domain Bacteria; phylum Acidobacteriota; class Terriglobia; order Terriglobales; family Acidobacteriaceae; genus JABDBE01. The sequence goes on from CAVYSX010000006.1 coordinate 399,165, forward strand.
CAAGCATGGAAGTGAGCCGGTCGTCAGGCGAACAGGTCGTGCTAACCGCACAAGAGTTCAAAACGCTAAAGTTTTTTTTGCTTAATCCCGGGCGGGTAATCTCGCGAGACGAATTGCTGAACCATGCTTGGGGGTACAACAACTATCCGTGCAGCCGCACCGTAGACAATCACGTTCTCAGATTGCGGCAGAAACTGGAGCCTGATCCGTCTCGTCCGGTACACTTTCGAACGGTGCGCCGGGTGGGATACAGGTTTGTGCTTTAGGAGGTGGAGGTGTCCAGGCAAGGGCGGAATACAGAGGCCATGCCTAAGCCCTAGCTTTTCAAAAACGGATTGTTCTCCCGCTCTTGGCCAATCGTAGTCTGCGGCCCGTGTCCCGGCACCACAACCGTTTCGTCGGGCAAGGCCAGCAATTTGTCGTGCAGACTATCGATGATCTTCTCAAACGAACCGCCCGGCAAATCTGTGCGCCCAATGCTGCCCGCAAACAATGTGTCCCCGGCAATCAATTTCTTCTCTGCTGGAAAATAAAGACACACGCTACCCTCGGTGTGTCCGGGAGTAAAAATCACGTTCGCCGTAAGCGATCCCGTCTTGATCGTGTCCGCTTGCCCAATGCTCTGATCAATCTCCACTTTGCCGGGAGAAGCCATCCTCACCCAAGCTGCCTGCATGTCGAGCATCTTGAGCAATTCGTAGTCGTTCTGGTTGAGCAGAATTGGAGCCCCAGTCGCAGCCCGCAACTTCATCGCTCCGCCTACGTGATCAATGTGCGCATGAGTAATGACAATTTGTTTGACGGTAAGATTGTGCTTCTGAACCAGAGCTAGAATGCTCTGAATCTCGTCCCCGGGATCGACGACCATCGCTTCCCGCGAAGTCTCATCCCCAATCACGGAGCAATTGCACTGCAGCGGACCAACCGGGAGAATTTCATGAATCATGGAAAGGTAACTAAGAATCGAGAAGCAAGAACCAGGCGACCGCCTTTTGGCCGCTGAGAAACGGCTAGCTACGAGTGCTGCTCATTGCCCGCAACAGATTCTACGCGCCCAAGCCTATTTCTTCGCAGGAGCCGGAGCCGCGGGTGCAACCGGCAGTGACTTAGCGGGCGAAGCTTTAATCCCCTGTAACACAGAGTTCGAACTGCTATGCCGTGAGGCCGCGACGGAAAGCGTGATCGAAGTAACCATAAAGATCACGGCCGACCACGTCGTAGCCCGCGAAAGCGCAGTGGCCGCGCCCCGGGGACCAAACGCCGTCTGACTCCCCATCCCACCGAAAGCCGCAGCAATGTCCCCACTCTTTCCACTCTGCAGGAGCACCACAATAATCAGAAACAGACAAACCGCAATGTGAATAATCGTAATCAAAGTAATCATAAGAGGACCCGGCAAACTCCGCCGCTTCTAACAGGAACCTTTCCTTCCGGAGGCGCGCCCCGGCAAAAATCGTAAACATGGTGCGGAAGGGGGGATTTGAACCCCCACGCCTTTCGGCGCCACCCCCTCAAGATGGTGTGTCTGCCAGTTCCACCACTTCCGCGGATTTCGCGCTGTTGCCGCTTTTTTGTGCAGCCTGTTGGGTGTTCGAGGGTGCAATCGGTCAACGGCGAAGGGAATTGCTTCGGCCTTTCACTGCGTTGCCCAGTCTCTTTTATACACGGGGATGTGGCTGGGCTTCAAGTTGCGCTGCTGCAGGTTTGCCGCGCGATTACGAGGGTTTGATGAAGTTCCCGCGAGTTCGCAGCGGGGAAGCTGCGGTTTGCGCTTCGGTGGTGTGGGTGGAACGGTGTTTCGTGGAATTGGTTTCGGAGCGGAAATTGGCGCACTCTCTTACGGCTTGAATGCGGGAGGTCACGATTGGCGAGTGATATTCGGGATGAGAAAACTCCAGGTGCATGCCGCGCCCAATATAGCGGAGCTTCAGCATGGAGCCTCCCCAGGTAGAGCCTGAAATCGCTACCAGTGTCGGTTCTGGGCAGTATTCGGGATGGCCTGAAATCATGGCTTGACTCTCGCCCAGGAATACGGCGGTATAGCGGTGATTTTGGGTTTCGATCTCGAGCACGGTGGAAGGGGATAAATCTCCCAGGGAAACGCCGCCTTCAATTTCCGACTGGACGATGTTGCTGTTCACGTCGTCGTTGAGATTGGGATGAGGCGTAAACATGTCGAAAACAACCAACTGTTTCCAGATCATATCAGAGACGGGGCTGGAGTGCGTGCTCGTTGGGGAATGGTCTTTTGGGCGGGCTGGAGGCTGGAAACGGCGCGGGCCGGGGTGTGCGCGCGGTTCCTTTCAGGTGCGCTCGAAAGATGGCCGCGAGGCGGCTGTCGGCACAGGTTGGGATGTGGAGTAACGATCTAAGGTGGAAGCAACTCGGCGGGCTTTTTGATGAGGTTTTGGGAGTAGCGTGAGGGCTGCTCGGTTGTTGCCGTGTCTTTCATCCGAAGCATAAACGTGATGAACCCGCGAGACTTGGTGCAGCCGGTTTGGGGGTATAATTGTCAGTCTTCAATCATGGAAAACGCTACGCAATACGAACTCCGATTAGCTGAGCGGATGTCGCGGCTCGGCACTGAGACCGCCTTCGAGGTCTTAAACAAAGCGCGCGGTTTAGAGCGCCAGGGCAAGAAGATTATTCATCTGGAAATCGGCGAACCCGACTTCGACACGCCTAAGAACGTGGTGGAGGCCGGCATCGACGCTCTGAAGGCAGGCTGGACACACTATGGGCCGGCTGCAGGATTGCCGGAGTTGCGGACGGCGATTGCCGAGGATATTTCGCGCAGCCGGGGCGTGAAGGTTACCAGCGATTGGGTGGTCGTCGTGCCCGGCGGAAAGCCGATTATCTTCTTCACGATTCTGGCGCTGGCGGATGTGGGTGATGAAGTCATTTATCCCAATCCTGGGTTCCCGATTTATGAGTCGATGATTCATTATGTCGGGGCCAAAGCTGTCCCCGTGCGGCTGCGCGAGGAGAAGGATTTCAGCTTGGATGTGGATGAGCTGGCGAACTCGATCACGGACCGCACCAAGCTGATCGTTATTAATTCGCCGCACAATCCTACGGGTGGCGTGCTCAGCAAGCGCGATATTGAAGGTATCGCCGAGGCGATTGGCGATCGCAACATCATGGTGTTGTCGGACGAGATCTACAGCCGCCTCATGTTCGATGGCGGCGCGCATCACTCGATTATGGCGGAGCCAGGATTCATGGACCGCACGATCTTACTCGATGGCTTCTCGAAGACTTATGCCATGACCGGTTGGCGCATGGGTTATGCCGTGATGCGGCCGGATTTGGCGGCGCATATCACGCGCCTGGCGACGAATTCCACTTCCTGTACCGCGAGTTTTACCCAGGTGGCAGGGATTGAGGCAATTCGCGGTCCGCAGGCGACCGTAGATGCAATGCGATCGGAATTTCAGAAGCGTCGTGATGCGTTTGTTGCAGGGCTGAATCGCATCAAGGGTTTTTCTTGCCGCGTGCCGAAGGGCGCGTTTTATGTTTTTCCTAACGTCACGAAGACGGGTTGGAAGTCGAAGAAGTTGGCAGACGCTTTGCTCGAAGAGGCAGGAGTGGCTTGCCTTTCGGGGACGGCGTTTGGGGATTACGGCGAAGGCTATCTGCGTTTCAGCATCGCAAATTCGCTGGAGAATTTGAATCAGGCGTTGACGCAGATTGATGCGTGGACGAAGCAGAATTTGTAGGGATTGGAATGTGAGATTAGGAGTTTCGCTTCCCACCCTAATGGCACCCTCGGCCACGGATTTGTGGCGACATCAAAAATCCAACCTGAGAGAAACAATGACTGCAAAATTCCGAGTGTTCGCCTCTTGCGATATTGGGGAATCTATTGAATTGCTGCGCAAGCGAGGGTATGACGTCGAAGTTTATCCCAAGCCGGAGGCGCCGCCGAAGAGTTTGATTGTCGAGAAAGTAAAATCCGGAATCGATGGGTTGATTACGACTTTGCGCGATCCCATTGATGCGGAGATTTTTGAGGCGGGTAAGGGACACTTGAAAGTCGTGGCGCAGATTGCGGTGGGGTTTGACAACATCAATCGGGCAGATGCGAATCGTTACAAGATTCCGTTTACACATACGGCTGATGTGTTGACGGAGGCTACTGCGGAGTTTGCATTTTTCATGATGGGAGCGCTGGCGCGCCGGCTTTGGACGGCGGAGCATTTGACGCGGGATTTGCAGTGGGGATTCTGGCATCCGTATTTGCCGTTTTTGGGGGACGAGGTCACGGGGAAGACGGTTTCGATCATTGGCACCGGGCGCATTGGATTGGCAATGATCAAAAAGTGCAGTGGCTTCGACATGAATATTCTGTGCTACGACCCCGCGTATCAGAACCATGAATACGTGAAAGCCATTCAGGAATTGATGGACCTGCGGCAGGCGCGAGGCATTCAGCGGGAGAAAACCTGGATCAAGTATGTACCCCTCGATGTGGCGTTGGCAGAAGGGGATTTTGTCAGCGTGCATGTGCCGTTGCTGCGGGAAGGGGAGAGTGCGACCCCAACTTATCATTTATTCAATGAAACGAATTTGCGCAAGATGAAGACGACGGCGTTCTTGGTGAATACTTCGCGGGGGCCGGTGGTCGAGGAAGCGGCTCTGGCCAAGGCGTTGCGGGAAAAATGGATTGGCGGCGCGGCGCTGGATGTTTATGAGAAGGAGCCTTTGCCTGCGGATTCTCCGCTGCGGGATCCGGCAATTGAGGACCGCTGTCGGCTGTTTCCCCATTTTGCCAGCGCAGGGAAAATCACGCGCTTGTCGACTGATCCGAACAAGGGGATGGCCGGTCGGACAGCGCAGGGCTTGATTGATGTGCTGGAAGGGAATTATGGCGGCGACATTACTAAGATGCCTTATGTGGTGAATAAAGAGGGGTTTGCAAAATAGCGGGACAAATCAACGTCGTTTACCATAGAGCAGAGACACAGGGTTCACAGAGGAAGTCGGGTTCTGCGTAGGTTCTATTCCATTGAAAACGGCGGTTCCGTCGGCTATCATTGCGCGCACTTCTGGCGCGCTGAATGACATCAACTTTAGAACGGGATGACAACGCTGCGGCTTTGCAGGCGCAGCGGCGGCAGATTGGATTTTTGCCGCTGCTGGCGCTGGCTTATGGATATACCGCGGGCGGGCCATTTGGTTACGAAGAGATTTTTCAGGGGGCAGGGCCGGGAATGGCTCTGGTCTTTCTCGCCTTCGTTCCTTTCCTGTGGAGCATTCCGATAAGTTTTGCGGCAGCGGAGATGAATGGAATTCTTCCCGTGCAGGGCGGATTCTATCGCTGGGTGCGCGTGGCTTTTGGGGACTTCTGGGGTTTTCAATGTGGGTGGTGGAACTGGACGGGGACGTTCCTGCTGAACTCCGTGTACGGCGTCCTATTGATGGATTATGTGCACGATTATGTGCCGGCGTTGACTGGGGGTTGGAAGTGGGCCGGAGCTGCGCTGGTGCTTTGCCTGCTTAGTTATTTGAATGCACGGGGAATTCAAGTTGCGGGCGGGCTGGCGCTGCTACTGCAACTTGCGATTTTGATTCCGGTGGCCTGGCTCTGTGTGGCGGCGCTGCTGCAATGGCATCACAATCCATTTCTGCCTTTTGTTCCTCCGGGACGGCCGTTTGGCAGCGTGTTTGGTAAAGGGCTGGCGCTTGCCATGTGGAACTACGCGGGCTGGGAGCAGTTATCAAGCGTGGTGGGAGAGATCAAGGATTCGCAGAAAACCTTTGCGAAGATTCTGGTATGGAACACTCCGCTGAATATTTTGACCTATACGGTTCCGGCCACACTGGCGCTGGCGGCGCTCGGCAATTGGGAGCTGTGGCAGACCGGGTACATTGTGACCGCGTCGAGGTTGATTGGTGGGTACGCGCTGGGTGTGGCGATGTTGGTGGCTTCGATTATCGCTACCGCTTCACTTTCCAATAGCACAATTCTATACACCACACGGATTCCGGCGGCGATGGCAGAGGATGGATATCTTCCGGCATGGTTGGGAAAAATTCATCCGCGATACGGGACGCCGGCACGGGCGATTGCGGTGTCGACGGTGATTTATTGTTTGCTGGCGGGGACGAATGTGGTGAATCTGGTCAACGTTTATATTTGGACGCGGATTGCGACTTCGATCCTGACCCTGTTGGCGGCTTGGCAACTGCGTCGCAAGATGCCGGATGCGCCGCGGCCGTTTCGCATTCCAGGAGGAAGATTGGGATTGGCGGCGGCGATTGCGCTCCCTGTGATTTTATGCAGCGTGCAGGTTTACTACAGCGAGGATTACGTTTTCCGCTATGCACCGTGGCTGCTGGCGGCGGGGCCGGTGGCTTGGTTGGTTTTGCGGCGCACCTTCAGATTGGGGCCTGCGGAAACTGGTTCCAGCGCAGGTTAGGGCTTCCGCCTGTTGATAAGTCGCGTGCCCACGATTCGAATTACCCTGGCGGTCGTGCAGCGGTCTCGAAGAAATCTGTTCTGCGAGACCGCGTCGCACGATTACACCCTTGCTAGGAAGCGTTATTTGAATTTGGCTTCGTAGCCGAACCAGCTGCTGCCACCGGCGGAGGTTTGATAGCCGCCGATGATTGTGCTCTTGTCGTTGATTCCGCCACCGTAAGTGCCGGTGCTCTTCGGGAAGTCAAATTTGTAGTATTTCCCGAGGTGGAGCAACGCGCCGTGGTTTACGCCGCCCGAATCGATCCATTGATAGCAGACATCGCCCGCAGCGTTCAGATCCAAGGAGAGCGAGTGCGCCGCGCCGGGGACGTTGATGGTCTTGTAGGTCTTGCCGTTGTAGAGTGACGACTCGTAAGCGCCGTTAGAGTCGATCCAGAACATTACGATCTTGCCGCTCTTGTTGATTCCGGTCGCGGTTGTGCTGGTGCTGCCGGGCGGGTCGAGCGTGGTGTATTTACCGCCTTTCAGCAGATATCCGTGGGTGACGCCGTTCGAGTCGACGTAGGAGCCGACGATCGCTCCGGTATCGTTGACCGCGCTAGCCGTCGTGCCGATGTTGCCTTTAGGGCCAGCCACGTCGGTGAACTTACCACCCTTGTACAAGAACCCTACGGAGGCTCCGTTGGTCTTGCTGGTGTAGGATCCGACAACGGAAATGGCGCCGTTAGGATTGATATTGCTGCCAGCGGTTGTGCTGGGGGCGGCTTTGGGATCATCTAGTTTGGTCAACTTCTTCCCGTTGAGAATGTATCCATGCTGGACGCTGCCCTTGTCGAGGTACAGTCCGACGCTCACGCCGGCGTTGTTAACGCCGCCAGGCTCGGTCATGACTGCTCCCGGAACGCTAGCTTTGGTGAACGTAAAGCTCAAGGCGGGTGCGTCACCGGCGTAGGCGCCGACAGCACATGCCAGAATTACTGCTATTGCGCACAGCACTGCTTTGCAATCTTTCATTGTTTTCTCCTCCTTAGGGTCGAGTGGTTAAAGCACTGACTGGTGCATTGCGGCCTAAAGAACACGATTCTGTTAGAGCGCCTTATCACGATTCGAGAAGAGATCCTGGCTATGGTTCAGCGGCCGAGATAACTTCAAGGAAGCACGTGGGGACAAATTATGTTCGCCGGAGGAAGGTCTGTCAATAGGGAAGCAACTGTAGTGTCACGAGATAGTCGCCAAACTCAGCAAGTCTCGCGGTTCGCCAGAAGGGGCGAGGGGCATGGGTTGCAGGGCTTCGAGGATATCAGCGAGGGTGAAGTTGCGAGTAGCAGCTGGGCGTGACGTCGATCGGAGGGATTGAGGTTTTTGTTGGCCGGGAAGGACCACGCCTAGGCTCCAATTTACTCATTTACTCGGAGACGGTGTGTTCTTCGCTTTGAGCGCGAAGCACTCGATCTACGGAATAAGGGGCACGGCGGGAGGGTTCGTGGAAGTGGCGGACCTGCATCTCGCCTAAGAGCCCCACCGCCAGCATGTTCAGCCGGCGAGTAGCAGTACGGCGGAAAAAATCATCAGCGGGCCGTGCTGGGTCATCACATCCGAACCATGCAGAAACTTTTGTGCCAGCAGCCATGCGCCGATTCCACTTCCGCCAAAGATGCTCAGCATGCCCACGGTTCCGAAGAAATGTAGCGGGCGGGCGAGGTAGCGGAGCAGGAAGCGGATCGTAATCAGATCGAAGAAGACCCGGAAAGTGCGCGTGATGCCGTAGTGCGATGCACCACGCTCGCGGTTCACATTGCGGATAGGGACTTCGCAGATGGAGGCTCCATACCACGAGGCCAGTGCCGGGATGAAGCGGTGCAGCTCGCCGTAGAGCGGGACCTGATCAAGAATGTCGCGGCGATAGGCTTTGAAGGTCGTGCCAAAGTCGTGAATGTTGACGCCGCTCAGTTTGGCCATGACCCAGTTGGCGCATCGCGAGGGAATGCGTCGCAGCCAGAGATTGTCAATACGTTGCTTACGCCAGCCGCTGACGATGTCGTAACCTTCTGCAATCTTTTCCAGAAAGACTGGGATGTCGGCGGGGTCGTGTTGCAAATCGCCATCCATCGCGATGACGTATTCGCCGCGCGAGTGATCGAAGCCGGCGGCCAGGGCGGAAGTCTGGCCAAAGTTGCGCCGCAGCTTAACCACGGTTACGCGACTGTCCACGGCGGCGATTTCGCGCAGCAGCGTGAAGGTGCGATCACGCGAGCCGTCGTCCACCAGAACGATTTCGAAGCTCTCGCCGTGCACTTCCATGACCGCCTTGAGACGATCATAGAGGTCGGTAACGTTTTCCTGCTCATTGTGCAGCGGGACAACGATGGAGTATCGAGGCATGAATGATTATTATACGTCGAGTCAGTCGATTTTGCGGACCGAGCTTTTATTCGGGGGGACATGTTCCGAAGCTAGAGAAGCAACAGTGGGCTGACGTTTTTGCGGTATCTTCTGAATAGATCAGCAGTTACTGGTGGATTTACAAATCTGAGTGCCTGTGCAAACGAAAGCGGGGAGGGAGCCCGCGGTCATGGATATGAAAGTTTTGATCATGTTTGGCTGCGTTATTTGCACTACCACGGCGCTGTGCTTCATGGAACTTCGGCGAATCAGGAAAAAACTGGAAGTGAAATAGCGCATCCCGGAACGAACCGCGCCCTCCAAGTCCAAGAGCGACCACACCGCCTGCGATGTTCTACGGCTACGATTGAGACGACCATCGGCTTGTGAGTATCCTTGTCTCATTGTTTGGGACCTGATCCGCATATTTCTACGCGCCTTGCCATCCGCGCTAGCTCAGTGGGGGTCGTCCGGCTTTGACACGTCTGGTCGACTGATCGCCTATAATCCCGTTTCACATCTTGAGCGATTACGGAGCGGCAGAAAATGGAATTGACGAAGAATACGGAAGTGCCTATGGATTGCGGTTCGAAGCCGCGGCGGCGTTTTTTGCAGACCAGTCTTGCGGGGGGCGTGGGTGCGCTGGTGCTGCCAGCGCTCGCCGGCGCTCGCGTGGTCGAGCAGCAGGCGGAATCCTCGCCTTGTGTCAGTCAAGAGAGTGTCAAACCGTTTGAACTGGATGAGATCACAGTCGCTGATTTGCAGGCGGGCATGGCATCGGGAAAGTTCAGCGCGCATTCGCTGGCGGAAAAGTATATCGCGCGCATTCAGGAGATCGACCAACGAGGAATTGCGGTAAAGAGCGTGCTGGAAGTAAATCCTGATGTATTGGCAATTGCCGACGTACTGGATAAAGAGCGTTCCGCGAAACACGTGCGCGGGCCGTTGCACGGGATCCCGGTACTGATCAAAGACAATATCGATACCGCTGACGGGATGCAGACGACCGCCGGATCGCTTGGCGCTGCTCGGCTCGAAGCCTGCGAAAGATTCTTTCGTTGCGCAAAAACTGCGCGAAGCCGGAGCGGTGATCCTGGGCAAGACAAATTTGAGCGAATGGGCGAACATTCGCTCCAGCCATTCCAGCAGCGGGTGGAGTGGCCGCGGTGGACAGACGAAAAATCCCTATGCCCTGGATCGCAATCCATGTGGGTCAAGTTCCGGATCAGGTGCAGCCGCGGCAGCCAATCTGTGTGCGCTGGCGGTGGGAACTGAGACGGACGGTTCGGTCGTTTGTCCGAGTTCGGCAAATGGGCTGGTGGGGATCAAGCCGACAGTTGGTCTCGTCAGTCGCGCGGGAATTATTCCCATCTCTCATACCCAGGACACGGCGGGCCCTATGGCGCGAACGGTGCGTGACGCCGCGATATTACTCGGTGCGCTGGCAGGAGTGGATCCACGGGACAGCGCGACTGCAGCCAGTGTGGGCAAGGCGGCGACAGATTACACGAAGTTCCTCGATCCCAATGGGCTGAAAGGAGCGCGCATCGGGGTGGCGCGAAAATATTTTGGATCGAATGAAACGCAGGACAAGTTGATGAACAACTTGCTTGACGCGATGAAGCAACATGGCGCGGAGATCATCGATCCTGCGGACTTGCCTACGCATGGAAAATTCAACGATAGCGAGTTCCTGGTGTTGTTGTACGAATTGAAGGCTGATCTCAATGCATATTTGGCGGCTCGCCCGGGAGCGCCCGCTACGTTGCAAAACATTATTGAATTCAACGATCGCAATCCCGACAAGGAAATGCCTTACTTCGGGCAGGACATCTTTACCAAAGCACAAGCCAAGGGGCCGCTTACTAACAAGGAATATACGGATGCGGTGGAGACGAGTCATCGCTTGTCACGGAAAGAGGGAATCGACGCGGTGATGGATCAGTATCATCTCGACGCCCTGGTTGCACCGACGGCTGGGCCGGCGTGGATGACCGATTTGGCGAATGGTGATCATGCGGTGGGTGGCAGTTCCGACGCGGCGGCAGTGGCGGGATACCCGGACATTACCGTGCCCGCTGGATTCGTTTTTGGACTGCCGGTGGGGATTTCATTTTTTGGGCGTGCATGGAGTGAGCCGACTTTACTGAAGATTGCTTATGGCTTCGAGCAAATGGTGCAGGCCCGGAGAGCGCCGAAGTTCGCGGCCTCGTTGAAACTGTAGAGCGTTTGCTGTCGAGATCAAAGTCGACCTCAACACCACGGTCGGGGCGCACCGTGCCACACAGTCCGGCTGTTATGTTTCACCGCGCGCGAATGACTTGAATCTTGCTTGCCCCCTTTCTGCTATCCAACCTCTGACGGTTCACGTCTAGTAACCCAATCCCCAGAAAACATCGGGATGCGATAGGCTGCCGACTGTGTTAGCCCTCGCGAACGGCTCGACACCCAACGGAGGGCTCAATGAAGAACAACAAACATACTCATCTTGCAATGACTATGCCGCTGATTCTTGCGGTAGCAGTTTGGACGGCCTGCAACACGAACACTGCCACAACCGCGGCCGCTTCGTCGGACGGAAAAATTCCTATCACCACCAAGTCTGATGAGGCGAAGAACGAATTTGTGCAGGGCCGCGATCTTACGGAAAGGCTTCAGGGGCAAGAGTCCCTACAGCACTTCGATAAGGCAATCGCACTCGATCCGGATTTCGCGTCCGCGGAATTGGCTCGAGCCAATAATTCTCCCACCACGAAGGAATTCTTCGAACATCTTAATAAGGCCGTGAGTCTGGCGGACAAAGTTTCGGAAGGCGAGAAGTTGACCATCCTGGCAAACCAGGCGGGAGTCAACGGCGATGTGGTGAAGCAAAAAGAATATTGGGAAAAACTGGTAGCGGCGTATCCGAACGACGAGCGCGCCCAGGTGAACCTGGCCAACTATTATTTTGGGCAGCAGGAAGTGGGGCCGGCGATCGAGCACTATAAGAAGACTGTGGAGGTAGCTCCAAACTTTTCGCCCACTTATAACAGCCTCGGCTATGCCTATCGCCAGCAGGGAGACTATGCGAACGCGGAGCTGGCGTTCAAGAAATATGTTGAGCTGATTCCCGGTGACCCCAATCCTTACGATTCTTATGCCGAGTTGCTGTTGAAGATGGGGCGATTTGACGAATCGATTGCGCAATATCGCAAAGCGCTGGCGATTAATTCTCACTTCCCGTCTTCGCATTTCGGAATCGCCGCCGACCTCTTGTATACAGGCAAAGCAGCTGAGGCGGAGGCCGAGATGCAGAAGATCGCGGCTGAATCTCGGAATGACGGGGAGTTGCGCACCGCGCTCTTCGGTTTGTCTGTAGTTGCAGCCGACAGCGGCAACCTGGAAAAGTCAGCGCAAGAAATGGACAAAGAATTTGCAGTAGCCGAGAAAAACAACGATGTGGTTTCTATGGCGGCCGACCTTCAGGCGAAGGGCAACATTCTTTCCCAGGTTCCGAAGTATGAACTGGCCAAACAACAGTTCGATCGGTCATTCGAGATGATCCAGAGTTCAAGCCAGTCGCAGGAGATCAAAGACAACTCGAAACTGCTGCATGAATACAATCTCGCCGCGATCGCGATAGGGATGTCGAATTATGCGGAGGCAAAGGCTCATGCGGAGGAATTCCGCAAAGGTGCGGAGGCATCGAACAACGCGCTGCAAATTCAGCAGGCGCACCAACTGGCGGGCAGGATCGCCTTGGCTCAGAAAGACTACCCCACGGCGATTGCGGAACTGGAGCAGGCCAACCAGCAAAATCCTCAAGACCTTTACCGCTTGTACCAGGCGTATCAGGGCAAAGGAGACAAAGCGAAAGCGCAGGAGTATTGCGCCAAGGCTGCGGGCTTCAATTCATTGCCTCAACTGCCATATGCATTCATCCGGGTGAAGGCACAGAAGGCGACGGCAGGGAAGAAAGCTTGATGGGCGAGGGGGAGCGCTTTGAGGCGCTCCCGCACACGAACTTTATTCGTAGCGCAGGGCTTCGATGGGATCCAGGTTGGCGGCCCGGAGGGCTGGAAACATTCCGCTGGCTACGCCTACCAGGGCGAGAATGGTAGTTGCGATGATGAGGATCTTCGGGGCAACGATCAGTTGAATGTCACCGGCTGAGGCGTGCGTAGCCATCGCGCTATATAAGGTCAGCGTCCCGACGGAGAGCGATACGGCGTAGGAAAGCAGGATGCCCAGGACTCCGCCCGCCGCCGTGATGACCATGGCTTCAGCGAGGAACTGGAACAGAATATCGCGCTTGCGGGCGCCCAGCGCCTTTTCCACGCCAATCTCTCGCGTGCGCTGGGTGACGGACACCAGCATGATGTTCATCAGGCCGATGCCTCCGATGCCCAGCGTAATGGTTCCGATGAAGGCCAGCAGGATTTTCAGTCCCATGCTGATGATGTTGAATTGGCTGAGCTGCTTTTGCGCGTCGAAGATGAAGACTGCGCGCTCATCCGTGGGCTTGAAGTTATGGGCCAGAGCTAGCGCATCGCGCAGCGTCTTGGTGAGTTTGTCGTGTTCCAATCCCTCGGAATCGAGCCAGACGCCGTCGAGGTAATGGTTGTCCCTCAGAATATCCATGGAGTTGTAGGGGACATAAACCACACGATTGTCGTCGTTGTCGCCTTCCTGCATACGGGGCTGAAGGACGCCGATCACCTGAAATGAAACTCCGTCCAGGCGAATGGTTTCACCGAGTGCCGGCATGCCGGAGAAAAGTTTGTCCCGCGCTTCCGAACCGAGAACGGCGTAGAGACCGTGGCTCAAGTTATCTTGATCATTGAGAAAGCGGCCTTCGGCCACGCCGAGATTCCAGATGTCGATGATGGAAGGGTCAACGCCATTTACCGGGAAGCTGAAAGATCGGGGACCGAACTGGACTTTGCTCTGCTTGTCGACTTCCCGCGAGATGTGGCGTGCGAGGGGCACCACGTTACGAAGCAGTTCGACGTCGTCATTGGTGAAGCGAATTTGCACGCCGGCTTTGTTGCCGCCGGCTTGTTCGGAAGTACGATTGGGAAAAATACCGACCGCGGTTGCGCCGAAGCTTTCAAAAATGTTGTCGATGGCGCGAGCGAATCCATCGCCGTAGGCGAGCAGCAGCACAACCGTAGCAATGCCCCACGCCATGCCGAGCATGGTAAGCACAGTTTTGCGCAAATCGTGCCGCATGGCGCTGTAGGCTTGCCCCAGTAAATCGTTGTTCACGGTTACTCTCTCCTCAAGGCTTCGACGGGTTGGAGGAGAGCCGCTTTGCGTGCCGGATACAAGCCTGCGACCACACCCGCGAAGGCCAGCGAACCGATAGCCAGCGCTGCGGTCGCTGGCACCAGCTTGGGCGTATCCCATCCCGGAGGCGAGGGAAGGAGTGAGAGCGCTGACATGAGCGCGGCCGCGAATCCCATGCCGATTCCGCCGCTGAGGAGTGTCAGAAATGCGCCTTCAATAAAGAACTGAAACATGATGCTGCGGTTGGTCGCGCCGAGGGCCTTGCGCAGGCCAATTTCACGGGTGCGATCGGCCACCGCGACCAGCATGATATTGATGATGCCAATGGCTCCGAGGGCGAGAGTCACCAAGCCGACGCTCCCTAGAAAAAGGTTCATGGCGTCGAAGATCTTGCCAACCTGATCGGAGGTACGGACGGTGTCCCATTCGTCGAAAGAGTCGAGATTGCGATAGTCGAAGCCATGATTGCGGGCGATGACTTTGTGAATCTCCTCCTTGGCGGATTCGTGCAACTCGCGCGATTTCGGCTGGTAGTTGATAAAGGAAATCGCGTTGTCGATTTCGCCCATGTTCAGCGGCTGGAAGTTATCGCGCATGGTGTTGAAGGGGATAAAAATTCTCAGATTCATGGTGTTGCTGTCACCATGTCCGATCTTCTTCAACGTGCCGATTACTTGAAAGCGAATTCCGTTCAACAGAACGGTGCTACCGATCGAAGGCCGCCCTGGAAACAGCACACGACGAGCCTCGTCGCCGAGCACGATCACCGGGCGCTTCTGCGCGTCGTCAAGTTCGTTAATCCATCGGCCATCGGCTATTGGCGTGTAGCGTACCAGGCTGAATTTGCTCGGAACTCCCATCAACCGGCCGCTGCTCTGGTAGAAGTCGCTGACCGCGCGGATGTCGTCCCGTGCAATGATCGGCACAGCCACGCCCACGTCGGGGCACTCCGCCAGAATGTCCTGGTAGTCTTTCGAGGTCAGGTAGTATTGCCGCAGGCTGGTGAAACTTCCGTTGACGGTGGGTGCGCGTCCGCCGAAGATGAACAGTACGTTCTCGCCGATTTCGTCAAACTGCTTTCGATTTCCCGAACGAAAGCCCTCACCCAAGCCGACCAAGAGCAATAACGATCCGACACCCCACGCAATTCCGAACATGGTCAGGAAAGAGCGCAGCTTATGAGCCCACAGAGTTCGCAGGGTCTGGGCGAAGATATCGAAAATCAAACGCATAAGTTGTCTATGTTGATACTCAGATATGCGCGACTTAGTTCCCGCAATCGCAAAAGCACACTACGGTAACGCTTGATTAGACTGTAACTTGCAGAAAAAGTAAGCGATACGGGTTCCTCCAGTTGCAGTTTAAGGTAAAACATTTGCACTATTCCCAAGGCACTTATTTTTACATATAATCAGGCCCTCACTGCGGGAGTTGCCGCGTTGTGAAGGGGATCTGTATGCATTGGCTTCAGATGTTCCTGTTGGGCTGGCTTTTCTTTGGTATTACCACGGTGGTTCTATTGTTTTGGTTGTGCAGGAGAACGGCGGCGGCAGTTACTGCTGCCGGTAACGATGCAAGGAAGCTAGGCGCGTTCCCCCCCCGACGAGCCGAGTTTGCAACCAGCAATCTGTCAGGCGAAACCCGTTCCGCCTGAAGTCCATCGATTAAGCAATTTCTGTTTCTGCTGCGCGACCGCTTGGGCGCGGTGACCTCGGTAACATTGAGGTAATGCCGTGCTGCCCTAAAATTATTCTGTGCGTCAGGCTCTCACTGCACGGGAGAAGTGTTGGATTTTCACCGCGGTGCTGGTGTCGGTTGCGGCCGTTCTCTCGTTCTCCCTTCCTCATAGTTATTTGCTGACCGCGTTTGGCGATCTGACGCAGTGTGTTCTTCTTTTGTCGGCTCTGCTCGCAGTAGTGGCCAACATTCCAGGGACGGAGCAGCGCACCAGACTCTTCTGGGTGCTCATGGCGCTGGGTTTTGGGATTTGGTTGGTTGCGCAGATTCTTTGGACCTATTTTGAAGTATTCCTGCGCACCGACGTTCCCAATCCGTTTGTAGGCGACATCATCCTATTCCTTCATTTGGTTCCGATGATGGGCGCACTGGTGGTGCGGCCGGATCTGGAAGGGGACGAGTCCGTCGCTCCTTTGGGTGGGTTGGACTTTACGCTGCTGCTGGTTTGGTGGCTCTATCTTTACCTGTTTGTCGTGATTCCCTGGCAGTATGTTTCGCCTGATGCGGGGCTGTATGGCCGCAGCTTTGATCTGGTTTATTTTCTCGAACACGTTGTGTTTCTTATCTGTGCTTTGACCGCGTGGGTGCGCAGCGGCGGAGCGTGGAAAATCATCTATGGCAACTTGCTGGGCGCGGGTTTGTTGTACGCGATCGGATCGATCGCGGCCAGCATCGCTATTGATTTTGGTAGGTACTACACGGGTAGCGCCTATGACACCCCGCTGTTGATTTCAGTGCTGTGGTTCTGTGCGATGGGGTTGCTGGGGCGGCGGCTGTTGTCGCGGACAACCTCATACAAAGCGGTCGCGGGCAAACGCGGAATCTGGGTGGCGGCGCTGGGCATGGTCGCAATTCTTTCTCTGCCCGTGCTGGCTGGATGGGCGCTGTACGTCAGCCATGCGCCGGCGCGAGTGCAGAATTTCCGCATGCTGCTTACGCTTGCCACCATGATGGTGATGGGCGCGATGTTGTGGATCAAGCAGTATGGGTTGGACAAGGAAATTGCGCGCAGTAGTCAGAAATTGCGGGAAGACTCGCACACCGATTTGCTGACCGGAACCAAGAACCGCCGCTATCTTACGGCGACCATTGCCGGCGATGCGCGGCGCGTAGCTCACGGCTACTCGGCCGCAAAAGATCTGACAGGAAATCGCAATCCTGATCTGGTTTTCTATGTCATCGACTGCGACTACTTCAAAGAAGTCAACGACGAATATGGACATGAAGTCGGCGACCAGTTGCTGGTCGAGATTGCGCGGCAAATCAGTTCGGCGATACGCCACTCCGACGTGCTGGTGCGCTGGGGTGGAGATGAGTTTCTGGTGGTCTCGCGTTATACCAATCGTGCGGAAGCCAGCATTCTGGCGGAGCGCGTGCTGCAAGCAGTGGGCGGCGGCGCGTGCGTAATTAAGGGCGGGCAGGAACTGCGCTGCACCTGCTCCATTGGTTGGGCGGTGTTTCCCTGGTTTGTCCGCGCACCTGAAACCGTGGAATACGACGAAGTCTTGCGCCTGGCCGATTGTGCGCTCTACGAAGCCAAAAAAGCAGGAAAGAACCAAGCCTTGGGAATGCTTCCGACAAGCGAGCTGCCGCTGCCATCCATGGCGACAACAACGTCAGGACGAGAACTTCGGCTAAGCGAGCAACTGGGAGCGCGAACCGTGGTCACGCCAGGACCGACGGTGGAGAAAACTGGTTCCAAGAATCGCGAGGTCCAGGTCCGAGCGACAGCTGCTGCGCAGCTTTTGTGAGAGCGTCTACCCGCGTTGGCCAGGCGGGCGGTTGTTTACCTTTCCGCATGACTGACGTTGCGCATCAAAAATTAATCGAGCTGCGGAGAGTGTAGGCTGGCAAAACCCTCTGGTGGCCCCGGCGTGAGTCGAACACGCGACCTTCGGTTTAGGAAACCGCTGCTCTATCCATCTGAGCTACGGGGCCAGTGTGGGCTGGCCTAATTTTCTCACACTGGCGTGCATCTTCGGCTCGGCAGGCGGATCTCTCGCTTCCAGGTCCAGTCTGCTTTTCTTCCTTGACGCACCCGCGGCTAGGCGGACATAATTGCCGCCCCGTGGGATTTTGCGGAGGGGAATTGTCTTGATGAAGAGCTGCCGATCAACATGGGGCACACTTGGGAGTTTGTTAGGCCTTCTCGTTGCGACCGCAGCTGCGGCCGATGCACCGAAGCTGTCTTTTAGTTTCACTCGGGAAACTATTCCTGGAGCCGTGCAAACGATTCCTTACGGGCTGAATAACGCTGGGGTTTCTGTCGGGACTTACCAGGACAAGAAGATGGTTTACCACGGATACATTTTGCAGGGTAAGAAAGTGATAACACTGGATCCAGCGAAAAGCACTTTCAGTTTGGCGACGGGGATCAATCCAAACGGCAGTACCGTAGTGGGCTTTTATCGCACCTCCAACGGAAACGGCGTGGCGTTCCTGTACAAGAGCGGAAAGTTTACAGACATACGAGGCCCAATCGGTGCGGTGGCCGCGTTTGCTAGCAGCATTAATGATCGCGGAGACGTCGTCGGTTACTTTGCCGACGTGGCGCAGATCGTGCATGGATTTCTTCTGCAAGGCGAGAAGTACACCGTCCTGAATGTGCCCGGAGCGGGCATCACTTACGCCGCCGGCATCAATAATGGCGGCAAGATTGTTTTATATTGGGCGGCTTCGCGGATGGCTCCGGCGCAAACGTCTCTGTTCGACGGCAAAACCTACAAGACGATCAACGTTCCCAAAGCGCTCGGCTCGTATGCGACGGGTATTAATTCCGCTGGCGATGTGACGTACCAGTGGGTCGGTGACAGCGGCGCCTTCCACGGCGCGCTGCTTCACGCTGGAAAGTTTTATACGTTCAACTATCCCAAAGCCGCACAAACCTGGGGTGGCGGCGTCAACGACAAGAACGTCATTGCCGGCCAATTCCAACACACAAGCGACGGGCCGGTTCAAGGTTTCAGAGCAACGTACCGATAGCGCCGTGTTCGCGCTGAAAGCTTCGGCCGCCACCACTACCCTGACAACGCATCACATTGCGGATCAACAGCCTCGGGTGTATAGTTCCGGCGACTGGGGGATAGAGTTGAAGGTCCAGTCCAAATCGCGGCAAGGAGGATGGTTATGGGTTTGATCGCTTGGATTGTGGTTGGACTGATCGCCGGTTGGCTGGCTGGCAAGGTTATGAAGGGCGGCGGGTACGGCGTCGTCGTGGATATCATCCTGGGATTGCTCGGCGGTATTTTGGGTGGCTGGGTCTTCGGGATGCTCGGAATCTGGCCGGGCGGCGGAATGATCGGCTCGATCATCGTGGCATTCGTCGGTGCGGTTATCCTGGTGTGGCTCACACGTCTGATCAAGAAGGCTTGAAGGGGCCGCGGAAAATCTCTGTCGAGAGCTCGGGCTCGGTCGTACACCTGCTTACAACAGGGGTTGCCTCTGGCCGTGGCGGAAACTTGCCCTAGTTTCCGCCCGAGCCCTTCACCTTGATTGGAGCGGATTTCGAGATTGCGTATCTCGAGTTTCCCGCATACTTGGCCACGATTTCTTCCGTGTCCTTGGTAGTTCCCGGAACTACCACATTGGTTAGTGTTGCCTTGGTCGCGGTAACGTTTAGCAGGACGCTAACGGAAGCGTTCAGGTCGCTACTGATGATATCGGGCGCGCCGTCTCCATTAAGGTCGGCGATGGTTACTTCGTAACCCTGCGTCTGTCCAGTGGCGTAGTCGCGCACGGCGGCGAACGTTCCGTCTCCCTTGCCGAGCAACACGCCGATTTTTTCAGGATGGTAATACGACACGGCGAGATCGGGTTTGCCGTCACCATTCAGATCGGCAATAGCAATACCGGAGTCGGGTCCGCCAACCTTATACGTTTGCTGCTTTTGGAAGGTCCCATCTCCATTTCCCAACAGAACTCCCACCGCCTGGTCGGCATAGTTCGCGACTACCATGTCGGGTTTACCATCGCCGTTCAAATCTCCCGTAGTCACGAACTCAACCTGGTTGCCGGTGCTGAACACTTTCTGCTTTTGGAATGTGCCGTCTTTCTTGCCAAGCAGGACGCTGACGGTATTGGTGTTGTCATTGACGACGGTGAGGTCGAGGTAACCGTCGCCGTTGAAGTCGGCGGCGGCGATGTCATAAGGTCCGCTGCCAACCGGGTAGGGAACTGGCGGCTGGAATGTTCCGTCACCGTTCCCGATTGAAATGGAAGCTGTGTTGGCGAAGTAGTCGGTGCTCGCGAAGTCGAGGATACCATCGCGATTAAAATCGCCGACAACGATGGCTACCGGCAATCCGCCGAGAGTGTAGGTCTTCGGCGTTTGGAAACTGCCGTCGCCGTTGCCCAGGAACACGGCAACGCTACCGTCCTGGCTCATCGCGACCAAGTCGAGGATGCCGTCGTTATCGAAGTCTCCAGTGATGATTCCGCTGGTGAAATAGCCGGTCGAGTACGAAACCGGCTTCTGAAACTCACCGTTGGCTTTGCCCAGCAATACCGCCATCGTACTGGGGCCGAAAACAGCGTTTACGATGGCGACGTCCGGGAATCCGTCGCCGTTGAAGTCGGCGACGACGGATTGCACAGGCTGGCCGGCAGCGGGTGTTACTAATGCTTTTGCAAAAGTGTGCGAAGCGGTTTTCGGATTGAGCGTTGCGCTGCCCAGGTCGGTGTTCGTTGTGACGTCGGTGACGTCCACGGAGCTGGTTGGGGCTGCGAACCCGAATCCTCGTACCGTTGCAGTGAAATCGTAGTTATTCGGATTTTGCGTATTTGCTTTCGCGGTTAGCACTGTCGTGCTGCCGGTTTTACCCGTTATTTTCAGTGCCACGGGCTTCGAGCGCGCGATCTGCGGCGAACTGGCTATTCCTTCATACTCCGCAATCAAGGAGTGAGAGCCAGGGGCGACGATGGTGGTCCATGTCGCGGTGCCGGTCGTGTAACCCTTGGCCGGATGATTGCCGACTATCTGCATTCTACCGATGGCGAGCTTTCCATCGAAAAACGTGACTGTGCCGCCAGTGGCCGCCTTGCTGTTCGTCGTGACGGACGCGATCAGGGTCACTTTTTGTTTCACTTTGGCGGGATTGGGAGTCACGACAAGAGTGACAGCATTTAGAGGCGCCGCGCCTCTAGAACGAACGGCTGGCTGGGCTTCTGCACCGACTGTCACGCCAAAGGCGACCAAAGAAAACAATATGAGAACAGCTGGAACTTTCGAAAGATACATAAATAATTTGGATTTCATTTCCCGCCCCCGAAAATAAAATTGGAAGAACCGTCAACCACAATAGCTATCTACTACGATTGCGTTACGATGCGAAGTTCAGTTTGGACAAGAAGTTTGTCGGCGTGGACGGCCTTGAAGAAGCCAACCGGTCTGCCTTGGAGGGTTCCCTCTTGGCAGACCGGCAGGCTAGCAAATAAAGCAGGCGTTAACTTCGACGAAGGCTACGGAGTGGTTCCGTATACGCCGCACGCAGGGCCAGCGACGCCTTCACTCTGCGTGATGAGGATCCAACCGCCATCGTCCTGTTGGAACGCGAAGTTTGCAGGTGCATCGTTCCAGCTGAAATCCCAGGTGTTGATCGAATCGCATGGTTTTCGTGTTGGTGGTTCCGACGAGCCAATACTGCGTTCCGCCCGTCAGTTGTACTCCGTTCTTGAACCATGCAACCGCCAGATCACAGCAGCCATTTCCGAAGTCTTGGAAATTCTGTGGGACTCTGGTAGCTCCAGTTAGAGCGCTTCCCGGCAGGCCGGAGGCATCCGAATAAATCGCCACGACCGCGCCGTTAAAGCCAAAGCCGTAGTACTGCAGCGGCAGCTTAGCTTGAATAATCGTGGAGTTTGCCTTTGGAGTGAACGGAACAGCAATGTCCTGCTTCTGGGCGTTAAAACCGTTGTTAATCCCGGATACGAAATATCCGTTGGTGGCATCGTACAGATCGCCGCTAGCCCCGAAGTTGCCGGCGATCTTCTTGCAGTTCACGGGCGGTTTCAACTCTTGATGACGGACCTGGGTCGAAGAGTTGTGCGGTGCCGTCGCCATGCTGGGACGGATAGCGCGGGAATTCTGTGCGAACATGGTACCAACAGCGAGTGTCAGCACCGCCGAGCAAGCCAAAACGCGTGTGAGAGTTTTCATTACTCGATTCTCCTCCTGGGTTTCACTTTCGGTCGAATTGTTATGTGATTTTCGACCGACGAGGAGCATACGCCCGACTGCCTCTGAATGCAAGGCCCAGTCAGGGTTTTCGAGGTTAATCGTTTCGACAACTAGGAGTTTTCTGTTTTTGGAAATTTGTAAACAAAAGGCTCCAAGACTTTCTCACCTGTATTTCGTTGAATTCGATTGTGCGTGATCGCGCAGCAGATCAGAATGACGGCGTTTTGGCAGTTCGACTGCTGGGCTCAGGCTTCATCGCAAATTCTTCATGGTGGCGCTCCTCAGGAGTTCCGCGTTCTTATCATGGAAATGCGATGTAGGCAAGGGAACAGACTAGGGTGATTGATCTCTTAAGCTAGGTTGGTTGCAAGGTTCGGCAAAACGTTTGCACGTGAGCAACCTGCTCTCGAAGTGCGCCGATGAACTCAAATCCGTGCAGGAAGCCCATACGGTGGCGGACGACGGCGCGCAAGACAAATGCCTGCGGAACGTCAGGAATTGAGAACTCCAGCGTGACCATTTCTCCTGGATTCAGTTCGCTGGTTATTACGGCTCCGAGCCCGGCTTCGGCGAGCTCGAAGCAGCGGCCGTGGATGCGTGTATATCCGTCCTTTCCGAGGACTTTGACGATGACCGGCAACTCAGTGCGGTAACGGGCGAAATGCCGCGTCGAAGATTTGGCCATTGAATCCGATGCCTTCCAGAAGGTTAGCGGAACATCCCGAGGGTGCTCGGTGAATTCCAGCAAACAGAATAAAGGATTGTTCTTCGTTCCGGCAGTAACTTATGGACGACCACCGTCGGTCCTGCCTACGCGTATCATGAAGCGTATGTTTTCTCGACGCACCAGCTGGATTCTCGCGCCAAATCGGTTTACCCGAGCCCAGCAAGAGATGCAGACAGCGGGCAGGGAAGTGCTCGACCTAACCATCTCGAATCCTACTCGAGCCGGATTTCGTTACGACAGGAGAGCCATCTTCCAAGCGCTCAACCATCCCAGCGCCATGGATTACGACCCTCAGCCAAAGGGATTGAGCAGCGCGCGCGAGGCCGTCGCTGGTTATTACCGCAATCGCCATGAGGAAGTCGATCCGGAAACCGTGATCCTCACCAGCAGCACCAGTGAAGGCTATTCCTACGTTTTCCGGCTGTTGTGCAATCCAGAAGATGAGGTTCTGGTACCCAAGCCAAGTTATCCGTTGTTCGAATTTCTCGCCGACTTGCAGGATGTGAAACTCGTTCCGTATCCGTTGCTCTACGATCACGGTTGGCAGATCGATCTTCCTTCGCTCTATAAAGAGGTGAACAACCGTACTCGAGCGGTAGTGTTGGTGCATCCTAACAATCCCACCGGATCGTTCGTTGCAGAATTGGAAAAAACTGAGCTAAACAATTTCTGTCGTGAGCGTGGGTTGGCGCTCGTCGTGGACGAGGTCTTCCTTGACTACGCGCACGACGGTGGGGCGCGCCCCACATTTGCCACCAACTCCGATGCGCTGACTTTTACGTTGAGTGGCTTGTCAAAGATCTCAGGCTTGCCCCAGATGAAGCTCGCTTGGATCGTGATCAACGGCCCCGCTGAGCAGGCGGCCGCAGCGCTCGCGCGGCTGGAGGTTGTCGCGGACACCTTTCTTTCGGTGAGCATACCCATTCAACTCGCCGCGTCTACGTTGGTCGACCAACTACACTCCATCCAACCGCAACTCTTGGAGCGAGTAACCGCGAACCTCCGCGAACTCGATCACCAATTGGCCGGGCAGAAGACTTGCCAACGCCTCAGCGTCGAAGGAGCATGGTGTGCAGTGCTGCGTGTTCCTGCGACGCAACCTGATGAGGATCTTGCCATTGAGATTTGCGAAAGCATCCGTTCTGGTTCACCCCGGCCATTTCTACGATTTTTCCAGTGACGGATATTTGATCGTCAGCCTCATTACGCCGCCTGATGATTTCAGGAAAGGAATTGCAAAGGTTCTGGAACTTCTGAATGACTAACAAGGGGTTACTGTCTGGAAAAATTCGGATGTCCTCAGCGCTGGAATCACTTTATACTGCGCTCATGAATCCAGGCAGAAAGCTCATTAGTGCGGATCACTTCACCGACGGCGATCGCCATTTTCTTATCATGATCCGAACCATCGACCACGGCGCCGTCCGCGAGTTGCAACTCAATCGCCCTCCAGCTAATGCTCTGTCCCTGGAATTGATCGTCGCGTTGAAGCGAGCTGTGGAGTCGTCTCCGCAGGAGGGTGCCCGCAGTCTTGTACTTTCCGGGTTGCCCGGCAGGTTCTCCGCAGGGCTCGACGTTCCTCAGTTGTTGACCTTGGATCACGGTGCGATTGCGACGATTTGGCGTGAGCTCTACGCTCTGCTTCGCGCGCTTGCGCTTTCTCCAATTCCCATTGTTGCCGCTATCACGGGTCACGCCACTGCGGGCGGAACGGTGCTGCCAATATTCTGTGATTGGAGAATCGTCGCCCAAGGCGATTGGAAAATCGGACTTAATGAAGTGCAGGTTGGACTTCCGTTGCCGCCGGTAATCTTTGCCGGTTTGCGGCGGTTGATCGGTCCTCACCAGGCCGAGCGCCTCGCCGTTGGCGGCTTACTGATTTCTCCTGATGAGGCTGGGCGTATAGGTTTGGTTGACGAGGTGGTTCCAATCGATCAAGTGATTGGAAGGGCGGTCGATTGGAGCCGTGGATTACTTGCGCTGCCGGTGGACGCCATGGCCGCAACCCGGCGCCAAGCTCGCGCCGATCTGGTGGAACTCTTCGCTACAGATTTCGAAAGCGAACTCGAAAGGGTTACTGCAAGTTG
Source organism: uncultured Acidobacteriota bacterium (assembly GCA_963771285.1). GTDB lineage: Bacteria > Acidobacteriota > Terriglobia > Terriglobales > Acidobacteriaceae > JABDBE01. The sequence continues at coordinate 423,965 of CAVYSX010000006.1, forward strand.
GTGGAGCGCAGAAGCGCAGACCACTCTCAAGGTCTTGGTCCAACGTCTTGCCGCCAAGAAGAAATAGCCGGGACTCAGAGGCCGGACGTGCGTGCGGCTGTGGTTGGAACTCCTAATTTTCTTAGCCGGTCTTTAGCTTGCAAAGCCTCGTTCGACCGCGGATAGCGCTGCACCACATGCCGCAATTGCGCAATCCCATCATCTTTCTTGCCCAGTTCGATCAAAGCCAATCCCTTCTTCAGTTCGGATGATGGAGCTTTGTTGCCGGTCGGGAAATTCTGAATGACCTGATCGTAGTTTTTCACTGCATCTTGAAAGTTACTCTCGCGGTATGCCAGTTCCGCCAGGTAAAAGTACGAATTTCCGGCGAGGTCGGTGTTGGGATAGAAGCGGACATAGTCGGAAAATTCCTGTTTCGCCAAATCGTTCTTGGCGGCGTTGTAGTCGCGGAGAGCATTGTTATAGAGCACGTCCGGCGGGGGCGCCTGGGCCAGAGCTTGTTGCTGGGCCTGTTGTGCCGCTTGGTTGGCAGCAACGCTCTGCTGCGCGGCCTGCATGTCTTCCAGTTGCTTGCTGACCTTCGTCAAGCGCGCCTTCAATTCGTCGAGCGAATCATTCAAGGCCTGTATCTGCCCTGAGACTTGGTCCAGCTTTCCACCACTGTCTCCCTGTTGTTTTTCCAGGCCGGCTTGCAGGGCCGTGATCGACGCCGCCACCTTATTCATGCTGTCGGTGTTCTGGTCCATCAGATTTTTCATGACGCCCATACGTTCGTTGAAGGATTGTTGCATTTGCGTCATCTGGTCTTGCAGAGCCTGCACTTGGGTTTGTAGCTGAATCATCTCTTTGCTGGCGCCGCTGGCGGGAGTCAGGTTAAGACAAAGCGCCGTCAGCACTGCAAGAATCGCCAAACATCGTTGGATTTTCATAGCTGGTCTCATTCGCCTAAGAATTTGTGAGATGCAGGGAACCAACCATACAGAACCGGCCCCCTATGCTCTATTGTGCAGGATAGCGCGGCGCAGACATAGTTGTCTTGCAGGTTCCACGGCTGAGAGTGAGGTGGCAAAGAATAAAGAATGAGGTGCGAAGCAGCTCATGCCTCGCACCCCGGGGGAACTATTTCTGGTAAACGAAGTGACCACGACGGTTCTGCTGCCAGCAAGCCTCGTTGGATTCGGCGCAGAACGGCTTTTCCTTGCCGTAGCTGATCGTCTTGATATTGCTGCTGCTGACGCCGCCTTGAGTAAGGGCGCTTTGCACCGAGCCAGCACGACTGTCGCCTAGAGCAAGGTTGTATTCGGTGGACCCGCGTTCGTCGCAGTGTCCCTCTACCGTAAAGTGAATATTGGGATGCTGCTTCAGGAAGTCGATATCGGCCTGCAACGAACCCTGCTGGTCAGCACGAATATCGGACTTGTCGTAGTCGAAGTAGATGTCCTTCACGTTTTGCGAGAACAGTTCTTCTTCGGTCGGGCCGGCCGCTGGCGGAGGTGGCGGCGGAGGGGGCAGAGTTACCGTTACTCTCGCGGTCGCTTGTTGTGACCCGCCCGCTCCTTTCGCGGTCAGCGTATAGGTAGTCGAGTCGGTCGGCGTCGCCTGCTGCGATCCGCTGGCCTGCACTGCTCCAATGCCGTCGATGCTAACGTCGGTGGCATTCGAAGTTTCCCAGGTAAGCGTGGTGGACTGACCTTTTTCAATGGTGTTGGGATTGGCGGTCAGCGATGCCGTCGGCGCCGCCGGTGGCGGTGGCGGAGGTGGCGGCGGGGGTGGAGTTTTCTTATGACAAGCGCCAAGGAACATGACTGCCCCCAGCGCAAATAGGAGCGTGATCAACTTCATTCTTTGCTTCACTTTTCCTCCCTGCGTAGTCGCGCGTTGTTGCCCCCAACGCACGCTTCAGATACGAAATCGGGGCGGGTTCACTTCTCCGCCTCCTTCGGGCTGGTAATTTGAAGAGTTCGCCAACATCAATTCGACTCTAATACAAAGCTATTTCCAACTCCAGTTCGGTTGCGAATTGCCGCCGGCAGAAGTTAACTGTTTTTGCTGCGTTCCATCGGCGAGCATGGACCAAATCTGTTCGCTGCCCGAACGACTGGATTGAAATACGATATGCCGCCCATCCGGCGACCAGTACGGAAAATCATTACGACCGCCGTCGTGGGTCAGTTGCACCCACTGCTTGCTGGCCAAGTCCATGAGGTAAATGTCTTCGGCTCCCGGCGCTCCTGGCCCGTAGTGGCGAATCCAGGAGAAGATCAGAAACTGTCCGTTGGGCGACCACGCGGGCGACACTGCGTATCCTTGATCGGTCAGGCGCTGTGTATTGGTGCCGTCGGCCTCCATGGTGTAAATCTGTGGAAGCCCGGTGCGTCCGCTGACCCACGTAATCTGTGCCCCGGTTTTCCGGTTCCATGCCGGGGAAACATCCGGCCCTTTCATCGCAGTGATGCGTTTCAAATTTGACCCCGATTGATCCACAACATAAATCTCGGGGTCGCCGCTCCGCGAGGAAGAAAATGCCAGCTTGGTGCCGTCCGGCGACCACGCCGGCGACAGGTTGGTGCCGCCAAACTTGGGGAAGTTGACGGTGCGGTTCAAATCCATCGAGTACATCATGATGTCCCAGCCGGTTTTCGACATGGAACTGAATGCCAGGCGTGAGCCATCAGGAGAAATGCGCGGCGACAGTGAAATCGCACCGAGATGCGTGATCTGGTGCTGATTCGCACCGTCGTAGTCCATTACCCAAATTTCCTTGTGCCCGCTACGGTTGCTCACGAAGAAAATCTGGCTCTCCGCAATTCCAGGAATGCCGCCACCCAAACGAAAGATAATCTCGTTGGCGAACTTGTGCGCCATGAGGCGCGCCGCATCACTGGTCGCCACGTCCTGGTACTGCTTGCCGAGCACCTGCGGCGACGTGACGTTTTTCACGTCATAAAGCCAGCCCTGAACGGTCACGTTATTTCCGGTGACACCAAGGTTTCCAAAGGCAAGCATCGCGGCGTTTACCGGCGCCGAACTCCAGCTATCAAACTTCACATCCGCCGGATTGCTGGGCGTCGCCAGAGGGTAAAAGCTCTTCGACGCCATGTCGAAAATGCCGGCGTTCTCTAGATCGTTCCAAAGGGTCCCATTGAAGACGTTGAGCAGGTCGCCGTTTTTCGGATCGGCGGTGGCTGGTTTGAAATCCGGAACTGCCAGGCGGACCTTTTCCATTCCGAGTCCGGTGCCAGTTTTGATCCAATCCTGAGCACAACAGGGAAGCGCGACCAGCGCGATAAGAACTAAGAGATATTGCGGAATTGATGTCGACCTGATTTGCCTGCGTTTCAAAATAAAGAGACTCCAATCTGTGTGTAGACGATTCAAGCAGCTAGCGGTCGACGGAACTCAAAGTTAGAAGCTCACGGTTAAGAGCTGACGCTATCTCTTGTAATCAAACCAAAACTCCACCGAGACCCTACTTCCAGAATAATCCGAAGGTAGCGGTCCGAAAGTATCAATTCGCTGCAACGCCCTTACGGCCGACTGATCCAGCGATGGCACGCCACTCGATTGTTCCACCTGCACGTTGCTGGGCCGTCCTTCACGCGTGATATCAAAGGTCACATAGACTCTCTGCGCATCGGTGATACGCGGGTCGACTTCATACTTCAACCAGTTCTCGGAAACTTTCTGCTGCACTACGCGCACGTACCAGGCATAGCGCGATCCAAAATCTCCTCCGCCACCCGTGAAACCAAATCCACCCTTCGCGCCTCCAGCGTTGAACGTTCCATAAGGCCCGCTGACCGGTCCGCCTTCACCGAAAGGGACCACGTTGCTGGCTTCTTCCTGTGGTTGCGCCTTGGTTTGACTTTCGCTGGTGCGTGGCTTTGGTTTGCGTTTTGCGTCCTTGTCGGGAATAGCAATTGCATCGGGAGCCTTTTCCTGAGTGGCCGGCTGCGACTGAGTTAGCCCCTTTGAATCATTCGCCAGCACATTTTGCGTTTGAACCGAACTCGCCGGTAGAGGCACCGAACTCACAAGCGTTACTCCCATCGCATCGCCGCCACCGCCCGCACCCCACGTTCCCGTGTGGCCGCTACCCGCAACCATCGCATAAGTAATGATGGAAGCCGCAATCGCAACGTGCAGTCCCGCCGACCAGGCCAGGTTGCGGCCCCAACTGTCATGTTCAAAGAATATTTCAGCGTTGGCTGCCATGACTGTCCAAGGGTTGAGTCACGATACTGACGTTCGTGATTCCGGATCCCTTCACCGCGTCCATAACGGTCGCAAAGGCGCCGAATGGCACATTCTCATCCGCACGAATGAACACCGACTGATGTTGCGGATCGCGAATCTTCTGCCGGAGTTTGGCGGCAATCTCATTGATGTTGATAGCGTCATTACCCAAAAAGACGCGCTGCTGTTTATCCACGCTGATTACCAGTCGCTCTTCGGTGATTTCTTTGACCGTTCGAGTCTTGGGGACGTTGACTTCGATCCCCGACTGCAACACGGGCGCGGTGACCATAAAAATAATCAGCAAAACTAGTACGACATCGACCAGTGGCGTGATGTTGATATCAGCCAGCGACGATTGCGTTCGCCCGTTCGAAGCCGTGAAAGCCATTACCGCCGCACCTCGGGTGCCGCAACTCCTGCTCGTTCGACCGCATTCAACATTTCCAATGCGAAATCATCGCCGCGCGCGGCAAACTCGCGAATCGAACTGCCAATCAAGTTGTAAGCAATTACCGCTGGAATCGCCGCTGCCAAACCTGCGGCCGTCGTAATCAGCGCTTCAGAAATGCCGGGAGCCACCGCGCGCAGTGTTGCAGCACCCGCCGTGCCCAAGCCATGAAACGCGTCAATGATGCCCCATACCGTGCCGAACAGCCCAATGAACGGAGTCACCGCGCCAGTTATCGCCAACCAGGGCATGTTTCTTTCCAGCCGCGACACTTCTTCCGAAGTGGCAATCAGCATGGCGCGCTGAATCGCGGTCGAGGTTCCTTGCCGCCGCAACTCCGCGAAGCCGCCTTCAAACACAGCAACCAGCGGACTGGGCCTAAATTGTTCGGCCACCGCCGAAACGTCCTGCAGTTGCTGCGCTTTGCGGAAAGCCCGCACGAAGCGGCCACTCTGCACTCGCGCCCTCCGTACCAGACTCCATTTAGAAAGGATGATGGCCCAGGAAATTACGCTGAAAACCAGAAGCAGGAGCAGAACCACCTTGGCGACGGGCCCGGTTTCACCCACAAGATCGATGATCTCTCCGCCCACCACCGCTGCCAGTAGAAAGGGAAAATGCATTTTGTTGTGAAGGTTTCTGTTTTGATTATAGACGAACCTCGCCTCGTTTATTACTCAGACGTACCGCATCCAGCAATGGGATTTTCCTGTATGTGTGGTTTCTGGACTGGCCATTTCACTGCGCGGAAGAATAACCATCGTGCAGTGGCACTGCGTTGGAACTGGAGTTGAAGCGCGCCACTGCAAGACTCTTGCGTGGCGCGACCAGCGAACAAGAATCTCCGTGGCCGTGAATTCGTGATCGGTTATAAGCACTCGATCCATCGAGTAGTGCAATTACGGAGTTGGATTGCCGGTGTCGCGCAGCAGGATCACGTCGGAAGTGGAAGTGGAACGCAAAACGGCAAGGTTTTCGCCATCGGGGGACCAGCGAAAATCTTGCACTTCTAGCGACGTGAAATTGGTCACGGGATGCGGTTTCGATCCGTCCAGGGGCAAGAACCAGACATTATCCACGCCTTTTTCTTCGTTGATGAAGGCCACCGCTTTGCCGTCGGGCATGAAATGAAAACCCCCGCTGCTGGGCGGCCCGAAACTCCTGACAACTACCCTCAAACTGGGGTCAAATTTGATCGCGTGTGTTGGAGTATTCCCGTTCGACTCCAGGTCCAGTAATTCGATGACATTTGAATAAGTCCGGGATTCGGACGCTTCCATGCTTAAGAACACCGCCATCGTCTTGCCATCGGGGGAGAGTGCCACTTGCTTAACCAGGGCATTCGGAATATTCGATCCAGGAACGGGTGCGGCCTCGCCACCTGCAGCCGGGGCGCGCATTACGCCGCCTCTAAAAAGCGAACCGCTGTAGAACAACGATTTCGCGCCTGGCGAACAATACCAAAATATTTCAAGCGGGCCGGGGATAATCGGCTGCGGGTCTGAACCGTCAGCATTTGTCCGCCAGATCTTGCGTGCGTTTCCTCCCCCATGAAAAAACCAGTTTATGAAGATGGATCGGCCCCCGTCGCACGAGGCTGGATCTTTGATGAAACCTGATGGGTCTTCCAGAAGTGTTGTCGGGTTGCTACCGTCCACTGCAATGCGCACCAGTCGCACGCCCTCGGAGACCAGCAGGTGCCGGTCCGGGGTCCAGTCAAAACCAACCAGGCTCTCCTGCGACGGTATGCCGGGGATGGGGGAAGGTGATCCAACGCCGCTTCCCGGCAGCAAGTCGATTTCGTTTGCTCTCTGGGTCTGCACCGTGGCCAGGGTTTTGCCATCAGCCGATAGAGTCAAACTCCGGTGATCGGTCACGTCATTCGTAACGGCACGAAATTTGCCATCGGGGTAGGAGAAAAATCCAATCTGGCTTCTGAAGGAGAGGATCGGCGCTCGAGGTAGGTAAGAAACAAAAATCCCACGGCCATCTGCGGTCCAGGCAATTTCGGCCGTCAGTTTGTCGTTCAATCCCACGAAAGGAACGACTTTCGCGCTGGCGACGTCGAACATGTCAATTTCGCTGATTTTCGTGGCATTAAGGTTGAATTCGGAAATTGCGATCCGCTTCCCGTCTGGTGACCATGCTATGAGCGGCGGCGGGCCGGACACGGTGGGCATGATTTGGAGAACCTTTTCGTCCGCACCGTCAGCATTCGCCTCCAAAAGACGTTCCTTGCCAATTTCCGGGTCGTTCGCCCGGACATACGCGATCTTTCCATCCGGGGAAAAAGTGGGGTTGCTGTCCACATCCCTGGCGATCATCGCGGGCATGCCGCCGAGGACCGGGGCACGCATTAAATTGAAGGCGCCCGTGCCCTCGGTTGCTCGATAGTAAATATAGTTTCCGTCCGGGGAAAACGCGGGCGTCACAAATCTTTGGCCAGATGCGGGCACTACTTGTGTGTCGCTTCCGGTAAGGATGTTGCGCAGCCACAGACTGTTCTGCCCGTTGTCGGTCTGCACGCTGAGAACGAATTTCCCATCGGGAGAAATCGCGGTTTCCACCGCTCGTCCCGTCTTGGTCACCTGGGTGATGGCGAAGCTCTGAAACGGCTCAAGGCCTGCGCGATGGAGGAACGAATAGATTCCGTAGCCCGCGCCCGCGGCCAACAGAAGAATGACGAGGCCAATTGCTGCAATTCCGACTTTGTGTTGACGGGCGACGGCAGTGACCGAGGAAGAGCCAGAAGCAACTGGCGAACTCGCGTCTGACACACTGCGTTGTGCCTCGGCGCCAGAGCGAGCACTCCCACTGGGCGCACTCTGCAAGGTGTTCGCAGGCGATGGCAATTCCGCCACCGAAGGTACAGCCCGTGCACTCGAATCAAGATCACGCCGAATGCGCTGCAAGTCCGTCCGCATCTCCGCCGCTTGCTGGTAACGCAGATTGCGGTCCTTCTCTAGTGCTTTGTTGATGACGTCTTCGAGCCGCGGCGGTAAATCCGGATTCAACCGCACCGGTGCTACCGGCCCTTTGCGCAGGATCGCATCAAAAATCGCCGCCGACGTCTCCCCCCGAAAAGGAAGCTTCCCCGTCGCCATCTCATAAAGCACAGACCCAAATGAAAACAAATCGCTCCGCGGATCCAAATCCTTCCCCAGTGTCTGCTCCGGCGACATATATGAAATTGTGCCGAGCGTGGTGCCGGGACTGGTCAGGTGGTCTTGGCTGGCTTCGATGGTGGCTTGTGTTCCCGAGTGGGACGATGCCGCTAACTGTTCCGCGGTCAGTTTCGCCAGGCCGAAGTCCAGGATCTTGGCGTGGCCGCGCTTGGTGAGGAAAATGTTCCCCGGTTTGATGTCGCGATGAATGATTCCCCCCGAGTGGGCGGCGTCGAGAGCGTCGGCGATTTCGATGCTCAAAGCCAGGAGCGTTTCGATGTCGAGGGGATTTCCCGCGATGCGGTGCTTCAGTGTCAGGCCTTCAAGAAACTCCATGGCGATGAAGGCTTTTCCGTGTTGATCATCAATTTCGTAGATGGTGCAGATGTTGGGATGATTGAGCGCCGATGCTGCCTTGGCCTCGCGCTGAAACCGGCTGAGAGCCTGCGGATCGGTTGCGACATCCTCGGGGAGAAACTTCAGCGCGACGAATCGCCCGAGCTTGAGGTCCTCGGCTTTGTAGACAACACCCATACCGCCCCCGCCCAGCTTTTCGAGGACACGGTAGTGCGAGATCGTCTGGCCAATCATTGACGGGAAACTCGTGCGTGGCAAATGTTAAGGGGTCTGGCAGGGGAAGTCAAAATTCGTTTTACAACTCGAAGTAGACGATCGTTTTCAAAGCGACTACGTTCGCCCGTTTCCACGAACAGAATTCTCGTGCGAGTATCGACGGAATTTGTTTCACCTCCAGGACGCTCGCGAGAACTGAAAAAGCTGACAGGTACTTTCCGTGCTATGCTGCGCAGAAGTCCATCATTTCAATCGCAGTTCAGGACAGCCGTTGCTCAGCGAACTGAGGCTCGAAAACTACGCCGTTATCGACAGCGTTGCAGTGGAATTCGCTGCTGGACTGAATCTGCTTACTGGAGAGACGGGCGCGGGAAAATCGATACTGATCGACGCGCTTGCTCTCCTTTTGGGAGAGAAGGCGTTTGCCGATGTCATTCGCGCCGGAACCGACCGCGCCCTGATAACGGCTGTCTTTGATGTTGATGATCGGACGGAAAGGCTTGTCGTCGGAATTCTTGAAGCAAACGGCATTGATCCCAACGACGCAGATAACTCGGTAATTCTGCGGCGCGAAATTGCCGCCGGCGGCAAGGGCCGAGTTTTCGTCAATAATCAGCCCGCAACGGTGGGCGTGTTACGCCAGTTAGCTCCGCACCTCGCAACGATTCATGCGCAGAGCGAATCGATCCTGTCCTTTGATTCTGCGGCCCGCCTTGACTTGCTTGATGCCTTCGCGGGCACTCAACTGGAAGCCACGAACCAGGCATTCGCCAGGTGGAAGGGCATTGCGCATCGGATCGAAGAACTGGAGCAGGGCGAACAAGACCGCCTACGCCTGCTCGATCTGTGGACGTTTCAGAAACGGGAGATCGATGCTGCCAAACTTCAGGCTGGAGAAGACGAGCGCCTCGAAGGCGAGAAACGCGTCCTGGCCAACGCCGAGAAAATCTACAGCGCCGCCATGAACGCCTTCGATCTGCTGTATGAAGGCAGCGCCTCAACCTCGTCTTCCTTGCGCACAGCGCAAAAACATATTGAGGAACTATCGCGCTACGAACCCAAATTCCAGGAAGCCTTGGCCGCGATTGAAACTGCGCGCATCAGCGTGGAAGATGTCGGCGCGACCCTCCGCGACTACGCGGGTGGCATTCATGCCTCGCCCGAACACCTCGCCGAAGTCGAAGACCGCCTCGCGGCCATCGACCGCCTGAAACGCAAGTACGGTGCGTCGCTGGACGAGGTGATTCATCACGGCGAAGAAGTGAGCCGCAAACTCTCTGAGATGGAAAACAAAGACGAGATCCTCGCTCAACTTCGCGCAGAGTTGGGGCAGTCCGGGGAAGAATATCTGAAGTCCGCGCGCGCGATTTCGAAGAAACGCTACGACGCCGCACGCAAGCTGGAAAAATTGGTCGAAGCCGAAATCAACGACCTGGCCATGAAGTCCAGTTTCCACATTGAAGTCAGCGGGTCGGACGAGGAAGGGAACTGGGCCGCATCCGGTTTCGACCAAGTCCTCTACATGATTTCTACAAATCCAGGCGAACCGCTGCGGAGATTGGAGCACGTTGCCTCGGGCGGTGAACTTTCGCGCGTGATGCTGGCGTTGAAGGCCAGCGTGGAATCCGCATCCGGAGAAAAGAAAACGAGTATGGCGCGAGCACCCTCGCCCGCGATGTCGAAGCACCGGACGTTAGTATTCGACGAAATTGATACTGGCATCGGCGGCCGTGCCGCCGAAGCTGTAGGCAAAAAGCTAAAGATGTTGTCGCGATCCAATCAGGTGCTCTGCGTGACGCATCTCCCGCAGATCGCCACCTTCGCCGACCATCATTATGTTATTGAGAAGAAGACATCCCACGACCGCACCCGAACCGGTGTGCGTCTGATCACGGGTGAAGAGCGCACCGAAGAGGTGGCGCGCATGCTCAGCGGCGCCAAGCTAACCGAAACCTCACGCAAACACGCTGAGCAGATGCTCAAGAGCAACGCCTAGAGCGGCTGCCAACCAAAATTGCACTTGCTTCTAATTGCCCGGCATGAGCGCATGGGAGGGTAACGCCTGCGCCTCCACTATTTTAGTTTCACAAACAGCAAAACAAAAATTGCCCAGACGCCTACGGTGACGGGAAATTGCGCCGCCAGAGCATCTCGCAGCGATGCGCCGCCGCCCCGGGGAAGTACAAAGGTGAGACCGAACATGGCGAGAGCAGTCAGAATTCCAAGCAACAATTTGCTTTTCCAGTTCATGGTTAATTCACCCCTCGTTAGATTCGCCCGGCACGCCGACAACGACTTCTCACTATGAATCGGGCGATGGCGCTCATTGTAAGACCAGAGTCCGCATAAGTCATTGGCAATGGAGATACGGGCGTTCGCTGGTCTCAAGCAACAGCCGAGACTAAGGTCGGCGTCCCGTCGGGGCGAGACGCCTACCTCAGTGATCTGTCAACTTCAGCGCTGGCCTTCTACGGTGTTCTGAGCGACGGCAAAATCGCCCCGTCCTTGAGGACCGAATTAGAATGCCCTTCCCATCCGTCTCGTCCACTCGACTTCAAGAGTCGTTGATCGCAGCAAGAATTCGAACAAGTCTAGTTTTGCTGTTGCTGTTTTCCGCCGCGGCGCCGTTCGGGCAAGCGCAGACCTGGATCACTGCCATCAATGAAAGTCCGGGCACTACTGCTGCCACGATCACTTGGTCTACGGTCGTGCCTGCGGACTCTGAAGTTAGATATGGGCTTACGACGAACTATGGCAACCGCACGGCACTGAATCCAGTTCTATTAACCAGCCACGCCATAGTCCTGACGTCTTTGAGCGCCGCGAAGCTTTACCATTTCCGGATCATGTCCCATGATTCGAGTGGGGTGCTGGTCACAAGTTCCGACGGCACTTTTACTACGCAGTCGGCATCGCCCATTTTGGCGGTGAATCCCACGACTTTAGAGTTCTCCGCACAACAAGGGGGAAGCAATCCCTCGCCCGCCGACACCGCGATCACCAATACCGGTGGAGGATCACTAAATTTCACGGCGGCGACGGATGTACCCTGGCTGATAGTCTCGCCCACTAGCGGGACTGCTCCCACAGACCTGCAAGTCGCTGCCAGCATCGCCGGCGTGAGCGCTGGCAACTACACCGGGCACGTATCTATTACTGCGCCGGGTGCGGGTAATTCGCCGACTGTAATCACGGCTTCCCTAGCCGTGACCGCGCCCTCACACTGGGTAAGTCTCACTTGGAAAGCGAGCACTGACCAGCACGTGGTCAGTTACAACCTGTACCGCTCGAATACTTCGGGTGGCCCCTACGGCTTGGCGGCCAGTGCGATCACTGGCGTTGTCTACGCCGATCAGACCGTTCAGCCGGGGCAAACGTATTACTACGTGACCACATCCGTCGACGATCAAGGACGCGAAAGCGGGTATTCCAACCAGACCAGCGCCATCATCCCGTGATGTGTCGCAGACTGAGGGAGGCTCACATTTCGAAACGTTCAGTCTTTTCCGGCAAATCTCTGATTGACGAATGTGAACCTATTAGCTAATACAAATTAGCTAAGAAGATTAGCTAATATGGAAACCATCACCATCCATAAAGCTAAGACGCAGCTCTCGCGACTGATTGAGAGAGTCTGCCGCGGCGAGGAAATCGTAATCGCACGCGGAGCCAAGCCGGTGGTGCGGCTGGTCGCGATTGAGGATGCCCGTGGGAATCGAAAGCCGGGCGCGCTAAAAGGAAAGATTCAGGTCGGTCCAGAATTCTTCGAGCCCCTGCCTTCGGACGAACTCGATCGCTGGGAGTAACGCCAAATGCGTTTGCTGCTCGATACCCACACGCTACTCTGGTGGTTGACGGAAGACCGCGCCTTGCCGGATTCAGCGCGACAGCGCATCGCTCAAAAGAACAACGATATTCTGGTTAGCGCGGCTTCCGCATGGGAAATCGGCACCAAAGTGCGCCTCGGTAAACTGCCAATCGCCATTGACCTGGTCCGTGATTTTACCGCCTACTTGGATCAGGCGCGATTTGAAACCCTTCCAGTGAGCACCGAGCACGGCATTCGAGCGGGCTTGCTGCCGGGGCCACACAAGGATCCCTTCGACCGCATATTGATTGCCCAGGCCTTGGCGGAGAATCTCTCAATCGTAAGCAACGATGAGCATTTGGATGGGTACGGGGCGAAGCGTGTATGGTGAGAATCGAAGAAGCGGGCCTTCCATACACACCTCGCTTCACCCGTTCACTGCTCAATATCGCCAATCACTGCTAATCCTATGCAATTCTTGGGCTTACGTTGACCAAATTGGTTCTTTCCACTACGCTATTAGGTACAAAACCATAGTGGGGAAGTGTACCCTTACAGGAACCTTATTGTGCCTAAAAGTGACGGCAAAACGCTGCTTCTATTGAAACCTCGCGGATTCTGCGCTGGCGTGGTGCGGGCCATCGACATCGTCCGCATTGCGCTCGAAGCCTTCGGCCCTCCTATATATGTACGCAAGGAGATCGTCCACAACCGCTTTGTGGTCGAAGAGCTCCAGGGTAAGGGCGCGATCTTCGTGGACAACGTCGACGAAGTCCCCAATGGTGAGCGCGTGATTTACAGCGCCCACGGGGTTTCGCCGGAAGTGCGTGACGCCAGCGCGGCGCGCAAGCTCCGCGTAATAGACGCGACATGTCCGCTGGTCACCAAAGTTCACGTCGAGGCAGTGAAGTTTGCCAAGGAAGGCTATTCACTGATTCTGATCGGGCATCGAGACCACGACGAAGTGATTGGAACCTTGGGAGAGGCTCCGCTGGTGACTCAGGTCGTCGGATCGCCGGAACAAGTTAAGTCGCTGACCGTGGCAGATCCCAACCGCGTAGCGTATCTGACCCAGACCACGCTGAGCCTCGATGAAACACGCGACATTATCGCGGCTCTAAGAGAGAAGTTTCCGAACATCAAAGGACCTGCTGCGCAGGACATTTGTTATGCCACGGAGAACCGCCAAGTAGCCGTGAAGCAGGTCGCATCGGAAGCGGACTTGCTGCTGGTCGTGGGTTCCGACAACAGCTCGAATTCCAATCGTTTGGTGGAAGTAGCGCGCAACCTGGGGACCAGTTCGCATCTAATCGATAGCTACCAAAACATAAAACCAGACTGGCTCAAGGGTGTAAAGACGGTAGCCTTGACTGCGGGCGCATCCGCGCCGGAATGCCTGGTAGAGGAAGTAGTGAAGTTCCTCGACAGCGAAGGTTTCGGTAACGTGCAGGAATTAGAAGTCATGCCCGAGAATGTGCGCTTTGGTTTGCCTCCGGAAATTGTGGAGGCGATAGCCAGCGCGCCCAGCGTGGTGGTCGCGGAGTAAGAAATCTTCATGGACGAAACCTCCTCCTCAATCCCGGCGTCTGCCCCGCAGATGCACTTTGGAAAGATCGACGACCTCTCCAGCCGCGTGGCTGCGGCCGTCGATGGAGCGCGCAAGTTTCTCTTTTCCCAGCAGCACGAAGACGGCTACTGGTGCGGCGAACTCGAAGCCGATACCACTCTGGAATCTGACTACATTCTGCTGCACACTTTGCTTGGGACCGGTAATCCGGAACGCTTTCAGAAGTGCTGCAACTGGATCCTGCGCCATCAGAACGAAGACGGCGGCTGGGGAATCTATATCGATGCCCCCTCGAACATCAGCGCCAGCGTGAAGGCATATTTCGCGCTGAAGTTGACGGGCTACTCGCCTCAACATCCGGCGCTGGTGCGTGCGCGCAAGCGAATTCTAGAGCTCGGCGGCGTCACCGAAGTCAACACCTTCACCAAAATTTATCTGTGTTTCCTGGGACAGTACGATTACGACGCGGTGCCTGCGATTCCGCCGGAGATCGTGCTGTTTCCCAACTGGTTCTGGTTCAATATCTACGAGATTTCATCGTGGTCGCGAGCCATCCTGGTGCCGCTTTCGATCGCCTACGCGAAAAAACCCCTCAAGAAGATTCCTGACGAAATGGGCGTCGAGGAATTGTTTCTGGGTGGCCGAGACAAATCGCGCATGCGTCTCCACTGGTCGAAGAAGCTGGTTTCCTGGCGCAATTTCTTCCTGGTTCTGGACCGCATGACACATTGGTTCGAAGCGGTCCATATACGGCCTTTGCGTTGGCTGGCCTTGAAAAAGGCGGAGCAGTGGATGCTCGAGCGCTTTGAGAAGAGCGATGGATTAGGTGCGATCTATCCGTCGATGCTCAATGCGATTATTGCGCTCCGATGCCTGGGATATTCTCTCGACGATCCGCAAGTCATCCGGGCGATGGATGAACTGGAGAAGCTGGGCATCGAAGAAGACGACACTTTCCGCATGCAACCCTGCAAGCCCCCGGTGTGGGACACCGCATACGCGCTGTTCGCGCTGGGCGAGGCTGGAGTTCCGTCGACCGATCCGCGGCTGGTGAAGTGTGCAGACTGGATCCTGCAAAAACAGGTTCGCACCGTCGGCGACTGGAAAGTAAAAAACAAGAAGGGCGAGCCGGGTGGCTGGTACTTCGAGTTCAATAACGAGTTTTATCCCGACGTCGATGACAGTGCCATGGTTTGTCTGGCGCTCAGCCAGGTCGAGCATCCCAATGGGCGCTATCAGCGGGAAAGTCGTTCAGCGCGCCATTGACTGGATATTCTCCATGCAATGCAAGAACGGCGGCTGGGCGTCGTTCGATAAAGACAATACGACGAATGGTGTTTCAATACATCCCATTTGCCGATCACAACGCCATGCTCGATCCGCCGACGGTGGACATCACCGGGCGTATCTTTGAAATGCTCGCCGCCTATGGCCACGACGCCAGCGATCCGCGGATAAAAAGAGCTTTGAAGTTTATCCGCGACGAACAGGAACCGGATGGTTCGTGGTTCGGTCGCTGGGGCGTGAATTACATTTACGGAACCATGCAAGTACTGCGCGGCCTGGAAGCGATCGGCGTCGACCATCACGAACCGTACGTTCAGTCCGGCGCAGAATGGCTTCGCATGGTGCAGAATCCCGACGGCGGTTGGGGCGAGACCTGCGGATCGTACGACGATCCCAACACCCGCGGAATCGGTCCGAGTACGCCCTCGCAGACTGCCTGGGCGGTGATGGGATTGCTTGCCGCGAGCGATACGCGGAGCGATTCGGTGGCGCGGGGCATTGCTTATCTGCTGCGCACGCAGAAGCGGGACGGCGGCTGGGACGAACCTCAGACTACAGGAACGGGTTTTCCGCGAGTGTTCTATTTGGTGTACACGCTTTACCGGCAGTATTTTCCACTGATCGCATTGACGACGTATGCAAAAGCGATGGCGGGGGCTGCGCAGGGCACTGGCGTCCGGCGCATTGGATAACAGCGGATGCGCTTGCATAGAGACGCAGTGAGCTGCGTCTGGTTCGTGAGCGGAAGACGTGCCAACTTCAGGCAAGAAAAGAAGGCGGAGATAACGAATGGCGGTTCCGATTTCACAGATGTGGACGGTGGCTTCTTACGTCCTTCGGCAGAAGATCAAGGGGCGGAAACAGTATCCATTGGTGTTGATGCTGGAGCCGCTGTTTCGTTGCAATCTTGCGTGTGCGGGCTGCGGGAAGATTCAGTATCCCGCGCATGTATTGAAGTCACAGCTAACGCCTGAGGAGTGTTTCCGCGCGGTCGATGAATGCGGCGCGCCCGCGGTTTCAATTCCGGGTGGAGAGCCTTTGCTGCATCCGCAGATCGGCGAAATTGTCGAAGGCCTGGTGGCGCGCAAGAAATACATTTATCTCTGCACCAATGCGCTTCTACTCAAGCAGAAAATCGATCTTTTCAAGCCCAGCAAGTATCTGACTTTTTCGGTTCACGTGGATGGACAGAAGGAGCATCACGACTTTTCCGTGTGCCTGGAAGGTGGATACGAGCAGGCCATCGACGGCATGAAGGAAGCTCTGGCACGCGGCTTCCGCGTCACCACCAACACCACATTGTTCGATGGCGCCGACCCCAAAAGCGTGCGCGCGTTCTTCGACGAGATGATGGATCTGGGGATTGAAGGCATGATGCTTTCGCCCGGCTATTCGTATGACAAGGCGCCAGACCAGAGCCATTTCATGGGGCGGGCACGAACGCGGCGGCTGATGCGCGGGATTCTGTCGAACCGCAAAAAGAACTGGCGGTTCAATATGTCGCCACTGTTCCTCGAGTTTCTCATGGGCAAGCGCGACTATGCCTGCACTCCGTGGGGCATGCCGACGTTCAACGTTTTCGGATGGCAAAAGCCCTGCTATCTTCTGCAAGATGGCTACGCGGATACGTTTGCGGAATTGCTCGCGACCACCGAGTGGGAGAAGTACGGAACGGAGTCGGGCAATCCCAAGTGCGCAAACTGCATGGTGCACAGTGGCTATGAAGCTTCGGCGGTCAATGACACGTTCGGTTCGCTGCGCGGGCTGTGGGGCACGGTGCGCGCGACCTTTTCCAGCGGCTACGAAGATCCGTCGGCCCTAAGTTTGTTGGAAGAGCCCGTCCGTCCGGTGCATGCGTTCAATCCGCTGGTGCAGATCAAGAATGAAGTTGCCGAGGAGACGCACGCTTGAGCGGCCGGGAAGCAGGACGAGCGGCAGGAGCACCCGTCGCCGATCCGGACGTGTTGGAAGTTGTTCCGGGCGCGCACCGGGGAAAACTTCAAGGATGGATCCCTGAACTGGCGACGCCGGAAGAGTTGCGCGAAGCGCTAGAACAAGCCTTTGACTATCGGGGCGACGTACTGATCACCCGCAAAGACGGCAGCAAGGTTGAGGGTTACATTTTCGATCGCCGAACTGGAAGCACCTTGTCCGAAAGTTTGGTTCGCGTATTGCCGAAAGATGGCGGGTCCAAAACCTCGATCCCGTATTCGGACATCGCAGCCCTGGCCTTTACCGGGCGCGACATGGCTGCCGGAAAAGGTTGGGAAACCTGGCTGGCGCACTATTGGGAAAAGAAAGCGGCGGGCGAGAAGAATATTTCCATCCAGCCGGAGAACCTGGAATAGTCGTTAGCATTTAGCACTTGGCATTTAACTTCCAAAACGACCTGGCCGACCTCATGAATTTGTCGATAATTGTTTTGCGAAGTGCCAACAGCTAAATGCCAATTGCTAAATGCTAGCTTTTGTCACAGGCGCGACTGGTTTCGTTGGCAGCCACGTCGCCCGGGTGTTGGCTGAGCAGGGCGCCGACTTACGATTGCTGGTCCGCGCCAGCAGCGACCTCCGAAATATCCAGGCGTTGCGGGCCGAGCGGGTGGTTGGCGATCTGCGCGATCCGGTTTCTCTCGAGAAGGCGATGGAGGGCTGCGATGTGGTTTTTCACGTTGCGGCGGATTATCGGCTCTGGGTGCGCGATCCCCAGGAGATGTACCGATCGAACGTCGACGGGACTCGGTCACTTCTAGAAGCCGCACAGAAACTTCGTGTGCGCCGGGTGGTTTATACCTCCAGCGTGGCGACCATGGGATTTACATCGAACGGTCATCCCGCGGACGAGAATTCTCCGGTCTCGCTCGAAGCGCATGATCGGCCACTATAAGCGGTCGAAGTTTATGGCAGAGGAAGTCGCTTTGGCGGCGGGACGCAGCGGGGTAGACGTGGTGGTGGTCAATCCCAGCACGCCGGTCGGCGAGCAGGACATTAGACCCACGCCCACCGGGCGAATTGTGGTGGACTTCCTGAAGAAGAAGTTCCCAGCCTATGTCGACACGGGGCTGAACCTTGTGGATGTTAGAGAATGCGCGCGCGGACACGTAGCAGCGCTGGAGAAGGGCCGGAGCGGAGAGCGGTATATTCTGGGCGGAGAGAATCTGACGTTGAAACAGATTCTCGACAAGCTGGCGGCGATTACCGGACTGCCCTCGCCCACCATTCGCGTTCCGTATGTAATGGCACTCGCCACCGGAGTAGTGGACGAATTGGTCACGGGACGCATTCTGGGAAAAGAACCGCGCGCAACCATCGATGCGGTGCGCATGGGCAGGAAGAAAATGTTTGTGTCGAGCGCCAAAGCCGAACGCGAACTCGGATGGAAAATGGTTCCGGTTGACGATGGGTTACGACGGGCGACGGAATGGTTCAGGGAAAACGGGTATGCGGTGAAGAGTTGAACCAGGAGGGCCACGTGCCGGTTGAGATTCGGGGTCTCGCTCCCCTGCTGCAAGTTTTCGACATGCCAACGTCAGTTCGTTTCTATCGCGATGTGCTGGGTTTCGAAGTGATAAGCACTTCTGGTTCGGGTGACAATGTTGGTTGGGCGCTGCTTCGCTTGAATGGCGTGGAATTGATGCTCAACACCCGTTACGAGGACGATCAGCGCCCGCCGGCTCCCGACCCCGCGGGCGTGGCGAGCCACGCGGATACGGGGCTTTACTTCAGCTGCCCGAACGTGGACGAAGCTTACATATTTCTTCGCGCCAAGGGTCTCGATGTGCAAAAGCCGGTCGTGCGCGATTACGGGATGAAGCAGCTCTCCGTACCCGATCCCGACGGGTATTATTTGTGCTTCCAGTGGCCGGTCTGAGGGAAGGGGAGCGTAGCCTCAATGCACAAAACGGAAGCCGGTGGAGCACGCAAGATCGCGATTGTTGCGGCTCTCGAACGTGAGGTGCGTCCGCTGGTGAAGCATTGGAGCAAAACCGAGCGTGAGTATGAAGGCCGGATGTTCAAGTTTTTCGAGAGTGGGCAAGCCGTCCTGGTGTGCGGCGGCATCGGTGCCGAAGCTGCGCGCCGCGCGACCGAAGCGGTGATTGCTCTATGTCATCCGGAACTGGTGCAGTCGGTAGGATTTGCGGGAGCGCTCGATCCGGCAATGAAGGTCGGCGAGATATTCTCACCGAGCCGGGTAGTAGATGCCCGGGACGGAAGCAGCGTAGAAACAGGCACTGGCCGGGGCGTTCTGGTGAGCGCAGAAATCATTGCGAGTGTGCAGCAGAAGACAAAGTTAGCATCGAGCTATCAGGCTCAGGCGGTCGATATGGAAGCTGCAGCGGTGGCGCGCGGAGCGCAAGCGCACAGCACCGCGTTCCAGGCGACTAAAGCCATTTCGGACGAAGCGGGTTTTGCAATGCCTGCTCTGGACGAGTTCATCGCCCCGAGTGGTCAGTTTCGGACAGCAAGTTTTCTTGTTTTTACGGCATTGCGTCCGTGGATATGGGGCAAGGCAATTCAGCTGGCAAGGAACAGCGCCAAGGCGTCACGAGCGTTGTGCGTGGAGTTAGAGCGATCCATTCACCAGCCCGCAACATTGAAGAATATAGCGGGCGGCATGCATCCAATGTCAAAGGCAGCGAACTGATACATGGCAATTGCAGGACAACTGAATATCGAAGAGACCACGCGGTCCATTCCGACGACCATGAAGGCTGCAGTTTATCGCGGCGTTAATGACGTTCACGTGGAGAGTGTCCCCGTTCCGCAGATTGGATCGGGCGAGTTGCTGGTGCGTGTGCACACTTGCGGCATCTGCGGTACCGATCTCAAGAAGATTTCCAGCGGCTCGCATTCTGCTCCACGCATCTTTGGACACGAGACCTCCGGCACAGTCGCAGCCACCGGCCGTGGCGTCACCAACTTCAAGCCGGGAGACCGGGTCGTAGTATTCCATCACATACCGTGCGGAGAATGCTATTTCTGTCAGCACAAGACATTTGCCCAGTGCGAGACATATAAGAAAGTTGGCTGCACCGCGGGCTTCGAAGCCTCCGGCGGGGGCTTCGCCGAATACGTTCGCGTAATGGATTGGATCGTGCAACACGGCACCGTCCGCATTCCCGACGGCGTCTCTTTTGAGCAGGCGTGTTTTGTCGAACCGGTGAACACCTGCATGAAAGGAATCGGCAGCCTGAGCCTTAATCCGGGCGAAACCGTGCTGGTGATCGGCCAAGGTCCAATCGGCATTATCTTGAGTACATTGGCCAAACGTGCGGGGGCCACGGTAATCACTTCCGATTTATATCCTCAGAGGCTTACAATAAGTGCAACCTTCGGATTACAGAATGGGCTGGATGCATCGCGCACCGGGGTTGTAAAGGAAGTGCGTGAGCAAACTGAAGGCCGGGGCGCCGACGCGGCGATTTTGGCAGTCGGTGGCAATGGCCTGATTCGTACCGCCATGGATGCGGTACGGCCCGGAGGCCGAGTTTTGCTGTTCGCGCAGACGGTTCGCGGCGGAGCTACTATTGATCCTGCCGCGATTTGCGTGGACGAGAAAACGTTGTTGGGGTCCTACAGCGCTTCCGTCGAGCTGCAAGAGGAGTCGGTGCGATTTGTCATGGGCCGTGAGATGGAACTAGAACGATTGATCAGCCATCGCTTTCCTTTGTCGAGCAGCGTCGAAGCGTTGCGGCTCGCTGCCCATCCCCAGCCCGACTCCATGAAGATCGTGATCCAAGCGGGTAGTTCGTGGGAAGGAAGTACAAAGTGAACGGAAAGATGACCGCAGCCGTCCTCTACGGCAAAGAGGACGTAAAAATCGAAAAGGTTCCCATCCCCCGAGTGGGCGATGGTGAAGTGTTGGTGAAAGTCCAGGTAGCTCTAACCTGTGGAACCGATCTGAAGGTCTATCAGCGCGGTTACCACGCCCGCATGATCGTTCCTCCAGCTTTGTTCGGACATGAACTTGCCGGGGTGATCGAGGAAGTCGGCGTCGGGGTTCGAACCTTCAAGAAGGGCATGCGGGTCGTGGCACTGAACTCCGCGCCCTGCCAGATGTGCTTCTACTGTTCCAAGCATCAGGCAAATCTCTGCGAAGATCTGCTGTTCAATAATGGTGCCTATGCGGAGTACATTCGCATCCCGCGGAGAATTGTCGAGATCAATATGCTCGCCATCCCGCCGGATGTGACCTATGAAGAAGCCGCAATGGTAGAGCCGCTGGCATGCGTACTGCGCGGCTTGCACGAGACCGGCGTCGAGATTGGCGATACGGTCACCGTCATCGGCGGTGGACCAATTGGATTGATGTTTGTTCAAGTGGCCAAGGCCGTCGGCTGCAACGTGATTTCCGTGGTGAAGCGCGACGAACAAGTTACCGCCGCCAAGCACATGGGCGCGCATGAAGTGGTGCAGATCACGAAGGTAAAAAATCCAGTGGAAGCCGTGCGCGCACTTTCTCCGGAAAAACGCGGCAGCGATGTGGCCATTGAAGCCGTGGGCCGTCCTGAGGCCTGGGAGTGGGCTATCGACATGGTGCGCAAGGGCGGCACAGTCAACTTTTTCGGCGGATGCGCCACCGGCACCAAAGTCCAGCTCGATACCAATCGGCTGCACTATTCAGAAGTAACGTTGAAAGCGACTTTCCATCACACGCCCGAAACTGTGCGCAAAGCCTTCGCTCTCATTGCCGAGAAGAAAATTCGTTCGACCGACTACATTACCGGCGAGGCGCCACTGTCGCGATTGCAGCAGGTTCTGCACCACATGCTGAACCGCAACGGCGACATCAAAACTGCCATTATTCCCGGGCACTAAACCGGAACTCCAGGGGACGGAACTGACCATGTCATCCATTGCCAGCAACCACTCCCGGAGCGCGATCGCTTTCCCCGGCTGGGCCAACCTTCCCCCCGAGTACGCGATTCCCGAGAAAGCTCCGTCGCTGTCGGAGGCACAGGCTTACTGCCAGCGTCTGGCGCGCACTCACTACGAAAATTTTTCCGTGGCCTCGTGGTTCCTTCCGCACCGCTTGCGTCAGGACTTTTTCAACGTGTACGCCTACTGCCGCATCTCCGACGATCTCGGCGACGAAGTCGGTGACACCAGCGCTTCTCTGCAACTGCTCGATCAGTGGGAGGCTGAGCTTGACGCCTGTTATGCGGGAATCCCGCGGCATCCTGTTTTCGTTGCCCTGGCGGAGACGGTCCGCAAGTGCGAGATTCCGAAACAGACCTTTGTTGATCTACTGACCGCATTTCGCCAGGATCAGCGTGTCACCCGCTATCCCACCTTCGAAGATGTCGTCGGCTATTGCCATTACTCCGCCAATCCAGTCGGCCATCTCGTGCTCTACGTGTGCGGCTACCGCGATGCCGAGCGTCAGGCGCTGTCCGATTTCACTTGTACTGCCTTGCAACTGGCAAATTTCTGGCAGGACGTAAGCGACGATTACGCCAAGGGCCGAATCTATCTCCCGCTGGAAGATCTAAAGCGCTTCGGCGTAACCGAAGAGGACATTGCGGCGCAACGGAACACCTCCGCATTTTGCGAAATGTTGCGTTTCGAAGTGCATCGCGCTCGCGATTGGTTTGACCGTGGCTTGCCGCTAATCGAAAAAGTTGACCGCGAGCTGGCTATTGATCTCGAACTATTTAGCCGAGGTGGACAGGAAATCTTGAACGCCATCGAAGGCCAGGGATTCAATGTGCTGGGACGTCGCCCTGCTATTTCAAAATCGCGTAAGCTGGCTCTGGTGGCGCGCGCGGCCTGGGGGAAAATGCCTTGGGGAAGGCGGGCATGAGCGCCGCTGTGCAGCCAGCTCCCAC
This sequence comes from uncultured Acidobacteriota bacterium, assembly GCA_963771285.1. Classification (GTDB taxonomy): domain Bacteria; phylum Acidobacteriota; class Terriglobia; order Terriglobales; family Acidobacteriaceae; genus JABDBE01. Next base: position 446,876 of record CAVYSX010000006.1, read on the forward strand.
ACCTTTCGCGCCCACCGAATCGCAGCTTGCGCTGGCCTACTCGGTGTGCCGCGGCATCACGCGCACGGCGGCCAAGAATTTCTATTACGCGTTTCTGGTGCTGCCGCGGCCTAAGCGGCAGGCGCTGTGCGCGGTTTATGCTTTTATGCGGCGTTGCGATGACATCGCCGATGACGAAAGCTTGCCACTCTTTGATCGACGGCAGAAACTAACGGCCTGGTTGGGAGCGTTCCATCGCGCGCAGTCGGGCCATCCCAGCGATGAGCCCGTGCTGATTGCTTTGACTGACGCGCAACGGCGCTACAACATCCGGGTTGGCCTCCTCGATCAACTGGCATACGGAACGGCGATGGATGTTGAGAGCGATCCCATTGCCAGCGAGATTCTTCCGCAATCGTCGTCGGTTCCGGGGCTGCATGTGCAATACCGGACGTTCGACGATCTCTATCAATATTGCTACCGGGTGGCTTCGGTGGTAGGACTGGTTTGCATTCACGTGTTCGGCTATCGCGATCCGGCCGCCGAACCGCTGGCTGAGCGCCTGGGGCTTGCGTTTCAGCTCACCAATATTATTCGTGACGTGAAAGAAGATGCTGGCATGGGGCGGATTTATCTGCCGGAAGAAGATTTGGCCAAGTTTGGGATTTCACTGTCCACTGTGCGCAATGGCTTCGATCCAGTGCTTTTCCGTCCGCTGCTGGCGATGGAGGCGGATCGCGCTCGCGAGTACTATCGCGCTGGTGATGAACTCATTCCTCTCGTCGAAGAAGACAGCCAGCCTGCGCTTTGGGTGTTGATGACGATCTATCGACGGCTGCTCGAAAAGATTGCGCTCAAAGAGTATGACGTCTTCAGCGGCAAAGTCAGCCTCACCGTGCGCGAGAAGCTGGGCATCCTGGCGAAGGGTTTCCTGAAACGCTTGTCGTGATGAGCGCTCCCCCCGCACAAAATTCCCGCATAGCCATCGTTGGAGGTGGATTAGCTGGACTCGCCTCCGGTTGCGCTCTTGCCGAAAGCGACTTTCACGTTACTCTTTTTGAGCGCAAGCCCTACCTCGGCGGACGCGCTTCTTCTTATGAACATCCCGGCACCGGCGAGGTCGTAGACAATTGCCAGCACGTGTTGCTCGGCTGCTGCACCAACCTCATTCAGTTTTACCAGCGCCTCGGCGTTGAAGATAAGATTCGCTGGTTTGACCGCCTGACCTTTCTTGAGCCGGGCGGACGCGCCTCAACAATCGAACCTTCAGCGCTGCCCGCTCCGCTTCACACCGCGCCCGCATTCTTGGGCGCCGCTTGCCTGAATGTTTCGGACAAGCTTGCCATTGCGCGCGCCATGGCGGTACTTGCGCCAGCCATGCCGAAAGACAATGGCGAATCATTTCTGACCTGGCTGCACCGCTACGGACAAACCGAGCAAGCCGTCGAACGTTTCTGGAAACCGATCCTCGTGAGCTCGCTGAATGAGGAACTCGATCGCGTGTCGGTTCCGGGAGCGGCGCAGGTGGTGCGGGAATCTTTCCTGAAATCGCCGGCGGCGGGGCGCATGGGCGTACCCACCGTGCCTTTGACCGAACTTTATAGCGTGGCGGGAGATTACATCACCGCACGCGGCGGAGAAGTCCGGTTGCGTTCTGCCGTGGAATCCTTCATGCCCGAGCCGGACGGAGTAAAACTTCAAGTAGCGGGCGAGGAACTTGACTTTGATGCCGTGATCTTCGCCGTGCCGTTCGATGCGTTGTCCCGCATGCTGCCGCAAACGCCGGCTGCAGAGCCGTTGCGCCAAACCCTAGCGCGCTTTCAGACCTCGCCAATCACCGGCATTCACCTTTGGTTCGATCGCGAGATTACCAACCTCGACCACGCAGTTTTGCTGGACCGCACCATCCAATGGATGTTCCACAAATCAAGATTGCTGTCGGCAGCACCCGGAGAAAGGGAAGGGCACGGCTTCAGTCGTCCCGTTGGCGCGCCGAATGAAGCCCGCGCGTCAGCCCCTGAAGCCATCCCCAGCTACATAGAGCTTGTGGTGAGTTCTTCCAAAACACTGGTGGAAAAATCGAAACAGGAAATCGTCGACATGGCATTGCGCGAGCTGCGTGAATTCTTCCCCGGAGCCCGCGACGCCAACCTGATCAAATCCACGGTGATCAAAGAAATTCACGCAACCTACTCCGCCCAACCGGGAGTCGACGCCTTCCGCCCCGTCGCAGAAACTGCATGGCCGCGAGTCTTCCTGGCCGGCGACTGGACAGCTACCGGGTGGCCCGCCACCATGGAAGGCGCAGTGCGCAGCGGCTACCAGGCAGCCGAATCCATGGCCCGATCCGTGGGAAGGATAGGGGAAAAATTCATTGTGGCGAGCCTGCATCCGTCGGGGTTTATGCGCCTGTTCGGGTAGCCTGCCAACTGACGAAACCAGCAGCTAATGCCCGTTGACTTCGTGTTGAGTCTTATCACAACATCAGGCCAAGCTCCCGCAGGGCTCACCAACTGGTCTGCACTCATTAGCGCGGTATAAAGGCGCTGGAAAACGTGTCCCAAAGCCATCAGCGGAGCTGTGTCGGGCAACAACTAAAAAGTAGCGATGAGTGAAATGGCCTCCTAACGTCAGAGCTGCCCGCTACAATCGTGATGTAACTCCTTGTCGCCAAGGCCATGTCCACTACGATAAAACGCATAGAGAAGCCAGCCTCGCACATCGAGGTTATCCCCGCTCGACCTGAGCAAGAGCCGATTCTCGCTAACCTGCTCGAGTTGTATGCACACGATTTCAGCGAGTTTCTCAATCTAGAACTGGGGGATGACGGCAGGTTCGGCTACAGGTGCCTTCCGCTTTATTGGAGTGAGCCTGGCCGACATCCGTTTCTGGTCTGGGTGGAGGGCGGATTAGCAGGTTTGGTTTTAGTAAAGAGAGGATCGGAAGTCTCTGGCAATGAGGCTGTCTGGGATATGGCGGAATTGTTTGTTCTTCGTGGATACCGGAGGCGTGGAATTGGAACTCAAATCGCGCATGAGGTGTGGAGGCGATTCCCGGGACCATGGGAAGTTCGTGTGATGGAATCGAACGTTCCGGCACACGACTTTTGGGCGCACGCCATATCGATACATACGGGTGACGCGATCCAAGCTATTCGCGTCGAGAAAGATGGCAAGTGCTGGATACTCTTCTCATTTGAGTCCATGCGCGTCGGATGAACACCGGCGTCGTTATTGAACAATCGCCGTTACTCTCATTGAGAGGTTTGAGCGCTCCGGCTTTCCATGAGAAGGCCGGTCGCTGTCAATCACGGATTAGTTAGTCGGTCCTCTCGACAGGTAAAGCCCCAAGAACCACTCCGACCGGAAATCACTGCAGTAATTGTGTGCGTGCCGGGCGGGACTTGCGGTCTTGCTCGCGCCAGCGCCGGTATTTCCTCACAGGTTCCCGCAGCGCGGAACCGTCTGCGAACATGTCGCCTGGCCACAACAAAGACTTGACAATCAAATGACATCCCATCCGCATTTCTTCATTTCTCACTACATCTAACTCCCATAGGTTGTGAAAAGCATTTTTGACAACACTTCCAAGAAAACGCACATAAGGAGAAATAAATGAAACACACTTTACTAGCAGTAGCTATGGCTGCCGCCGTTGGTTTGACCGGCATGGTGCCGCTCGCAAACGCAAGAGCAGGCGAAAGCATTACCTTCAACATGGTTAAGTCCGCAGGAGCGGTATCCTGCCTCAAAGCCACAGCTCGTGGACGGGTTACGCTCAGCGATCTGGGACCAGTTCAGAACATGCACGTTGAAGTGTCGAGCCTTCCGCCAAACACCACCTTCACTTTGTTTGTCATCAACACTCCGATTGCACCCTTTGTCCCAGCGTGGTATCAGGGCGACATTACAACCAATGCAAAGGGCAATGGCGTAGCGGACGTGACTGGGATCTTCAATGATGAAACTTTCATCTTGAACCCCGGCACCTCTGCGGTCCCAGTCGAACTGGAACACCTCGGGATCTGGTTTGCCGATCCTACAGACGCGGCCAATGCCGGGTGTCCGGGCACACCGACGCCGTTCGACGGAGACCATAATGCAGGGATACAAGTCTTGAACACGAGCAACTTCGCGGCTGACAAGGGGCCTCTGCTCAACTTCAAGTAGGCGGAGCGGGGCACCTAGCCATGAATAGAAACGGCCGGGCCGACGGTGCCCTGATTCGCAGGGGCACTCGCCTCGCCACCCGCAAGCTCCCTCCCCAGCCAAACAAAACTGAGGGGGTTGGGGCGCCTTCCGGATCCACCGGCGCTCATTGACTTGGCGGTTGCAGCGACGTAATATTCCCGCCAGTGATCGACCAGACTATCTCGCACTACCGCATCATCGAAAAACTTGGCGGCGGTGGGATGGGTGTCGTCTACAAAGCGGAGGACACAAGACTTCGCCGCTTTGTGGCTCTCAAGTTTCTGCCCGACGACGTAGCCAAAGACTCACAAGCCCTGGCCCGCTTCGAGCGCGAAGCGCAGGCGGCATCTGCATTGAACCACCCCGGCATTTGTACGATCTATGAGATTGGCGAGCATGAAGGTAAGCCATTCATCGCCATGGAGTTCCTCGACGGACTGACTCTGAAGCAGAAGATCGCGGGGCGTCCGCTGGAGATCGAGTTAATTCTCTCCCTAGCCATCGAGATTGCCGATGGGCTCGATGCGGCGCATGCAAAAGGCATCGTGCACCGCGACATCAAGCCGGCAAATATTTTCTTGACTGAGCGCGGACACGCCAAGATTTTAGATTTTGGGTTAGCAAAAGTAACCGCAAAAGACGGCTCATCGAGCGAGATTGCGTCTGCGAACACGATGACGGAAAACGTCCAGGCGCAACATCTGACCAGCCCCGGTTCGACCCTCGGAACCGTGGCTTATATGTCGCCGGAGCAGGTACGCGCCAAAGAACTTGACACGCGGACTGACCTGTTTTCCTTTGGCGCCGTGCTCTACGAAATGTCCACTGGCTTGATGCCATTTCGCGGAGAAAGCTCGGGAGTAATTTTTAAAGTCATACTGGATTCAGCTCCTAGTTCTGCCCTGCGTTTGAATCCGGATTTGCCGGCGGAGTTGGAGCGCATCATCAATAAGGCGCTCGAAAAAGACCGAAATCTCCGCTATCAGCATGCGTCGGAAATGCGGGCCGACTTACAGCGACTCAAGCGGGACACGGATTCTGGCCGCTCGACAGGAATAAATCCGGCGGCGACGGTCGCGGTCGCAGACCCGGCTACGTCCCCTGCGGCTCTACAGTCGAGTTCAGGCTTGGCTTCCGTGGCCGCTCACGCTTCCGATAGCCAGATCGCCGCCGGCTTATTCAAAAGGCGCTGGCCTCTTCTAGCGACGGCGGTTCTCTTCGGCAGCTGCGCCATCGCTGGGTTCTATTTCTTCCAGCACAGATCTCCGAAAACGGCCGCGCTCGTGCAATATGCGTTCCGGCAACTCACCTTCAACGGGCAGGTCGAGAATGCCACCATCTCGCCCGACGGGAAGTTCCTGGCATACGTTCTTAGTAAGCCCGAGGGCCGGACGCTGCACACCCTTGCCATTGCCACCGGCAGCGACGTCGAAATCGTTGCGGCAGGAGCGGGATGCTGTCAGCAGCCGGCGTTCACGCCGGCAGGCGAGTACGTTTATTTTCTGGCGGACGAGGTCATCAAAGCCGTACCCATCCTCGGCGGTCCGGTTCGCACCATTATCAGCAACGCTGGCTCAGGCGTAGGTTTCTCCCCTGATGGCAAGCAGCTTGCGTTCATTCGCGCGAACCCGAAGACGGTGGGCACCGAACTGATCATCGCCGATGCCGACGGCGCGAATCCCAAGAGGGCCCTGGCCTCGGCTCCCGGAACCTACCTGTCCGGCGTGACCGTCGGCGCCGATCCTTTCGATACTCCCCGCTGGTCTGCGGACGGCACCCGCGTGGCGTTGATTTATGCGATTGTTAAGAGCGGCTTCCAGTTGAAGCTGGCAGTGGTGCAGCTCTCCAATTTGTCCGCCAATCCGCTATTTATTGATTTACCTTCCTACCCCAATGGTTTCGATTGGAACCCGCGTGGCTCAGGCATTGTCATCGCCATGCCAGACAACGCGAACAGCCCAAGCCAATTGTGGAATCTTTCTGTTCCTGACGGGCGGCGCATAAAACTCACTAACGATTTCGTCGGCTATAACTCCGTTTCGGTCGCTTCCACCGGCGCGATGGTTACTCTGCACGCATCTCCTCAAGACTCGCTCTTCGTTGGGGAGAGGAGCCTCGCAAGTTTCCGGAATATCTCCAGTAGCGCCACTACAGCCGACGGCCACGGCGGAATAGCCTGGACCAGCGACGGGCGCCTGGTTTTCGCACGCAATTTTGGCCACCAGAGCCAGCTATGGGTGCAAAACGCGGACGGCAGCGAAGCTCACTCGATTTATCAAAAGAACGAGAGCGATTTCACCAATCCCAGCGTGACTGCGAATAATCAGATCGTTTTCGAACTCCGGTCGGATGACTCACAGATTTTCAGGGTCAATCTCGATGGGTCGCAGCAGCTAGCGCTTAGCAGACCAAAGACTGACGGGATATTTCCAGTAATCGGATTGGATGGAACCACCGTCTATTTCATCCTCTTCACGCAAGATCTTCGGCAAGTCCTGACCAAGGTTTCCATAAATGGCGGAGAATTGACTGATGCATGGGACGGCTTCGTCTTCGCCGACCGACTGGCGATTTCACTCGACGGTCGCCGAATCTTTGCGATTACCAAACCGGAAAACGGTGAACACGTCCCGACGATATTGAATCTTTCGTCGACCCCAATCTCAGCAACTTCGCTTGCGCCCATTTTTCCCACGTCCCAGGAGTATCGGCATGCGAACTTTGCGTGGTCTCCGGACGGAAAGTCCATCACCTACGTAGTTGCAAAAGGCAACGTGGACAACATCTGGAGCTTGCCTCTCGCCGGTGGCAAGGCTACGCAACTCACTCACTTTACTGACATGCATATCAACGCCTACGCCTGGTCGAAGGACGGCCGCCTCGCCGTAAGCCGGGGCATCCCCAATACCGACGCGGTGCTGGGAACACCAGTGGATGAGCCTGAAGCGAAATAAGTACAAGTCGACCTGAACATTCCTATGGTCGACCAGCAACGGGTCTGCCCCTTGGCAGTTTGAGTCCACCTACGAATGTCGACCTTAAAGAATTAAGAGCGACTGACTTGCAAAACCGTCCAGAATTCGAAGCATAAAAAAAGCGTCCCCAGCGGCGGGTTTCGAGTTGGAAGCGAAACTCTGCCGAAAGGGACGCCCTGTCAGACGAACTCAGGCTAGGTCGTAGCGACCCAGGTTCATCACCTTGGTCCACGCAGCCACGAAGTCCTTCACAAACGCCGCTTTCGAGTCGTCGCATGCATAAACTTCCGCGATGGCCCGCAGCTGCGAGTTTGAACCGAAGACCAGGTCGACACGGGTAGCGGTCCACTTGACTTTGCCCGTGGCGCGGTCATGCCCCTCGAATACGCCCTGCGCAGTAGAAGATGGCTTCCACTCCGTGCTCATGCTGAGCAGGTTGACGAAGAAATCGTTCGTCAACGTCTCCGGCTGATTGGTGAAGACGCCATGTTTGGCATGCCCGAAGTTAGTGTTCAGGACGCGCATGCCGCCGACGAGAACCGTCATCTCGGGAGCAGTCAGTGTCAACAACTGTGCCTTGTCGACCAGCAACTCCTCTGCCGGTATCTGGTGTCCACTCCGGAAATAGTTGCGGAACCCGTCTGCGGTCGGTTCGAGTACGGTGAACGACTGAGTATCAGTCTGCTCCGGCGAAGCATCCGTGCGTCCTGGTGAGAACGGAATCTTCACCTGGTGGCCAGCCTTTTTCGCAGCTTCCTCAATGGCAGCATCGCCACCGAGAACGATCAAGTCAGCCAGAGAAACCTTCTTTCCTTTATTGCCATTCGACTGCGAGGCGTTGAACTCTTTTTGGATCGTCTCCAACTTCTTCAGGACGTTTGCCAGATCTGATGGATGATTAACTTCCCAATCCTTTTGCGGAGCAAGGCGAATGCGCGCCCCATTCGCCCCGCCGCGCTTGTCGGACCCGCGGAACGATGCCGCCGATGCCCACGCAGTCGCAACCAGCTGCGAGATCGATAGTCCGGATGCGAGGATCTTAGCCTTGAGCGCAGCAATGTCCTTATCGTCGATCAATTTATGGTCTACCGCGGGAACTGGATCTTGCCAGATCAGTTGTTGCTTCGGAACGAGCGGGCCAAGATAGCGCGCGATGGGTCCCATGTCGCGGTGCGTCAGCTTGAACCACGCCTTGGCGAAAGCATCGGCAAACTGATCCGGATTTTTCAGAAAGCGCCGCGAGATCTTTTCGTAAGCGGGGTCGAACCGCAGTGAGAGATCTGTCGTCAGCATCGATGGTGCGTGATGCTTGGACGAATCGTGTGCATCCGGCACTGTGCCGGCGCCCGCGCCGTTCTTCGGTCTCCACTGCTGCGCACCCGCTGGGCTCTTGGTGAGTTCCCATTCGAAGCCGAACAAGTTCTCGAAGAAGTTGTTACTCCACTTCGTAGGCGTGGTGGTCCAGGTCACTTCCAGGCCACTGCTGATCGTCCCGCCGCCATGACCATTTCCGTAGCTGTTCTTCCAGCCAAGGCCCTGCTCCTCGATCGCGGCGCCCTCGGGTTCGGGAGCGACATACTTCTTGGGATCGGCAGCGCCGTGCGTTTTGCCGAAAGTGTGCCCGCCGGCAATGAGCGCAACCGTTTCTTCGTCATTCATCGCCATCCGGGCGAACGTCTCTCGGATGTCCCGCGCCGCAGCAATCGGATCCGGCTTTCCATTGGGCCCTTCCGGATTAACGTAAATCAGGCCCATCTGCACTGCGCCGAGAGGATTGTCGAGTTGACGATCGCCGCTGTAGCGCTTGTCCCCCAGCCACTCGCTCTCCGGCCCCCAGTAGATGTACTCTTCGGGCTCCCAAACATCCTCGCGCCCGCCACCGAAGCCGAACGTCTTAAAGCCCATCGACTCGAGGGCGACGTTGCCGGTGAGAATCATCAGGTCGGCCCAGGAAATCTTCCGGCCATATTTCTGTTTGATGGGCCAGAGCAAGCGTCTCGCCTTGTCGAGGTTCACATTGTCGGGCCAGCTGTTGAGCGGCGCAAAACGCTGCTGCCCAGAGCCTGCCCCGCCGCGGCCATCGGAGATGCGGTAGGTGCCAGCGGCGTGCCACGCCATGCGAATGAAAAGTCCACCGTAGTGGCCAAAGTCGGCGGGCCACCAGTCCTGTGAGTCCGTCATCAAGGCACGAAGATCCTTGACTACAGCGTTCAGATCGAGGCTCTTGAATTCTTTCGCGTAATCAAACTCCTTGTCCATGGGGTCGGACAGATGGGAGTGCTGGTGAAGTATCTTCAGGTTCAGTTGCTTGGGCCACCAGTCCGCATTCGACGGAACCCAGGCGGCTGTGGGCGTCTTGGCGCGCCCCGTAACCGGGCATTTCGATTCGGGTGATATCTCTGGCTCCTTGTTACCAGGGCCAGGCACGCCGGCCAATATTTCTTTACTTTCAGACATAATTCCCCTTTCACTTTATGAAGTCGTCGTTACGTCTTCGCGCTGCAGCGCCGGCAGAGGCCGAATACCTCGATCAGCGGCTGCGTTAAATCAAAGCCGCCCGGCGCCTGCCGGGCCAGCCGTTTGAAGTCAACAAAGTCACCTTTAATATCCTGCACAGACTTGCAACGCGTGCAGACCAAATGATGATGCGATTCGAGGTTGCCGTCCACCCGCAAGGTGGAGGCATGAGGCGTAACCTCGCGTAAAAGCCCCTTTTCCACGAACAGCCGCAAATTGTTATAGATGGTTGCGAGTGAGACCGAAGGAATGCGACGTTTCACCACCGCATAGATTTGTTCAGGCGAGTAATGTCCCGGAGCAGCCACGACCGCTTCAAATATGATCCTGCGCTGGTGCGTGGCTGCCATGCCATGCTTCCACGCAAGCTCCCGAAACTGCTCATGACCCAAATGCATGACCATCGGATAAGAATAATTATCAAACAATTTGATTTATTTGGCAATTGAAAGGGTGTGCGAGGCAAAGGAGCGCGAGGAGTGAACTAAACGGCGCGGTGCGAGGAATCATAGAATCGCAGAACTACGCCGCCAGTAACACCACGCCGCCAGCTACCAGCAGCGCAGCCATCCAGCGGCGATGGTCGACTCGTTCGTGGAGAAATAACTTTGCGGCGATCGCATTAGCCACGAAAGTGAGCGAAGCGGAAGCTGGCGCAACCAGACTCACGTCGCTCCACGAAAGCCCGAATAGCAGACTATAGAAGGCTACGGTCATGGCCATCACGCCGAGAATAAAACTGGGATTGCGCAGGATTCGTCCGACTACGCTCCACAAACCGCTGCGGCGCCAAAGTTCCCCAACATCACCCACCTGTTTCATGGCGCGGGACAGCAGCACGTCGCCCGTGGTCGAAGCCAACACAATGACGGCAATCGCTCCCCAAGCGTAAGCCTGTTTCATCGCCCGTCCCTCGCGGCAACTGCCAATTCTTCTTCCGCGTGTTTGGGCGGATGCTGGGTTAACGCCGGTCCTTGCGTCACAAATCCTACGCCCGCTGAAATCAAAACGATTCCCAACCAGCGCGTAGTGCTCACCGCCTCATGCAAATAAAACTTGGCAATCAGGGTCAGCAACACGTAACCCAGTGAAGTCGCGGGAAGAACGTAGGTAAGATCGGCCCAGGAGAGGGCAGTCATGTAGCATGCAAAAAAGCCCAGTAAAAGCAAAATACCCAGGGCGACGGAGGGGTTCAGCACCGCCAGAATTATGTCGGGCAAGTTATGCAGGGAAATGCTGCCCACTTGTTTCATGCCGCGGGACAGCAGGGAGTCGCCAATGGAAGCGCAGAGTGCGACGCCAGCCAGCACCAGATACTTACGAAAAGTCACACCATGCTTCCCATGTCGACGAAAAAGACTTGTTTAAAAAGACTATGCCAAGAAACTGAGGGGAAGATCCTTCAGCAAAGCGAGTTTGCCCGCTCGCTAAGCCTTCGCTTCCGCCACGGCGGGCGTGGAATCGTCCTTCTCGCGCTTGTCCTTAACCCACTTCGTCCGCATGGCGCGCACTTTCAAGAATGTTTTGGCCTCATGGTACAAACGCTTGCGGTCGGCATGATGGAAAGCCGCTTTCCTCAAAATGCGGAACACAGCTTTTGGCCGGAAGTAATATTCGTCGTAAAAGCGATGTACCGCTTCCAGAATTTCTTCCGCCGGCAGATCGGGATACTGAATGTGCGCCAACTGGTGACCACCCTCGTCCACCATCTTGTTATCGCCGACCATGAAGCCATTCTTCACCGCGTAATCGTAAAGCTCGGTGCCAGGGTAAGCGTGCGCCACCGAAACTTGAATCGTCTCGACGTCAAGTTCCTTGGCGAAGGCAACGGTGTTGCGGATGGTTTCGCGAGTCTCGCCGGGAAGGCCGAGAATGAAATCTCCGTGAACCACCAAGCCCAGCTTGTGGCAATCCTTCGTAAACTGGCGCGCACGCTCGATGGTGGCGCCCTTCTTGATGTTCTTCAAAATCTGCGGGTCGCCCGATTCATAACCCACAATCAGCAAGCGGCAACCAGCTTCCTTCATAGCCTTCAGGGTCTCGTAGTCCGTGGTGACGCGCGAAGTGCAAGACCATGTAAGTTTCAACGGCTTCAGCTTCGCGCAGAGCTCAATGGTTCGCACCTTCTGAATGTTGAACGTGTCATCGTCGAAGAAAAATTCTCGCACGTTCGGCCAGTACTCTTTGGCTGCAGCCATCTCGCGGGCCACATCGTCGGTTGAACGCTTGCGCCACGGATGCCCACTCAAGGTCTGCGGCCACAGGCAGAATGTGCATTGCGCCGGGCAGCCTCGCGTGGTGTACAGCGAAACATACGGGTAAAGCAGAAATGGCACGTTGTACTTGGTCACGTCCAAATCGCGGCGGTAAATTTCCGTCACGTGGGGCAGGGAATCGAGGTCCTGAATTTCCGGACGATCGGGGGTATGCACCACCGATCCGTTCTTTAGATACGAAATCCCTAGAATCTGGTCGAGCGGCTTGCCATTGGCGAACTCGCAGGCCGCGAAATCGAACTCCTTGCGCACCACGAAATCAATCGCCGGACAATCCTTCAATGATCGTTCCGGCAACACGCTTACGTGCGGACCCACAAAAGCAATCTTGATCCCGGGATTGACTTCCTTGATCTTCTGCACCAGTCGAATGTCGCCAGGAAATCCCGGAGTGCTGGTAAACAGCACCAGGAATTGATAGTCCCGCGCAATGTTAATCGTCTCTTCCGCCGAAACATGATGCGAGGGCGCATCCAACAGCCGCGACCCCTCAATCATCCCAGCCGGATAAGCCAACCAGACCGGGTACCAATAACTTTCGATTTCGCGGGTGGCGGGCCAGCGCGAGCCGGCGCCTCCGTCGAAATTCTCGAAGGATGGGGGATTCAGAAACAAAGTTTTTAAAGGCATAGGGTTGAATGACCTATTTTAGCATTTTTGCGATGTTTCTTGAGAGTACTCAAGTACATCCGGTACACGATGGGTTACTCGTTGGGCCGGCTGCGGCCGGCACGGGAAACATCCTGATAAGTGTATGAGATTGAGTTTAGTAGCCGAACGGCCAAGGGCGCAAAGCCCTTACGGCGAATGGGTGGTTTGATGGGTTCAGCAGGGAAACTGGGGTTTGAATTGGCGGGTGCATTTCCGCAAAACGAAGGCAAATCCCGACAGAACAGTCCTGTTTTGCACCCGCCAAGACCGCGCATCCGAACGAAGCGAAAATATGCCCTACGGGACGATAACCGTTCTGCGCCCCTGCTGGTCCCGGTCCCACACTTCATTGACATCGGCAAGAGGAACTCGCTCGGTGTCGATCCGCAGTGCGCCACTGGCAACATTAGCCAACAACTGCCGGATGGCTTCCATCCACATCTCGGGCGATGCGGGGGCGTTACCGGTTCCAGCCCCGATAATCTCTAACCGGGAACTGCGTAGTGCGGCGGCGGGGAGCGAAATGTTAGGCCCCGCACTTTCCCCAACCTCGACCAGGCGGACCCGGGATGATGCCGACTTGAAATCACTGCGCGTAATGGCGGCAACGAGTGCTTCGGTCGGAGGCCCCCAGAGATAATCGATGATGACGTCGAATCCGGCCTCGCCAGCTTCGCTAGCAAAAGCCTCGGTGAGATCCCGGCCGGACTTGTCGAGGCGAATCGTCGCGTCGGCTCCGAGGTCGGGAAGAGAGCGCAGCACTTGTTCGTTCCGTCCAGCGGCGATGACCCGCCCCGCGCCGAGAAGTTTGGCCGTCTGGATGGCGAGCTTACCCGTGACGCCGGTTGCGCCGAGGATCAGCACAGTCTCACCGGGAGCGAGTTGAGCCCGCCACGCCAGCGCTCCCCATGCCGATAAGCCGGGATTGAAGACGGCTGCGGCGACGTCATCGCCAATGTTGTCGGGAAGCGGAAAGCAGCGCGATGGGGAGACAACGGTGCGCTCGGCCATGCCCCCGTAAGGTGGCCGAGGCGCGGCAAAGAACACCCTTTTGCCGTCCTCAAGACACCCTACGCCATCGTTGCCACACACGACAGGCAATTCGCGGAATGCGGCATAGTGCGAGCCGTTGGCCATCTGTTTGTCGATGGGTTTGAGAGCGGCTGCACGAACCTGCACGATCACTTCGTTTTCTTTCGCGATGGGCTCGGAAAACTGCTCGAAACGAGGCGGTTTACCAATGGTGTGGAGCACAGCGGCTTTCATAGGTGGCATCCTTTCACGATGGCTGAGTTTGTTCTTGCCTTTCCTTCTCTATGCCTCGTACTCTACTGACGCTCGCGTTTGCCCGCTAACGAGATAGGGGCAATTCTCATCGGAAAAGGGCCAATCTCACTGTTCTATGTGTCCCGTTACCAAAAATCAGGAAGAGCTGCGCCGCCTGGTGGAGAGCGATATCCCGGTATTGGCATTTGCCTTCAAGCGGCATGGGGCTGAGGATTGGGCGCCCAAGCACCGTCACGCTCGTGGGCAACTCTTCGCATTGACGAGGGGATTGCTGGTTGTAGAAGCCGGAAGTGAACGCTGGATGTTTCCTTCGCAGCGTTGTGCATGGATTCCGCCGGAGTGCGAGCACACGGCGCGTTCTGCGGGCGGCGTCGCGGGATCCATGGTCTACTTGTCCGCGGATGCATGCCGTGGACTACCCAAAAAGCCGGGCATGTTCAGCTCATCCGAGCTATTGTTTGGCATCATTCGGCGGGTTCTCACGTGGGACGTCTCGCAAGCGCTCAACCCAGCGCAGAAGCGACTTATCACCGTTCTTCAGGACGAGATTCGGCAGCCTGAACAGCAACCTCTGCGTTTGCCGATTCCCAAAGAAGCGAGACTGGTGAAAGTTGCCCACGCTCTGCTCGATGATGTTGCGGACAACCGCACGTTGGACGAGTGGGGGCGCCATGCAGGAATGGCGCGTCGCACTTTCATGCGCGCGTTTTCTGCCGAAGTGGGTATGCCGTTTGGCCGTTGGCGACAACAGGCTAGACTGTTTGCGGCAATCGAAATGCTTGCCCAGGGCAAGTCGGTAACTGAAACAGCAATCGCAGTCGGCTACGACAGCGTGAGCGCCTTCATTGAAATGTTTCGGACAATGCTGGGAAGCACGCCGCAGACATACTTTCGAAGCCAGCAAGAACCAGTCCGCAAGTGATCGTGAAGAGGTCTAAATCTATTACGGGATCTATCCCGTTATCCCCACGGCAAACCGTTCCCAAAGCGCGCATTGGCGAGCCAGTTGTGTCGAGTCGCTGCGTTTGCTAGTTTGACGTTGATGCCGCCGACTGCGCCCGATGATCCGAGCACGACCGATCTGAGCGGAACAATAGAAACTCTTTACCGGACTGAATCGGGCAGGATTCTGGCTACGCTGGTGCGCCTGCTCGGCGATCTTGATCTCGCCGAAGAGGCGATGCACGAGGCCTTTGCCGCCGCTTTGGACAGGTGGCCTCAGACCGGCATGCCGGACAAACCGCGCCCCTGGCTGATTTCAACCGCACGCTTCAAGGCGGTTGACGGGATACGCCGGCGGGCGCGCTTCGACGGAGCACAGAGAGATCTGGCGCTGGAAGCTGAAGTGCGCATCGAGGCGGCTCAGCAGCAGAATCAAAACCAGGAAGAGGAGATCGAGGACGATCGCCTTCGTCTCATCTTCACTTGCTGCCATCCCGCTCTCCCACCGGAAGCACAACTTGCGCTCACACTGCGTGAAGTCTGCGGCTTGACCACGGAGGAGATTGCTCAGGCATTTCTAGTCACGCCGGCAACGCTTGCGCAACGCATTGTTCGCGCCAAAGCCGTTATCCGCGATAAGGCGATTCCTTACCAGGTGCCTGTGTCGCAGGAATTGCCGGAGAGGCTGGGCGCGGTGCTTCACGTCATCTATCTCGTCTTTAACGAGGGTTATTCGGCTGCGGCGGGAGCGGAGGTAACGCGGGCGGAGTTGACCCGTGAGGCGATTCGACTGGGCCGGTTGCTGGCCGAACTCCAGCCCGAGTCGGATGCCGTGTGGCCGGAAATCATGGGTTCAGAAATAATGGGGCTGCTTGCACTGATGTTGCTACAGGAATCCCGTCACGCCGCGAGAAGCTCTCCGACCGGAGAGTTGATTCTGCTGGAAAATCAAGACCGCGACCTCTGGAACAAAGAGCAAATCGCCGAGGGAGTGGCACTGCTGAAGAAAGCCCTGGGCTACGGTGGGAAGCCCCGCCGCTTCGGCTCCTACACACTGCAGGCTGCGATTGCGGCCGTTCACGCCGAGGCGGAATCGGTCGCTGTGACCGACTGGCGGCAGATTGTTGCGCTTTACGATCAATTGCTACAAATTCACCCTTCGCCAGTGGTACAGCTCAATCGTGCCGTGGCAGTCGCCATGTGCGATGGTCCAGAAGCCGGTCTGAAAGATATCGACGCGCTGTTGCAGCATGGCGAGTTGCGAAATTACTATCTGGCGCATTCCGCCCGTGCAGATATGTACCGCAGACTCGGCAGGACAGCTGAGGCTCGTGCTTCGTATGAGAAGGCGCTGGCCCTGACCCAACAGGAACCGGAGCGACAATTCCTGCAAGAGCGCATTCGGCAGCTGAAATAAAAACCTCGTGAGAAGCCGATGCGGCAGGAAACTTAAGTACTAAGGCAATTGAAATAAAGAACTAACGGCCTGGCGATTCGGGATGACCGACGGTCAGGGCCGTCCGCACACCGCCCTAAGGAAACTTTCCTGTTAGATTCGACCTATGTCCTATAATCGAGCTGTGCTCACCGAAGAAGACAAACAGTGGATTAGCCAGCGGCTGGAGAAGGTGGAAACCGCTCTTCTCACCGAGTTTCACAAATGGGCATCCCCGGTGGAATTGCGTCAGAAGAGCCACGCCGCAGCAATTCGCGCACTGGATACCGAGGGCTGAGGCGATCTCAGACCGGTTGAAAAATCTGGAAGGCCGCTAATCAAAGCAGGCCCGCTTGTGCATCCTCTTTCAAACTGAACTCTGAATCAAGCCAGCGCTCCGCCGATTTCTAGTGCCGCCAAGGCGCGAGCTCTGGGCTTATCGTTAGTTGTAAGTCGAAAGCCCCACTTCTCGCAAAGAACGCGAGAAATGGGGCACCCAGGGACCTCGTCTGACTTCGATGCGTTCTGGTAAGACTGTCCCCGGTTTCCCTCCGATTCTTATGCCGCTGAAACCGACTTCTTCCTCCGATCGAGTGCCGGTAGAAGAAGTTTCAGAAGCGCTTCATCAGAGAACGGGTTCTGACCTGAGATCAGCTCGCGATCTTGAAGGACGTAGCTCGTCCATGGAGCGAGCACACTTACGTCACCGCCCGCCGTACGCAAGGCGAAGTCCGGGTAGAAGAGAACCTTGCCACCAATCTCAAGCGGCTCCCGCTGCTGCTCTTCCGCTGTCGAAAAGATAGTCATCTTATATCCAGAATAGATCCAGCCTTGAGCCTTTGCCTGCGCTCCAGCGGCATCGCCCGCCCTCAGCGCGGCGACCACCTCCGTCGAATTCGGAAGAGCCGAGAGAAGTGAAATCGGGCCATGGCAGAGCACTGCCGTAGGCTTGGATGTTTCATGAAAGTGTCTCATCACGGTGCCAGCGTCGGGATCATCGAGAAGATCGATCATCGGGCCATGGCCGCCGGGGACGAAAACAGCGTCATATTGATCCAGGCCCGATGCGATGACATCCGCGATGCGAGTTGGATCTTTGAGCCCAGTCAGGCCGTCGCGGAATAACATATAGTCCTGAAGCTTAGCCTCGTCCCCGCCGAAGAAATCGGCGACCTCTGAATTGCACATCCACTTGCGGCGTGTTGCCTTTGGGGTTGGCGAAAGTGATTTCGTAGCCCTCCTTCATCAGGGCGCGAACCGGAACCGTCAGCTCGTTGAGATAGTAGCCGGCGCCGGTATAAACCTTGCCATCTTTCAAGGGCAAGCCATGACCGCTCGAGACTAGCACCAGGACTTTTCCTTTTGTTGTCATTTTGTTCTCCTTTTTGAAATCGAATCTGTTCTCCTGGGAAGACGCCATAAAGTTTCTCATCGAGGAAGCAATCTCATCGGCAGCCGTGTCCAGGGCGAAATGGCCGCCGTCAACAATGTGGACCTCGGCGTTCGGAACATCCTCGCGGTAGCTCTCCGGCTCGCTCGGGTCAAACGATGTTTCGTATTTGCCCCAGATCACGAGCAGCCGCGGTTGCTTCTCGCGCATCCATTCCTGCCATTTCGGATAGGAATCGACGTTGGTTCGGTAGTCGTAGAAAAGATCGCTTTGTATCTCAGCCTGGCCGGGCCGATTCAGAAAATAAAATTCGTCGGTCCAGAGGTCGGGATCGTGGCGCTCCACGTCGGGATCGGTTCCGACGTGTCGCGCACGCGCGGCCTCGAGCGACAAGAGATTGGTGCGCAATGCGCTCTCATTGGCAGCGCGATCAGCCCAGAACGCCCGGCGCGTTTTCCAATTTGCTCCCAAGCCCCGGTTGTGGGCGACGGCGTCCTGCACGATCAGCGCTTCGACTCGCTCCGGATGCTCCAGTGCCATGCGAAAGCCGACGGGGCCACCGTAGTCCTGCATGTAAAGGGTATAGCGCGAGAGCCCGAGCGCCTCGGTGAAATGGTTCATGGTCTCAGCCAAATGGTCGAAGGTGTATGCGAATTTCCTCGGGTCCGGCCAGTCACTGTGTCCGAAACCAGGATAATCAGGCGCGATCAGGTGGTAGCGATCGGAAAGCCTTGCGAAAAGCGGTTCGAACATCCGCGACGACGATGGAAGGCCGTGGAGCAGGAGAAGCGTTTCCGCATTTGTCGGCCCAGCCTCCCGATAGAAGATCGACAGGCCGTCAACCTGTATTGTGCGATAAAACGTGGGATTCATCGGTGATTGTTTTCCCTTCATCATGCGCGAGGAAACATTCGCATCAGCGGTTGATGTGGCTTATGGCTGCGGGAATCCGAACATCAACCACGACTGATTGGCTACCCAATGCGGGTACAGCTCCGTCATCTGATCGAACAGCTCCTGGTCGGACTTCGCGGTTTTCTGCAGCCGATCGAAGTCCTGCGAGGTAACGCTTGGTGTCCTGGATCGTCGAGGGAGAGTCGGGCGCGCCCGGCTTCTTGTGACCGGCGACAACCGTCGTCGGATTGAGCGCCGCTAAGCGGTCCAGCGCCGCGATCCAATTCTTTCGGCTCTCGGGAGTGGTGTCGCCGACGTACATGTGGCACTGGTTGTACACCACGTCGCCAGCGACGACCAGGCCGATCGACGGAACGTATAGAGACGTCGAATCGGGACTATCGGTGCGGCCCTGCTCGATGATGCGCAATTCCTGGCCCTCGAGAGTGAACGTGTCGCGCTCATAGGGCTCAGGTGGAACCAACTTGGTGGCCACTTGCCCAGGAAACAGCCGGCGGGCTAGCCGCTCCACTGTGGGAGTGAAAGACATCTGCATGGCGCTCACCGCCTTGGGCGTCGCTATCGCCCGAGCGCCGGGGCAAACGGTCGAGCAGAATGCTCAGACCATAGAAGTGGTCGAAATGGGCGTGCGTTATATAGATGGTCTCCAGGTTGCGGTTGTGCAGAGCGACCCAATCGGCGAGAGCCTCGGCCTCAGCCACCGTCCCCATTGCGTCCACCAGCACCGCGTCGTACTCGCCGAAGATTAAAGTCGACGTGATCGGGTCAAAGCCAAACGCTTCGCCGAAGGGCTTTGGCCGCTCGCCAACCATAGTCTTTCCCGGGGCGGTAAAAACGTTGACACTAAGCGTGTTCGACGTGATGGGGGCGGTCATGTGCGTGGTCTCCTAAAGTTCATTATGATAATCCTTTCTAAGCCTGAATCTAGGGCGCCTCGAAAAATCTGCAAATCGCGTGTCGATTTCCCGCTACCCGGTTCGACTAGTAAGCGGAGCCGCACCGCGCACCTGGCGCGCAACTTTCCAGGTCCGACGCGGGCCCAGCTCTTATATCAAAGTAGTGGCACTGATACGGTATCCGTCGACAGTCAATATTATACGTACACAGATTTATTACACAAGGAGAACAGCATGCGCTTCATGATGATCATGTTTCCGAAAGTCTACGAAAACGCAAAGCCCGGCTGGGTACCCGACTTCAAAGACAAAGACATGGAGGCAATTGGCAAGTACAACGAGGAACTACAGAAAGCCGGCGTGCTGCTCGCGATCGATGGGCTGACCCCGCCCGCGACGATGAGCGCGCGCGTCACCTTCAAGAGCGGAAAATCGACAGTGACCGACGGTCCGTTCACCGAAACCAAGGAAGTGGTCGGCGGCTACTGGATCATCCAGGTGAAGTCGCGCGAAGAGGCGCTCGAATGGGCCTCGCGCATTCCCGGAAAGGATAACGAAATGGTCGAAGTTCGCCGGATGTTTGAGATAGCCGACTTCGATCCGGAGGCGCAAAAGTATATCCAAAAGAAGTTCGGCGACGACGTCTACGTCGAGATGGGCGGCAAGCTGGGCAAGCAGTAAACTCTCCGGCTTCGCCGCGGCTTTCGGCGAGTGAAAGAAGTCGCCAATCTATTTTGCAACGAAGTACTCGCCGCGGTGAAGCGGAGCATCGATGTTTTGAAACCTGAACGGCAGCGACGGGTATTTCCACAGCCGCGGGCCTGATTGCAGTTGATAGTGCAGGTGTGGTCCACCTGCACTTCCCGAGCTCCCCAACCGTCCAATGGGCTGGCCCGTAGAGACCCGGTCCCCCACTTTGACAGTAACGGAGCCTGTTTGCATGTGCATCATGACGCTGTACTCGGAGTTGCCATGGTCGATGATCACGCAATTTCCCGCGTAAGCCGCAACTGGGTCATGGAGTGGCTTGTAATAATCGTCGTCAGGGGGCTTTCCCGGGTGCGAGTTTTCGGGTACGTCATTGCGAGCGTAGACCACGGTTCCGCCCGCAGGTGCGATGATTTCGCGGCCCCAACCCGCGTCCGCCGCATTCTCGTTGGCGTCGCTGAGTTCCCCATCTTTCTCATCCAAGCCGTCGAGGTCTATGGCAAAGGCATTCGAAAACTGGTGGTGGCCGCCGGCCGTGATCCAGTCCTGCCCGACAATTCCATGACCCCGAAAGGGAGCGATGAGCGTTGTCTTCTGTTGGTAGTATCGAATCGGGATCCCGAGCATCTGTTCCGTCCGGTGGCCCTTCGCATCCGCGACTGTGAGCCGGACCGTTGCGGAGTCGATCGCCAATGCTTGGGGATGGCGGAAGTAAAAGAGAACGTCAAATGCCTCGGGCAGCATAAATTCACTCGTTGGCCACGCGAACGGGTCGTCCGGCAGGATCCGATAGTTTATCTGTTTGATCTTTGCCAGCATTTCACTGCTCCAATCCTGGCTCTCGACGATAGATCCGGCACTCGAGAGTTCCACACGGGCGGATATCGGGGTGAGCTCACAGTCGGTGGAGCAAATCACCGCGATATTGAACACGAAGGATGACGTGTTCAAATTTCCAGGATCGTCTACTTTGTAGACAATTGCCGGGACGACCTGCAGATGGAAGTCCGGCTGACTGGCCCATGCAGTTTGGACGGCCAATAAACACGCAGGCACAACTAAAAGGAGCAGAACTCGGTTCATGTCGGCGCAACTCCTACATGGAATGCAGGGCATCCTGCAGCTGTTGCTAAGACGTCTTAGTAGCGTATGGGTTAGCGACTGCTCTGGCATCCACGCAATAAACGGGAGGGGCCACCCGCAAAAATCCTTAGAAAGCTTTGTCGATTTCCACTCGACCGTACGACTATATCGTGAAGGCGGGACAACCGCCCCGCCCAAAGACTGAAGAATAAAGACCATTAAAGGAGAAGAAAATCATGCCCCAATATCTGGTTGCTAACTACCTCCCCGACAACTTCGACCCGTCCACCGTAACCGAAAAGATGATGGAAGAGATCCACGCTCTCAATCGCGAACTGATTGCTTCCGGCGCCCGGAAGTTCGCCTGCGGCATTTCCCCGGTCGCCAACGCAAAGACGTTGCGAAGGCAGCCCAACGGCAAGGTGCTCGTCACCGACGGGCCGTACACTGAAACCAAGGAGCACATGGGCGGATTTTGGATACTGGAGTGCGCCAATATCGACGAGGCGCTGGCGTGGGCTAAGAAAGCTGCCATCGCCTGCGATGTGGCTGGCGAAGTGCGCGAGCTTCTTTTCTACCCGGCTCCGGAATAAGGACCCGGGTGCAAGGAAGTAATGGCGGGTTGCCGCCAAAATTCAAAGGACAATCAAATGAGAAATGTAGTTTACGCAATCAACCTTACCTTGGATGGCTGCTGCGACCACACCAAATTCAATCCCGATGAAGAAACACATGGATATTTTACAAACCTCTTGCGAGAGGTTGACCTGCTCGTCTTTGGGCGTAAAACCTATCAATTGATGGTTCCTTTTTGGCCTGATGCCGCAAAAGATCCTTCTTCGACAAAATCGGATATCGAATTTGCTCAAACCTTTGTCTCCAAGAAGAAGATTGTGTTTTCACGATCGTTGGGCAGCGTTGAAGATGAAAATACGAGAATCGTTCGTGCCAACCTTCGCGACGAAATACTTAAACTGAAGCAAGAATCAGGCAAAGATATTCTGGTCGGTGGTGTAGATATTCCTTCACAACTGATGGAGCTTGGCCTGATTGACGAATATCGTTTTGTCGTTATGCCAATCTTTGCTGGGAAAGGGATACGGTTGTTTGAAGGTGCCAACCAGCCGGAGAAATTGCAATTGAAATTTGTTGAGTCAAAGACTTTTAAATCGGGAAGTGTTCTGCTTCGTTACTTGAAGCGGTGATAGAAAATCTGCACGGCTCGGTGATGCTGGCTCAAATTGGACAAAAGCAGATAGGCCTCGAAAAGACTCAGTCAGGCGAAAAATCGATGTGGCGGGCCGCGCGCCGTCGGGCGGACCGGCTCAACCGACCAGGGTCCAGTCCTCAATCGCTAATCTGTTAACCCGTCGAAACTCTTGCGTGTTGTGGGTGACGAGCGTCAAGCCCAGGCTGCGAGCGTGGGCACCGATGAACAGATCGTTGGCTCCAATCATCTTTCCCTGATTTCTTCAACTGCGCGCGAATCTGCGCATAGTGGGAAGATGCGTTGTCTGGGAAATCCAGAACTTCCGCGTAATTCAGAAAGGCATTCAACGCCGCTTCGTCCTGCTGGCGCCGGGGAGAGACTTCAACGCCATATCGCAACTCAGACTTGGTAATCACAGAGACACAAACCTCGTTGACCGGAACCTTTTGCAGACGCCGCAAAAGCGCGTCATGGGAACGCTTCATGACATAGGAGCAAATGTCCGTATCCAGCATGTAGCGGAGCATTACCGTTCACGCTCCTGTACCGGCAGATCTTCCACGCCTTCCATGAAGCTTGCCGAAGCCGCAGGCGCATCCGCCAGATAGGAACTCCAATCAAACGGTCGAGGCGACAGCACGACTTCGCTGCCCTCTTTGCGAATGAACACGTCCTGGGTGCGGAACTGAAACTCCTTGGGCAGGCGGATCGCCTGGCTGCGGTTGTTCATGAAGACTTTCGCCTTACGCGCCGTGGATTGGTCTTTGGAGAGTGGCATATACATAAGTATATGCCAAGTGAGAGATGAAGGCAAGAGGGAATCCACACGAGGGCAGGCCGAGCTCTTGATCTTGCGGGCAAGGAGGAATGGATGAAATACATCTGTTTGGGATACTACGAGCCGGCAAAACACGCGCGCATGACCGAGGATGAGCGACACGCAATGTTCGACGAATGCTTTGAGTACGACGACCATCTGCGCGCCAACGGGCACTATAGTGCGGGAGAAGCGGTGCAGCCTCCTGAAACTGCGTTGACCTTGTATTGGAAGAACGGCAAAGTTGCGACGACCGACGGGCCCTATGCGGAAACCAAGGAACTGCTCGGCGGGTTTTTGTTGCTTGAGGCACGGGACATGAATCATGCCATTCAGCTCATGTCGCAGCATCCGAGCTTGAAATATGGCAGCGTTTTCGAGATTCGTCCAGCATTCGATATGAATGAGATGATTCAGGAGAGCAAGCAGCGACGGCGAAAGGCCGCGGCGCGATGAGGGGCGGTCTATTCAGGGTCCTACGACAGCGCCGTGGCGCCTTCCCATTTCATTTTCCTGCCCAGGCTTCCAGTTCGCCGGTTACGCGCAGCAGAGTGATACGGGCGCGCTGCAGTTCGAAGTTGGCGTCTTGCAAAGCGTCGTAGCGCTCATAGGCTTGGTTGTTGGCATCGTCCAAATCGTGCAGGGTTGCGCTTCCGTTATCCACGCGGACGTGCAGCGCGTCGAGATTGGACTTCGCGATCTGGTATTCGAGGTCGACGACTTGCTGAGCCGCCGAGGCTTGCGCGACTTCACGTTGCAGCTTCAAAGTCTGTTCTGAGACGCTGTTCTTCGTGGCCTCTACGTCTTTTTTGGCGCGCAGGGCAGTCGCGTCCGCGGCTTGGGCGCGGGCGTGCTGCGACGAATTTAGGAACGGAAAGCGCATCACGATGCCGACACTGGCATTGTTTGGCTGGAAGCTGTGCGGCTGGAAAAATTGCTCGTAGTTGTTGAAGCTCGCGAGCAGGGCATATTGCGCGGCGAAATCGATGCTCGGCCACAGCATGCGGTGTTCCCCGCGGGCACGAAAAGTTTGCGCGGTGGCGCGAATGTCGGAAATTTCGATCAATGGGCTCTGCTGAACCGCTTTAGCGGCGAGATCGTCTTCTTGCTTGACTTCGGGCAGTTCGGGGATCGACTCGCGCACGGTTTCAATCGCCGCTGCGGGCAGGCCGGTCATTTGGGAAAGCCGGTTGCGCAACACATCGATCGCACCCTGGGCTTGCGAAATGTGGAGATAAACGCGCGCCGTTGTAAGACGCGCCTGATTGCGGACCAGCGGATTGTCGATGCCGGCCGCGATTCGTTGATTGACGATCTGTTCGGCTTTGAGCGCGTCCTCGTAGTCATGGGTCAGGTGGGTGATCAGGGTCTCCCACTTGTTGAGTTCAACGTAGCTCAGCACCGTATCCTGGATCACCTGGTCGCGCTGATCTTTGGATTGAACTTCACTGGCTTGCCACTCGGTCTTGGCGGCGCGGACGAATTCGCGCAATGCCGGATTGATCAATGCAGACTGCGCGGTCGTATTCACGATCGAAGGCGCCGAGCCTTCCAGGCTGAGCGGGTAGCCGTAAGTCTTTCCCAATCCTGAACCAACCGACAGCGCCGGGATGTACTGGTTGCGAGCCTCGCGATAGGAAGCGAAGGCGCGTTGCTCGTCGATGTGGGAGGCTTCCATGGTGGTGCTGTGGCTGAGCGCCAGTTCGACGGCGCGCTTGAGCGGCAGTTGCTCGGCGGCCAGCGGCCCGCAGAAAGAAAACAGGAATACACCGAGAATAAGAACGCGTGATGCTGGAGCCGAAGCAGGTTGCATGGTCCCTCCCAAGAGATTGCTCGGAAAGGCGATTGTAAATGAGGGCGCTCAATTCTCGGATGTCCTCACCACACAGAGGGCACAGAGCGGACAGAGAGAACTCTTTCGGCAAGCACGCGTTTCTAATGACCAGCCCCCAACTGATTTAGTTTTTGCTGGGCACTGTCGCGAATTTCGGCGCGGCGCCTTTCTGAATCGGTAGTGTCGGAGGCGAGCAGGGCCAAGGCCTTTTCGGCATATTTGCGGGCCATATCTTTTTGTCCGTCGGCGAAGTAGGCGTCGGAAAGGCTGTCGTGGGCGTCGGCGGACTGCGGATACGCAATGACGTTGAGCTTCATGACCTCGATGCCCTGCTTGTTTTCACCCGCACGTAAGTGGTCGTAGCCGATGATGGTTACGATTGCTTCCGGCCACAGCTGTGCGCCGGGATCTTTTTCTCGTGCCGCGGTAAGTTGCTGCGCCACGCGATCCGTGCCCCCGGGGGTTTCAATTTGCTGGATTATGGTTGCGAATGGCAAATCCGGTGATGCAGGAAGATCGTTTGGCGCCTGGCCCGGCGTCTTGATCAGTGTCGTCACAAACCAATGGACAATCATGCCGGGCAGTTCGGGATGGACTTTAAACATGTCGGTTCCGTGGCTTCCGGTAGCGGGAACCCCGGGCCGGTCTTCGAATCCAAGCCAGGGGACTTTTTCTCCGGGATAACGCACGAACCGCTTGCTGGGACTGGAGCAATTGATGTAGAGAAGTTCCATCGCTTCTACGGTGGGGGGATATTCGTCGTTGTCGGCGACCACGAATAGCTCAGGAATTTGCGAGGCCTGCCGCAGGAACTGCAGACCGTCGGGCAAGGTTTCGCCGGAAAGCAAAACCATGGATTTGACTTGGGAAGGATGCCGGCGAGCCGCCTGAACTGAATTGTCGACGCCGTCAACTCCGGCGCCGCCGAGGCCGATGACATCTTTCGTGACCCCCGACTGCGACGCGAGATACTGCCACGCGACGTCAATATCGCTGGGAATTTGTTTTTGCGCTTGTACGGCCTGGTCGTGCGTCAGATTCTCATGGGGCGTGCCGCCACTGCCGCCGAATCCACGCAAGTCGAGGGTAAGAGTGTTGATTCCGGCCGCTGCCAGCTGCGCGGCAACATCGTCCCACGCTTTACGTTCGCGATTGCCCTGATGCAGCAGCAGCACGCCGGGGCCGGGCTTGGCTGCGGCGAAATAAGTTGCTTTGAGCGCGGTGCCGTCAGAAGCTTTGAGGTCGACCACTCGCACGGACGATGATTGTTGCTCACGAGCAACGGTCGCAGGCGGCACGATTCCATTCATGCGCAAATATTCGACCATCTGTCCGTAGTGATCGAAGGCATGGGACACGGCGAAAGTGGCAAAGTACAGGCGGGGTGACTTGCTGCCCTCCGCGTTCTGCAACATATTCTCAGTCGTCAACATGGCGGCGGCCTTGTGGCCGAGGGCGAATGAATCCTTCAGAAAATTGACGATTTCGGTCTTGGTCTTCAGTCTGTCTGGACCATTGCCGCCTTTGAATTCGTCGGGGATCTTGTCTCCGGTGACTGACGACCACAAAAAGTAGTTTGAGGCGGCGATATGTTTGACCTGTAACGCGAAGGTGCGCACGCCCTTGTAGTCATCGTTGGGAATATTCAAGTTTTCCGGAGTGAAATTGAACTTCTCTTCCGGCATGGCTTCGGCAGCGTCGACAACCTGTTTTTCAACGGCGGCGATCTCGCGCTCCAGGATCGAGGCTACGGTCGGAGACGGCAAAGGCTGGGTCTGGGGCGGGCCTGCGGCCCAACTTACGGCTTGCACGAATATGTTTGCTGCGAATGTGAGCGTTGCTAACCGCAGCCAGATACGGTGTGGCTTCATCGATGGGCCTCCTCACAAAACAGCTGTTTAGACGAAGAAAATTGAAAAAAGACTGTCAACCTCTAACGGAAACTATGGTTGGAAGAAGCCGTTCGTTGTCATAGGTTGGGGCTGGTTTCTTTTGTGGGAGGACGGGGATGGCGTCCGTGCTTGCGTATGCTTAGTGGACTACTTTTACGGATAGGCCGTCGCGCAGGGGTTTCGAGTTTACCGGGCCCAGGGCTACCATGGCGTTGTCTTCCAGGCCTCCGGTTACTTCTACCTGCGTCAGGTTTGAAATGGAAGTCTGGACGTAGCGGCGTTGTAGTTCGTTGTTCACGATTTGGTAGACGTAACTTTTGTTGTCTTCCTGATGAACGGCTTCGCGTGGGACGGTGATCACGTTGTCGTGCTGTGAGGTGATAATCGTGACGCCGACGTTCACGTTGGGCAACAGCTTCAGGTCTGCGTTGTCAACGACGCAGGTGGTTTCGCCCACGTTGCGCGTGCCGCGCAGTTTGACTACGGATGGGACGACGGTCACGGCGCCGTCCCAGGAGCGTCCGGGGATAGCGTCCCAGGTAACGGCGATTTTGTCGCCGGGAGCGAGGCGGCCCAGGTCGGGTTCGTCAACGAAGGCACGCACGCGCACTT
This sequence comes from uncultured Acidobacteriota bacterium, assembly GCA_963771285.1. Taxonomy (GTDB): domain Bacteria; phylum Acidobacteriota; class Terriglobia; order Terriglobales; family Acidobacteriaceae; genus JABDBE01. Next base: position 474,485 of record CAVYSX010000006.1, read on the forward strand.
TGGAGAGATCGGCTTCCTGCAAGACCAAGTCGCCAGGATTGAGGTAAGCTCCCTGAACCACGGGAAGCGAATAGACGACGCCATCGAATGGGGCACGAACGTTCAATTGAGCGAGTACGTCTTCGGCGGCAGCATAAGCGGCTTGCGCGTCTGCCTTCTGGGCTTCCACGTGCGCGACTTCCGGCTCTGAGTAGCGGTTTTTCTGTTTCTGCTGAAGGAGGAACAGGTCGGCGTTGGCACGTTTGAGCTGGTCTTCGGCGTTCTTTACTTCTCCCGGCGACGCGGCATTTTGCTCATGTAGTTTGCGGAGGGCATCCAGATTGCGTTGCGCGGTCTCGGTGTCGGCGCGGGCTTTTACCAGTTCGGCGTCGAGAGTGAGGACTTCCTCGTGATTGCCGCCGCTCTTTACCGCGCTGATATCAGCATCGGCGCCGCGAACTCGCGCCAGGGCTTGCGCGGCTTGACTGCGAGCTTCCGCGTCATTCAGTTGGACGAGCAGTTGGCCCCTTTTTACGTGGTCGCCTTCTTTCACCAGGATTTTCTTGACGGTGGTGCCGATGGGAGCGTGGGCTTCGAAGTTCTGCAACGCTTCGATCTTGCCGTTGGTCGAGACCACGCTGCGAATCGCGCTCCGCTGAGCGGTAGCGGCACGTACTGGGATCGTCTCATTGCGCGGCATGAAGGATGCGAGCAGCACGACGCCGACTGCGATGCCCGTCCAAACGACCCAACGGTTCCGAGCGACGAAGCTCACGTTTTTGTCGGCAGGCGCCATGGCAAATGGTTGAACCCAATAATCTACCACTCGGAGGCATCCGAAAACGGCGGAAACGACCTTGCCGATTAGATGCGTTACCCCCGCCGAATGAAGCGCGATCCCACTCGAATTTGGCGCCCGGGGGCAGTTGCTGTTTACAATGTGCCATGCCTAGACCACGTCGCTATACGCCGGAACACGCCAAGGCTGGTTTGGATGCCGACTTTCCGGAGATTGAAACTTGGCCGAACCAGTTTCCAGGGTACGAAATTGTGGTTGATGACCCGGAGTTCACGTCGGTGTGCCCGAAGACAGGATTGCCTGACTTCGGGGTGCTCACGATTCGCTACATGCCTGCGAAAGATTGCTTGGAATTGAAGTCACTGAAAGAGTATTTGCAGTCTTATCGCAACCTGGGCATCTTTCAGGAAAACATTGTCAACCAGGTATTGGAGGATGTGGTGCGGTGGGCGCGTCCGGTTTGGGCTGAGGTGAAGGGAGATTTCCGGCCGCGCGGGGGGATTTCGACAGTAGTGATTGCGCGATGGCCCAGGCCGAAGCGCGGGAAGACGATCGCGCCATAGATTCGCCGGCAGGATCTGAGAAACTCTCTTAACGGCAAAACTTTTCCGCTACTGGCCTGCCAGGAACTTTCCTATCGTTTCGTTCAAGAATTTTTCGTCGGCTGGGTTGCTGGCTGCTCCGGCGGTGTGCCCCCATAGCGACGGGATTGGCACTAGTGAAACCTTTGGCATGAAAGCGGCTTCGTAGCGGGCGTCACCGAGCGGGAAATACAAGTCGGTTTCTGACGGCATGTAGAGGAACGGAACTTTAATCGAACGCAGCGCACGCTCGACGTCTCCGTTGAAGCCGGGAGTTGTCCCTACATCATGCTTTTCCCAAGTGTGCATTTGCAGGATTAGATCGTTGGCGTCGGCGCCGGGAATGAAGTCGGTGCGGAAGTTGTGTACCAGTTGGTCGAATGTCATCCCAGGTTTTTCGGTTTCGCGCCATAGTTCGCGACGCCACCACTCCTGCGAAAAGAGCCACCCCGTCCACACCATGGCGAAAGCCTCCAGCCCTTTGGTGGGAGGAGTTTTGTAATCTCCGTTCTGGAAGCCTTCATCGGCGGTGAGGGCTGCGATCTGGCCTTCCAGGCGCACGACGCCGTGGGGATAGGTTTTCGCCGTGCCCGATGTGGCCACGATGCGGTCGGCGAATTCGGGATAGCTTACTGCCCACTGAAAAGCTTGCTGCGCGCCCATGGAGAAGCCGATGATGGCGCGCAAATGCGTGATCTTCAGCTCTTCGGTCAGAAGGCGGTGCACGACTTCAACATTGTCGCGAATGGTGGTTACAGGGAAGCGCGGGCCGTGAAATGGTTCGGGCGTATTGCTTGGCGACGAGGAATGGCCATTGCCAAACAGTTCCGAGGTCACGAGGAACAGGCCGGCAGTATCTAACGCATGGCCGGGTCCGATGAGCCACTCGTAACCGTGCCAGTCAGCCATGTAGTGCGAAGGCAGAAGAATGGCGTTGTCGCGGGCGGCGTTCAGATGGCCGTAGGTCCCGTACTCCACGCGAGCCTGAGGAAGAATGACGCCACTTTCCGTGCGGAAGTTCGAGATGACGAACTCGTGTCGTTCGCCGGCCTCCGGTTTCGTGGGTTGATCTTCGGCAAGCAGCGTGAGAGGAAGAAGCAACAGGAATGCGGCGAGCAACAGCGCGATTTTATTTTTCATGGCAGGGAAGTAAGGCAGCCGAATCTTATCATTCTTGTGGTCACAATGACTTGCCGCGCGTTCCAATGCTGGGCTCTGCGTCCCTCGCGACTAAGGGCTCTTTATCCCGAAACTTCGCAAAGAAAGCCCCTCAGTTCGCCGCAGGAACCCTTGATAGAAACTTTTCCCGTCGCTGTCGGTGATATTCTTCGCCCAGTGACTCAGGCCAAACTTTATCCCTGGACGGCGCTCACGCTGCTTACGGCGCTGAACCTGCTCAACTACATCGATCGCTCGGTGCTGTTCGCGGTGCAGCCTCTGGTGCAGAGCGAGTTTCATCTTACGAACACGCAGGTGGGCTATCTCACCAGCGCCTTTCTTGGCTTTTACATGATCGCGGCGCCGTTTACCGGACCGCTTGCAGATCGGTACTCGCGGAAGAAGATTATTGTCATGGGGGCGGTTTTCTGGAGCGGTCTCACACTTTTAACTGCGGTTACCCATACATATTGGGAACTGCTCGTTCGCCACACGCTCGTCGGCATCGGCGAAGCGACTTTCGTTACGATCGCTCCAACTTTTGTGGCCGACCTGTTTCCAGAAGAGAAGCGCGGTCGCATTTTTGGAATATTTTATCTCGCGATTCCGGTAGGTACAGCTGCGGGTTACCTTTTGGGCGGCCATCTCGCGCCGCTTCATGGCTGGCGATTTCCGTTTTATATTGCTGCGGTCCCGGGGTTTCTGCTGGCGCTGGCGATTTTGTTTATTCCCGAGCCTGAGCGCGGCCAGTTCGATTCCTTGAAAGAAACGCCGGAGCGGGGAACCCTTCGAGGCTTGGCCCGCAATCCCGCGTTTTGGACCGCGACCCTGGGCATGGCTGCAGGAACATTTTCGCTTGGCGGGATACAGGTATGGATGCCGACGTTTCTTTCGGAAGCGCGCGGCTACAGCTTGGAATCGGCCAACCTGATGTTTGGATATATCGTGGTTGTCGATGGCATCCTCGCTTCGCTGGCGGGAGGGTGGTTGGGCGACCGGCTGTTGCCGCGAATGAAGAGTTCGTACTACTTCGTTTCCGCGCTCAGCATGGGTCTAGGCGTGCCAGTCATGATTGTGGCGTTGTTCAATCGCGGGCGGCTGATGATTCCAGCCATCGCAGTGGCCGCGTTTCTTCTTCTGCTGAACACGTCTCCGCTGAACACGGCGCTGGTTAACTCAGTCGGCGCCCACATTCGCGCGACTGCCATCGCGGCCAATATTTTTATCTTCCATTTGCTGGGCGATGTCCCCTCGCCCACACTGATGGGATACGTTGCCGATCGCCGCTCGCTTCAGGCTGCGTTTATTCTGCCGGTTATCGCCATGGCGGTTTCTTCTGCCATACTATTTTACGGAATGAAATTCGCGCCCGACGTCCAGATCCACAAACCCAGCGGCCATTTGGGATGAGTTATTTCCATTGGATTGCAGGCAGCCTTCTCGCATTGATTTGGATCTCCCGCGTGATTGACGCTGCTTTGGGCATGCCTAAAGTTGCAGACATCGCCCGCCCCGAATGGAATCGCAAGCCTGAGGGCAATTCCCGCGTCAGCATCATTGTCCCTGCTCGAAATGAGGAAGAACACGTTGGAGCGGCGCTCATCAAGTTGTTGCAACTTGATTACGAAAATTATGAAGTGATCGCCGTTAACGACCGTTCGACGGACCGCACCGGGGAAGTGATGAAGCAAGTTGCCTCGACGCAGAAAGTCGGTGGCCGCTTGAAGGTTCTGCACATTACAGAGCTGCCGCCAGGCTGGCTAGGCAAAGCGCACGCCATGTGGAGCGCCGCCGATCAAGCATCTGGAGACTGGCTTTTGTTCACCGACGCTGACGTGCTGTTTCGGCCCGACGTTCTGAACCGGACGCTGGCTTATGCGGAGTCCGAGCGCGCAGATCATGTGGTTTTGTTTCCCAGAGTCATCATGAAGGGCCCCGGGGAGAAAATGATGATCGCTTTCTTCCAGACACTGTTTGTATTCGGGCATCGCCCGTGGAAAGTCGCTGATCCGAAGACCAAAGACCACATGGGAGTGGGTGCGTTCAACCTGATTCGCCGCCGCGTGTATAACGAGATTGGCACTTACCAAGCCCTGCGCTTTGAAGTACTCGATGACATGAAGCTGGGCAAGATCGTAAAGACCTCGGGCTATGCCCAGCGCAACGTTTACGGCGAAGACCTGATTTCACTCCGCTGGGCGAAAGGCGCTCTGGGAGTGGTGGACAATCTCACCAAGAATTTCTTTGCCATCGTGTCATTCCAGTGGTGGCGGATGCTGCTCTCGGCCTTTGCACTGGCGTTCCTCAACCTGATGCCATTTCTGGGTGTATTTCTAGCACACGGATGGGAACGCCTGCCGTATTCCGCGGCGTTGGTCTGCATGCTCGGCATCTACGTTGGCATGTCGTGGAAGTCCGATGTCCCCCCGTATTATTTTTTTCTTCATCCGTTGAGTACGATTGTGTTCGTCTACACGATGCTGCGTTCCATGACACTGACATTGGTTCAGGGCGGAGTGATATGGAGAGGGACGTTCTATCCTCTGGATGAATTGCGGAAGGGAATGGTCTAGGAATCGGATCCCCCTGCAGGCCTAATTGAATTCGCTTATTAGCAGGCACTACTCCGGCTCGGTATCCGGGGTAACCTCGATTGGAATCTTCGCAGGTTGGCGCTTTTTCGACGTCTTGTATGCGGGTTTTGGGAGACTGAATGAGCCTGCGCTGTAGTGCCCTTTGTTTTCGACGTCGTAGGCCTTGGGTAGCGGCGGGATTCGCGCTCCTTCCCCGCCGAGTTGACGCAATCGTTGCAGAACAATCTCCGCTCGGCCGTCGTACTCTTTCACCACGCCGTGAATTTCAAGAAGCCTGTCTTGTAGCTGATTCACATCGCCAACGTTTCGCAGGTCGTGAGGAAACACCACTACGCTGAATGGACACACCATGGAATCCTGACAAAAGCTAAGCGAAGTGATTCCACCGCTATTGTGCTTTACCCGTATGACCCGCCCGGTTACGCATTCATCCTCGCCTATGTGCAGCCGGGCTTCGGTGATCGGAATACACTCTGCCGCAGCCATTCGCGGGAAGAACGAAACCAGCAATAGCAAACGATTTGCGTAGTTGAGCACCGAAAGGATTTCCTTGAGCGATTGTAGGACGAATGGAGTGCAGGGCTACGAATTGGGGGAGTGAAATAAGGAAACTGTCCCAAAACAGGATCGAAGAGAAGGGAGGCGGACAGCCTTCTCAGGGGCTTTCCTTGAGCCCAGCTGAATGGGTCCGACCGGGCGGGGGCACCCGGTCTCCATCACTATATGAAAGGTTGTTCTTCTACAGAAGGCCGTGCTTCCGAGCTAGCTAAAAGCTTTGACCGCGCCCGCTTCGTCATCGCGCACGTCGAACACGGTGTATAGCTTCGTGATCTGCAGCAGGTCGTGGACTTTCTTGGTCAGGTTAAGCAGTTTCAGTTCGCCGCCCTGGTTGCGAACCGTCGTGAATGCGCTGACCAGCTCGCCGATGCCGGAGCTGTCAATGTATGTAACTTCGCCAAGGTTGAGCAGGATTTTCTTCTGCCCCTTGGAAAGCAATTCGCGCACCGCGTCCCGCAGAATCACGCTTCCTTCACCCAACGTGATACGGCCACTGCAATCCACGATGGTAACTCCATCAACCTGACGAATACTGGTCTTCATGCTCACTGGGAAGCCTCCTTGGCGCCCTCGGATGGTCCGTGGACGTGCTTTACGAGTTTAATTTCGGTGCCCGTTACGGATGGGTTGATCTGCACCTCATCCATAAACGAGCGGATAAGAAAAATGCCCCGCCCCGATGTCTTCATCAAATTCTCGGGAGACAGAGGATCGGGAATCTTGGCCGGGTCCAGCCCTTTTCCCTGATCACGAATGGTGATGACCAGATCGCTGCCCGTCCGATCGAAATCCAGTTTCACTTTCTTGCTGGGATCGTACGCGTTGCCGTGCAACACAGCATTCACTGCGGCCTCGCGTACTGCCATGGAAATCTGCATGATTTCATCTTCATCAAATCCGGCTTCGCCCGCGATGCGGGTAGCTGCCTGCTCGGCACTGTCGACGGTCTCCAGCGTCGAATCCAACGTATAAGAGACCCGGAGTTCGGTCATGGCAAAGACTTCGTAAACACACCCGCAGACCCGGAGCACTCACCAACCCAAGCCGTGGCACAACTACTCGCATGCCGGACAAGCCCGTGATCGGCGAATCCGCTAGTGTGCCTTGCCGCTGGAGAAAAGTCAACGCGCGGACAAACGGACAACCCTTCAGCCCTCGGAAAGCGACAATGCGGTTGGGTGTTTCGGCTGGTATAGACCGACTTCTCCCCCGCCGGGAAGGCGGATTTTGGTGATCGAGCCCCATCTAGCTTCTTGGACCTCCGAACAAGCGACTCCTTTGTTTGAGAGCGCGGTGACCTCCGCCTTCAGATCGTGGCACATGAAATAAAGTTCAGGGCGTTCATTCTCTTCGGCGGGATGAACCGCTACTTCCGCCGGAGGCAGTGCGAAAATCAGCCATCCGTGGCCAACATCCACAGAAGCAAAGCCAAGGATGTCACGCAGGAAGGCCCGATCAGCCTCCGCATCCTTGCTATAGATGACCACGTGTGCGCCGAAGATCATAGCCCTCCCATTTCGACCGGAGTGCGCTGAAACTGCACGCTTCTCCCGCCGTTCGCCTCCATTAGACACCGCACGAAGAAAACCCGCAAAAAGCCTTCTGCATTTCGCTTGGCGGTTGTATCCTCTCAGAGCGATGTCCTCTCTGGCCCTAACCGAACTGCTCGGTCTGCCCGTGTTTGATGCGGGCGGCCAGTGTGGCCGTTTGCGCGAGCTGGCGGTGGCACCGCAAGAGGACCCTGCCCGGATCGCCATCCTTATCGTTCGTACCAAGTCCGGAGATCGCGTGATGCCGTTCAGCGCGGTCAGCTCCATCAATGGCAGTTTGAGCATTGACAGCCCGGTCTCAACCTGGCCGATGGCGGACGGTTCGGAAGGTCTGTTCCTTTTGGCCCGCGATCTACTTGACCAGCAAATCATCGACGTTCACGGTCGCAAAGTGGTCCGCGTCAATGATGTCGAATTGTACTGCGACGCTGGCAATCGGCATCCCATTCTGCGCGTAGGTTCAGTGGATGTGGGCGCACGTGGGGCAGTCCGCCGGCTTCTGAAGGGCGTCGTTCCACTTGCGGCTTTGCGAGCATTGTTGCGCCAGATTCCCGAGCGACCGATCCCGTGGGATTTCGTCGACTTGATCGAAACCGATCCGGCGCGGCGAGTGAAGCTGAAGATTTCTCACGAGCGCCTGGCGCGCCTGCATCCCGCCGATATTGCCGACATTGTCGAGAACCTGGCGCCCGACGAGCGGGAAGCAGTATTTGAAACCCTCGATCATGAGGTTGCCGCCGAGGCTCTGGAAGAAGTCGATCCCAAAGTGCAGAAGGCAATTGTGGAGTCGCTTGACTCCGACCGCGCCGCCGACATCGTGGAAGAAATGGATCCCGACGCGGCCGCCGACCTTCTCGCTGACCTGCCGGACGAAACCTCCGCCGATATCTTGCAGGAAATGGCACCGCAAGAACGCCAGGAGATGGTCGAGCTTCTGGAGTTCAAGGAGAACAGCGCCGCCGGCCGTATGAACACCGAGTACCTGGCGCTGCCGGTGACTGGAAGCGCTCACGATGCGATTGAAGCGTTGCGGCAATTTGAAGGTGGGATCGAAATCGTAAGTACGATTTACCTGATCGACTCGCACGGCACTCTGGCTGGCGCCGTGCCCCTAGCCAAACTCGTCCTGGCCGCAGCCCCGACTCCTTTGCTGTCGCTCACCCAGGAGCCGCTGATTTCTTGCCACGCCGACACCAAAGAAAACGAATTCGCTGAACTGTTCGATAAATACAACCTGGTCACACTACCTGTGATCGACGATCACAACAAGCTCACCGGCGTCATCACCTCCGACGACGTTATCAGCATGCTGCGCAGCAAGCTCTAGCTGCCTGCGGAGACACCAAACGGCCGCTGTGATGCTAAGGCGCGGGATTTGCTCGCGAGCACCTTCAACTGAAGGATCCTGCACTCGCTTTGAGAACCAGATGAGACATTTTGTTTTGTTCATCGTCCAATAGGGCAGTCGTCGAGCAACTAAGCTGCAAGCGATCATTTTTCGGAGCAAACATAGTGAAGTGGTTTCACACTCGGTTCGTCCTACTGTTAATGTTGTCCGCCTGCGTTATGCGGGCGAACGTAGCCGCGCAGGATCATTCTTCTCATGACCGCGAATTTTGGCGGGCCATCGTGAAGAATAAATTTGCCGTCCCCGACGGACTACCGATTTTCCCGCTTCTCCAGGAATTGAGCGGATTCCTGGCGTCTCCGGACTCCGAGCTGCGCGACGACCTGGCGTACACCATCATCGATCAATGGGTTCGCCACCAGGATGTTTCGACCTCTGACTTGAATTCGTTGGCTGACCAGTGGCGTGCGAATCTTCGCAGCGGAATCGGCGAGTCCGGTACGGACACTATATTCAAGCGCTCGTTTTCCGCGCTGTGTCTCGCATCCCTCGCCCAGCGGGAATTGAAGGCTCCTTTTCTGGGCCCAGAGCGTTACCAGGCCTTGTTGAATGACGGCCTGACGTACTTGAAAGATGAGCGCGATCTGCGTGGATTCGAACCCGTGAAAGGCTGGATTCACGCCACCGCACACACCGCCGACCTGCTCGCCAATCTGGTCAGCAATCCGCTACTTAAACCCGAAGACCAGCCGCGATTGCTGAGAGCCATCACGGAACGTCTGTCTTCCGCCCATTTGATTTTTTCTTATGGTGAGCAGGACCGCCTGTCACTGATCACTGCCTCAGTCATCAAGCGTAAAGACTTTGATATTGCCGGGTTCTACCGCTGGCTGCAGGAAGTGAACGCTGACCAAAAGGTTTGGACCGATGCCCCGCCCAGGCTGGAATTACTCCAAACCTTCGAGAACAACACTTATATGCTACAAGCGCTCGCAGCTCATTTGAGCGCCGAATCGGAAGGCCCACATCTGGCTGATGCGAAAGAGGCCGTTTTACAAATTCTTCAGCGCAGGTAGTTGTCTTCGTGTAAAGAGACTACGATTTACTGCGAGGGCTGATCTCGCCGCTTGAGGGTAGGATGCTCATCTGTATCGGTGCTCCCGTCGCTGGTGTCGCTTGCGCCGTTGTGTACCGTGCGCCGTAACGTGGGTCCAGCGCCACCGTGGTCTTTATCAATCTTGTGGCGGTTCTCGATCTGCGCCAGCCTTTCTTTCACTTCTTGAAATTCGGAAGTATCCACTTTGTACTCGGGCTCCGGGGGCAGCAATGTACTGATTTCTTGCTGGGTTTTCGCAATGCGGTCCGGGGTCTGCGGATGCGTCTCGAAAGCCTTGGCTAGCGTGCCCGGCTGATGCTTATCCATCGCCCGGATCTTCTCGAAAAACGAGGTCAGGGCCTGCGGATCATAACCCGCTTTATACAGATATTCCACGCCCAGGAAGTCGGCCTCACTTTCGAAGGTCCGCGTGAACTTCAGAAAGCCCATTGGCACAGCCAATCCGGCCAGACTCTGCGCCGCGTAGCCAATGCCGCCGCCCACGAAGATCAACGGAATCGAGGCCAATTGCATCAGCTGCCCACGTGTATTCTCGCGCGCCACGTGACATGCCGCCACGTGTGCAATTTCGTGGGCCATGACTCCAGCCAACTCGGCTTCATTGTCAGCTGCGAGAATCAACCCACTATCTACATAGAAAAATCCGCCGGGCAGGGCGAAGGCATTGATGTCATCGGTGTCGACCACTTTGATGGTGAATGGCACTTGCGCATCCGAGTTCCGCACCAGATTCTGTCCTACCCGGTTAACAAATTCCGTGATCACCGGATCGGTAATCATCTTCGTGGAAGACTCGACTTGCTGCGCGTAGTCGTGGCCCATGGCCACTTGTTTTTCCAGGCTGTACCAGTTGCCGATACCGCGTTCGCAGCCGATCTTGCGATTGCCGATCGCATCAATGTCGCGCAAGCTCCCATCGTGATAGGTCTTCGCTGCCTTTGGTAGAGGCGGTGTGATTGGGGTAGCAGGAGCGACCGCAGTGGATGAATCGGAAGAAGACTCAGCAGGGGTTTGGTCCTGGGCGTCCGCACAAACGCAGCACAGAAGCACGATACCGGCGACCAACGCACAGACTGGACGACACATGCCCCACACCTGACCAAGAATTCTGACACATCCCGAGGCTAAAAAGTAGCCCTAAGTTGATCACTACCCGCTGCGCAACGTCCAGAACCAGGCAATGCTCAACCCGGTCATGATCAGGGTCGTTGCCCAAGCGATGATGTTGTAAAACCGCGAGTTTACGAATTCGCCCATGAGGTCTTTCTTGTTGACCAACAGCAACATGAACACCAGCACGGGAGGCACGGCTATACCGTTGACCACTTGCGAGAGAATCGAAATCTTGACCAGAGGCAAATCCGGAAGCAGAATGACACCCGCTCCGGCCACGATCAGCACCGTATAAAGCCAATAAAATACCGGAGCCTCGGAAAACTTCTTACCTACTCCTGACTCAAATCCTAATCCTTCGCAGACGGTATAAGCAGTGGACAGAGGCAGAATCGAAGCGGCAAACAACGAGGCGTTAAACAATCCCATGGCAAAAAGGATGTACGCATATTGTCCAGCCAGCGGACGCAGCGCTTGCGCTGCATCCTTTGCGTCGGTGATGTTGTGGTAGCCGTGAGCGTAAAGAGTCGCCGCGCAGGCGACGATGATGAACCACGCGACTACATCGGTGAAGATGCAACCCGCGATTACGTCAATCTGCGAAGCCTTATATTGGCGGCGGGTGACTCCTTTTTCCACGATGGAAGATTGCAGGTAGAACTGCATCCACGGGGCGATCGTTGTTCCGACTACACCGATAGTCATGAACAAATATCCAGGTAGATGGAAGGCGGCTTTCGGCGGAGGTTTTACGGTGGCGACCAACGCGTCCATCCAGGCAGGTTTGGCGAAGAAACCTGCGAAAATGTAAGTTACGTAGAAAAACGATGCCACCAGAAAAACTTTTTCCACACTCTTGTACTGGCCTTTGACCACGATGAGCCAGACGATCACGGCACAGACTGGCACCGTGATGTATTTCGAGAGGCCGAACAATTCCAGGCTGCCGGCGATTCCGGCGAACTCACCGACAACGTTGCCGAAGTTTACGACCAGGATACCGAGCATCATGAAAAAGGTGATGCGGAATCCGAACTCTTCGCGGATCAGATCGCTCAAGCCTTTGCCGGTGACGGCTCCCATGCGGGCGCAAATTTCCTGGACGACGATAAGGGCAAGCGTAATGGGAATGAGAGTCCATAACAATAGGTGTCCGAACTGCGCTCCGGCGAGCGAGTACGTATAGATGCCGTTGGCATCGTTGTCGACGTTCGCGGTGATGAAACCGGGTCCGACTACTGCGAAGAACAGCAGGATCCGGCCCTTCCAACTTTTTAAGAACTTCATGGGCACAAATCGCAGACATACGATGAGACATTTTCAAACGATCAGACAGAATAAACGGAGAAGTGGAATCTGAACAGCAGGAAAGTCGGGCGAGTGGGAACGGATGGTCGATGCCGGTTCGCATCGCGATGATTGGGTTGTGTTGGCCGGCGAGAACGTGCGTGAGGTGCACTTTGGCGGCTGGATAGGCGAACCAGTGGTGTTGTCGCGGCGGGGCGTTTTGGGCATGAAGATCCACTTTTGACAATCTTTTTGCAAACTTGATGGCATGATAGCGAGTTTTCGCATCTAGACTGTGCAGGACTACCCATGGCGCATAGCAAGTACAGGTCGAATAACCTTCTGTGGTCAGCGATGCTGACTTGTGTCTTGCTGTCCACTGGTTTGGCGAAGCCCGCGCACGCAACTGATACGATTTCTGCAGGAATTTCACTAGATCGAGGTTTCGGTTTGCTTTACAACCTCGAGTTCGCGAAAGCGCACGACGTCTTTGTGGCTTGGGCGAAGGAGCATCCGGGCGATCCTGTCGGGCCGGTGTGTGACGCAGCGGGACTGCTCTTTTCGGAATTCAATCGGCTAGGTGTGTTGGAGTCGCAGTTCTATGCCGATGACAAGGCATTTGACGCTCGACGGAGGCAGACCCCTGACGCCGCCCTGCGCGGCCGCTTCGACTCTACGCTCGAGCAGGCGGAACAGTTGGCGCGAGCTCGGCTGGCGAAGGACGCAAAGGATCGCGACGCTTTGTTTGCGCTTACGTTGTCGTCAGGACTGAAGGCAGATTACGCGGCTTTGATCGAGAAACGTAATTTGGCGTCTTTGCATTACACCAAAGAGGCGACTAGCTGGGCGGAACAACTCCTCGCGGTTGATCCGGAGTGCTCGGATGCGCACCTTGCTACCGGAGTGAGTCAATATATTATCGGGAGCATGTCGGCTCCGGTGCGCTGGCTGGTTCGGATCGGCGGGATTTCTGGGGATAAAGAAAAGGGAATTGCGGAATTGGAGGTGACGGCTCAACACGGGCGCTATCTTGCGCCTTTTGCGCGCATATTGTTAGCCATCGCCTACGTAAGGGAGAAAGACAAGCCGCGGGCTCGGGAGTTGCTGATTGGGTTGCGCGATCAGTTTCCGCAGAACGCCTTGTTCGGAGAAGAGATCGCGCGGTTGGACGGCCGACCTTGAGTCGAGTCTGGCGAGATCAAAGGCTTAACCACGGAGCGCCCAAAGGTTCCCAGAGAAAACGGGCTTGAACATCCTTCAATCCCGCAGATCGCTTTCACTGGAAATTCACGTGTTTGTAACCTTTCTGTAACAATCAAAGAAGAAACTGGTAAGGGAATCGACCAATCTATTTTCAGGAGGAATCACCAAGTGATTCGTCGCGTTGCATTGTTGTGTCTGGCTCTTGCACTTCCTGGATTTGCGCAGACCACGTTGAATGGGGCTGGCGCAACTTTCCCTTATCCGATGTATTCCAAATGGTTCAGCAAGTACCACGATGCTCATCCTGACATTCAGATCAACTATCAGTCGATTGGGAGCGGTGGCGGGATTCGCCAGGTGCTGGCGGGAACCGTGGATTTCGGCGCCAGTGATGGACCGATGAGCGACGAGCAACTCAGCCAGTCAAAGGTGAAGATCCTCCACGTTCCTACTGTGTTAGGCGCCGTGGTTCCCGCGTACAACGTTCCTGGCGTCAGCGGGGAGATCAAGTTCACTCCCGAAGTCCTCTCCGGCATTTTCTTGGGAAAGATTTCCAGTTGGAATGACAAAGCAATCGCCGCGGCCAATGCCGGCGTGAAGTTTCCGGATCAGCCCATCGTGGTGATTCACCGCTCGGACGGAAGTGGCACCACGTTTATCTTCACCGACTACCTTTCCAAAGTCAGTTCAGATTGGAAGGGAACGGCGGGTGCCGGGACTTCGATCAAATGGCCGGTCGGCTTGGGCGGCAAAGGCAATGAAGGTGTGGCGGGCATGATCCGGCAAATGCAAGGTTCGATCGGGTACATCGAATTGATTTATGCGGTGCAGAACAAGATTCCTTACGGCACCGTGAAAAATGCGTCTGGCGAGTTCGTCAAGGCCAGCTCTGGACAGCGTAACGGCGGCTGCGGCCTCCGTAAAGTCGATGCCGGCTGACTTTCGCGTGTCGATTACGAATGCTCCGGGCAAGGACGCATATCCAATTTCCAGCTTCACCTGGCTCTTGATCCCCGCGCAGTCGAAGGATGCGGCAAAAGGAAAGATCATTGCCGACTTCCTGAGCTGGATGGTGGATGACGGACAGAAGATGACTGCCGACCTCACATATGCACCATTGCCGGCGAGTGTGGCGGCGAAGGTGAAAGACGAGATCAAGCAGGTACGATAAAGCGCGGTTACGGGAGGGGAATACGGGATCTCCGATGCGCGCCATTAAAAGAATGTAGTTGGGGGCGCCAGCATATAAACTGGCGCCCTTTATTTGCCAACGACGCGTCCGCGGGCATGCTTTATACTAACTGTCGATGAAGTTCTGGTTCACGATCGTTTTGGCGGTGGTCACGATTTCCGGATCGTATGGAGTTGAGAAAAAGTACGATACCGGCAAGATTGTCAACATAGAGCAGAAAGCCAAGACCAGAGTTCTCTACTATCAGGTGGATACGCCGGTCACCAAGGACGATCCTTATTACGAGATCTCGGTGCAGGTGAAGGACATGATTTACGTGGCAGATTACACGCCGCGCCATGCTGCCGAGACTTTGCCAGAAGAGTGGAACGTTCCCGATGCGCAGGTGCGGCTCCGGTTGGAGAAGCATTACCTGTTCCTGACGCGTCCGCTGGGCACAGAGTTGCAGTGTGTGATTACGAATCGCATTCCAGTAAAAGCTGCGGAGAAGACTTCAGAGCCCCCTGCTTCCCCGAAGAAATAGACCGCAGGCGGTTATCACTTCCGCTTGAACGCATTCCAGTTTATGGGTCGCACCTCGCTCGACAATTCGGCCTATTACATCAACCGAGAAGCTTCCTGGCTCGCATTCAATCGGCGAGTGCTGGAAGAGGCGCAGGACGAAAGCAATCCTGTGCTGGAGCGGTTGAAATTCCTTTCCATTACCGCAAGCAACCTCGACGAATTCTTCGAGGTGCGCGTTGCCGGCCTGGTGCAGCAGATTGAAGATGGATACACGGAGGCTGGCCCGGACGGGTTGACTCTGGTGCAGGAACGCGATGTCGTATCGCGGGAAACGCACGAGTTTGTCGACGATCAATATCTTTCCTGGAATGAGAAGCTGCGTCCGATGCTCGCGGAGAACGGTATCCGCGTCCTCGGTCTGCACGAACTGGACGCCAAGGCGCGAGCTTTCGTCAATGACTATTGTGAACGCGAACTTGATCTCCTGTTGACTCCGGTGACCGTTGATCCGGCGCACCCGTTTCCGCGGGTCATCAATAAGGCGTTGTGCGTAGCTTTTCTGTTGCGTCGCAGGCGCCGGTCTTCCATGACCTATACCGGCGTGGTCACGGTGCCGCGGGCGTTGCCGAGACTGATCCGGCTGCCTTCGGAAGGGACTGACGATTTCATATTTTTGGCCGATTTGGTCGCCCACCACGCCTCGCGAATGTATCACGGCTACGACATTGTTTCTGCGGCAGCGTTCCGTGTTACGCGCAACAGCAATCTTTATCTGGCGGAAGAAGAGTCGCGCAACCTGCTCGAGTCAGTACGTACTGAGTTGCACAACCGGCGCAAAGGTGACGCCGTGCGCCTCGAGATCGAGTCCGAGGCAGATCCAGAAATCATTGAGCGGCTGCGCACAAACTTCGACTTGGAGCCTTGGCAAGTGTTCTCGGTCAACGGCCCGGTGAATCTTTCGCGCCTCTTCAACATTTACGAACAAACTGAGCACCCAGAACTGAAGTTCAGGCCATTTCTTCCTCGCGAGTTGCGGCTGACGGCGAAGTCGCAGGATCTTTTTGAAGAGCTCCGGCGTCACGATATTCTGTTGCACCATCCCTTTGACTCCTACGATGCGGTCGTTTCTTTCATCGAGGCGGCGGCGGAAGATCCGCGAGTGGTTTCGATCAAGCAGACGCTTTATCGAACTAGCGAGCACTCGCTTATTGTTCCATCCTTGATGTCAGCGGCCGCCAAGAAAGAAGTTACGGCGGTAGTGGAGTTGAAAGCTCGCTTTGACGAGGCTTCGAACATCCGCTGGGCGAGAGATCTCGAAGATGCGGGCGTGCAGGTCTTCCACGGGCTGGTAGGACTGAAGACGCACTGCAAATTATCCCTGCTGGTGCGGCAGGATCGTGACGGCGTGACTCGACGATATGCGCACCTTGGAACAGGAAACTACAACACGACTACGGCGCGCATCTACACGGATCTGAGTTTGCTGACGGCCGATCCGGATATTACAGCCGCTGTGCACGATGTGTTCAGCTTCTTGACCGCCTACGCGGAGCATCCCAGCTACGGCCCACTGATGGTTGCGCCGCTTAACCTGGCGGAACACTGTCTGGCCTTGATTGCACGGGAAACGGAACACGCACGCCATGGGCGCCCGGCGCATATCATTGCGAAAATGAATGCGCTGCTCGACAAGAATCTGATTACGGCTTTGTACGAGGCGTCGCAAGCGGGCGTGAAGATTGATCTAATTGTCCGCGGAATCTGCGCCCTGCGCCCTGGGGTACGCGGCGTGAGCGACCGTATTCGAGTGCTTAGCGTAGTGGGTCGCTTCCTGGAGCACAGCCGCATTTACTATTTTGCTAATGGCGGGGATGAGCAGGTGTATCTTGGCAGCGCTGATTGGATGCCGCGTAATCTTTACGAACGCGTGGAAGTTATTTTCCCGGTAAAAGATGAGCTTTTGCGCGAGCGCGTGCGGCAGGAAGTTTTGGAATGTTATCTGGCCGATAATGTGAAAGCTCGATACTTGCAGAAGGACGGGCGCTACATTCGGGCTTGGCAGGCTCAAGGCAGGCGAAGGCGGCCAACGGGATCGGCAGCGTTCAGCGCGCAAGATTTTCTTATCGGGCTCGCGGAAGGCAAGCAGGCCCCGGAAGCGATTCCGGCCGCGCCCGCGTCCAAAACTAGAAGAACAGTGATCGGAAAGGAACGATAAAGCCGCATGATCATCTACTTTCTGCGTCACGCGAATGCCGGCGAGCCGATGGCAAGCTCGAAAAAGGATGAAAAACGTGCGCTCGACAAGGAAGGCATCGAGCAATGTGGAATCGTTGGAAGAGCTTTGGCTGCGCTGGATGTTCAAGTGGATGTAATGATTTCCAGTCCTTTGAAACGTGCAGCACAGACGGCTTCGCTGGTGGGTAACGAGCTTAGCTACGAGGGTAAACTGCAATTGGAAGACGCGCTTCGGCCAGGAGCTTCCTTTGCAGATTTTCGCAAACTGCTCGATAAGTATTCAAAGTACGAAGCCATCATGGTAGTGGGGCATAATCCGAATCTCAGCGAATTTTTGGGGCGAAGTATCAGCGAGGCCGGATGTGAAGCGGGCACCGAATTGAAAAAAGGCGCTGTCGCTAGAATAGAAATGGGGCGAAACTCGGCCATGCTTCACTGGTGCATCACGCCCAAGGTCTTGCGGACGATCTATGCTTCCGCTGCCGAAAGTTCTCGGCCAAAGACTTCCCGGAAATAGTTTTTTTCTTTTTCCACCGCCCAAAGCTCCAGATCCACACCACTTCGTTGCCGAGCCAGCAGGGTCAATTTGACTTCACCGTCATGCACGCGCACACGGGCCTGGCGGATGGCTGCCGTGCGGCTGAGGTTCAGCGCACGAGCCAGACGGAGCAGAAGCGAGGCCTTAGGAACGGAATCCTGGTCGATGCTGGGCAATAGTTTGACGGGACCGTCGGTAGGAGCAGGGCGTGACTTGCCGAGATAGCGAGCGATGGCAGCGATAATGCGCCGCTGCTCTGGCGTGTAGCCCAAGATTTCGGAGTGCGAAATGATGTAGTACGCGTGGCGATGGC
Source organism: uncultured Acidobacteriota bacterium (assembly GCA_963771285.1). GTDB lineage: Bacteria > Acidobacteriota > Terriglobia > Terriglobales > Acidobacteriaceae > JABDBE01. The sequence continues at coordinate 492,554 of CAVYSX010000006.1, forward strand.
GCCCGCTGCGATTCACGTAGTCGCCAACTTCATAGAGCATGGCGGCGGCAGAGAGCCACTCCTCGTACTCCTGCGGCAAGTTGTGGACCGACTTCAACGCGGAAAATAACTGCATAGCGGACGCGCGAACGTGGAGAGCATGATCCATGTCCACGCGATAGTGGGCGACGGCTGCCCGGATTGAGTCCCAGCGTTCGGACTCGATTTGCTTGCCGGAGCGCGTATTGCGGTCATATTCGGCAGCCATCTGCGCGAGCAGGCCGTCGCGCAGCCCCAGAGCGGAGTAACGGAAGCCCGATAACTGACAACGTTCCAAAAGCCCTAAGTAGACTTCTGCGCCGGGCACAATAATTTCGGCGCGCCGCGGGCCAACCCCGGACAGTTTTCTGCGATCCTCGATTGGTAGTCGTGCCAGGAGCTTCGCGATCCGCCGCATCTGTTGCCGCGACACGGTGGTGGCACGCGAGCCTTTGGTTTTGTAAAGGCCATGGCAGACTGCAGCCAGCGATTCCGCAGTTCCCGACGTCGCCAGCACGACCTTGGGATGCGCACGCCGAATGCGGTCGGCGGTGCGATCGATTTCACGTACGATGAATCCTCGCATTTGACGCATTTCGGACTTGCGTGGCGGATCATGCGGCAGAAACTCGTTGGTCAGACGGACCGCACCCAGAGGAAGGCTGACCGTGTTGCGAATGTGGCCATTGCCTGAAATCGTGAGCTCACAGCTTCCGCCGCCGAGATCTACCATCAACACGGAGGAAGAGTTTACGCGTAGGGTCGAGACCAAGCCGAGGTGAATGAGTCGGGCTTCCTCCAGGCCCGAAATGACTCCGACGTCCCATCCGGTGGTGGAGCGCACCCATTCCAGAAAGGCTCGCGCGTTGCGAGCGTCGCGCAGGGCGCTGGTAGCAACGACGCGCACCGAATCGGCGCCTGCGTTCTGCACGGCGCGATGAAAGCGGCGTAGTACTTTTACCGTGTTGGCAATTGCGTCCGGGGACAGGAACCCGCTTCGGAAGACAGAGTCTCCGAGCCGCGTTACTTCGCGATCCTCATGGATGCCGGTCAGCCGATGCCGTGCTAGGCGGGCGATTTTCAATCGCACCGAGTTGGACCCAATATCAACGGCGGCAAAGGTGGGCATGGTAGAAGGGAATCAGTGTACCGCGTGAGAAGGGGCCGTTCGCGGAAAAATTAAGTGTTCAAATCGAGTCTGGGCATCGTTGTACTTTGCCAGGAAGATACAGCATTACTCCGTCAGCATCGCCACACCCATATGCGATCTTCGGTTCGGAGCCAATGCGGGGATCCTCGGCTTCGCCTAGGATCCTGCTTGTGAGTTATATCGGCTGGCTACGCGACGGCCGGAGTGACCTTTGTCTCTTGATCCGAATTTTCGGCTGGAGGTAACGGCGCGAGAGGGCTCCCGTTTTTGACCAGACAGGGCGGCGCGGGTTTCGGCGACGGCATCGACACTTTGACGGAATTTTGCCTGAGTCACGTTCCGCAACATCGCTACCAGTGCCGAATCGCGAATTCCACCGAAGAGAGCCTCCGCTTTTTGCGTCAACTTGAGCCAGTCGTGCCAATCACCGATGACGTCCTGCATGTGCTTGAGCTGTTCAACAATCCGGGTAGCTGCAGCGTCCTGGTGGGCCAGTTCAGCGATGTAGCGAGCCCGCTTTCCGATGATGCGGTACTGGTGGAGGGTCTTTTCGGTGAGCAGGGCATTATCACGGCCCAATTGTGCCAGTTTGAGCAAAGTCAAATTCACGGGTTCGACGCTGTTCGGGACGTCCAAGTCGGAAGCGGCGCGGCGCAAACGCTTTCCCAGTTCAGCGGCGATCTTGCGACTGAAAGCTTTGGCTAATTGTTGCTCCCGCCGAATGCGTTCTTGTACCAGAGCGTCGACAAACTGCGTCTTGTGCCCGTTGCCGCCAGGAATTTTCAAGGTGCGCAGGGAAGCGATTTCCACGTCGAGGTCCCGAACCCGCCCCGCCTTTTTTCGCAGCCGCGAGAGCAGCTTCAGTAACTTCTTGTTGTTACGTGTCAGTTCAGGAACTACCTCGCTGAGCAGAGCTTCTACGCGTCTGCTGTTTGTGCGAAACTTGTGTACACTTCCCGGAGCGGGGTGCTTCGCAAGCCTGGTTAATTCGCGGCCCAACCGTTGAAAGGTCGACCGGCTGCGTTTTGCGTCTATCGGCATAAGCCTGGGACTCTGAGAACTCGGAAAACGAAAAGCTACAAGGGAATACCGGAAATTGCAACGGAGGAAATTGATCCGGGCCGCTTCCTCTGAGACTGCATCCGACGAATTGCCAACCGTAGAACGAAAAGCTATTTTAACACTGCTGTAACACGAATCTGATAGCCTGCCTTAGATGGCCAACCGAGCATTAGGAGCGCCACGCTTGCCAGGACCGCAACCCGTTGCAAAACCGGAGGTTGTGACCGGTTCCGAACCTCAGGCTGGGCCCCTCATCAAGGCCGGAGACAGCCACATTGCCGACGGCATTTTCCACATGCTCATGCTGTCTTGCGGCGTCTGTGTGCTGGCTTTGGTGGGCGTGATTGTTTACGAGTTAATCACTAAATCCTCTCTGTCATTGCATGCGTTCGGTTGGAAATTCTTTTTTCGCAGCGATTGGGATCCGGTCAACTTGCAGTTCGGTGCCTTCCCGTTTGTTTATGGCACGCTGGTTTCTTCTCTGGTCGCGCTCGTCCTCGCGGTGCCTCTGGCAATCGGAGTCGCAGTTTTCATTACCGAAATGTGTCCGGTTTGGTTGAAAGGGCCGCTGGCTTTTACCACTGAACTTCTTGCCGCCATCCCCAGCGTGATCTATGGACTGTGGGCACTCTTCGTGCTCGTGCCATTGCTGCGAGATCACGTGCAGCCCTGGCTGGCGAAGTACCTGGGATGGACCGGATTGTTCGAAGGGGCTCCGTACGGAATTGGAATGCTGGCGGCAGGAGTCATCCTGGCGATTATGGTTGTCCCGATCATTTCTTCCATCACACGCGAAGTGATGACCGCCGTTCCGCAGCAACAGCGAGAAGCCGTTTTGGCGCTTGGCGCGACGCGCTGGGAGATGATTCGAACCGGCGTGCTACGCAACGCGCGTGCCGGGATCATGGGCGGAGTGATTCTTGGATTAGGGCAGGGCACTCGGCGAAACCATGGCAGTCACGATGGTGATTGGAAACAATCCTCAAATTGCGCGCTCGCTGTTTGCTCCGGGATACACCATGGCGAGCGTGATCGCTAACGAATTCAGCGAGGCCACGGGCGACATGAATCTCAGTGCGCTGGTTGAGATCGGGCTGGCGCTGTTTATCGTGACCATCATTGTGAATATCCTCGCGCAATTTCTAGTGTGGACGGTGACAAGGGGCACTCCAGCGAGAACCCATGCCTAACGTTACATCACAGACTTTCGAAGACAGCCTTGCACCGCTGAGTTTGTGGCGTCGCGGGGTGAATGGGCTGGTGACCTTTGCGGCTGCATCCGCTGTGGTGCTTGTTTTGTTGCCCCTGGGCGCCGTCTTCGGTTACCTGATTTACAAGGGTCTTGGATCGATCAATTGGGCATTCCTCACGCAGACGCCAAAACCTGTCGGCGAACCAGGGGGCGGTATGGCCAACGCGATTGCCGGATCCGCATGGATTCTGTTGATTGCCAGTGCCATGGGTGTTCCTATCGGAATCGGCGGCGGGATTTATCTGGCCGAATACGGCCGCAATCGCTTTGGAGATTTGGTCCGGTTCACCGCGGATGTGTTGAACGGCGTGCCTTCGATTGTGGTTGGCATTGTGGCTTACGGAATCGTGGTCCTTTCGCAGGGACATTTCTCAGCGTTAGCCGGCGGAGTCGCGCTGGCCATCATGATGATCCCGACGATCACGCGCACCACCGAAGAAATGCTTCTGCTGGTGCCGCATGCGGTACGCGAAGCGGCTTACGGATTGGGTGTCTCGCGATGGCGTACGACGCTGTCGATCACTTTGCGCACCGCGACGTCGGGAGTGATTACCGGTGTTATGCTGGCCTTTGCGCGCGTCGCGGGTGAGACCGCGCCGCTTCTGTTCACGGCGTTCGGGAATCAGTACTGGAACTGGAAGATCAATCAACCCACGGCGGCATTGTCCTTGCAGATTTTTACTTATGCGATTTCGCCGTTCGATGAATGGCACCGCCAGGCGTGGGCGGGAGCGCTGATTTTAATCGTGCTGATCGTGCTTTCGGTGAGTGCGGTGCGGATCGCGGCCGGCCGCGGGATGCTCAAGGGAGCTTAGCTGAACTATGGGCGTGGGAATCAAAGTCAATAAGCTGAACGCCTGGTTTGGTAAAACTCAGGCGCTTTATGACATCACCATGGAAGCGCCCGCCAATCATGCCACGGCGGTGATTGGGCCCTCCGGATGCGGCAAGTCCACCTTCGTGCGCTGCCTGAATCGCATGCATGAAACCGTTCCCGACGCTCGCGCCACGGGCAGAGTAACCATCGGCGAATTGGACGTCTACAATGGCACCTCGGCGGTCCAGATTCGCCGGCGCATTGGCATGGTTTTTCAAAAGCCGAATCCGTTTCCGACCATGTCGATTTATGACAACGTAGCGGCCGGACTGAAACTGAACGGATTTCATGATCGCGCCCGGCTGGACGAGATCGTGGAGCGCTCCTTGAAACTCTCGGCGTTGTGGGACGAAGTCAAAGACTCGCTTCGCAAGAAATCCGGGGCAAGCCTCTCTGGCGGCCAGCAGCAGCGGCTGTGCATTGCCCGCGCGCTGGCAGTCGAGCCACAAGTGCTGCTCATGGACGAGCCTTGCTCGGCCCTCGATCCGATCTCCACTGGTAAGATTGAGGAGCTAATTTTTCAGCTCAAGGAAAAATTCACCATTGTGATCGTCACTCATAATATGCAACAGGCCTCGCGGGTGGCGGAGTTCACCGGATTTTTCCTGCTAGGTAAATTGATTGAACTCGACAAGACCGAAAAGATTTTCACCACCCCGTCCGACAAACGGACGGAAGACTATATAACAGGCAGGTTTGGATAATGCGTACCCGCTTTCAGCAAGGATTGGACGATCTTCGGACACGTTTGCTCCGCATGGGCGGACTGGCCGAGCAGGCCGTGGACCGCGCCTGCCAGGCGTATATTGACCGCGATCTGGCGCGTTGCCACATGGTGCTGGAGGGTGAATCGCAGATCAATCAGGCGGAGCGGGAAATCGACGAACTGGCTTTCGACTTACTGGCGCTCCAGCAGCCCATCGCCGTGGACCTGCGATTTATCCTGGCCGTGACCAAGATCAACTCGGATTTGGAACGGGTGGGTGATCAAGCGGTAAATATCGCGGAGCGTGCCATGGATCTGGTGGAACTCCCCAAAGCCGATCTTCCGATTGATATTCCGCGCATGGCAGCAGCGGTTTCCGCCATGGTGCGGCGCTCGCTCGAGTCGTTCATCGAAGGCAAGGCCGAACTGGCCCAGGCGGTCCTTGAAATGGACAACGTGGTGGATCGGATGAAAGACGAAGCCTTCATCAACATGGTGAAGGTAATGAATGACCGTCCTGACGTCACGCGCCAGGCATTGGACGCTTTACTCGTCGCGCGGAATCTGGAGCGGGTTGCGGATCACGCGACCAACATCGCGGAAGATGTGATTTTCTGGGTGCGCGGAGCCGACGTGCGCCACAATGCAGCCCCGGAAACGGCTCTTCACCAGGCAAGTACAGACACCCATTAAAGCGTTAGTTGGGTGCGATTCGTTTGTCTCTACCAACCGGCCGGCCTCGCTGACCGGTTTTGTCTTTCTGGAGACATGGGTTAACGTTTTTTATCATTGGGAGGGAATTTTGCGACGAGCCATCTTTTCCGCCATTTTGTCTTTTTGTGTCGCGCTCAATACGTTCCACGCAGAAGGCCAGAGAACGACACAGCAAGTTTCGCTTCCCACCAGCAAGGTTCTGTCAGTTCCGTCGCCGGGCGTCCTGGGACCGCTTAACGGCTTCGCTGCTTCGATTGTCATTAGCCCCGATCACCGCTACGCCGCGATCCTCAACAACGGTTACGGAACCCAGCGATCTCAGGCACATCAATCGATTGGAATCATCGATCTGAGCACAAACCAGATCAGCGATTTTCCTGAAGAACGCTTGCCGGAAGATGCTCACCAGAGTTATTTCGTCGGCCTTGCGTTTAGTGGGGATGGCAAGCATCTCTACGCGTCGGTCGGTTCGGTCACGGATCCCTTGGGAGAGAAGAAGGGCGACACAGGCAACGGGATCGCCGTGTACAGCTTTGCGCAAGGCAAGGTCACATGGGAACGTTTCTTGAAGATTGCACCACAGCCCATCGCTCAGGGAAAGAAAATCGCAGATGGGCTCCGTAAGACGGGTGAGACGACTGTCCTCCCATACCCAGCCGGACTAAATGTAATCGCGGGGCATGGCAAAGACCCCGAGACGATTCTCGTCGCCAACAACTATTCCGACAATGTGGTGCTGTTGGATCCTGCCGGCGGGCGAGTCCTCAAGCAATTCGATCTAAGCACGCACGACATGATCCCGTCATCGTTTCCTTACACGGTTGTGGCTTCGCCAGACGGCCGCCGGGCGTGGTGCAGCCTGTGGAACGCGTCGCGTGTGGCCGAGCTTGATTTGGAGAAGGGAACGGTTACCCGCTGGATTCCGCTCCTCGAACCCAAGGATCCGATTGCGCCTGGTTCTCATCCGACCGCGATGCTATTAAGTCCAGATGGAAAATCGCTCTATGTGGCTCTCGCGAACGCCGACCGCGTAGCGGTCATATCTACCGACACGGGCGAGCCGCAGTTGTGGCTCGATACCACAATCCCAGAGCAGAAGTTTGCCGGTACTTTTCCGAGCGCGTTGGCCCTTTCGTCCGACGGCAAGCAGCTTTTCGTTGCAGACGCATCGGTGAATGCCGTCGCAGTTTTTCCTGCCCATCCAACGGTCGCCAATTCAGGCGGGTCGTCGGCAACTCCCGTGCAGCCTGCCTCTGGCTTTATTCCGACAGATTGGTACCCCACCGCTCTCGCGACTACCGGTAATGACCTGTTGATTGCCACCTCCAAGGGCCGGGGAACCGGCCCGAATAGCGGCGTCAGCATTATCCAGCACGAGCGCCGACACCGCGAGCATCCTTATATTCCTACATTGCTCTATGGCTCGATTGCGCGGTTCACTTTTTCGGACATCAACAAACAGCTGCCAGACTTCACTCGGCGCGTGCAGGAGAGCAATCTGCTGCACTCGGATCCAGCCGAGATTCATTTCGCAGGAAAATCGAATCCGATCCACCACGCAATCTACATCCTCAAAGAGAATCGTACTTACGACCAGATGCTCGGCGATCTGAAGGTTGGCGATAGCGATCCCGCGCTTACCATGTACGGTGCCGACGTCACCCCAAATCTGCACAAGTTAGCATTGCAGTTCGGCGTACTGGACAATTTCTACGACAGTGGCGAGGTTTCGGGCGATGGACACGATTGGTCGATGGCCGCCATTGCCAGCGACTATAACGAGCACACGTGGCAGATCGCTTATCGCAGCAAGGAACGTACGTATGATTTCAGCGGAGCGGTTGCCGATGAGTACCCGCTTGACCAAAACCAGCCCGATATTGACGATCCCACCACCGGCTTTATCTGGGACAACGTTGCGAGCCACGGGCTCAGCTATCGCGACTACGGCGAGTTCATCGCCACGACTTGGTGCGAAGCGACTGAAAGTAAGATGACCGTTCACGAAGGCAAGCCGGCGCCCAATTCTTCCTGTGAACCCAGCGCAGTACACAAAGGCGAACCATTGCCGGCGAATGTTGGGCATCCGCACGGTTCCTCAAGTCCGTGGCCCTGGGCCGTGCCTTTGCTGAAAGACCTGAAGGCAAGCAAGGCAGTGTTGCGGAATCATTTCGATCCGCACTACCCGGATTTCAACACCGAGTACCCAGATCAACTGCGCGCCGACGAATTTCTAAATGAGTTCGATGGCTTTGTGCGCGCTCGCAAAGATGGCACGGGGACAGAGCTGCCCGCGTTTGTATTGCTCTACCTGCCCGACGACCACACCCATGGCACGACGGCGGGAAAGCCGCGTCCGGCGGCTTCGGTCGCGGACAACGATCTTGCCGTAGGACGCGTGGTGGAGGCGGTATCGCACAGTGCCTATTGGGACGACACTGCAATCTTCATTCTGGAAGACGATGCACAGGATGGCGCCGATCATGTGGACGCGCACCGCTCAACCGCGTACGTCATCAGCAAATATTCGCCGGGTTCGGTCGAGCATCCCTTTGTGGATCATCATTTTTACACCACGGTAAGTATGATTCACACCCTTGAAAATTTGCTGGGCCTTCCGCCAATGAATCAGAACGATGCCTACGCGCCGGTGATTGCGCCGCTATTTTCGGGTACCGGGAGCCAGCCTGCATTCGTTGCAGACTGGCGCAATATTGATAGCGGCTTGATTTATCAGACGAATCCGGCAAAAGGGCAGGGCGCCAAGGAATCCGCCAAGATGGACTTCTCTCGGCCAGACGCCGCCAATGCCAGAGTGCTCAATGCGATTTTGTGGCGTGATCGCAAAGGGAAGACGCCGATTCCTACGGCGCAGCACAGGGTGGTTCCTGATCAACCGAAAGCGGACGGCGACTGATTTGTGGTTATGTTTTGTTCAAACTCAAGGCTTATTAGTTCCAGCTTCTGCGTCGGCGAACGAAAATGCGGTGGAGACGTTGGGATACTCTTTCCCCGCCACTTCCACGTAGGGATACACAAAATAGTTCAACGGTTTTCCGTCCTGCTTCGGACTCAGTTCCAGGTCCCTGCCCGCCGTAAACTCCATGCGGTTGGCGTCATGGGCGCCGAAGAAATAATCCTTTTTTTCAGGATGCTTCCAGGCCTCTGAGATGTCGACCGGAATCCATCCGTGTTGCGGTTCAAAGAAATCGGCCCAGCAGTGGTACCCCGCAATCTCTGACGAATGTTTGTCGGGAGGTAGCGGAAATCCAATTTCAAATCGCGCCGGAATGCCCTGCGAGCGGGCCATGGCGATGAACAGAGAATGAAAATCAGTGCAGTTGCCCTTCTTGGCATCGCATGCGTACAGCACATCGCCACGTCCCCAGCCGGTGCCTGTTTTGTCATAGCGCATGGTTGTGAAAACGTAGTCGTAAATTGCCCGGGCCTTGTCGAGAGGCGACGTCTTTCCTTCGGTTACTTTCGCTGCAAGTTCCGCCGGGAGGCCGGTCGTCGGCACCAATGCGTCCGGTGCCAAGTATTCTTTTTTCTCCTTGTCGCTGAGTTTCAAGCGTCTCCAGATGCGGTGAATAAACGCCGAGCGTAAGGCGCTCACGGCGGACTACGTCATAGACGACTTCAAAATGAAGATCGCTTTGTTTGGCCTTGGAAGCCTCGGCATAATACATTTCGTTTGTGCCGTGTGATTCGTGAGTCTTCTTTAAAGAAAGGTCGCCGGTGGCAGAGACGATCTTGACCGTCTGGAAATTGTCCGAGTGCGCCATGGGGAACCAAACGCGTACCTTCTCGCCCTGAGGCACGTTCTTTATCGTGAATCCGTAGTGAAAAGTAAAGTGCCGCGTCTCTTGGGCCGACAACAACGAAGCGAGCGCGAGTGACAAAGCTAAAGTGAGCGATGCTTTCTTGAACATTGGGCTGATCCTTTTTGTCGAGCGACGCCGGTAAGCGGAGGCGAATTTATTCTAAACGAGTCAACCGTGTAGATGTTCGCTATCAGCGAACAAACAATTCAGCTGCATACGCTAAAATCTCAAGATGCCAGCCGCGATCCACTGCCGCGACCTTCGCAAGACTTACGATGGCAAAGTCGAAGCCGTGCGTGGCCTGAATCTTGAAATTCAAAGCGGAGAATGTTTCGGTCTGCTCGGACCAAATGGGGCAGGCAAGACGACAACCATCGAAATTCTGGAAGGATTGCTCGCTCCTACTTCCGGCGAAGTCACGATTCTTGGACGCACCTGGCAAAAGAATGCGCGCGAATTGCGGGAGTGGCTGGGAATTTCTCTGCAAGAAACACGCTTGTCGGAGAAGCTGACGGTCCGCGAAACGGTCGAGCTGTTCGCCAGTTTTTATCGTGAGCCCCGATCCACGAGTGAGGTACTCGACGATTTGCAATTAGGCGAGAAGGCTGACTCTTGGGTAGGAAAGCTATCTGGCGGGCAACGGCAGCGTCTGGCGGTAGCCACGGCGCTGGTGGGAAACCCGAAAGTTCTCTTTCTCGACGAACCCACAACGGGTCTTGATCCGCAGAGCCGCCGCCAGCTCTGGGACATTATTCGCAGGTTTCAACGAAACGGCGGCACGGCCCTGCTCACGACACACTATATGGATGAAGCCGAGCGATTGTGCGACCGGCTGGCCATCGTAGACCACGGGCTGATCATCGCGGAAGGCACGCCCTCCGACTTGATTGATCGCCTGGGCGGACATCATGTAGTCGAGTTTTCGGCAAGCGGAGATGCCGGCAGTGAGCGCGCGTTGGATGCCTGGCGGACGGTTACGGGCGTGGAATCACTGCATCATGACGACGGCCTGGTTAGCCTGACTGTACGAGAACCACACCTGACTATCCCGGCATTGCTCGATGCGGTGGAGAAGCAGGGGTCGCACCTTTTGCATTTGACCACGCGGCAGGCCAGTCTTGAGGACGTATTCGTTCGACTGACTGGGCGGCATTTGAGGGAAGAATGACTCCCGAGATCACAACTCGTTCCGCGCTTCGCACTTCGGGGCGACGCAATCGCCGGTGGTCTGGATACTGGCACATGCTGATCGTCCGCCTGAAAGAACTGCAGCGTGAGCCGGAAATTATTTTTTGGGTATTTGGATTTCCCATTCTGCTGGCACTTGGGTTGGGAATTGCTTTCCGCAATAAACCTGCGGATGTTACCTCGATTGCGGTAGTCGCGGGCCCTGGGGCACAAGATGTGATGAGCCTACTCCAGAAATCTCCGCAGAAATCGTCGATTCGGGCGGAGGTGCTTGAGCAGCAGCCAGCGATGCGCGGCTTTCGCGTCGGCAAGTACGATCTGGTTGTGGAGGCTGGCGATAACGGAAATCTCCAATACTTCTACGATCCAGCGCGGCCCGAGAGCGTGCTTTCCCGCGCTGAAGTCGATGACGCCTTGCAGGTTGCGGCGGGCCGCAAGAATCCTGTAGCGACATCCGCAGTTGTCTCCAGCGAGCCGGGGTCGCGCTACATCGATTTCCTGATTCCCGGCTTGATCGGGATGAACGTGATGAACGCCGCCATGTGGGGAGTTGGTTTTGCACTCGTGGACATGCGGCAACGAAAGCTTTTGAAACGTTTTGTAGCCACGCCCATGCGCCGCAGCGATTTCCTGCTGGCCTTGGCGAGCAGTAGGCTGTTGTTGATGATCACCGAAGTTGGTCTGATTCTAGGCTTCGGAGCGCTGGTGTTTCACATGCGAGTGTTGGGATCGGTAGTGGCGATCCTTGCGATCGGAACGATCGGCTCGCTCGGATTTTCCGGCCTCGGACTTCTGACTGCGAGTCGCGCCCAAAAAATAGAGAGCGTAAGCGGCCTCATCAACTTGGTGATGATGCCGATGTGGATCTTCTCAGGCGTCTTCTTTTCTTATGAGCGTTTTCCGGCCGCGATCCAGCCTTTTATTAAAGCACTGCCTCTGACTGCGCTCAATGATGCGCTGCGGGCGACCATTCTTGAGGGGGCATCGTTCAGCGCTCAGAGCGGACGACTGCTCGTGCTGGCGCTTTGGGGAGGCGTGTCTTTTGTGTTGGCTCTGCGCTGGTTTCGGTGGTCGTGAAATTGTCCGCGGCTTGTGAGACTACTTTCTTGGCACAAACTTGAGCGATGCTGAGTTCACGCAATAGCGCAGGCCTGTCGGCTTGGGACCATCGTCGAATACGTGGCCTAAATGGGCGTCGCACTCCGTGCATGACACCGCATCGCGGACCATGCCTAGGCTTACGTCTCGCGTGGTTTGAACATTTTCTGTTGCGATTGGCTTCCAGAAACTGGGCCAGCCCGTTCCCGAATCAAATTTTGTGTCAGAGCTGAACAGGGCATTGTCACAGCAAATGCAGCGGAACAAACCCTGATCGTGCAAGTTCCAATATTTTCCCGAATAAGCGATTTCGGTATCTGCGTGGCGGGTGATGTCGAATGCGCCGGGGGTTAGCTGTTTGTGCCATTCCTCCTCGGTCTTTACAACCTTGGGTATGCGAACCTTCTTCAATTGCTCGCCTGAATCGGAAAACTCGACAACCGTTACTTCCTGAGGTCCATTCTTGGCCGCGAGGACCTGGATAACTCGAGGTTTCCGCAGCGACCAGACCGCCAGACTGGCTAAGGCCGTAGCTGACGTCACAAAGAAAGCGCGACGCTTCAGGTTGATGGAGTCCTCTTTGTCGCTATCGCTCTGCGACTCGAACATGCGACTTCTCCTCGGGAAAACTATTTATCGGTATAGAGATCGGGAAATTCCTGTTGAAGATGCGCAACTTTGGGCGCATCGTTGTAAACGATATACAGGTCGTGTGGATGCCGTCGCGCATAGTCCTGGTGATACCCCTCAGCAGGGTAGAAGGCTTTGAGCGGCACCAATTGCGTCACAATCGGCCGAGGGAAAGCTCGCGCCTTGTCGAGCTGTGCAATGTAGGCCTCGGCAACCTTCTTTTGTTCATCGCTACTGAAAAAAATGACGGAACGGTACTGCGTGCCGGTGTCGGGGCCTTGGCGGTCTAATTCCGTCGGATTGTGGGCGACCGAAAAAAACACGCGAAGCAGTTGGCCATAAGTGATCTGTGACGGGTCAAAAACGATTTTCACGGATTCGGCGTGGCCGGTGTCGCCATTGCTCACCAGTTCGTACTCAGCGGTCTTCGATTCGCCGCCCGAATAGCCGGAGGTCGCGCTGATCACGCCTTTCACGTGCTGAAATACAGCTTGGATGCCCCAGAAGCATCCTCCAGCGACCACTGCAGTTTGCTCCGTTTTATTGCTTGCTAGTGGGGCGTCGACCGCTGGGCTAGGGATTGCGGCCATTGATTTGTCGCCGGCATTACAGGCGATCGCACCGCCAAACATGATCATCAGGAAAAGGGAAGTAAAACGGGGAATAATCTTCATTGCAACTCCATCCTTTCCAGTTTGCGGATAACTGGGTCTACTTGTTAGAGCCTCGCAGCTGGCAAAAGTTACAGAATTTGAAATTCTTGCATTAAGCGGATTGAACCATTTCAGATACCAGATTGCGGGTTATTCGATTCTCTGCCGTAGCCTTTAAGTTGTAGAATTCGCACATCCTTCCCGGTGTCACTTTGCGGTTGCAGGGGCATCTCATTGCCGGGGAGAGTTGTGTTGCTCCAATTTCAAATCCAAACTAGGAGAATTTCGTGAAGAAGCTAATGTGCAAGTTGATGGCAATGTGTTTCCTGGCAGTGTCCCTGGCAGCTTTTGCCCAGTCCGGCGATGCCATGAAGCAGGACAGCACGAAGCAGGATTCGATGAAGAACGACAGCATGAAAAAAGATGACAGCATGAAGAAGGACGACATGGCGAAGGGCAGCAAATCCGCCACGAAGACCAAGAAGACCCAGAAGAGCGACAGCATGAAGAAGGACGATGGGATGAAGAAAGACGACAGCATGAAGAAGGACGACGCAGCGAAACAGTAACCCGGGTTGCCAAATAGTTTCAGGGTAGCCGCGGTGCGAATGGCCGAACCCGGCTACCCGGAAGTTTCTCCCCGTGATGAACGGCAAACTCGGAGTTCACTCCTCTGCAGACGCGGGTGTGCCAGCGACTTCATCGATATCGGCTTCTTTTCCGGCGACAGCGGTTTCCGTCAAATACTTTTTCAGACAGCGTACACAGGGTGTGTAGCCTTCTTTTTGGGCCTCGCTCGCTGTCAGAGTGCGCAACTTCGTTTTGTCGTGGATAAACGTACAGGCTGGCAGATGAAATAACTTCCCTTCGTCAGACACGACAACTGTCAGCTCTGCAGGAATGCCTTTGCCCGGTTGTGCAAGTTCCGAGCGCAACGCCGGGCTGACGAAGGCGGTGGAGCTGCCCACCTGGAAGCTAAATACGACGAGGGCTGCGGCTGCCAATGCGACCATCCAGCCAAATGCTGGTCCTCGACGCTTACGCGGCATATTCTGCTCCAGCCTCTGCCGAAGACGTTGACTGAAGCCGGTAGGTGGTTCGAACATACGCTCCTCCCCAAACAGGCGGATTACATTGCGAGTGCCGTCCAGGATTGCTCTGCACGCTTGGCACTCGCGAAGGTGTTCTTCCATGGTGGCATGCAGATTGGCGTTGACCTCGCCGTCGAGATAGTCTGAAATTTCTCGTCGCACTTGTTCGCAGGTCATGACCATGGTTTCGTCCCCTTCGCAAAAGACAGCTTGCTCGTCCAACCGCCGCCTAGTCCGGGTGCCAGCAGGTCGCGTAGCATCAGGCGGGCTCGCAGCAACCGGGTCTTCACTGACGCCGTGGAAACTCCCAGGATTTTGGCGGTTTCTTCGATGCTTAGGTTCTGCACATCGCGCAGCACAAAGACCTCGCGATATTTGTCCCTCAAAACAGCGAGTGCCTCGGTCAACTTCTGCCGGATCTCATTTCGTTCCAGAACTTCGGAAGGAATGTCGCGCCAGTCGGCGAAATCGCGCGGCGTATAGTTACCCTCGTCGTCCTGAAGATCTTCGATCGGTTGCATGACTTCGGGATGCCGTTTCCTCAGCCTCATGCGGGCTTCGTTCAACGTGATCTGAATCAGCCAGGTGCTGAAGCGGGCCTCCGCGCGGAATTGCCGAATATGCTCGAAAGCCTTTAGGACTGCTTCCTGAGCCACATCTTCGGCGTCAGCAGCATTGCGTACTATCGCGAACGCGGTCGAATACACACGCCGTTCGTAGGGCCGAATCAACTCATAGAAGAGTTCATGCTCCCCGTTCCGAATGCGCCGGATAAGCATCTCTTCATCGGGTTGTTGGGCTGGATTCTCCAGTGAAATTGCCGGTTCCCGCATCGCCCCTCATGATTCGATTGGTCGCTATGAATCCAAGTTATTTCGAGATGTATTCCGGATCCTTCTTCCACCCTGTGAGCATGGACATGAAATTGTTCCAGCCATGCAGAACGACCATGATCAGGTGCCCGAAGACGAAGCCCATCAGCGCCCACATCACCAGGAAATGCCACACCCTTGCCAGGTGAAACCCGCCCATCAACCACGCCAGCCAGGAGAATTGCACCGGTTTCCAGACGGCAAAACCGGTCAAGATTGAAAGCACTCCGAGTCCGATGGCCGACGTATAGGCGTGTTTCTGCAGAGAGTTGTATGCCTCGGTGACGGGAGGCTTCGGGCCGAAGAAGAAATAGTAGCGGACCATGGGCCAGACGCCGGGTATGTCGCGTGGTGCGAACAGAACTTGCCGGTAATTGCCACTGAAAAGTTGATAGCCGACGTAGATCAGTCCGGTGGCCATGTAAATCCACATAAAGGTGAGGTGCCACTGGAGGGCACCACCCAGCCATCCACCAATGGCGAACGCCTTAGGCCAGTTGAGCAAATCTTTTTGCGGAATCTTGGCGCCGAAGCTAGGGAACGCACGGAAAATCTGCAGACCACTGCCTACCATCACGAACAGTGCCACAGCATTGACCCAGTGACAAAGCCGCACTACCGTCGGGTGCTCATACACCGCCTCAGTGACTTCGCCGGTCTTCGTGTTTTCGATTGCAATTGCCCGCGTTGCCATAAAAGTTCTCCCTGCCTCTACAGGCCGTAGAATTCCGAGTAGCCCTGGTCTTCCCAATACCCGACTCTTTCGAGGACGTTGGTGACTTTCAAGTCGGTCAAATACTTGGCCTGCTTGTAACCGACTTTGGTTGGAATTGTGAGGCGCAAAGGAGCGCCATGCTCGCGGGTCAGCGGCCGGCCATACATTTCGTAACACAGCAGAGTCTGGGGATGCAGCGCCGTGGCCATATCCAGTGATTCGTAGTAATCGTCGGCGCACTCCACGGCTACGAAGCGCGCGCTGGTATCTGCGCCGATCATGGTGAGGAAATCCGACAGGCGAGCGCCGCCAAATTTGCCAACCACGTCCCATCCTTCCACACAAACGTGGCGCGTATTCTGGGTGTATTTCGGGAGGGCCTGAAATTTATCGAGGGTGTAGTCCCCCGGCTTCTGCACGGCTCCGGTGACTGTGAGGTTCCACTTTTCGAAATCGACTCCAGGATCCTCCACGTCATACCCGTTGATTGGAAACCTATCGAACGGCGTGAGGTCGGAGTCGTCAAAAGTCGGCGCGAGGTGGCCATGACGAAACAGCTTTCCTGACGCCCAATCGCTGAATCCAAGCCCGGTTTTGAGCAAAGGAGCCTGCAGTGCCGGAATGCAGAACGCTCCCAGCGCAAAAACTGGCGCGATCTTAAATAACTCGCGACGGCTCATTCGTTTAAACTTCTTCGGGTCGACGGTTGAAGACATGAGTCTGCTCCGCACAAAGTTGTGGCCTCGATAAGATTCGCAGGCCGGCGCAAAGTTACAAGCGCAATGTGAGCGTTAGACCTCCCTTGCAAATGACTTCGCAAGAGATGATAATTTGTATCACTTCACAACGCGCACGGCGAAAGATCGCCTGAGCACGATGTGAGCGTTCGCTCCTCTGCCGAGCGGGAGTAGTTCAGCGGTAGAACGCCAGCTTCCCAAGCTGGATGTCGCCGGTTCGATCCCGGTCTCCCGCTCCAATTCTCCGGTTGCTTTCTGGGGGTGGTTCGTGCCGCCGGAAGTGCAACACCTTGATAAAATGTCGAATCATAAGTACTGACACCACACAAATTTACAGTTGATTGACGATTCTTTACTTCGTCCTGCCAGAGGCTATGGTCGAATGTAAAGGAGACCCGTGTCGAACAAAATTGCAACGACTGCCAAACACACCATGAGATGGAACCAAATCGCCATAGGAGTCGTCGCGCTGATTGCGTTGGTTTGCTGCCTGTTGGTCATTCCGTGCGCGCAAGCTGAAGCCCCGCAATCGGAAGCGAACCAATCCACAGCGGGATCAACGGCGAAGGCGGTTGGCACGGTGAAGGCGATCTCCGGCAACATTCTTACTCTTTCGACGGATACGGGATCGACGATCCAAGTAACGGTTCCCGATTCAGCCCGCGTGGTTCGGATTGCCCCGGGACAAAAAGATCTGAAGGATGCAACATCCAGCCAGTTCCAGGATGTGCAGATCGGAGATCGGATTCTGGCGCGCGGCACGGCTTCCGCCGACGGCCCTCTGGCCGCCAGTTCTGTAGTGGTAATGAAGCAGGCTGATGTAACGGCCAAGCAGGACCGCGAACGCGAAGACTGGCAGAAGCGCGGTGTGGGTGGACTGGTCAGCAGCGTTACCGCGAGTAGTGGAAGCGTCGTTATTTCCACGCAGACGGCGGGCGAGTCCAAGCCAGTGACAGTTAACGTAGCGAAGGGAACGATTATCCGTCGTTACGCGCCGGATTCGGTGAAGTTCGATGACGCTAAGCCGAGCACACTCGACGAGATTAAAGCTGGCGACCAGCTACGCGCCCGCGGGACCCGAAGTGCGGACGGTACCGAACTGGCGGCAGAAGAAATTGTTTCTGGATCCTTCCGAAACGTCGCAGGCACGGTCATTTCGGCCGACGCTAGCAGCAATACGATTACCGTGATGGATTTGTTATCGAAAAAGCCAGTTGTCCTGAAGATCACCCCGGATTCGCAACTACGGAAGCTGCCTCTGATGTTCGCTCAACGAATTGCCGTGCGACTGCGTGGAGAAACTCCGACTGGCGTGCCGGGGTCAGGACCACCGGGTGGAAGCGGCGCTTCCACACCGAAATCTGCTGAGGGGGGAGCCTCCGGCATGGGAGGCCCGCGCGCGGGTGGATCGCCTGACTTCCAGCAGATGTTGAAGAGGATGCCGCCTGTGGCTCTGGCGGAGCTGCAAAAAGGCGACGCGATAATGGTTGTGGCGACGGAAGGTACCGCCAGTACGCAGCCTATCGCCATCACTTTGTTGAGCGGAGTGGAACCGATTCTGTCCGCCGTACCGAGCGGAGGCCGGGCGGCGTTGCTTCTTTCTCCCTGGACCCTCGGCGGCGGTGGTGGCGACGCGGCGGCGGCGGGTCCCTAGAGTGGACGCAGCAGCCAATGTCTTAGGAGAAGGAATGAACTCTGGCCGACCCGGAAGTCTGACGCTCAGGTTAGTTGCGGCTTGTAGCTTGTTGTTGCTGCCAATTTGTTGTTCGCGCAAGTTCCGTCGGGCACGCTGCGCGGAAAAGTTACAGATCCCAGCGGCGCCGTAATCCCGCAAGCGACGGTAACGGCCACAGCCGGAAGCGGGAAAAGATCAACTGCCGTCACCGACGGTCAAGGGGCTTACGAGCTTAAGGGGTTGGCTCCCGGAAGCTATACCGTGGGTACATCGGCGAAAGGCTTCGCGGTTTCAACCGAGCCGAATGTCGTGATTTCCGCCGACCACGTGCAGCAATTTGATATCGCCCTCGATATCCAGGTAGAACAGGAAAAAGTTGAAGTGCAGGCGGAGGGAACGACGGTCGGGGTGAGTCCTACTGAGAACGCAAGTTCCATCGTGATTAAGGGCAAAGACCTCGACGCTCTCTCCGACGATCCGGATGAGTTGCAGCAGGAACTGGAAGCGCTTGCGGGACCGTCCGCAGGTCCAAACGGCGGGCAGATTTATATCGATGGCTTCACCGCCGGCCAGCTTCCGCCCAAATCGTCGATTCGCGAGATTCGCATCAATCAGAATCCTTTCTCGGCGGAGTATGACAAGCTGGGATATGGGCGTATCGAGATTTTCACCAAACCAGGGACGGACAAGTTCCACGGGCAACTGATGATCGATGGAAATGCGTCCGCGTTCGACGCCCTGAGCCCATTCGCTCAAAATCAGCCGTCCTTTCATTCGGAGTTGTACAGCGGCAGCATCGGAGGTCCGCTTACTAAGAAGGCGTCGTTCTTTTTCAACGTAGAGGGAAGGCAAGTTGACGATGCCAACATTGTTAACGCAACCATCCTCGGAACGAATTTTGAGCCGACTTTATTTAGCCAGGCGGTTCCGAATCCCCGGACGCGACTGAACATCAGTCCGCGCTTTGACTTTCAATTGAGTCCGAATAACACGCTGACTGTTCGATACCAGTACTTCCGCAACAGTGAAGATAATGAAGGCGTAGGGCAATTTTCACTGCCTTCGCAGGCTTACAATTCGCTCTCCAACGAACAGACCGTGCAGATCAGCGATACCCAAGTGTCTGAGCACCAACGTGGTAAATGAAACCCGCTTCCAATATCTGCACGACAGCAGCAATCAGACGCTTTCCCCAATCTTCAATTCGCAGGATGTGTGTGCGACCTCGAATTTCCAGCCAACCATATCGGTGCTGGGAGCGTTTACGTGCGGCGGGAACGAAGGTGGAAATCTAGTGGACCATCAAAACCACTATGAATTGCAGAATTACACGTCAATCGCGCACGGCACTCACCTGATAAAGTTCGGGGGCCGATTGCGGGTGGTCAACGATTCCAACCAATCGACCAGCGGCTTTAACGGAATGTTCACGTTTTCTTCACTGGCGGCATATCAGACTTCTCCGCTGGGTGGAACTGCGTGCTTAACTCCATTCGCTGCGGCGTTGCCCAGTCTGCCGATGCCGGCGCAATTGGCCGCTTGCGGTGCCAGCCAACTGTCGATCATCACCGGCCAGCCTCTCTCAACGGTTACGCAGGTGGATGCCGGACTTTACGGGCAAGATGACTGGCGGATTCGCCCTAACATGACGTTAAGTTACGGCTTGCGATTTGAAACGCAGAATTCGATTCACGACCGCGGCGATTTCGCTCCCCGCATCACTTTCGCTTGGGGCCTAGACGGTGGCGGAAAGAAAACCGCTCCGAAGACGGTGTTGCGGGCAGGATTCGGGATATTCTACGACCGCTTTCCCTACAATCTGGTGTTGCAAACCGAACGACTGAATGGCGTTACTCAACAACAGACAATTGTTCAGGCGGCTAGCGGTTCAACTGGTACGGTATCTCCGACCACATACCAAATCGCGTCGAATTTGCGGGCGCCATCCACCATGCAATCGGCGGTAAGTATCGAGCGCCAGGTTGCAAGAAGCACGACGATGGCGGTGACTTACATCAATTCCTACGGAGAGCATCAGCTATTCCTTCGCAACGCCAACGCACCTCTACCGGGAACTTATCCGCCCGGCGTCCGGCCCTTGGGCGACTTGAATCTCTATCAATACGATTCAGAAGGCATATTCCGGCAGAATCAACTGATTGCCAACGTGCGATCCAATATCGGATCGAAGATTTCTCTTTT
Organism: uncultured Acidobacteriota bacterium; assembly: GCA_963771285.1. Classification (GTDB taxonomy): domain Bacteria; phylum Acidobacteriota; class Terriglobia; order Terriglobales; family Acidobacteriaceae; genus JABDBE01. The sequence goes on from CAVYSX010000006.1 coordinate 513,018, forward strand.
TGGCTTTTACACCCTGAACTATTCGAATAGTGACTTGGGCGCGGGTCTGGCTCAGGGGGAGGGTCGGCATAAGCGCCAACTTCATCACAAATCAATATGATCCGATGGCGGACTACGGACGCGCTGGATTCGATGTGCGTCACCGCGTGGTGATGGGCGGAACGGTTACATTACCCTACGCCTTCCGGCTCAATCCGTTTGTGATTGCGAGTTCCGGCGTACCGTTTAACATCACCGTGGGGCAGGACCTCAATGGCGATTCTATTTTCAATGACCGGCCCGGATTCGTCACCAGCGCAACCTTGCCGAGCAACGTTCGAGTGACCAAGCTTGGTAATTTTGACGTTGCACCCAGTCCAACCGGAGCTATTCCGATCAACTTTGCTCAGGCTTCAGCTCTTTTCACGCTAAATCTTCGGCTCAGCAAAACATTTGGCCTGGGGCGGGAGATTTCCGGCGCGTCAGCTGCATCTCAGAATGGACGGGGAGGCGGCGGTGGCGGTGGACGTGGAGGGCCCGGTGGGGGCGGTTTGGGCGGGCGAGGTTTGACCGGCGCCGGAGGCGGCGCTGGCGGTGGTTTTGGCGGAGGCGCCACAACTAATCGCCGCTACAACCTCACTTTCAGCGTCTCGGCGAGAAATCTTCTCAACCGCGTCAATCTCGCGCCGCCGGTCGGCACCCTGGATTCGCCGCAGTTCGGGGAATCCAATGCACTGGCCCAGGGTCCGTACTCGTTCGGTTCGGCCACACGCAGGATTGACTTGCAGGCCCTGTTTTCGTTCTAGTGGTGTTACACATTTAAGATATCCTGTAGATGGTTCCAGAAAGGGATTGAAAACATTGAAAGCGTTCGCGCTGATCTTGTTAAGTGCACAAGTCTGCTTCTTGGTAGGTTGTTCAGGCAGCAACACCCTGTCCATTACCCTGTCGTCCCCGACGGGACAGTCCCTGAATGCGGGCCAATCGCTAACCATCACGGCGACAGTTGCGAACGACAAGAACGGCGCAGGCGTGACTTGGGCGCTTTCCGGTACTGGCGCGTTAAGCCAGAACACGCCCACTTCGGTCATCTACACCGCACCTTCGAATGTTGAAGCCGCTACGACCGTGACGATTACCGCGACTTCAGTGGCGAACAGTACGATCGTTGCGACCGAAACTATTACGATCAATGCAGTGCTGGGGATTATTACGACTTCGCTCCCGGCAGCCACGCAGGGCGTTCCTTACGATACATTTATCACTGCGGGTGGAGCCTCGACCCCATTCACGTGGTCGGTGATTTCGGGCAAACTTCCGCCCGGGCTGACGTTCCTGACATCGAGTACCAGCAACTCCGCGGAAATCACAGGTACACCGACGATTCTTGGGGCCTCCACGTTCACCGTGCAAGTGACGGATTCGTCCAACGCGTCAGTTTCACAGTCGCTCACGATCACAGTCTATCCGCCGCCACCTTTGTCGGTTTCGACTCCCTACTTGCCGGCTGGCATGGTCGGTGTGAACTACAGCCAGACGTTGCTGGCCAGCAGTGGCGTGCAGCCATACACATGGAGCATTGCAGCCGGGAACCTCCCGGTAAATGTGTCTCTCGCCGCGAACGGAGTTATTTCCGGAACACCCGCAGCAACCGGGACTTACGATTTCACGGTCAAGGTAACGGATTCCACCAAGCCAACAGCCCAAATTGCGACAGCGAATCTGAGCATCGCTATCGCCCCTGGAAGCACGAATAACGGAAGGCTGAGCGGTCCCTACGCCTTTTCTGTGAGTGGATGGGATTCGTCAGGATTCTTCGCAGCCGCTGGCCAGATTCTTACAGATGGAAGTGGGAACGTTACTTCCGGCACGATAGACACAAACGATATCGGTTCGGGACCGCTTAGCCAGACTGTTAGCGGCACATATTCCATTGGCCAAGACGGTTTGGGAACGATGACGCTGAATGCCGCCTCGGGCAGCCGTACGTTCGCGCTGTCTATGATGGCTAACAGCAATGCAAACATTATCGAGTTTGATGACTTTAATGGCGCGGGCACACGCAATTCCGGCGTGCTCTTGAAACAGACGCCGGGTACGATTGGCGCGGGTAGCTATGCGTTCGGATTTTTAGGAATCGACTCCAACAAGAGCCGTTTCGGCGTGGCTGGAGAGTTCCAGGCTGACGGAAGTGGGAACATTACCGGAGGCTTGCTGGATGTCGATGATAGCGGCACCCTGTCCAGCAGTGTCACGATAACCAGCGGAGCGTATGCTATCGATTCCAACGGTCGAGGCACGGCCAGCATCACTTCGTCACTCGGAACTTACAGTTATAGCTTCTACGTGGTCGGTGTGGCCGCGGCTAGCCCAGTTCAACTGCTAGTTGTGAGCAGCGATCCGTTCGTGCCGGGCGGAGTGCCTCTGGTCGGCGGTTCGATCCTCCAACAAAGCGGGGGATTCACAGCGGCCAGTTTGGGTGCTCCAGGCGTTTTCCAGGTAACGGCACTAAGCGGCGCGACGGTTGAAGATCAGGTTGGAGTTTTTTCACCGAATGGCGCCGGGGGCTTCAGTTTGGCCTCTGACCAGAATAGTGGTGGCATCCTGTCGTCTCCGAGCAGCAGCACGGGAACGTACACCGTTGATCCGAGTACGGGACGAACGACTCTGGCCACTTCAGGCTTCCAAAATTCCGATCCCGTCATGTATCTGGTCGGCACCAACCAGGCGTTCATCATCGGTACGGACGCGGCGGTCAGTTTTGGAGTTTTGACGCCGCAATCGGGACAACCATTCTCCAGTACTGCGCTATCGGGAACGTATGCTGGCGGTTCGACCGCGCCGCCGAGTCCTGACGTTAGCAACGCGGCGAGTATTGCGTTAGCCGGTGGCAGCAACTTCACCACCACCGCGGATATAAGCGATGCAACTGGGCTGAGTCAGGTACAAAGTGCTGAGGTCATTTCTTCGGTAGACCCCAGTGGGAGAGTTCAGATCACGCTCAGGAGGAAACCTGACCAGAATTCTGTACATGGTTTCTCCGTCACAGTTCTTTGGCCTGACCACTCTTCCGAGTACTAACCCGCGGCTGGATGTGTTCGGACAATAAGCTCGGCTGAGAAATCGACTACGAGGACGCGATCAGCGCTTGTAGTCTGCCCCGATACCCGCGGCTGCAGGAGAGATGCTTTCCGTCCTTCAAGATCACCATGTATTCCCCGCGGTTGCAAGGTTGCAGTTCCTTGATCCGGCGAACATTCACAATCGTCGAACGGTGGATGCGGACAAATATCTTGGGATCGAGCCGCTCGCTGATCTTGCTGATTCCTTCGCGGAGAAGATGGGAAGTGCCGCCAGCTCTTAACTCGACGTAGTTGCCAGCAGCTTCGATCCAATCCACGTCATCCATGTCCAGTAACACGACGCGCCCGGCACTCTTGACGACCAGACGCCGGTCCGCTTGCGACTCGGTCTTGGCTTCCGCCAACAAATCAAGAATACGATGGGTCAGATGGCTATCATGCGTCCGGAGCATTTCAGCGCGGGTGCGTTCGAGGGCAGAGCGAAGCCTACGATCGTCGATCGGGGTCACCCAGTAGTCGAGCGCCTTGGCCTCGAAGGCCTGAACAGCATGCCGATCGTCGGAGCTGGTGAAGATGACGATTGGCAATTCATTTGGCGCGAGGCCGTCCAAAACTTTGAAGCCGGTACCGTCCTCCAACCCCGCGTCGAGCAGCAACAAGTCCGGTTTGTGGGTGCGCACCGCAGCGACAGTTTCGGCGACGTTACCGCACACCTCTACAACCTGAACTCCCGCTTCGGCAGCCAGCAACCGGCGCATCTGTCTCCGGACTGACACCTCACCTTCGGCGATAACAATACGGATCTCAGGAATCATTGTGCGGATGCCGCGGAGACAGCTGTCGATTTACCGTACACAACCTAAACAGCAATAGACGCTCCAAGCTACGAAATGGTTTGTCACACAGTTCCGTTGGTTCACGCTGCGGGGCGCGCACTTCAGAGCCGTCGATAAGTCGTTCAGCACAAATGACGCACGCGATGAAAACGATCGTCGACGATTCCTGACGCACGGCATAGACACTGGTTCACAAAATGTGTCGCTGCTTTGACTGTGGGGTGGAATGTGGTTGCCGATTGCAAGACGGAGGTTGGCGAAAACTTTATGATTTGATGTAGGCGGACATTATCGACTCTCGCGGGTTGGTTGATTTCTAAGACAGGCACCTGATCGAGCAGAGGATCTATTCGCCCATCACTTTTACAATGATTCGCTTGTCGCGCTCGCCGTCAAACTCGGCATAGAAAATTCGCTGCCATCGCCCCAGATCCAACTTTCCAGCGGTGACGGGAACGATGACTTGGTGATGAATCAGCAGGGCCTTCAGGTGGGAGTCGCCGTTATCTTCGCCAGTCTGGTGATGACGATAGTGTTTGTCGAATGGAGCTAGATTCTCCAGCCACCGGTCAATATCTTCAATCAAGCCAGGTTCGTCGTCGTTGACGTAAATTCCGGCGGTAATGTGCATGGCCGAGACCAGCACCATGCCCTCGTGGATCCCACTTTTGTGCAGCAGCGTCTCGATCTGCGGAGTGAGATGAATATAGGCGCGGTGAGTCTTGGTGTGTACCGTGATGTATTCGGTGAGGAACTTCATAGCTTAGAAACTATGGAGAACCGGCGTCTCGCCCGGCGCCCACTTGCTTTACCGCAGGGACTCTTCGACTTCGGAGAGCCAATCGGGCCGCTTCAGTACTTCACGCGGCTTGGGGCCGTCGGCTGCACCGACAATCCCATCCCGCTCCATCAGGTCGATGAGGTGGGCGGCACGCCCGTACCCGATGCGCAGTCGGCGCTGTAGCAGGGAAGTAGACGCCTTGCCAAACTCGACCACCAGTTTCACGGCGTCTTCGTAAAGTGGATCGTGTGTCGCTTCTTCGTCATCGTCGCCATCGGAGGTCGATCCGCCAGCCTCGCGCTCATCCTTCGGAGCTTGCAGGAACCTCTCCTCGTATTGAGCGAGACCCTGGGCACGCCAGAATTCGACAACTGCGGCAATCTCTTTTTCAGTGACAAATGGCGCGTGCAACCGATGTACCCGTGCTGACCCCGAGGGCAGATAAAGCATGTCGCCCCGGCCCAGGAGAGCTTCTGCGCCGTTGGCGTCGAGAATGGTGCGCGAGTCGACCTTCGTGGCCACGCGGAATGACATGCGGGCCGGGAAGTTCGCCTTGATCAGTCCTGTAATAACGTCGACGGATGGCCGCTGCGTAGCGAGCACCAGATGAATGCCGACGGCGCGCGCCATCTGCGCCAGGCGCGTAATAGACTCTTCCACATTGCTGGAATCGAGCATCATCAAGTCCGCCAATTCATCGATGATGATGACGATGTAAGGCAGAGGGCGTTCGTCCGGATTGTCACCGAACAAGCTCGGCGTTCCGTTTTCTTCGAAGAGCTTGTTGTATTGGTCGATGTTGCGAACGCCCTTTTCCGCAAGCAACTTGAGCCGCCGTTCCATCTCGCGCACCGCGTTGCGCAGCGCGTTTGCCGCCAATTTCGGCTCAGTGATGATCGGCGTATAGAGGTGAGGAACTCCCTCGTAGTTGCCCAACTCCAAGCGCTTCGGATCCACCAGGATCAAGCGCACTTGATCAGGCGTCGCTTTAAACAGAATGGACATGATCATCGCATTGATAGCGACGCTTTTGCCCGCACCCGTCGATCCGGCAATCAGCAAGTGGGGCATGCCATTCAAATCCGCAGTAACAATGCGGCCGTTGATGTCCTTGCCCAGAGCTAAAGTCAGTTTGGACTTCGATCCGAAGAACTCCGCCGATTCGATGTTTTCTCGAAGCCAGATAATTTCCCGGTCGCGATTAGGAACTTGAATGCCAACCGTGGATTTGCCTGCCATGCGCTCGATCAGAATGCTCTCCGCCTTCAGCGCAAGGCATAGATCGTCGGTCAGGTTGGTAATGCGACTGTACTTGATCCCCGCTTCAGGCTTGAACTCAAAAGTTGTAACCACGGGGCCGGGATTGATTTGCGTGATCTGGCCACGCACATCGAACTCGGCATACTTGTCCGTGAGCACCTGCGCCAGAAGTTTCAACTCATCGGCATCGATAGCTTGCTGTTCATCAGCCCGGTGCAGCAGGGAACTGGGAGGTAGTTTGAATCCCCCCGCGATCCGCGGCAAAGTCGTCTTAGATTTCTGCGCGTTATCGGCGCGCTCCGTGACCTCCGGAGAAATCATCTCCGGTTCGTGTTCGGGCACTGACTCAGAATCTCGTGCACTTTCCGCCGCGAATGTGCGGTCAATTCCAGTCGGCGCAGGAGGATCGGGCATTCGTGGCGCCGGCTGAATGGGTGCGGCCACAGGCCGAGCCGGAACCATCTGGGTCGTGATCACGGGCTTTGGCGAAGCCCGACGCTTGTCCAATTCCTTTTGCATGCGCTGCTTAGCCCGCGCATCCTGCCAGTCTCGCCACCGCTCCCACAAGGCAATCGCGAAAGCAAAGCGAGTCGGAGCCCACACCTGCATTGAGGCGAACGAAAATGCAGTCGAAAGATAAAGCGCTACGGCGAGAACGCTGGCACAAACAATGTAAGCACCTGCCAGGTTGAAGTAATGAATCAGAAAGTCCCCGACGATCCTGCCGAACAGGCCTTCAATCGGAATGGCGCTCATCCAGCGCAAATGTCCGGGCAATAGTGCGAGGAGAGCCGGAACGAAGATGATCAGCCAGAATCCCCCCAACAGCTTCGCCAGCGGTGATGCGATTCGGCGCGAATGAAACCAGCGAAGTCCAAGTACTGCAGAGAATACTGGCAGCAGAAACGCGCCAATGCCGAAGCCTTGCAGCAGCAGGTCGGAAACCAGAGCGCCCACCACTCCAATCCAGTTGCGGGCGGCGCGCGACCCGTTCAGAACGGAAGCGCTGTTCAGCGAAGGATCAAGCGGTGAATACGACGCCAATGCGAGAAAAAGGAGGAGCGCGGAGATGCACAACAGAAACCCAACCAGCTCATTGAGCCGGCGGTTTGCCGTCGGGGCGAACACCTGTGAGAGATACTTCATAGGGCGCATTTCATCCTCCGCAGGACCAAACTACGCCTGCGGTGCCAGATCTACGCCAGAGCCTTTTAATTATGCCAAGAACCGGGCAACCCACAATCGAGGATTCCAGGTGGTACCCAGATTGACAAACACCACCTATGCCACCAGCCGGGCTGCAAACACCAGAACTAACGCGCCCACGATGATCCGGTAGACCGCAAACGGAGCAAAGCCGCGCTTGCGAACCCAAGCCATGAACCAGGCAACGGAGAGATAAGCGACAAGGAACGAGACCACGAACCCAATCGCCAGCACCTGCCATTGCAGTGAAGTGATCTGTGAAATCCCGATTGGATTCTCGCCCTTGCCCATTACCGACTTGAGAAATGTATATCCCGTGGCTACGAACATGGTCGGAATGGAAAGAAAGAATGAGAACTCCAGCGCCGAGGCCCTCGACATCCCGGCCAACTGCCCGGCTGCGATGGTTGACATAGATCGCGAGACTCCGGGAAAGACGGCAGACAGAATCTGGCAAGCGCCAATCCAGATTGCCTGGCCCAGGCTCATGGTTTCCATCGCCCAGGTGTGAATGCGGCTTTGAGGTGCGTTGGGGCCAGCCGCCTCTGCCGGTGCATTCATGGCGTCGACAATCCACATCACCAACCCGCCAATCAGGAGCGACATACCCATGATGTAAAGATTTTCCAAATGCTTACCAATGACCTTCGTCAACAAAAAGGCCGGGACTGCAGTTACCACGAACGCCACCATGGTGAGACCTAAGGGATGCGTCAGCGCAGTGCGATCGCCACGTTCGCCTTTCGGAAACGTCGACAGGAATTTGGCAATACGTTGCCGGAAATAAACCGGCAAGCACAGAATCGCGCCCAGTTGAATCACGATGGTATACATCTTCCAGTAGCCGTCGGCCAGATCAACATGGAACAGAGCTTCGGCAATGCGCAAGTGCGCCGTGGAGCTGACGGGCAGGAATTCAGTCAGACCCTCGATGATTCCCAGAATCACAGATAGCAAATAGTCGTTCAATCGTCCTCCAATAGTGGGTGAATGGGAAGTATGGCAGAAAAAGTGTTTAATACGCTGACGGTTTTGGTTCGCAGCTTAACTCGCGCTTAGTCGTTCCCGTTGCCGTATGTCGGAATGCCTTGTCCGATCATGAACAGCAACCGCTGCGCCCGCGCTCCCCAGTCATTTTGTGAGGGCTGCGCAGTCGCTCGTTGTAATAGCGCGATGGCCTTGACTTTGGATTCGTCCGATTTCTTCGCCTGGGTTTCGGTCTTGTAAATTTCAATCAATGCCGAGCGTCGCCAAGCCGCGTCGTAGAGAGCTTCTATCAATGTCGGAGACTGCGGATGATCAGCGGCATACTTCTCGTACATCTCGGCTTCTTTCTCCGGACACTTGGAAGCCCCTTCCCAATCGCCGCAGAGCTTGTTCTCGATCAGATGAAATGCTGCAAGATCCGCCCACTTGGTGCCGGGAAATTTCTTGATCACTTCTTTCATGAAGTCTTCGTCCATGCCTCCGCGCAGAAAGGCTTCCTTTTCGTGGGCGGAAGGACGTGTCATGACCTCGGCCTTATCGATCTGCCAGCGTATGTCGGCGGACCGATACATAGCTTCCCCAGCAAGCGGGGAGTGCGGGAAATACTCCGCAGTGCGGTAATACAGCCGCAGCGCATCTTGTGCTGCGCCGCGACGGCCGTGCCTCAGACTGCCCTGCTCTTCGGCTTCAACTGCCTCACCGAACAATATGCTGTCGCCATTTGGCGTGGAACCTTGCACGACACCTTTGCTCAACATCCATCCGGTGATGGTTTTCTCTTCCGTGAGGACGGCTTCCACATGAAACCATTCGCCGCTGCTTTCGAGAATGATGATTTCGCGTCCGCGATCGACGTCGGCGAGTTTGGCTGAACTAGTGTCCGGCGTCAGGTAAACCGATGCAACTCGTATGGATGTGCCGCGCAACACATCTGTAGCGGACGATGTGCCGCAGAGTAAAAGACGAAGGCAGCAATAATGCTTAAAGAGAGTTTCATACGCGCTAGTTGATAAGATGCAAGTCAGCCAACCCTACGAGCGAAAAAGTGCAAACCAACATGTCACGCGCCCGTGATCTCTTTAAGCACCTTCGGATCAACATTTCCGCCGCTGATGATGGCCACATTCATGGCGGTTTTGGGAAGTTGATCCTGGTGGAACAAGAACCCCGCCACGGCGACCGCTCCGCTAGGCTCAGGCGTCGTCTTTGGATTCGTGGCCAGCAATCGCACCGCATCGCGGATTTCGGTTTCGCTGACCGTCACAATGTCATCAACATAGCGGCGGATGTGTTCGAAGGTCAGGGGACTCAAGCTTTGCGTCCGCAAGCCATCGGCGATGGTGCGCGAAGTATCCTCGGCAGAAATCTGCACCAGCTTGCCGGATCGCAGGCTGGATTGCGCGTCGGCGGCTAGAGCAGGCTCGACTCCGATTACCTTCACTGCAGGATTACTCATCTTGATTGCGACGGCAATGCCGCTGAGCATACCGCCTCCACCGACCGGCACCAGCACCGTCTCCACTCCCGGCAAGTCCTCCAATATCTCTAATCCAATCGTACCCTGACCTGCGATGATTTTCTCATCGTCGAAGGGCGGAACAATTACATAACCATACTGTGCGGCCAGTTCCTCCGCTCGAATCTGCCGTTCCTGGCTGCTACGGCCCACCACCACGATCTCCGCGCCCATCGACGCAACCGCATCGCGCTTCACCGCCGGAGCATTTTCCGGCATCACGATGACTGCCTTCGTTCCCAACGCACGGGCTGCATAAGCGACGCCTTGCCCATGATTGCCGCTGGAGTAGGCGACCACGCCCCGAGCTTTGTCCTCGGACGAGAGCGATGAGATCTTGTTATAGGCGCCGCGCAGTTTAAAAGCCCCGATGGGCTGTAGATTTTCCGGTTTAAGAAACAGCCTGCGGCTCTCAGGTTGAGCGGTGCGTTGGTGAAGTTGGGACTCGATCAGTTCGGTTCGCACAGTGATACCGCGCAACCGAGCTTGTGCATCAAGGATGTCGTTCAGGGTTACCATGAATTTGACTGTCCATCACCGCAGTCATCGCGGGCGTAAAACAATTCTAGCGCACAGATGTAGATGTCGCCGGACGTCCACAGAGGCGCTAAAGACGGTGGGTTAAGCCTTTAACCACATTACCGGAAACCCATGACCTAGCTTCCGAAAGTCGGAATCGCTGGTTACCAGCCTGGCTTTGTGCTCGATGGCCAATGCGGCTGCAAAGCTGTCTGCGTAGTAGAGCTTGTACTTGTGCTTGACTTCCGCGGCGTGAAACGCTCGCTGCGTTGTCGCATCCACCAGGCGAATGGGTAACGCATGCATCGCACTCATCGTTTCAACAGCCCGGTTATGCTCGTGCTTCCGCAGTACTCCGCCATAGACTTCTCCGTAGTTCACTGTGGACATGAGAATGTCAGCGTGCCCGCGCAGCCCCTCCTTTAGGAGTTGGTTCACTTTCGAGGCATCGGGCTTCTTTTGCAGGAATACGAAGAGCGCGCTGGCGTCGAACACATAGACTTTCACGGTTCGCGGTCGCCCTCGAGTCGATGTTCCTTTTGCCATTCCTCGAGCATGTCTGTACCGTCGGCGAGACATCCCATTATGCGATCAATGTAACTCTCAGTGATGGGTTGCAAAACGATTCGTCCAAACTGATCTTCAATGAACTTGACCTTGGTGCCTGCAGAGATCCCGTGTTTGCGTCTGAGTTCCGCTGGAACGACGAGTTGGCCTTTGGAGGTAAATGTAGCACTCATCTCACTCATGGCTTACATTGTACCATAAGTAAGACATGCGATTTTAGTATCGGAGTGCGGGGTACGGCCCAGAAAAACGAGCGGTTGGGCTGGAAAGGCAGAATCGTTCCGATGGAGGGTGCTGCTGTGGCTGCGGCCTTTTCGTCGCCCATGCACTGCGCACGCGGCTCGAGTTGCTCTAGATCTCTAAGATCACCGGCATGATCAGCGGCCGCTTTTGCGTTTGCTTCGAAATGTACCGCTTCAAATCCGCCCGGATTTTCTCCTTGATCACGCCGTAGTCAGCCTTCTCTTCCTGGCTCGATGAATCGAGGGTTTGCATCACCAACTGCCGTGCGCCGTCCACAAAGCCGTCTTCGCCAGCGGCAAATCCGCGAGTCACGATTTCCGGGGAAGTCTCCACCCTGCCCGAAAGCTTATTGATGGCGATGATCGGCAACACAATGCCATCTTCGCTCAAGTGTCGGCGGTCTTTGATAATCAGATCCTCGACAACGTCCGTTCGCGATCCGGAATCGATGCAGACACGTCCGACGTTCACGCGGCCCGCTTTGCGTGCTCCCAATTCGTCGAACTCCAAAACATCTCCACTCTCAATCAAAATCACGTTGCCGACCGAGCCGTGCATCGAGCCCGCCATCTCTGCATGCAGTTTAAGCTGGCGATATTCTCCGTGTACCGGGATGAAATACTTCGGCTTCACCAGATTGATGATGAGTTTAAGTTCTTCCTGGCTGGCGTGCCCGCTAACGTGAATCGGAGGGAATGAACCATCGTCGTAGATCACGTGCGCCTGTCGCCGGAACAAATGATCAATCATCCGGTAGATGGCTTTTTCGTTGCCCGGGATGATGCGAGACGACAGCACAACCGTGTCGCCCTTTTCGATTTTGGCGTGCTTGTGACTGTCCACCGCTGCGCGCGACAACGCAGACATGGGCTCGCCTTGCGTGCCGCTGATCATCACGCAAACTTTTTCCGGAGGGTAGTTCTTCATCTCGCCGGGATGAATCAGCAGTCCTTCTGGAATGTCGATGTATCCGAGATCCTCGGCAATCTCGGAGGTGTTGGTCATCGAACGCCCGATGAATGCCACTTTGCGTCCATGATGCCCAGCCAATTCAACCGCCAACTTGATGCGATGAATCGACGACGAAAAACACGAGATGAACAGACGTCGCTCCGTGCGCGCGAACACTTCATCAAACTTGCGCCGCACTGCGCGCTCACTGGGCGTGTATCCCTTGCGCTCGACGTTGGTCGAATCTTGAAATAGAGCAAGCACGCCCGATTTTCCATACTCGGCGAAGGCGTGCAGGTCAAACAACTTGTTGTCGGTGGGCGTCGAGTCAACTTTGAAATCGCCGGTATGAATGACCACACCCATCGGCGTGTGAATAGCCAGCGCTACGCAATCCACCAGGCTGTGTGTGACTTGAATGGGATGGATGGTGAAGGGACCAATCTTGAATCGTTCACCAGCGCGGATTTCCTGGAGGTCGGCGTCATCCAGCAAGCCGTGTTCATCGAGCTTGTCTTCCAGCAGGGCCAGCGTGAACTCCGTGCCCCATACGGGCACGTTGAGTTCTGAAAGAATCCACGGCAGTGCTCCGATGTGATCTTCGTGGCCGTGAGTGAGAACAATGGCGCGAACTCGTTGGCGGTTTTCGATCAGATAAGAAATGTCGGGCACCACAATGTCCACGCCGAGGAGTTCGGCTTCAGGGAACATCAGGCCTGCGTCAATGACGATGATGTCATCGCCCCAGCGCACGGCCATGCAGTTCATTCCGAACTCGCCCAAACCGCCCAGGGGCACAACTTGCAGTTTTCCAGTTGGCATTATGAGTTCCTTGATCGTAGCACAACAAATGCAGACGAAACCTCGGCATGGACGCGAACAACGCAGAGTGTCGCGACCGCATCCAACCGCTGCGAACTATGAACTATCAGCCGCGAGGGTGAACTGTTATTCACCCGGCCTTTGAGTTACCTTTAACCAGGATGGCGACACAATTGCAGAAATCGTGGCTCCGGCGACGCGCCGAAGCAGGCCTGCGTAGCGGTTTCGAACGGGCCTATCGAACGGTGGGAGTAGATCCCGACCGGTTCCTGTTACAACTGCGCGCGGCGTACGGTATGCCCATCAGCAGCTTCCAGGGGATCCATACCTTGGATATCGATGTTCTGGACGATGTGGCCAACCGCGTCATCCATAGCGGGATGAAGATGGCGGCTGCTGAAGGAGCGGGCTTTGGTCTCGGCGGGGTTGTCACCATGCTTCCCGATCTCAGTATTCTCGCCGGCATTACTTTGCGAACCATTCAGAAGCTCAGTCTGATCTACGGCTTCGAATACAACACCGATGAAGAGACCGCCGAACTCTGGATTGCGGCGGCTAGTGCTGCAGGGGTGGACATCAGCCGTGAGTTGCTGGAGAAGGAAGTAGTCAGCCGCTTCGTGCCAAAGGTGATTCAGAGAATCGCCGTGCAAGCCAGCACCGAGGCGGTGGAGAAGTGGTCGGGGCGTGTGATCCCGATCTTCAGCTCAGCCATTGGCGCAGGCCTCAATTATTATTTTGTGCGGGCTTGGGGGAAACGCGCCAAAATGCACTTCCGGCAAAAACATCTGGAGCTTAAACAGCGGACGATTGCGCCGCGCCCAGCGATCGCGTTGGCCGCAATTCCTGGTCGGCCAGCCAGTTGATTGTGAATCAGCGCAGGAATTCTTCCAACTCGATCCGTTGATCGGTCTTCTCATCTCGATACTTCACAATCACCGGCGTGTACAGCGAAAGATTCCACTCAGCGGCCTGGCCCCTTTTCACGGCTCGTGAACCCGGCACGACCACGGCATTTTCCGGAACCTCGAGAGGTTTGTCGTCGGTCGCCTTGTAAATCTGTCCGCGCACAATGTCGAAAATGGGAGTCGAGCGCGTCAGGATGGTCCCCGCTCCCAGAACCGCTCTCGACCGCACCAGCGTGCCTTCGTAAACTCCGCAGTTTCCACCGACGAGGACATCGTCTTCAATGATCACAGGTGAGGCATTGATCGGCTCAAGCACTCCTCCTATTTGTGCCGCGGCGCTTAAATGTACCCGCTTACCAATCTGCGCGCACGATCCGACGAGCGCATGTGAGTCCACCATCGTGCCTTCATCCACGTATGCTCCAACGTTAATAAACATTGGAGGCATGCAGATTACGGTGGGCGCAACATAAGCTCCTACGCGGACCGAGGATCCCCCAGGCACAATTCGCACGCGGTCTCGGACGGTAAATCTTCGCGCCGGAAATGTGTCTTTGTCGACAAAGGACAAGCTGGCATCCTGCGCCATGTCGCTGAGTTCGCCGAGGCGGAATCCCAGAAGAATGCCTTGTTTGACCCAGATATTGACTACCCATTGGCCGTCAACTCGCTCGGCAGCGCGGATTTTGCCTTGGGTCAATTCGTCGCGGAAGTCCATGAAGATCTGGCGTGCGTCAGGGCTGTGCTCCACTTCGCCGACAGAAGCCAGGCGCTCGATCGCAGTTTTGAGAGATTCCATGCGAGAGAAGTATACGGGAATACTTACTTCGAAACTGTGTTGTCCATTGACAACCGGAGATAAAGATAAAAAATCGTCAAACGCACTTGCACTCGCTGCGGATTAACACTCCCGTCATGTTGTGGGCAGCATCGCGCGCTTCCGTGAGCGCGGCGTACGGACCGTGCCAGCGGGCGTGGTTGGCGTCGTGGCCTGCGGGCCGGCCTTTGCCGTGATTGCATTGCCCGCAGCTGGAGCGATGGAGAACGATCTTGTGTGGTCCGGCAAGCCAGTTTTCGTAGATGTAGAAATTGACAGCTTCGGCTGGCGCGGTTGCTGGCTTGGCGATCAGGCCTGCTTCGGTAGCGATCTTCTGCAATTTTGAGCGAGTCTCGCGGCGCATGGGAAGCATGGGCAGGCGATACACTTCTTCGAGTTTCCCCATCATTGCCAAGACTGCCTTTACCGGCATCGGATTTGACTCGACGAAGTTGGCTTCCATGAGCGCCAGGTATTTGCGATGAATGCGGCGCGCCGTTTGCCAGTCGTTGTTGAGGGCTGCACGCGTCATGTCTGACAGCTCGCGGGGAATCTCATTGGACGCCACGGAAACGATGCCGACTCCCCCCAACGCAATCACCGCCAGAGTGAGCGAGTCGTCTCCGGAAAAGACCAGGAAATTATCGGGTACGGCGTTGCACACGCCGGCGATCTGCGCCATGTTGCCACTGGCTTCTTTCACTCCGGCAATATTGGGAACTTCGGCGAGGCGGGCCAAAGTTGTGGGCTCAATGTTCGCGCCCGTTCTTCCGGGGACGTTATACAAAATGATCGGCTTGTCGATGGCTTCGGCGATGGCGCGAAAATGCCGATACTGGCCTTCCTGGGTAGGCTTGTTGTAGTACGGAGACGCGGTCAGAACGGCATTCACGCCTGGCCTTGCTGCGACTTCCTTCGCCTTTGCGACAGCATCCTGCGTCGAGTTGGATGTTGCACCGGCAAGTATGGGAACGCGGCCAGCGTTGACTTCGATGGTGATGTCAATCACGCTCAACCATTCGTCGTGAGACAAAGTTGGCGTTTCTCCGGTTGTGCCGCAAGGGACGAGGAAGTCGATTCCGGAGTCAATCTGCCACGCCACCAGGCTGCGCAGCGCAGGCTCGTCGATGGAGCCATCCTGATGAAAGGGGGTTACCAGAGCTGTACCGCATCCGCGTAGTTGCATACCACTAAGATAACGCGAATACGACTTTCTTTACAGTTCCCGCCATACGTCTTTGAAATCGTAAAAACCCTTTTTTTCGGCCAGCCATTCGGCGGCGCGGACTGCGCCTTCGGCAAAGCCAGCGCGGGATTTAGCGTCATGGCAGAGGTAAAGCGTGTCATGCGGGGAAGTAAATGTGAGTTCGTGCATTCCCACAACCTCACCCTCACGAAAGGAGGTGATTTCGAGGTCGGTGCCGGAAGCTTCTTCGACAATATGCTGCAGGGTGATCGCGGTGCCCGATGGAGCGTCCTTCTTGCTTACGTGATGGCGCTCGAATATCTGGCCGGAATATTGGTGCTTCAAAGCGGCGGCGGCGGCCCTGGCGGCATCGAAAAACAGGTTCACGCCAATGGAAAAGTTGGCTGCGTGCAGAAAGCCGGTTCCACGCTGTTCGACCATTTTCCGAATGCGTGGCAATTCGCTATGCCAGCCTGTGGTGCCTACGACCATGCTTTTGCCCGCGCCAATACAAGCTTCAATGTGTTCGACTGCTGCATTCGGCGTGGTGAAATCTATAACCACGTCCGTTCCTGCAAGTCTTGCAGGTGTAAGGGCGGCGGCGTGCAGGTTGTCTGCGCTGCGCAAAACTTCCACTTGATGGTTGCGATGGCGAGCGGTTTCCACTACCAGAGAACCGGTTTTGCCTTGGCCTAGGATGAGAATCTTCATGATGAAGTTAGCGCTCTTAACCGGGGAGCAAGCGAAGTTTTCGCAAAGTCGCGAGGTACACCAAACCCTGCGATTTTACGCCTGGCAGCGTCGACTTTGTGCTATGCGAAGATCTCCGGGTCGAGGTCCGAAAAAAATGTCTTATGCAGGCGCTTAATTACCTGGGGAACTTCGTCTTCCTCAATCACGAACGTCAGGTTAATTTCGGACGCGCCCTGCGAAATCATGCGAATCTTCACGTCGGAAAGTTCTCCGAATACACGAGCGGCGATACCCGGCGTTTCCCGCAGGTTTTGTCCTACCAGGCACACAATTGCCTTGCGCCCCTCGTACTTTACGTCAGCCAATTTTGCCAGATCCGCCGCCAGCGCCGGGATCGATTCATTAGAATCCACGGTCAGCGATACGCTTACCTCAGAGGTTGAGACTACGTCCACGGGAACACGATGCCGGTCGAAGGCCTCGAAAATGGCGCGCAGAAAACCGTGGGCCAGCAGCATTCTTGGGGCGGCGACATCGATTATGGTGATACGCTTTTTCGCCGCAATTGCTTTGAAGAAATTCTTGCAATGCGGCACGCGGGCCGCGATGCGAGTGCCTTCGCAAGTCGCGTTGCGGGCGTTGAGCACATAAACCGGAATGTTCTTTTGAATGGCGGGCAACACGGTCGCTGGATGCAACACCTTGGCGCCGAAATAGGCAAGCTCCGCCGCTTCCTCAAAGCTGATGACCTTAATGCGGCGAGCATCGGGACATAAATTCGGGTCGGTGGTCATCATGCCATCCACATCCGTCCAGATTTCGATACGCTCAGCATCCAACCCGGACCCAATGATCGCCGCCGAGTAATCCCCTCCGCCACGTCCGATGGTAGTGGTGACCCCTGCTTTTGTGGCGCCGATGAAGCCGCCCATGACGGGGACGCGCTTTGCGTCCAGCACCGGCTGAACCTTGGTGCACAGGCGTTCGCTTGTCTCCTCCATCAAGGGAGCGGCGCGGACGTGGTTGTTGTCAGTCACGACGCATTCCCGAGAATCGATCATGATGGCGTCGAGTCCATGCGCGGAAAATGCGGCGGCAACGATCTGGCTGGACAGAATTTCTCCGAAAGCGGCGACGTGATCGGTGGTCCGCGGAGTCAATTCGCCTACCGCGGCGATTCCCCGCAAGAGTTCGTCCAGCGCCTCGAAATGAACTCCCAAGTCGCTGTGAAATTGGGTAAACAACGCGGTTCCCAGTAGTTCGCCGGCAGTTGTGTAATGGCGTTCGCGCAAAGCGCGCGACAAGCTGAGCGCAGTTTTGCGATCACCCGTTCCGGCAGCTCGGGCCATGCTCAGCAGTTGGTCGGTGACTTTGGCCATGGCGCTCACCACGACTAAAGGCTTTTGCGTGAGCCTTCCTTTGACAATCGCAGCGGCGCGTTCGATGGCGGCAGAATCCTGCACCGAAGTGCCGCCAAATTTCATGACGATCATGAGCGGAGAAATCCTGAGTGCGGATTGATTGGATCAAGTGGCAAGACGAGGCCGCAGAAAAAGCTCGTTCGATTGGCAATAAACAGCGCCTGAAGGCGCGGCTGCCTCCGTCGTAGTTGCAGTATGCCCGAAGGCATACGCTGATGCGAACCCAAGGTGTTCGCGAAATTTGCTCGCACGCAGGCCTTCACGAGAGATAGCCCCGCGCCTTGAGCAATTCACCATTCAGCAGCGCTGCGCCTGCCGCGCCTCGGATCACGTTATGGGAGAGCACGGTGAACTTCCAGTCCAATACACCGCAAGGGCGAAGCCGGCCAACGGTGGTGGTCATGCCTTTGCCGGCATCCACATCAAAGCGTGGCTGAGGGCGGTTCGGCGCCTCCGCGTAACAGACTGGCTGCTCGGGCGCGCTAGGCAGACGCAATTCTTGTGGCTGGCTGCGGAACTCCTTCCATGATTGGATGATCTCTTCGGGCCGCGCTTTCTTGCTGAGCTTCACGGACACAGACTCTGTGTGACCATCTTCAACCGCCACGCGATTGCACTGCGAACTCATAGAGAAAGTTGCGGGCACAATTTCTGAGCCGTTCAGGTGTCCGAGCAGTTTCTTGGTTTCCTCCTCCATTTTTTCTTCTTCTTTGGGAATGTAAGGAATCACGTTGCCCATGATGTCGAGCGAGGCGACGCCGGGGTATCCTGCACCACTCACGGCTTGCATGGTTACGGCCATCACGGATTCAATGCCAAATTTGTCCTGCAACGGTTTCAACGCCATGACCAGGCCGATGGCAGAGCAATTCGGATTCGTGACTACAAAACCGCCGGATTGTTTGCGCCAGCTCTGACATTCGATCAATTTGATGTGGTCGGCATTAACCTCCGGGATAACTAACGGGACATCCTTTTGCATGCGGAGTGCGCTGGAGTTGGTGATCACCGAGCATCCGGCGGCGGCAAAGCGCGGTTCCATCTCAGCGGCAATGGAAGCATCCAAGGCGGCGAAGATCAGCTTGGGCGCACCGTCGGGCTGAGCCGAGGAAACCCGCATCTCCGCGACGCGCGGTGGAATCGGCGTCTTCAGTTGCCAGCGCGCGGCTTCGCTGTACAAGCGGCCCTCCGACCGGTCGGACGCGGCCAGCCACGCCACTTCAAACCAAGGATGGTGCTCCAGCATTTGCACGAAGCGCTGTCCCACAACCCCGGTCGCGCCCAGAATTCCTACAGGAAGTTTCTTTGCCATACGTCTTTGAATTTTACATCAGGCCGCTGGGAGGAAATCTGTGACGCTCGTAACGCTTACGGCAACGTGGGCCATGGTTTCGCGGGGCAGGTAATGCATGGCGTCACACTGGCGAAAAAAGAGACTACGGGAAATCCCGTTCCTGCCGATAGAAAACCTGAGGACTTAACCATGCCTGAGCTACGTCAGAATTATTTCACCAAAGAGTGGGTCATCATGGCAACGGAGCGCGCCAAGCGTCCGGAAGAACTGGCTACTCGCCGCGTCGTAAAGGAATTGCCGTCGTTTGTGGAGACCTGTCCATTTTGCCTGGGCAATGAAAGCAAGACTCCACCGGAAGTCATGCGAATCTCAAGCCAAGACGATGCGGCCTGGCAAGTGCGGGTAGTGGCGAACAAGTTTGCGGCACTTTCCCCCGACGCGCAGCCCACGCGCAGCATTCATCGTTCGCGACGCAGCATGGGAGGCTTCGGCGTCCATGACGTAATCATAGATACGCCCAACCACGCCCATTTTATGGCCCTGATGTCAGACGCTCACGTGGCCAACGTGCTGCGGGCCTACAAGGCGCGTTTTGATACTCTCAGCCTCGACCCACGCATCGCGCACATCACGATCTTCAAGAACCACGGCCTTGACGCCGGGGCCAGCCTGGAGCATCCACATTCTCAACTGATTGCCACACCGGTGATTTCCAGCCAAGTGCGCGGACGGTTCCATCAGGCGCTTGCGCACTATGACGAGTATGGCGAATGCATGTTCTGCCAGATGATCGAAGAGGAAATCGCCGAAAAGACCCGGGTCGTAATTCTGACGGACCGCTTCGTGGCTTTGCAACCCTATGCCTCTCCGACTCCTTTTACTACTCACATATTGCCGCGGCGTCACATCGCCAGCTTCGGGGACATCAGCGCCACCGAGATTACCGATCTGGCCCGTGTGCTGCGATCGATGTTAGCGAAACTTAATTCTGGCCTGGGCAATCCGGATTTCAATTACACCATCCGCAGCGCGCCCGCAGAATACGCGGGAGTGAAACACTTTCACTGGTACGTCAGCATCCTGCCGCGGCTGACCCGAGTGGCGGGCTTTGAGCTCGGTTCCGGGATGTTTATCAACACGGTCTTGCCGGAATCGGCCGCCGAGTTTCTGCGCAACGTGCAGATTGACCTGGCGCTGGGCGCCGCAGGAAACTAGCGGAGCAGGTTTGCAGGATCGGGACCGCGGTTGGAGAGTATCAGGCGCGGGGCGTAACTTCCGCGCCAAACGAATATTCATTCAGCGGACCGAATCTCTTCTTCTCGGCATATAGGCGCCAGCGGCGCCAGACGATGCGCAGGCTCGCCATCACTGGAATGGAAAGATATACTCCCAGCACTCCCGCGATTTCACCGCCAGCAAGCACGCCGAAAATTGCCGCCAGCGGATGTAACTCCATACTCTGGCCCATGATGCGCGGTGAGACAACGTAGTCTTGCATCATGCGCCACGCAATCAGAAAGACGAGCAACACCAGCCAGTGTGAATAACTCATGAGGAGAGCGACGCTGAGAATCACCACCGCTGCCATCAAAGGACCGACGACGGGGACGAATTCCATCATTCCACCCGCGGTTCCGAGCACCAGAGCGTAAGGCACGCGAGTTGCGGTCAGGAACGAGATATAAACTATCAGCGACAGTGCCGCGAGTTCGAGCTGAGCGCGAATGAACTGAGCCAGCATCTGATTCAGATCAGCGAGGACATCTTGCAGGAATTCACGTTGTGGTCTGCTTTGCACAAACGAGATTCCGACTTCGCTAAACCCACGTCCATCTTTGAGAAAAAATATGGCGAGGATGGGCACCACGATCAGCAGCCAGGACTGCTTGGCAACTTCGGCAATACGAATTCCCACTTGCTGAGCTGCGCTGGCCAAACGAGGGTCGGATCAGGACTTTTTGCAAGAGCTGGGTAGTCTCGGCGCTCCAACCTCTTTCCCTGGCGATGTCGTGGGCAAGTTCACCTGAGGTAACGCGATCCAGCAGGGACGGCCACGTCTCGCCAAGCCGCCTCGCCTCGTGCGCGATTCGTGGTCCGACCAAGAAGAACAGCGTGCCCAAGAAAATTACGAATAGAAGATAGATGGCGACGATGGCACGGGCCCGGCTACGCGTCCATTTCTGCAGTCGTGACACAGCGGGATCGACCAGGTAGGCGAAGAAAATTGCAAACAAAAAAGCAATCAGCGTGCGGCGTGCAATGTAGACGAAGCCGAGCCCCAGCGCGAAGAGCAACGTGGTCAGCAATACGCGTGTGGTGCGTGCGTCAATAAGAGCCAAAGCTGTCCTAGTCTCGAATTACTTCCGTGTTTTCGCTGGGAATCAGGATTCGTTGCAACTTGAATTGGTCGTCCAGCCACATTGACCACTCCGTCGATTCAATTTTCAGGTTCAGGCGATTCAGTTCGCGTTCCACACCACGGATGGAAACTTTATCTGTACCTGCGAATTCCACCCCAACCGAGAGGGAAGATCGGGCATGCGGATTCAGCGCCCCGAATTGCACGCGCTGCTTCGTAGGGCACTGCAGTTGACCCTTGTCCTGCTTGCAACTGCTCGCCAGAAACTTCCAAGCCAAAACTTCTCGTTGCACGAAGAAGTAATCGTCCAACATGCTGCTCGACGCGGGCAAGAGGAACGGTTGTTCCTGGTCTTTTTCCTGCGGGTTGCTCTTAAAGCGTTCGATTAAGAAATCCTGATTGGGCACAACAACAGCTTGCGACTGTCCCGGACTAACTTCTTTCCATTCGTACTTGCGCAACTCGCCGCCACTGCCCATTTGCCACAGCGAGGTTTGTACGGCGGTGTCAGCCCCGGCTTCGCTCTTGAACTCGGAAGTGATCGTGCTTTCTGCCGCGCTTTGATGAATGGAGAAGGTCTCTGTCGCAACCCGCTTTCCGTTCATGAAAACACCGAATGATCCAGAATCCACCATCTGCGTCCCAGGAGCCTTGTCATCCTTGCCGGAACCCGCCGCGCTGGTAGCCGCGAGCAGGCACACGATCGCTACGCCGGCAAAGATATTCAAGGGAAGCGCCTTACTCTAGCCAAGTCCGAGCTTGCATGCCACCTCCGCCGCAACTGCATTCACGTCCTTTCCTTCTGTCTCGATGCGAAATGCCGCTTTCATGTAGGAGCCTCGACGCGCCTCGTACAGTGCGCGAAACTGCTCTGCCGTTTGCCGCAGGGGACGGTTTTTCTCCTCCTGCTGGCATCGCCGCAACAATTCCTCCACCGGAGCGTCCAGAAAAACCGAGTGTACACCCGCAGCTTCAATCAACGCTGCATTACCCGAAGGTACGAAAGTACCCCCACCAAGCGCCACCACTTGAACCGAGGAGCTCAGTTCTTCAATCAGCTCGCGCAAAGCTTGGGTTTCCATCCGACGAAATTCGGACTCCCCGGAATCACGGAAAATCTGGTCGATCCTCTTGCCTTGCGTTTTCTGAACCCGGTCATCCAGGTCTTCGAAAGGGCATCCGAGTCGGCGGCTCAAGGCTTTTCCCACCGAAGTCTTGCCTGAACCCATGAAACCCACCAGAAACACGGCCTGTGGTTGGCGTGCATGGGCATGCGCAAGCCGTGGATGTGCGGGCTGCGCCCCGCGTTTGGTTCTCATGGATGCAACCTACCGGAAGGCGGCTATATCCCCTCAGTTGGAGTTTTTAGCGTTTCTTGAGGTGGATTTTACCACTGAAGGAAAGCAACTTAACTGAAGATGCGGCCTCGCCCATGGTGCCTACGAAGGCACTCCCGAACTTGGCGACGAAAGAGGAATGTTCCGGTTGCAAGAGGAAATCGTTCTCTACTTTGCCTTGTGCGGAACGCGCAACCACGTCAATGGAGGCATAGGAAGGTGCTGTGGCCTCAATGTCTCCGCTGTGGCTGCTGAGAGAGTATTCGCCGCCTTCGCTGAAATCACCGTCGTAGTGGATCTTCCCGCTGCTCGAATTGACCTCGACTAGCGGACCCGTGACCCTGTTCAATGCGACATCGCCGCTCACCGAGGTGATTTCGACGTGTCCGGCGCTGATACCAGTCAGGGTGACCGGACCATTTAGAGTCTTCACGTGAATGTGTGCGGAACCCACGTCACGAATGTCGACGCTGGCTGTGTTCGCTTCTACCACCACATCGCCATGGAGTTTTTCGACGCGCACCGGACCGGTCGCAGAATGCACGGAAAGACTGGCATCCGAGGGGATCAGGACTTCGTAGTCCACGCGACCGGTGTCGGCGGTCGCGCCATCGAACAGATGCGAGAGAACCGTAACCCGGTCTCCGTTCTTGCTAGGATCGATCTCAACCTTGTCGGAATAGATAACCGCAGCTACCGATACTTGTTTACCGGGACCAGACTTGACGGAAACCGTGCCGTACTGATTGATGATGCAAACGCTGACGCGGTGACGTCCGACCTTGAAATGGTATTCCTTGCGAGTCGTCTCGCCAGTCGCAAGCGCGGCGAGCACAAGGACGACCACCAGGGTGGACATTGCGGCGTTTTGTTTCCGGTACATAATCAATCTCCCGTTTCCGGCGAGTTTCGCATCGCCAGCCCCGACTCCGCAGTACATTTTACGGCAGCGAACGGTCCAAAGCCATCTCATAAACCATAGCCTTTTGTTCGTACGCATTCATCAAATACTGTTGTGCATCCTCATCGTTGGGATCGCGTTTTGCCAAGAGTTCCGCATCGCGGACGTAAGCGTTCACGGTTCGCAAGTTGGCTTCGTAAGTAGCGCGCATGGAGGGAACTCGCTCCGCTACCGTCATCAGTAACTTTTGGTCTTCAGGTCCAAATGCCGCGGTATCAACCTGGACGGCAACCGGTGCGGAATTCGCCACTTCTGGTCTGGCTCGCCGTTGCTGATGCAGAGCAATTCCAAACACAACCAGCAAGACCGCAGCCAGCGGCATCAACCAGCGAAACCTCCAACTCATAGAGGCAAGGGCCGGGCTGGGCGAATGCTCGCGGTCAATCAAGCCTTCGTGCCGAAGCGTGATTTCGATGGAGTTCCAAACCCGCGGGCTGGGCTCGTCATTAAACTCGATGAGTCGCGCTTGCTCGGCAATCGCGTCCAGATCCGTCAACAGATCTGAACATGCGGAGCACGACTTCAAATGCACTTCCTGCTCGATACTGTGGCTTTCCCCAAGCTCTGGCAGGACCCGTTCAAACTCGTCACAGGTCATAACTACGTCTCCCAAATTTCACAACGTTAGCTCCTCACGGCTTTGTGGCTTTTTCAGCTCTGCTCAGTTTGAGGAGGTCTCGCAACTTCATCCGCGCTTTGTGCAACTGCGACTTGCTATTGCCGATCGAACATCCCACCATCCCCGCAATCTCATTGTGCTCGTAACCCTCAACATCGTGCAGCAAAAAAATCATTCGATAACCCGGAGGTAATGCCGCAATCGAGTTTTCCAACTGCAAGCGATCAATCGAGCCTGCCAGTCTCCGGTCTTCACCACCAAGTTCCTTCTTTGGCGAATCTTCTTCCGTCTCCAAGGTCTCCTCGAGCGGAACCACAGGGAGACCCTTCTTACGCAACTGCATCAGGACGACGTTCACCGCCATGCGATGCAGCCAGGTGGAAAATGCCGACTCGCCGCGGAAGGTTCCGATCTTGCGAAACAACTGCAGGAAAGCTTCCTGGGTCAAGTCTTCGGCCGCTGCTGTGTTTGCGGTCATGCGAAGACATAGCGAGTACACTCGACGCTTGTGCAGGTTATACAGCGCCTCGAAGGCTTCTGCATCTCCCTGTTTGGCTCGCTCGATTGCCTCAGCTTCGGAAAGCTTGTCGCCCTGCTGTTTTCTCGCGTCCGTCAAGTCGCCTTTTCCGGCCGCAGTATTTGAGATGCGGCGTAAGTGTCTTTTCGTTGTACCGCTTGCGGGTAACTCTACAACCTCTTAGAAGACTGCAAAAGATTGCAGCTCTTGAGGTTGCTATCACTCCATTTGTCGCGGTGACCATGGTCACCTGAGGCGGACTCCGCCGTCTGACGACCTTCCTAATAGATTCAGCCCTTCCACCTAAAGACCCATGAAGTCAGTGCCCTGATCCCTGTTCGTTAGGAAGCCGGTGAGGCTGTGGTAATTGTCTCTAACCCGTGGCCGTGGGGTCCAGTTTCCCTTTCATGCAGGAGAAAGGCGAAAAACACGCCTAAAAATCCCAGAATAGAGAAAATCCACATTCCCAGGTGGTATCCAGCCGGGTTTTCCGCGCTGGCGTGGCCGAAGTCATTCGCCCAGCCCACCACCAGGTTAAAGGCAAAGAGTCCAATGTTCTGAATCATCGTCATCAGCCCATAGGCCGTACCCAGCTTCGATTGGTCGACAATATAGGCTACCGAGGGCCACATAACGGCAGGAATCAAAGAGAACGCCACGCCCATCATTGCCATCGGCACATAAAGGTTGACGTGGGTGTAGCCCATTATCAAATACACGGGAATCAGTAGCATGGAGCCGAACATCATCAGGATCGCGCGCTTGCCGACGCGATCCACGAACAGGCCAAACAGCGGCGTCGCAATCATCGCGAAAAGGGTCAACATGCTGGACAGGAAGCCGCCGAATTCGCGCGACGTACCATGGGCCTCCATGAAAAATTTCACTGCAAAGGTCTGGAAAGGAAAGATTGCCGAATAAAAGGTCACGCACAACGCTACGATGAACCAATAGCTGGTGCCAAACTTGAAGAGGTCGGCGAAGACCACTTTGTCGGTCGAGACCTCCCCCAGGGCGTAGGTTTTCTCGGCATGCACCTCCATGACCCAATAAATGGCAACGCCGATCACGCATAGCGTCGATATGGCAAGCGCGATGAGAAAAGGGGCTCGCCAGGTCGCGTATGCCGATCGCGCCCACGTGGGAGAATTCAAAGCCGCAAATGAACCAAGGCGGCAGATGGTGAGGTTGATGCCGAAAGCGAAGCTGAGTTCTTTCCCTTTAAACCATCTTGCCAACGCCGCGGTGACGCCGACGATGAGCGATTCCGCTCCCATGCCAAAAACCAGGCGGCCCAGAGCCATCAGCCAGAGATGTCCCGATGCAACCGTGATGGCGGGTCCAATGAGGCAGAGCACACCGAAGATCATCAGAGACCGGCGCAGCCCAATTCGGTCAATAATTACTCCGCCAATGACCACCGTGAAAATGTTCGGAAAGCTATAAATCGCCTGCAGCAACCCGATGTTGGAATCGGTGAAACCGAGCTGCTGCTTTAGCACGTCCGCAAGCGGGCTTAAGGCGTCGTAAACGTAATAATTGCCGAACAGCGCGATGCTCAGGAATAGGAGCACCATCCATCGGTAAAGTGGGGAGGGCTGCGGTCGCGCCGATTCGGGCATCAAGGCTCCTCAAGAATAGCCAACACGGGCTAGACGAAACGCAAACCAAGAACGATAGCAGATGACGCCAAGGTTCGCACTGGCATATAGAGGTCGGGTGTCCGCGACGGGCGATCTGACGACACAGTTCGGCCCGTTTTCGCCAGGTAGCGCTCCGTGATAAAGTGTTCTCTCTTGCGGACGGTCAGCAGGACTATACGCCTTCGCCCCCGTCTCAAGAAACCGCTCGGGAGGAGCCAAAAATGGCCCAAGTTTATGACATTGTAAAAGACCGCCGAGTGTACTCCGTCGAAGCCGACACGACGGTGCTGGAAGCAGCGCGCTTCATGATGGAGCACAACATTGGCGCCTTGCCGGTGCTGCGCAACGGAGAAATCGTAGGCATCTTCTCCGAGCGCGACGTAATGAACCGGGTCGTGGCCGTAGGACGGATGCCGGGAACAACGAAAGTCACGGAAGTGATGACCGCAAATCCACGGTCGATTAACGTCGACGAAACCGTCGAAAATTGCCTGTTCCTGATGCGGGAGTTCGGATTCCGCCATTTGCCAATCACGGATGGGAAGCAACTCAAAGGTTTGGTGTCGCTACGCGATATCCTGCTGCGCTACGTGGCGCAAAAGGACGCGGACGGACGACGCGCGGCCAGTTAGGCGGTCACCCAGGCGATTCGGGCACCACTGCGTTATTCTGGTCGCCGACGCAGAATCAGGTCGCCCTCGCCCGGTGGCAGCAGGAACGGGAATTCAATCATCCGATCTCCCGCCGGCACTCGCAGCACAAATTCCTCCTGCCTCCTCAGTTCATCGATCCATTTGCTTTGAGTGGCGAAGAACATCCAACCGGTCACTGCAGTGTGAGCAGCATCGAGCTTCATTGGTCGCAAGCTGCGCGCGCTTAGAAATTCGATCATTTGCCCGATGTCTTCCTGCCGCGCCGCCATCGCGGCCTCTTTTTGGGCCTTCTTCTCGGGATGCTTGCGAATCTCACGCGCGGTGCGTTCGGGCAACGCTTCAGCCTCATTCTTCTCTTGAGCGATCAACGCGTCGGGATCGAGCATGCGGTGCTTGTCGTTGTAGTGCTTGACGAATTCCAGGGTGATATTGCTGGTCGCAAGATCGAGTGAATTGCTTCCCCGATCGCGGACGGTCAGCTCAAAAGAAATTAGGGGTGGTGTGC
Organism: uncultured Acidobacteriota bacterium; assembly: GCA_963771285.1. Lineage (GTDB taxonomy): Bacteria > Acidobacteriota > Terriglobia > Terriglobales > Acidobacteriaceae > JABDBE01. The sequence goes on from CAVYSX010000006.1 coordinate 540,678, forward strand.
GGCGTCGTGCTTTCTCCAATTCTTGAGCGTCGACAGCCAGAGTGATTCCGAAATCGGCGTTCCAAAGACTGTAGCGGTACTTGCCATCATCATCGCGGCTGAAGGTGCAACCCGGTTCGCCCTCCGCCCAGCGGAAAACGGATGTCGCGACGGGCTTTTCCTTTTCGGCTGCAGTCGCAGCTGTAACAGAAATGACTACCAGGATGAAAGGTAACTGCTTCATCGCACGTCGAATGGCAGGATGCACGAGCATCGTCGTCCTGCATTCAGACTACTACGAACCAGAACCGTTCCTTTTGCAGGGAGCTACACTTTGCCGTGATGCCGGACCGCTTCGACGACCTGGCGAATTGCCGCGGTGACGTCTTCGGGAGCCTCAAGGTCCATATTGTGGCCGCTGTGGACGAAGATCTGTCTGCTGTTGGAGGAAAGTTGAGCCAGCTTGGCCTGACCATCTCTGCGATCTCTTTCCAGTTGAGCGGCAGGAATGTCCAGATCGTTATCGAATCCACCTTCCGCACGGGTGAGCACTACGAGCGGAATCGCCCCTAATGTCCCTGCCTGGGGTGTGGCCAACCATTTGGCGAAGTATTCTCCAGACCATTCTCTCTGGCTGTTTTCGGCGTCATCGATTGCTGCTTGAGACTGCGCCCAAACCTGCAACTTCTGCTCGGCGGGAGGAAGAGCGCTGTACATGGAGTCGAGGGGTTGTTGTGTTTGGGTTACGTTTTCGGTGCGCGCCGGGCTTTTCCGCAGCGGACATTTCCTCATGCGGTGCGGGGATTTGCGTTCCCTTGGCGCCTTCGCCCAATCGCATCAGCTTCTTGCCGCCAATCCCGACCCATTGACCTTCGAAGGATGCATCCACCAGAACCATGCCGGCGGTATCGTCCGGGTATGCGCGGGCAAAATTCCTGACTAGTGGTCCTCCATAAGAATGACCGACCAGCACGTAAGGACCGCGCTCCCCTAGTTTAGATAAGCCATCGCGCAGCTCAAGATTTATCTGAGCAAAGGTGCGGGGCTTGGGGCCGGGGTCGCTCCAGGCGTATCCCGCTCGATCATAAGTGCAGATGCGCGAAAACTTAGAAACGCGATCCTGAACCAGGATCCAGTCAAAAGAGAAATCCCCCAATCCATTCTCTACAACGACGGTGGGACTGCCCTTTCCTGTGCAATGGATATGAAGGCGGTGGCCGCCTAGATCAACCAGCTTTCCGGGTGGGGTAGGTTCTGAAGTGGCAGCGGCAAAGACTAGACACCCACTGGCAATCATTACGCAAGCGTGAATCACAACTTGGGCGATGCGTGTCATGTCACCTTCTTTGAATTAAAACAACGGGTGCTCACGACTTCGACGTAGAGCGAGGCGGAAGGTAAGCCACGCACACCCTTTGTTCGCACGGGGAAGTCTGGAGAGGCTTCTGGCGGGTGGTTGAGGGCGGCTTTGAATCCGCCCTCAGCTTCCGACAGAGTTCAAATGTGATCCCCACTCGCCGATTACGCGTTAAGGTCGCGGCGTATGAGCTTGGAGTCCAGAAAGAATCCGAGACCCACGGTGAGTGGGATGATGCCGAATGCTGCGGCGATCCAAGCGTCCGAATCCATGCGGGCGATGAGCGCGAACGTAATCATGTAACCGAGTGAGCCGGCGACAAGCAATATGCCGGAGCGGCGCGAGCGGCCCGCTTCGGTAAGTTCGGGCTGCATGGGCACATTCACGCCGCGCGCAATGGCGGCCAGGCGTTCGTCGGTGCGCAACTTGCGCACGTTATAGAAGGTATACATCGCGGCAATCGGAATCCCGAAGACCATGATTACTGCAACCAGACCTACTAAGTTTCCGTCCATGATTCGCTCCTTTGCGCGGCAGGCGCGCTGGCGGTTGATGGCCGCTGTCAAATTAAGATACGGAGACTCGTGCGAAAAGTTCCGCTGGTTTTGAAGTTCTGTGTGATCTTCGGGACCCCGGCTGGACGGGTCTTTGTGCGTTCGCCGGCGAACTCTTAACCCCATGGGTCACAGAACACAGAGGATAACGGCCACCGATGCTATCTAAAGTCAAGTGAGGCTCGTCAATAACCAGTGTTTTACCGGAGGCGAGAGGGATCATGCGAGTTTTGCTACTAAGTACATTTGCGGTGTTTACAGTTGTCGCGTCGGCCCAGAAGCCGACGACAGCGGCGCAAGTCATCACTGCCATGCGCGATCGCTACGCTGCAAGCTGGTACCACACCCTGATTTTCCAGCAGCAAAGCATCACGCATAAACCCGACGGCACGAGTTCCACGGACATTTGGCATGAGGCCATGCACTCGCCGGGCCGCTTGCGAATTGAGTTTGGCGACAGCAGCACCGGCAACGGAGCGCTGTTCGTGAACGGACACGAGTATGTCTATCACGACGCAAAGCAGGTAAAAGAGTTGGATCGCCTGAACCCCCTTTTGGTTTTGGGTTTCGATGTTTACTGCCAGCCCGTGGACGCCACTATGGCAGCCTTGAAGGAGCTGCGCTTTGATGCGTCTGTGATTCACGAAGACCAGTGGAACGGGCGAGCTGTATATGTGATCGGCGCCCAAGCCGGCGATTTGCACACTCCTCAGTTCTGGATCGACAAAGAGCGATTGTATTTTGTCCGCCTGCTCCAGCCCGACGAAAAAGATCCGAAAAGCACCGAGGACATTCGCTTCGAAGCCTACCGGCAAGTGGAGGGCGGCGCCTGGCTATCCGAGCATGTGGTGGTCGAGTCGGATGACAAGCTGGTGTTCGAGGAGAAATATAGCGACGTGCGGATTAATCCGCCTGTGAATGACCAGCTATTCGATCCGCAGCATTTTTCGCACGCAAAGCCCTGAGCGGCGGTCGAACTCGTAGGTTAGCTGGAAAGAGTCTTTCGCAAATCTTTGCGCAAGATCTTGCCTGATGGCGTCCGGGGCAGGGCGTCGACAAAGTACACTTGGCGTGGCTGCTTGTACGAAGTGAGCCGTTCCGCGACAAATCCGCACAGCTCTTCTTCCAGATTTTTCGAAGCCACCGAACCTTCGCGCAAAACAATAAATGCCACGGGAATCTCACCCGCTACGGCGTCAGGCCGTCCCACCACGCCGCAGTCGCGGACCGATGGATGCTCGAGCAGCAGGGCTTCAACTTCGGCAGGGGCGACCGGGAATCCCTTGTACTTGATCATTTCCTTGCGGCGATCTACAACGCGATAAAAACCCTCCGCGTCGCACGTAACAATGTCGCCTGACCAAAACCAGCCATCGCGAAGCGCTGCGGCCGTAGCCTGCGGCTCCTTCCAGTAACCCAGCATGAACTGAGGCCCGCGCATGACGAGTTCGCCGGGTTCACCGACTCCCACGTCGATTTCGGAGCCGGCATCATTGGTATCAATCACACGGCATTCGGTCTGTGCGAGCGGATGTCCGATCGAGTCGAAGCGATATAGCGCGGGCTCCAGATAGCCGATGTGTGTAACGGGCGAGGCCTCGGTCATACCATAGCCTTGGCACAGCAAAACGCCAGTCAGATCGGTGAAGCGGCGGCCAAGCTCGGGAGCAAGCGGGGCGGCGCCGGACTTCACCCAGCGCACGCGGTGGTCCTTGGGAAATTCTCCAGCTTCGGCTGCCTGGCAAAAGGCATTCAATGCGGGCGGCACAGCGGGCATCATCGTAACCCCTTCCTGGACAAGCAAAGATGTTGCCTGGCAAACATTGAAGCGCGGCATCAGGACCAGCGTGCCTCCCAAAGTGAGGACAGGGTTCAGGATCACGTTGAGCCCATAGATGTGATAAAGCGGGAGGAAGCAGAGGACCACGTCAGCACCTGATATTTCGGTGGCGCGTGGTCCGATGAATTGAAAAACGTTTGCGACCAAATTGAAGTGCGACAGCATTACGCCTTTGGGCAGGCCGGTTGTGCCACTGGAGTAGGGAAGAGCGGCGACAGCGTGATCGGAGGACTGTGCCGGCGCCGGCAGTATCGCGCTGACCGGATTGAGTAAGTTGGCAAACGGTTCGGCCCCGCTCGATTCCTTGCGTGTGGTGTAAGTACGGCGCAAGCTCGGTAGGCCGGCAAGACTCATTCCCTGCAATAAGAGGCCATCACTAATCAGGAATACAGCGCCGGAATTCTCCAGTTGGAAGCGCACCTCGCGCTCCCGATAACTAGGATTGAGCAAGGTCGGCACACCTCCGGCGAGCGTGCTGGCGTGGTATGCAGCACAGAACTCCCAGCAGTTAGGCAGGTAGATGGCAATCACATCGCCAGGTCGGAGGCCGGCCGAAACCAGTCCGCGAGCCAGGCTTTCGATGAGTTCGCCGTATCGGCCGTACGAGATCCGGCGGTTGCTGGAGCTTTCATCGCAGGATGAATCAACGATCGCCGTCTTATGCGGAACGCGAGCGCAAGATTCCAAAACAACGTCATGTACGAATCGGCCACGTGGGTCAGCGTAGAGTTCCGTACGCAGCATGCGGATGTGATTCTAGCGGGAATGACGTGTGGAGGAAAGTTTTGTGCTCGATTGCAAGCGGTCCGTCGTGTCGTTCTGAAGCTTCTCCGACAGTATTCTGATCAGCTTGCCAACCGGCGCAGGAAGTCGGATTCTTCCATGCGGTATTTGAAGGCTTTGCGACCGTCGATGAAGACCACGGGAACCTCGTCGGTGAATTGGCGGCGCAATTCGTCGTCGCTATCCACGTCGATCTCTTGCAAAGTGAATCCACCTCGACGATGCAGTTTGGTCAGGGTCTCTTTGACGATTTCGCAGAGGTGGCAACCTTTGCGGGAATAGACCACAACGTGGCGGGATTCGGCCATGGCGGGAGTGTAGCAATAGTGGGATGGTCTGATCCAGAGGATTGAATAAGTGCGGGGTGATCCTGCGGAGGAGGCCGGTGCCCTCGCGATTTGCTTCGGGTTGGGTACAATCCCCCTATGCCCAGAATATTGGACAGGCCATTGCAAGGTAAGACGGTGCTCATCACGGGCGCAGCGATGCGACTTGGCCGAGCGACGGCTCTGGCTATGGCCGAAGCGGGCGCTGATGTTGCCATTACCTTCTTGAACTCAGCGCGCGAGGCTCAGCATACGGTGATTGATGTCAGCAGCTTCGGAGTGCGGGCGGTAGCCCTGCGCTGCGACATCACGGAAGAGAAGAGCGTGAAGGCGGTGATCAAGGACGTTCGTCGGGAGCTAGGCGGAATGGACGTTCTGGTCAACAACGCCGCGAATTATGAAACCGTGGAGTTCGAGAACCTTACGCTCAAACAGTGGGACGCCATTTTCGCGTCGAACACGCGAGGCCCGTTTCTGGTTTCGCGGGAGTCTTTGAAACTGCTGCGCGAACGGCGCGGGAAAATCATCAACATGGGTTCGCTCGGAGGCATTCGGCCGTGGGCAACGCATGCGCATTATTGCTCGTCGAAGGCGGCGGTGCACATGCTGACCAAAGTTATGGCAAAGGCGTTGGCACCGGAGATTTCGGTGAATTGTGTTGCCCCGGGGATGATCGATCTGGGCGAAAAGGCCGCCGCCGCATTCATGAAAAAAATGGCGAAGCAAACTCCCATGCAGCGTAGCGGCAGCGGAGAAGACGTTGCAGCTGCGGTTTTATTTTTTGCCACCGCTCCGCACTTCATCACAGGTCAGATCATGGCCGTTGATGGAGGACTAGGACTCTAGACGACACCTCTCAGACCCGCTCACACTTCAGACGTCGTAGGATCGATAATCGAACAAATCTCTGAGATGCGGTTCGCGGGAAATCCTCCCTGGCTGGCGTGCTCCCTTATGATCGCCTCGTTCGGAGCAATATAGACACAGTAGATTTTGTCTGCGGTCACATAGCTCTGGACCCATTGAATCTCCGGGCCCAGTTTGCGAAGGACGCCGCAAGAGGTTTGTGATATGCCTTGAAGCTGCTGTGGAGTGAGCTTTCCGGCGCCCGGTATTTCCCGCTCGATGACGTACTTTGGCATGGGTATCCTTCCTCAACAACCAGAAAAGTTTATCGCTGCAACAGTTTGCCCGTTGGCTGTGTTTTAATCAAGCGTTCGGCAGTCTGCCCCAGCAGCTTGCAGAGCTTTCACTATGCGCCAAACCTCGCTTGTAACTCTTGCGAAAACCTTCATGGTTGCAATTCTGCTGCTTTCCTCAACCACATCCTTGCGGGCACAGGAACGGCCGGAAGATGGCGGCCACGAGTTCCAGATATGGACTGGGGGTGGCCCGTCGGTTCCGGGAGGGACACAGAATACCAGCGTCTGGAATGCGGGAGCGCGCTTCGGATGGATATTGACTCGCCCTCACGGTCCTGGATTCCTCAAGGGAAGGTTTGAATATGCAGTGGACGCGGTGCCCGTGTTCATGATCTTTCAACCGCGCGGGACGGTTTACGGTGGAGGATTCAGTCCCCTGGGATTGAAGTGGAACTTCGCGGCGCGTGGGCGTTTTGAACCTTATCTCGAACTGAATGGCGGAACTCTTTTTACTACTTCTGAAGTTCCGGCAGGCACTTCGAACGTGAACTTCACCTCGGCGGCTGCGCTGGGTATGCACGTCCTGGGAGCTCGGCATGCATTCAGCATCGAACTCCGCTACATGCACATTTCGAATGCGGGGTTGAGTTCTCCGAATCCCGGGAATTAACACGGTGCAGGTGCGTATAGGAGTCGGCAAGTTTTTCGGGAAATAAAAACAGAATGCCAGTAAGCATTTTGGATTGTAGAGACGCAGTTCCATACGCATTCCCTCGCTAGCACTCCAGCTCCCCAGTTGCAGCTTCACAACCCGGCCAGCTATCCTTCTCGCTTATGTCAACTCTAGTCGAGTGTGTTCCGAATTTTTCCGAAGGCCGCGACAAGGCCAAGGTCGATGCCATTATCGACGCTATGAAAATAGACGGCGTCTACCTCCTCGATCGTGAGATGGATTCCGATCACAATCGTTGCGTGATTACGCTGGTCGGGGAACGAGAGCCCATTCAGGAGGCGGCCATTCGAGGAGTTGGCAAGGCTGCTGAGCTGATTGATCTGACCAAACATCAGGGAGCGCACCCGAGAATGGGCGCGGCGGATGTCATTCCCTTTATCCCCATTGAAGGAGTGAGCATTGAAGATTGCGCGGCCATGGCCCGCCACGTCGGCGCCGAAATCTGGAAGCGATTTCAGATCCCGGTTTACTTGTATGAAGCGGCCGCCACCTCGCCGGAGCGACAGGGCCTGGAGAATATTCGCAAGGGACAATTCGAAGGGATTCGCACGGAGATTGCGACTAATCCGGCAAGAAAGCCCGATTTTGGTGAGTCCCGGGTGCATCCGACGGCTGGCATAACCGCGGTTGGGGCGCGTAGGTTTTTGGTCGCCTACAACGTGTTTCTCAATACACCCGATGTGGAGATAGCCAAGAAGATTGCCAAGGCGGTGCGCTTTTCGACCGGCGGATTGCGCTTCGTCAAAGGCGCAGGATTTCTGGTCCGCGGCCTGGCGCAGGTTTCGATGAACCTGACGGATTTCGAGCAAACCCCAATTCATCGCGCCTTCGAGCTAGTGAAGCGTGAGGCGGAACGATACGGCGTTTCTGCGTTGAGTAGCGAAATCGTGGGCTTGGTTCCAAAGAAAGCGCTGGAGTCGGCCGCTGAGTGGTTTCTGCAAGTGGAGAATTTCGATTCGTCTCTGATTCTGGAAAACCGTTTGAGTGCGGTCATGAGCGGCAAGATGGCAGTGGGAGGTCTGAGGGCCGGCGTCGAACCATTTATCGAGCAACTCGCCGCGCCCACAGCAACACCCGGCGGCGGCAGCGCGGCAGCCGCGAGCGGCGCCATGGCCGCTGGCCTGGCTGTAATGGTGGCATCCATGTCGCGTGGTAAAAAGGCGTATCTGCAGTACGAACAGGAGCTGAGTGCAGCCATCGCTCGGCTTTCACCTTTGCGCGAAGAATTAAAAGCTTCGATCGACGCAGACGCGGAGTCGTTTAACCTGGTGATGAAGGCTTACAAGCAGGCGAAGGAATCGACGAATGCCGATGGAATCATCGACGGCGCATTGAAGCAGGCAACAAGTGTGCCGTTAGGCGTCGCCGAGCGGGCAAGGGAAGTGGTTGGGATCGCTGAAGGGCTGAGGCCGATCACCAACCCGAACATGAAATCCGATCTGGTGACAGCGGTGGCTTTGGCGAAGGCCGCGATAGAGGGTGCGCTCGCCAACGTTGATATTAATCTGGAGTCACTGAAGGACGCTTCGTTTGCTGCGGAGGTGCGAAAAAAGGCCGCGGCGTTGAGGAAATAGCGGTTGTTCTCCGTGCTGCGATGTTACTGAGAGCCCGTTCGGCGCAGGCTTTGAATCGTCGCGTCGTCAACTTCGATCAGGACAGTCGTGTAGTTTTCAATGTCGGCCATGACCGCGTCGCGTGGCCCTTTGCGCCAGTCGTCGCTTCCATAAAAGGCATCTTCGCTGCGTTGTCGATCCTCGAGGCTGGGATAAGACCGCATCAGGAAGTAGGAATCGCTGTCGTGGAGCGAAGGACCGTAGGCCACCACGTCCACTTTGAAGCGTCGCAGCATTGGCAATGAGGTCTGCACAAACAGCTTGTGGAAGCGATCGCGAGTTCCAGGTTTGAGGTTGTAGCAACGAATCTCCAGCACGCGATTGCTTGCAGCACGGATCGCGGAGACTTGCTTTTCCTGAATTCGGTGCTCGATTGCCCGACCGGGACGCGGCAAAGCTACTGCCACGGCCGATAAGAAGGCTAAAGTGCGGACCACCGTCGGGTAGACCAGCTTCATGATTCCCCAAGCATAGTTAACGCGATCGCCGAGAATTGGCCAAAAACGGACCTCTGTAGAGCTTCTATGGCCGGGTGGACAGTACCGGCGTTGATTTTTCGGATTGCTGTTTCGGAGTGTACAGCTGAACTACTGTGAGTTTCCCGTCGGTGACGATGTCGTCGCCGGTTGCGTTCGCCAGTTTTCGCGGGGCGGCAGGGCGCTCTATATCTGCGTATGCTATGCCGGTGCCGGCGAAGAGGAGATCGGTTTCAATCCAGTCGCGCTCGCGGTCCACGTGTGGATCGATGCGATGGGACCACTTGGTGCGGGTGTTGTTGTTGGTGGTTGCGATATCGTGAGTGCCGGCGCCGATCCAGAGATCTTGCCCGTTGTAGGTTTTGGGCAGCTTCCAGACGCGCAGATGATGGCGTTTGGCAAATGTGTCCAGCGATTTCTGAAATACCATGTCGGGCATTCGGCCTTCGATCATTAGCGCTGAAACGGGAGCGCTGGAGTATCCAGTTTGCCGCATGGTGGCTTGAGCGACTTTCAACGCCGACTTGACGCCGAGGTCGTCGGCTTGAAACCAGCCCGCTTCTCCGAAGGCTGCGATTAACTGTTTCTGCGATCCAATAAACATCAAGTTGGTGGGATCGGAAGGGATGTTCTTTCCCGTGTGCGTTCGCATCGGCGCGGGATCGCCAGTTGGCGAAGGCATGGTCGCGCCGCACATCAGGGGCGAACCCGGCCAATCTTCTTACGGCTCAGGGTGGAAGGGCGCACGATCTGAATCTGAATATCGGTTCAGCGGGAAAAAGAATTTCCGGCGTATGGACAAGGTAGACGGTTGACGGAGGACGGCAATTGGATTCGCATCGCCCAGCGCCGCCATGGCACTACTTTGGTCGACGCGTGAGGCTGTACGATGCCCAGGATTTCATTATTGCGGATGGTCTCGCGGGCATTGTCCACATCAATGACGCGAGCATAGAGCGGAGAGTGATCGCTGTTCTTATGGAGAATGTTCGAGAAGTCTAGCACCAGCCGCGGCCTTGAATACTTGTCGGCTGCTTTTTGGGCAAACAGTATTGTGCCATTTACTTTGGTGCCGGGCGGCACAAGCAGTTCTCCGTCGTTACATTTAATTTGCTCGCCGTTCTTGCACAGGGGATAGGTCACGGTGGCAGTGATGGGATCGCCGGTGCGCGAGCCGTCGCTGTAACAGGCACATCGAGGCGGATGCTCATGGTCTGGCCGGGAGTTAGATCGCCCTTGCGAGAGAGCATGATCGCGGACTGGTAGGTCGCCGGAACGCCCTCGGGCCGGTCATCGAAGAAGTGATAAAAGGCCGAAAGAAAACCACTACTCGCACCATGCTCGATCAGTAGCGTCTGCATTTCAAAATTCGGGGAATATAGAAGATAGTCGAGGGCGGTGTCCTGATAGACATCCTCGCGATTAATATCTACGCCGCGCTGAATCAGGTCGTCGGCGATTTCTTCATACGCCACCACGATGGTTCCCTTGGTGTTGTAGCTCGATCCAAAGATGGTCCAATGCAACGCGGTACGGCCTTGGGCATCGATGGCCTTCACGTCAGCGCCGCCGTCCAGGATTTTCTTGGCCTGTTCCAACCTCGCGAGAATCGCAGGTTCTTTCGTCTCCCGCGTCGCTTGGTAGAGTTCTTTGATCAACGGTGGAACATTAGAAACGTCGAGCTGTAGGGCGGCTGGGGCGGAGTCCTCGTCTATGGGTTCATCTTGAGAATCGGCAGTGGGATCGGGCTTCGCGGTTTTCGATGTTTGGGGTTGGTTTGAGAGTGGATGGCCCGCCGTAGTTTCTTGCGGCGCGACGGTCGTCAGGGGGCTGGCGTTCTGACCTGCAGCAGTAATGACACAAAGGATGACAAGCAACGAACCTAATTTCAAAGCGGTCATAGAACCCAAACTCTCAGAAATGAAGATTCTCAGGCGCAATGCTTTTGGCACGCGAAGATCATCGCAGGAAGTTGTTTAGCAAGCAAGATGAATTGGAATCAATGCCACGTCTTAGGATTTGTGCCGCAAGTATGCAATGCAGGTTTAGCGCGAAGAAAAAATATCCCGCGGTGCGGAATTTGGATATGATGCTTCTACCAATCAACAAACTTTGTTCTCCACTTTCACATAACCGCCCGGCGGAGGAGAAATGAATAAGGTTCACCTGTTTGCAGCAGCGGCGCTTCTATGTTTGGTGCCGCATGTCTTTGCAGACACGATCGTTTTGAAAGATGGGACTAGCTACTCCGGCCAATTTACCAGCGACGCGGCAATTACGTTCGCGGACCTGCAAGGAATCAAGTATCAATTCCCATTGAAAGATGTGCAGTCGCTTGCTTTTGGGGCTACGGCGGACGCGGTGACGTTGCGCAACGGAAAGAATTATTCCGGACACTTCACGGGCGCGAATCCAATCGGATTTCAGGACTCTGAAGGGGTTAAGTACCAGTTTCCGACCAGTGATCTCGACGCAATCGTCTTCAATGGCGCCGGAGTTCCTGCTTCCGCTCCGTCGGGCAACTCGATGGTCATCCCCAATGGCGCGGACTTATCCGTCCGGACGAACGAGCTCATCGATTCAACCAACTCGTACACGGGCCAGACGTATTCCGCGGCGATCACTGAAGACGTACGGGATATCGCTGGGAGCGTCGCGATTCCCGCAGGGTCGGCTGCAAAATTGCTGATCAGGAGCACCTCGACGGGCGGCGCGGTTCACAGCGCGGAACTGATGCTTGACCTCTATTCGGTCACAGTCAATCAAAAGGAATACCGCGTGGTGAGCTCTACCGTCACCGAATCAAATCGGAAGGGTTTTGGCGCGAATGGCCGGACAGCCGAGTTTCTGGGAGGTGGCTCAGCGCTGGGTGCCTTGTTGGGCGGCGTGTTCGGAGGTGGCAAAGGGGCTGGGATCGGCGCCTTGCGGGAGCAGGTGGGGGATTCGCAACCCAGGCCTTTACTCGCGGAAAAGAAGTGCGGGTTCCGGCGGAGAGTGTTCTGCGTTTTCGGCTGGTAAAGACCTTGGTTTTGCAACCTGCACAGTAAATCGGTAAATGCAGCTGCAAACGTTGTTGTCTTCAAGTGATGTCACGGGCGTCAGTAAGATTTCGGCACTCGACCATTAATCATCATCACTCACAAAGGAGAAGTTCAGATGCGTTCTACGAATTCGAAAGTTGTTCTTCATGCAGTGTTGGCCAGTTTGTGCCTATGGGGTCTGATCAACGTGGCCGCGCAGGACCAACCGATGGGCGGGGACGTGGTGCATGCGGTGGCTGGAGTCGTAAAGAAGGTCGATACAGGCTGCGAAAACTATTGCTATTGAAACTGCGGACGGCACGCAGCACGTTTTCAAGTACACGGCGAAGACGACGGTGCACGCGTCCAAGTATGTTGCTGGTGGCGTCAAGACGGCGGCGGTAGAAACCTACATGGCCGGCAAAGAGGGAACGCGCGTGGTCGTGCGCTACACCGAAAAGGGAGCTGACAAGACCGCGGTTGGCGTGGAAGACTTTGGCAAAGATGCGCTAAAGGAAAGCAAAGGCACCGTTACCCATGTCGATAAAGCAGCACGCACCGTAGCCGTCAAGACTGAAGACGGCGCAGAAACCACTTACACGGTTTCCAAAGACGCAACCATCGAGGCTGGGCATGGCATAGTCAAGGGATCGGAATGGACAGCCAAAGAAGGCGACAAAGTGACCGTCCACTACACGGAAGAAGGCGGGAAAAAGCTAGTCCATTTATTCAAGCCTATTTGATCGGGTGAGCTTTCGGAAGTCGATGGGCGCCGTTGTGCATTCGAGACTGCACGGCGCCCGTTTTTTATTGGTCGGATTTTTTCTTCTCTTTCCTGCTCGCACCGATCGCGAGACCCTCGACGCCCTGCCTGTCCTCGAGATCCGCCAACAAGCCCGCATCGCTTAGATCGAGGGGGTGGGAATGATCCCAATCGTGCTGCACAATCTTCTGCAGGCGAGCCACTACGTCGTTATCGCGGACTTCGATGGCAAGCTCGCGGCGGCTGTCGAAACTGCCGGGAGCGAGGTTAATCGACCCGACGATCGCCCGCATGCCATCGGCGAGCAACATCTTGCCGTGAAGCTTGAGATGTTTCATTTTACGGATCTTGATCCCGACATCGTCCATGATGCGCAGACCGCCTACGCCCTCGATCAGTTTTTCCTTTTTGAGGGTGTGAGGTGGCCGGGACATGACGTGAACTTTCACTCCGCGCATATGAGCGCGGACCAGATGCTCGATGATAATGGGGTCCTGATAGCGCTCGTTTTGCAGGAACAAAGTATGTTTAGCGCCATCGATAAATGCGGCAATGCGGTCGCGGCCATTACCGCGACACCAGATCAGTTGGGCGTCTTCGCCTGACTTGAACTCTTTGCGGTCCCAGTCGGCGTCGAAACACTGGACAATTTCATTGACTTCGTGAGCATGGGATGTAACCACTGCGTAGTCCCGGGTTTCAGTAAGGTTTTTCGTCTGCCAGTTCAAGGACTTAACGAATGCCTCGGCGTCATCAACCACCATGGACTTTTCGTGGGTCACATCGAATGCGGGGTTGCTGTCACGAACCTCGACGCCGCCGGCAATCAGAGCTTTCCGGCATGCCTCATTGTCCTCTTCGCCACTGCGTCGAGCGGGATTCAGCATGACCTGAACCTTTACCCCGCGCGCTTGAGCAGCGATCACCGCCTTGAGTAATTGCGGGTCGGAGAACACAAACATCTTCACTCGCAGCGACTTCTTGGCCCCATTGATGGCATCCAAAATCGGTTGGGCAGAGTCATCGGGCAGCACGACTAAAGAACGGGGCACGATGCCTCCAAGCGACGAAAACTAGAACGGCGATCTGCAGTGTGATGATTGTGGTTCTTCGCGTCAGGAATTGGTTTTTGCTGGTGCGGTATCGAACTGGCTGCCACAAAGGGCGGCATAGATTCCTCCAAGCGCTATCAACTGTTCGTGGGTGCCTTGCTCGGCGACCACGCCCTTATCCAGAACAATGATCTTATCGGCGTCGCGAATCGTACTCAAGCGATGAGCGATCGTGATTACGGTCCGGCCCTTCATCAATCGTTCAAGAGCTTCAATCACCAACCGCTCGGATTCCGTGTCCAAGGCAGCTGTCGGCTCATCCAGGATCAATATCGGATTGTTGCGGACCAATGCGCGAGCGATGCCGATGCGCTGCCGCTGACCTCCGGAGAGCGTATCGCCGCGCTCGCCGACCATGGTGTCGTAGCCGTGTGGCATGCGCGCGATGAACTCATCGGCATTCGCAAGTTTTGCGGCCTCGATGATCTCCGCTTCGGTAGCTCCATCGCGGCCATAAGCAATATTGTCACGCACGGTACCACGAAAGAGCACGGTCTCTTGCAAGACGTATCCGATTTGGCTCGCGGAGCCATTGTAGCTGGTAGCCGCGCACGTCCACACCGTCGATTTCCACTTTGCCCGCCGTGGTGTCGTAGAAACGCGGGATCAGGCTGACGATCGTCGACTTGCCGCCGCCGGTTGGCCCGACCACGCCGACCAGTTGTCCCGGCTCGATGTTGAAGCTGACCCCCTTCAAAACCGGAGATTCGGGGCTGTAAGCGAACTTCACCTGATCAAAACTGATCGCACCGCGAACCGCTGTCGGCGGCGCGATCGCGTCAGGACTTTCAGGAATTACGTTGTCCGCATCCAGAATGGCGCGCACTCGATCCACACCGACCGCCGCCTGTGCGATGGAATTGGTCATGGTGGCGAGGTCTTTGACCGGTTTGAAGAACTTGGTCAAATACGAAAGAAAGACGGTCAGAGCCCCTGCCGTCATCGTACCCGCAAGAATGAGCGCCGAGCCACGCCACAAAACAATTGCAGTGCACAGGGAAACCGTAACTGTCACGATGGGAGAAAGAAGCGCTTTTACGCGGCGAGCCTTCAGTGCGGCGTCCACCACCGCGCGGCTGACTTCACCCAGTTCCTGCTGCTCATACTCTTGCCTGCCGAACGCTTTCACTACTCGCATCGACTCCAGGTCCTGCGTCACAACCGAGACGATGTTGGCTTGTTGCTTGCGAACTTCATGAGTCGCCGCTTTCACCGCTTTTTTGAACTTCGATATCAGCAGGAGCAGGAAGGGCGTGACCGCCAGGGCGATCAGGGTGAAGTCCCAGTTCAGCCAGAACATGATGAACAACATGCCCACAATCGTGAACAGATCAACCAGAATGCCGAGCGTGGAAGAAGACGCGAAACTCTGGATGGTCTGAACATCGGAAGTGATCGTGCTCAGGAGTGCGCCGGTTCGCTGCTGATCGTAGTAGCTCAGCGAAAGCCGCTGGAGATGATGGTAAGTGCGCAGGCGCAAGTCGTTGGCAATCCACTGGCCCACGCTCTCAGTGTAATAATTCGCGATGTATGAGGAAACTGCATCAAGGCTGGCAATGACTACGCCGACGAGCGCGGCGCCCATCGCGATACTCATCTTGCCGTCACCCTTGAAGAGCGTCATCAGCAGGTGGCTGATCCAGGAGGGAAGCTTGTGGCTTCCAACGACGTTGTCGAGGATAACTTTGAGGGGCCACGGAGCTGCCAGGCTCATCGCCGTCTGGACGACCATCGCGGCCAGTATGACGGATAGACTTCCGAGATAAGGACGGATCAGATTCCGGACCAGGCGGAGCAACTTGGTAACTCCTGACTCGAGACGAAGTAACGCGCAGACCTACGCACACGAATTGTAAGCGATTCGGGGTCGAGATGCTTCGTGGGGTTAGAGGCCGGTGTATTCGGGAATGTAGTCTTTGAACAGACCGGTACCGAGATACATGGTGCGCACGGGTACACGATCCAGGTTCTTGCCGGCACGGATCCATTCCCAGGCAAAAGTGATTTCTTCTTCAGTAAAGTAGCGAGTTTCGGCCTGCAGGACGGCGGTTCCAGCCAGCAACGTGGCTACAACCTCTTCCCATTTGTCGGCGCCGACCACGGCCATGCGCGCAATGTGGCTGGTGTATTTCTGAAGGAAGCGCATCTCGTACCAACGCGCTTTCCAGTCCGCTCCCTCCATCTGCGAAACATCGGCGAGGATTCCGATTGGTCGTTCTTTCCGCTGCGCAATCACAAATTCAATTTGCGGCTCGAAAGCTTTCACTTCCTCAGCCGAAACCCTTCCAACTACTTTGAAGCCGAACGCTGCTCCCATGCTTTCATGAAGTCGCTCAATCATGGCGGTACATCTCCTGGTAGCTAATTTTGTTTCTTCGATCCCTATCTCTGCTTCTCAATCACTGAGTTCCATGCCGCCTGCCGCCAAGATTCTCAACGTATAGACGTGGTGCGCCTGCAAATGGATCCAAAGGTGTACCGCCCGTCCGGCGAGACGAAGTGGTGCAATCCGGCGGGTAACTCAGCGGGTAGATTGGCGTCACTACCAAACGTACGGCCATCTACTTTCAATCCGCCGGCCGAGACTCCGGGCATAGTCAGGAAAGCGACGATTGCCGTGCCGACCGGCATTCGCGAAGATTTGTCCGAAGAGGCTGCGGTCACGGTCAAGTCGGTGGATGCCGAAACTGAGCTGGACCCTTGAGCAAAGCTCGCGGTGATCATGCTCGAACCCGCGCTGACGCCTGTGGCTAGTCCCGGCGTAGTTCCGAGATTCTCGACGGTGGCAACCGTGGTGACGCTCGAGGTCCACGTCGAATTTCCAGTCAGATCCTGATCCGGGCCGTTTGAAAAATGGCCGGTCGCGGTAAATTGCTGCGTTCCACCAACGGGTACGCTGGGGCTTATTGGTGCAATGTCGATTCCGGTTAGAGTTGATCCCCCGTTGGAGCTACCGCCTCCGCACCCGTTCGCAAACATGAGGGAACATGACAATGCGAGGCAGAAAAGGACGATCGCTAGATTGGTGGATTTCATGGCCAGCCTCCAGTATTTAATGAATGTATTTTCGCCCGGTGGCGAGTCTAGCCCAGAAAAGCGCCTCACGGCAAGATTCGATTGCGATAGCTAGGCGATCTTTCCCGAAGCTATGTCCCGGACGATCGGGATATCGGCCTCGAGAAAATCGTAAGCGGGTAATTCCGCTGGCGCGACCCAGCGGATATCTTTGAAGATCTTGTTTTCAAGCTCTCTTGCGTACTCGCGTACGTTGAAAAAACGCAACTCCACTGCGCCTCCGCCGGGATATTCGTGACGCAGGCGGGTGACTTCTTCGCCAATTTCGGCGTCAATGCCAAGTTCCTCATCGAGTTCGCGATGCAGAGCGTCGCGGGGTTGTTCTCCCTCTTCGATCTTGCCACCGGGGAATTCCCATTTCAGCGGCATGGTCTGGTGGCGGGTGCGCTGGCAAATGAGTATATTGCCCTGCTTGAAAATTAAAGCCGCTACGACCCGCTTCATGAGTGGGTCCGTTGAAGCAGGCAAAGATTGGCGAGGACCTTCATGCCTGGGATTTTTCCCAACGCTGCCCGACGAGAGTGGCACAGTACTCGACCAGTTCGCGATCTTCTTGCTGGAACGCGGCAGGGAAATGACTGTCGATATCGAGTTCGCCAACCACCTTGCCTTTGACGAAAACAGGGACCACAATCTCCGATTTTGTTTCGATCGAACACGCCAGGTATCTAGGGTCTTGCGCGACGTCGTCGACCACGACCGTCTTGCCGCTCGAAGCCGCGGCCCCGCAGATTCCCTGATGCAGGGGAATTCGGGTGTGCGGTGTCATCGCGCCTTTGAACGGGCCTAAAACCAGCATTGGTGGCTGCCCGCTGGCAGGAGGTTCCAACAAATAAAATCCCACCCAGTTGTATTTCAACATGCGTTCGTGAAGAACATGGACGATGGTTGCCATGAGGTCCTGCGGCGACTTCGCCTCGCGGACCAACGGCTCTAGGTCTCTCTTTACGTCCTGAATCTTGCTGGCACCCGGCATAGTAGAAATCTTACCCTGACAAATTGCTTTGCGGAATGAAGCGTGTGATTCATCTTAGACGAGAAGATTGTGGAAAAGGTCGAGCGCTCCTGCGGTGCATGGAATTGAAAGAGCACGGGTAAGGGCATGGATTACGGCGTTACAATTCTGACGATGTATTCTGCCGAACTTCTGGATCACTTCGAGCATCCCCGAAACGCGGGCGAAATCGCTCATCCCGATGTCAGCGTTCAATTGGAGAATCCCGCTTGCGGTGACATTTTGAAGCTAACGGCGAAGATCGCGAACGGACGCATCCAGGAAATTCGATTTCTTGCCAAGGGATGCGTCGCCGCCATGGCTTGTGGTTCAGCCCTCACCGAGTTGGTGCAGGGAAGGACCCTCGAGGAGGCGCGCAGTCTTCGGCGGGAAGAAGTCGTACGAGCCGTCGGTGGTTTGCCCGCTGCCTCTGGACACGCCAGCCATCTGGCGATCGACACGTTGGCAGAGTTGCTTCAGCAAGAGAAGAATCGAAGCAATTAACTTATCGGCGAAAATCCGCGAAGATCCGAGGCAAAGTTTACGGACGATAAACCGTCCAGCCACGTTCTTTAGCCAGCTTCTCCAGGTCAGGATTTGGATTCACGGCGAAGGCGTAACGCGCCATAGCAAGCATCTCAGCGTCCCAGCGAGAGTTGCCGAAGGCCGCGTCAGGGTCCTTCTTAACGATTTCCCGAATGGCGCGCGGCTTGCCCTCGCCGGAGGGTACTCGCAGGAGTTTGTCAGTAACGCGACCGTCTTCGATCTCGACTGCGGCTGCCAATATCTGCTTGGAGTCGACTCCGAAGTGTGTCATCGCCGCTTGAATAACCCATTCGTTGGTTGACGACACCGCCCAAATGTCGCAGCCGAGGCTTAGCAGTTTTTCGATCAGGGTTCGCATCTCAGGGAATATACGACTTGCGAAATTCTCGTCGAAGAACTCGGTCGCAGCTTGCTGCAATGCGGTTTCCGGCAAGCCGCGGTGCATGGTGACCATTTCCCCGCACATCGTGTCTTCTGGGACTTTTCCGGCTTTATAGTCGGCATAACGCGAGCGCGCCTTCCGTGCGATGTCGCCCGGAAGCAAGCCTCGCTTTAGTTCCCAATCGAAAAAGCCCTCACCAGCGTCGCCAGCCCAAAGGGTTCCGTCACAATCGAAGACCGCAAGTTTGGGCTTAAGGCGTAGAACCGAGTCAATAAACTCGGCGGACTTGGAAGTCGTGGTTGTGGCCAATTGATAGTTCCGTTCCAATTGCAGATTTACTGCAGCGAAGCTGTTGACAATAATGCGGCATAGTCCTGCGGCGTGTCGATATTCAACGTGACTACGGGATCATCAACGACAACGTATTGAATGTGTTCCTGATGTTGGTGCTCGATATCGTTGGCGGTTGCGCTGGCGGGAGCTCGCAGGAAGGCTTCGATCATTTCTCTGGCGATAAGAAATGGGTGCCCATGTTTGCCATTATGCTCGGGGACTACAGCCCAGATCTCATTCGAAGCATCCACAAATGCCGAATAAAGCGTTTGCAACGTGGAAGCGTTGGCGGGCGGACGGTCGACGAGAGTAATCATCGCGGCATCACGACCGTAGTTGAGGACTGCCTGCAATCCCGTTTGCAGGGAACTGAACTGCCCGCGTTCGGGCGCCGGATTGCGAACCACGGACGCGCCGCTAGCGTAAGCCACCGGCGCAACGTTTGATTCGTTTTTTCCGGCGACCACGATCACCATCTCACTAAAGGATTTGAATGCCCTGATCGCAGCGGATAGAAACGTTTGTCCCGTTGCTGAAGAGCCAGCTGCGGCTGGCGGCCAAGAAAGTAGAGCCTTGTCCGTGCCCATGCGCGTGGACTCGCCAGCGGCGAGGATTACAGCGCAGAGGCCTGGGCTGCGGGGCATGAGGTGAAGATAGCAGAATTTGGATTTTGGATGGGGAATCGGCGAATCAGGTTTTCAATTGCCCGTTCTCAGTCTTCGTCTCGCGTTTCGACCGGCTCAGCCGCGCTCGGTTCGCTGCAATGGTTTTTGAACCAGCTCATGTGCGGCAACGCGCGTTCCGATCTTCTTCGCACAGCGATCAATTCAGCAGTGACGGCAACCGCGATTTCCTCCGGTGTTATGGCGCCGATATCCAAGCCGACGGGGGCATGAACGCGATCGAATAGTGCCGCGGGAATACCTTCTTTCGTCAGCTCGCGGAAAATTGTGATGGTCTTGCGTTTGGAACCGATCATGCCAATGTAGCGGGCCTGAGTCTGCACCGCCCAGCGCAGAACG
This sequence comes from uncultured Acidobacteriota bacterium, assembly GCA_963771285.1. GTDB lineage: Bacteria > Acidobacteriota > Terriglobia > Terriglobales > Acidobacteriaceae > JABDBE01. The sequence continues at coordinate 560,728 of CAVYSX010000006.1, forward strand.
CGCATATCGTCCCGGTGACCGCGGGTGACGATTACGATGTAGGACGATTCGTTGGGCGTGAGGCGAGCCAATGCGTTTTCGAAGTCTTCTGCGATGACCTCTTTGGCTTCTGGAAAACGGTCGCGGCTAGCGTAGGCTGCACGGTCGTCTACCACCGTTACGTCAAATCCAGCATGTCGTGCGATCTTGTAAAGATTTACTGAGACGTGACCTGCGCCGAATATATAAAGTAATGCTGGAGGCAGGATCGGCTCAATGAAAATGTCGAGCGTGCCGCCACAAACCAGGCCGGTGTCGTACTTGGGATCTTGGTTGAGATTGAAGGTCAGGCTCCGAGGCTTTTCGCTTTCCATCACTTCGCGGGCAGCTTGCCAGACCTCGGCTTCGACGCAACCTCCGCCGATGGTGCCTGCGATTGAGCCATCGTCCCGTATGAGCATCTTCGCAGTCTCAAAAGAAGGGATCGATCCGCGCACGTTCACGATGGTCGCAACCGCGCCTCGGCGGCCCTCCTGGCGCAGCTTCACAATCTCTTCATAGATGTCCATCTGTGCTTGATTATTGGTTCTTTCGAGGGGCAAGTCAATCGGGTTGACGCTGGTATAACGTGAGGCCTTAAAGCCCCGGGATCATAGAGCAAGCACAGGAATGTGTAAATCCGCGGATACCGACATTGGGCCCTAAACGCAGGGCTCTAGCGGGAGTTGCACGATTTGGTTAGTATTGCCGGGCCGTCAAAAGCTGTGCGACGTAGCTTCGACTGGGGGAAATTCATGAAATACGGAATCCGCTATGCCTTTGTCCTTGTGGTCTCTTTTGTGCTTGCTTCGAACGCGTGGGCGCAATGGTCGTCCGATCCTTCAAAGAATCTTGGTTTGGCGGACGCCAGTGATGGCGCCGACCAAGTGCAACCCAAACTGAAGCCGCTTGCGCATGGAGGATGGTTTGTAAGTTGGTTCGACAACGATCCCGATAGCCCGCCACCCCATGGTTACAGTGTCTATCTTCAGCGGCTTAATCAGAATGGTAAAGAGATGTTTAAGCACGACGGATTGCGAGTTGCACATTTGAGCAACAGCTCCACCGAGGATTACGGTCTCGACATTGATACTTCCGGAAACGCACTGCTCGCCTTCCTCGACACCCGCGAAGGCGCGAACCAGCAAGTGACGGCGGCCAAAATGAGCCCATCGGGAAAGGCCATTTGGGGAAGGCTCGGAGTGCAGGTGACATCAGGGAGCGCGCATTCCTTTGCTGCTCCGAAGATTGCCGGCACCAGCGATGGTGGAGTCGTTGTGGCATGGATCAGCGACAGCAGCACGGTGCTGCAGAAGCTCGACGCCAACGGGAAGCCGCTGTGGGGAAATGGAGTGGTGTTCAGCGAGTCGGGTTTCAATTACTTTTTGGCCGACCTGCATGCCGCGGACAACGGATCGGTAATTGTTTCGTGGGTGCGCAGCCAGGGTTTTGAAGGTCCGAATCAGCTTCGCGCCAACAAGATTTCGTCCGCTGGCAAACTTCTCTGGGGCAAGAACAACGTATCCATCTTTGACAACGGTTCGCTGCAGACGGCCAACTTCCCCTATTTCGTCCCAGACGGAAAAGGTGGCGCAGTGTTCTCCTGGTACACGATCGGCGGCGTCGGTCCGTTGCAGGCTTTTGCGCAACACATCAAAGCCGACGGCACTGAGGCGTTCCCCCACAATGGAGCGGCGGTATCGACTAACTCGAATAATGTGCGCGTCGATCCATCGGCGTCCTACCGGGCGGCCAGCAATGAAGTATTTGTCGTCTGGACTGAACTGGATTCCAATCAAATCATGAATGGCATTTCAGCACAGAAGTTTGGTCCCACGGGCATACGACGCTGGGGACCGACCGGAAAGGTCATTGTGCCTCTTGGATCGGACTCGCAGATTTCTCCTACCAACGTGCAAGTCGGTGCTGGCATGCTGGCGTTCTGGATTGATATGGCAAATTTCGGAAATGCTACCATCCAGGCCACGCGCCTTACGGTCGACGGGAGCGTCAAGTGTGCCCAGTTCCCGGTGTCGACGGCAATGTCGAACAAAGGCAGGCCGGTGGGCGGCATTGTACCCGCGACCAGCCTCTCAGCCCTGGCTTTCGAAGACGATCGCCTCGGCAGCAACGGAATTTACATTCAGAATGTGAATAACGACTGCTCGCTGGGCGAAAAATAACCCAACAGCGCCTGACTTCATAGGAAAGAGAGCCCCGGGTCACAAATCCGGGGCTCTTTTCATCTGAGCAAAACCTGGGCCGGTTGCGGCATCTTAAACTGTTGCCTGGTATTCCATGTCAAGGTCAATTGAGTTAGCGACTGTGCTAGTTTTAGTTTCTGAGGAGCCGTAAGCATGAAAGCTGTTCGTCTGCACGAATTCGGTGGGCCGGAAGTTCTGCGCTACGAAGATGTCCCCGATCCCCAGCCCCGAAAAGACCAGGTTCTGGTTCGCATTAAGGCCTGTGCCCTGAACCATCTTGATATCTGGGTGCGCAAAGGACTGCCGGGCGTACACCTGCCGCATATTCTAGGGAGTGACATTGCCGGCGAAATTGTTGAAACCGGAGAGTACCTCACCGGCTTCAAAGCTGGCCAGCGCGTGCTGCTGGCCCCTATGAGTTTCTGCGGACGCTGCTCCAAATGCGTCGCAGGATTGCAAAACGAATGCCGCGAGTTCACTGTGCTGGGCAATGGCGTTGACGGCGGAGATTGCGAGCTGATCGCGGTGCCTGCGGTGAATGTGATTCCCGATCCCCGACAATTTGGATTTCAACCAGGCGGCCAGTGTTCCTCTCGTATTTCTGACGGCCTGGCACATGCTCGTGGGCCGTGCCGGAATTCGTTTGGGCCAGACAGTCTTGGTTCTCGGGGCTGGTTCTGGTGTTGGCATCGCCGCCATCCAGATTGCGAAGCTGTTTCATGCTCGAGTCATCACTACGGCGGGAGATGAGACAAAGCTGGCGAAGGCTCGTGCGTTAGGTGCGGATTATGGCATCGATCACTACAAGCAGAAAATCTCCCAGGAGGTCCGCAAGATCACCAACAAGGAAGGGGTTGACATCGTGGTTGAGCACGTTGGCACAGCCACCTGGGAAGAAAGCATGAAGTCGCTCAAACCCGGAGGCACAATCGTAACCTGCGGCGCGACCACGGGCTTCAACGCGGCCTTCGATCTACGATTTCTATATTCGCGTCAGCTCAATCTCCTGGGCTCTTACATGGGAACCATGGGTGAGCTGTACGAAGTGTTGGCGCATGTCTTCGCGGGGCGTTTGAAACCGGTCGTGGACCGCACCTTTCCTTTGCAGGAGACACGTGCAGCCCACGAGCATCTGGAGAAGAGTCAGATGTTCGGCAAAATCGTGCTGATTCCTTAAGTCCGTCCTTTCTTTGTCGGCTTTTTTGGTGGGCGAGGTTTGGGTTTTGCCACGCCTCCGGCCGGTACGTGCGTTCCCGACACGATCTGTCCTTGCGCCAGATCCACGGTCACGGAATCCCTCACGGTCACAACACCTTGGGATGCTGTCTTGAAAACCACGGAAAGAGTGTTGGCGTCGGTCGTGATGGTTAGATAACCGAACTCGACGATGGGATCGATTTCGAGCGTGGTGTCTCCGAGCGTGTACGGGGCTTTGGGTGTTGCTCCCTGTGGCCGCGTCGCAGCGAATCCGCCTGACCCGGCAACAATGTAGGGCACATGCTGGCCGTTCACGACCCGGGTAAAACGCTGATATAAGTGAGCGTGTCCGGAAAGAACAACATCCGGCCACAATCCTGCCGCCTGGCAACAGCTGTCCAGATCTTTTTCAATGCCGGTTGATCCGCCGTGCTTGGCATCCACGGAAGCCGGTGGATGATGCACCGCGACAATGATCGCTCGTTTCCCGGCTTGCCGATCCGGCTTGAGTCGTTTCAGCTCGCTTTTCAGGAAGATTAGTTGTTCGTCGCCAATAGGAAAGTGGCCGTTCTGCGAAGAAATAATCCCCGCTCCCGAATCCAACACATTGCTGTACAAGCCGATGACGGAAACGTAGGGAGCGTCCAGCGTGAAGTACACCGCAGGTTGCGTCATCACGGTGCGGACTAAGCCGCCGGAATCCGGTGATGGCCCAGGAACGGCGGCGCAAAAATTTGTGAGAAAAGCTTCCAGTGTCGGAACTTGAGCGGTGGCGGAAGTTGCGCCGAAGACCATGCCATCGTGATTGCCCGGAATGGCAAAAATCGGACGATCATAGTCGCGAAACGGCTCATAGAATTGGTCGTAGTAATAATGCGCTTCGCCGAAGTTATAGATCACGTCGCCCAGGTTGAAGAAGAATGCCGGACCATTTACGCCTCCGGATCGCACGTCGGCGGACATGGCGTCGGCTACGCCAGCTTCATGCGCGATGGCAGTCGCCGCAACGCCTTTTGCCGCGCCCGTATCTCCGACGGCATGGAATGTGATTTTCTTGGTGACATTGATGGCGTCCAAGACTTCGGTAGGAATAAAATCCTGCAACTCAAGATAGGGGAGTGCCCCTCGCCGCGGCTGCGGGATGGGCTGTACTTCGCTCTTGTGCGCAATGTAGTACGGCGACAGGTAGTATTGGGCGCTGGTGTTATCTAGGCGAAAGGAAATTTCGTCAGGGCTTGGCCTGGGTTCGGCATAGAGCCGAATTCCCGGACCTGCCAGATTTGTTCTGACTCTGGGCAGTTTTATTTGCATTGCAGCCTCCTCTAATCGGGACCCGCGACGATGGTCGACCGTGATGCGGCGCGGGTCTGCCCAACGCTCACGGAACGTCCTGCAAAATGTGGAAGGGACCCGAACTTCGAGGGAAGACGAGGAAATATTAGCGCAGCAGTTTTTTTTGTCAAGCGGATTTTGCGTAGCCCGGAGCCTGCAGTGAATCGGATTGATTCGCAGGCGGATCAGCGATGGGTGTGCAGCGCCTCGTCGTAAGCGGCACGTCCGATGCGTGCGATGACGCTGTCTCGGGTGGCTTCATCAGCGCGAGCGTCCGTAACGAAGACGGCGACCGCCAGTCGACGGCCATCCGGCAACGTGATCAGCCCGATGTCGTTGGTGGCTTCGGCCTTGCCATCATGTTCGCCTGATGTGCCCGTTTTGTGGGCCAGAACGGTGCCTTGCGGGAGACCTGCGCGGAGACGATTTGGCCCGGTGAGCGAGGCAGTGAGGATCTGCAGCAGAAATTCATTGGCGCTGTGAGAAAGCGGCGGGTTGTTGACGAGCCGTTCCAGCAGTTGAACAGCCGCTGCGGGCGCGATCCAATTGCGGTATTGCGCGCTCGGATCGCGGTGCAGGCCCTGCTCGCCGTCCTGCAACTGGAACTCCGCGATGCCGAGAGACCGGATGTAACTCTGCACGACAGAGGGGCCGCCGATGATTCGGAGCAGCGTCTCGGTAGCCGCGTTGTCGCTCTCACCGGCGGCGAGTTGGATTAACTCACGAAGGGAAACATCGACATTTGCCTCGGGATAGCGGTCTGTGAGCGGGCTATACGCGTGAGGTATGCGATCCTCGGGCAGGAAACGTACGGTGCGATCCAGTGTGAGGTCGAGCGATTCACCCGGCCGTTGGTTGGGCAGGAGCTTTCCGGTATCGGCGAGATGCAGGACGGTGAGGGCCAGCGGAAACTTAAACATCGACTGCATGGGTGCGTGATTGTGCGGATGCAGATCACAATTCAGGTCAGTTCCAGCAAGCAGACACGAGACCGAGACTGTGCCGCGAGCGTCGGCGGCTATGGCGGTAACTTTTGACTCCAGGGCGGACTGGCCAGAAGCATCAGTGATGAAGGCGAAGGCGCTGCAGAGAAAGACGATTACGGCAAAGCGACGCATAGTTTTCGAATCTAGCATTTGCCCGCGTCGGAGGGAGGTAACGGGAAATGTACATGTACGCGCCGGGGCAGTCATGATGCGCGGCATCTCTGGCCTCTGGTTCTTGGACACTGCCTTCCGCCGCAGGTAAAATAGTGGGTATGAGCAGCGACCGCAATTTCGGTCCCTATGTCACCACCGAAAACGGCAAGCGGGTGGTCAAAGACCTTACCTACGGAAATCCCACGCCCGAAGGAGTGGTGCTCACCACCATGGACAACGCCGTCAACTGGATGCGCAAGAACTCCATTTGGCCGATGACGTTTGGCTTGGCGTGCTGCGCCATCGAGATGATGTCCATGGGCGCGTCGCGCTTCGATATCGCGCGATTCGGTGCCGAAGTATTCCGCCCATCTCCGCGCCAGTCTGATCTCATCATCATTGCCGGACGAGTCGCCAACAAAATGGCTCCTGTCATCCGCCAGCTTTGGGAGCAGATGCCCGAACCGAAATGGGTGATTTCAATGGGAGCGTGTGCGACCTCGGGCGGAGTGTTCAACAACTACGCTCTCGTACAAAGTGTGAATCAGGTAATTCCTGTCGATGTATATGTTCCCGGCTGTCCGCCCCGTCCTGAGCAGCTCATTTATGCCATCACGCTCTTGCAAGAGAAGATTCAAAAGGAGCGCGGTACGGTGAAGCGTGCCTTGAACATTGCCTCAAGCTAGGCCGCGTTTTCTTACAAAGACTGATTCCGCAGAGTCGTTTCGCTAAGCAATGGGAGAACCACCCCTTGTAAGTGTTGGCTTAGCAGGAGCCCCAGTGTTCAAGTCGCTGGATTTACGCTGCGAATCCGTGATAGCTTGGGTTTTCACAAACACCTTGCGCAGGTTTGCTACTTTTTGTGTTGTCGAGTGTTCAATCACCAGGCAGTTCATCTTCAAGGAGAGAACTATGAGAAAGAACGTAGTTTTGAGAAGCGTCCTCGGTATGACCCTCTTGACTGGGTCTCGCATTCGCGCAAAATGGGATGAAACCACCGGCAGAAAACGTCAGCGGAAGAAAGCATCCGAATCTGGCCGCCGCTCAGCGCCTGTGCGACCAGGCCTTTGAGAAGATTTCAGCCGCTCAGCAGGCCAACGAGCTTGACATGGAAGGGCACGGCACCAAGGCAAAGGAATTGCTAGAGCAAGCCAGCCGCGAGTTGAAAATGGCAGCTGAGGCCGCCAATAGGGGACACAAATAACCTCTTCGCAGTCATGAATAACGAGCCCGTCGATGACGGGCTCGTTTCTTTTGAGGTCGGATCGTGCCTTGCATCCCGTGTTCTTTTTTTCTTGATTCGAATCCGCCGACAACGCACTTTCAGTCTTCAACAACGCGGCCTCACCTCCAAGTGTAGAATCGCGGTTCATGGGATCACTCGAAGTTTCCCCGGAAGAATTCCTTCGCCTGGCCGACCATGTCGCGAAGCTCTCAGCTGACTATCTACGCAGCCTGGATTCCCGTCGCACCTTTCCATCCACCGGTGGAGCGCAATCCGAGCAACTGTTTCACGCTCCCCTTAACGAGGAAGGAATGGGCGGAGGGGCGCTCGATGCCTTGGCCGATGTGATTGACTATTCGCGTGTGCAGAATGGCCGATTCTTCGGGTATGTGTTGGGTTCCGGCGAACCGGTGGCGGCGGTTGGTGACCTGCTTGCCAGCGTGCTCAACCAGAACGTAACCGCATGGCGCTCGGGTCCGGCTGCCGTGACCATCGAGCGTACGGTAGTCGACTGGCTTGCGCAGGCAATAGGATGTCGCGGCTTCCGCGGAAGCCTTACCGGCGGGGGATCTCCAGCGAATTTGATGGGCTTAGCTATGGCTCGTGAGGCGAAGATGCCGGCGAACGAAACCGGCTTACGCCGCCTGAATCAGAGTGTGGTCTATGCGTCGGAACAGGTTCACATGTCGATTCCCAAGAGTGTCGCGCTGCTGGGAATTGGCCGAGCCAATCTACGGCTCATTGCCACTGACGAGAAATTCCGCATGATTCCGTTGGAGCTGGAGCAGGCTATCCAACGCGACAAGGCTGCAGGTAACGTTCCGCTTGCGGTGGTCGGCACTGCGGGGACAGTCAATACCGGCGCAATCGATCCACTCGCCGAAATCGCTGCGATTGCTCTCCGTCATCAGCTGTGGTTCCACGTGGATGGTGCTTATGGTGCGCTTGCAGCCATCGCCGCACCGGCTAAGTTTGCCGGCATGGAACTTGCCGACTCGCTGTCGCTGGATCCGCACAAGTGGCTGTATCAGCCGCTGGATTGTGGCTGCCTGCTATACCGCAATAGCCATGCCGCGCAGACTGCTTTTTCTCACACAGGAGATTATGCTCGGGCTTTGAGCGATGATCCGATCGAAGGCTTCGCATTTTTTGAGGAATCGTTGGAACTATCGCGCCGCTTTCGCGCCCTGAAACTTTGGCTATCGCTGCGCTATCACGGACTGGCAGCATTCCGTTCCGCCATACAGAAAGACTTGGACTTCGCAAAACGGCTCGCCGTCCAGATCGAAAACCAGCCAGAGTTGGAATTGGTGGCAGCTGGCGAACTCAGTGCAGTGTGCTTCCGTCATGTCGGATTCCAGCAGCGGTCCGAGGACGAACTCAACCGGTTCAATGCGGACGTTCTTAAGCGCATCGTGCAACGCGGCCGCGTCTATCTGTCGAATGCAACCCTGCAGGGAAAAGTCTGCCTGCGAGCATGCATCGTCAACCACCGTACAACCGAAGCCGATGTCGATGCAGTAATTACGGAAACGCTAGTCGCCGCCAAAGACTGCGGGGCGGACATTCCTGTGCGCCACCTTTGAAGTTACTTGGACACGGCACTGCAAACCCCGCTGTGATACAAACACTCAATGCGGAAACCTAGCTACTCGGCAAATGGACCGGTGATCGTCGCCCAAGCTCCGTGTCGCGCCGACCTGGCGGGCGGCACCATGGACTTGTGGCCACTTTACTTGTTCCATCCCGGCGCGCTCACGCTCAATTTTGCCGTTAACATCCAGACTACGTGCCGCATCACTCCGCTCAAGGGCAAGCAAATTCACGTGCGTTCGCTGGACACCAAAAGGGAAGAGTCGTTTGCGAGTTTTGATGTCCTTCGCGTGGCACGCCGCTTTCGACTTCCTCTAGCCGCTCGCCTGCTCCAATTCTTCGCTCCTAAAGAGGGATTGCTGATCGAAACCGATTCAGAATCCCCCGCCGGAGCTGGCATTTCGGGTTCTTCCGCATTGATGATCGCCGCCACATCCGCGCTAGCGCGTTTCACCGACCGCAATCTGACGCTCGAACAAATGCGAGTGATCGCGCAGAATATCGAAGCACAAATCATCGCTGTGCCCACTGGTTGTCAGGATTACTATCCAGCCCTCTATGGCGGAGTTAGCGCGATCCACCTCGACGCGGATGGCATTCATCGCGAAGCCGTGGCGGTTTCACCGGAAGAGATCGAATCCCGTTTCGTCCTGGCATACACCGGAGCGCCTCGGCAGTCGGGCATCAATAACTGGGAAGTATTCAAGGCGCACATTAACGGCGACCGCCACGTCTTCCGCAATTTCGAGCGGATCGCTGAAATCGCCCGAGCCATGCATCAAGCCCTTCTGCGCGGGAAGTTGGGACGAAGTGGCTCGGCTACTGCGCGAGGAATGGAAGCTCCGCCGCACAAATGCACCCGGCATCACGACGCCTTTGATCGACAAACTGATCGCTGTCGCCGCGAAAAATGGGGGAAAGGCTGCCAAAGCCTGCGGCGCTGGCGGCGGAGGCTGCGCCATTTTTCTGGTGGAAAAGGGCAGCGCAAGCCGCGTAGCGACCGCAATCGGCGACAGTGGAGGCCGGATCCTGCCCTTGCAGGTGGCGCGTGACGGCGTGCGCCTAACCGTCGAAACATAGAGGGTGACCCAGCATGCTTCATCTCTACCGTCGAACCGGCCGGATTTTTCTAGAATGCCTAAGGCCATCCTTTTAGCCCGCGCTATAATCTGACAAGGTAGTGCCGGTGTTACATGAAGTTATCCTGTAGGACGACCCTGTTAATTTGCGCTAGCCTCATCGCTCCAATTGCCTTTGGCCAGACCCCGTCTGCCTCAAAATCCAGTCCGCCCCCGCATCTTTCGACGCAAACCCGCGAAGATCTGATTCGTGCCTTCAACGCAGAGTTGGTCTTTATCCGGACTCCCTTTCCGATGGGCAACAAAGGCCTGACCCTGAAAGATGGCGTCATCTCCCCGAGCGGCGCGGAGCTTCAGCGATTGATGGCGCTGTGGGGGCCGGCCGTGAAGCCCGGCGATGAAGTCCGCCTCACCAATATTGTGATCAAAGGCGATCGCATCCACTTCGAAATCAACGGTGGTCCAATCAAGAAGCAGAAGTGGTATGAGCATATTCAAGTCAGCGTGGGATCCGGTACCACCGGGGTTGCTCCCAACGATCAGAACGCCAATCCGCGCGGCTCCTATGTTGACCTGGTATTCGATCACTACGTCCCCGAAATCAACCCGCAGCAACTCAAAGATTTGTGCCGTCCCGTGTTCGACTTTGACGCCAAGTCAGTGGTCGAGGCCTATCTTGAAACCGTACCGCCCAAAGTCAAAGAAGCGATCAAGAATCATCAAGTGCTCGTCGGGATGAACCGGGAAATGCTGATTTACGCCAAGGGCCGACCACCGAGAAAAATTCGCGAGAAAGACGGCGAGACCGATTACGAGGAGTGGATCTACGGAGAGCCTCCCCAGGACGTGGATTTCGTGCGCCTCATAGGCGATGAAGTTGTTCGCCTGGAAACCATGAAGGTTGACGGCACCAAGGTTCTTCGCACTGCGAAAGAAGTTGACCTGGAGCCCAAACCCAACGCGGCAAACGCTTCTGCTGATGTCCGACCCGCAGCCGCCCCCAGCCTGCGACGTCCAGGCGAAACCGCGGCAGGCCCGCCGCCATTGAACGGAAACACAAGGCCTTCTACCGTCGGACTTCCTCCACCCTCGGATCCAGGGGGCCCGGGTCCCGGCGGACCTAGCCCGCCTAATTCCGGCCCCGGCGGCCCGCCGCATTTTTCTGGCTAAGGGCCCGCCGAGCAAGTCCTCAGACTTGGCCTCCTCGCCACCTCCCTTTACACTGGAAGAGTGAAGATTGCGCTGGGACAAATCAACCCCACGGTTGGAGATTTCGCGGGAAACGCCGCCAAGATCATTGAGTTTTCTCGCAGAGCCCAGGCGGACGAGCGCTGGCTTGATCCTGTTCCCCGAACTTTCAGTCTGCGGCTACCCTCCTCGCGACCTGGTCGAACGCGCCTCCTTTGTCAGCCACAATCGCGAAAGTCTGGATCGTATTGCCGCTGAAACCCGCGGTATCGCCGTCATTTGTGGGCTGGCGACTCCGGCCCATGCGGAAAGCGGCAAGTCCGTCATGAACTCCGCCGCGCTGCTCAAAAATGGCGAACTGGCCTTCCTGCAATCCAAAATGTTATTGCCCACCTACGACGTGTTCGACGAAATGCGCAACTTCGCTCCCGCTAAGAGCCAGAGCCTGCTCCCTTTTTGCGGCAAGCAGATGGCGCTGACCATCTGTGAAGACGCATGGAACGACAAGCACTTCTGGAGTAAGCGGTTCTACACCTTCGATCCGGTCGAGTCCCTGGTTCAAGCCGGTGGAAGTTTCGTGTTGAATATTTCCGCGTCACCTTTCTGGTTAGGGAAGCGCGAGCTGCGCCGCGACATGCTGGCAGCCATCGCGCGCAACTACAAAGTTCCAGTTGCGATGGTGAATCAGGTTGGCGGGAATGACAGCTTGGTCTTCGATGGCTCCAGTCTGGTCTTGAATCCTGCGGGAGAGGTCATCGCCCAGGGGAAGTCCTTCGAAGAAGACATCGTTTACTTCGACTCGGATAGCCTAACCGGCGAGCTTCACACCCAGGTCGCCGGCGATGACGCGAGCGTCTACTCCGCGCTGGTGTTGGGCACCCGCGATTACGTCCGCAAGTGCGGCTTTCGGCAGGTCATCCTGGGATTGAGCGGAGGCATTGATTCCGCGCTCACCGCGGCCATCGCCGTCGACGCGCTCGGTTCAGAAAACGTGATCGGAGTCGGCATGCCCGGTCCATATTCTTCTCAGGGATCGATTGACGATGCGCGCGCTCTCGCTGAAAATCTTGGCATTCGTTTCGAGCTTCTCTGTATTAGCGATATTTTTGAGAGTTGCAAGAAAGCTTTAGCCAAAGTTTTCGCGGGACGAAAGGAAGATGAGACCGAAGAAAACATTCAATCACGCGCGCGGGGCATGTTGCTGATGGCGATGTCCAACAAGTTCGGCGCCATCGTGCTCAGCACTGGCAACAAGAGCGAACTGGGCGTGGGATATTGCACTCTCTATGGAGACATGGTCGGCGGTTTGGCTGTAATCTCTGATGTTCCGAAGACCATGGTCTATCGCCTCAGCCATTACGTGAATTCGCGCCGCGCAGTGATCCCTCAAGCCAGCCTGGACAAGCCACCTTCGGCGGAACTGCGTCCCGATCAAAAAGACAGCGACAACCTGCCTCCGTACGAGGTGTTGGACGCGATTCTCGAAGATTACGTCGAAGAGTCGCATCCCGCGGATCAGATTGCAGCCGACCGCGGCTTCGATGTTAGTCTAGTTCGGCGCGTGATTCGGATGGTGGAGCGCAGCGAATACAAGCGGCAACAGGCGGCTCCCGGGCTTAAGATTTCCGCCAAGGCCTTTGGATATGGCCGCCGTTTCCCCATCGCGGCGAAGGCGGATATTTAGCTTGGCCCTTCGCCACCGAGGTCAAGGAAGAACCCTCACCACAGGTTTGTGGAGATCGCAGAGTCTGCAACAAAATTGAAAGGAAAACATGCATCGTCGACTTAAATACCTAATTCATCGTCATCATTCTGGCTGCGATCGCAGCCGCGCAACAGGGAAGCACTACCCATGCGGCAGGCAAGCCGGCGGCGGGCACGAATCCTTCCGAGGAAACAGTCAACGCCTTTCTCCATCAGTGGTTCGGATACGATTCTTCCTTGACCTGGAAAATCACCAGCATCAAACCCTCGGAAGCTCAAGGCCTCACGGAAGTCGATATCGTGATCAGTAGCGCTGGCAAAGGCCAGTCGGCCAGCAAACTCTATGTCAGCGAAGACGGCAAGCACGCCGTCATTGGGGACATCATGCCCTTCGGCTCGCAGCCCTTTCTTGGCACCCAGAAAGAGCTGGAACGCGGGATAACCGGACCTGCGCACGGCCCCGCGGACGCCCCGGTTACGGTCGTGGACTTCAGCGACTTGCAGTGTCCGCACTGCAAGGATGCGCATCCCATCGTTGCAAAACTCATGGCGGAGAACAAGAATGTACGCGTCGTTTTCCAGAGCTTCCCATTGCCCATGCACGACTGGGCGGCCAAAGGCGCAGCCTACGCAGACTGCGTCAGCCGCAGTTCCGAGGAGGCGTTCTGGAAGTTCATTGCGAGCGTTTATGAGGCGCAAGGCGACATCACCGCCGCAAATGCGGATGAGAAGTTAACCGGGATTGCTGACGCATCGGGTGTTAAAGGCGCCGACGTTGCCGTCTGTGCCGCCAAACCCGAAACCACTACCCGGGTGGAAAAATCCGTAGCCTTCGGCAAATCGATGGAGGTCGACAGTACCCCAACCCTCTTCATTAACGGTCGCAAGGTGCCCGGCGTACCTTACGAGGTTCTGCAAAAATTAGTGAATTTCGCCGCCCAGGAAAACGGCAAAGCAGCGAAGTAAGTGGTCAGGACTTCAGGACTATTGGCCGACCTTGGGCAGCCACACTTCCACCGGTTGGCTGTCATCGGTCTCGATGATGTGTGGAGTGATCACGACCAGCAATTCATCTTCTTCAGTCATTTTGCTGTTGGAGGCGGTGATCTTGTTTAACCCGGGGACAGCGCCCAGGCCGGGGATTCCCGTCAGCGTAAGCTGTTCGCTTTGACTGACAGAGCCCGCAACTATTGCCGACTCCCCGTCTCTGAGGTTGACGTTCCCCTTGTACTCGCGATTCGCGAGAACCGGCACCCCGTTGATGCTCTGTCCCGCCAGCGTGCGGAAATCCATCTCGAAGGCCAGGCCCGACATCGGAATGACCATAGATCGAAGGTTTCGCCTTCAAGGTCAGGCCCAGATCTTCATAACTGAAAGAAGGGAATGGCGCCTGAAAGCTTCCATTTTGCAGCACCTGCGAAATGGCCGGAGTGTTAAAGACCGGCGCGAAACTTGCATTGAGGATGGGATAGCGCGAGCCTAGTTTGAAAGACGCTTCATTTCCCTGCATCGTCCGCAACGAAGCATGTTCCAGCGTCCTCATCCAGCTCTCATTCAATGAGAGCTCGGCACTCAACGTGTCCAGACTGACTCCAAAAAAAGTCAGGCCTCCACCGAAGGTGGCGAACGACTGGTTGAAAATCGAAGTTTGTTGTCCTTGCAGCTGCTGCAGCAGCCCAGCAATCCCCTGCGAGTTCGCTTGGTTGATACCGCCGCCAGAAATCAGCTGATTGATCAGGTCCTGAATATTCCCTCCACCGAGTCCGCTGAGACTGGCCAGCGCTGCGACCGCAGCGGCCGGAATATTGACCATGGTGAAGTTGTTGGGGATGTGAATCCCCATCGCCCTCGTCAACTGATGGTCGACTTGAAATATCTTGATATCCAGAATGACCTGCGGGCGCGACTGCCCCAGACTACTCAGCAATTGGGCTACCGCGCCCAGCACGACTGCCGGGGCCCGCACCTCAAGAATGCCACTCTGCGGTTGCTGGGCAATAAATCGAATGTCAAAAATCGTCCGCAGAAGATTCATCACTTCGTTGAGTTCCTGCGGGGTGTTGACGCCCGGCAGATAAAACGAGCCCAGTTCCATGCGGTCAAACAGACGATGGTTCTCTGTGGAATCGCGGGCTATGAAGATTTGTTTATCCGACATCGGAGTCCAGAAAGCGCCGGACACCGCGCAAGCCGTTCTCATGGCCGCGAAGAAGTCGACATTTTCGATTTCGTAGTGCACCCGGCGCGACTGCACCGACTCGTCAAGATCAACCGTTACTCCATAGGCCTTGGCGACCTGGGTCAAGAGTTCATGCGTGTCTCCGCGAAAGTGGAAGTCGTGATGCTCGGAGTTGGGCACCACGCGCAACTCGGAGGACTCGAGGACCATCCGTGGAGTGTCTTTCATTTTCGGCGCCCACTCGATCATGGAGTCACGCAGGCGCTGTTTGGCAAATTCGTTATCCGGATCGAGGTTGGCCGCGCTGCGAAACTCTGCTTGCGCTTCCACAACTTTTCCCGTGGTCAAGTCGTCATTTCCGCGCTGCAAATGCCCAAATACCAACTGTTGCCGGGTTAGGGCAAGCGCGGTGATGTAGTCAATATTCCTCGGAACCAGCCGGGCGGCAGTGTCGAAGTCCTGGTAGGCTTCGTCGAAGCGTTCCTCTTTCTGTAATTTCAGTGCCTTGGCAAAAGCGATTTTGGATGTCTTGAGGTCAGCCTTGGAGGGATTGCACGCGGCTTCGCTGGCTCCTTGCGGGCAAGGCAGCAGAGCGACCGCGGGCGGATCATCGGAGGCAAATGCCGCAGTCACAAGGATTGCGAGCGCAACTCCGGCGATTCCCAACTTCTTGCGCATGTTTCGATTGTAAACGCGGAGCCAGACTCTGGAACCACATACAGCGGTCCCTGTACCTTTGGGTTAACCACATGGAACGGTCGAAATCGTAGGCCTTGCAGAAGAAACAGACAAGTCAGAGCAAGAAAAATACGAGTGGGCTCTTTGCACAACTCGGAGAACGGTTCCAACGAATCCCCCAACAACCCAGCACCTTCGATCCTTCCCCCGGTTGGAAAGTTAACAATTTTGGCGTATAAAAGTTAGTAGAGGCGCACGCTCGTTTATCCCCATCGTGCGACCACAACCGATCTCAGACTTGAGCGAGGAAGCATGTCCAGCACCACTACGGCGCAAGCCCCGAAAGGCTTGGAAGGAATTGTCGCCACCACTTCCAGCATCTGTTACATCGATGGGGACCAGGGTGTTCTCGCCTACCGCGGCATCGATATTCACGAACTGGCTGACCATTCCACGTTCGAAGAAACGTGCTATCTCCTGTGGTACGGACGCCTGCCGAAAAGCAACGAACTGAAGGAGATCCGCGCCCGCTTGGCCGCAGAGCGAAAGATGGATCCTGCTATATTCAACCTCCTGCGCACCGCCCCCAAGTCAGTCGTTCCCATGGACGTGTTGCGGACGGCAGTATCGGCATTGGCCTTTTATGATGTGGATGAGACGAAGAACGACCATGACGCCAATATTCGCAAGTCGATTCGGCTGACTTCGCAGATTGCCATGATCGTGGCTGCGTATGACCGCATTCGAAAAGGAAAGCCCGTCGTCGAGCCCGATCCTTCACTTTCGCATGCGGCGAATTTTCTGCTCATGCTCAATGGTGCGAAGCCTTCGGCCACTGCGGAACGCGCTCTGGACATTGCGCTCATCCTGCATGCCGATCACGAGCTCAACGCGTCTACTTTTGCCGCTCGGGTCACAGCAGCTACGCTTTCGGATATGCATTCCGCCATTACCTCAGCCATTGGCTGCCTGAAGGGGCCACTGCACGGCGGCGCTAACGAAGCGGTCTTTCATATTCTTGAAGCCATCAACAGTTCCAAATCGGACCCGGTCGAATACATCAAGAAAATGTTGGCTGAGAAAAAGAAAGTTCCCGGCTTCGGCCATCGCGTGTATCACACGGAAGATCCTCGCGCCACGCACTTGCGCAAGATGTCGCAGGATCTCGGATCCTCCAATGGCCAGAGCCAGTGGTTCAGCATGTCGCAGGCCATTGAAAAGTTCGTGACGGCAGAAAAGAAACTCAACGCCAACGTCGATTTCTATTCCGCTTCCACTTACCACACGCTGGGCATCGACGTCGATCTGTTCACCCCTGTGTTCGCGGTATCGCGCGTCAGTGGATGGACTGCCCACGTCATCGAACAACTTGACGACAACCGCCTGATCCGCCCGCGGGCTGACTACATCGGTCCCGCCTATCCTCAGCACTACGTAGCCATCGACAAGCGGTAAACACAAAAAAAAAGAACAACAAGACTAAAATCCCCGTTCTAGTTCGCAACATGCGCGAACTAGAACGGGCGCCCGACCTCCGCGTGTCCAGCGCAGAAACCCTGCATATGCCTCATAATGGAAACACTAGGGGGCGTGTCCATGAATCCAAACAAAACATTGTGGGAAAAGGGTGACTTCACTGAGATCGCCACGTTCATGCGCGAATCGGGGCAAGCGCTGGTAGAGTCGCTTGCGATCACTTCGAATTTGAAGGCGTTGGATCTAGGCTGCGGTGACGGCACAACCGCGATGCCGCTGGCGCTTTTGGGTGCCGATGTAACCGGAATCGACATCGCCAGGAACTTGGTAGAAGCGGGGAACAAGCGAGCCGCTGCGGCAGGTTTGAAGCGGCTGAAGTTTCAGGAAGGCGATGCGTGCCACCTGGAAGGGGTAGCGGACCATTCGTTCGATTTGACCCTCTCCGTGTTTGGCGCGATGTTTGCGCCCAAACCCTTCGACGTCGCCAAGGAGATGGTCCGCGTCACCAAGCCGGGCGGTCGCGTGGTGATGGGCAACTGGATTCCGAACGATCCGACGTTCGTGTCACAGCTCCTCAAAGTCAGCTCGGCGTTCACGCCTCCTCCGCCGGAGGGTTTCGTCAGCCCGATGACTTGGGGAGTGGATTCTCACGTTGTCGAACGCTTTGGCCAGGCAGGCGTGCCCAAAGAGAAGATTTCCATGGTGAAAGACACATTCCACTTCAAATCGCCAGACAAAACCCCGGCCCAATTCATCGACCTCTTCCGCCGATTCTATGGTCCAACCATGAACGCCTACGAAGCAGCCGACAAGAACGGAAAAGTGAACGAACTCCATAGCCAGCTGGTGGAACTGGCGAATGCCCAGAACGAGAGCAGGAGCATTGGCACATCCATTCCCGCGACGTTCTTGAGGGTCACGGTTCTAGTGTGAGGTTTGCCGGATCATTGCTAGCGTTGCTGCCCTTTAGATGTAGGCACTTACAATGAATTTCACTTTAGTGATGTACAACTCGCCCCTATTCTTGTGGCATAATGTCCATAGGTAAACTCAGCATGCCGACACCAACCCCGACTATCAAAACCCTGTCTGAATTTCTCCGCGAATGGCTGGGCGCCCGCTTCGCTTCCGAGATGGAGTTAGTTTCCCTCGCCGAGCGCGGCCTGCCCCTCACCACCGTCAGCAAAATGACCAAGCATGGATTGACGCGCGACGAAGTGCACGCGTTGGTGATCCATCGACGAACGTTCAAGCATCGCAAGAGCAGCCATCAGAAGTTGTCGAAAGAAGAGTCGGACCGCGCCATCCGTACCGCGCGAATCCTGGCGCGCGCCGAATCCACCTTTGGAGACTCCGAGTCTGCGCTCGACTGGGTGCGGCAGCCGAAAGAGCGCTTTGCAGGCAAGAGCCCCATTCAGATGATGTCCACCGAAACCGGAGGCCGCCTGGTAGAGCAAATGTTGTTACAGATCGACGAAGGCATGTTTGCGTAAAGTTTTCAGCACTAACCATCGTAAAAGCGATTTGTCCGATCGGAATGACGATATCGTGTTTCCAATGGCGCCTAATGCTCGCTGAGTAAAACCCCGCCGGGTGGTCCTAATGTTTGTCTGGCGAATTAGCAATCACGAAACGTTGGACGGCCGCGGCGGATTGCTGGCGTCGGCGCGCTGGCATACGCAGGGCAGTCCGATTGTGTATTTAGCGGCAAACCCCGCCGGGGCGCTAGTCGAGGTGTTGGTAAATCTTGAACTGGACGCGGCGCGCCTGCCGGGAAACTACACGTTGCTGAAGGCTGAGGCGCCAGACGATATTCGAATCCAGCGTATCGAGACGTCAACGCTGCCGGAACATTGGAAAAGTGATCTCGCCATCAGCCGAAGTAAAGGAGACGCTTGGCTAGCCAGCAGGGAATCGGCGCTCCTGGAGGTGCCGTCCGCGATTCTGCCCGAAACCTACAACATCCTGATGAATCCCAATCATCCCGACGCCGCCCAGATTAAGCCGGTATGGCACCAGGTGTATCCCTATGATCGAAGGCTGTTCAAAGTTCGGAAATAGAAATAATTAGGGCCTTTCATGGGCCCGTCTGGCAAGGCGCGGCTGAAACCCCAGGCTTGGCGGGAGGCGTAAACTATTGATGAGGCCGTATGCGCCGAGTCTATTTCGACAATAATGCTACTACGCCGGTTTTGCCGGAGGTGCTGGAGGTGATGCGTCCGTATTTCTTCGAGCACTTCGGCAACGCGTCTTCCATACATCATCATGGGCAGGAGACGCGCGCGGCAGTAGAGCGGGCCCGCGAATCGGTGGCGGCGCTGCTGGGATGCAGGTCATCGGAAATTGTCTTTACCAGCGGAGGCACTGAAGGTGACAACCTCGCGCTCGCAGGATTGGCTCACCCCGGAGATCATGTAATCAGTTCGACGATCGAGCATCACGCAGTGCTGAATTCATGCAAGCATCTCGAAGCCATGGGATGCGAAGTCACATACGTTCCTGTGGATGGCCGCGGGGTGGTCGATCCCGGCGATGTGCGGCGCGCGTTGCGTCCTAACAGCAAACTGATCAGTATCATGATGGCGAACAATGAAACCGGCGTTTTGCAACCGGTCGACGAGATTGGCAAAGTCGCCGGCGAAGCTGACGTGTATTTCCACAGCGACGCAGTGCAGGCGGCTGGGAAGGTGCCGATCGATGTGAAGAGGATTGGATGCGATTTGCTGTCGATCTCCGGGCACAAGATGCATGCGCCGCAGGGAGTGGGAGCAATCTATGTGCGCAAGGGGACGATTCTTCAGCCAATGTTTTATGGGGGAAGTCACGAGCGCTCGCGGCGCGCTGGAACGGAGAATGTCCCGGGAATTGTTGCGCTCGGCAAAGCTGCTGAGTTGGCTAGCGAAGCGTTGGAACGCGGCGATTTGGCCAGAATGTCGGCCATGCGCGATCAGATCGAACACAAAATTATTGCCGAAGTAGACGCCACGGGTGTGAATGGCGAAGGTGCGCCGCGCGTTCCGAATACTACGAATATCTATTTTGATTTCATTGAAGGCGAAGCCTTGGTGATTGCGCTCGACCTGAAGGGACTCGCGGTGTCGACAGGAGCAGCGTGCTCGTCGGGAGCGATTGAACCCTCGCACGTGCTGACCGCCATCGGCCTGCCCGCGGAGCGAGCCCGCGCCAGCATTCGCTTCAGCCTGGGAAAGCAAAATACGCCAGATGAAGTCCAATTCGCCCTGGATTTGCTGCCGCAAACCGTCGCGCGGCTAAGAGAGCTGTCGCCGGTTTACAATAGAAAAGAAGCCGTTAGCAGTTAGCAATTGGCATTTAGCCCATCGAGATAGTCCTGAGACGCTCTTCATCAGGTGTTTGCGAGTGGATACAAATGCCGAAGTGCCAAGTGCCAAATGCTAAGTGCTAATTGCTGAGTTCCAAATGCCGCAAACGCAAACCATCGCCGTTGCCATGTCGGGTGGAGTGGATTCCTCCACCGTTGCGGCCATGCTGCGCGCGGAGGGGCACGAAGTCATCGGACTGACCATGCAGTTGTGGAATCAGCGGCGGCTTTCTGGCCATCCGGGAATGCCTGAGGCGGTGCAGGGGCGCTGCTGTTCCCTCGACGATGTTTACGACGCGCGCCGCGTCGCGGAGATTCTCGGCATCCCCTATTACGTGGTTAATCACGAGGAGCGGTTCGAGCGCGAAGTGGTCCGGCCGTTCGTCGAAGAATATTTGTCGGGACGTACGCCCATTCCATGCAGCTTGTGCAACAACCATTTGAAGTTCGATGAGTTGTTGATTGTCGCCCGGCAGATTGGGGCTGATTCGCTTGCCACCGGCCATTATGCGCGGGTGGAGTTCGATGAGACGCGCGGGCGATGGTTGCTCAAGCGGCCTGCTGATTTGGCCAAGGATCAAACTTATTTTCTGTTTGGCTTGACCCAGGAGCAGCTGAGCCGCACCTTGTTTCCGCTTGGAGAAATGACCAAGCCGGAAGTGCGCGAGCGGGCGCGCCGTCACGGCCTTGCTCTTGCTGAAAAGCCCGATTCCCAGGAAATTTGCTTCGTTCCTGGCGGAGATTACAAGAAGTTTCTCGACGCTTACTTGTCAGACCGAGGCGAAGCCCTCCCGGACACTGCCGGCGAGTTGGTCACTGCGGGCGGAGAAGTCATTGGCGAACATGCAGGCATTCACAATTTCACTGTCGGCCAGCGCAAGGGATTGGGAGTTGCGACCGGTTCCCCGCTGTATGTGATCCAAATCAAGGGAGACGAACGGCAAGTGGTGGTCGGCAATCAGGAGGATCTGTATTCGCGCACGCTGCGCGCCCGGCGCGTGAATCTGATTGCGTTGGAAGGTCTGAGCGAGCCTCTACGAGTAAAGGTGAAGATCCGCCATCGCCATGAAGGCGCCTCCGCCATACTGGAGCAGTCGGGCGAAGACGAGGTGTTAGTGACCTTCGACGAGCCACAGCGTGCCATTACGCCAGGTCAAGCCGCTGTATTTTACGATCACGATGCCGTCGTAGGCGGCGGCTGGATTGTGTGAAATGTCCCTGAAAAACCCTAGATAAACATTTCATCTTGCGGGACGGCGTTGACGTTGCGGGGGCGGCGTTTCGCACCAATCAAAAATTCCAGCCCTGTCGTGATGCCCTGAATCAGCCCGGAGAATTGGCGCACGGGAGAAACCACGGTTTTGTGAACCATGTCAGTCGTGCTTTCCACGCGATCCAAAGTGCGGTTCACAAGCTCATCGGCACGGATAACCTGCAGGCGCGTGCGATCAATCACATCGCTCACCGTGGCATCGAGCCGCTCCATCTGGTTGCGGACCAGGGTGCTTGACTCGCTCACATTGGTGACCAGAGTTTCGAGATGGGGCCGAAACTCCTGCAGCATGGAGTGCATGATCTCGGCTGCGGGCATGAGTTTGGAGCGAACTTCGGCAGAAACCGCTTCCAGGCGTGCGCTGGTTTGGCGAACCGCTAAATACATGGCGACCAAGATTCCAGCCTGGATCACGACCGCAGCCGCAGTGAAGCCGATGAAAATTGGAAGATAATCCATAAGTGTTTACCCGCTTTGCGCGCTCCTCACTGCAGCCGCGCAGATCTTGGATGCATTATGGAGTCGGCGTGCCGCCATCAGATGCAGTGGCCTCGTGATAGGCCTGTCTGCCGGCTTCGTAGGCGGAGCGGAACTGCTCTTTTTGCTGGTTCAGCACTTCACGTCCGCGATCCGCCCATCCGGCAGCTTGCTCGCGTGCCTGCCGAGCGCGATCACGCATGAATTCCCGACCATCCTCGGCTCGTGCACGCAATGCCTGCCGCGTCTCGTCGCCCGAACGCGGGGCATAGAGAACACCGGCAATCGCGCCAATGCCCAATCCCGCAAGGAACCACACTAAACTATTGCCGCCTCTATCCGACATAAATGCCTCCAACTCTTCGTTTCTATTCGGATGTTAGCACTCGCTATGGTGAATTACAATTCGGGCTAGTATCGGCGCACTACGAGCGTGCATCGCCCCAGTGCCCGCGCTTTGGACTTGTAGGGATCTCAGACAAGCGCGAGAATGTTGAGTCAAACCCGGAGGTACTGCGTGTCCCAGAAATATCGCCAGCACGGCTACCAGGACAGCGGCGAGAAGCGCGAAAAACAGGAACGGCAATCGGCAGACCGGCCGGTTAAGAAAGATACTTTTGGTCCCCGCGCGCTGCAGATGCCGGGTACGCATACGGTGTCGCGTTGTGCGCAATGCGGTGCATTGCTGACTGCAGTTTCTGAGCCAGTTGGCAAGTGTCCGAAATGTAGCTTCGAATTGCACTCCTGCCGGCAGTGCACGTACTTCGATACCTCCAGCCGATTCGAGTGTACACAGCCGATTCCGGAGCGGATCGCGCGTAAGGATGAACGCAATTCCTGCACCTTTTACTCCATGCGGGTTCGGGTGGAAAAGGAGACATCTACGCCCGCGGCGGCGAAACCGCAGGATGCCCGGGCAGCGTTTGAGAATTTATTCAAGAAGTGAAGGCGGCCTGCGTTTAGATTTTGATTGTGTACGAGGTTGCGCCCCTGTCGTGCCCCACTCCGGTCGGATGACAGAATTCAGAAGCGCTGGTCATTCCCAGTCAAACAAAACCCCGCCCCCGGCCCTTTACTCAAAGCGAAACATCACGGTTTCTGAGTTGGGCGGAGGAGGATTTCGCTCATGAAGGATTGCGGAGCTTGCGTCACCAGCATGGCTACCGCGTGGGCTACGTCCGATGGTTGCAGCATTTTGCTTTTGTCTTTGCCGGCGTGCGGGCTCAGTTCGGTGTCCACCGAGCCCGGACAGACGACCGAGACGCGAATGTTGTAGGTGCGTAACTCTTCCGCAACGGAATAACTCAACCCGTTTAGTCCCCACTTAGAGGCGGCGTAGGCGGCTCCGTTTGGCAAAGCATTCTTGCCGGCAAGAGAAGAAATGTTGATGATGTGGCCGGTTCGGACACGAATCATCAGCGGGGCAAAGGCGCGAATGCAGTAGAAAACTCCGCGCAAGTTTGTGTTCAAGACTTGCTCCCATGACTCAAGTGGCAAGGTATGCAACGGGCCTCCAAAGCCGCCTACGCCGGCGTTGTTAACCAGAATGTCAACCCGGCCATGCCTGCGCTCCACATCGGCGGCGACGGTCTCGACGGAGAGCAGGTCAGTGACATCGCATTCCGCAACCTCGGCGCGTCCGCCCGTTTTGGAGATCGCCGTGGCGGTGGTCTGCAGAAGGCTCCGCGTGCGCCCACAAACGACGGCTACGGCGCCCAGGCTGGCCAGGTTCGATGCAATTGCGGCGCCGATACCACGCCCAGCGCCAGTAATCACAGCGACTTGGCCAGCGAGACTGTCATTATTTACGTCGGGCATGAACCCTCATCAGGATTGAGCGATTGTTAATGTTGGGAGGCTCGTCACGTAGCCCTGTTGTAGCGCATCATATAAGAGATGGGGAAACTTGGGAAACTGCCCTTGCCTTCGGCGAGATACATACTTATAATCCGGCTCACCGGAATTAATATTCTGGCGTCGCGGGGCGATTCTGACGACGCTGAGTTTTCCGGGCCTGTTGCATGAGCTATGAAGCGCATGCCTCAAAAAGGGCCGGGTGTTGGAGCTTGGGTGCATCCGGAATAGAGTGCCGTCCGCGTTTCCCGAAAATTCAAGGAGCCATTTCAACATGAAGACGAGTCTAGTCGCGATTGCGTTTATGTTTGCTGGAATCACATGGGGGCAGCCAGCCGTAGCGCAAGCGCCAAGCCAGCCCGCAGCGCCCGCCCAATCCGCCGCGCCGCAAGCGGCGCCTCAACAGAAGAAAGAGATCAAAGACCCGGCGGAGTATAACGCCTACGTTACCGCGGTTCAGCAAGGCGATGCGGCGGGGAAAATCAGCGGGATCGAAGCTTTCCTGTTGCAATATCCCAATAGCGTAATGAAGGAAGATGCGCTGGAGCTTTTGATGGGAGCGTACCAGCAGTCCGGCAATCAGGCTAAGGTAATTGAAACTGCCAATCGACTGTTGACGGCGAATCCGAACAATGTTCGGGCGCTGGTTTTACTGGCGTTCAATGAACGGGCTGCGCAAAAGTGGGCAGATGCCAGAGGACATGCGGAAAAAGGTTTACAGGCGCTTCCCAACATGACCAAACCGGACGGCGCATCCGACGCGGACTTCGAAAAACAGAAAACCCAGATGGGCGGGTTGCTGAACAGCGTGGCTGGTTTTTCCGCGCTTCAACTGAAGGACAATGCAGCCGCTGAGAAGTATCTGCGGGCAGCCGTGGAAGCGGATCCGAACAACGTCGAGAATGTCTATCCTCTAGCGCTGGCCAGCCTCACCGCGACACCTGAAGACGATGTGAACGGACTGTTTTTCATAGCTCGCGCTGTGAACCTGGTGAAAGATCCGGCGGGCAAGGCCCAGATCACAAAATTTGGCCACAGCAAGTATGTGAAGTATCACGGTTCAGAAGAGGGTTGGAACGAGCTCTTGGCGCAGACAGCGACAACGCCGTTGCCGCCGGCCGGGTTCACTATCAAAGCATACGTCCCGCCCACTCCCGCCGAACAAGCGGCTGACCTGGTAAAGAACAAGGCTCCCAAAGATATGAGTTTTGCCGAGTGGGAATTGGTACTCTCGGCCGGTGCTCAGGCAGATGCGGACAAGGTCTGGTCTGCAATCAAGGGCGTGCCCTTGCAGATGGAAGGTACGGTGGTGAGCGCCACTCCTACCGAAGTGCAAATCGCCGCGAGTCAGGATGATATCGATAAGAAGACGGCTGACATCGTGGTAACAATGGGCGGCACCATTCCTGCCAAAATGATGCCGGCTGCGGGTTCCACGCTGGATTTCGCTGGAACTCCGGTGTCATATACCCCGAGCCCGTTCGTCATGACCATGGAAAAAGGCGCGTTGCTGACGAAAGAGGCACCAGCGAAAGCGCCGGTACGTCATCATCCGACAACCAAGTAAGTTTGCGAGTAAGGAACTGGAATGAAAGCGGGGCAGCGTTTTCGGCGCTGCCCTTATTTATTTGTGCCGGGACTTCTTATCGGGCGGTTAGCTAACGCAGCGCCTTCTTGTCATACCCAGCGGGGCGCGCGCTGCGGGGAGGACGCTTGGCTCCCGCGCGGAGCTGGCGCACATCAATTCTCAGTTCGGTAATGGTGCGGCTCAGGGTATTGCGGTGCATCCCCAGTTGACGGGCGGCGCGGCATTGATTCCCGCCATTTTCCTGAAGCACGGTGAGAATGAAACGTTTCTTGAATTCGCGGACCGCTTCGCTGTAAAGAATGTTGCTTTTGTACATCTGGAGGATGAGGGCTTCCAGCTGATCTCTCACGGCATCTCTCTTTCTTTTGGGAAGGCCTTAAGCTCTTACCCGGTTGCCATATTTTTACGGCGATGATGCAGCCGCACAGTTTCAGGATTGCCGCTGCGCGTGATGCAACAAGTCAAGGCCCTGATAAAAGCGCGCCCGCAATTCCGCCGGCGCTACCCAAATGGCGGCGCGCCCGACTACCAGAAAATAGGGTGCCAGTTCAGAACCCTCCAGCCACTTCGACGTAGGCGTGAACGCCGCCATGCTCATGAGGACCACTGCCACAGTCAAGCATCCGCGCAGCAGCCCCAGCGCTCCGCCCAAAACCCGATCCACACCACTGAGCCCGGCTTCCTTCACTATCCACCGAGCAATACGTCCGGCGATGCCGGCGAGCAGCATCACCGCCACAAAAATGATCAGAAATGCTGCGATTTCACCCAGCCAAACCGACTTCATGTGGGGAGCAAATCGCTCCGCCAGCCGCTGATAATTCCATGCAGCTAGCAGATAGCCAAATACCAGCCCAGCAATTCCAAAAGCTTCCTGGAAGAAGCCCGAACTCACCGCTTGAATCACCGACACTACCAACATTGCCACAATGACCCAGTCGGCAACGGTCATCGCGTGCTCCCAATCGTTTTGCCGCTAAACATCCAGCTCGCGCCCCGTGAGCTGGCGAAATGCTTCCAGATACTTCTCGCTGGTCTTGTTGGCCACGTCGGCGGGTAGAGCCGGTGCAGGCGGCTGCTTGTTCCAGCGAATTTCTTCCAGATGATCGCGAACATATTGCTTATCGTAGGAATCCTGGGCTCCGCCTGGCTGATATTTATCAGCTGGCCAGAAGCGGGACGAGTCCGGCGTCAGCACTTCGTCCGCCAGCGTGATGCCTTGCGAGGTCATCCCAAATTCAAATTTCGTATCGGCAATAATGATGCCCCTCTGCCGTGCGTAGTCCGCCGCCTTCTTGTAAATCTTCAGTGTGAGTTCACGAAGTTGCTGGCTCAACTCGACTCCAACAATTCTCGTCATCTGATCGAAGGGGATATTTTCGTCGTGGCCTGTAACTGCTTTGGTCGACGGAGTGAAGATCGGCTCCGGCAACTGGCTGGACTCCTTGAGCCCGGCAGGCAGTTCTATTCCGCACACGCGACCGCTGGTTTTGTATTCCTTCCAGGCCGATCCGGAAATGTATCCGCGGACCACGCATTCAACAGGGAACATGTTGGCGCGTTTAACCATCATGGAACGTCCCCGGAGCTGGTCGGCATACTTTCGCACCGCAGCAGGATATTCGTCCACATTGGCGGTTACCAGGTGATTAGGCACTACGTCGCGAAGGAACTCGAACCAGAACAACGAAATCTGGGTGAGGACGCGTCCCTTGTGCGGGATGCCGGTGGCCAGCACGTAATCAAACGCTGAAATCCGATCAGTGGCTACAAACAAGAGGTGGTCGTCGTCGAGATTGTAAACGTCGCGGACCTTGCCGCTGGCGTGTAGCCTGAGATCGGGAAAGTCGGTACGAAGCAGAACGGGATCGAGAAGTTGGGGGCTCATGTTGGAATTCTACATTCAGAAAACGTCGCGTATTCTAACCCGCCAAAAATATTTGTCAACGATTTAAGTCACGATGCAGGATGAGTTGCGCATGCGCTTGAAAGGAAAAGTCTTGACACCCGAGACGATATGCTGAGATCAGGCTGTGGGCAACCGTTTTCAAGGGTTTTGCTTTGTGGAAAAACTGAGGAAGGCAGAGGATAACTAGGCGGGGAAGGGGGGAGCCTGAGTAGGATCAAAAGTGGGTTGGCCATTTACGGGCCGCGTGAAATAGGCGTAGCAGTTGAACTGTGTCGCCGCGAACGCGATAAGGAACTATGTAAGGTGTGCCGGTAACGACCAACTCTCGCGTGCCCGCAACGCGGCCGGGGCGCCCCATGGCGGGATATTGTTCCAGTCGTTCCACGGCAGTGGCAATTGCCTCAACCACGCGGCCTGCTGCGGCGGGGTTGTCGCGTGAGATGTATGCAGCCTCCGCCTCTAGGTTTGCAAGGGCTCGGCGTAGCCACTTAGTCTGCACGGCGGGTCCACTTTTTAAGGGTGCGCGCAACGTCTTTATCGCTGGCGAAGTCTTCCTGGTCGGCTTCGGCTATGCCCTTCTTTATCTCATGGATTTGCCAGTCGTTCAGCGCAACGTATTCTCGAATGGCTTCCGCGGCTACGAAAGAACGCGTACGGCTCATTGCGCGAGACAGGCGGTCTAATTGTTTCTTGACTTTGGGGTCAAGACGCAGGGTAAGGACAGCAGATTCTGGCATGGGATTATCCTCAACTACATGCTACATCATATGTATTCGCATGTATACATTCGAATGACGCGAAATCCCACAATCAGAAGGGAAAGATTGTTACCGCGGTTTTGGCTACGAACGGCCGCTCAAAATGGCTGAGAAATACTGGCCCATTACGCTGTTGCGCCGAAGCGGACTGATACCAGTTTCGACACTCCCGGTTCCTGCATGGTGACCCCGTACAGCACGGGAGCGATGCTCATGGTTTTCTTGCTGTGCGTAATTAAGACGAATTGAGTCTGTACGCTCATCTCGCGCACCAACTCCGTGAAGCGGCCGATGTTGGCCTCGTCCAGCGGGGCATCGACTTCGTCGAGAATGCAGAATGGGGCAGGTTGGTACTGGAATATTCCGACCAAAAGTGCCAACGCCGTGAGGGCTTTCTCGCCGCCGGACAGGAGCAGCACGTTCTGCAACTTCTTGCCGGGAGGCGAAGCTACGACGTCGATGCCGCTCTCGGCGCTGTTCTCTTCGTCGGTCAGGCGCATAAACCCATGACCGCCGCCGAATAGTTTGCGGAATGTGGTCTGGAAGTTTTCGTTGATTTTGAGGAAGGCTTCGTCGAATTTCTGGCGCGAGAATATGTCGATTTCTTTGATCGTGGCTTGCGTATTCTCGATCGAATCCAGCAGGTCTTTTCTCTGTGTCTCAAGAAATCCGTGACGCTCGGCGGTCTCTTTGTATTCCTCGAGAGCCATCATATTAACCGGGCCCATGGCGTCAAGGCGGGTGCGCATCTCGCGATAGACCTGGTCTTCCACTGCAAGTTGCTCGCCGCTGGCAACCGCAATTGCGCCATCGGCAAGTAACTCGTGACGCTGCACACCCAATTCGTTCAGGCAGGTTTCTGCCATATATTGAGCGTCCGATTGCAACTTGGCTGCGGCCGCGGAAAGTTCGGCACGACGGTCGCGAGCCTGGTCGAGCAGTTGGCGGGCGTTGCGCAGCGCGTCCTCAATTTCAAGTAAGCGAGCGCGAACTTGTTCTGACTCGAATTGCAGCAGGCCGTCGCGGGCGTCGCCGACGTTCCGTTCTGCCTCGAACTCCTCGAGCTGGGTTGCGATCTGCTGATTCTCGGTTTCCCGCTGGAGGTGCTCAGCCGACGAAGCCTCGATTTGCCCCTGCAATGAATTGGCTCGTCCATTTACGTCCGCGAAGAGAGTTTCAATCCGTTCCAGCACCACGGTGGCTGAGCGATGTCGCTCCTCCAAGGTCGCTACTCGAGCCAGATGTTGAGAAGCGGTTTGAGCCGCAGACTCACGGCGCTCGCGCATGGCTGCCAATTCTTGATTTGCCGATGCAGACAGCCGCTCCAACTCGTCGCGCTGCTGTTGCAATGCGGCCAACTCGCCCCTTCGCGACGCGATCAACCCCTCTTGCTCGGCGCGCTCGGAAGCCAGTCGCTGAATTTCGTGGCGGCAAGTACTCAGGCGCTCGCCGACTCGGGCTAGCTCTGAATCCAGTTGCTGCAATAGATGTTCGGATGTCATGGCCTGCTTCTCAGCGTCGCGTCTTTCCGATTCGAGCCGATCGAGCAGGGAAGTGAGATCCTTAATTTCGCGACCCAGGGTCAGAACCATGATTTCGTCGTTGCGCAGCGCCAGTTCCAGTTCACCCAGAAGGCGCATCACGTCGCGCAATTCGCGCTTCATCGAGAGAGGTCCTTCCGCGCGTTGCTTGCCGCCGGTGACGGTGACGTTGTGGAAGCACTCACCGGATTGCGAAAGGAAGAACGCATCAGGATTAGACAGCGCAAGCTCGCGCGCAAACGCAGGCTCAGGAACGATGTAGCCGTCCCGCAGTTTGGGAAGGATGACTTCTAACGATCGTCCAAATCCATTCAGCACGCGTATCGCATGTTTGAGAGGAACAATGGACTGCGCCGGCGTCGATGCACGGGCGGCTTCGTCCACGGCAAACGAGAACTTGGCTTGCGAATCTTCCGGATGTACGAGGAACGTGGCACGGCCGTCTACGTCAGTGCGCAGCAGGCGCAGGCCCTCGTCGGCGGCGTCCCACGACTTGACAACGATGTAATTCAGTTCGTCACGGAGAAAGTCTTCGACTACGCCTTCGTAACGTGGTTCTACTTCGAGGAAGTCGGCCAACACCCCAGCGGGAGCAAGTCCCCCGTTCATCACTCCGGACTGAAACAGGCGACGCACGGATTCCGTCGAATATCCATGCTCGGCAATTACCGCTTCTAACGATCCCTTTTTCCCAATAGCCGAGGCGTATTCCGCCCGCAGACTATCTAGTCGGGCTTTAGCAGAACTCTCATCGCGCCGTTTTGATTCGAGCGACAGACGCGTATGCGCGATTTCTTCGGCCAAGCCGGCGACGCGCTGAGACACAGATTCGAACTCTAGTCCAAGCTGCCCGCGCTGCCCGCCGAAAGCTTCGACCTGAGTCGTCGCAACCTCCATTTCAGCGTGGAGGCGTTGCCCTTCGCGGTCCACCGCCGCCAGCCGTTCTTCCGCTTGCGTGAGCTGGTTGCGTAGATTGGAAGCAGACGCCACAATCTCGATGATCGCGCTGCGCGAGTCTTCTTGCTGACGCTCCAGGTTAGCGAGCGCGTTCGTTGCTTCCGCAGCTGCCTGCTGGCAGTACGCCAGTTCCTGTTGCGCCGCGCTTACTTCGGCAGTCGCCGAGTCCAGCACCTGACGATTTGAATCACGTTCCGCCTCGAGGACCGTCAACCTCTCGCGTGCCTGGGTCAACTCGGCCTCAGATGCAGCTGCACGAGCCACCAGTTCCGCGCAGCGTTCTTGATTGTGCCGGCGCTGCGCATGCGCTCGCTCGCTCTCCAATTTGATCTGGTTCAGGCGCTCGCGATTTTCGCGAATCTCGTTCTCGATGGCGTAGCCGCGTTGCGTGCGGTCGGCATGTTCGGTTTCGAACTGCTGAACCGTCTCCGCCTGTTGACGCATGTCTTCTGACAGCGAATTAATCCGTTCATCAATCTCCGCGCTTTCGCGGTCTAGTTGGACAAACTTACTCGCCAGAACCAGCCGCAGTTTTGCGCGCATTTCCTCCCGCAACTTTGCATAGCGCTCTGCCTTGGACGCTTGCCGCTTCAACGAATTCATCTGCCGCGTCACTTCTTCGAAAATATCGTTCACCCGGGCGAGGTTCTGTTTGGCATCTTCCAGGCGAGCTTCCGCCAGGCGCTTCTTGGTTTTGAATTTAGTGATCCCCGCTGCTTCTTCAATGATCGCCCGGCGATCCGTGGGCCGGCTGCTCAGAATTTGACCGATGCGTCCTTGCTCGATCAGCGCATAGGATTCTGGCCCGAGCCCCGTGCCCATGAATAGTTCCTGAATGTCGCGCAGGCGGCATAGCTTGCCATTCAAAAGATACTCGCTGTCCCCGGAGCGGAATAGACGCCGCGTGACCACAATCTCACCGGACCGAAACTGCTGCTGGAACTTGCGGCGACGGATCTTGAGGACTACCTGAGAACTCTTGTCGGATGCAATCGTCAAGCCGGGGTTCACCGGACTTCCCGAACTGACGACCACCGACGGATTTGTGAAAACTGCAAAGACTGGTTCGTCCTCTGGATAAGCCTCAGCCAGCGATGTTGAATTCATCGCCCGCTCGACCTCTTCAGTTTTTCCGGGTTGCGCTTCTTCCGTAAGGCGCTCGGTCTCTTCCGCAGCGCGCGCTCGAACTTCCGTTTCGTCCCAATCGTCCGCAGGCAAATCATCGCGCACTTCGATCTCAGTGGGATTCTGCGCGTCAGGCCCGTCGTAAACTTCGGGATCGATCAAAGTGAGCGCCACTTCCGCCATGCCGGTGGGCTTGCGGTCGCGCGTGCCGGCGAAGATGACGTCTTCCATGCGCGAACCGCGCAGCGTCTTGGCCGATTGCTCGCCCAGCACCCATGAAATGGCATCCGCAATGTTCGATTTGCCGCAACCGTTGGGCCCGATAATGGCCGCCACGCCATCCCCGTGAAACTTGAGTTCGGTACGGTCGCAGAAAGACTTGAATCCGAGAATCTGCAGCTTCTTGAGTTTTAGCAAAACACACTCCTTAGCCTGAACGACTCTCTTCGGACGAATCGTCCGAGCGAGGTCAAAGAACCTTACGTTTCAATCCCCGTTACTGATCAGATTCCTCCGCGCTCGCTCGCGCGAACGCATGACCCTCGGCTGGAGATGGCGTGCACAAATTAGAGCTACTGTAACGGCCAAAACCCGCCGGGGTCAAGTAGTAAAACACCATATATAGGGGCTGCCTATACCAAACCACGTCATTTTGCACACACTATGCACCCATTGCGCAACAAACTGGTAGGAGAACAAAGAAGGAAGGGAGGATCGCGAGAGCACAATTAGCCTAGCGCAGACGGGAAGAAAAGGAAACACGGATTTACTTCGAAACATCGAATTCGAGCGCCTGCGTGTAACCGAGCGCCGAGTCTTCCGCAGCCGCTGCGCTCTGTTGCAGCACCGCGCAATCCTGCTTCAAATCTCCGTGGTAGACCTCGGCCTTGTTGAGCACAACCTTAATGGTTCCGTTGGAACTGAACATCTCCGGACGAAGCAGCACGCGCAGGCGCATGACATTCTTGGTCGAGAGTTCGATTGTGTTATCCGCTTTAATCTGTGCGTCGATAGTTGCGAGGCCGCCTTTTTTCGCCACCAACTCCACCCAATATTGGCGGGGGTAAGTCGTGTCAGCAAACCTCGCCGTGATTCTTGTCGGCCAGGGATTGCGTACTTTATTGGCGATGAATGGCAGCGTTAGGCCATCATCCCCGTCGAGCGTGATCTCGTGGCCACGGCCCTTCAGCATATGCAGTTCCGGAGGAAATCTCGGAGACAGCTTACCTAGGGCGTCATATGTTGCCTGCGAGCAGGCAGGGTCAATCAGTGGATCCTTGTCGCCGTGGATCAACAGCACCGGCAAATTGGCAACATTCGCCAACGTGTCCGAGATCTCTGACATGCAAACGCCAGCTCCCATCATCGAGACGACAGCAGCGAATCGCTGCGGCCACAGCCTCGCATAGTCAACGCTGCCGGAGCCGCCGTTGCTGAAACCCGCGATGTAGACGCGGTCATGATCGACATTGAAATCCTGCAAGACTTCCTGCAATAGCGCGACGAAGTGCGTTGCCGCTTCCGGTTTCCACCACAAATCAGCGGCCTGCGGATACAGCACCAGATAGTCCGTGGGCCCAACGACATCCTCCGACGTGTTCACCGCGTCCATGGCCAGTCCCCGCACCACCGCTGAGGTACACCAACAACGGGAGGGGACGATCACCGCGATAGTCGACGGGCACATGCAGCACATAAAATTCGTTGCGATATTTATCGTTGCGCATGAAACGAAGCGACGTTCCGGTTTTCTCGGGTCCGTGCGTTGTCGCGGGGAGAGTGCACTGCCCGACGCGTTGGCTTCCAGTCTTCCGGGGATTGAGAATCTTCGTGGCGATCCGTTTTACCTGGGCATCGCCGCTTTGCGCGAGCTTGTTCACCGCCTCCATGTCGGGCAATTTGAGATTACGCTGGTAGATAACCGCCAGCGCATTGGCTTGAATTTGTACATCCGGCGACTGCAGCGCGGGAGCAAGCAATGCCGCCTGGATTGGAACCCAACGCGAGGACAACAGCGCATCCAGTGCGCCCAGTTGCGTGTCCGGAGATTTCAGCCAATCCGCCAACTCCTCGCTGCGTCGTTTCTCCTGCAGCTCAAAGCTCAACCTCTCATGCACACGAGACTCATAAATCGAATAAAAGCCATCGACTTGAATCTTCGCAATCGCACCGATGGCGGGGCACCACCAATAAGTGAGATGCTGTTCTCCGCCGGTTCCTTCGACTCGCGCACACTGCTTGCCAGAAATCGTCTCATCGGCGGCATAGCGGAACTCGAGTCCGAGCAGGTTACGGTTGTTCCATTTGTCACCTATTTTTACGGCTCCTGTTGGCAGGGCTTCGATCTCGTGTACTGCCATTAGGATTTTGCTCGAACTCTCGCGTGCCGCCTCCCAGTAATCGAAGGCTTCGCCCGTGACGGAAAACTCGTTAGTCTCTCCGAAGCGGGAAGGTCTTTTCGCCAAAGTCTGGTCAAACTCCGCGGACTCCTGCTTGAGCTTGTCCTTCCCGTGTTCCCGGTATTCGACCAAGCGAGCCGATTCCCGGTTGCGCTGAAATCCAATGCTCAACCGGCCATCTTTTTCTCCCAGGACGAGTACATGAGTGTTGAATGTTGATTCGGTATGGAGCTGCCCGGCGGGACTCGTGACCTCACGATCGATCACGTAGTGATAGAGAAGATGATCGCCGGTGCGGAGATCGTAGCGCCAAGCCTGCTGGCCGAAAGCGGGCAGACCACAAGTCAATGCACAGCACAATAACAATTGGGTTAGCCGTGCATTGGGGAATCTCACGAAATGACCAAGACAAACAGACTGGCGTGAGCTGGAAAAGTTATCAGGCAGGCCAGAACGGCGCTTGCCAATACAGCTCAACAACAGAAAAAGGGCACGATGACTTGTGCCCTTATCCCGTTGTCTGGATTTTCAGCGGCGCTTATTCGCCTAGTTTCTCGAAGAACAGACAGATCGACTCGATCCCGCGATGGAAGTTCGGGATGTGGAACTTCTCGTTAGGGGCGTGCAGATTGTCGTCGGGCAAGCCAAAGCCCATCATCACGCTTGGAATCTTCAGTACGTCCTGGAAATCGGTGACGATTGGGATCGAACCGCCAGAGCGAATGAACACGGTGTCTTTCTTGAAGATCTCGCGCATGGCTTCGGTGGAGGCTTTCACATACTTGTTGTCCGTGCCCACCACGCATGCCGGGCCCTTGCTCCAGACTTTGATCTTGGTTTCGATTCCCTTGGGCGTAAGTTTTTTCACATACGCCGTGTAGCGCTTGAGAATGTCGTCGGGATCCTGGTTCGGTACCATGCGCATCGAAACCTTGGCGGCAGCCTTTGCGGGAATCACAGTCTTGGCTCCTGGCGCAGTGAAACCGCCCGGCATGCCGTGAACTTCCAGCGTCGGACGTGCCCAGGTGCGATAGAGCACGGAGAATCCTGGCTCGCCGGTCAGAACCTTGGACCCCACTTCCGTCTTGCGATAGTGCTCCTCGTTAAACGGCAGTTTCTTCCAGGCTTTGAGTTCGTCTTTGCTCGGAGCTTTCACGTTCTTGTAAAAACCTGGGATAAGGACTTTGCCTTTGGAGTCCTTCAGCTTGCTGATGATTTCAATCAAAGCGAAGAACGGATTCGGCGCCGCGCCTCCATACATTCCGGAATGCAGATCTGTCTTCGCCCCGTAGGCTTCGATCTCGGTGTAAACCAAGCCACGCAGGCCGACGCACAGAGTTGGAAGATCGGGAGCGAACAGCTCGGTATCGCAAACCAGGGCGAAATCCGCCTTTAGCTTCGGCTTCTGCTTGCGGACAAACTCGGCAATCGACTCGCCACCAACTTCCTCTTCGCCCTCGATGATGAATTTCACGTTCAGCGGCAGCTTGCCGTTGTGGCCTTTCATCAACGATTCGATCGCTTTGATCTCCATCCAAAGCTGGCCTTTGTCGTCGACGGCGCCGCGCGCGTAAATATTATTGTTGCGTTCGGTTGGCTCAAAAGGCGGGCTGATCCATTCGTTCAGCGGATCGGGCGGTTGCACATCGTAGTGCGCATAGCAAAGCACCGTTGGCTTTCCCGGCGCATGCAGCCAGTCGGCATAGATCAGAGGATGTCCCTTGGTCGCGATGACTTCGACATTTTCCATGCCAACCCGGCGCAGGTCCGCAGCGACAAATTCTGCGGCTTTGCGCACGTCCGACTTGTGCTCGTCCAGGGTGCTGATGCTGGGGATGCGAAGCAGATCTTTTAGTTCATTTACGAAGCGTTGCTGGTTAGAACGAGCATAATCCACCGCCGGGGATGCCATAGATGTGTCCTCTTTCTCGCGAACCCGATCTGATCTGGGATTTGAATTGCCGATGAAACAGCTAAGTATACCTGAAGCGGGGACGCCGGTTCGCGCTCCACATCTTGTTGCATGCCCGACCGGCGGCAAGCCAACAATACATGAATTTTCAGGCTTTGCCTCTGTGCTCCCCTGTGTTCCCCTGTGGTTAAGCCTTTTTTCAGAATGCTATTCTGCGGGGATGAACGAAGGAGAGTTTTCAGCTGAAGGACGCAGGGTTGGTCTGTGCCTGGACTGTATGTACAGTCAGCGAATCGAATCCGCGCGTGGATCAGTGTTCTATCGCTGCACTCTTTCTGACAGCGATCCTGCCTTCCCCAAGTATCCTCGGCTGCCGGTTCTGCACTGTACTGGGCACAGAAGTTTGCACGGCGAGGAGTCGTCTAGCAGCGGCGTTTGATTTCCAGCGCACCAGAACTTAGCGCGAGGGCGCGCCTGCGCCACAATGGCACTTGGAATCGCGACGGAGTAAATGCGGAAAGATCATAGTCAGGTTGAGTGCCCGTTACTACCTGCGCCATCACCAGCGCAGTGACCGGTGTCAGCAAGATTCCATCTCGAAAATGTCCCGCAGCCACAAAATATCCCGGAGTGTTTGCTGGTCCTAGAATCGGAAGGTTGTCTGGAGTGCCCGGCCGCAGCCCGGCCCAGTCTTCGAGAATCCGCGCCTCTGCGAGCGCCGGAATCAATCGAATCGCATCTTGATGGAGCCGCTGAATCGTGTCTACATCTGTACGCTTGTCATATCCCGCCTCTTCCACGGTCGAGCCGATCAGGATTCTCCCATCGCTCCGCGGCACCAGGTAAACCTCGGGGCTTCGCACAACATGGCGCAATTTGGGACCGCCGACGACCGCCAGCATCTGTCCCTTAACGGGGCGGGTGGGGAAGTGATGCGAAGAAATTTGGGCAGCCCAAGCGCCCGCGCAATTCACTACCACCGGAGCATGGTAAGAAGATCGTTCCGTGCGCACGCCGGCGACGCGTCCATCGCTCAGCAGCAGGTCCGTCACGGTCGTTCCAGTCGCGAAATCCACGCCGCGATGTTTCGCCGCTTTGAGGCTGGCGCGAACCAGGGCGCGCGGATCAACGCTGCGTTCCCGTAAATAAAATGCCGGCAGGCCAACGTCGGCCAGCGCCGGTTCTAGCTCTGCCAATTCAGAAGCGGTGAGTATTTTCGCGGCAGGCTCTACGCCTTGCTCGACGGATTGCGGGTCCGAGGATCGCGCGAGCGCGATTGTTCCCTGATCGCGGAGGTCGACGTTGATTCCCGATTCATCCAGCAACTCCTGCGCAAACTCTGGATACATTCTCGCGCTGGCCCGAGCCAATTCGCGGAGCGCGGGCAGCGTCTCTTCGTCGCTGTCCACCAACATTCCAGCCGCGGCCGATGAAGCTTCGCGACCCGGTTCACCCCGCTCCACCACCAACACGCGGGCGTTGCTCTTGCGCAACGCGCGCGCCAGCGAGAGCCCAATAATTCCTCCCCCGGCAATAATCACGTCCCAGGTCTTCACCTCCACATTGTAGTCAAGAACCACGTGGGAACAGGCGCCTCGACTGTTCAGCGGAGCGAAGCGAGGCGTCAGAGGACAATAAATTGTTCGAGAGAGAATATGGTGGACCCGGAGAGACTTGAACTCCCAACCCCTGCGTTCGAAGCGCAGTGCTCTATCCAGTTGAGCTACGGGTCCAAGGTTGCAGAAGACAAGCGTACCAGATGTGAACGGCTGTCCGATACACTGCGCGCTTCGTGCGGGCCTCGAAATGAGTCGCAGCGCGAGGTGTAAACTGAATTGCTACTCATGCCCTATCACGTTCTCCCGCTAACCATGGCGCAAGTCAGGCAGGGATCGCTGGCCTTTCAGCGCGATCTCGCGGATGCGGTTCGCGAATTATCCGATCTCAAGGTTTACACCTTGAGCCCCTTCGATCTCGATGAACGACGACGCTTTCTCGACCGCTTTGGCGGTGACGTTGTTTATTTTTTCAATGATGCTGCTCGCGAAGAAAGCGAGCGCCTCGGCCTCGACCTGGAATTCGTGGGCGCAATCGCAGATGACGAACTGCCTCGCCGCCGGGCCCTAGTGGTAGGCAAGCCCGAGTCGACAGCTACTCGCTAAGAGAAGCGGCCAGGAAAAATGGTGCGCCCGGAGAGATTCGAACTCCCGACCCCTTGGTTCGTAGCCAAGTGCTCTATCCAGCTGAGCTACGGGCGCACGAGCACCAGTGTATCAAGAACTCCGTTCGTACGTCATGCCCCCTGTGCTATGTTCCAATGTTCCACGTGGAACATAGCGTCGTGACAGTAGTGGGCATACGCTAACGGGCATACAATAGTGTCATGACAGTCAAACGTAAGAAAGCAAAGCGGCGAAAGGCTCGGGCACAGCCGGGGAGAGTGGGCCGGCTGCGGGCTTCGGTTGAGGACGACCTGGGGTTGCTGGCGGATGAAGATACGGGCGGCGAGTCGCGCTGGAACCGTCCGCGCAGGCAGAGGATCTCGTTGCGGGTGGATATCGAGGTCGTGGACTGGTTCAAGTCCAAGGACCCCGGTTACCAGACGCGAATCAACCGGATCCTGCCGCGATGCAAGGCATTCTCATCGCACTCTCTCCGAGCCATTGGCAGAATGCCTGGCATCGTTTGTTTCACTTCCTGGCGGTATCGGGGTCCTTCGACTTCGTGGCTTCTGCGCTGTGCGCAGGAGCCACTCCGCTCAGGATGACAGGTCTTAACTGGGGCTGTCCCAGCCGTACTCCAGCACGCCACGGGTGGGGCAGCCTGTGTCGTGTCAGAGTCCGGCTGGGCCCGCCGCCCGGCTCCGTGACTCTTAGAGTACGGGGCGTTTCGTTTTGGGTTGAGAGTTGCGGATATAATCTAGCGGTGATGGATGCGGGTATCAAGGAACGAGTGGAGGCGCTGAGGCGGGAGATTGCTGAAATCCAAAAGCTGAGTCAGGCGTATTTGCAAATGCCCAGGCCGGACTTCAGTGCGATGAACGATCACGCCAGACGCAGCCAACGCCTGACTGAAATCATGGATGAGTTACGATCCATGACTGAGTGGAAGAAAACGTAGCACCACGGCGAGTACAGGTGGCGAGTAGAGGGATGGAAAAGCGCAGGCTTCGCGTCCTCAAATGGCTCGCCCGAACAGCTTGATGCCGGGTTTCGAGTAATTCTTTCGTCCCTCGGGCAATTCCTACCCAGTGGAAAGTTACCTCAGCCTTTGTAATTTCAATGAGTTAGGATTGGCAACGCGGATGCTACAAAACATTACATACGAAGTGGCGCGCAACGGGGCGTTCTTGAAGATAAACTTCGGCCAGAGGTTTTCTTGAACGCCCCTTGCATTTTCCCTCAGCCTTAAAGTTTGACTTGAACTGGCCGACGACAGCCCTCCCCCGGCTCCCCCGTCGGTTTCAGGCCAGCACTAATTTTTCTATTACATCCAAGCCCGCTTCCCGCAGCAGACCTGCGATTACTGGCTCCTTGAACCGCGAGGCGTCGAATTCCACCCACACGATCCGCTTCTTTTCCTCAAATCTTATTCTGCGGACGCCATAGACTTCGCGCACACTGTCGAGCGCACGCATCTCGGCTTCTCTCGGCGGATTCCCGTAGCGATAAGCCACTTCCATCTGAGTCATCGGCTGTAACTCCTTCCTTAAAAGATACAACATTGCGTCCGTGATCGCTGATATCGGATAGGCATCCCGGGTTCGGGAAGGAAATCAGTGAGCCTGGGGCGGCGGCAAGAGTCGCGCCGGCAGACTCGCTCAGCATTGGTACATTCGCTGTCCTTAATGACCGCCGGTCGAGGCGTATACTCTGAATGCGAAAAAGGGGAGGGGCGACCATGAAGAACCTAATCAAGATTGTGGGAACGATGTTGACCCTGCTCGCAGCGATCGCGGCCGGAGCGCAAGCCAAGTATCAAACATTTGGACTGGGACGAAGTCCAGGCCAAGCAGCCCTTTTTGTCACCGGCATCAACGACTCTGGGCAGGTGCTGGGGCTTCGAGAGTCGAACGGCGAGGTTTTCGTGATCAGTCCTGGCGCCGTCTGGACCAATAATATCGTAAAGACCGATGCCTACGGGTATTCCGGCGGGTCAGTAATGAACAGCGCAGCTACCATCGCTGGAAACGAAGCCAGCGGCAGAGGCCCGTTTTACAAACTTTGGGGGCAAGCGGTGCAGCCGTTTTCCGTTTGCACCGGCGGCGATCAGGCCGCGGTGAACGCTATCAATACGGCGGGGGTCATCGCGGGAAACTGCCCGATTGACATTCACCGCAACCAGACGGGCGTATTTCTGGCGAATCCACCCAAGGGCACCCTCATAACAGTCCCCTTTCCCCATGACAAGTTGCCGAACGACAACTACAGCGCGAATGTCGCATCCCTCAACAACTTGAACCAGATCGTTGGCACCTGGTCGAACTACTCCACTACAAACAACGGGTTTTTTTACGACAGCACATCCGACAAACTCAACACTGCATTCAACATGCCGGGAGCGGCCCAAACCTACCCACTCTCTATCAATGATAACCAGGAAGTGGTTGGCTACTGGGGCGGTCAGAACAGCGTGCTGCATGGCTTCTATTGGAATCCTACCGCTGGCTTTTCGGACATCGACGTAGCGGGAGGCACCTACATGGTTCTCCGGGGAATCAACAACCAGTCGGTCATCCTTGGAGTTTGGGCAGACGACAACACGCCGCCGGGAGCGCACACCGTCACAATTGCTAATGGCAAACTGACCGCTTCGATCAACGTGCCAAAATCGCAGCCGGGAAGCACGGACGGACAGGCGATCAACAATGCAGGCCAAGTGGTTGGGTATTATATAAGTACCGAAGGCGTGATCCGCGGGTTCATCTACACGCCACCGAAGCGGGAGTCAAAGAAACGATAGTTGCCGGTAGTCGGACGGCCTGAACCGTGCTAGCCGACGACTAGAAGTGAAACGTTCCCGAAAATATCCTGCGATCTGGCCCTCCGGTTCGTCACCGAGATCGTAGGCGGACTCATCCAAACGGGACTGACGGACGCAGGAATACCGAACGATCATGCGGGCCGTCCAGAGCTTCCATCAACTGCGTTGCGGCGGTTCGGAACGTCGCGCCAGCGAAGTCCTACCTGTAGACTCCGTTTCGCATCGATTCTGTATTGCTTTCCGCCAAGATCCAATAGTTTTAGAATCAGATAATCTGACGGAAGCACCGTGACAACCAATCCCACGACGTTGGTGACGGCAAAAGATCCGGTGTGCGGCATGGCGGTGAACCCCGCGACCGCCAAACATCGCCTCGATCACGCGGGCAAGACTTATTATTTCTGTTGCAACGGCTGCGCCGAGAAATTTAAAGCTGAGCCGGGGAAATATCTCAACCCAGCGGCGGCGGGCGCGAAGATGGTCCAAATCGCCCCTGCTAAAACCACCACGCAACCCGGCAACTACGTTTGCCCGATGTGTCCCGAGGTGCGCAAAGACAAGCCTGGGCCTTGCCCGAAATGTGGCATGGCGCTCGAAGCAGAGATGCCGCACGCTGCGGTCCGTAGCGAATATACGTGCCCGATGCATCCGCAAATCGTTCGTCCTGGCCCCGGTTCATGCCCCATCTGTGGCATGGCGTTGGAGCCGCGAACCGTCGGCGCGCATGAAGAAGAAAATCCTGAGTTGCGTGACATGACTCGCCGGTTCTGGGTCAGCTTAGGGCTAACGATTCCTCTGCTTGCAATTGCGATGGCCGACATGTTGCCGGGCATGCCCGTCCAACGAGCGTTGTTCGCGTGGCTGCCATGGATTGAGTTGCTGCTAGCGACTCCGGTCGTCCTCTGGGGAGGGTGGCCATTTTTTCAGCGAGGCTGGGCTTCCATTGTCAATCGCTCAACCAATATGTTCACGCTGATCGCGATGGGCACCGGCGTGGCCTACGTTTTTAGTCTCACGGCTACAGTATTTCCGGGCGTCTTCCCGTCGTCGATGCGCGAAATGTCGGGGGCGCCGCCCGTCTACTTCGAATCCGCAGCTGCCATTGTCACCTTGGTTCTTCTCGGCCAGGTTCTGGAACTGCGCGCCCGCAGCCGCACTGGGGCCGCGATCCGGGCGCTGTTGAATCTCAGCCCGGAGACCGCTCGCATCGTACGCGATGGCGCCGAGACTGACATTCCGCTCGATCAAGTAAAGCCAGGAGATCGCCTGCGCGTGCGTCCGGGGGAAAAGATTCCCGTCGACGGCGTCGTCCTTGAAGGCACGAGTTCGGTGGACGAATCCATGGTCACGGGCGAATCCATTCCTGTAGAAAAAACTGCGGGTAGCAAATTGATTGGGGCGACGGTGAACGCTACCGGATCGTTCATCATGCAAGCGGAGCGCGTGGGCAGCGAGACTCTACTGGCGCGAATTGTCCAGATGGTGAGCCAGGCGCAACGCAGCCGTGCTCCAATCCAACGACTGGCTGATCGCGTCGCCGCTTGGTTCGTGCCTGCAGTAATCGCCATCGCTGTATTAACGTTCATCGTATGGAGCGTGGTTGGCCCGCAGCCCCGATTGGCTCACGCTTTGGTCAATGCGGTGGCCGTTCTCATTATTGCGTGTCCTTGCGCGCTCGGACTCGCCACTCCCATGGCGATCATGGTTGGCACCGGGACGCGGCGCGACTGCCGGGGTTCTCGTCAAGAATGCAGAAGCCCTCGAGCTGATGGAAAAAGTCGATACCCTGGTGTTCGATAAAACCGGCACGCTGACCGAAGGCAAGCCTGCTGTAGAGTCGGTGGTGGCGCTTTCAGGATTGAGTGAAACCGAATTGATTCGCCTGGCCGCGAGCCTGGAGCAGGGAAGTGAGCATCCTCTCGCGGCCGCAATTGTC
Organism: uncultured Acidobacteriota bacterium; assembly: GCA_963771285.1. Classification (GTDB taxonomy): domain Bacteria; phylum Acidobacteriota; class Terriglobia; order Terriglobales; family Acidobacteriaceae; genus JABDBE01. The sequence goes on from CAVYSX010000006.1 coordinate 603,792, forward strand.
TCGGGCGCAAAAGAAAATAACATCCCGCTGTTGGCGGTTACAGATTTCCGATCTGAAACCGGTCGAGGTATCAGCGGCAAGGTAGATGGAAAAAACGTAGCGGCAGGAAACGAAAACTTCTTCCGCGACCTGGTCGTGCCGGCCGAATTAAAGCAAAAAGCGGAGGCCCTACGTCACGACGGCCAGACTGTGATATTCGTTGGCATCGACCAACGACCCGCAGGATTGATCGGGATTGCCGATCCCATAAAACCATCTACGGCGGAAACGTTGCGCGATCTTCAGGCTGCTGGCTTGCGTGTGGTGATGCTTACGGGCGACGCTCGTGATACTGCTGCCGCTGTGGCCGCCAAACTTGGGATCAAAGAATTCGAAGCCGGAATTCTACCCGACAAGAAAGCGGAAGCCGTAAGCCGTCTGCAAAAACAGGGCCGGATCGTGGCCATGGCCGGAGACGGCATTAACGATGCCCCGGCGCTCGCTCAAGCGGATGTCGGGATCGCCATGGGAACCGGAACCGACGTCGCCATGGAGAGCGCTGGGGTAACACTTATCAAGGGCGACCTGGCTGCAATTCTGCGTGCCCGTAAACTCAGTCAGGCAACCATGCGTAACATTCGCCAGAATCTTTTCTTCGCGTTTGTGTACAACGCCGTAGGCGTTCCAATCGCGGCGGGAATTTTGTACCCCTTCTTCGGTCTGCTTCTGAGTCCGATCCTCGCGGCCGGTGCAATGAGCTTCAGCTCTGTGAGCGTGATCACGAATTCGCTGCGCTTGAGGAAAGTGAAACTTTGAACATCGGATGGCCCTTTTCGCGAGAAAGATGCACCGTCCTACTTACGCGTTAATTCATCCTTCACCACTGCGCCACCCTTCATCACCAGTTGCACGTGCTCCAGCACTTCGACATGTTGCAGCGGATCGTCAGTCACCGCGATCAGGTCGGCGTAGCGTCCGGGGGTTAGCGACCCGACATCGGCGGCACGACCAATTAAGTCCGCGGCATTCCAGGTCGCCGCCTGGATGGCCTGTGCCGGCGTCATCCCATACATCACCATGTAGTGAAATTGCTTGGCGTTATCGCCGTGCGGGTACACTCCGGCATCTGTGCCAAAGGCCATCTTCACTCCAGCCTGAAACGCTTTGCGGAAATTCTCCCGTTGCAAGCGGCCAACGCCCCGTTCTTTATCCATGAATTCCTGTGGCATGCCGAAGTCTTTCGCTTTCCCGAGAATGTAATCGTCGTTGTAGATGTCCATGACGAAATAGGTGCCGTGTTCTTTCGCCATTCGAATGCCTTCCTCATCCACCATCGAAGCATGCTCAATGGAGTCGATTCCGGCCGCGATAGCGCGCTTGATGCCCTCGCCGCCGTGCGCGTGCGCGGCAATCTTGCGTCCGGTCGCATGGGCAGTGTCCGCGGCCATTTTCAGTTCTTCAAATGTATATTGCGGAGCGCCCGGTTGGTCTCCGCGACTCAGGACGCCTCCGGTGGCAAGAATCTTGATGACATCAACGCCATATTTCACTTGAGCGCGCACCGTCTGCCGCAGCTGCTCGGGGCCGTCGGCGATCTGATAGTCACGCTGTTCCGGGAACATCAGGACGCGAGTCTGAGGCGAGTAGTTGTTCAAATCTCCATGGCCGCCGGTGATGGAGATCCCGGGGCCGGATGCTACGATGCGCGGACCGGGAATAAATCCTTCGTTGATGTTATTGCGCAAATCTACCGCTAAGAACGGAAGTGAACCCACATCGCGGACCGTAGTGAATCCGGCGTCGAGGGTTTTCCGGGCGTTTACAACGCCGGCGATTGCGGAATCGAACGGGGTGGCTTTGAAGTCCCAGATGGGATCGTAGCGATCGGCGCGCGCGCCGAGATGAGTATGGCAGTCGATCAAGCCGGGGAAAACATAAGCGTGCGAAAGGTCGACGACCTGGGCGGCTGCCGGAATCGCGAAGCTCGAGGCCTCTACCGACTTGATGCGATCGCCCTCGATCACCAGTATCACGTCGGAACGATAGCTACCGCTCTGGCTATCGAACAATTTGCCGGCTTTAACGTAGCTGGTCGTTGTTACGGTTTGCGCGGAAACCGCGAGCAACATTAAGAACGGAAAACACATCGAAAACAACAAGGACTTGCGCATCATTAGATCTTTGCTCCCAAGTTCAGAGGAAAAGTGGTCCGGGAATCTGTGACGCCGAAGAGTATAACGTGAGCGCGAGCCGACCCATGATACGAATTCTGGTTCCTGCCCCGAATCCGGACGTAGAACAGGGTGTTCTCTACTCCGCCAATTGACATGGTGCCTCCCCTGCACAACAATAAAAACAAACACTCACTCACCTTGGAGAAAAACGTATGCCGGATGAGACCGAACTGATCGAAGGCGCTTCTGGTTCAGCTGGAAAATGGATTCTGATTTTGCTCGCAGTGATCTATGCTGCAGGCTCAAGCTATTTCCTGGTGAACCTGCGCCAGCGTATTGACCAGGCGGGCAAAGATCAAGCCGCCAGCAGCGCTCAGATTTCCGAACTCACGAAGCGCATGCAGTCTGCCGAGGCCGACTCGGAGACTCTCGCCACGCAACTCGGGATGACGAAGAAGGAACTGGCCACCAAGTCGGCCGATTTACAGCGCGAGCAGGTCGCGCAGCGTGCTGCCGAACAGCGCCTCGCCGACGAGCAGAAGCAACAAATCAGTCAAGTGAATGGTGCGGTGGCCAGCGTGCAGAGCGATGTTGGAGGAGTTAAGACCGATGTGGCTTCCACCAAGGCTGACCTTGCCGCGACCCAAGCCAAGCTGCAAAGCACCATCGGCGACCTGGGATTGCAGAGCGGTCTCATCGCCCACACTCGCGACGATCTGGAAGCTTTGAAACACAAGGGCGATCGCAACTACTACGAGTTCACCCTGGTGAAGGGAGCCAGTCCGCAGCCGGTTTCAACCGTCAGTTTGCAACTCAAGAAAACGGACACCAAGAAGGGGAAATTCACTCTCAACGTCACCTCCGACGACAAGACGATCGAAAAGAAAGACCGCAACATCGCCGAGCCGATCCAGTTCTATAGCGGCCGTGATCATCTCCTCTACGAGTTGGTGATCTGGACGGTCGAAAAGAATAAGGCCGTGGGCTACATCAGCACGCCCAAGAATGCGCCGGTTCCCATAACCACGTCGGGGCAATAAATTCGCAATGGGCGCGAGCGCGCACGTTCTGCTCTGGATTTTTCTGCGCACGGCAACCATCTATGTTGTCGTGCTGGCGGGTGTGCGGCTCAGTGGCAAGCGCGAAGTGGGGCAGATGACGCCCTTCGACCTTACTCTTCTCCTCCTCATCAGCAACGCAGTGCAAAACGCCATGACCGGCCCCGACACTTCGCTCATCGGGGGTGTAGTCGCCGCCGCCACGTTACTCGTCCTGAACTACTTTGTTGCAGAAGTTTCCGGGGGAAATCGACGCTTCCGAAAATTTGTGCAAGGCCAGCCCAGCCTGCTGGTTCACGACGGGCAAGTCATCACCGCACACATGGCCCGCGAGCACGTCAGCATCGATGAATTGCAACGGTCGTTGCGTGAGCACGGCATCGCCAATACAAAAGATGTGGCTCTGGCGGTGCTCGAAGTGGATGGATCCATAAGCTGTTTGAAGTACGACGATCTAAGTCCCGGTGCCAACAACCATCTGGCGCAACGCCGGAAGATTATTCAGAAACACTAGCCCGAACGCACGTACTTTTTCCGCTATCGTCCTGAGTGTGGAGAACAATGTCGGTGTCGAAAGACTATTTGGTCAGCACCAGCGGCACAGGCTGGTCGTAAGGCTGAATAACCACTCGCAACTGCTTGCGTGCCGCAAATGCCTCAGGTGTCACGGGAAAAGTTACGATCAGCGTTCCGCTGGCCTTGCCTCCGGGAAGAATTTTGGTCTCAGGCAAAAGTGGCGCGAGCGCGTGTTGCTTAAGAGTAGGGAAGGCCTGATAGTAGCGTTCGAAGTCTGCGGCGGATGCGGCGTCATCGGTGGATGTGCCGCTCGCACTGTCCAGGCGGCGCTCATGGTGTGAATCCAATAAGGCTTGTTCCCATTGTTCTGAAAAGACACGTTGATTGCCACCATCACCTGATTTTGGCCCGGAACTTCGACGAACACCATGTCGTCGATGGATCCCGTGGTCGAGGATTGCGGTCGTTGCACAAAGCTGTAAATGGCTGCAATGACGGCGATGACCCCTACGGCAATGCCCACAAGTTTCAGCGACGGCAGGTTCTTTTTTGCGGTTCCGAACTCTTCGCCTATCTCGAACGGAATGGGCGCTGCCGCGGTGGTGCGGCCCTTGACTTGCAGGATTCTGATTGCGACGGCGTGTCTTCTGGCATGGCAGCTTCGATTGTGATTCTAGCTCGTTTTTGGGCGGAAAATCTTGAGGGAAAGGTTCGCGCTCGGGATCTTCATGCGCAGACTAGAGGATGAGAAGTCGGCAGGCTGGACTTCTGATCGAAATTCTCCCAGCGCAATATTCTGCCGAACGTCGGCCTGGACGGGGGCAGTACGCTCGTTCCCATATGACCGTCGCCATGTTGCAAAACTTTGCGCAGTATCGAGCTATGACACTGTCCAGGAATGTTGTGTAGAAGTGTAAAGATAGTTGCTTTTAAAATCGCCAGACATAATATTCCCACGCTGCCAGATCTGGCCAAGTTCCGGGGAGAATAGTTTGCATGAAGTTTGCCACTGTTGTTCTGCTGTTGTCTGTTTCCGGTGTTGCAAAGCTCGCCGTCGGTCAAGACAACAACATTCCGCAGGTTCAACATGTCATCATGATCATCCAGGAAAACCGCACTCCGGACAATCTATTCGGCAGTGATGCAATCCGGAAGGTGCACATGCTGCCGCCGGGCGCGGATCTTGCGAAACAAGGCGCGTGCTTCGACACCATCACGCAAACAGATGAAATTATCAAGCTGACGCCTTGGCGGATGGACGCCTGCTTTGATCCTCACCACGGACACAATCAAAGGCCTCCGATTAACGATGCCTGGGTTACGAGTTACCGCAACGGAAACATGGACGGTGCCTGCAACACTTCCATAAACAAGATCTATTGCAAGACGGGAACGCCGCCCTGCGCATTGGCGGGATACAAGCACTGTCCGCAATACACTTATGTCGACAATTCGACGGGAATTCTGAAGCCTCTGTTTGAAATTGCCCAACAGTACGGTTACGCCAACTACATGTTTCAGACGAACCAGGGGCCGAGCTATCCTGCGCACCAGTTCTTGCTCTCCGGGACGTCAGCCCCGGTGCACTTCAGCAATGATCCCCATAAGTATTGGGAGTGGTTTGTGGCGGAAATCCCGTATGGATTTAACGAAGCGGGATGCGCCACGAGACAAGGGATTGCGCCGCCGCAAATCGACCCCAATGGAGTCGAATCCGATGGATACACCCCTCAACCGCCAGTCGACAGTCCAGGGTTCCCGTGCTATGAGCACGAGACGTTGCCCGACTTGCTGAACGCGAATCACGTAACTTGGAAATATACGGGAGGGCGTGCGGGCCGACCCAGTTCATACTGGATAGCTCCTAACTCAATTCGCCACTTGTGCGGCACGCCGGGCTACGACGGCGCCTGCCAGGGCGAGGAATGGATCCACCATGTGATCATTCCACCCTTCCCGCCGGTGGCTGGGCAGATGGCGCCAATATTGTCAGACTTGCAGAATTGCACTCTGCCGGGCGTAAGTTGGGTGATTCCCGACGGAAGCTATTCGGACCATGCGGGAGCGAAAGCCGATGTGAAGGGCGCAAGCTGGATCGCATCGATTGTGAATGCCGTCGGTGGCTACGATAATGCAGGTAAGCCGTTGCCTAAGAATTGTAACTATTGGTCGAACACTGTGGTCCTGATTACCTGGGACGATTGGGGCGGTTGGTACGACCACGTTCTGCCGTGGAACTGCCATCCTGGACCGAACGGGAATTGCGAAGGTTATGCAAACGGTACTGGAAGCCAATACGTTTATGGATTTCGGGTGCCTCTGTTGGTGGTCTCGGCCTATGCCAAGAAAGGCTACATTTCCGGCGCGCTTCCTCCATATGGACCGGGCGAGGTTGCGCCCTATGTTCACGATTTTGGCAGCATGCTGAACTTCATCGAGTATGCTTTCGGCAAGAAGGGCATTCCGCTTAGCTTCCCGGGATCGCCAGGCTTGGGGATCAGCCCTCCCTATCCTTACGCAGATTTTCTGGCCCCCGATGCTCCGTTTAGTGATCACAACGCTTCGCTCTACTCGCTAGCCGATTTCTTCGACTTCACTAAACCGGCGCGGAAGTTTAAGCCTCTTACGCTGGCGCCTCAATTTCAGCAATACAATGCGGCGTACTTCGAGAATTACGGATTGCATAAGGGCGACCAGGCTCCCCAGGACCCGGACGATGATGCGCTGGAAGCGTTGGACGACGACTAACGAACAACCCTAGCGCGGCTGGCACCGCTTTCGCCAAAACAAGAGTCGTCCACCGTTGCTCAAGCGGATGGGCGAAACGCCCGTCCCCACACAAAATCCGCTGCCGCCGCGCATTCACGCGTGCTTCATGGCTCTGGCGAAGTCATTGGCGGGGAGTGTGTTTAAGACATCCTTCTTTGTGAGCCATGCGCGGCGGGCTTGCAAAATTCCGTACTTAATCTTATTCAGGTGTGTGGTGTGGTGAGAGTCGGTATTGATTACGATTTTCACTCCATATTGCTTGGCTAGCCGGAGGTGCCGATCACAGAGATCCAGGCGATCGGGATAGGAGTTCAGTTCCATGTGGACGTTGCGCAGTGCTGCCGTTTTTAGGACGGCGTCTACATCGAACTGGTAAGCCTCACGGCGAAGTAGTTGGCGACCTGTGGGATGCCCCAGGAATGAAGTATTGGGATTGTTGACAGCCTTCAGCAAGCGGTCGGTCATCTCCTGCGGACTCTGATTGAAGTGGGAGTGGACGCTCGCGATCACCAGGTCCATTTGCTCGAGCACGGAGTCGGAGAGATCGAGCGTGCCGTCAGCCAGAATGTCGACTTCGATTCCAGCAAAAATTCTGATCCCCTCGCTTTTTGCGTTGGCAGCGCGGATGCGTTCGATGTGCGCGATAGCCCGCTTGTCATCCAGTCCGTTGGCGAAGGCCAGGTTCTTGGAGTGGTCGGTGATGGCCATATATTTGTATCCGAACGCCCGGGCGGCCTCGGCCATTTCTTCGATGGTGTTCCGTCCGTCGGTTTCGACAGTGTGCATGTGAACGTCGCCTTGCAAGTCTTCTTGAGTAATTAGCTTCGGAAGCGTGTGCTTTTCCGCAGCGTCGATCTCGCCCAGATTTTCGCGCAACTCGGGAGGAACGAAGTCGAGCTTTAGTTTGGCGTAGATTTCTTCTTCGGTTTTCGCAGCGGCAACTTTTTCGTTATCAAGCCTGGCGAGGCTATATTCGTTTAGCGTGTACCCCATTTTCAGCGCGCGCTGGCGGAGGGCAACGTTGTGGGTTTTGCTTCCGGTGAAATATTGCAGCGCTGCTCCGAAAGAATCGGGTGAGAGTAAGCGGACGTCCACCTGCATCCCGCTGCGAACCCGAAAACTGACTTTATTCTCGCCGCGCGCGATGATGTCCATCAACCCCGGCAATTTGATGACATGGTCGATCAGTTGCTGGCGGGTGTCGTCGTCGATACAGGCTTTGCCGGTTACCAGAATGTCGAGATCGCCCACAGTCTCGCGCCCACGGCGCAGGGAGCCGGCAGGCGTGATCTTGTCCACGCCGGGGTAGCCGCGCAGGTGCTCGATGATTTTATTCGCCTGTGCTTCGGCGACGTCGATGAGAAAGCGTCCCGCAATCCGCCGATAATCCTGGATTGCCTTTAGAAGTTTCTGTTCCTGTTTTTCTCCCATGCGCGGCAGGATGCGAATCTTGCCTTCCTGCGCCAACTTTTCGACACCTTCGGGGTCGGAGATTTGATAAGCGCTCCAAATCAGAGCAATGGTCTTCGGACCGAGTCCCTGAATCTTTAAGAGCTCCAGCATCGACGGGTGATACTTGTTCAACAGTTCCGCATGTAGAGAGAGCTTGCCGTCCTTGAACATTTCCTGAAGGTTCAGCAGCATTCCTTTGCCGATGCCGGGAATAGCGAGAACCTTCTTGGGCTCGGGGATCAACTCGGCAAGCTGTTGCGGGAACGCTTCGATGGCCTCGGCGGCATTGCGGTAAGACCGGATGCGGAATGAATCCTGGCCGTCGATTTCCAGCATAGCCGCGGTTTCGTAAAGAATGCCAGCGATGGCTTTGTTATCCATGAAGAATCAAGATTACAAACTATAGGAAAAATGTCGAGTGGCTTGGGAAGAGAGCGCTGGGCGCGCCAAGCTGGCCGCATAGATAGGGGATCGGGAGCTATGCAATTCACCGACGGCGGGTCGAGGTGGTTGGGGTGACTTGATTCTCGCATGACCAAGGTAATTTGCTCGGCTGGCGGGAACTCATTAGGGTCGAGTCAGCTCTCAATTCCTCATGAGCAACGAACCCATTGCCGTGCATCCGCGATTCGCTCTGGCGACCACCGTCATGGTGAGGGAATCGGGCACGGGTGCGCCGATCTTGATGAAGCTGAAGAACATCAGCTTGAGCGGTTGCTATTTGGAGACGCCGCGACAAATTCCGGAAGATTCGCGGGTGCGAGTAGTGTTGCAACTGGCCGACATCCGGGCCGACGTTTGGGGTGTGATCCGCCGCCGGGACACCAAGGGATTGGGTATCCAGTTTACGAATGGCTCAACCGTCGAAGATTGGAAGCGGCTGGAATCGTTAATCAAGCAGCTGCAGACTACCGTCCCGGCCAGGGCCGACGCAGTTTCATCCGCACAGTAGTGAGCGATCCGTTCGCTAGTCCTTCAGACGAACTGCCGGCGTATTTTGAAGCACACTACTCCGCGACGATCGCGGCTCTCTCTGCGCCGCGCCGTTTACGTTCACAAATACTGGTTAATTAACTATTAACCGATGCTTTAAGCAGCCTTTGTAACATTAGCTGCCTGGGCGCCTTTAGGTCCCTGGGTGATCTCGAACTCTACTTGATCTCCCTCTTGCAGGCTTTTGTAGCCTTCGGCTGTAATTGCGCTGAAGTGCACGAATACGTCAGGGCCATCCTCGCGCCCGATGAAACCGTATCCTTTGGCATTGTTAAACCACTTTACCGTACCTTTCAAACGATCCACTTACGCCCCCTCGGGCACTTGCCTTTGTAGGCCGTGCCACCCGATTTGAAGTAATTGTCCGGCTATGGGCGGGGGCTGTCAATAGAGGAGATTGCTGAGAACATTATTTTTTTCTTTTGGAATATTTTTGGTTAAGCCAGAGGATGCCAGAGATGGTCTTGCCATCGTGAACGTGTCCGGCCATGACCATGCGGGTTGCGGTGCTGAGGGGAAAGAACTTGGTCTCAATGACTTCGTCTTCTTCCGGTTGCGCGATTCCCGGACGGAGGCCGGTGGCAAGGTAAATGGACATGGTCTCGGCGACAAAACCTGGGCTTGCGTAGAAGGTCAGAATGCGCTTCCAGCGAGCAGCGGTGAAGCCGGTTTCTTCGAGTAGTTCGCGCTTCGCGGCCGTGAGTTCGTTTTCGCGCTTCTCGTTTTGGCCGCGATCGATTCGCCCGGCACAGAGTTCCCACAGATACTGCTGGGCGGCATGGCGATACTGGCGAACCAGCAGAACACGAGGCTCAGCGCGGGATTGGTCGACCGGCATAATGACGACGGAGCCGGTATGGCGAACAATATCGCGACGACCGCGTACGCCTGAGGGTTCGAGAACCTGGTCGGTAGTTACCCAGAAGGCCGGACCGCGGTAAACCTCAACAGAGGACAGCACTTTGGCTTTCGGTTTCAGCTTAGAAGATTTCGGCATACCAACAATATAAGTGAGAACCGGCTGGGTTGGCAGCTATGAGCTTGAACCGGCTTCGATGTCCGAAAACATCCACCACAGGTGTGAGCGCGGAGGGAGTAGGGCTCCTTCGACCAGCTACCTACTCCACCATCAGCCGTTTGATCTCACGAGCCCGCCCGGTGCGTTCGTCACAGTCCACGACTACCGCACATAGTCGGACGTCCCCGGTCGCAGCTTCAAATCGCGTCGGCATGTTGCTTAAAAATTTTCCGACAACTAGTTCCTTTTTCACTCCGATCACGCTGTCGTAAGGCCCGGTCATGCCTACGTCGGTGACGTAGGCGGTTCCATTCGGGAGCACGCGCTCGTCGGCAGTTGGAATATGGGTGTGGGTTCCGACGACGACAGTTACACGTCCATCCAGATACCAGCCCATGGAAATTTTCTCTGAAGTGGCCTCAGCGTGGACGTCAACGAAAATCACTTTGGCCTTGATTTCTTTCAATAACTGATCAGCGACACGGAATGGGTCATCATTCGCGGCCATGAAGACACGGCCCTGCAAGTTGATCACCGCGTACGGAATGTCAGCCTTGCGGCCTTCATACCATCCCCAACCCGGCATTCCCGGCGGGTAGTTTGCGGGGCGTAGCACACGTCGCGCCGGACTGTGCGGATTTCCATCGGCGCTCTGGAAGTAGTCAACGATCTCGCGCTTGTCCCAGACGTGGTTGCCAGTTGTCAGGACATCAATGCCCATGTCAAACAATTCTTCCGCCAGTTGTGGCGTGATCCCGAAGCCAGCCGCGGAATTCTCGCCATTCGCGAGAACCAAGTCGATGGAATGCTCCTTCACCAACCCCGGCAGGCGATCCTTGACGATATTTCGCCCTGGCCTGCCAAAAATGTCGCCGATAAAAAGAATGCGCATGAATGAAGCCGGAGCATCGCCGGATTTTCGATGGTAACACGCTGGGTTGCAAGCCATGCTGATCACAGCTCGTGGTTGTTGGTCAGAAAGAAGCTCTGAATCGCAGCGTTCGCCAAGAACTGCCAACAACGGGTCGCAAAGTTTATTGTTGAAGCTCTGCGGTCTTCAGGAAGTCGTAGTTACCCGGAGGATTCAGCGTCAGATTGCGAACTCGCTTGGTATGGACCATCACATTGTCGATGTACCAGAGATTGATGTAGGGCAGGTCGTCGGCCACGACTCTCTGGATCTCTGCATAGATCTGCGTGCGGGTGTTCTGATCCAGCTCACCGCGAGCCTGATCGATCAGCAAATCCACGCGCGGGTTCGAGTAGTAGGTGCGATTAGCGCCGTGAGGCGAGAACTTTGCGGAGTGAAAGACGTATTCGAAAATGTCAGGATCTTCGTTCCCGCCCACCCAACGCAGGGAGTGTAACTGGTACAGACCTCGCGTGACATCGGAGAAGAAGGTCGCAAATTCATAGGTGCGAATATCTAACTCGACTCCTACGTCCCGCAATTGCTGTTGCAGCACGGCCGCAATCAGCCGCGTGCTTTGGTCGGTCGAAGTTTTCATCGTCAAATGAAAGCGTACTCCGCCTGTCGCCGGGTATCCTGCTTGCTCAAGCAACTGCCGGGCCCGCTCGGGATCGTAGTCGTAGTGCGGCACATCGCCGTTGTAGGCCCAGCTTTCAGGCGGAAGCAGGCTGTAAGCCGGCCTCGCGAAGTCCCGTAGCAGGTAATGGATCATGGGTTTCCGGTTAATGGCGTATGCCAAAGCCTGCCGCACCCGAACGTCCTTGAGAATCGGGTCCCGCGAATTGAATGCGAGATATGCGAGCACTGTTCCTGGGGCGTGCAGCACTTCAAGAGTAGTCTCTCGCTCGAGCGCGGACACCATGTCGCCAGTCAGCGCGTTGATAGCGATATCCGCGCTGCCCTTGCGTAGTTCGAGTGCCTCGGTTATGGCGTCTGGAATCACGGGAAAGCGAACGCGCTTCAGATGCGCCTTCTCACCCCAATAATCATCATTTCTTTCGACGACGACTTCTTTGTCAAGCTCGGCGCTCACGAAGCGGAACGGCCCTGTTCCCACGGGATGCCGAGTCATTTCATCGCCACTGCCGTAAGGCACGATTCCCATCGCGCCGCCCGAAAGATTCCACAACAGCGTGGCGAAGGGTTGCTTGAGGTGAAACACCACGGTTAATTCGTCGGGTGCTTCGATGTGGTCGACCAAGTTGTATGCGGCCGCCTTGGTGCTGCGAATCTTGCCCTGCAACAGCGAATCGAAGGTCCACTTGACGTCACGTGAAGTCAGTGGGCGTCCATCGTGAAACTTAACGCCCCTGCGCAAATGGAAGATGTAGGTGAGCGGATCGGTAATCTCCCAGCGGTCCGCCAGGCCGGGTTTGATGTTGAAATGTTCGTCGCGTGTGCATAAGTCGTCGAAAAGCAACTCATCAATTCGCTCCGACTGCGCGTCAAGGCCAACGCGCGGATCGAGATTAGTCGGGCTGCTCTCGATGATCATGACCAGGGTGTCGGGGTCGGGATGGCTGGAGCAGGAGGTCAGAAAAAGAAGGCTTGCAAGAACCAAGAAAGCTCGGGCCACTGATAGCCACATGGGCGCAGCAATACTCGTCGGCGCTTTCGCCGAGCCACGGCGAAAGATCTTCGGCTCACGCATAGGAAATCTTTCCCAGGATGGCCGGTTTCTTCGCACCCGTAGCGGATGGAATATTCGACGGCAGGCGGTGCCAGGTCTGATACGCAAGCAACGCGAACGCTGCTGCCTCTTTCGCCTCGGAAGGCATGCCGAATTCATCGGAGGAACGAATCTGCAGCCCGAGCGGACGCAGTTCGTTTGCCAGCATCGCCATGAGCGCGGCATTGTTGGCGCCCCCGCCCGAAACGATGTAGTCGAGATAGCGATGGTTTCGGTGCAGAACAAAGCGGCGTAGCGCGTCGGCAATTGCCTTGGCAGTTAGCGCAGTGGCAGTGGCAACGATGTCGCGCTTGTCTACCCGGCCGCACCGTCGAATAAATTCCTGGGCGAATTCGTGCCCAAATTCTTCGCGGCCTGCAGTCTTTGGCGGCTTGCGTCGAAAGAATGGTGCGCGCAGCAGATCACGAATAACACTTTCGATCACAGCGCCGGAGGCTGCTATTCTCCCATCGCGATCGAAGGGACGATTGAACAAGCGCTGCGTCACTGCGTCAATCACCATATTCCCCGGGCCGATGTCGAACGCCAGGACCCTGTTCGCAGCGGCACCCGCGGGGATAGCCGTCAGGTTCGCGATGCCACCGATGTTCTGTGCGATGCGTCCCACCAGGGGATCACGATAAAGCAGGAAGTCGAGAAAGGGAACCAGCGGCGCGCCTTTTCCGCCCGCAGCCATATCCGCGGGGCGAAAATCAGACACCACCGGAATCCCGACACGCGCCGCCAACACGGAGCCATCACCCGTTTGCCAGGTGACTGCGAGCTTTCGTCCGAGAAAGGGAGCGCGTTCACCCTGGTGATAAAGAGTCTGCCCGTGGCATCCAACGAGTTCCGCTTTCACGCGAAAACGTCGTTGCGTGGCTAGCAGCGCGTCGGCATAAAGTTCTGCGAGCAAGAAATTCAATCGCGCCAGATCAGCGACGCTGGCTTTGGTCGAGTTCATCGCCGACAGCACGGCCCGGCGAACCGCCGGCGGATACGGGTATTCGGCGCGTCCCAATACCTCAAACTTCAACTTGCGATGGGTACGGGCATGGGTAACGCGCACAAGAGCAATGTTGATTCCGTCGGCAGAGGTGCCACTCATGATTCCGGCAACGATCATTCGCGATCCTGCCGAGCGCCGTTGTGCTGGGTAATTTTATCCAGCCGGATGTGTTCACCGAACTCCCATAGTTGGCGTGACAGCTTTTCAATCTTCGCAGTAGTTGGCGCTGGCGCAGACCGCTTCAACTGTTTGGATTTCTTCTTGAACGCGAGCACACGCTTCACCGACTCCTCGGCTCGGCGTGAAAACTTGTGATCCGAGTTAACGCGATTCACGAGCGCCTCGTAAGAACGGACAATGTAGTCTTCAATGTGGCAGATCAGGCATAAATCGCCACCTGCCCGAATGTGTTCAACCGCCGCCTGCTCGATGGGCGCGGCTTTCAACACTCCCCCCATTTCCAGATCGTCCGACACTACAATGCCGCGATAGCCGATCTTCTTCCGCAGAGTATCGGTTATCCATTTCTTCGATAACGAAGCCGGCGTTCGATCATGCGTCACGGAAGAATACGCGGCATGTCCGACTAGAACCATCTCCGCATCTCGCCGCAGAGCGCGATATGGAGCGATGTCTTCTGCCCACAGCTTCCTCCAAGCCTTGTCGACACTGGGAAGTTCGTGGTGGGTGTCGAGGTTGGCTTCGCCGAGTCCCGGAAAATGCTTGATCGCGCCAACGACGCGCGCCGCCCGCAGCCCAGTAAGGAATTCGCGGGCATAAATCGTAGCCGCTTTGGGGTCACTGGAAACCGCACGCGAACTCATGACCTGGCGGGATGCTTCAAATGCCAGATCAACCACTGGAGCGAAGTCAGTATTAAAGCCCAGGGCACGGCATGATTCGCCAATGACTCTGCCGTGTTTGCGAAACAGCCTGCGATCGCCAGTAGAAAACACATCCGCCGCCGCCGGGGCGGGCCCGAGAACGTTGCGAAAACGGTCAACCCTGCCACCCTCCATATCGACACAGGTAAACAGCGGCAGCTGAAACACAAGCCTGACATTCCTGGAGTAGCTTGTGAGTTTGAGGGGCGCTGCTGATATTGCGCGCGAAAAGAATTACACCCGCCGGTTGAATTCGCTTCAGCAGGGAACTCAGCCTCGCCGACATTTCAGTGCCGTCGAAGCCAACGATGAGAAGCTGGCCGATGTGGTCGGAGATAGATGTTGTTCTCTTCACTCCACCTGCTTTTTCAATTCCGAGAGTAAATTCAGCGCTTCAAGCGGGGTCAGGCGATCCAAGTCCAATTCGCGCAGCTTCTCAACAACCGGCTGAGAAAGGGCGGTGAAGATGGTTAACTGTGCCGCTGGCCGCGGACGAGACTGGTCGCTCGCCAGTTGTTCAGTTACACGTTGTTCCGCGCTTTCGTGTTCCGCAAGCACTTCACGCGCGCGCTCGATCACTTCGTTTGGCAATCCTGCGAGCTTCGCGACTTCGATTCCGTAGCTACGATCTGCGGCTCCAGGCTCCACTTTGCGCAGGAAGACGATTCCGCCGGCGGTCTCTTTGACCGAAACGTGATAATTCTTCACGCCAGCAAGCCGCTCAGCCAGTTCGGTCAGTTCAAAATAGTGGGTGGCGAACAAAGTTTTGGCGCGCGTGCGTGAGTGGATGTACTCGACCGCAGCCCAGGCTATCGCCAGGCCGTCATAGGTTGCGGTGCCGCGGCCTACTTCGTCGAGAAGGATGAGCGAGCGTGCAGTTGCGGTGTGCAGAATGGCCGCTGTTTCCGTCATCTCGACCATGAAAGTAGATCGGCCACGGGCCAGGTTGTCGCTGGCTCCGATTCGCGTGAATACGCGGTCGACGATTCCGAGGCGCGCCGTAGTCGCCGGCACAAACGACCCCATTTGCGCCAGGATCACGGTGAGTGCGGCCTGGCGCAGGTAGGTTGACTTGCCTCCCATGTTCGGGCCAGTCAACACCAGAATGGTATGCGTGTTCCCATTCAGGTATAAGTCGTTGGGCACGAAGCGTTCGTTGCCGCCTGCCATTTCCTGCTGTTCGATCACAGGGTGGCGTCCGCCAGCAATCTCGATGTCGGCAGACTCATCGAACATTGGCCGACAGTAATTGCGCAACGCTGCGACATGCGCTAACGACGCAAGAACGTCTACTTCAGCCAAAGCCAAAGCAGTCTGCCGGATGCGCCGAGCTTCGCCAGCAATGGCCGAACGCAACTCCGCGAAGAGGCGCCGCTCGATTTCAACGATCTTCTCCTGCGCGTCCAGAATCTTCGCCTCATATTCCTTCAGCTCAGGTGTGGTGAAGCGCTCGGCGTTGACGAGGGTCTGCTTGCGTTCGTAGTCAGCTGGAACCAGATGCAGGTTGGGCTTTGAAACTTCGAGATAATATCCAAAAATAGAATTGAACTTGATCTTGAGTGAGGTGATTCCGGTGCGCTGCCGTTCGCGTTGTTCGATCTGTGCCAGAAATTGTTTGCTGTTGCGGCTCAGGTCGCGCAGTTCGTCGAGTTCCTTGTCCACGCCACCTTGCATCACGCCGCCTTCAGCCAGCGAGATCGGCGGCTCCGGAAACGATCGTTTTATCAATGCGTTCTCGCAAGTCGCCGAGCTCGTCGACCGACCCGTGCAAGATCTTCAGTCGTTCGGGAGCGAATCGCGCCAGCGCAGTTCGCAGTGCAGGAATCTTGCTCAGGGAGGCTGACAGAGCCAACACGTCGCGCGGATTCGCGGTCTCGAGCGTGACCCGGCTCAACAGCCGTTCCAAATCAAGGATTCCATCGAGCGCCCTGCGCATTTCGTCGCGAGGCACGATTTCTTTGACCTGCGCGTCGACCGCGTCTAACCGGGCATTGATCTCGGCGAGTTCGATGGAAGGGCGAAGCATCCACGCCCGTAGCAAACGCTTGCCCATTGGCGTGACTGTAGCGTCGATGCAGCGGAATAGAGTGATACCGGGATCGGTTCCGGCAAATAGCGGCTCGATCAGTTCAAGGTTTCGTACCGTCACCGCGTCGAGAACCAGGTAGTTCTGCCGCTCGTAAAAACCGACGCGGTCGACATGATCGAGAGTGCCACGCTGCGTGGAACGTACGTAGTAGAGGATGGCACCAGCCGCTGCCGCCGCCGCTGGCTTGCCCGCGAGGCCAAAGCCCTCGAGTGACAGGACGCCAAAGTGATTTTCCAGCAGCGGGATGGCGTGATCGGGAGCAAAGACCCAGTCGTCGAGCGGGGTTTCGGCGAATCCAGTACCGCTTTCTGGTCGGCCAAACAAAGTCGATCGACCGGCTCCGCCTGAATTCTTTCCCTCAAACAGCGGTGCCGACGAGCCATACAAAAGTTCCTTGGGCCGAAGCTGCTGAAGTTCTTCCTGAATTCGTTTTCCGGCGTCTTCGCCTTGAAACTCAGTCGCGCGAAATTCACCTGTAGAAAGATCGAGAGCCGCGAATCCTACCCGATCACCCGTCTGCACCAGGGCCGCGAGAAAGTTATTTTCTTCAGAGCTCAGGGACGAGTCAGCAGCCGTCCCCGGCGTCACCACTCGTGTGACTTCGCGCCGCACCAACTTCTTGGCCGCGCTGGGAGTCTCCATCTGCTCGCAGATGGCCACTTTGAAGCCTTTGCGAATGAGCTTTGAAATGTAGCCGTCGGCCGCGTGATAGGGCACTCCGCACATGGGGACGGCGATGCCCTTTTCTTTGTTACGGGAAGTTAGCGTGATCTGAAGCTCGCGGGCTGCGAGGATGGCATCATCGAAGAAGAGTTCGTAGAAGTCGCCCAAACGAAAAAACAGCAGGGCACTGGGATGCTCTTTCTTGATGGCGGCGTACTGCCGCATTAACGGCGTGGACGGCTCGTTCATCTCAAGCGGGTTCGTGCGCTGATTGTATCAAACTGCAATCTGAGACCTAGCTGCGCAAAACACAAGTTGACGCGACTCGAACGAGGTGGTTTCCTTAGGCATGGAACTTCGCAAGGATCCGATCACCCGTTCCTGGGTCATCACGGGCGACGACGTTCCTGATGCTACGCCGCGTCCGGAACCTTTTTGCCGTTTCTGTCCCGAATCCCGCGAACCAGCGCAACTGGTCGCGAGCATGTCAGGAACGCAGAACGGTCCGTGGTCGGCGCGCGCCGTCGTCCATCCCACCGCTTTGTATCGCATCGAGGGCGAACCGTCGCGCCGCGGGGACGGTATTTACGATCGCATGCGTCCTGTGGGCGCGCACGAAGTCTTGGTGGAGAATTCTGCTCATGACCGCCATTTGTGGTCGGCAAGCGACGCAGAGATCGAGCAGTTCTTATTGTTGACGGCGCAGCGCATCCACGACCTGAAGCGTGATGGGCGCTTCAAGTACGTCAGCATTTTCAAAGATCATGGCAGCAGCGCAGGCCAGGAATTCGAACATCCCACCGCACAGCTCACCGCGACGACGTTCGTGCCCCGCCGCGTCCTCTACGAACTGCGAGCCAGCCGCGAATACTTCCAGTCAAAAGAGCGATGCGTCTTTTGCGACATTATCGCGCAGGAGTTGAGGCAGGACCTGCGCGTAATCGAAAGTCGCGGAGATTTTCTGGCGCTGTGTCCGTACGCTCCACGCGTACCCTATGAAACCTGGATTTTGCCGCGGACTCACGAAGCGGCCTTCGAACGGATGGGCTCTGAATCGGCCCGGCATGATGCGCGACTTGGGTGCCTTAGTGCGACGAACCTTACAAAGAATACGCACCATCACGGAAGACTTTCACCTCGTGCTGCACACTTCGCCCAATAGCCAGCATCGCTCCGGCAACTTAGGTTACTGGAAGACAATCGACGAGGACTATCACTGGCACATCGAAATCTTGCCCATTCTGAACTCGAAGGCAAAGTCGTATACCTTCAAGGAAATCTATTATTCGCCGGTTTCTTCCGAGACGGCCGTTAAACGCCTCCGGGATGCGCGGATTGAAGCCTGAGCCCATGACCGTCCGTCGCATGAAGACCTACACCGGTGGCCAAGGCTACGTTTATCAATACTATTTTGTAGGCAAGCGCGCGGCTCTGGGGAAAGGCTCCGGCGACGCCGCAACGGAATATGTTTTCGATGTGACCTCCGACCGCAAGAACACTTTTGCGGTTAGCGTTTTTCTGCTGGATCGAGCCACTAAACATTGGGCGGAAACCCACCGTCGCACTCTGACCGAAGCCGAACAGTATGGCGCTACGAAAATGCGTCTCTTCCAGGCATTCGATGAGATCGAGCATATGATGGCCGATGGTCGCAGCTTGACTATCGACAGTCAGGCTCTTGAGCAATTACTAGCATCACTAGGCGTCGATTGAAATGTAGGCTCGAGCCTGATCGCTGGTGTGACGCCCAATCAGATTGGGGCGCGAACCGAGAGCGATCCGAACTGCATTGCTATGACGCAGAACCAGCCTGGCAAGCTGCTGCCCCGCCTACGGTGCAGACTATAATCATGCAACGGACCAGGTGAGGATGGCCGAACCCGTACTAGGGCCGTAAAATCAGACCATGCCTATTCTTTGGCTGCGAATCGCGCTCGGTTGCTATGCCGTAGGCCTACTGTACGCGCTGGTGGCCCTGACGCGCACTAGTGACTGGTTGAACAAAACCGCCCTGCACGCTGCCTATCTCGGAATGGTATTTCATTTTGTGTCGCTCACCGAGTCTGTGCTCCTCTCGGGACAGCTCACGGTGGCGTCCGTGCACAATGCCGAGTCCGTCCTGGGCTTTCTGGTAATGGTCATCTTCTTGCTCGTTTACATGGTCTACAAGACCACGTCGCCGGGTATTGTGATTTTCCCGCTGGTTTTTTTACTGACGTTCATCGCGGCGACAGGCCAGCAGCCGTTCTTGCTTACATCTCCCGGTTTGCGCACGGGATGGCTGTTTGCCCACATCGCGCTGATCTTCACCGGTTATGCTGCTCTCATTTTGAGCTTCGGCGCCAGCTTGCTTTACCTGATCCAGGAACGCACTCTGAAGTCCAAGAGGCCCGGAGGAATTCTATCGCGCCTCCCTGCACTCGAAGTCATCGATGAAATCGGATTCCGCTCGCTGCTCCTGGGATTTCCATTCATGACGCTAGGCCTGATCGCGGGAACGGTCGTGGCACAATCAACCTATGGACGCGTCGACCTGTTGGATCCCAAAATACTGCTTTCCATCTTAATGTGGGTCGTCTATCTGATCCTGCTGTACACCCGCTGGACTGCGGGATGGCGCGGACGCCGTGCCGCGTATCTGGCTGCTGGAGCTTTTGTCGCCGCCATCGTCGCTTGGGCCGCTAACTACTTCAGCACCATTCACAGGTTCGCACAGTCATGAAGTTTCACCTCATCGGCGTGAATCACAAAACTGCGCCGGTCGAGGTGCGCGAACGCCTTGCCATCTCAGAGTCACGACTACCCGAAGCCTTAAAACGATTCACTCAGCATCCCGGAGTGGATGAAGGGTTGATCTTGAGTACATGCAACCGGGTCGAACTGCTGGCGCAAACGAGCAACGGTGGCGCGGACCTTCATAGCTTTCTCCAGGACTATTTCCAGGTGCAATTTGCTGAACTCGAGGCCCACCTTTACGAGTACCGGGAGCACGATGCAATCCGCCATTTGTTCCGTGTGACCTCCAGCCTGGATTCGATGGTGGTGGGAGAGGCGCAAATCCTTGGCCAAGTAAAAGAGGCCTACGCCACTGCCCGGGCTGTAGGCGCCATCCACTCTCAACTCGATCTGCTGCTTACGCGAGCCTTTGCCGTCGCTAAACGTGTGCGCACGGAAACCGCTGTAGGCTCATCGGCTGTGTCTGTCGCCTCGGTTGCGGTCGAACTTGCCAAGAAAATCTTCGGATCGTTGAACGGCAAGACCGTGTTCCTGGTCGGAGCAGGGAAGATGAGCGAGTTGGCTGCGCGTCACCTGCTTGCACACGGCGCAGCTTCGATTTTTGTGGCCAACCGTACGTATGACCGCGCCATTCGCCTGGCCCAGAAGTTCGACGGTCAGGCAATCGAGTTCAGCCGTCTTTATGAAACCTGCGACCGCGGCGACATCGTCATTACTTCGACCGGATCACCGAGCGCCATCTTTCGTCGCGAGCATGGCGAAGTCTTTCTAAGCCGCCGCAAGAACCGGCCCATGTTCTTTATTGATATCGCGGTGCCGCGCGATGTTGACCCGGAGATGAACAAACTCGATGGCATTTTCGTGTATGACATCGATGATCTCCAACAAGCAGTTTCGTCGCATGTCGCCGATCGCAGCAAAGAAGCGGAACGCGCAGCCGCTATCATCGAAAGCGAAGTAGAGCGTTTTCACGCCCGCCTCCAGGCACGCGATGTCGTGCCCACGATTGTCTCCTTACAAGATCACCTCGAAACCATCCGCCAGGCTGAGATTGACCGGGTTCGTGGGCGCCTGGGCCGCCTTTCAGCTGAGCAGGAGCTTGCGGTAGAGACGCTTACCCGTGGAATCGTGAATAAAATCATGCACACGCCCATCAGCACTCTAAAGACGGCAGCGCGTGAATCCGAAGCCACCACCGTGGTTGAGATTGTTCGCCGGCTCTTCGATCTCCACGAAAGATCGCAAGAGAAAGACGGCGATAAGAAGTCCGCGAAAGCCAGCGACCACACTCGCGGAGGCCGCGGCTGATGGCGCGGCTCCGTATCGGTTCCCGAGGTTCCCAACTCGCGCTTTGGCAGGCCAACCACATCAGCGCATTGCTGCGCGAGCGCGGTCATGAGGTCGAAATCAAGATCATCAAGACCACGGGTGACAAGATCACCGACGTCGCGCTAGCCAAAGTTGGCACCAAGGGAATGTTTACCAAGGAAATCGAAGAGGCGCTGGCCGCAGATGACGTCGATCTCGCAGTTCACAGCTTGAAAGATCTTCCTACGGAAATAACGGCAGATTATGAGCTGGCAGCGATTACCACGCGCGACGATCCTCGTGACGCTTTCTGTTCCTGCCAGTTCAGCCGCATAGAAGACCTACCTCAGGGTGCGCGGGTTGGCACCAGCAGCTTGAGGCGCCAAGCGCAACTGAAAGCCCTACGCTCCGATCTCGATATCCAGCCACTACGCGGAAATGTGGATACGCGCCTGCGGAAACTCGAAGAGGGCGAGTACGATGCGATCATATTGGCTACGGCCGGCATCAACCGGCTGGGGAAAACCGAGTTCATCCGCCAGATTATTTCTGCGAAAACCATGTGCCCCGCTGCTGGACAGGGCGCATTGGCAATTGAGATTCGCGCCGGCGATTCCGAAACCCGGCAGCATCTGGAGTTTCTGGATGACGTTGCGGCGCGCGCTGCGACGACGTGCGAACGCGCCTTGCTGAGTAAGCTGGGAGGCGGCTGCCAGGTTCCTATTGGAGCGCTGGCCGAAGTAGGCGGAGGCCGGTTGCACCTTGATGCCATCGTGGCTGACCCCGATGGCTCCAGAGTTCTCCGAGAGTCGAGGGATGGCGAGGATCCAGTTGAACTCGGCCAGGCCGTGGGCGAGGCGTTGCTCCAACGCGGCGCCCATGCGATTCTCGAAGCAGTTTATGCCAGGGGCTTCGCCGTGCCGCAACAGCCTTAGACAGGGGACCCGAAATTGTACATACCCGAATTTAATCGCGTGGAAGACCGAGCCGTGGCGGTGGACTTCATGCGCGCCAATCCGTTCGCGATTCTGGTTTCGAACATCGATGGCAGCCCGTTCGCAACTCACCTGCCGTTGTTGGTGGATGAAATTGGCAGCGAGGTGATTGTGCGCGGGCACATGGCGAAGGCGAATCCCCACTGGAAGTCAATGCTGCCGGGGCAGGAATCATTGGTTATTTTTCATGGCCCACACGCCTACATTTCGCCCAGCTTGTACGAGATTCACGAGAGTGTTCCTACGTGGAACTATGCCGCGGTCCACGTTTACGGAACAATGACCTTGTTCACCGACGAGCCGCACCTGTACGAAACCCTGAACGCCATGATTCACACCTTCGAAGCGGCATACATGACCCAGTGGAATTCGCTAGGCGACGATTATCAGCGCCGCATGCTCAAACATATTGTGGGTTTTGAAATGAAAGTGCAGCGTCTGGAGGCGAAGTTTAAGCTCAGTCAAAATCGCACCAGAACGGAGCAGGCGCAGGTGATCGAGTGCCTCAAGCGGAGTCCGGACTCGGCCGTGTCCGGAACCGCCGACCTGATGCAGAAGCAGAAGTTGGGCCGGTAGTTTGATGACGAAGAATTCTCGCAGCGTGAAAAACAAGACGCCCCTCGCTGGAGTTCGCATCCTTGTCGGCCGGGCGCGTCATCAGGCTAGCGCGCTTTCTTCCCGTCTCAGCGCGTTGGGGGCCGAGGTGATCGAGATTCCGTTTATCGAAATTCACACGCCTCGGTCTTACAAACCGCTAGATTCTGCGCTTGCCAACTTAGCGCAGCTACGACTGGCTCATCCTGACCAGCGTGAACGGTGCTGACGCAATTTGGGAGCGAATGAAGAAGCTGCACATCACAAAGAAGCACTGGGAGCACTTGAGGGTCGCAGCCATTGGGCCGGCCACGAAGAAAGCGATTGAGAAGCATAGAGTCAAGGTCAGCGTGGTTCCTGAAGAGTACATCGCCGAATCGGTCGTCAAGAGCCTGCGTAAACACGTTGCTGGGAAGCGTGTTCTGCTGGCTCGAGCCAAGGTTGCGCGCGATGTTATACCGCGAGAACTCCTCAAACTAGGCGCAAAGGTAGATGTGGTCGAAGCCTACGAGACCGTAATCCCGACGTCATCTCGCAAACGCTTGCGCAAACTTCTGGAAGACCCGAAGCGCAGGCCACACGTGATCACGTTTACCAGTTCGTCGACGGTGAGAAACTTCATAGCCTTACTGAGGCAGGAGATGTGGCGGGGGCGCCTGCGCCCGCGAAGCTTGCGGATCAATGATACCCAGTTTGCTTCCATCGGTCCGGTGACATCGGCCACGCTTCGTGAATTCGGATTGCCAGTCGGCATTGAGGCCCGGCAATACACGATTCCGGGGTTGGTGAAAGCGATTGTCGAGCACGAGTTGACCGCGCGAGCCTGAGGCCGGTCTGCACTAATCAAGCAAAGTCAAGGCTCGCAGACGGAGTTGTCCGAGCCCCAAAGATCACTTTCTACAGCGAACACTTGCAGTCTGCGGGAGGCACATGGGCTTTCAGGAAGCCTGACACGCGCTGATACGCGTCGATCTGATTTTCTACACGGGCAAAACCGTGCCCTTCGTTCTCGTATGCCTTGTATTCGACCTTCCCGTTGCGCTTCTTGATCGCGTCGACAACTTGCTGAGCTTCTTCTTTCGGGCAACGCGGATCGTTTCCTCCCGCCAGCAGCAGCAGCGGCGCAGTGATCTGATCGGCAAAGAAGATCGGCGACCGGTCGTGAAACAGCTCCTTGTTTTTCTCGGGATCTCCCATGGTCGCGAGATCCGACTGCTGGAGTACCGGATCCTCGTTCTCAATTTCCGTAAACCAGTTCACAAAAGGCACAATAGGAACACCCGCAGCCCAAACGTCGGGCGCCTTGGTGACTCCCATCATTGTCAGGTAGCCCCCGTAACTGCCGCCCATCAGAACGATTTTCTTCGGATCGAGAAATCCGGTCTGTTTGATAAAGTCCGCCGCTGCCAGCACATCTTGCAGATCGCCGCCGCCCATGTCGAACAGGTTTGCATGCTGAAAGTCCTTGCCATATCCAGTCGAGCCCCGGTAGTTGGGCGCAATCACCATGTAGCCCTGATTGACCATGTGCTGGATGAAGCGGTTGAATGAGTTCACGCTCTGCGACGTAGGACCACCGTGTACATAAACAATCGCGGCGTTCAATCCGTTGCGCACCATGTTGTAAGGCACATAGACGAACGCGGAGATGGTCCACTTGCCGTCGCGGCTGGGATAGTGGACCAAAAACGGCTCGACCATATCTTCGGAACGCACGCCTGCAACTAATGAATGCGTAACTTGACGGGATTTCCCGGTGTCGGCCTGGTACACCCAGAGATCTCCCGGAGCATTGGGGCCATTGTGGCTGTACAGCAAGCGCGAGCCGTCTTTGCTGAAAGCAGAAGGTTCCCCAGAGAGGTCATTCACGCCTGCAGGCAGGGGCAGAGCCGTCGTTTTCCCCGTCACAATGTCATGAATATAAATATCGGTATTGCCCTCGACGTTCGCCGTCCAGGTCACATGCTTCCCGCCTGGCGAAAAACCGCCGCCGCGAATTTCCCACTTGTCTTTTGTCAACCAGGAAATCTTCTTAGCTGGCGATGTCGAGTAGCCCGACGTTATCGTAGCCATTGGCCGCATTGGAAGTGATCAGGAGCTTCTTGCCGTCGGGCGAGAAATCATTGGCGTAATAAAGTTGTTCGCCTTCATGGGGCGTGAGCAAATCGCTTCGCCCTGTCGCGGCGTCTGCGACAAGAATATTGGAATCTGTTCCTTTAGCCTGCTCCTGCGTATAAACAATTCGCTTTCCATCAGGCGACCAGATCGGATTGTCATTCAGCTTGTCGGCGGGTGTTCCCGTGGTGATGTGCTTGGCGTCATGCATCAGCATGTCGAAAACATCAATCTCGAACACCGACGATGTTTTCGGCTTCACCGTATAGGCGAGGTAACGGCCATCCGGGGACCAATGCGGATACTCCTCGGCAATCTCGCGAGTGTGCGTCACGTTGACCACTTGTCCGGTGGTCGGCGAAACGATGAAAATGTCCCACTGCTCGTCGCCGTCGTAGTCGGACATGTACGCGATCCACTTTCCGTCTGGCGACCACGCCGGCGCAGTTTGGCGTTGATCACTGACCGTGAGTTGCGTCGGCCAACCGCCTTCGGACGGCACCAGCCAGAGATTGTTGCGACCACTGATGTTGCTGACAAACACAATCGTCTTGCCGTCGGGTGACCAGGATGCACGCCCTACCTGCCGGGTCATGTAGAGCTTCTGGACGGAGAGACTCTCCTGACTCTGCTCGACGTTCGCGTTGGGCTTGCTGATAATCTGCTTCGGGTCGGTGATGGCTTGGGGGACAGGCAGAGTTTGCGCGGTGGCAACTACACTCATCAGTACGGTCATAAGAAATGGGATAAGAAAACGCATGCGAGTCCTGACGCACCGACTGAATGATGTCGGAAGAAAAAGTTTACCAGAGCCGCAGCATGGCCTCTGCTGACACTTGCGGCGTAACAACAAGTGGGAAGGAATAATTTGCAACAATTGAATATGGGCTCGATGGAAAACCCGGTCGATTGCTGGATCTACTTCTCGGCCAGGGCCCCCACAAGCGACTGGAATATCTTGAAGCCGTCCGTGCCGCCAAGTTCCGCCTCGCTGGAACGTTCAGGATGCGGCATCATGCCGAGCACGTTTCGGCCGGGGCTGCAGATCCCGGCAATATTGTCGAGCGATCCGTTCGGATTGGCGTCCGTAGTAATTTCGCCCGCGTGATTCGAATAGCGAAACACAATCCTCTGGTCGCGGCGTAGTTCGGCTAGGGTCGCTTCGTCGCAAAAGTAATTCCCCTCCATGTGGCCGATAGGGATGGTCAGGACTTCGCCTTCGCGACAGGCATTGGTGAACGGTGTATTTGTGGTCTCTACCCGGACTTGAACCGCTTTACAGACGTACTTCAGCCCCACGTTACGAGTCAGCGCCCCGGGCAGCAGCCCTGATTCGCAGAGGATCTGAAAGCCGTTGCAAATGCCCAGCACAAGGCCTCCCTGGTCGGCGAACTTTCGCACCGATTCCATGACCGGCGAAAACTTGGCGATGGCTCCAGTGCGCAGATAATCGCCAAAGGCAAAACCACCTGGAACGATAATGGCATCACAGTTTTCGAGGTCGTGGGACTCGTGCCAAAGGAATGTGGCCTGCTCTTTTGCCACTTGCTGGATTGTCCAGTATGCGTCGTGGTCGCAGTTCGATCCGGGGAAAATGATGACGCCAAATTTCATCGGAGTTCCTCTTGGTTGAGGTTATATTCTCAGTTTAGCATGGGCTCGAAAGCCCTCATTGCTTCTCGCTAGACGGTAGTTTCTTGTGCAACCTGAGGCAGAACGCTCTGGATTGCAAAAGTAGCAAGGGGTTGGCGAAGGAAATTGAGAAGGGCTTCCGGGTGCCAAGCTATGGATCTAGGCGATCATCTTCATCTTACAGGCAGCGCGCTGAAGAACTGGTTTATCGCGCAGGTCCAGGACTCGCTTGTTGTCGGTGCGTTATGGCTGATTGGCTTGTACGTGCTCCGAGTGCCGTGGGCGCCTTTGTGGGCGTTGCTGGCATCGTGCTTGCAGATTGTGCCTCACCTGGGACCGGTGTTGGGCCTGATTGGTCCAGTCATCGCCGCTGGGTTGCGTTGGGGAGACTGGCAGCATCCGCTTTACGTTTTGATGCTCTACGCGGTGATTGCTGTCGTCGATGGTCTCCTGTTGCAGCCCTACATCATGAAGCGCGTGGCCAAGGTGCCGATGTGGGCGTCCATCTGCACCCCGATCGTTTTGGGCGTCTTGATTCCGTTCTGGGGAGTGCTATTGGCACCGCCGTTGTTGGCTGTGCTTTACGCTTACAAGGCACGCCGCTAAGCAAAAACAAAAGCACAGCCTTTCGGCTGTGCCTTCGATTTGTGAATCCAGGGTGGACCGTCTATTACGGCGTGACGCGGTAAGCAACCCCTAGGTTGGACTTCCCGCCGGTTTCGGCCATTCCATACAACCTGCCTTTTGCGTCCATATAGAGATTGCCGGTTGGCTGACCTCCGTCGGCGCCTCCCACGAAGTTGTGCAAAGTCGTTTCTTTCCAGATCTTGCCCTGCTTCGCGAGCTTATAGACTGTTCCAATATTGTTGGAACCTCCATTCAACGCTGTACCGTACAAAGTTCCGTTGCTGCCCATTACAAGACCACCATACGGGTTGTTCCCATCTCCACCGCCAGCGGTGCCGAACTCATACAGAACCTTTTCCGAATAAGTTTTCTTGGTCTTTGAATAAACAAGCTCCCAAACGGTGCCGGTCCCGTTGGTGCCGCCGAACGAAGTTGCACCGTAGATGTTCCCAAGACTGTCAGTGATGAGGTCGATCCAGTACAATCCCCCTCCGTCCCCGTTCTCATTGGTGAAGTTGTAGAGGATGGTGTCCACCCAGCCTTTCTTGGTTTGGCTAAGGCGGTACACCACGCCTTGTCCGATGGTGCCGCCGGCCGGGGCGACCCCGTACAAATTGCCTGCAGCGTCCATCATCAAGCCGTCGTACGGGAAACCGCCGTCGGCGGGAAAGCTGAGGCTGTGAATTACTGTCTCCTTCCAGCCTTTGGAGGTTTTCTTCAAGCTGAAAATTGCGCCTGCGCCTGAGGCGCCCCCGTTTGCAGTAGTGCTGTACATAGTGCCATCTTTGGCGATGACCATTCCTGCTGACGGGTTACTTCCATCGGCGCCGGTGGCGCTGAAGGTGTAGAGCACTTTTTCGGTCCAGCCTCCACCTTTTTTGGCTGTCAACTCGTAGACGGTACCAGTGCCATTGGTCCCGCCGCCCTGCGTAGTGCCGTAGATATTGCCGTTGGCATCGAATGCCAAGCGGCCGTGAGGAGAAGCTCCGTCTCCACTGGCCTGACCTTTGAACTCATAGAGGACGGTCTCCTTGCCTGCGGGGGTGAGCATGAACACAACTCCAGAGGCATAGGTTCCGCCAGAACCCGTTGCTCCGTACAAATTGCCTTTTGTGTCGGCAATGAAATAGTTGCTCCACGGCCCACTTCCATCGTTGCCGCCTCTGAAGTTCCAGACCACTTTTTCTGTGCTTGCCCAGGCCGCTGGGACCAGCATCGACAGTACTGCCAACTTGGCTATGAATCTTTTCACAAAACCCCTCCCAATTTTCGTATTGCAGTGCTTGCTACCTTTAGCGCAACTGCTTACAGGGCCGCCAGTTTAGCACGAAAGATGGGCTGGTTCCCGGGGCCGCGTGCTATAATTTTCGTTCGTCTGCTTTTGTTTTTCGAGGCAATCCCGAGGGCAATCTTGTGATCTCCTCTACGGGCGATTATCAGCGGCGGTACCATCAGCGGAATCAAGATCATGCGAGCAAAGTTCACTAGAGACGAGGTCTAGCCATGTCCGGCCACTCAAAATGGGCAACAATTAAGCACAAGAAGGGCGCGCTCGATGCCAAGCGCGGCAAGATTTTTACCCGGTTGATCAAGGAGATCTCGATCGCCGCGAAGAACGGCGGAGGCGATCCGGATGCCAATCCGCGCCTGCGCGGAGCCATTCTGGCGGCCAAAGCGGAGAACATGCCGCAGGACAATATCAAGCGCGCCATTCAGCGGGGCACGGGAGAATTGCCGGGCGCGACTTACGAGGAATTTTCGCTGGAAGGCTATGGACCGGGCGGGGTTGCCGTTCTGCTGGACATCAACACCGACAATCGTAATCGCACGGTCAGCGAAATTCGCCACGCCTTTGGTAAGAATGGCGGCAACATGGCAGACGCGGGAGCGGTCTCATACATGTTCCACAAGAAGGGCGAAATTATTATTCCGAAGGCTGCTGCCAAGGAAGACGACTTGATGGCCATCGTTCTTGACTCAGGCGCCGAGGATTTGCGCGATGATGGAGAGAATTGGGAAGTGCTGAGCGAGCCATCCGCTTATGAAGCTGTTCTCGAAGCGGTGAAGAAGGCGGGCATCGAGCCTACATCTTCCAGCGTGACCATGATTCCCCAAAATTACATCAAGCTGGAAGGTCAAGCGGCTAGCACTATGATCCGGCTGATGGAAGCGTTTGAAGAGCATGATGATGTGCAGAACGTGCATTCCAACTTCGACATTGATCAGAAGTTGTTGGAGGAAGTTGCTGGCTAGGGTCTTTACGGTTTCAAGACAGAGCCGCCTTGTCGGGCGGCTTTTTCTTTTGCGTTGACAAGAATCAAGGCATCAACCGCAAACGACAGGAAGGTCACAAATGGAAATTCTTCCGGGACTCGAAAGTTTTCAACACCTTGGTGGAAAAGGTTGTGGAAAAGGCGGGAT
The DNA here is from genome assembly GCA_963771285.1 of uncultured Acidobacteriota bacterium. Classification (GTDB taxonomy): domain Bacteria; phylum Acidobacteriota; class Terriglobia; order Terriglobales; family Acidobacteriaceae; genus JABDBE01. The sequence continues at coordinate 633,463 of CAVYSX010000006.1, forward strand.
GTATCTTCGTAAGTACTTTATCGAGAGATGGTTCTACAGCTTGCACTGAGTTGGTTGCTGGCACTTTGGTGGTAAGTTAACGTTCGGCGTTGCGGAGATCATTTCGAGGCCGCTTTGAAAACCAGGCTCGACAAATTGTTGCTGGAGCGCAGACTCGTTGCCTCACGGGAGCGCGCGCAAGCTTTGATTCTTGCCGGAAAAGTCCTTGTCGGCGGACAAAAAATAGAAAAAGCCGGAACCAGCGTGGAAACAGAAGCCGAGATTCGTCTTCTCGGAGAGGATCTGAAGTACGTGAGCCGCGGCGGGCTGAAGCTCGAAAAAGCGCTTGCTCATTGGAACATTGAGGTAACAGGAAAGACTGCTCTTGACGTTGGCGCTTCCACCGGCGGGTTCACCGATTGTCTGTTGCAAATGGGAGCGAAGCGGGTTATTGCGGTCGACACAGGCCACGGCCAGATTGATTTTCGTTTGCGGCAGGATCCCCGGGTCCGCCTTCTGGAAAAAACCAACGCACGCTATTTGACCCGAGAACAACTGGGCGAGACGGTTGACCTGATCGTGATGGATGTTTCATTCATCTCGGCAACTTTAGTTTTGCCTGCAGTAATTGCGGCTGCATTTCCCGAATCTCCAGCAGAGCGACGGGGCCGGGAAGTGGTTGTGCTGGTGAAGCCGCAGTTCGAAGCAGGTCGCGAGCAAGTGGGCAAGCGAGGCGTGGTGCGTGACTCTGCTGTCCAGGCGGCTGCCGTGGAGAGAGTGCGGAATGCGCTGCTTGCGTTGAACTTCGCGAAGACTGAGCACGTCGAATCACCGATCCTGGGGGGAGAAGGAAATCGCGAGTTTCTGCTTCACGGTGTTCTCTAAGCCAATCTCTATACCCGAATCAAAGAACCTTTTGCTTGATTTCGGTACAATTCAAACTTCACATGGATATCGGGAAGGCTTCCACAAAACAAAAAGTTGCGGCGATCGTCTCCAAACCTGGCAAGCCGGAGCTGGAGAAAATCGTTCTCGGCCTCTTGAAGTGGTTTCGAGAGCATGATTATCAAGTTGTCGTAGATCGCGAAACCGCTTCCCACGCTCCCGGAATTGAAGTCGTAGAACGAGGGGACCTGGCGTCCCGACCATTGAATTTTGTCGTGGTACTGGGCGGCGATGGAACTCTGCTGTCTGCGGCGCGCTCGGTGGCCAAAGCCGGAGTGCCGGTGTTGGGCGTGAATCTCGGTTCGCTCGGGTTCCTGACAGAAGTGCCGCTGGAAGAACTTTACCCTACGCTAGAGGGCATTGAGGCGAGTTGCTGCAACGTAGAAACTCGCTCCATGGTGCATTGCGATGTGTTGCGAAAGAACTCCGTCATTGCACAATTCGATGCGCTCAACGATGTTGTGGTGGGCAAGGGCACGATTGCCCGGCTCAACCATTGCGACGTCTATGTAGACGGAGTCTTCGTTTCCAGTTACCAAGCCGACAGTCTGATCGTGTCCACTCCTACCGGCTCGACCGCCTATTCGCTGGCGGCGGGAGGTCCGATCCTCATGCCCTCGGTGGACGCCTTTGTAGTCACCCCGGTTTCTGCGCATTCGTTGACGCACAGGCCTTTGGTGGTACGAGATACTTCCAAGATCGAACTTGTAGTGAACACCGGCGAGGACGAAGCTTACTTAAGCATTGACGGGCAGGTGGGAATGCCCATGTTTGACGGGGACCGCGTTGCCTGTCGCAAGTCGGACCATGCCGTTAAATTGCTGCGCATACACGGGACGTTCTTTGACGTGCTGCGCACCAAGCTGAAATGGGGACAGAGGTAGATTGCAAGCGAGAATTTCATAAGCCATGAAAACTGCAAAGAAAGCGATTTGCCTGTCGTTTGTTTTACTCCTCGGGTTGCTTTTCACGATCGGATCTTTTGCCCAGTCGAAACCCACCGCTGATTTGATCATCACAAATGCAAAAGTGTGGACAGTAGACAAAGCTCATCCGATGGCGCAGGCCGTCGCCGTGCTAGGAGAGCGCATTGTCGCCGTGGGATCGAACGCCGACGTCGAAAGTCTACGCGGCAGCGCAACCAGGACGATTGATGCAGGGGGGAAGCTGTTGCTGCCGGGTTTCAACGATTCGCATGTGCACTTTGTGGGTGGGGGCGAACAACTCGACGCTGTGCAGCTCAATGACGTTACAAGCATCGATGAATTTGTGCGGCGAATCGGTGAGCGGGCAAAGCAGACTCCGAAAGGCGAATGGATTCAGGGTGGCGATTGGGATGAGACAAAGTGGACTCCGGTCAAATTGCCCACAAAAGAAATGATCGACCCGGTGACCCCGAATAATCCAGTGCTGCTCAGCCGATACGATGGGCACTCGGCGCTAGCCAACTCGGCAGCTTTGCGCCTGGCGAATATCACTTCGCACACGCCGGACCCGCCCGGAGGCGCCATTGTCCGAGATGCCCAAGGCAATCCCACCGGCGATTTGAAAGATGCCGCGATGGACCTGGCATACAAGGTGGTTCCACCCTTGTCGCACGATCAGCGCCTCCGCGCGCTGCATCGAGCTTTGGAATATGCAGCCTCTGTGGGGATTACGAGTGTTCAGAATATGAATCCGGATTACGCAGACATCGCGGCATATTCTGAATTGCTTCGACGCGGTGAGCTCACAACACGCATTTATGCAGCTCCGCTTGTCGATCAGGTGGACGATCAGGCGAAAATTGGAATTGGGCATGCCTTTGGCGGCCCGTATCTTCGCATCGGTGCTCTCAAAGCATATGCCGACGGGTCGCTGGGTTCCGGCACCGCTTATCTTTTCGAGCCATACACCGATGAACCCGGCAATCGGGGCCTGTTGTCGGAGTTGATGCAGCCACTTTCCCTGATGCACGACCGCATGATGAAAGCGGACGCGGCTGGCTTGCAACTCTGTACTCACGCGATTGGCGACCGTGCGATCTCGATGGTGCTCGATTTGTACACGGAAGTGGACAAAGCTCATCCTGGCGTCGACCGCCGCTTTCGTATCGAGCATGCGCAGCACATGGCGGCGAAGGACTTCGATCGCTTCGCACAATTGCATGTGATTGCTTCGGTGCAGCCCTATCAGGCGATCGACGATGGACGCTGGGCTGAACGGCGTATCGGGCACGACCGTGCCAGTCGGACTTACGCGTTCCGAACGTTTCTGAATCATGGTGTGCGTCTGGCCTTTGGGACTGATTGGGATGTTGCGCCGCTGAATCCGCTGTTGACCGTTTATGCCGCGGTGACTCGGGCCACGCTCGACGGGAAGAACCCCGACGGTTGGTTCCCGGAACAAAAGCTCACCGTGGCAGAATCCGTGGAAGCTTACACCATGGGTTCGGCGTACGCAGAATTTCAAGACACTGAAAAAGGGTCGATCATACCCGGGAAACTGGCGGATATGGTGCTGTTGAGCGACGACATCTTCACCATTGATCCCGCCAAGATTCGCGATGTCAAGGTGCTGAAAACAATCGTGGGCGGACGGTTGATCTGGGATGTGGATCGGAAGAATCAATATTCTTCGGCGAATTAGCGCAAAGAAGATTCTTTCGTAGTCCGAAGTTCATCGCGATTTGTGTTTTGATTTCGAACTGAATAGGGGCGCGCCCCACGCGCCCGCCGCGAGCAGCGATCCGAACAAGAAGACGGCATCGATGCTGGATCGGCCCTCCGGTGACCAGTAGACGTTTTTCAGATTTAACCATAGCGCGAACTCGTCGAGCGTCAAGGCTGCACCCACGCCGTAGAGGATCGACATCAGTCGACTGAGAAGAAGCGACGAACCACTCGTACCAATGCCGATTTCGCAAAGCCAGCCGTATCCAACCAAGAGCAAAATAATGATTCCGAAGACCAGGTGATGAATATGCGTGCCGCCCACTTCGATGAAATGAAACGGTGGAATCTGGTGCAGAACTGCGTATACGACGGCGCGCACTCCAGCAAACGTTAAGAAGAAACTCACCGAGGCAACGAAAAGGCGCTCTCGTGGGCGGTCGGGGATGCGTTCATGGATGACGTCACCAAGCGATGTTCCATGAAGCACTAGCAGGAATACGGCAGTCCCAACCATGGTGAGGAGCAGGATGAACCATGTGTATGCCATAGGGCATTAGACAGCAGCATCGACTTCGTATCAACGGCGCGGTTACGGCGGATGCCGGGCTAGAGTTCGCAGCGAACCAAGTCGGCAACTGTCTCGCGGCGGCGAATCACTTTCGCTGATTTTCCGTCGACCAATACTTCGGCAGGGCGCAGGCGGGTATTGTAGTTCGAGGCCAGAACCATGCCATAGGCACCCGTGTCGAGCACTGCCAGGAGGTCGCCTTCGCGCGTGACAGGCAAGTTCGCGATCCCGGGCAAAAAAATCTCCGGTCTCGCAGACTGGCCCCACGACGTCTACCGTTTCAATTGCGCTTTTGTGGTCTGAATCGACTGGAACGATTTGGTGGTATGCCTGATAAAGCGATGGGCGGATCAAGTCATTCATGGCCGCGTCGACCACCAGAAATTTCTTTTTTCCATTTGTCTTTCGGTAGAGCAGGCGAGTCAGCAGCGCTCCGGCCGGACCGATGATGGAACGTCCAGGCTCGAGTAAGAGATGTACTTTCAGTTGGCGCAAAGGCTTCAATAAAGCCTTGGCATACGCGGCAACCTGCTTCGCGAAGTCATCCGCGTGATCGTCTTCGTAGTTAATGCCAAGCCCGCCGCCGGCATCCACGTATTCGATAGTGTGCCCGTCTGCCCGCAGCGTGCGCGCCAATTCTGCGACGCGCTCCATGGTCGCTTCGAACGGCTTCACATCTGCTAATTTGCGAACCTATATGAACGCTGATGCCTGCAACTCGCAGCGATCGCATAGCCGAAGCACGAGCATACAAGCGGCGCGCTTCCTGGATGGGAATGCCGAATTTGTGTTGATGCAGGCCTGTCGAAATGTAGGGGTGGGTCTTGGCAGGGACATCGGGGTTTACGCGAAGCGCGATGGGCGCCCGCTTCCTCATGCGCGCAGCACATTCCGCAAGTGCAAGTAGTTCCGATTCGCTTTCCACGTTGAAAAGCAGGACACCGGCTTTCAGGGCCGCTCGCATCTCGTCCGGCCTTTTGCCCACGCCGGAGAAGACAACTTTTCTTGCAGCCTTTCGACTGACCCGGGATATCCGCTCCAACTCTCCTCTAGAAACTACGTCGAATCCGCACCCCATCCCCGCGAGAAGGCGCAAAATGCTGAGATTTGAGTTTGCTTTTACCGAATAGCAGACGGTGTGAGGATACCCGCGAAAAGCGCGGTCGAAGGCTAGCAACCGCGCCCTAATCGTCGAAGCAGAATAAACGTAAAGAGGAGTCCCGAAACGCTGCGCGAGTTCGGCACAGGAAACCTGGTCACAATGAAGCATGGAACCGTGGCGATAGGCGAAAGCCGGAGGACGGACTAAGGGGCGCCTTTGCGAGCGCGTCACTTACGTTTTCCGGGGGCGCCTTTGACGCGAATAGCAACTACAGTCTGATCGTCAAAGGCCTCTACGCCCGAGGCATGTTCGGCTACGGCCTGGAAAATGGCTTTGACCATCGCGTCGGCGGAGGCATCGGGGCTTGCGGCAACGATTTTCCCGACACGTTCGCGGCCAAATAAATCCCCCGCTTTGTTGGTAGCGTCGAGAATACCGTCGCTGAAGAATACAAACATGTCGCCGGGTTTGGCGCGGAAAGTAAACTCATCGTACTCGGCTTCGTCAAACAAGCCGAGAGGCAAACCCGTGGCTTCGATAATCTGGATCTTGCCGTCGTGGCAATAGATCGGGCGCGGCAACCCGGAGTTGGCGACCTGCAAGGTGCGGTTGCTATCGTCCCAAACCGCGTAGATCAGCGACACGAATTGAGCTTCGATGCGGCGCTCGCCCAGCGAAAAGTTTACAGCAGACAGCATCTCCGCCGGACCCGGCTCCATGGGCGCATGGGAGCGCAAAATTCCGCTGACGAGGGCGGCATAAATCGCCGCTGGCGCACCTTTGCCGCTGACATCGCCAATCACAATCGCGGTGCGCGACAGGGAATAATTAACAAAATCGTAGAGATCTCCCCCAATCGCCCGTGCCGGCACGAACTTGGCCGCGATGTCGAGGTGCGCGAGTTTAGGAACCACCGGCGGTAGAAGCCGGAACTGTAACTGGCGCGCCATCGCCAGGTCTCGTTCGAGACGCTTTTCCTGATGGGCGATCTGTTCGTAGAGGCGCGCATTCTCGATTGCGATGGCGACTTGAGCCGCCAGCGTCGTCACCGTCCGTTTGTGATCATCGGTAAAGAATCCGCGACGAGTATGTTCGAGATCCAGCACTCCGATTACCTTGTCCTTGTACACCAGAGGGACAGCGAGCTCAGAGCGTGTCTCTGGATTGGCCTGGACGTATCGTGGATCTTTGCTTACATCGGGGACGAGAACCGCTTCTTTATGTTGCGCGGAATAGCCCACGACTCCCCGACCCAATGGGATGTCGTGTTTGAGCTGAATATTTTCCTGGAAGCGCTGCGAGAAACGGTGCTGCAGCTTCTCACCGGCGGCATCGAGCAGCAGGATGCTGAACATTTGGTAGTCAATCAACCGGCTCAGCAATTCAGCGATTCGCTTCAGTAATTCGTCGACGTTCAGAATCGATGTAAGTTCGCGCGCGATCTCATTCAGCAGAACCAGAATCCGCGCCTGGCGGGTGGTACGCGTATAAAGGCGGGCGTTCTCGATGCCCACCGCCATCCGCGACGCGATCAGCGTTAAGAGGCGCTTGTGTTCCTCGGTAAAGTGGTTCGGCTGGGGCGATTCGATATCGATGACGCCAATGAGCCGATTCTTGATGATGAGGGGGACTGCCAACTCGGAACGCACGTTGGGAACAGCAGAAATGTACCGCGGATCATTGGCGACGTCGTCGACCAGGATCGCCTCGCGGCGTTGCGCAGCGATGCCTGTGACACCCTCCCCAACTTTGATTTTCAGGCGTTCGGCGACTTCCCGCGTGTACCCTACCTGAAACCGAAAGCGTAATTCCTGTGTCTTTTCGTTCAATAACAAAATTGCAAATATCTCGTAATCAATAACTTTGCGCACCAATTCGGCGACGCGGCGCAGCGTAGTGTCCAGGTCGAGCGTGGTGTTGACCACGTCCGCCACTTCAAGTAGAAGCGGGTCGACCTTTGACTCGAGATCAGCTTTAGCAAGAACCATTTCCACTTACCTATGATATCAGCCGGGCGCGAAGGGCCCGGGACGACGTGTTCGGAAAGTACGACAGCGCGAGATCTGTCAGCCCTCGCGCGGAACTACGCAAATGTCCGGCAAGTTGCGGTACTTTTCCGCATAGTCCAAGCCGTAGCCAACTACGAATTCGTCGGGAATGCTGAAGCCAACGTAATCAGCCTTGATAGGCTGCTTCCGGCGCGACGGTTTGTCCAATAGTGTCGCGATGCGGAGACTCTTGGGTTGGTGCGCCGAGATGATTTTCTTCAAATAGTTGAGTGTGAGGCCAGTGTCGAGAATGTCTTCGACCAGAATCACATTCCGATCCTTCATGGATTGGTCGACATCTTTAGTCAATTGGACTTCGCCGGTGGAATCCCACCCGTGCTGTAGCTCGTGGGCAGGACTGGGACGGTTGCCGTAGCTGGAGACTCCGATGAAGTCGAAAGTCGAGTCGAGCGCAATCTGGCGAGCCAGGTCGCTCAGAAAAATGGCCGCGCCCTTGAGCACACCAACGAGGACCACGGATTGACCTGCAAAGTCGCGCGTGATGTCGATGCCCATCGCGGCTACTCGATCGGCGATCTGTTGACGCGAGATGAGAACCTTCAGCTCAGTCATGGGGGTTCATATTAAACTATGCAGTTGATGGGAGAATAGCGGCCAGCATTCGGCACCCAGCATTCAGCTAGTTCGCCTATGGGGCGAAAGTAGAGGGACGGAATGTCGACCGCTGAATCTTTGTGATGCGCGACTGACACAATCTTATGAATCTTAATGGCATCAAACTCACCTGGTTAGGCCACGCAACTTTCCGGATCGAGACTCTGGGCGGAAAAACAATTCTGATCGACCCGTGGGTGATGGGAAATCCCGCGTGCCCAGAGAAAGAGAAGAGTGTCAAAAAAGTAGACGTCATGCTCTGTACGCACGGCCACGGAGATCACATCGGAGACGGAGTCGAGATCGCAAAACAGCACAAGCCGGTGGTGGTCGGCATTCCCGAGCTGGTTGGATGGATGGAGAGTAAAGGCGTAAAGCAGACCGCGCCCATGAATAAAGGTGGCACTCAGGCGGTTGGCGATATCAAAGTGACCATGGTCCACGCCGACCACTCTTGCGGCATTCAAGACGGCGATCAGCTTGTGTACGGCGGAGAAGCATGCGGTTTCGTGATCGAATTCGCAAATGGCTTGAAGATTTACCATGCGGGAGATACCAACGTCTTCGGCGACATGCAAATCATTCGCGAACTCTATGCTCCCGACATTGTGATGCTTCCCGTCGGCGACTTGTACACGATGGGACCGCGCGAAGCTGCGTATGCTTGCAGGCTTTTGAAACCAAAAACGGTGATCCCCATGCACTTCGGAACGTTCCCCTTTCTGACCGGTAAACCAAGCGAGTTTAAGAAACTGGTGTCGGGATTAGAAGTGATGGAAATGAACCCGGGCGAGACTATTTGAATCACGCGGGCAAAACCCGTTAAGGAAGGGATGCAGGATGGCGCAAAAGAACTACGACAAAGCGTACTGGAAAATGGGCGGCATAACGGCTGATCCGGTCGAAGACTACCTCTACTCGATGCTCCCGCCGCGCGATGAAGTGCTGGCGGAAATTGAGACTCAGGCTGCTAAGCGGAATATCCCCATCGTTGGCCCGGCGGTGGCGCGAATCTTGTATCAACTGGCGTTGATCGTTAATGCCAAGTCCGTTTTTGAGATGGGGTCCGCAGTTGGGTATTCGACTATCTGGTGGGCGCGAGCCGTGGGCGATGGGGGCCGCGTTTTTTATACGGACGGGAGCCGTAAGAACGCCGAGGAGGCTCGCGGATACTTTGAAAAAGCGGGCGTAGCCTCACGAATCACGGTTGAGACGGGTGACGCTTTGGAGTTGCTCTCTGAGCAAAAGCAAGAGTTCGACATCATTTTCAACGACGTGGACAAAGAAGATTATCCACGCGTGCTCAAGCTGGCGATTCCCAAGCTGAGAAAAGGCGGACTGTTCGTTACCGACAATGTTTTGTGGAGCGGCAAGGTCGCGCAGAGAAAACCTGCCGAGGCCACGACCAAGGCCATCCAGGAATTCAATCGGTTGCTGTATGGTTCCCCGGAATTGTTCACGACCATTCTGCCGATTCGCGATGGAGTGGCCGTCGCGATGAAGAAGTGATCCCGGTTTTCTTCTCTGTGCTCTCTGTGTCCTCTGGTGGTGAAGGCAAGTGCACTTACTGCGCCGAGAACACAAGGAAGACAGTCCGCGAGCGATCTTAGATGGACTTCACCGGAATCAGTGTTAGATCTTCGACCAAGCCGACTTCCTTCTGCAGGAAAGGCTCGGCGTACGTGACCCCTCCCAACATGCCGTAGAAGCGGGCCATGGCTTCGATGCGGGCGCGAATCTCAGCGTGAGCAGGGAACAGATCTTTACCCGCTTCCTGATCGCTGAATTGCGACTTGTAGGCCATTAGCGATTGGAAGCGGGTTTCAAATTGCTCAGTGATATCGACCACGAAAGTGGGGCGAATGTCGTAATAAAGAGTTGCATAGATTATTTTGAATGGACGATGCGGCGGCAGGGGATCGTCGCTGAGACCCTGCTTATTCAGCGCCAACTTGGTTAATCCAGCCAGAAAACACGCCTCGTAGCCCAACGTGGAGGCCGTGTAATGATCCGGATGGCGGCCCTTCCAGTAGGGAAGAATCAGCACTCGTGGACGCTGCTCACGGATTACGCGAGCGACTTTCAGACGGTTCTCCCACGTGTTCTCCACCCGCCCGTCGGGAATGTCGAGGGCATGCCGCCAAGTGACGCCAAGGATCTTCGCCGCATCGGCAGCCTCGCGAGCGCGATCTTCCGAAGTGCCGCGCGTGCCCATCTCACCCTGAGTAAGATCAAGAATGCCGGTACCATAGCCGAGCTGTGCCATCTTAAGCAATGTGCCGCCGCAGGTCTGTTCGACATCGTCGCGATGGGCGGCGAGGGCTAGGATGGCGACTGGCGAAGTAGGCATGTCAGAAATCACTATACCTGAAAGACCACTGGAACCAGCCACTTAGCCAAGAGGGAGTCCGGCGAAATGAAATAGAAATGGTGGAATTGCGTCGAGTATATAATCGAGATGTTGGGAGAAGATCTTGCGTGCACAAAACACAGAAGTGTTGCCAACGCCGCAACACAAAGGGAGTGGAGCATTGAATGAAACCGGCCTACTGAGTCTGATCGAACAGCACAGAAAAGCGGTGCTTCTCACTCCTTTCATCCTTGCTGCCGCGTTGGGCACTATGTACATCTTTGGCGGAGCTGAGTTTCGGCAAGTGCTCGATTTCATGTCGCCAGGAAATCTCCTGGGCCGCTGATCCACCGTTAGAATGAAAGAATCCCACATATTTTGGTGGGGCTGTTTCGGGGCTCTGCTCCCTGAGCTCCTCCGCTTTTTCAAGCTCGCCGCGGCGGGTCAGTCCTTACCCGCTCTGAATTGGCCGCTGTACATTGGCCTCCTGGTACTCTTTGTCGTCGCGGCGGGAGCGTTCACGGTGGCTTGGAAGGCTGAAAGCGCATTCAAGGCGATTTGGGTGGGCGCGTCCGTTCCGACATTGATCGCCACTCTAATCCAAGTTGCGCCAGCGATTCCCAGACCCTAGAGTTTATCCGGCAAACTCACTCTAAATTCCCCTGTTCCAATACAACATTCTCCCGCACGATCAGCCGATGCGCCGCCATCTCCTTCAAGGTAGGTAATACGCGGTTCACGTGCTCATCGGTGTCGACAAAATTAATAATCACTGGGAGTTTCCCTCCCGCATCCACCAGATGGCTGGATTCCACGCGCTGCCGCCCCAGAAAGCCGGCGACCGCATGGATTGCGGTGGCGGCGTAAACATTCTCCCGACGCAAGAAATTGAGGATCTCCATGTGCAGCGGCCGGCGATGCCACTGGTCGGCTTCGTTGAGGTAGATGGTAACCTGCACAGCCATCGCGTTTTGCATTTTACAGCACCCGAGCCAGCGCCATCCCGGCGAGGGCTCCGCCGAGGCACAGAATATTGTTACTCAACACGTTGGCGAGGAGTAGCAGCGGTTGCCCTTGTTCGAAATAAGCCATGGTTTCGAAGGCGTAGCTGGAGAAAGTTGTGAAGGAACCGCAGAACCCGACAACGATCAGCAGGCGCCAGCGCGGATCGGCCAGCACCCGTTCCGTCGCCCAAATCATGAAGAATCCTACGATGGCGCTGCCCACAACATTGATGAACAGCGTCCCATAAGGGAAGACAGGGCCGAGTTCCTTTGCGGCGAAGCGGCTGATGAGATAACGGGCGTTAGCGCCGACGATGGCGCCTAGAGAAATGATCAGCAGATTGAGCACGATAGAGTTCTCCCTACAAAGTTTTGTAGGAGTTATCAGCCGGGCGCGATGACTAGCTTGACGCCGGCGGTTGTGGCGAACTCCATCGCCTTGAAGTCTCTTTTTACCACAAAGGACAGCAGGGACGCAGGGAAAACCTGAGAGCAGAATTACAGAAGTTACCGAGGGAATTATCTTTTTCGCTCTACTAGGAACCGAGCGAGCGATTTGACGGTATCGGCACGCGTACCAAAACTTTCCAATGCCGCATCGCCGAATTGGACAAGCTCGTCGGCTCTATTTAAGGATTCGTCTATTCCAAACAGCGCCGGGTACGTGGCCTTCTCTGCCGCTGTATCCTTGCCGGCGGTCTTTCCCAGCTGTTCAGAAGTTTGGGTAACATCGAGCACATCGTCGACGATTTGAAAGGCAAGGCCAACCGATTGCCCAAATGACCTTAACTTCTCGACTGCGCCATTGTCGGCGCCAGCATACAATCCGCCGCTTACCACGCTGGCGGTGATCAAGGCTGCGGTCTTGGCGCGATGAATGTACTCCAACGTTTTGATGTCAGGCTTGGTGTGTTCGGCCTCGAGGTCGACAACCTGCCCTCCGATCATCCCATCCACGGTGCCGGTTCCGCGGGCGATCTCTGCAATGATTCGCACGCGCGCTTCCGCCGGGCAGCGTAATTGCGCCAGCGTCTCGTAGGCTTGGGTTTGCAATGCGTCGCCTGCCAGAATTGCGATGGCTTCCCCAAAGACTTTGTGGCAGGTTGGCCGGCCGCGGCGCAAGTCATCGTTGTCGAGCGCGGGCAAATCGTCGTGGATGAGGGAATACGTGTGAAGCATCTCCAATGCGGCGCCCAGTTCTTCGATACCCACGGGAAGAGAACCCGCGACCATGCGCCCAGCCTCCATGCAGAGAATCGGGCGCAGCCGCTTGCCTCCAGCAAAAACGCTATGCCGCATGGCGCGATGGATGGAAATCGGATGCTGCATGCCCGGCGGCAGCAGGCGTTCGAGTGCTGCGTCGGCCAGTTTCCGGCCTTCCTCCAAAGTGTCTTTCAGCATGACGGTGAGTATAACAAGGCCAGTATTTCAGGTGCAGGTGTCGCTGTGGGCGAAAAAGCTAACTGCAAACGTCGCAAAGGTCACGCGCTGTACGCAAAGAAATACAGCTACAACAACGCGATCCCGACGAACCGCTTCGACTTCCAAATTGCTTTATGCTATAGCCGAATTTCTTAGCGCCGCGTTGCCGAGCGCGGCGCGCAAGATGCCTGACGTATCGGAGGGCGGACACACATCCGCGGCGCCGGCATCCAGCGCTGCGGTCCAAAGATGCTCATCCGCCAGACGATGGGTACAGACAATGCACGCCGTCGGAAATTCGTGAGACAGCTGTGCCAAATCTGAGATTGACGCCGCCTCCATATCGAGGATGGCAACCACAGCCCGATGCTTGGCGATGCTGCTGCGCAATTCACCGAATGTTTGGACCTGGCGAACTGAATTGAAGTTGTTAGCGAGAACCGAAACCAGACCCTGTGCAACGTTCGAATCGCCCTGAAAAAGCACAACGTGGAGAGACTGCATGATTTCCCCCTAGCATCTGCCGCAATACGCGGCGCCCGGGCCGTGAAGGATGTTCCACGGACGTTAAAACTGCTGAGCGAGTAGCGATCGAGACAGCGGCTATTTCCTGGCTGCCTCGGTCATGGGCTCAAATGACTCAGCCTGGAGCTTTCCGTTCTGCTTCAGCAGAATTTCCACTTTGCCTTCGGCCTGCTCCAACTCTTTGCGGCAAGTGGCTGAAAGTTGCATGCCTTCCTCAAAAAGAGTCAGAGACTTTTCCAAGGGAACTTCTCCCTTTTCAAGTTCCTGCACGATTTTTTCCAAGCGCTGGAGGCAATCTTCAAATTTCGCCAACGGTTTTCTGCTCCTTGAGGTTCCATTCTAATCCCGTTGGGGTCGGAATGTGTCCACTGAAAATTGCAAATTAAAGAAGAATTAATCAGGGTTCATACCGAAGCGGAACGCGACGTCCCCAACGCTTCAAGCACATCGACCGCCGAAGTGTAGCGGCCCATGGGCGCGCTGATTTGCGCACCTTGAGCCATTTCTCGTACCGCAATCAACATTTCACGCGCGACCGCTACGCCTTCCTCGCGCGCTGCTTCCGGAGTACTCGCTGCAGCCATGCGCGCAAGAATGGAATCCGGCACCGAGACGCGCAGTTCGTTCTTCATGAACTCCGCGTTGCGCACGCTCACCAGCGGCCATATGCCGGCCACCACTGGAATCCGGCAGTGCTCGATGCGCCTTAGGAAGTTTTCCAGCAAGCCCAAGTCGAACACAGGTTGGGTCACCACATACTCAGCGCCGGCTTGCACTTTGTATTCGAAGCGCCGGATTTCTTCGTCCATGTCGGTGAGTCCGGGATTGGCGCCCACGCCAATCACAAATGCCGTGCCCGCGCCAATGGGGTTGCCGCCAATGTCCAGACCTCGATTCAGGTTATGCACGACATTCACCAAGCCGATCGCATCCACGTCGAACACCGCAGTAGCGTCGGGATAGTTCCCCATCTTGGGCGGATCGCCGGTGATGCAGATCAGGTTGTGAATTCCCGTCGCCGCCGCTCCCAGCAGATCCGACTGAATGCCCAGGACGTTCCGATCGCGGCAAGTGTAATGTAGGATCGGCTCGATCCCGACCTGCTGCTGGATGAGCAGTGACAGAGCCTGATTGCTCATGCGCGCCGATGCCCGCGGACTGTCAGGAACGTTGATTCCGTCGACCCCTACTGACTTTACATAACGTGCGCCTTCGATTTCCTTGCGAACATCCGTCCCTTTGGGCGGAACAATCTCCACCATGGTGACGAAATCGCCAGCGGCGAGCTTTGCGCCCAACCGCGAGCGTTTTTCCATCGGCAGGGCTGGAGCGATAGCTACTTTGGTCTGGCTCGCAGCCGGGGCCGAAGTTACTTTCGCACGCGCTTCTCCCACTCGCAGCGCCGACTTCATCACACGGATATGTTCCGGAGTGCTTCCGCAACAGCCTCCCACTAAGCGCACGCCGGCCGCAACAAACTTGCGCGCGTAGCTGGCCATGTATTCCGGGGAGCAGAGGTAAATGTTTCGGCCTTCGACTGATCGTGGTATGCCTGCGTTGGGTTGCGCCGCAACCGGCAGGGAAGTGCTGGCTCGGACGCGTTCAATGGCATCGAGCATCGCCACCGGGCCCACACTACAGTTACAGCCAATTACATCGGCGCCCCATTCTTCGAGGCGCGGCGCAAAAGTTTCCGGAGTTGAACCGTCGAGGCAGTTGCCATCCTCGTCGATGGTGACGTGAGCCACCACAGGAATATTGGGAGCGATTTCACGGGCGGCCAGAATCGCCTGGTGGATTTCTCCCAGGTAGCCGAAGGTTTCCAGCATCAGGACATCGACGCCGCCTTCGACCAGCGCCGCGATCTGCTCGCGAAACGCGGTGCGTGCTTCCTCGAAAGATGTCTTGCCAAGCGGCTCAATCTGGACGCCGAGCGGTCCCACCGAACCCGCGACCCAAACATCGAAACTCTTGGCTTCTTCCCGCGCCAATCGGGCGCCTGCAAAGTTGATCTCGTGAACCCGGTTGGCCATGCTGTGCCGGGCCAGGCGGAAGGAGTTCCCCCCGAACGTATTGGTTTCAATAATCTCCGCACCCGCCTGCAAATATTCGTGGTGGATGCCTCGAATCAGCTCGGGCTGCGAAACATTCAACTCGTCATAGCAGCGGTTGATGAATATTCCTTTGGCGTACAGGAGCGTCCCCATGGCGCCGTCGCACAGCACCGCTGACTGCTTCAACCGTGTTAGTAGGTCGATGGCCATTCTATTGAGAATACAAGAGGGCTCCGGGTTTTGCATCTCGGTCGCCGCGAACCCGGTCGCCGCGCCAAAATTCTAAGAAGAAGCTCTGTTATAATCCGCTTTCTTGCATCTAAATCTCTATCCTTCATGCTCTTCGGAGTCCCAGGTTTGAATAGAATCTTAACTAGCATGGCTGTGCTCGTCACCGCCTGCGCAATCATTATTTCCTGCGGGAGTAATAGCTCTTCCAGCGCAGGCAAGCCCAGCCGGCTCCGGTTCAGGGCCTTCGTTTCCAATCCTCTATTACCGATAGGCGGCGCTAATTCGCCAGTCTTGAACGTCGTCGATGCCTTGCAGGATCAGCTGTCTCTTTCCGTCATCTCTCTGCAGGGCAATAGCACGCAGCCGGGACTGATGGCGCTGTCGCCCAATAAAGTAGTGACGGCGGTTTATAGTGCAGCCGGGAACTCAGTAGTAGTCGTGAATAACGTCAATGAAGCCATCGCCACAGCCGCTGGCAGCACGTCACCTTTGCCGGTGATGACCTTGCCTGGTTTCACTGAGAGCTTGTTTATCGACCAAGTTCAACACAACTGCCTACGCAGCAGTTCCCTGCCGCCCCGGTCACCGGACAAGGTCCAGGCGCAGTGGAAGTGATGAACCTGACCAACGGAAGCATTTCTGCTTCGATCCCGATACCGGGAGCTCACTTCGTCGCACCTACGCCGGACGGCAGCAGGGTACTGGTGTTTAGCGACAATTCGGACACTGTGACAATGATCACGCCGGCCCTGGTCGGAACCAATAGCGATCCACGCAGCTACCTCCCTGGATTTGACCGGCCGGTGTGGGTTGTTTTCAACGGCAGTACGGCTTACATCCTGAATTGCGGGCTGCCCTGCGGCGGCAAAGCGGCTAGCGTCAGCGTGTTGGATCTGCCTTCCATGACCATCACCAGCACGACTCCGGTGAGCGCCGCAACCTATGGCTTGATGAATGGCTCAACCTTGTATGTGGCAGGAACCCCAACGCCCAACCCTCCGGGAACGAATACATGTGCGGGGACACCTACTGCCGCCACCACGTGCGGCAGGCTGAGCATCATCGACACGGGCTCGATGAGCGTCACGAAAACGGCGATCATCACCGATGGTCGTCACAATCGCATGGAGATCAGCGCTGACGGGCAGCTTTTCATTGGTGCGCAGAGTTGTAGCGGAATCAACATCCCAGGCGGCGAAGTTCGCGGATGCCTGACAATTTTCAATTCCAATACTTCCGCGGTTGTGATCCCACCGGCGCCAGGGCCGGTAACCGGAATTCAGCCGATCACCGGCCGTACTGTCGTTTACGTCTGCCAGAACGGCTCTTTTGCGATTTACGACACTACAACCGACCAGACTGCAAGTTCTCCCGAGCAATAACCTGAACACCAACGGCCAAGTGGATATCGTCGGGGACGCAACCGACGTGAAGTTGGTCGACTAGTCGAACGCTTCCGGTTCGCCGCTTTTGCCTTAGCTCTGGGGAACCAACTGTAGTTCGTGTGCCTGCGTCTTTTGCAACTCCGCTCCCGAAAACGGCCATATGAAAGTAAAGCCTTCGTACCATGCACTCCACTGGTCTATGTAGTAGGGGCTGAGGAAGTTTCCGGACTCGCCTGTGACCAGGTTGAGGGTCGATTGATCGAGATTGGCCAAGTCCACCGTCATCCGTTCTGACGGCCCGTGATTCCTCGCTACAGCCTTTACCGTGTATTCGCTACCCGATTGGGGTCGCACTCCGGGCCCCGTCCAATGCCGCAGCGAGAGGAATCCTGCCGTAAATGGGATGTTGAATCTCCAGTGGATGAAACTTCCCCCACTTCCAGGAGTTGAGATCTTCGGGAGGATTCGTATTCTGCTTCGCGTTTGATTCGACCGCTGCGGCGACCGCCGCACAGAGAAGCTCGTCATAGTTGGCGTAGGCTTCGGGCAGCCAGCGCTTCGGTTGGTGCTCAACCACGTTCTCCAGCCAAACGGAGCTCATCGCCCAGCGATAGCTCTTCCAACTGAGTGCGGCTTCCAGTTGTTGAGGATCGTTCGATGCGGTACCGAGCTTAGGTTCCAGCAACAACCGCGTCAATTCTTCTCGTGCACGAACCGCAATCGTCGGTGCTGAGGATCCTTCCACCATGCGACCGTCCCACTGTCGCAAGATCTCTGCCGCGGCCTTCGTCCGTGCGGATGGATTTTTGGCGTGGTCCACGGAATAGACAAATCGCTCTGCAAAGAAGCGATCCAGCTCGGAATAAATGTCCGTCTCTAACGACAGCATGTCTGCTGTAGCGAATTTCTTACCAGACTCCAGCACGCGATAAATGCGCTCGGTTCGCCAAGGAGCTTCCCATTCTGCGCTCAGCGAATACTTGTAGCCATCGGGTGCGATCCGGCTGTTCGCGGTTGCGATGATTCCCGCGGGAGGATTGACCACGCTGGGCAGCTTCTCGTACGGAACGTAGCCTATCCATTCATGCGCGTTGTCGCTGCCGTTCACCGGCAGGCTGCCATCGCCCGCCGCGCGGATGGGAATTTTCCCGGTGGCCTGATATCCGATGTTGCCCTCCACATCGGCATACACGACATTTTGACCCGGAGAATCCAGCCTGGACAACGCTTGCCGGAACTCTCCCCATTTCTGCGACGAATCAACGGCGAAGAAAGGGTTGCGAATCCCGTCATACAGCGTCCAGCGCAAGGATAGTTTGCGCGTTTCGCCCGGCATCATGTCGGTAACAATCGGACCGTGACGCGTAGTTAGCACATCCACGATCACGTCCGGCTTGCCTTTCACCTTGATGACTTCGCGGCGTTGCTCCGGCTGCTTCCATCCATCAGGCGTCAGATATTGCCCGCTGGAATTGAAAGTTTCGATGTAAGCGTCTTCCACCGTCGGACCGATATTGGTAAATCCCCACGCGATACGCTGATTGTGGCCGACAATCACGTATGGATATCCCGGAAGAGTGATGCCAGCCACGTCGAAGCTAGCGCCGTCAGGATTAGTACATGCGGGCTGGCCGCATCGCAGATGAGCCGCATACCACAGATTCGGCATCTGGAAGCGCAGATGCATATCGTTCGACAGCAGCGGTTTACCTGAAACTGTGTGCTCGCCCGATACCACCCAGTTGTTTGATCCCAGCACCAGCGGGGGTTCGTCGAACCACTTTCCGGACAGCTCAGGTGAGGTTTCGTGAGGAGTCAAGCCGGTGACGGCACTGTCGGAGTCATCATCGTCATCCTCATCATCGTTGTCCGGATTGTTGTCGCGGATTTCTTTGTCAAGACTGGGTCGCGTTACGGTGGGCGGACGGTCATGCCATGAAGAATTGACATACAGGTCCGCAGTCAATTCGGGGCCAAGTTTGGCGAGGATTTTCTCCCGCAGAAGTGCATGACGAGGACTCCGGCTCAAGTCTTCCACCATCTGTGCGCCGATCAGAGCGGAATCCTCCGGCTTCCAAAGTCGCGGAGAGTATCGCAGAATGCGGAACTCGAGGGGCAGGCGGTCGCGATGCGATTCTATGTAGGCGTTCACTCCTCGGGCATACGCCTCGAAGTGCGAACGGTCCTCCACCGGAGGCGATTTCGATGGTCTTTCGGGCAACCAGCGACAGCCCCAGAATCCGCTGCTGCCGGTCGTGCTCCACAAAGTCAGAGCCGAAAACCTCGGACATTTCGCCGGCGGCAAAACGGCGCATTCCATCCATCTGGAACAAACGGTCTTGGGCGGTCACGAAACCCTGAGCGAAGAAGAGATCATCAAAGCTTGCGGCATCAATGGTGGGGAATCCATGCCCGTCGCGGGCTACCGCGACCGGTGCTGAAACTCCGGGCACCACGATCTTCCCGTCGAGTTGCGGCAGAGCCGAGTGCGCGATGGAATAAACCCCTGCCAGACCAACCATCCCGAGGAGCAAAACAAAGGCCAGAAAAAATAAGGCAAAACGCGCACGCCGGGGACGAGAAACAGACGGGGAAATGAAAGTCGGGGTCGTGACCATGCGTAATTCTGATTCTAGGTTCACTTTGGTTCGCAATACAAATTGCGATTGTGTACAACCTGAGAATTGTCATCCCTCGAATACTCTAAATGACAGGTAGCTCAGGGCCTGGTTCACGGGCCTGGTTCATGGAGCCTGGATGAGCTTTCTAAACGGCAGATGTTATCCTGATTTTCGCAGACGCACGACAGAAGTCCATCCATGCTGCAAAAGCGCATTGACGATCAGCCCAACCTCTCGCGCGAGATGGTTCGCGAGGCGCAGCAGATCCTGCATCAGCATTTAAAACGCGTCGGGCTTAAGCAAACCGGGCAACGCGACACTATTTTGCGAACATTCCTGGAGACCCGCGAGCATCTCTCGACCAAGGAACTGCACAGGTTAGTGCAAAAAGAGGATCCGCACATCGGTTTCACTACCGTCTATCGCACGCTGAAAGCTGCTCGCGGAGTGCGGTCTGGCCAGCGAAGTTGCTTTTCATGATGGCATCGCCCGCTACGAGCATCAGTACAATCGCCGCAGCCATCATCATATGGTTTGTACGGAGTGCGGCAGTTCGGTGGAGTTCTTCTCCCCCGAAGTGGACGGACTGGAGCAGGAAATCGGAAACAAATACCACTACGCGACCACGCGACACACCTTCCAGATTTATGGAATCTGCGAAGATTGCCGCGAGAAACATTCCAAGCGCCACCTCATCTAACCATGCCCACTTCATGCCCGCAATGCCACACCGAAATGCCCGACAATGTAGTCTTCTGCACACACTGTGGCCGCAGAATGTGGACGCCCGGGCAGCCGACACCCAAGGCCGTGAGTTCTCCAGCGCCAAGCTTAGCCTCAAATGGCGGGGAATCCTCAACTCGGCATGAGCCTTTCAAAGACAATCTCATCGCGGCGCTGGCCTACTTTACTTTCATCCCGGCGGTGATTTTCGTTCTGGTCGCACCCTTCAAGAAGAACCACTTCATTCGCTTTCACTCGTTGCAATCCATCCTCCTGACGATTGCCGCAATTCTTCTCGCGATTCTGATGCGTGCCCTTTATTCCATACTCGCGCTGATTCCGGTCGCCGGGTTCCTGCTCGCATGGTTGACGACAGGAGTATTGCTGTTTGGGTTCGGCATTCTCTGGTTGGTCCTGCTGATTAAGGCTTTGCAGGGAGAAGCCTTTCATCTGCCGGTGATTGGAAAGCTTGCTGAGAGCATCTGAAGCCCAGCCCAATTAGTGGCGAGCCGGCGGAGTGCCGAACTTCTATTTCCTTTTCGTTCGGCCGCAATTCCGGTAGTCTGTTTCACTTGACCTTTTAAGGCGGAGGCCAGATTTGAAGGTTCGTGTCTTTTATCACGACAAATGTTTCGACGGCGCTTCATCCGCCGCTCTCTTTTCCCGTTTCTATAAGGAACGCATTCGCAGCGACGCCCAGTTCGTTTTCTCAGGTCTCTTGCATCGTGCCGGCGCCCTATTTGACGAAAATAATTTCGATGGCGACGAGAATGCCATCGTCGACTTCAAGTATTCCAGCTCCCCTAAAATCACCTGGTGGTTCGACCATCACGAGAGCGCCTTCTTGTCGCCCGCAGACGCGGCTCACTTCGAGCAGGACCAGAGCAATCAGAAGTTTTACGATCCGGATTTCAAGTCCTGCACCAGCTTCATTGCCACCATCGCCGAGCAGCGTTTCGGCTTCAATCCTGCCCCAGTCGCGGATCTGGTCCACTGGACCGACATCATCGACGGCGCCATGTACGCCGACGCCCGCACCGCCGTCGAGATGAAAGCTCCGGCGATGAAATTGACCATGGTGATTGAATCGAATCAGACTCACGATTTCGTACCGCGATTGATTCCTCTGTTGGCAAGCAAGCCGCTCGGCGAGATCATCGAAGAGCCGTTTGTCGCATCCCTCTTGCCTCCGCTGCTGGAGCGCCACCAGCGCTCACTGGCGATATTGGCCGAGCGCACCGAATCGAAAGACGGCACTCTGTTCTTCGATATCACCGATCATGAGCTTGAGGGCTACAACAAGTTTGTTCCGTACTATCTGCACCCGGAATCCATTTACAGCGTGGGTCTGAGCAAGAGCAGTTTTCGGGTCAAAGTTTCGGTTGGGTCAAATCCCTGGGCGCCTTCGGAGCCGGTGGTTAATTTAGCCAAGATTTGCGAACGCTACGGCGGTGGCGGACACGCCCGCGTCGGCGCTATCTCGTTCGATGTAAACCAGCAGGAGGCCGCCCGCAAAGCTGCGCGCGAAATTGTCGAAGAGTTGCGCGCCGCTGTTCGCGCCCAGCGCTGAGAACTTCGGAATATTTCCGTGCCGCCCACAACCACTTCCGAGTCCATGTTGCGATCTGAACACTTGGGCCGAGTCGTCAACGGCAAAGTACTGGTGGAAGACGTCAGCTTCGAGGTGCGAAAGGGCGAAGTTCTCGCCATCGTTGGCCCGAGCGGCTCGGGAAAGAGTTCTTTGCTTCGTCTGCTCAACCGCCTCGATGAACCA
This sequence comes from uncultured Acidobacteriota bacterium, assembly GCA_963771285.1. Lineage (GTDB taxonomy): Bacteria > Acidobacteriota > Terriglobia > Terriglobales > Acidobacteriaceae > JABDBE01. Next base: position 655,463 of record CAVYSX010000006.1, read on the forward strand.
ACCAGCGGAACCGTTTACCTCGACCAGACCGACTACCTTCAGATCGCACCGCGAGATCTCCGTCGCAGGTTAGGTATGGTGAACCAGCGCCCTTTTTTGTTTCCCGGCACGGTGGAGCAAAACCTGCGATTCGGCCCTCTCCAGCGCGGAGAGTCACTGTCGCAAGATTCTATCGATCAACTTCTACTGCGTGTGGGTCTTAAAGGTTACGCGAGCCGCAACATTGCCAATCTTTCCGGTGGGGAAGCGCAGCGGGTTTCGGTTGCTCGAACCCTGGCTAACTCGCCGGAAGCTCTTCTACTCGATGAACCTACATCCGCTCTCGATGAAAGTTCCAAGCTGGAAGTGGAGGCTTGCATCCAGAATGTGGTTCGCGACAATAGCCTCACTTGCATTCTGGTTACCCATGACACCGCTCAGGCAACTCGCCTGGCGGAGCGCGCATTGTTGCTTGAAGCCGGACGCGTCACCCGCTCCGGCCCGATTCGCGAGGTGTTGCATGCTTAGATTGTTGTTTAAGGATCAACTGTATCTGGGCTTAGCGCAAGCGCTTATGGCGGCATTGGCAGCCATGCTGGTCGTGCTGCTGGCGCGTCGACGCAACATTCATCTGGAAAGCGATGCCCTTATCGCGATGATCCGCGGCTTGGTACAGATCATGGCAGTCGGATCCATACTTCTGGTCTTGTTGCGCGGCCCGCGTTGGACCAGCGGACTGCTCCTCGCCGCCATGATTGTTGCCGCCGGTGCAACCTCTGCCCGCCGCGCCAAAGATATGCCCGGCGCATTCCGGGTTTCTTCCTGCTCCATTGCGCTTGGCGCAGGCTCAGTAATCGCACTCATGACCTGGCTGGGAGTCATCGCCACTGACATTACGTCGCTGGTCCCAATTGGCAGCATGTTGATTGCAAACGCCATGAACACCAATGGGCTCGCCCTGAACCGCCTGCGCGCGGACGTGCTCGCCCACGTGGGTGAGATTGAAACTGCTTTAGCGCTCGGGGCTGAAGCAAAGATCAGCGTTTCACCATATGTGCAGGCCTCTTTCGAAGCCAGCCTTATTCCGGCCATAGACTCGTTGCGATCGCTTGGCATCGTATGGATTCCAGGTTTGATGGCAGGGATGTTACTCTCAGGCGCTCGACCGGTTTATGCGGCGATCTACCAGTTCGTGGTGTTAGCGATGATTTTCGCCGCTTCTGGCTTGACTTCGCTGGTCAGTACGCTGCTGATTCGGGACCGGATTTTTACCCCTGCGCAACAATTAATTTTGCAACCGGGGAGATAATGCTTTAATGAGTTCTGGCGTGCATACCAAACTTGTATCAGCTGAACCCCACCCCGGAGCCAATCTGCAGGTGCTTCGCGCGGTAGCTACCTTTGAACTGACCAAGGGATTGATCGTGCTCATGGCGGCTTGCAGCATCGTTCTGGTCATGCACCGCGTGGATCCTTGGGACATTGCGGACGGTCTACTCAGGCTTTTACATATCAGCCCCGACCATCATTTCGCGCAGGCCTTCCTGGATTGGGCCGACTCTTTGACTTATTCAAAGCTGTGGACCATCGCCGCGGTTGCGATGGCATATTCCACGCTGCGGTTTATCGAGGCTTATGGACTCTGGTATGCCAGAGCATGGGCGGAATGGATCGCTTTGATTTCTGGCATGTTGTACTTGCCGTTCGAAATCTACAAACTGGTTCATCACCAGAGTCTTTTTCATATCACGGTACTGACTGTCAATCTGGCAGTTGTCCTCTATATGGCCTATGCCCTGAAGAACGGTGAAGGCCTGCATGGCGTTCGTCAGCCATCGTGATTTGGATTACTGGAGAGATTTTCCCGCGGTCAAACAGGACGCGGCTTTGCCGTCGTCGGAAAAGCGAATCGCTCCCGATTCATCGCTGCAAAACGCCCGCGTTCCGGAAGCCGGGTCGATTGGCACAGCGGTGATTTTGTAACCAGAGGCTGGGGTTCCGCTGCATCCACTCAATTTGAAAACATATCCATTCTTTCTGCCCTGAGCTAGTCGGGGATCGATCAGCATGGCTTGGTGCTCATTGGGTCCTCCCCCAGCGCCCATGCCGCCGAGATCGCTCAAGGCGCATGTAAAGCCGGTGCCAGGAAAGGACGCCGCGTAAGCTACCTGTGCCGTATTCACCACCCGTACACTGTTGGCCGCCGACGCTTCGTTAGCCGCGGTCATTGCCGCTTCGTTTGAAACACTAAAACCGGATGAGCCGACGGTCGGGGAACTCATGCTTGCCGAGGTGCTCGATGAGATTCGGCTGTTACCTGCGCCGTTCATGGCAGTTGTCGGCCGGACATTGGTCGACATGGCCTTGAGGAACTCCGGATCGGTCAGCGAAACTCCCATCGCGACCATGACGTCGTTCAAACGCCAGATTCCGGTTTCTTGCTTCATGGTCAGGGTGAAGCGGAATTTGGTCCCTGCGATTTGCGTCTCGCCATCCTTGTATCCGTGAAAAGAGAGTTCGATTTCATCTTCCTCGCCGCGCAGTTCGTCATGCTCAACCGTGATCTCGAACTTGGTGTGCGCTTGCGGGTCTTCAATCATTGCCAGGGTGGGCCCGGCTTCGAACGTCTGGAGCCGGCCACTCATGGCGTTCGCGAATGCGGAAAAGCCGTCGAGCCTGGAAGTTCCCGCGTCCGCTCGCGCCTTGTGCAGCGCCGCCCGCGTAGCCTGCGGTAAGTGCTTTTCGAAAGTTCCTGGCGTCTTGTCGAACAGCATCTCAATCAGTGCCTGGCGCGCCGTCTGCGGCATCGTTTGCGTATCGGCTATAGCGTTCGCCAATGCGCCGGCGAGGAGGACTGTAAGGACTAAGCTACAAATGATCGTGGTCGCGGGTTTCTTCGTTCTCGGCATGGCAGCCTCCAAGAGGATGCCTGATGATCGCAGCGTCCTGGGGCGTGTGCCAGTTACAAAGGTAAGTCTTATTTCAGAGGGAGTTTTTGGTTCGAGGCTCCGAGGTTGACGGACGGGCGAAAGGAGAAAATTCAGGCCGCTAGGCCAGGGCGAGCGCCGTTCAGCAACTCACTACTTCTCGGTAGAACCGGCTTGCTTCAGCAAGATACCGGCTACAAAGGCGGCCAGCGCCGCCAGCAGCCACTGCGTCCGCCAGGACTGGATTGCCTGAAAATCGGCCAAATTCTGCACGGAGTAAACCACCCCCACCGCGATCGCCGCCAGCAGGCAGCCTAAACCGGCGAAGAAAGCAACCAGCGAAGCCGTGGAAAGGCCGAGCCACGCTTTAACGCTATGGAATTCGAGAACCTTGAGAAGCTCCAAAGCCCGAGCCCCGAGAGGCGCGACCTGGACATCCGACCGAAGCTCACGCGCAGCGCCGCAGCGGTGGCAAAACCGCGCTCCCACCATAAATTCCGTCTCGCAGCCATCACAGACTTCAATCATCTGTTGTGCCACGTCCTCGGCTTGCACAACCGGAGGCCGCCAAAATTCCTGCGGCGCGTTATCGATAACCTCTGACATTTCAATTTCTCCGCATTTGTATAGCGCAAGCCAGTGACCAAAAACCTGAACTCTGTAAGTTGTTGCAAGGTGACGACTTTGAAATCCGCCACAACCGAACTTAGATTTCTGTCGGCAAGATTTACCCCGTCAACCCGGCAAAGAACGGCTTCTACTGACCAATTATGCGCGCCAACAGAATCCGATTAGCCGACAAATACTGGGGTGAAGTGATGCTCTTGGTTCCGGGTCTCTCCCAGCCATCAGGTAAACTCAATACACGAACCAGAGGATCACTGATTTGTATCTCCGCCCCCTCGCCTATCCCTGCCTGCTGTTCAGCATACTGTTTATCTCCGTTTCGATCCCGGTAACGGGAGTGCAAACTGACACCAAAGTCACCGCTTCAGCAACAAGTCTGTCTTACCGTCCCAGTGACTCGCTGAACCGCAGCGCCTTCGATCACTTCTACAACCTTGATTACGACCGCGCGGTACAGGAATTCGACCAGATTCTGCAAAAGCATCCCGCCGACCCGTTTGCGATCAATCACTTAGTGACCGCGATCCTTTTTCGTGAACTCTATCGCATGGGCGCTTTGAACACCGGAGAATATGCTAATGACAGCTTCATTCAAGCCGCCCATCGCCCCGCCGACCCCAAGATCAAAGACCAGATCAAGAATCTCGTGCAGCAGGCCTTGCAACTGGAGGAAAAGAGTCTGAGTGTGAACCCTAAAGATGTAGATGCGCTCTATGCCCGGGGAGTGACCCGGGCCCAATTCGCAACCTATACCGCGATGATCGAGCACGCCTGGTTTTCCGCCCTGCGCAACGCGGTCGGGGCGCGCCATGATCATGAGCGAGTGCTGCAGTTGGCGCCGGACGCCACGGAAGCCAAGCTGATTGTCGGCGCCCACAACTACGTGATGGGCAGCCTTCCGCTGGCCTTGCGCGCCGGGGTGCAGCATGTTGGGAATTGGTGGCAACAAGGAAAAGGGATTCCAGTATCTGCGCGAGTGCTCCCAGGGCACCGGTGAGACGAGCGTCGACGCGAAAATTCTGCTGGTTTTATTCCTGCGGCGGGAACATCGCTACGAAGAAGCGTTGCCTATTGCGCGTGGACTGATCCAGAGCTATCCCCGGGATGTCCTGATGGCGCTGGAGGAGGGCAACCTGCTTCGCGCCGCAGGCCACAATGAGGAAGCTGGCGCTGTTTATCGAAAAGTCTGGAACGCAGGGCGCGAAGGCCACTACGACGGTCTGCACTACGAAATCGCTGCCCTCAGTCTGGGGGATTTGCTCCGCAGCCAGAAGGATTTCCCCAACGCATTGACGGCGTATGAGCAAGTAGGCGGCGCGCCTCAGCCCGATCCAGAAATATTGCAAAAGGCGAATCTCGGAGCCGGGGAAGTCTACGATCTGCTCCAGAAGCGCGATCTAGCGATCAAGAAATACCAGGACGTCGTAGCCATCGATCCCAAAACCAACGCCGCGGAGTCCGCCCGTCAATACATGAAAGATCCCTATCGCGGAGACTAAAAGCTGAAACTTTTCACCCCAATTTCGCGTATCCTAGCTTAGGTCGAGGTCTGGAGGCCCCATGTACTGCAACTATTGCGGTAAAAGCATTCAAGATGATGCTAACGTCTGTGCTTATTGCGGAACGCGGGTAGGGTCGGTGCTGGCGCGCAAACGGCTGATGCGTCCGCGGGCTGACCGCAAGATTGCCGGCGTATGCGCCGGCTTCGCCGAGTACTTTGACCTTGATGTCACGGTGGTTCGCCTGACCTGGCTGATCGTCTCGTTTATGACCGGCGTTGGCCTGCTCGCATATCCCATCGCCTGGATCGTGATTCCGGAAGAACCGCTGATGTTGAATGCTCCGGTCCGGCAACCCGTGACCAACTCTTAGTGGGCTGCGCTCGTCACCAAATCTGAGCGATGCCACAAATCACCAGCGGCGATGCGGAAATCTTCTACGAAGTCTTGGGGGACGGCCCTCCCGTCGTCCTGCTGCACCCTTTTCCCGTAAACCATGAGCTGTGGCTGCCGGCCGCACAAGGTCTGCTCACACGCTATCGCGTGATTCTTCCCTGACCTGCGCGGACATGGGAATTCTGGCGTGGGCGAGGGTCCAGCGTTAATGGCGAAGCACGCCGGAGACATCGCCAGAATTCTGGACCACGAAGACGTGGGGCGCGCGCCTTTTTTCGGGGTTTCGATTGGCGGGTATGTGCTCTTTGAGTTTTGGCGACAGTATCGCGGCCGAGTAGCTGCGCTGGGTTTGTGTAACACCAAAGCTCCCGGCGATACTCCCGAGGCCCGGGCAGCAAGACTGCAAGCGGCCGCCGAAGTCGTGGAACGCGGCACCGAGCCATTTTTCGAAAGTATGGCCGCGAAGTTGATGGGCAAGACAACGCAGGTCTCGCGTCCAGACCTGGTCGAAGGCGCGTTACGCCTGATGCGAAAAATGTCTCCCGACGACGTTGCCCAGGTGCAGCGAGGCATGGCGGAACGCCCCGATTCCGTGCCGACGCTGAAGACCATCAATGTGCCCACACTGATCCTGACCGGCGATGAGGACATATTTACCGGCGTAGCGGAAGCGGAACTGATGCGGCAGCACATTTCCGGCAGTCAAATGAAAGTGATCGCCAAAGCAGGTCACTATTCGCCATGGGAGAAACCTGTTGAAGTCGGGAGAGTCCTACGTCAGTTCCTCGATGAAGTTCACGGGGGATAGCGTCATACTAACTTTCCGGAAGGAGTCCCGATGCCCCCCACACTCGCCAACGGGAAGATTTGCTACATAGAGATTCCCACCACTGACATTGCGCGCTCCGCTGACTTTTACACCCGCGTCTTCGGCTGGAACGTCAGAAAGCGTAGCGATGGTAGCACTGCCTTCGATGACACAACCGGCGAAGTAAGCGGCACCTGGGTTCTGGGTCGCCCGCCTGCATCAGCCCCTGGTTTCATGATCTACATCATGGTCGATAACGCGGCGGAAACCCTTGATTTGATCGTCGCCAACGGAGGTGCCATCGTGCAACCGATCGGCGCGGATGCGCCCGAGATCACCGCAAGATTTCGCGACCCTGGGGGCAACGTAATGGGTCTTTATCAGCAGCCCCAATGACTGTCACCGGCGAAGGTTTGTTACAATGCTCGCGCCATGATTGATACGTTTCTGGTTCCAGAGAAAACAGTTGTCAGCGCCAAAGGCGATGGACCTGCCGTAAACCTCAGCGGGGCCGGAAACCGCGTTTTTCTATTGAGCCTGAACATCACCGCCATCGTCGAGCAGGAATCGCTCGACGTGAGTATTCTTGGTTCCGCGGACGGCGTGACCTGGGGTCCAAAAGCGGTTACGAATTTCCCCCAGAAGTTTTATCAGGCCCAGCATCCTCTGCTGCTCGACCTGACGGGGCACCCCGACGTCAAATTCCTGCGCGCTCACTGGGAGGTCAGCCGTTGGGGCCGCGGCAGTGAGACGCCGATGTTCGAATTCAGCTGTGACTATCAAAGAAGTGCCGGCGGAAATTCTGAAAGAAGCCACTGCCGAAGCAAACTCGATGGTGTAAGAGTTTGGCGGTGACGCGTGCTCGGCGATCAATGAATTCTGCGTTTCTGCGGAATCCTTCTGGCGGCGTGCTACCTAGGCCGCTGTTCGCGATTGGCCTACGCGTGAAAGAAGGTGCTTCTGGCTGCAACTCTGCTTGAAACCTCGCCTGTGCAATCCGCTATATATTGAATGACAGATGTCGCAACAAATTCCATCCGGTTCGGTTGTCATTCGCCCAGCGCGAAATATCAGAGGCTCGCTTCGTCTGCCCGGAGACAAATCTATTTCCCACCGCTACGCCATGCTGGCAGCAATTGCGGAGGGCACAACCCGTCTGGAAAACTTCTCCACCGGTGCGGATTGCGCCAGCACCTTGAGTTGCCTGTCGTCATTGGGTGTGGAATGGGAGCGAAGCGGAAACGCGGTTTTGATTCACGGGCGCGGACCGGCGCTGCAACCGCCCGAGTCGCCACTGGACTGCGGAAACTCAGGCTCAACCATGCGTATGTTGAGCGGGATCCTGGCGGGGCAGAATTTCTCCAGCGAGCTTTTGGGAGACGAATCATTGTCGCGTCGGCCAATGGCCCGAATCATTGGGCCATTGGAAAAGATGGGAGCCAAAATCTCCGCCGCAGACGGAGGTCGTCCGCCCCTGCACATTACGGGCTCACCTCTCAAAGCTATCGACTATTCGATGCCGGTAGCCAGCGCACAGGTAAAGTCAGCTTGCTCTTCGCCGGATTATTTGCCGAAGGGGAGACTCGGGTACAAGAACCGGTCCGCACTCGCGATCACGGAGAACTGGCCCTGCGCGCCTTTGGAGCCGAAGTCGCCCAACACGGCGACCAGGCGTGCATCATGGGAGGCCAGAAGCTGCACGCCATCGAAGCAGAGATTCCCGGCGATCTTTCCACCGCAGCTTTTTTTCTCTGCGCGGCCGCTTTGTTTCCCGGATCGCAGCTGTTGATCAGCCATTTGTTGATGAATCCCACGCGCGCCCGCTTGCTCGACATCATGGTTTTGATGGGTGTCGGAATTTCCGTCGCTGAGTTGGAAGATAAACACGGGGAGCTTGTGGGGACGGTCGAGGTTGACGGGCGCGGTCTGCGCGGCGCCACGATTGCAGGTGCGGACACAGCCGCGCTGATCGACGAGATCCCCGTCCTCGCCGCTATCGCACCCTTTACCGCCAGCGGAATCGAGGTTCGCGACGCACGCGAGTTGCGGGTGAAAGAATCAGACCGGATCGCGGCCATCGCGAAGAATCTCCGAGCCATGGGCGCCGAAGTCGAAGACCGCGAAGATGGACTGAAGATTCCCGGCGGCCAGAGTTTGCACGGAGCAGAACTAGACTCTTTCGGCGATCACCGCATCGCCATGGCTTTTGCGGTCGCAGCCTTGCGCGCAGAAGGAGACACAAAGATTCATCGGGCAGATGCGGCAGTCATCTCCTGCCCTGGATTCTTTGCAGCCCTGGAAGAATTGTCACAACGCTAGCGGCCCGCAAAACGAGACTGCGGTAGAGACGCACTGTGCTGCGTCTCCCCGCGCGGAACGAACGCACCATCAGATGTGTTCGGTCTTGCCGCGGTACTTAACCGTACCGTTGGTCTCGTTCATACGATCCACATCTTGATTGCCATAAGAATGTGAGGCTTTTCTCACACCTGCCGAACCGGCCATAGCATAGGTCACACTTTGACCGCTTTGCCAGCTCGCAACTCCGAGATCAAGACCTCCCGAATGCTGCCCATGTCGGACCGATGACATAGCGTCCGTCGATGGTTCCGCGGCAGGAGAACCGTACCAGACGGGCTGAGTGAAAACTCCCACAGGTGCGGGCGACACAATCGACAGAGTGGCGTTGCTGGCGCCCGCGACGTTTCCGAAAGTAGCATTGCTCGCTCCAGCGGCCGAAGGTGAAACATTTGCCAGAGTCACCGACGGAGTCATAACCAAAGGTACAAAAGGCGCCGCATAAACACCGTAAGCCGGAGCCCATGTGCTGGCAGTTCCACCAATTACGGTAGCTTGAGCGGCGGCCAGCCCAGACAGCAATAAAACGAGACAGAAAGCATTCAACAAACGCATGAAGATCCTCCACAGATTGGGGTAATCTGATTCGCTGGCTGCGGCTACTCACGACGGGTTGCTGTGCGGAAAAACTGGAAGCTCTTGCTCTCCCGGGAAAGCACCCGAAGGGCTCCGCGCCCGAATCGGACGAGAGCATCATAACCCGAAACCCGGCTCTGGGCGCGGGTTTTATTACGATCCCACGTAGCGGGCATAGAGACTTCTGGCCACTGCCTGATCGGTGGTTCCCTTGATGATGGCCCGGCCATCGGGGAAAAGCGTGATTTCATAGGGCTCATGCCAGAACTTCAGCACGAAGTCGTTGTGGCGCACGGGGCCATGCGGCTTCAAACGTTCGCTCATCTCCCTGAAGTCCACCACGCGATGGCGTTCATGAATCTGCACCGAATTGCGTCCGCACAAAGTGATATGCGGACGGCCTTCTCCAGCCAGATGGGAGAAATCATGTTCCGAGCAAGCCCTGCAGCCGGGGTTTGGTTCGCCTGCGGCAATCTCAGCGCGTTCGTTTCTCCACACGTCGAAGGAAAGTAGAGTACGCCGTAGCTGGCCTTCAGCTCCAACCAGCAATTTCATCGCTTCGGTGGCCGCAATCGACGCCGCCAGATTCACCGCCGAGTTCAGGATGCCTGCCGTCTCGCAGCTTGCAAAAGTGCCTTGGGGAGGATCGGCGAAGATGCACGCCAGGCAAGCGGTCTTGCCGGGGAGCACGTTGAGCGTCACGCCATAGCTACCGACGGCAGCGGTGTAGATCCAGGGCAGGGAATTCTTGACCGCAAAATCGTTGATCAAATACCGCGTCTCGAAGTTGTCAGTACCATCGAGGATGAGCTCCACCCCGGCCAGCAGTTCGTCGATATTTTCCGGAATCAGGTCCGCCACATGGGGCTCGACTACAATTTCGGAGTTGAACGCGGCAATCCTTCGCCTTGCAGCAATTGCTTTGGGCAAAGATTCGGCCTGGTCAGCTTCGTCGAAGAGCGACTGGCGTTGCAGATTGCTCGCCTCGACATAATCGCGATCAATGATTCGAATCGTTCCCACACCTGCCCGAGCCAGTAACGAAGCCAGCGCCGAACCGGTAGCCCCACATCCCACAATTGCAATGTGAGCAGCCGAGAGCCTTCGCTGGCCTTCGGCGCCAACACCGGGGAACAACACTTGCCGCGAATATCTTTCGTCCAGTTCCAAACAGGTCGCCAGTTTCACACGAACAACCTATTATGATGGGTGCCACCTTGTTTTCAAAACTTAGGCTAAGGCATAGTCCGACGAGAGCGGTTGGAAACGCCCGAGGAAACGCTTTCCGGAGGGAAGACCCGCAGTACAACGTTGATCGGTATCGGTTCATCGAACCGATCAGCCAGCTTCATCATGAAGGGGAGCCTGTTTGCATCTGAGGGGGACTTTGCTTACATCCTTGATTGCGCTGACGCTCGCGGCTCGCTCCGCCGCGGCACGGCTTCCGGGCATATTCCAAGATGCCGGAACACCGCAGGAGCAAAGTCAGTCCACTGAGACGCAATCGCCATCCCTCCCGGCCCAGGACAACATGGCCGAATACGAAGGTCTGACGGTCGCAGAAATACGCTGGCCCAACATTACTTCTGCGGCCGATCAAAAACGTCTGGTTGAGATGGTTTCGCAAAAAATAGGCCAGCCCCTCGACCGGGAACTCATCCGCGAAAGCATCCATGAACTTTTTGCCACCGGCCGATTTGCGGACATCCGCGCGGAAGCCGAACGAACTGGGGACCATCAAGCATTGCTGTCGTTCTTTACTTCGCCCAACTATTTTGTCGGCGGCATCAAGGTGGAGGGCGTCCCCAACCGGCCGACGGCCGGGCAGGTGGTGAATGCTTCGAAGTTTCAGTTGGGAGAGCTCTTCTCGCGCGATCGAATGGACCGCGCGTTAACGAGTATTAAGCAACTCATGCGGGAGAACGGCTATTACCGCTCCTCTGTCACTCAGCTAGAACAGAGTATTCCGGAAAGACAGCAGATCAATCTTGATTTCCGGGTTAACCCAGGTCCCCAGGCTCACGTAGGGAACGTAAGCGTAACGGGGGATGCGGGATATTCGCCGGGTCAAATTGCAGACATCGCCAAGCTGCGTCCGGGCGACGCGGTCTCGGTTCAGCGTGTGAGCAACGGGCTCGATCGACTGCGTAAGAAATATCAGAAACAGAATCGTCTGCTGGCGCAGGTCTCAATTTCCAAGAAGACTTACCGCGAGGAGGCGAACGCCGTCGATTACACGTTCGACATCGTTCCCGGACCCAAGGTTGAAGTCATTGCGGAAGGTTTCAAGATTAGAAAACGGGCTCTCAAACAGAACGTACCGATCTATGAAGAGAACGCAGTCGACGAGGATCTGCTCAACGAAGGCCGCCGAAATCTGACGAACTATCTGCAAAGCCGCGGCTACTTCGATGCCAAAGTTTCGATGAACCAGCGCACTGTGCCGGGAAGCAACGAATTGCAAATCGTTTATGTTGTCGACCCTGGAGCGCGGCACAAGTTGGGTGACGTGCAGATCGCAGGCAATAAATATTTCCTGACGGAAAAGCTTCGCACTCGCATGCAGGTGCGTCCGTCAGCGCGCTTTGAGTCGCGCGGCCGTTACAGCCAGGCCTTACTCACCACAGATATCCGCGGCATGGAAGATCTGTACCGGGCAAACGGTTTTCAAGCGGTCAAGATCACCAGCAGCATTCTTGACAACTATAACGGACACCAAAACGATCTGGCTGTCCGAATCAATATTGACGAAGGCCCCCAAACCCTGGTCGAGGCGTTTCGCATAGACGGGAACCACGCCTTCTCTCAGGAGCAATTAGCTCCTTTCATCAATACGGCATCGGGGCAGCCGTTCTCCGAGTTCAATGTCGCCCAGGATCGCGACAATATCCTGAACTATTACTTCAATCATGGATTTCCCCACGCCAGTTTCGAAGCCGCAGCAAAACCCGTGGCTGGGCAGGCCAATCGCATGGACGTCACCTTCACCATTCAAGAAAATGAGCAGGTCTTTGTCGATCAGGTCTTTGTTTCCGGGCTGAAATACACGAAACCCTTTGTCGTGGACCGCGAGCTGCAAATGAAGTCCGGCGATCCCTTAAGCCAGATCGATATGCTGACAACTCAGCAGAAGCTTTACGACCTCGGAATTTTCAGCGAGGTGGACAGCGCGGTGCAAAACCCCAACGGAAACGAACCCCAGAAGAATGTTCTGGTCGACGTTGAAGAAGCCAAGCGCTACACGTTCAACTACGGCGTAGGGTTTGAATTTCAGACTGGACAGCCATCGGCGGTGGGCAATAATCAGGCGCTGGGCCAAACCGGGGTCAGTCCACGCGTCTCGCTCGGCATAACCCGCCTGAATTTTCGCGGGCGCAATCACACCATCACTTTCAAGAGCGACGTTGGCAGTTTGCAGCAAAGAGGCCTCGTCAGCTATACCGCGCCTCGCTGGTTTAATAGCCAGAACTGGAAACTGTCTCTGACCGCTCTCTATGACAACACTCTCGACGTCACCACATTCACTTCACAACGTTTGGAAGGATCCATCCAGGCTGAGCAGAAAGTCAGCAAGGCCACTACGATGGCGTATCGGTTTACCTATCGGCGGGTCAAGGCCAGCAACATAACCATAAGCCCGGCAGAAATCCCTCTGCTGTCCCTTCCGGTGCGGGTGGGTGAGCCGGGCTTCAGCTACATCCGAAACAAACGGGATAACGATCTCGAATCTACCAAGGGAAGCTATACCACGGTGGATGCCGGGGTGGCGTCCAGCTATTTCGGTTCAGAAGCTGATTTCAGCAGCATTCTTGCCCAGAATTCCACCTACTTCTCATGGGGCAAGAACCGGCCCTCGGATAAGAAGTTCGTGATTGCCCGATCATTGCGAATCGGAGTGCAGAATCCATTCGGCAATACGGTGATCCTCCAACCCGGGCAGGCGTGTCCCGACCCGGGGCAAACCAGCTGTCCAAACACCACAATTATTCCACTCGCGGAACGCCTTTTCTCTGGCGGCGGAAACTCTCATCGCGGATTTGGATTGAATCAGGCAGGGCCGCGCGACCCCGTAACCGGCTTTCCTTTGGGAGGCAGCGCGCTTTTCCTCAACAACCTGGAAATGCGTTTTCCTCCGACTACGCTGCCTTTCGTCCAGGACAATGTCAGCTTTGTGCTTTTTGAAGATGCGGGAAACGTTTTTACCGACGGCCGCAACATGTTGGACAGCCTGCTGCGCTGGCGGCAAAAAGATCCCGACCTGTGCCTGCATCAAACCACCGCGACCGAGTGTAACTACAACTACATTTCGCACGCTGTAGGGATTGGTGTTCGCTACCGGACGCCGATTGGCCCGGTGCGCTTCGATTTCGGGTACAATTTAAATCCACCAGCATTCCCAAGCACGCAAACGGTCACCGGCAGCAATGGGCAGCAAACCAGCGTCTTTGTGCCGCAACATGCATCTCACTTCAATGTGTACTTTAGTATTGGGCAGAGTTTCTGATGAGACATAAGTTCCTGATATTTACTTTCTCCCTGGTTCTCTTTGCAGTCGCGTTGCCGGCATGGGCGGGCGATATTCTTGACCGCGTCGTGGCCACCGTGAACGGTCACATTATCTTGCAAAGCGAATGGCAGGATGCTTTGCGTTTCGAGGCATTCGAGAACGGCCGTTCGCCCGATCAACCGCAAGCCGGAGATTCCAAAGCTGCCTTGGATCACCTCATCGACCAGGAATTACTACGGGAGCAGATGCGCACTTCGGGTTTTCCCCGCGCCAGCAACGAAGAGGTGGATAAGCGCATCCACGAAATTCGTCAACTCCATCCCACCACGGATAGCGATGCGGGCTGGCAGAATGTGCTTATGCACTATGGGCTGACCGAGAAGGAACTGCGTCGACGCGTAGCTTTGCAGGTTGATTTAATGGGTTTGGTAGATGCGCGTCTCCGGCCGAACGTCGTCATCGATTCCAAGAGCATCGAAAGTTACTACAATCAGGAACTTCTGCCTCAACTTCGCCAATCCGGCGCCGCGACGGTTCCGCTCGCTGAAGTCACTCCGAAGATCAAAGAAGTCCTCACACAAAAAAAGATGAGCGAGATGTTGATCGCATGGCTGCAGGATTTGCGTTCCGGGAGTGAGATCCGCACCGAGGCCCTCGCCGATTCTGGAGCCCAGTTGCGATGAATGAACCCCGCGCCAAGTCTCGCTGGCGCAGGTTTTGCAAGTATCTGCTGATCACAGCGGCGGCCGGTGTTGTCCTTCTCGGCGCATTCGCCTGGTACGCAACAACCGATTCCTTCCAGTCGTGGGTGCGGCAACGGCTGATTACTGAACTGGAACGAGTGACCGGTGGACGCGTGGAACTGCGGGAATTTCACACGGTTCCCCTTCATCTCCAGGTCGAGATTCGCGGTCTTACGATCCACGGACTGGAAGGAGCCAATGAGGTTCCGTATGCGCACATTGACCGAGTGGTTGCGCAACTCAAAGTGATCTCAGCCGTAGAAGCTGAGATCGGTTTTTCTTCGCTGGTGCTCGATCACCCGATTTTTCACATCGTCATCTATCCGGACGGAACAACCAATCAACCCCCTCCTAAGGCAACGTCGACTTCTACGCAGACGCCAGTGGAACAATTGTTTTCACTTTCCATCGGGATACTGGAAGTACGCCGCGGCGAATTGCTTTGGAACGATCGCAAGACCCCTCTGGACTTCGTCGCCAACGATGTATCGGCGGACATGACTTACTCTCTACTCCATGGCCGGTACGATGGGAATCTATTGTTAGGCCGAATCAGCACCACATTGCAGAACTACCGGCCGTTGGCGTGGATGGCGGAGGCACACTTTACCCTGACCAAAGATGGTATCGACGTCAATTCGTTGACCGCGAGTTCGGGGCGTTCGCGGCTGCAAGCCAGTGGTCGAGTGGTCGATTTTCGCCAACCGAGCATGCAAGGCCAACTACGATCTGACCCTGGATCTCGCCGAGGCTGCTGGCATCATCCACAATCCCGAAATCCGGCAGGGTTTGGTGCAAGCCACTGGAGAAGGTTCCTGGTCAGCGGCGAAGTTTTCTTCTACTGGAAAGCTGGATGCCAAGAACCTTGACTGGCGTGGTGCGTCGTTCGGTTTACGTATGCCGGCCCTGCGTAGCAATTACAGCGTTGACGGCCAGAAGCTTTCACTTTCTCAAATCCAGGCGCGGATGATGAGCGGGGAGGTGACAGGCGACGCCGAAGTCGCCAACTGGCTATCTTCCCCGGGCAAGATCGCGAAGGAAGCCGCTTCGGCGGAACAGGGAGGAACGATTAACCTGCGGCTTCGAGGCTTGTCAGCGTCGGAAATTGCCTCCGCCTTGTCATCCGCCTCGCGCCCGCTCCAACGCATGAACCTGGCAGGAGATGCCAGCGGGACGGTGGAGGTGAAGTGGAAGGGCGCCATAAAAAACTCTCAAACGGCCATTGCTCTGGATGTAACCGCCCCCGCTCACGTGGCCCCCACGCAACTGCCATTAAACGTGCGCGCCCATGCGACGTATAAAGCCGCCGGCGACGAACTGGAAGTCACCGACCTCACACTTTCCACGCGAGCCACTCAAGTTCACGCCGTGGGGACGCTGTCTTCCACGGCCGCGTTAAAGCTCTCTGTCATAACCTCGAACCTCGGCGAGTGGCAACCGGTTTTGACGGCCGTGGGTTACGACGAGAAAATTCCCGTGATTCTGCAAGGCCACGCGTCATTTACGGGGACCGCGACCGGGAAGGTGTCGGCGATCGCATTTGCAGGAAAGCTTCGTTCGGAAGACTTCGACGTTTTGCTGCCGGCCAGGCCCCACGTTCCTGCACAGAATGTGCATTGCGATTCCCTGGTTGCCGATATTGAGTTGTCGCCGCATGCGTTTGTCGCTCACAACGCAAAGATTCATCACGGAACGACCACGATCAAGTTGGATGTGAACGCGGGCCTGCAAGATAGGGAACTGGTGGCTCACAGCCCAATTTCCGTTCGCCTGGATGTTCGCGACGGTGATGTGGAAGAGATCCAAACTTTGCTAGGGTACGACTTTCCGGTCAGCGGATCGGTAAATTTCTCGGCGCAGGTGCACGGCACAAAAGCGGATCCACGCGGAAGCGGGCACATCGACCTTCCCAGCGTAGTGGTTCACGGCCAGACGATTCAGCAACTCGAGTCCAAATTCGAATTCGGTGACGATGAAATCGCCTTGGACGGCCTTCATCTGACTTACCACGACGCGCAGGTAACGGGCGCCGGTGCTTACAATTTTTCTACGCGTGCCTTTCACTTCAGCCTGGATGGAAACAACTTCGACTTAGCGGAAATTCCACGCCTTCAGGCCAGCCGGGTGAGTGTGGAAGGCCGTATGGATTTCAGTGCCAAAGCCTCCGGAACGCTGGACCAGCCCGTTGTCACGGCTAACGTTCGCTTGCGTGATCTTCTGCTTGACCATGAGCGTGTGGGCGGCTATTTGATTGATGCCGTGACCCAAGGCTCGGAGCTGCACGTGACAGGGCATTCGCAGTTCCGGGAAGCGAACCTCGACGTGAATGGCGATGTGAGCCTGCGCGGCGCTTTCCCCGCGTCGGTTGCGCTTCACTTCACCAACCTCGACATCGACCCGGTACTTCGCACTTACCTTAAAGGACGTCTGACCGGTCATTCCGCCGTGGACGGGGAACTGGAACTCAAAGGGCCGTTCCGCAATCCACAGGAACTGGAGATTACCGGCAATCTCAGTAATCTCTTTGCCGATATCGAAAACATCAAAGTGCGCAATAACGGCCCCATTCGTTTTGCGGTTGCTAATCAATCTCTGAATCTTCAGCAATTTCGTTTGATCGGAGACGGCACCGATCTGACCGTAAGCGGGACGGTGCAGCTTAACAGCGAGCGACAGCTCGACTTGCGGGCACAAGGGCACGCGAATCTTCAGCTTATTCAAAGCTACGATTCCGACTTCACGACCTCCGGCGAGGTTGCAGTTGATTTGACAGTTGCGGGCACCACTTCCAAGCCAACCATGCAAGGAAGACTACAAGTGACCAACGGTTCAATCGCTTACAGCGATCTTCCGAGTGCCTTAAGCACCATCAACGGATCTTTGGTGTTCAATCAGGACCGTCTGCAAGTAGAGACGCTCACCGCGCATGTTGGAGGAGGGCTGGTCACTTTTGGCGGGTACGCTACCGCGTACAATCGCCAGCTCAATTTCAACCTGACGGTACAGACCCAGGATGTACGCTTGCGCTATCCGCCGGGAGTGAGCTCGATGGCGAACGCCCAACTGCGCTGGGCGGGCACCTCTGCAGCCTCCGTGCTTTCGGGAGACATCACCATTACCCGGCTGGCGGTGACGCCAGGATTTGACTTCGGAGCGAACCTGATGGGCAGCTCCGAAAACGCGGCCTTGCCGCAAACTAATCCATTGCTGAACCGCATTCGCATGGACGTCCACATTGTGACCACGCCCGAATTGCAAATGCAGACAGCGGTCATCCGCTTGTCTGGAGATGCTGACTTGCGCTTGCAGGGAACTGCCGCTAGACCGGTGCTATTGGGACGCGTTGACGTTACCGAAGGTGAAGCTTATTTCAATGGGACTAAATACAGCCTGGAGCGAGGGGATGTACTATTTACCAACCCGGTGACGACGACACCGGTTCTCGATCTGCAGGCTTCGACCCACGTTCGCGACTACGACATTACGCTCAATTTGAACGGCTCACTGGACAAACTGAACCTGACTTATCATTCCGAACCGCCGCTGCCTGTCGCGGATATCATCAGCCTGCTGGCCCTTGGCCAGACCCAGCAACAGCAGGCGGCATCGCAACAGTCGGGCGCATCGCCGTTTGCGTCGCAAGCTTCAAGCGCCATACTTGCAGAGGCGCTGAATTCTGCGATGAGCACGCGCTCACGCAGTTTGTTTGGCATCAGTCACATCAAGATTGATCCGCAAGGATTGAATACAGAAACGTCGCCCACCACGACTTCGCCCGCCGTGACCATCGAGCAACAGGTGCAGGACAATCTAACCGTGACCTACACCACGAACGTTTCCCAGACATCGCAGCAAATCATTCAGGTGGTGTACAACGTCAGACGCAACGTGTCGCTCCTCGCGCTACGCGATTACAACGGCGTGGTTAGCTTTGAAGTGAGGATCCGCCAACGCAAGAAGTAGGCTGTGGCCGCAAGAAGAATTAGCCGGGACGAACCCAGCTTAATCTTTGTGTGTTTTGGTCGGCGCCTCGGCTCTTGCCTTGACCCATCCTTCTTTGACGATCTGATGGCCACGACCGATGGCGAGGGAGCCCGGCGGAACATCGTCGGTGATGCAGGACGCCGCGCCAACATATGCGCCTTTGCCAACTCTGACGGGCGCGACCAAAGTCGAATCACTGCCGATGAATGCCCCATCCTCGATCGTGGTAGTGTGTTTATGCTTTCCATCGTAATTGCAGGTGATCGTGCCTGCTCCGATGTTAACGCCTTCGCCGATTTGAGCATCACCCAGGTAAGTCAGATGATTGGCCTTGGAACCTTTACCTAAGCGCACTTTCTTGGTTTCGACGAAATTCCCGACATGCGCCATCTCTCCGATTTCGCTACCGGGGCGAAGATGCGAGTAAGGTCCTAAGACCGCGCCTTTTTTCACCAGAGCCTCGTCCAGCACGCAGCCCGGCCGAATGAGCACATCATCCCCAATCACGGAGTTGTTGATCACCGTATAAGAACGGATGCGGCAATCACTTCCAATCTGTGTGTTTCCGAGAATCTGGACGAAGGGTTCGATAACCGTGTCCGCACCAACTTCAACCTCGCAATCGATCACGCAGCTTTGGGGATAGAAAATCGTAACTCCATCCGCCATTAGTTGGCGGCACTTTTCCATGCGGATGCGCCGGTCGATGTCCACCAGTTCAGCGCGGGTGTTGCTGCCCAGGATTTCGCTCGGATCTCCGGCCTTGGTTGCCAACACCCGCTTTCCCGCCTTGCCTAAAACCGAAGCCATATCCGTCAGGTAAAACTCACCATGCGGATTGTCATTCTTCAATTTGTCGATATGTTGGAAAAGTAGTTTGGCGTCGAAGGCGTAGAAGCCGGAGTTGATCTCGCGAATCTTGCGTTGCGCGGGGGTCGCTGTCTTTTCTTCGACGATAGCCTTCACTTCTGCGCTCTTTGGCTTCTTGCGGATCACTCTTCCGTACCCGGTCGGTTCGGGCAATTCCGCGGTCAGGATGGTCATAGCCGGATCATGTGCGCCGTGAAAATCGCGGAGACTGCCAATGGTTTGTGCCGTGATCAACGGCGCATCTCCAGAGAGCACAATTACCTGATCGTAGCCTTGCAAAGCTTCGCGGGCGACCATCAAGGCATGCCCAGTACCGCGCTGATCGGTCTGGAGGACGAAACCAATCCCCGTATGCTCAAGCGCTTGGCGAACCCGCTCTGCTTCGTGTCCGATGATCGCGTAAACATCGCCCGCGGGAACAACTTTGGTCGCGGCGGCCACTACATGCGCCAGCAGCGGCTTTCCGCCGACCTGATGCAGGACTTTAGGATGTTTGGATTTGAGGCGCGTTCCTTTACCCGCGGCCATGATGGCTATGGCAATACGCGGTTTGTCTGGTTTGGATATGTTCTTAGCTTTTGGCATTCGACTCAATATACCGCGAGAGCCGGATTAGCGGGGTAGAACCTGAACTTAAAAGGCCGAGGCCTGGCGGAGGAAGTTGTCGGAATCTCGGTGCTTACTCGCAGTGCCTATTTGTTCACGGTCTGACCTTTTGATTTCAGTTTTGCGGAACGCACCTGCACGGCCAACTTCAACAGGTCGTCGGCAACACGGTCCGTAGCATGCCGCGCCGCTTCCCCCTCGTCCAGGTAGTCGCCAAGCACGGGGCGGACACCCAGTTCCTCAATGGCTTCAAAGTCCACCACAATCTGGGCGGCGGCTTCGAGAGCGTATTTCGCTTTCAACTCCGAAGACGCCGGCTTGTGATTGATGAGGGCGTAATCGAAGATACGAGTCTTAGCGTGCTCATTCAGCACGCGCATGTGATCCGCGGCCGTGCGCCCCAGGCTCTCGTTTGCCTGAGTCATCAGGTTGCAGATGTATACCTTGATCGCCGGAGACGACGCAATCGCCTTCGCAATCCCACGCACCAGCAGGTTAGGAATCAGACTGGTGAACAGCGAGCCCGGGCCGATGGTGATGAGGTCAGCGCGGGCAATCGCCTGCAAAGTTTGCGGAAGGGGCTCCACGTCAGGGGGAATGAGAAATAGTTCCTTGATGCGGCCCTTGCTGGCGGTAATTTTGGTTTCTCCGCGCACCCGTGTTCCATCGTCCATTAGGGCTTCCAGTTCGACGTTGGATGTTGTGGCAGGGTAAATGTGGCCACGAGTAACCAGGATTTCTGACGACAGGCGTACAGCCTCGCTGAAATCCTTGGTAATCGAGGTGAGCGCGGTGAGAAACAGATTGCCGAAGCTATGGCCCTCAAGGCCGGAACCTTGGGCGAATCGATGCTGAAACAACTGGGAGAGCAAGGCCTCGTCTTGCGACAGGGCGACGATGCAGTTGCGGATGTCGCCGGGGGGCAGGATATTGAATTCCTTGCGGAGACGCCCGCTTGAACCGCCGTCATCACTGACGGTAACCACGGCGCAAAGATCAGCAATCTGCGGTTTCCCTGAATCAACTACAGATCGTCCGGCAGGAGACTTCACATACCGCTTTAGGCCCTTGAGAAGGGTAGAAAGCCCTGTGCCACCGCCGATGGCTACCACGCGGAGATCGTTTCCCGCGGAATCACTAGAGCGGCGCATCGAGTCGAAGTGACGGGAGTCGCCCATGGCGGACGCGCTAGCTCTCTTCTTCCGCCTCATCCAGTGCAGCCGAATCCGCACCCGGATCAGGGTATAGGAGTTCAGTGAAGCGAGGATCTTCCACCAGATTCTGAAAGTCAGAGTCGTTCCGCGCCTGGAAACGCAATCCTGGATTCGCGCGGATAGCATCGTCGAGATGACGAAGGGAATCTTCCACATGCCCAGTGAGGCAATCCAGAGCCGCCAAGCCATACGCCACGTAATCGGATTTCGGCGCTTGTTTGGAGAGCTTATCCAGATGCTCGCGGGCGCTTACATAGTCACCGACATTCATCAGCGAGATCGCGTAGTCGTAGTGCTCCTCAGGACTCTTGAACTGATTGACGGTGTGGTCGGTTTGCTGGTTGCACGCGCTCAAATACACAGTTGCGCGATCGGCCAGCTCTTTGCTCGGGCCGCCTACCACCTTCTGGAACTGCACTTTCGCCTTGTCAAACTTATGTTCTTGCATGGCACGCAGCCCGGTCTCGTAATTTTGCACAGCTTGTGCAAAACGAGGGTCGTCGGCAACCGACTTCTTGGGTGTGGTCTTTTGAGTCATCTGTAAAACTCTTCCTGATGTCTTCGTAAGTGCTCCTCTTACCGTTAACTTAGGCGATATTTATTCAACTATTTCTTGTCAAATCCACCATTGAACGGCCATGTCACAATGACCGGCGGTTTAAGATGTCGAAAATCGGCTGTGGAAAACTGTGCTTACCGGAAGCCCGGCGCTTGCTCAATTGCTCACACTCAGTGGCTCACGCTACCCAACCAAGAAACTGATCTAACCCGCGCACTAATTCATGGACGCCGCAGATTCCAAGTTTACCTGCCGCCACTCACCCCGCACAATCCCCTTACGGATTTGCGCCGCCGTTTTGCCTTTGCTGTGTTCGGAATATGAGTAATACAGCTCTTTCATGCAGACGTCGCAATGTGCTCCGTGGGTGCTCTCAAAACAGCTATGAAGACTGTTGTGCCCCATGCGATCGCAGTAACAATAGCAAGGCTGTTGATGCAACACCGCTGGTATCTTCGCGGCCAATTCGTAGGCGTGCGTCTGATAGGGATATTGGGCGTTCTCGTTCCATAGCTGCTCTCTGCCCAGAATCGGGGGTAGCTTGGCACCCTTGGCAGGTGGCCCGGCATTATAAGCCGGAACGGACCCTTCCTGCTGGGATGTGGCCCAAGGCGCTGACATCGTCAGGGTAGCCAAAAAAAGAGACGCCAGTACCAACCCGCGCTTCAGCATGGTGAATTCCTCAACGACGTTTATTGTAACCTGAAACTGTAAAGCCGTTCTAGCGGAGCCCGGCATGCAGAACCGAGAAGTTCTGCAACACGCGACGTGATCCGTAATAGAATCATTGAGAGATGCCCGCGCCCGAGAATTCATCGAACAATCCGGCACCAGCCGATGACGTTGTGCTAACGGTTTCGCCAGGTTCCCGGGCCATGGTGCTCTCGGTGTGGCTCCGAGATCTAATCATTTCACTCGCCATTTCCTGTTTCATCATCGTTTTCTTGTACCAACCGGTGAAGGTCGAAGGCACGAGTATGATGCCGTCGCTCGAAGATCAGGAACGGATCTTCGTCAACAAGTTCGTCTACCGCCTGGAGCCCATTCAGCGCGGCGATATTATCGTGTTCCGCTACCCCCGCGATCCGTCAAAGAGTTTTATCAAACGAGTGATTGGTTTGGCCGGAGATCACATTCAGATCGATGCGGGACGCGTGTTCGTCAACGGCAAGCCGGTTGACGAGGATTACGTGCCGCGCGCCTACGAGGACGAGCGCTCCTATCCCGATCTCGTAGTTCCCGCCGATAGCTACTTCGTGCTGGGCGACCATCGTAGCTTGTCCAACGACAGCCGCGACTTCGGCCCGGTGGGTCAGACTTACATTTACGGCAAAGCAGTATTCAGCTACTGGCCTGTGGACAAATTAGGGCGGGTGAGGTGAATGGGATCGGCACATGCGGCTGCATTTTCATCTTCGGCGTCACGCAACGGAAGGGAACGTTGAAATCAACCGGGAGAGTTGGTTTCGACTTAAGTACGAGGCGCACGATGCAGCCCGAACCGCCAACTCCACGCGCAGCAACGAGGATTTGTTTTTCGACGTGATCGAATGCACGTCTGACGGCTGCGAGCGCCGCCGCAGCCCGCGCAAACCTTCCGAGGGTTTCTGGTATTCGACGTAGTTTTACACAGAACAATTTCTTTTGCGAAGTCACGCAGCCTGCTAGAATCTCTAAAATCCACTCCCTGGAGTCAGAATGCAGGCCACGCTTGCGCTGGAAGATGGAAGAATCTTCCGAGGCAAAGGCTACGGAGCCAAAGGCGAATGTTATGGGGAAGTAGTTTTTAATACTTCCATCACCGGCTATCAGGAAATTTTTACCGATCCTTCCTACGCTGGCCAAATCGTAGTTCTCACCAATCCTGAAATCGGAAATTACGGCACTAACCCCGAGGACAATGAAGCCACGCGTCCCTATATTGAAGGGCTGATCGTGCGCGAGTTTTCCAGAGTCAGCTCCAACTGGCGCTCCCAGCAAGTGGCCGAAGAATATTTGGAGCAGTTCAAGATTCCAGTCCTGGGCGACATCGATACGCGCGCTCTAGTGCGTCATCTGCGCGACAACGGAGTGATGCGCGGCGTGGTCTCGAGCATTGAATCTGACGCTGAGAAATTGGTCGCCAAAGCGCGCTCGCTTCCCAAGATGGATGGCACCGATCTCGCCAAAGTCGTGAGTACCTCTCACACCTATGTTTGGGAAACGGGCGAGCGCTCGCATCTGCCGGATGAAGTTGTCGGAGTGAAAGACGAGCCGGCGCGCTTTCACGTCGTAGCCTACGACTACGGGATCAAGCAGAACATCCTGCGCAAGCTGCGCGGCGAAGGCTGCAAAGTCACAGTCGTACCGGCCGAGACACAGGCAGAAGACGTGCTCGCGCTGAAGCCAGACGGCGTATTTCTTTCGAATGGTCCCGGCGATCCCGAGCCCTGTACTTATGCGGTCGACAACATCAGGCGCCTTATGGGGCGCCAGCCGATCTTCGGCATCTGCCTGGGACACCAGCTCACGGGAATTGCCTTAGGCGGAAAGACGTTCAAGTTGAAATTTGGCCACCACGGCGGCAATCATCCCGTAAAGCAACTGCACAGCGGCAAGATCGAGATCACGGCACACAACCACAACTTCGCCGTCGATCCAGATTCGCTGCCGCAAAGCGAAGTCGAACTAACCCACATCGACCTGAACGACAACACGCTCGAAGGCATGCGCCACCGCAATCTGCCGCTGTTCACGGTGCAATATCACCCAGAGGCGTCGCCGGGACCGCACGATTCGCACTACTTGTTTAAGGATTTTGTGAAGATGATGGAGGAGTGCAAGCGGTGAAGATCGTTTTCCTTATGAAATTGTCATCCCGAGCAAAGCGAGGGATCTGCATTTGAGCCGCGAAAAACGCTACTACGTGTACATTATGGCGAGCCGATCGCTAAATCTGTACACCGGAGTGACGAACAGTGTGTATCAGCGCGCGTTGCAGCATAAGAGCGGTGAGGTCGAGGGCTTCACGAAGAAGTACAACATCAATCGTTTGGTGTACTACGAGACATTCGAGCACGTCGGAAATGCTATCGCTCGGGAAAAGCAGGTCAAGGCTTGGACTCGAGCAAAACGGTTGGCTCTGATTAGATCGATGAATCCAACGTGGGAGGACCTGGCCGAAGGCTGGGGTGCCAAGGCAGAACTACAGATCCCTCGCTCTGCTCGGGATGACATTTCATTAAATGAGGGCGGCCCCGCGGGGTTGGGGGACAGGAAACAGTCCGTCAATACTCACCAAGGAACGCCACTTCAAGCCAAGAGCAAAACTGCATAAATGCCTAAACGCACAGACATCTCGAAAATACTGATTCTCGGCTCTGGCCCTATCATCATTGGCCAGTCGGCGGAGTTTGATTACTCCGGCACGCAGGCTTGCAAGGCGCTCAAGTCGGAAGGTTTTGAAGTGGTGCTGGCGAATTCGAACCCCGCCACCATCATGACCGACCCCGAGTTGGCGGATCGCACCTACATCGAACCGCTCACGCTCGCGTACCTCGAAGAGATCATTCGCGTCGAACGCGAACTCTCGCCCGGAGCCGGTTTCGCTGTGCTCCCAACCGTTGGTGGACAGACTGCCTTGAACCTGGCCATCGAGTTGTCCGACACCGGAATTCTCGAAAAATACAACGTGCATCTTATCGGCGCACAAATCAGCGCCATCAAGAAAGCCGAAGACCGTCTGTTCTTCAAAGACGCGATGCAGAAGATCGGCCTTGACGTGCCGAAGTCCGCGCTGGTCACCAATCTGAAAGATGGTTTGGAGTTTGCCGGCAAGATTGGCTTTCCCGGTCATCGTGCGCCCGTCATTCACCCTCGGCGGCAGCGGCGGCGGCATCGCCTACAACCGCGAAGAGTTGCTGGAGGTTCTCGCCCGCGGCCTCGATTTCTCCCCCGTACACGAAGCTCTCATTGAAGAATCCGTCCTGGGCTGGAAGGAATACGAGCTTGAGGTGATGCGTGACGTGAAAGACAACGTCATCATCATCTGCTCGATCGAGAATTTCGATCCCATGGGCGTCCACACTGGCGACTCCATCACGGTCGCTCCGGCGCAAACGCTTTCTGACCGCGAGTATCAGGCCATGCGCGATGCCGCCATTGCGGTGATCCGCGAAATCGGCGTGGAGACCGGCGGTTCGAACATCCAGTTTGGAATCCATCCTGCGAGCGGTCGTATGGTGGTCATTGAGATGAATCCGCGAGTATCGCGATCTTCCGCTCTGGCTTCCAAGGCCACGGGATTTCCCATCGCCAAGATCGCCGCCAAATTGGCCGTAGGGTACACGCTCGACGAGATCCCCAACGACATCACGCGCAAGACACCGGCTTGCTTCGAGCCGACCCTTGACTACGTGGTGGTGAAGATTCCCAAATGGCAGTTTGAGAAATTCCCAGGAGCCGACGAAAGCCTCGGCCCGCAGATGAAATCCGTGGGCGAAGTCATGGCGATTGGCCGCACTTTCAAGGAAGCGCTGATGAAGGGTGTGCGCGCTCTCGACACCGGCAAGCGTATCGGCGGCGAAAAAATTGAACCCAAGATTCTTACGCAACGTCTGGTTACGCCGCATCCCGAGCGCCTCTCTTATATCCGTTACGCGTTGCGCCAAGGCCACACCGTCAAGCAAGTCGCGAAGATGACTTCGATCGATCCCTGGTTCCTGTATCAGCTCAAAGAAATTAACGATATGCAGCTTGAGCTGGAAAAGCATCCCATGGAGTCGATTCCCACCGAAGTGCTGCGCGACGCCAAGCGCATGGGCTTCTCCGACGGACGACTGGCAGGAACCTGGCGGCTGAACGGAAAAGGCGATCAGGAAAAAGTTCGCCATACCCGCAGGAAACACGGCATCAAGCCCGTCTACAAACGAGTGGACACGTGCGCGGCTGAGTTTGAGAGTTTCACACCTTATCTGTACTCCACCTACGAAGAAGAAGACGAAGCTGCTCCGACCACGAAAAAGAAAGTCATCATCCTGGGCAGCGGGCCAAACCGCATCGGGCAGGGAATTGAGTTCGACTACTGCTGTTGCCATGCAGCTTTCGCTCTGCGCGACGACGGTTACGAGACGATCATGATCAACTGCAATCCCGAGACCGTCTCCACCGATTACGATACTAGTGACCGCCTCTACTTCGAGCCGCTGACGCTCGAAGATGTGCTGGCAATTTGCGAGCACGAAGCTTCGGCGGGCGCACCCGTCGGCGTGATTGTGCAGTTCGGCGGACAAACTCCGCTTAATCTTTCCTTGCCGCTCAAAGCCGCAGGCGTGAACATCATCGGCACGGCGCCGGAATTCATTGACCTGGCGGAAGACCGCAAGCGCTTTGGCAAACTGCTCGAAGAACTCGAAATCCCGCAAGCTCCCGGAGCCATGGCCGCCTCCATCGAAGAGGCGGTTGCAGGCGCAAAGCGCATCGGCTATCCCGTGCTGGTGCGGCCTTCCTATGTGCTGGGCGGACGCGCCATGGTGATCGCCTACGATGAGGAAAGCGTCGTCCGCTACATGAAGGAAGCGGTCGAATATTCTCATGATCGTCCGGTGCTTATCGATCACTTCCTCGAAGACGCGATCGAAGTCGATGTGGACGCGCTCTCCGACGGCGAAGATGTGGTCATCGGCGGCATCATGCAACATATCGAAGAAGCTGGCATTCACTCCGGCGATTCCTCCTGCGTTCTGCCCGCCGTCGACATTCCCGAGCCTCTCATGGCTCGCATGCGCGATTACACTTTCAAATTGGCGCGAGCTTTGAAAGTTGTTGGCTTGATGAATATCCAATTCGCTATCCCGCGTGGCAACGGCGACTCGAAGGCCAACGGCGAAAGTGGCAAAGTTTATGTGCTCGAAGTAAATCCGCGCGCCTCACGCACCGTTCCATACGTGTCCAAAGCAACCGGCGTGCCTATGGCAAAGATCGCCGCGCGACTGATGACTGGTCGCAAGCTCCGCGAATTTCTGCCGGAGTTCATCGAGCGCGGCGCCGACCTCGATACCGGCCACTGCTACTACGTGAAGTCTCCGGTGTTTCCATGGAATAAATTTCCGGGCGTCGACACTGTGCTCGGGCCAGAAATGAAGTCCACCGGCGAGGTCA
The DNA here is from genome assembly GCA_963771285.1 of uncultured Acidobacteriota bacterium. Taxonomy (GTDB): domain Bacteria; phylum Acidobacteriota; class Terriglobia; order Terriglobales; family Acidobacteriaceae; genus JABDBE01. Next base: position 683,254 of record CAVYSX010000006.1, read on the forward strand.
TGGGTATCGCCGACAACTTCGGCGAGGCTTTCGCCAAGGCGCAAACCGCTGCGGGGCAGAAGCTCCCCATTAAAGGTACAGCTTTCGTCAGCGTGGCCGATCATGATAAGCCGGGAGTCGCTGAGGTGGCGCGCAAGTTCGTCGACATGGGATTCAAGCTGGTAGCCACGGCTGGAACCGCCGATGTGCTGGAAGCTGCTGGCATGACGGTTGAGCGTGTCTACAAAGTCAAAGAAGGCCGCCCCAACGTGGTGGATCTGATTAAGGGTGAACGGATTCATCTGATCGTGAACACTCCGCAAGGCCCCGATCCTTTCTTCGATGAAAAAGCCATCCGCCGCGCGGCGGTGAGCGCAAGGATTCCCACCATCACGACGTTAGCCGCAGCCCGTGCCGCCGCCGAAGGCATTGCTGCACTGCAACGCGGAGAGATCAAAGTGCAGGCGCTGCAGACGCTGCATGCCGAGCGACACGCGGCGCGACACTAGGACTCGGCCTGCTCCAATTGTCCTGTATCCTGTTCAGTTGAAGTCAGGAGCGGACATGCTACTCAACGGCATCTTTCCACCTCTCACCACGCCGTTCTATCCGGACGGCGCAGTTTATTTCAAGAAGCTTGAGCACAACGTCGAGCGCTATTCGAAGACTCCCGCAGCCGGCATTGTTGTTCTGGGATCGTCTGGCGAGGCCATCATGCTGTCCGATCAGGAGCAGAGTGATGTTCTACGATCAGTCCGCGACGCAGCTGCACCCAACAAAGTCCTGATTGCAGGAACCGGGAGCGAGTCGGCGGTCAACACCTTGCGCATGACGGAATACGCTGCCGAGCTGGGATACGATGTCGCACTGGTGCGCACACCTTTCTATTACAAGAAGGCGATGCAACCGGCGAACATTCTTGCGTTCTACCGAACCGTGGCTGACCGTTCGCCGCTGCCCGTGTTGATCTACAGCGTGCCACCCTTTACCGGGTACGACATGCCGCCTGAACTTGTCATCGAACTCGCAGACCATCCCAACATTGTCGGAATCAAGGAATCCGGCGGGGACGTGGAAAAAATTCGCCGAATGGTTGAAGGCACTCGACACGTGAAGCGAAGTGCCACGGTGACTGACACCTTTGACGCGGTCACGCCGCGCATGATGAAGGCTGAGAGTGGAGGCAACGGAAATGGCGGGAAACTCGTAACCCTGGGCGGCGGAGAGCCTGCACGACCTTCGTCTACTGCCGTCAGTGTGATCGCGGGCCTAAAGACCCGCCAGAAGGAAGTTGGATTTCAGGTGCTCGTCGGCGCTGCACAGAAGTTGGAGCCGTCCCTCGCAGCCGGCGCTATCGGCGGGATTCTCGGCTTTGCCGATCCCGCTCCGACTGCATGCTATGAAATCTACGCCGCCTGGAAAGAAGGAGATGCGGAGTTGGCGCGATTGAAGCAGGAAAAGATTTCCCAGGCCGCACAGAAGATCGTCGGGGAGCTGGGTCTCTCCGCCCTGAAGCACGCCATGGACCTGAACGGCTACTTCGGAGGCCCAGTGCGCTTGCCACTGTTGCCGTTAACCGCCGAGGTGAAAGCCGAAGTCGAGAAGTTGATGGCAGACATTAAAAACTGACTCAGCACGATCCACTACTTCTTGCGTTGCTGTCTGCCATGTGCTAAACAACCTTCCTATGTTTGCGCGCAAGTATTTCTCCACACTGCTTTTTTGCATTTCAATGCTACTGGCCGCCAATGGCAAGGAAAATCCTGCCCAGATTATCGTTTGGCCTGAGACTGGTAGTCCCGTCTTGCGATTCACCTTCGGAAAGTTCAAGGAAATAAGCGTCCTGGGCAATCAGCGCACCTACCTCATCGATACGACCGCTGAGAATCTTTGGAGTAAAACGATTTCTAACGCTAACTTCTCACTCTACTTGTTCGATAAGAATAAAGTGCGCATTGGAGAGGGGTTGATTACCGTCACAAACATCGGCAAAGGAGAAACGGTTAAGTTTCAGACCACCATCGCCTCCTCAGGTTCTCCGGTGTCGCTGTCGCTGGCTGCCCAATACATACCTCCTGAACTAGGACCCGCAGCCCCACCACGAACTATTTCCATCACTGTAAACTCCGTTCCTCAGGGAGCCCTCGTCAAGATGGATGGAACAGAGATCGGCACCACGCCTAAAGTCGTGCAGGTTGGTGTCGGTAAACACATGCTCGAATTCACAAAAGAAGCGTTCAATACTGGGCATTTCCCACTCGAAGTTGGACCCAATGATGTCTCGGGCGGCAGTGTGAGTTACGAACTTGGCGCATCAGCGCACGACACTGTCGAACTGCGGGATGGCAGCATTCTTAATGGCGATCTGGAGTCCGTATCTGCCACTGAGATCGTAGTGCGGATCGGTGGCGCGATGCAGCACTTAAATCGTAATCAGGTGAAACGCATTCTTTTTGTCGAGCGCGATGCACCCGGACAGTAGGCGAAGACAAATCCAGCCGTCACGATAGCTTCCGAGGAAAGTCAGCTAACGGACACCCTAGCCCTTGTGGTTCGTTTCTCGCTGCTATATGATGTAGAACGAACGTTCGAACAGTATGGCCTCGTCCTCTCCAGTTTCCACGGTACTCTCGGCTCGGCGGCGTTCTTCCGCCTCCATCTCCACGCCTGAGAGCCGTTTCGATCAGCGATTAGCCAAGATTCTGGCCCACGCTACCGAAGTCTTCTATGAAAAAGGGTATGAAGGCGCTTCCATGCGCGATCTGTCGCGCTCGAGCGGCGTGTCTCTGTCCGGGCTCTACTACTACTTCGAGTCCAAAGAGAAGTTGCTGTATCTCATTCAGAAGCACACCTTCAGCACAATCGTCGGGCTTCTGCGTGAACGACTTGACGATGTTTCCGATCCGGAACAACGCATTCGGCTTTTTATCCTGAACCATCTGGAATACTTTCTCGCCAACCGTAAAGCCATGAAGGTTCTCTCGCACGAAGCGGATGCGTTGAAAAATGGCTTCGGGTCCGAAATCGCCTCTATCAAGCGTGAGTATTACCGAATCTGTGTTTCGCTCCTCGACGACTTTAAGCATGCAAAGAGACTAGAATTCTCTAGTCGGATTGCGGTGCTCAGTCTGTTTGGCATGATGAACTGGATTTATACCTGGTACAACCCTCGGGTCGACGCCAACGCGAAGGAGCTTGCCCGCGAAATGAGCGACATTTTCCTGCAGGGAATCGGCGCCGCCCGCGTCAAGAAGCCGGGGAAAAGAAAACTTGCAGTATCGAACTGATTCTAACTATTGCGAAAAGGAGTTTTCGACTATGGCAACCACATTACAACCGGCGACCAGCGAAAGCGCGAAGACGCTCGTCAATTACCGTACCGATGCCGGCGTCGCGGTGATCGAGATGTTCGATCCGCCCGCCAACACTTACACCTACGAAATGAACCGGCAACTGGATGAAGCGATTCTCAAAGCGCGCATGGATAACTCCGTGCACGTGATCGTTATGACCGGTTCCGGCGACAAGTTTTTCTCCGCCGGCGCCAACATCAAGATGCTGGCCAGCGTAGATCCAACATTCAAGTATTACTTCTGCTTGCATGCTAACGAGATGCTGCTTCGTCTGGAGCACACGCCGAAGCTGGTGATCGCCGCCATCAATGGCCACTGCGTCGGCGGAGGCCTCGAAATCGCCATGGCCGCCGACATTCGCATCGCTCGTCAGGACGCCGGCAAAATCGGTTTGCCCGAAGTGAACCTCGGAGTGCTGCCCGGGACTGGCGGTACGCAGCGCCTGTCGCGCATGGTGGGGAAGAGTAAAGCCATCGAGCTAATGGTCACCGGCAACACGTTTTCTTTCGAAGAAGCCAAGGAGATGGGAATCATCAACGACATCTTCGAGCGCGACGGCTTCATGGAAAACATCATGGAGTACGCCCGCCAATTCTGCCCGCCTAACAAAGCGGCGAAGGCCGTAGGGCGCATTAAGCGGGCGGTGCAAACTGGCTGGGAGATTCCGATGGAGTCCGCGCTTGCAGTCGAGCGCGAGAACCAGCAGATTCTCTTCCAAAGCGACGACGCCAAAGAGGGCCTGGCGGCGTACGTGGAAAAGCGGCCAGCCGTGTTCAAGGCGAAATAATTTCGGAGAGCGTCTCGCGGTTCGCGCGACGCTCTTCTTCATCTTTTAGTTGTTGATTGGAAAGATATCAATGATTGCAGCGACCAAGGTCAAGCTCACGCCCGGCAAACTGCTTATCGACGGGCAATGGGTCGAAAGCTCCAAGAAACTCGATACCATCAACCCCGCCACCGGCGAGGTACTGACGCAAGTCGCGCAAGCTTCCGCGCCTGATATTGACCGCGCTGTTGAAGCCGCCCGACGCGCCTTTGAAGATCGCGGCGGCCCGTGGCGCAAGATGTCGGCCAGCGAACGCGGCCGCCTGATTTGGCGGATCGCGGATCTGGTCGAGAAGAACATCGACGAACTTGCCGAGCTGGAAACTCTCGACAACGGCAAACCGATCTTCGAATCACGTTACGTCGACATGCCGATGGTTATCGACGTCCTTCGTTACTACGCAGGCTGGGCGACGAAGATTCACGGGGAAACCGTCAACACCACGGACACAGCATTCACTTACACGCTGCGCGAACCTGTGGGCGTGGTAGGAATGATCGTGCCGTGGAATTTTCCGCTATTGCTCTCCTCGTGGAAACTAGGTCCGGCGCTGGCCTGTGGCAACACCATCGTCTGGAAGCCGGCGAGTCTCACCTCCCTGAGTGCTCTGCGGTTTGGCGAATTGGCAGTCGAAGCGGGTGTGCCCGCGGGCGTTCTTAACATCGTGACTGGCAATGCCGAAGTTGGACGGCAAATGGTGAAGCATCCTGGGATCGACAAGATTGCTTTTACCGGTTCTACCTCGGTCGGCCAGGAAATCATGCGCAGCGCCGCCGACAGCATGAAGCGTTTGACGCTGGAACTCGGAGGCAAATCTCCTAACATCGTCTTCGCCGACGCCGATATCGACAACGCGGTGAAGGGTGCGATCACCGGAATCTTCTACGGAAAAGGCGAAGTCTGCAACGCTGGCTCGCGCCTCTTCGTCGAGAGCAAGGTTCAAGACGAATTTCTAGAGAAACTGGTTTCACGCGTGAAGAAGATGCAGCCTGCCGACCCACTCGATCCGAAAACTCGCATGGGGGCAATCGTCAGCCAGCAGCAGATGCAAAGCGTTCTCGGCTACATCGAAACCGGAAAGAGCGAAGGCGCAAAGTTGATTGCGGGTGGCAATCGTGTGTCGGTCGACGGCGGCAAGGGGTTCTTCATCGAGCCCACCATCTTTGGTGGGGTAAAGAACGACATGAAGATTGCCCAGGAAGAGATCTTCGGGCCCGTGCTCGCAACCCTGGCGTTCGACGACCTGGATCAGGTCATCGCGCAGGCTAACGACAATCCCTACGGACTCGCATCCGCCGTCTGGACCCGCGATTTAAAGCGTGCCCATTACGTTTCGCGGCAACTGAAGGCGGGCACAGTCTGGATCAATACTTACGGCCTGATGGATGCCGCGCTTGGCTTTGGCGGCTACAAGAGTTCAGGAATCGGTCGCGAACTGGGCATTCACGCCTTGGAACATTACACGGAAATGAAAAGTGTCTGGCTGAACATGGCCTGATAAGGAATTGAATTTATGCCGGGAAAAGTAGCAAAGATCGGAACCTTCAGTGACTGGGTTGGCTTGTTCGACGATTGGCGCAAAGACATTGGCGTCAATCACGATGAAATCGCCAACTTCAAATTCGACACGCTCTACGGTGCGATCGATACCGACGAGATCCAGTTCGGCGCATTCAAAGGCCGGCCCAAATGGGAAAATCTGCGTCAGGTGCCCACCCAGCAAATGCGCGATGCGTTGATCAATCTGATCGTGTATCAAGGCGACACCGAATTTGCCAGCGTTGAGCAGCAGCGCAATTTGTTCGAGAGTGCGCCGACCGACTGGGACCGCCGCGCCATCACCCGCGTCATGATCGAAGAAATGCGGCATGGCTGGCAAATGTGCGCGCTGTTGGTCGAACACTTCGGATACTCCGGCAAGGTTGAAGCGCAGAAAATGCTGGAGCGCCGCGCTTTTGAGAATAAGCGTCTGCTGGGCGCTTTCAACGTTGACGTCGACAACTGGATGGATTTTTTCACTTACACCGACTTTGTCGATCGCGACGGAAAGTTCCAGTTGCAGATGTTGAAATACTCCGCGTTCGCACCGCTCGGCCGTTCGATGTCATACATGCTGCGCGAAGAAGCTTTCCACATGGGCACCGGCAATGACGGCCTACGCCGCATCGTGCAGGCGGGCGTAGTTCCAGCCTGGCTGATCCAGAAATATCTCAACAAATGGATTTCCAGCTCTTACGATTTATTCGGCACGGACAATTCTTCGTCCGCGCACTGGGCGTATGTGTGGGGTGTGAAAGGCCGCTACGACGAGCCGAAAAATCCCGCCGAAGCCAAAGTTGACGAACTCAACGACTACAACCGCTTGCTGTATCGTGACGAAGTTGCTGGCCTGATTGAGCGCTTCAATAGCGTTCTGACGCAGGGCGAGCCAAAGCTGTACGCGCCGCATATCAAGTTCAACCGCGCCATCGGCCGCTGGGCAGGTCAGAAGTTCCACGCTCAGACCGGCGAACCGATCGACGATAAGCACTATGAGGAACATGTGAAAGAGTACATGCCGACCGTCGAAGATAAGAAGCTTTTGCTCGACATAATCGCCAATGAGAAGAAGTGGATTGCCCCGAAAGAGGGCGCTCGCGATCCGCTGGCGTCAATCGGCGAAGTACGCAAATCAGCAATCAATTTGTAAGTTACAGAACGTCTGGGGACGGGTGTCTCCGCCCCGTCCACGCCGGGCAAAACTCGGCAGGCTTTTTGCGATGACGACATCAGCGCCCACAATCGCGACATCGCAGACGCGCTACACATTGGGCGAACTCATGGTCGCCGCCGCCGCCCGCGAAATCGCTGACGGAGAAGTCGTGTTCGTCGGCATGCGATTGCCGCTGATCGCTTTCGTGGTCGCCAAGAAGACACACGCGCCAAATGCCATTGGACTCTTCGAGAACGGAGTCATCCGCGCAACGCCCGCGCCAGAATTGATTTACACCATGGCGGACCCTCCGAATATTCTGGGTGCAACCCAGTGCCTCGACATGCTCGGCGTGATGAGCCTGCTGCAATCCGGGCGCGTGCACCTGGGATTCCTGGGCGCCGCCGAAGTCGACCGCTTCGGCAATTTGAATTCGACTGAAGTACGCGGCTCGAAAGGTTTGACGCGCCTACCCGGATCAGGAGGAGCGTGCGACATCGCGTCGCTCGCCCAACGTTTTGTGGTCTTGTTGGAACACAGCAAGCAACGGCTACCGGAACGTGTTTCTTACGTGACCAGCCCGGGCAATGGCGATGGCGCAGGCTGGCGCAAGCGTACCGGCCTGCCACGCGGAGGGCCGTCTGCCGTCATCACCACCAAAGCGGTGCTGCGGTTCAGCGAGGACGGCGAAGCCTATCTCGCTTCGGTGCACCCCGGCGTCGAAGCCGACGATGCTATCCGCAACACAGGCTGGAAGCTGAAAGTGGGAGCCGAGGTAGTGACCACGCTCGAACCCAGCGCCGCGGAATTGAAAGCCATCCGCGAGTACGACAAAGACGGATTCTGGACGAAATAGAAAGCGTAATGCTGGCTTCGCTCGCGAACTTCATGACGACAACGACCAGCCGCGTAGATGTGACGGTGCAAGCGCCAGTGGCGCGTGTCACGCTCACCCATCCTCCGTTGAATGTAATCGACATTCCGATGATGGAAGAGTTAGCGAGCACGCTGGCGGAGGTCGAAGCGAATTCGGCGATCACGGTTGTGATCATCTCCGGAAGCCAGAAAGCATTTTCCGCAGGCGTCGACGTTGCCGCCCATACGCCGGACAAAGTTGAATCGATGCTGGCCAAGTTTCATGGCGTGATTCGTGCACTCGTCGCTTCGAAAAAAGTCACCATCGCCGCTGTTCACGGACATTGCCTGGGCGGAGGCGCAGAACTCGCCATGGTTTGCGACCTCGTCTATACCTCCGAGCTCGCCACATGGGGGTTCCCAGAAATCAAGCTGGGCTGCTATCCGCCAGTCGCGGTCACCGCTTTGGCTGCGCTCGTCGGTCAAAAACACGCTGCCGATCTCGTGCTCACAGGGCGCAGCATCACCGGAAGGGAAGCGGCAGCCATCGGCCTGGCAAACGCGGTTGTGCCTGAAGTCGACCTTGATCACGCGGTGCAGGAAGCAGTTCGTCATCTTTCGCAACTCAGCCCGGCCGCGCTGGCCATCACCAAGAAAGCGATCTACGCCTGGGACTCGATTCATTTCGACAAGGGTCTCGCCCGCGCCGAGAAGATTTACTTCGACGAATTGATGAAGACGGAAGATGCGCAAGAGGGAATCAATGCCTTCATGCAAAAGCGCACGCCGGAGTGGAAAGGGAAGTGATGTCGAAGCTGCTCACCATGCGCGAAGCCATTGCCGATCTAGTTCCAGACGGCGCTTCGGTCGCGCTTGGCCTGCAAATGGAGCAGATGATCCCCTTTGCCGCCGGACACGAAATCATCCGCCAGAAAAGGCGTGGACTCACTCTGATTGGCCCCATCTCCGACGTTCTGTTCGATCAGATGATCGGCGCTGGTTGCGTCGAAAAGGTCATCGCTGCATGGGTGGGCAACGTGATGATGGGATCGGCCTACAATTTTCGCCGCGCGGTCGAGCAAGACGGGATGAAGGTCATCAACATGACCAATTTCGCGGTAGCGCTGGCACTGCAAGCGGCGGCCATGGGCGTACCATTCCTGCCGACGAAAACTGCGCTCGGCAGTGACACTGCCAAAGGGAATCATTTCTTCTATCAAATATTTTCTCCATTCGAGCCGAAAGAATCTTTGTGGGCGGTTCGCGCACTTAGCCCTGATGTCACAATCGTCCACGTCCAGCGTGCCGATCGCGAAGGCAACGCGCACTGCTGGGGTAATTTCGGGGTGATGATCGAAGGCATTCGGGCCGCCAAGCGAGTCATCGTAGTCGCCGAGGAGATCGTCGAGCCCGAAGTCATCGCCAGCGACCCCAACCGCACCGTGATTCCCGGCTTCCTGGTGAACGCCGTGGTGGAGTGCCGTTACGGCGCGCATCCTTCGCCGGTGCAGGGGTATTACAAGCGCGACGATGCCTTCTTCCGCCAGTATCACGAGCAGACGAAGACTAAACCAGACAGCGATGCCTGGCTCGAGCGTTGGGTGTATTCGATGGCAGATCGCCGCGCCTACATGAACCAACTAGGCGCGTGCCGTGTCGATGAGCTTGGTGTAAAGCAGCACGCGTACGCTGCTCAGGCAGACTTTGGATATTGAGAGCCAGCATTTAGCAATTGGCACTTAGCTGATTCGGAGCCAGTTGCCAAGTGCTAAACGCTAATTGCTAAGTGCTTAATCACATGAAAAAAGAACTCATCGAACTAAACATCAACGGACGCACTCACGAGCTCGCGTTCGAGCCCAGTAAATTGCTGCTCGACGTGCTGCGGCAGGATCTCGACCTCACCGGATCCAAGCGCGGGTGCGATGATTCCTCATGCGGTGCCTGCACGGTGCTGGTAGATGGAATTCCGATGATGTCCTGTACGCTGCTCGGGGCCAGTTGCGAAGGGCAGGAGATCACGACCGTCGAAGGTGTGAGCGAACACGGTAGCCTGGCTGCCATTCAGAAAGCTTATGGTGACTGGGGTGGCGCGCAATGTGGCTTCTGCACTCCGGGATTCATCATGACCGTGAAACATTTGCTGGCGGAGAATCCCGAGCCGACGGAAGCAGAAATTCGCGGTGCATTAAGCGGAAATCTCTGCCGCTGCACCGGATACAGTCAGATGTATCAAGCCATCAAAGCAGCCATTGACGCAGAACAAAAGGGAATAACAAGACTATAGCTCTGCGCTTGTTAGTCCGACCGAATCGAGGAATCAGTAGTGTCCAGCCATCAACAAACAAAGACCAACGGCTTCTCCATTATCGGGAAACCTACCGCCATGGTCGACGCGGCCGGCAAAACTACGGGCGCCGGCAAATATACCGACGACCTCACTCTACCCGGAATGCTGGTCGGCAAGAATTCTGCATTCTCCTTATCCTCACGCCCGCATTAGGTCTATCGACACCAGCCGCGCCGAAAAACTCGACGGAGTGGTCTGCGTGGTAACCGGCAAAGACGCTCCCAATCCCTACGGAATCCTTCCCGTCGGCCACGACGAGTACGCGCTCGCCCTCGAGAAGGTTCGCTACGTGGGTGACAACGTGGCTTGTGTCGCCGCGGTAGACGAAGCGACCGCCGATCAAGCCCTTGAGTTGATCGACGTCGACTATGAAGTCCTCCCTGCCTACTTCGATCCCGAGGATTCGATGAAGGCTGAGACCAACCTCATCCACGAGAACAAGCCGCACAATTTGGAAAAAGATTATCACCACGTCTTCGGCGATCCGGACAAAGGCTTCGCCGAAGCCGACCATGTGGCCGAAGCCCGCTTCATCGCCAACGAGGTTACCCACGCGGCCATGGAGCCTCATTCCAGCCTTGTCGGCCTTCGAGATCGATTCCCACACCGGCAATCGCGGTCGCCTCACCGTGCAGTCGTCCACGCAGGTCCCTTACTATCTGCAACACAAATTGTCGCTGGTGCTGGAAATGCCCATGGCGCAGATTCGCGTCATCAAGCCGCTCGTCGGCGGTGGCTTCGGTGGCAAAAGCGAAGTTATTCCTCTGGAGATCATCGCCGCGATTGCCGCCCGAAAGGCCCTCGCGCCGGTAAAGATCACTTACACTCGCGAAGAAGTATTCTGGGCTCACCGCGGACGCCCCCGCACCATCATCGATCTCAAGACTGGAATTAAGAATGACGGCCGCATCACCGCGGTGAAAGCCCGCGTGATCCAGGACGGCGGTGCCTATTGTTCTTACGGCGTCGTGACCATCCTCTACTCTGGAGCCTTGCTGGGCGCGCTCTACGATATTCCCAACATCCAATACGACGGCTACCGCGTCCTGACCAACAAGCCCGTCTGTGGCGCGATGCGCGGACACGGTACCGTAAACGTCCGCTTCGCTTTTGAATCGCAACTCGATGAGCTTGCCGCCAAAGCGGGTCTCGATTCCGCAGAGATTCGTCAACGCAATCTGTCTGCAAGCCTCCGTGCATCACCGTCAACGGCCTACGAGTCCAGAGTTACGGCCTGCCCGAATGCATCGAGAAAGTAGTGGACCGCTCCGATTGGAAGTTGCGCAAAGGCACGTTTGCCCAGAGGCCGCGGCCTCGGCGTGGCCTGCAGTCACTACGTCAGCGGAGCTGCCAACTCGATCATTCGTTCCGACATGCCGCACTCCACGGTAAACATCAAAATTGATCGCGACGGTGGCGTCGTCGTCTACACCGGCGCCTCCGAGATCGGTCAAGGCTCCGACACAATGACCGCGCAGATCGCCGCCGAAGTTCTCGGCTGTACCTTGGGACGCGTAAGGGTGATCGCCGCCGACACCGATCTCACCCCCATCGACATCGGCTCCTACTCCAGCCGCGTGACCTTCATGGCAGGCAACGCAACGCTGCGCGCCGCCAAAGAAGTGACAGAAGCAAATTGCATTAGCAGCCGCTCGCAAGATGAACTGCACTCCCGACGATCTGATCTTTCGCGGCGACGTCGTCTACAAGCAGGGAAGCGAGCCGCCAGTGGTAGCGGTGGTTGCCGATGAAGATATCACTCAGTCCGGCGCCTCAGTCTCAGGGCGCGTAGAGGGTCAAATTCTGCGTGGATCGTTGCAGCAGAAACGCAAAGAAGAAGGCCCGAAAGATTGGATGACATTCGAAGAAGCCGTGGTCGCAGCCATCGACTTTCACGGAGCGCTGACAGGCACAGGTTCCTACGCGCCGCCGACAGAAGCTCGCGGCGGCAAGCACAAAGGGGCGGGAGTCGGGCCGTCCCCCGCGTACTCGTACTCCGCGCAAGTCGCCGAGGTCAGCGTCGATGAAGAGACCGGCGAAGTTACCGTCCACAAAGTTTGGGCCGCGCACGATTGCGGGCGCGCCTTGAACCCCGTCTCCGTCGAGGGCCAAATCATTGGCTCCGTCTGGATGGGTATGGGTCAAGCCCTGCACCGAAGAAATGGTCTGGAAAGACGGCATGCTGATGAACCCGGGGATGCTCGAATATCGCAGCCCATCGTCCGTCGAGTCGCCGGAGATCGAACCCATCATCGTGGAGAGCATCGATCCCGAAGGCCCGTTCGGCGCGAAGGAATGCAGCGAAGGCTCACTTGCGGCAACGATTCCGGCAATTGCGAATGCCATCTATGACGCGGTAGGAGTTCGGCTGCACGAATCTCCATTCACCCCCGAGCGAGTCCTGGCCGCTTTGCGCGCAAAGAAAAATGCCAAGCACATCAACATGACCGAAGGCATCGATCCAACGGCGCCTGCGCGTTTTCGTGAACATGGTGGATCGCTCTGGTATCGCGGCAAAGGGCCGGAGCGGCATGCGCTCGATCCCTCGCGCCGCGAGGCAACCGCCCAAGCTGGAGGTGACGATTGAGCCTCTCGCAATTCAAGCTTTTGCGCCCACGCACCTTGGATGAAGCCATCACCTCCCTGGCCAAGTACGCTGATAACATTCGCGTCCTGGCCGGTGGCACTGACCTTATCCCGTCCATGCGTCAACGGCTATTCGAGCCGCAGTACATGCTCGATATCCGTCACATCAAGGAACTAAACGGCATTCGCACCCACCAGGGAAGCGGGATAGAAATCGGCGCGCTGACCTCATTGACCACCATCGAACACTCCGATATTTTGCGACAGCGGTATCCAGTGCTCACCGAAGCGGCCGCGACCGTAGCCTCGCCACTTTTGCGCAACATGGGGACAATTGGCGGCAACATCTGCCTCGACACGCGCTGCCTGTGGTACAACCAGTCGCTCACCTGGCGCAAGGGTTGCGGCTTCTGCATTAAGAAGGACGGCAATCTTTGCCACGTCGCACCCGGGGGCACCAAGTGCTGGGCTGCATTCTCTGGAGACACGCCGCCCGCGCTGTTGTGCTTGCAAGCCGAAGTCGAGATTGCTGGACCCAACGGGACGCGCCGCATCCCATTGCATGAGTTCTACACCGGCCTGGGTGACACCTACCGCAATCTGCAAGCCAAACGAATTGCTGACTCGCGTATTCTTGCCCGAGTCCTCCGCGGACTACGTGGGCGTCTATCGCAAACTTCGCATTCGTGGATCGATTGACTATCCGCTGGCGGGAGTCGCCGTAGTCATGAAACGGTCCAACGGCCACATCGCCGATGCTCGAGTAGCCATCACCGCCGTCAACCCTGCTCCAGTACTAATAAAAGGTGCGAGTGAGGCACTAAGCGGTAAGATGATCGACGAAGACCTGGCCGAAGCGGATCGGTGACTTGGCCGCGAAAACCGCGAAACCGCTGACCACATCCGCGCTCACGCCAGAATACCGGCGTGAGATGATTCGTGTATTCACCAAACGAGCTGTTTTGGCCGCAGCCCGCAATTAAACACGACCGGCAAGCCAACGACCAAAGACGAGATACCCACGACCCATTGATCACTGACTGCCACATTCACATTCAGCCGCTCGAGATGTTCAAGCCGCACGCGCTTGAACTGATGAAAAAGAAGCGGTCGAACTATGACGAAATTGTCGAATTCTGCCGCTCTCCGAAAGCCTTCCTGAAGTACCTCGATAAAGCCGGCATCGACCGCGCCGTGCTAATTAACTATGTCGCGCCCGAGGTCATTGGCTTCACCGCCGGCGTAAACCAGTACGTCGCCGACTACGTGAAAGAGAATCCCAAGCGGCTAATCTCCTGCGGAAGCCTTCACCCGCGCCATACCACCAACGTCATGGCGGACGTGGAACATCTCCTCCGGCTGGGCATTCAGATGATCAAGATCCATCCGCCGCACCAGCTTCTTTTTCCCAACGATTATCTGACTGGAGTGAAAGAACTGGAAATCATTTACCGCGCCGCCGAAGCCAACGGCATCCCCGTAATGTTTCACACCGGGACATCGATTTTTCCCGGCGCCCGCAACAAGTACGGCGATCCCATCTACATCGACGACGTCGCCGTCGACTTCCCTAAACTGAAAATCCTGCTGGCCCACGGCGGTCGCCCTCTCTGGATGCAAACCGCATTCTTCCTGATCCGGCGGCATCCCAATGTCTTCCTGGACATCAGCGGAATCCCGCCCAAAACCTTGTTGAAGTATTTTCCCCGCCTGGAAGAGATCGCCCACAAAACTCTGTTCGGAACCGACTGGCCCGGCCCGGGCGTTCCCGACATTAAGCAAAATCTAGATGAGTTTCGCGCGTTGCCATTAAAAGAAGAAGTGAAGCAACAGATCCTAAGCCGCACAGCCCTGACCATCTGGCCAGCCTGATCTCTGTGGTAAAGAGCCTCGCGAAGTCCTCTGTGACCCTGTGACCTCTGTGGTAAAGCCTTTGATTTTCTGCCAGGGAACTACCGCGAGAACAAGTGCCCCATCTTTTCTTTCTTGGTCTTGAGGTAATCTTCCGCGTGGGTACTGGGAGTAACCTCACAAGGAACCCGTTCCACCACTTCTACGCCGCCGCGCTCCAGCGCAGCAACTTTATCGGGATTATTTGACAGCAACCGTACCCGCGACACACCCAGCGCCCTTAACATTTCCGCCGGCATGGCAAACTCGCGCTGGTCCGCCTTGAATCCCAACCGCTCGTTCGCTTCCACCGTATCGAGCCCCGCGTCCTGTAATTCATAGGCCTGCAGTTTTGCCATCAAGCCAATCCCGCGCCCTTCCTGCTGCTCGTAAATCAGTATGCCTTTCCCCTCCTCCGAGATCATCGCCAGTGCCAACTCAAGCTGTTGTCGGCAATCACAGCGCAGCGATCCGAACACGTCCCCGGTAAGGCATTGCGAATGAATCCGCACCAACGGAGGCGCCGAGCGCACATCGCCCATCACCAAGGCCACAGCCTCCTCGGTACGCGCAGCGCTATTTGAAGCCTCGCCTCGAAATCCAAAAAGACGAAATTTGCCCCAACGAGTAGGGAAGTCAGCCGAGGCAATCTGACGAACAGAAAAAGTGCTCACAATTCGATTATAGCGGGAGCGTCGTCCAACCCGTGTCAACAGCATGTAAAGAGGGTGAGGGGGAGGCCAAGCCAGAAGTTTCAGCACCAAACCCTCTGTGACCTCTGTGCCCTCTGTGGTAAAAGCCTTTGACTTTCCTGTGGTAAAGCCGTTCCCACCAAATCACCAAGTAGCATAGCGATACCGCCGCGGCCGCTCCGGCAGTAATTTGATCAACACAATCCCCGCCACAAACCCACCAACATGTGCCCAGAACGCGATCCCCCCGCTGCTCTGCCCGGACTCTGCGACCGAAGTAGCCGCTCCGCTCATGAACTGGACAAAGAACCAGTATCCCAGCACCAGCCAGGCTGGCAGATGAAAGAAGAAAATCGGCGGAAACCACATCAGCACCCGCCCCCGCGGATAAAGCACGAAATACGCGCCCATCACTCCGGCAATCGCGCCGCTAGCCCCGACGGTTGGCGCATTCGATCCAACGTTCAAAAGAATATGAGTGATTGCTGCAGCAATCCCGCAAAGAAGATAGAAAAGCAAATACGCAAAGTGCCCAAGATGATCTTCAATATTGTCACCGAAGATCCACAGAAACCACATATTCCCGATGATATGCAGCCAGGAAGCATGCAAGAACATCGACGTCAGAATCGGCAGGAACAAATCGACCGGAGAAAGATGCCCCGTACCTGCCAGCGCTCGTTCAAAGTGTACCGGCACTACTCCGAACTGGTACACGAAGCTGTTCAGCGCCCGGTGACTTTGCGCCCCCACCCACCGCTCCAGCAGAAACACCGCTACATTGAGCGCGATAATAAAGTACGTAACGAAAGGCGTACTAAAACGCGGCGTATCATCGCGGATAGGAATCATGCGAGGTCAGGGAATTGCTTAATCTGGTAACTTGGTAATTGCGCAATTGAACAATAGAACAGCCCGACTTTCACTCGTCGTACCTCATTTCGGGCCTGCGAATGATCTTACTTTAAATTGCCAAATTACCCGATCGCTCAATTACCCATTGCAATGAATGGCCTCCTCATCATCGATAAGCCCGCCGGCCTGACCAGCCATGACGTGGTCAACCGCGTTCGCCGCATCCTGCATGAGAAATCAGTCGGGCATCTGGGGACGCTCGACCCGCTAGCCACCGGCGTCTTGCCACTGGTGATCGGCAACCTCACTCGCCTGGCCCAGTTCTACACTTCGTCGGAGAAAACCTACGAAGGCACCATCCGCTTCGGATTCAGCACCGATACCTACGATGCCCAGGGCGATCCCACCAGCGCGCCTCAACCGGTCAAGCTCGCATGGGATCAGATGCGTGAGATCGCAAGCCGGTTTCAAGGCGTGATCGAACAAACGCCGCCGCCATTCTCGGCCAAAAAGATTGCCGGAGTTCCGGCCTATAAACTAGCTCGAAATCACAAAGAGGTGGTTCTGAAACCGGTTCAGGTCGAGATCAAAGAGTTCGAGATCCTGACCGTGGACAACGACCGCGCCTCTTTCCGCGCCCGCGTAGCCTCCGGAACCTACATGCGGTCGGTCGCCCACGAAATGGGCCAGCAGCTGGGTTGCGGCGCCCACCTGGAATCTCTGCGCCGTGCCGCAGTCGCCGAATTCACTCTGGAAGATGCGCACACCCTGGAGAACTTGCAGGCAGCAATGCAGGCGGGTCAAACCGAAGACCAGTTCATCCATCCCAGAAAGATTCTGCCGCAATTTCCCTGCGTAACCGCCAATTCAGAAATGGCAGCCCTGATCCGCACCGGTCGGCCTGTAAACTTGCCCGAACTGTCCCAAGCCAGGCAGGTAAAGGTCTTCGTCGGCCAAAGGGAACTCATCGCCATTGCGAGCCGGGTGGCGGGGACGTTGTTTCATCCCAGGATTGTCCTCGTCGGGCAAGCGGTTCCGGCCAACCGTTAACCACCAAGGCGGAAGCTCGTGCCGTTAATACAATGTCCGATAACAAGTATTATGTACACTAACGACCACTTGCTCTGGAACCTAGGCTGGCGCTACTGTCGAATATCCGCGATGACCTCGACGCTACCCCGTTGCTGACTTCCCGACACCAAATCCAGTATTCCCCGATCTAGCGTGGCCAGCTTCCCTTTCTTACGCACGGCCAAACCGAGCAAATACCCGTCGGTCAGCTGCTGATGCCCAACGATCTTAGCTTCGAAGGAGCGGATCGCTTCGTTGAGGCCAATGTCATCCGGCCAGAAGCGGTGCCCACGATGTTGTAGGTTTGCTTGCAACAGCGCACGCGCGTTTTGCGGCGTCAGAGCATACGGCGAAAAAGCTGGGTTTGAGATAATCCTCACGAATCCAACCTGGGTAAACGGGCACGTCGACCACTCCTCGTCTGCGTGCCGTGCCAGCCAGCGTGAGACCTGCGCGTGAGCGCTGTGAGCCGGCCACGCGCTCGCCACCAATACGTTGACATCCAGCAGAAACGTCACTCGAAGTCGTCCTGCAGTCGCTTCACGTCTTCGCTCGTCACCGCAGGCGCGTCGTCTGGCAAAACTGCAACATGAAACCCGCTCACCACCCGCGTCTGGATCGGCGCGCTCAATCCCCGCCGAACCAACTCCGAAACCGCCTTACCTAAAGCCAACGACCGGCTCTTGGCATAGCTTCGGACCAAAGCAAAGGCATCCTCATCCAGGCTAAGCGTTGTGCGCATACAACTATAATGATGTCATATTTGTTCATATGATGTCAATAATGGCGATCGAGCATCAGCTGACGACAAACGATGCGCCCGTTAGCCGATACATTTTCCGAGCCATTGGCTACCGTGGGCACGGAGAACTTGGTCGGAGTAATCGTGTCGCGAAATCCTTTCATCTGATTTTCCCTTATAGGAATGTTTGTTTTTAGCCGACCCTGCGGCCCCTTCACCCACTTGAATCAGCACTCAAAACTTCAGAACGGAGTTCCCGACCGACTGCGACACCCAGACGTTGGCACCGTCGAAAGCCATACCGGTCGTCCCACCGCCGCCGAAATAGCCCAAGGGTTTGCCATCGCTAGGGCGCACCTCGACCGTTCCAGGATCTATCGTGAACCACAGGCTGGCGCCGTCAAACATCACTCCGTACGGGGAGCCACCTACGCTAAACGTCCCCAAGGTCATGCCGTCGCTGGCCCGCAGTTTGCTGACTGTGCCATCGGCGTTGTTTGCTACCCAGATATTTGCGCCATCGAAGGCAATGCCGTAGGGTGCCCGACCGACGGTGAACTGCCCGGCAGTTGAACCATCGCGCCTGAACCGCGTCACCAGTTGGTTCGCGCCAGTCACCCAAACGTAGGTTCCGTCAAAAGCCGCGGCGAAACCACCTCCACCGCCTCCGACAGTAAACGTGCCCAAGTTCTTTCCGTCGCTGGCACGCAACTTGGTCACACCGGCACCATTCGCAACCCACATGTTCTCCCCGTCAAAGGCAAGCCAGAATGGATATTGGCCTCCAACTGGGAAGGCGCCCAGGATCTTGCCATCACTCGCTCTCAACTTGGTCACGCCCCCGTTGGAGGTGTTATCCGTGACCCACATGTTGGCACCGTCAAACGCGATCCCAGTGGGCAGTCCGCCCACCTCGAAGTTGCCTAGCACCGCGCCATCGCTGGCTCGCAGTTTGCTTACTGTGCCTTCGCTGTTGGCTGTCCAGATATTTGCACCGTCAAACGCGATACCATACGGGTTGCTGTTCTTGGTTTTTCCCACCACAAAGTTCGTCGTCCGGTTCGCCTGATACCACTTCAACTGCGCAATCTTCAGCGGATTCCCCGCCGCCCAGTTGTGTGTAGGCGGCTGCTCGGAAGGGTTTGCGGTAGCATTCGCCGAATTCTGCGCCCGTCCCGGCAGCAAAGTCACGGCTGCCACCAGCAACACGAAAGGAATTCCCATCACAATCCGCTTCATGATTTACCTCCCCAGGGTTCGGCCCGAAAAAACTAAGAAACTTCCCGACTGCTTGGTATGAAAACAAAAACTGCGGGGTCCCATCTGGCAGCCGGGGGCTAGAAGCTGCCAGTTCATCTACACGCGCACATTCTAGTACGGTTTGCGCTGCCATCAACCACAAAATCCGTGCCGGTACGAATCCCGGAAATCCTCAGTTCCGCCGAACGGAGACGGGGCAGCATCGAATTCGTGATCGGCACGCGGGTGTTCACCGCGACGCACAGCGAGAAATCGGCCACGGCGACGGAGTATCTCACGGCCCTAGATTCCCTTCCGCCCGAGCCTTGCGCAGTACTTCACCCAAATCTTCGCGAAACCGCCGCAGAGCCTCCAACCGTTCCGTCGTAGCTTCCACGATCTCCTGCTTGGATTGAAAAACCTGCTGGCCTCGAACTTCAGTCAGCACACCCATGGCTTCCCCGATAAGCCATCCCGGCGTCCCCAGCATTTGGAATCCGTCAGACGACGGCACCAGCAGCGCGATGCAATTCTCGCGCACGACTCCCACACACTTAGGAAAGCGGTCAAATGTTTTGAATTCAAATCCGGCGAGATAAATCTGCTGCAGTTGTTCGGCAGGATCCATGCGATTGGGTAGTTGCAACTTGACCCAGCGAACCGACCTACAAATTACTTATTTCCCAAATTTCCCAATTACCCAATGCCTTCCTACATCTTGTACCGCCCCAAATCCTCGTCATTCAGCCCTTCAAGATACTTGCGAAGCTCTTCGCTGGTTACATGATCGGACGCGGTCGACGCCAGCTTGGAATTCTTCAGAACCTCATCTTCCACGAAGATCGGGCAATCCACCCGCAGCGCCAAAGCCAGCGCGTCCGAAGGCCTCGAATCGATACTGACAATCCGCCCATCGCGCTCCAGCCAGATCACCGCATAAAACGTGTCTTCCCGCAACTCGGTCACCACAACCTTGCGGATCTGCGTGTCCAGGCCCACCAAAACATTCTTGATCAAATCGTGGGTCATGGGACGCGGCGTGCTGACCTTCTCAATCTCCAGCGCAATCGCATTCGCCTCGTAAATCCCCACCCAAATAGGCAAAACCGCCTCAGTCCCCGCATCCTTCAATATCACAATCGGCATATTTGTTACAGGGTCCATTAGTAGGCCGCGGATTTTCATTTCTACTTCCATGGCGAGTCTCCGAGATTCCTCCGCTCCTTATACCACCATTTCGCCCAAAAGGCTGTTGGGAAAAATAGTGGTTGTAACCGCGGTCACGTAATCGCCGACGGCCACGGGCGCGCCTTCCGGGGCGGTAAAGTTGAACACTTTGTTCTGCGAGGTGCGCCCGGCCCACTGGCCCCGCGCCAGGTTTGTGCCTTCAACCATCACTTCAAGGGTGGTTCCAAGGTGCTTTTCGTTGTTTAATTTCTGGATCGCCCGTTGTTTGTCGTTTAAGCACAGCCAGGCGCCGCACTTTCTCTTCGTCGGGAATGGCGTCTTCCAGTTGCAGTGACGGAGTATTCGGCCGCGGCGAGTATTTGAAACCAAATATGGCGTCGAATCCCACTTCGTCGAGTAAGGATAAAGTCTCCTGGAATTCCGTTTCTGTTTCGCCGGGAAATCCGACAATCATGTCGCTGGTAATGCTGATGTCGCGGCGCGCCGCCTTAATCCACGAAATGCGCTCGAGATACTGCTCCCGGTTATACAGCCTCTGCATGGCGTCGAGCACGCGAGTGGAACCGCTTTGCACGGGCAGGTGGACGTGATCGCAAAGAGTGGGGACGGCGTCGATGGCCTCGACTATATCGCGACCGAAATCTCGAGGATGCGAGGTGGTGAAACGGACGCGCTTAATCCCGGGGATCTCTCCGACGGCGGCCAGCAATTCTGCGAAGGTCCGCTTCCCTGCCGAGTCTTTGTAGGAGTTAACATTCTGCCCAAGCAGTTGAATTTCGGTGTAGCCCAGGTCCGCCATTTGCCGCGCTTCCGCCAGCACGGAATCCGAGGTGCGGCTGCGCTCTTTGCCGCGGGTGAAGGGGACGACGCAATAGGCGCAGAATTTATCGCAGCCCTCGATGATAGTGATATAACCGCGATGCGGATTGGTGCGAGCGGTGAACTCGGTTTCAAAGCATTCGTCGGTCTCGCGATCGTCCAGGCCGGTGATGCGCTGCTTTCCTGCTTCCAGTTGCACCAGCATCTGCGGCAAATTCCGGTACGAAGCCGATCCGCAAACCAGGGAAACATAGGGCGCGCGGTCGAAGATCTTTTCGCCTTCCTGTTGCGCCACGCAGCCCAGCACGCCAAACTTCTTGCCTTGCTTTTGCAGTTTTTTGTAATCGTTCAGGCGATGGAAGACTTTCTGCTCGGCTTTGTCGCGGATCGAACAGGTGTTGTAGAGGATCAACCCCGCCTCTTCGACCGTCTCCACTTGCTTGTACCCCTCGGAGACGAGCGTCCCCACAACCTTTTCCGAGTCATGGGCATTCATCTGGCAGCCAAAGGTTTGCAGGAAGAACGTCTTGGTTGAGTTATCCGCCATCCAAGCTCAAGTATAACGCAGCTATGGAGTGGAACCCGGACCGGCCATCCTTTCGTTGACTCCCTGCAGCCCGGGGCGGATAATGTCCGCAATTCCAGGAGGCCTCTGTGAAACGTTCTCCGGGCTCCCGTAAAGCCGCTTCCCTTCCCGAGTTAACCCACCAGCGACTCAACATGTATGCCCTTGCGGCAGCGGCTTCAGGAGCGAGTTTGCTCGCCTTAGTCCAACCCGCCGAAGGAAAGATTATTTATCGACCAGCCAATATCCAGCTGATGAACCAGAACCAGGTTTTCCTGGACATGAATCACGACGGCACCAACGACTTCTCGTTCTACGGGATGTCGGTCTCGCGCCGCTCGATTTCAACCTTCGGCTTTCGTTTGACGGCATCCCCGGCGGCGCAAGGCAACGGGATTTGGGGAATTGAAAGCAACGAGCACACCTCGTGCGCCGTGCGCGTGCAAAAAGGCACACGGATCGGCCAGAAGCGCCGATTTGAATCCAACCGTGTCGTACTGTTCGACTGGAGCGCCGGGCCGCAGGGCGGCACCGCGTACTGCCCTTGGGTAGGAAAGAACAAAACTGCCTACCTTGGCCTCAAGTTCACGGTTAAAGGCAAAACTCACTTCGGGTGGGCCCGATTGAAAGTGGAGTTTTTCAATGGCGCAGGCGTTGTCCTCACGGGTTACGCCTACGAGACTATCGCCAACAAAGCCATCGTAGCCGGGGCAACCACTGACGCAGATGCCAGCGCGGCAGCTCTGAGTCCGGTCCCGCACACCGCGCCCGCTTCCGAACCGGTCACGCTGGGCACGCTGGCCATGGGATTTCCCGGCATCGCCATCTGGCGGCGGGACGAGTCTGCTAGCGAGCTAACGAGTTCTTGACTCGGCTTGAATGACTCTGTTTAGTTTTGGGTTCGTTTGCGCGTGGGAACAAGGTTAGCTGCCAGTGGTGAAATGACCTGTGACAACTGAAAATCCCCGCCCAAGCGGAGCTTGAACGGGGCACCCCGACGAGTTGTTTCTAGGGTTAGGTCGGGCCAGCCCCCGGTCCTCGCCCGTAATTGGTCAGTCGGCATATTGTGTGATGATCTCTCGCGCAATATCAATCTGAGCGCGAACGTTCCGGTTGAAGGCGACGCTTATGCTAAATTCAGCCATAATTTCCGCCGCTTGCGTTTCACCCTGAGCAGCGGCGGCGAGCATCATCGCTAGCGCCAGAATGGAAAATCCTCTGCCCAGGGTGGCGTCCCGACCTATTATCCAGAACTTTCGGCACTGGGTGACATACTCGATGATCGCACCTCCGTATTGCGTCATCGAAGTACGGATGTCCTCCACGCGGGCACATTCGGCTATCCTCGCCGCCTTCGATCTCAACTCAAGCGAGGCGCCGTCGAGCTCCCCTTGAAAGATCGTGACGCCGATGATCTTGGCGATCGACTGGTCAATGACAGATAGCGTGGGATCCTGTTGAATGAATGACTTGATCGAAATAGTGTCTAGGGCAAGGTCGGGAACCTTTGCCTCAACCTGTACAGCTACGGATCGCTGGTAGTCCGTCCTCTTCTTTCTTATCTCCAGGAATTCTGATTCTGCAAGCTCCAATAGGGCAGCTGTCCGGTAGAACCTCCTTTTGATGTTTCCTGGGTATGCCTCTTTCAGGTCGTACCACTCGTGTTCGATTTCAGCCCAAGCGTGGCGCAAAATGGAAGTGATTTGGATCTCGCAGCAGACATCGGCAAATTGTTTGTACTCCACGTCGCGGATACGCTGCGGGAGGTGGCGACATACGTAATTGAGCGCACTGTAGCCGAACCTATCTGGTTCGGTATTCCTCTTGTCGATCGACTTCTCCCAGTCAATTCGGAACTCTTTCTTGACCATCTGGGCAACGCGATCCACGTCGTCTTCGTAGTAGGTGATGATACGTAAACCGGCTAGGTCAGTAATGTCATCCAAGAATTTATATTCTTTCTCCGGATCCAGGTATTTCTTCCGAAGCTTTGTCTTGTTCTTCACACGGGCTTGCACCGATTGATACTGAATACCTGCGTCCCGTAAAATGGCTTCAATTAAGCTCCTCGTCTTGGCGCAAAATGCTTTAAGCGCGTCCTCCTTGTCGTCGAACGCGGCTAGGACGATCTCGACGTCGGTCCTACGTGTTTCTTTCTTTTTTTCGTTCTTTTCTTCTTCGTCATCTTTCTCCAGCTTTCAGTCGCGTCTGGTCAGCTTTACTCCAAGCTTGAGATGCGGCTGGCCTTTCGGGCTTCCCTGAGCGATTGCCCAACCGTCGACTGTCATCGACCCAGTTAGTTCGAGGATTAGGTCTCGGCCCACGGTCCTGAATACGCTTTCAGCGCCTTCGAGGAACGGAGACACTTTCACGGTCGCCTCGAAATCCTTACCTTTGAGCTTGTATTCTCCCACGTAAAAATAACTACCATCACCTCCCCATATCTGCCCGTCGCGAAAAACGAGCACGCCGCCGCCAAACATGCCTGTACTACTTCCAAATTCTGCAGTCCATAAGCCGTTCATTGGTTGTCCTCAACTTTGGTAAAGGGGGCAAAGGCCCTGTTGGAAGCGATAATTGTTGACGACGTTGTCCTAGACGAGGCTCAGGGAACGCCGTTTTTCCTTCACAAACTGAATCCCAGATTGTACAACGGCGACTGTGGGGGGAAGTGGTGCGCGCCGTAAGTGACGGGGGCGGGCGTGGGAACGAGAAAAGCGTGCTGCCGCAACTGGCGAACCGCACCGTTTTCCCCCTTTGTGCTGTCCATTGGGATTCAATCTCGACGACTCCGTCCGCGCCGGTGATGTAGTGACGGAAGCTGCTCCACAGCCAGTCCTCGGGTCGCTTCACCAATCCGCGCTCGACTGGGTTGCGATGAATGTAGCGCAGCTTTTCTACAAACCTGCGTTCGCTCCACACGTTGAAGTCGTAATAACGCGCTTGCCAGAATGAATCCGCTGCTCGCAAGGCGAGGGCGCGTGCCACCCGGTTGCGACTTTTCTTTCGCCCGGTTGGGGCTGGTCCGTTTGCGGGTTTCTTACCCACGGCTTACGCCGTGGGCTGTGCTCTGTCGCCGCTTCGCGGCTGTTTTCTGGCGCAGGTGGGCTCCATTCTTGCTCCGCTTTGCGGCTTCCTCATCATCACGCTCCGATCAGCGCAATACTTTCAGATCGCAGAGGGGCTTCGAGACCTGATCGCGGCAGCGTGGAGTGATGATCTTGCTTGGTCCGGTTTCATGGAGCGGGCACGCTAGTTGGCACCAGAGGCCGCGATATTTCTCCCAGCGCGCCTTACCGCGCCCGTGGGGATAGAAAAGTAGAGTGCCGAGTCCCTTTAATTCTGCGACGGGAATGATGTACCAGAGGTCTTCGGGGACGAGGTAGGCGATGAGGAAATCGATGTCGTTGGGAGTGTAAGCTACGCGCTTGTAGCCTGACACTTTCACCCAGAACCCGCCCTCGGGACGGCCGCGGTTGGACTTGATTTGCACGCGGGAGAGGCGGTGCCCGGAGTCGAGGACAAAATCATAACGCTCGGTACCGAAGGGCCGGAGCACTCCAAAGCCCATGCTGGCCGCTTTGGCCAGAAACCTGGCCTCGACGATGTCTCCCATATTTCTGGGGGAAGTGACGCCCACAGCTTGAATTTCGAGGCCGCGTTTTTCGGCCGGTGCAGAATCGCCATCGGATTGTTGATTTTCAGTTTGCATAGACGACAAAGGCGCACCCGTTTTCGGCTGCGCCTGAGTTCCCTTTCCTGGATTATCAAAGAAACGTGACGTAGAAATGGAAGGCGCGACTGGTCTCGAATCCAAATCTCGGAAACGCCCGTGCCTGATCCTGCCAGACTAAAGGCTAAGATAGCTCGCGGCGGTTGCAACAAAATAATCGTCAGGCATTCCCGTTTTGGGAATGGAGATCTGTTTGACCACAGAGGGCACAGAGGTGCACAGAGGACGCTCAGGCTAGACCAACGGCGACGATCAATGTTCGCCGATGAGGCCGCCGAGTGTGTGCGCAAAGTTTTGCTGAATCTGCAAGGCTTTGCCTATTGGCTTTATCTATTGACAAGGGCAGCAATTCCGGAACATACTCGCCCCCACTTGGGGCTAGGTTTGTGTGCGTGCGTCTACCCACCAGGTGAGTCTATTTCCAGGTTGTTCCGTCGAATCTTTTAAGCCCGGGATCAATGCCACGCCGCGGGTTCAACGGCAGATTTGTGGCCATGGGAAGTGACTCGATGCAAATTTCTTACAGCACAGCGAACGAAATCATTTTAAGGAGATTTCTGGTGAGTAAATCCAAAGCCCGCGGACTTTTTGCAGTTGCGACTCTCGCGTTCAGCCTGTTTGCGGCTAGCGTGCATGCTCAGACTTACACCGATCTTTACAATTTTGGCCAGGCATCCGGGGATCCGCTAAACCCGCAGTATTCGGGAATTGTGGCGCAAGGTCGTGATGGCAACCTTTACAGCACAACTCCGAATGGCGGGACCGGCGGCTTTGGCACGGTGTTCAAGATGACGGCGCAGGGAGCAGTGACCGTGCTGTACAGCTTTGATGGCACGCACGGAAAGACTCCCTGCGGCGGCCTGACGCTGGGTACGGACGGGAATTTCTACGGCACGACTTCGACCGGCGGCTCGGCCAATTTGGGGGTCGTATTCCAGATCACGCCTGCTGGCTCCTTGACGGTGCTGCACAACTTTGCCAGTACCGATGGATATTCCCCCTTCGCGCCTCCCATTCAGGGGGCGGACGGAAACTTTTACGGGACCACGATTTTCGGCGGGGCATCGGCATACGGAACGGTTTACAAGATGACTCCGGCGGGCGCCCTGACGGTTCTCCACTCCTTCGATCTTGCGAACGGCCGCAGTCCGTACGGCCCGCTGGTGCAAGGAAATGATGGAAGCTTCTACGGCATGGCTTTCGGCGGCGTCGGGGCCAACGTGTACGGCATGGTATTCAAGGTAAGCGGCGCCGGAAAGTTTACGATTCTTCATCCCTTCGCTTTGACGGATGGTGCAAACCCATATTCAGGTTTAGTCCTTGGGAAAGATGGCAACTTCTACGGCACGACTTTTAACGGCGGCGCTGAGGGATATGGTGTGGTGTTCAAGATCACGCCTGCGGGGACTTTGACGGTGCTGCACTCGTTTACTCCGGGAACGGATGGAGGAAGTCCCTACGCCGGTCTGGTGCAGGCAACGGATGGCAACTTCTACGGTGCGGGCTACCTGGGCGGGTCGAAGGTTCATGGAACGCTTTTTCGCATCAAGCCGGCCGGAACTTTTTCGACGCTTTTCAACTTTGACGGCACCAGCGGCAGCGATCCCTTGGTCACGTTGATCCAGCACACCACAGGCATCCTTTACGGAGACACGAACACCGGCGGCACGCACAGCACCGGCACGTTCTACAGCCTGAAAGCCAGCCTCACACCGTACGCGGCGCTGCTTCCGACTTCCGGCAAGGTAGGAAAATCCATTGGAATTCTGGGTCAGGGATTCAATGGCGCCAAGGGAGTCTCTTTCAATGGAACAGCGGCCACGTTCAAAATATCGGCGGATACTTTCCTGACCGCGACGGTTCCGGCGGGCGCGACCACGGGAGTGGTGACGGTGACCTTCGCGAGTGGCAGTCTGAAGAGCAAGCAAAACTTCCGCGTGACGCCCACGATTAAGACCTTCTCTCCCACCAGCGGACCGGTAGGAACGCCAGTGACCATCACTGGAGTCAGCCTCAAGCAGGCGTCCAAGGTGGCGTTCGGCGGGGTGAAGGCGACCACGTTTACGGTGAACTCGGACACACAAGTCACGGCGACCGTGCCCACCGGAGCGAAAACCGGAAAGATTACGATCACTACGCCCGGCGGCACAGCCACAAGCCCGACGGTGTTCACAGTCACGCAGTAACGGCGAGATGAGTCATAGCGCTCACGGATACCCCAAACTACCTCGTGCACTTGGCGGGCTAGTTTGGGGATTTTAATTCTGCTAAGTTCGCGCTTTTAGAGGATGCTCGCATCTACATCGACTCACTCTGCAAAATCGCGATTTCCACCCCTGGCTGACCCTCGTATCCATTTTTGATAGTAAAATTAAACCCATGAAAAAATCCTCAGTCGTATTGGCTTTCACCCTGGGATTGGGACTGATGCTTCCCGCCTGTAACGCTCAAAATGCAAGCAAAGCTGCGTCTTCGTCAAGTTCCACGCTGCCCGATCAGAAGAGCAAAGCCAGCTATGCCATCGGCATGAATATGGGAACCAGTCTCCGCAAACAGTCGGTGGATGTCGATCCCAACGTGGTGGCGCAAGGCTTGAAAGATGCCATGGCCGGCGGCAAACTGCAGCTTACTGACGAGGAAGCTCACGCCGCGTTAGCTCAACTACAAACTGAGGTCAGGGCGCAGCAGGAAGCCAAGGCTAAGGCTGCAGGCGAGCTCAACAAGAAAGATGGCGACGCGTTTCTCGCGGCAAATAAGGCCAAGCCGGGCGTAGTTACTTTGCCGAGCGGGCTGCAGTACAAAATTCTGACTCCGGGGACCGGGCCGAAGCCCACCGCCGCTGACACCGTCATCTGCAACTACAAGGGTACGCTCATCGATGGTACGGAGTTTGACAGTTCCTACAAACGCGGCCAGCCAGCGACGTTCCCTGTAAGCGGAGTAATCAAAGGCTGGACGGAAGCTCTGCAACTGATGCCGGTGGGATCGAAGTGGCAATTGGTCATTCCATCCGACCTCGCCTACGGTGAGCGCGGCGCGCCCGGGGGCAACATTGGCCCCGATTCCACGCTGGTATTTGAAGTCGAGTTGATGTCGATCCAGCCGAAGACGGCAGAGCCAAAGAAGTAAGTAAAAGTAAAAAACGAGAGCAGGGCGATTGCCTTGCACCACTGCGACCGCTGGGGAGCAAACTTTCATGTCTCTGAAGTTTCGCGGAGTTGACTTCATCCAATTCGACGCGCTGCTCAATGACGACGAGCGGCTGGTGCGCGATACTTCGCGCAAATTCATCGAAGATAATCTGATTCCGATTATCGAAGAATGCAATCGCGCCGGCCGCTTCCCTCGAGAATTGGTCAAGCCCATGGCCGACCTCGGATTCTTCGGCGCCAGCCTGAAAGGCTACGGCTGCGCCGGAATGTCCAACGTAGAATACGGCCTGGTGATGCAGGAAATGGAACGCGGCGACTCCGGCGTGCGCTCCTTCGTAAGTGTGCAGTCCGCGCTCGTGATGTACCCCATCCATGCGTTCGGGAGTGAGGAGCAGAAGGAGACTTGGCTTCCGGCCTTGCAGAAGGGCGAGAAGCTGGGATGCTTTGGGCTAACTGAACCAGATTTTGGATCGAATCCGGGAGGGATGCGGACGCGGGCACGCAAAGTTGGCAAAGAGTATGTGCTCAACGGCGAGAAGATGTGGATTACTTCGGGATCGATTGCCGATGTCGCTGTAATTTGGGCGAAGGTTGAGGATGAAGACAACAAGATTCGCGGATTTCTAGTCGAGACCGATCGGCCCGGCTTCAAGGCCGAGGACATTCATGGTAAGTGGTCGCTGCGGGCTTCGGTCACTTCTGGACTTTCGATGCAGGATGTTCACATTCCGGAGTCGAATCTTTTGCCGAAGACGGGTGGCCTGAAGTCTCCGCTGATGTGCCTCAACCAGGCGCGCTATGGAATTGCCTGGGGAGCGGTAGGTGCGGCGATGTCTTGTTACGATTGCGCTTTGCAGTATGCGCAATTGCGGAAGCAATTCCACGACAAGCCGATTGCGTCGCATCAGCTAGTGCAGGAAAAACTTACCTGGATGATCTCCGAGATCACTAAAGCGCAACTGCTGGTTCTGCAAGTCGGCCGTTTGAAAGACGAGCAGAAGGCCGGGGCTCAGCATATTTCGATGGCGAAGCGGAATAACGTTTGGATGGCTTTGGAGTGCGCCCGCATGGGCCGCGATATTTTGGGCGCGAACGGAGTCGCCGACGAGTATCCGCTGATGCGCCACATGATGAACCTTGAGTCGGTCAAGACCTACGAAG
This sequence comes from uncultured Acidobacteriota bacterium, assembly GCA_963771285.1. GTDB lineage: Bacteria > Acidobacteriota > Terriglobia > Terriglobales > Acidobacteriaceae > JABDBE01. The sequence continues at coordinate 713,002 of CAVYSX010000006.1, forward strand.
GCACGCACGACATTCACACGCTGATCATCGGGCAAAGCGTGACCGGGGTTGACGCGTTCTAGCGATAGCTAGAGCGTTCCTGCGCTGGGCAATATCGTCAACTCTTCTACGGTACTTTCAATCGGCGCAGCCAGCGCATTCACCGTTGCCATCGCAACCGCCTTCGCCGACATCATCTTTTTTCGCGGAGCTTCTGGCCAGAGCGTGTTCCAGATCGCAGTGTCGGCGGCGCCGGGAAGGAGCGCGATCACGCGAATGCCCTGTGCCCGTACTTCTTCTCGCAGCGCGTTGGTAAATCCCAGCGCTCCGTGCTTCGACGCGATATACGCCGACGAACCGGGAAACACTCGTTTCGCTGCGATCGAGAGATTGTTGACGATGGCGCTGCCTCGTTTCATCAACGGCAGCGCGGCCTGCGTCACTAGAAACGTGCCGGTAAGGTTGGTCTCGATGACTTCCGTCCAGGATTCGAGCGGCAGCTTGGCGACGCTCAGATTGGCGTGAGCGACTCCCGCATTGTTGACGAGAATATCCAGCCGATGAAATTTACGTTTGACCGCTGCGAGTAAACTCTGCACTGCGCCTGGGTCGCGAACGTCGCATAGGGCGGCCATCAGGTTTCGCGCCCGTCGCGCCAGTTCCCTCTCCGCTCGCTTTAGAGCCGAAGGATCCCGCCCGGTGATGATGAGAGTGCATCCCGCGTCGGCCAGGGCGCGGGCGATAGCCAAACCAATTCCGCGATTGCCGCCGGTGACGAGCGCAACTTTGCCGCGAAGCGGGTTTGCGGAGTTATGAGATTTCGCCAAGCCGTCAGACTCCGTTGGCTCGGTTGCGTATCAGTGACAGGAATTCCGTGCGCGTTTCCTGTTCATCGCGGAAGCACCCCAGCATGGAAGACGTGACCGCAGCGGAATGCTGTTTCTCCACACCGCGCATCATCATGCACAGGTGCCGTGCCTCGATCACCACGCCCACGCCCTGCGGTTCGATGGCTTTCTGAATCGTCTCGGCAATCTGCGTGGTCAGGCGTTCTTGAATCTGCAAGCGCCGCGAGAAGATATCAATCAGCCGGGGAATCTTGCTGAGCCCAACCACTTTGCCGTTGGGAATATAAGCGACGTGGACTTTGCCGAAGAACGGCAGCATGTGGTGCTCGCACAGGCTGAACATCTCGACATCTTTCACGATCACCATTTGATCGTAGGTCACCGTGAACAGGGCTTTCTTGAGCAACGCTTCGGGATCTTCTTTATAGCCCTTGGTCAAGTGCTCATAAGCGCGGTGCGCGCGATTCGGCGTACGCAACAGACCTTCCCGCGCAGGGTCTTCGCCCAGACGAACAATCATCTCGCGCACCAGGTCTTCAAAGCTGGCGCCAGTCAAGGTAGATGCTTCAACGGATGCTGTCATGGTCTCCCTATTCAGCGATTGTGAAATTGTGTGAATTGGGCAATTGTGTAATTTGAGAACCACCATCGATTCAATCACTCGCTTAGCCCAATCACCAATTTACTCAATTGCTAAATTACTCAATCACTCGATTGTCCCCCCAGTATTCGAACGAATTCATCATCGTCTCTTCGAATCGTACTTTCTCCAGATGAGCATGGCGGAAGCCGCGCTGCAAAATATCGTATACGGCGATACAGAGGTTTTCGGTGGTGGGAACGGATTCCTTGAACTCGGCCAGCATATTCAGGTTCTGATGATCGAAGCGCTCCAGGATCTCGCGCTGTACGAACCCATCTAAATCCACCAGATTGCAGATCATTCCGGTTCGCTGGTCCACCGCGCCACTGACCGTGACTTCCAGCGTGTAGTTGTGGCCGTGTCCATAGGGATTGTTGCATTTGCCATAGGTCGCGGCGTTTTCCGCGTTCGACATGGCTTCGCTGTGCAGGCGATGCGAAGCGGAGAACATGTAGCGCCGCGACAAATAAGCCTTCATGCTTCTCCGTAGAAATCGACGAACAAATCGGGAGTCTCGTAGACGCGCACGCGGTGCAATTGGGCAGCTCTTAACTTGGGAGCCAGACGCTGCCAGATCGCAATCGCCAGATTTTCCGTAGTAGGGATACGCGTAAAGAACTCGGGTACTTCTTTATTCAAGAAACGGTGGTCCATCGCATCGAGCACTTCCCTGCTCATGGTTTCCTTCAACTGTTTGAGATCCACGACGAAACCCGAGCGGGGATCGACGTCGCCCTTCACTGTGACTTCGAGCAGGTAGTTGTGACCGTGCCCGTTAGGGTTATTGCACTTGCCGAAAATGCGCTGATTTTCCTCCGCGCTGAACTCCGGATTGTGATAAACGTGCGAAGCGGAAAACTCGGCTTTGCGGGTTAGGTAGACCATATGGTTGTGAATTCGCCGGACACTGAGATCGTCGTCACCGTGACCTTGTTAGATTGACGTTGCCCCCGCACTGTAGGTGCGCCCTTTCCAACTCACGTTGCCTCTCCAATATAAGATTCGTGAGCGCAACAAAAGATACGCGAACAGCGGCAACCCGAGCAGCGCCAGACAGTTTGCGTCCCAGGAAAAATGCGCCTTGCGTACGCGCTGCATCAGCAAAACCGTTAAGACCAGCGCAACCATCCCGGCAGCCGCACTGGCCTGCCAACGCGCACGAAATCCCATCATGACAGCCACAGTCGCGCCGCCCACGATGAGGACAAATTCCATCAGCCGCAAAATCGCAAGTTGCACGGGAAGCGGAAAAAGCAGCGCCAGGTTCTTCGTCCAACCTTCGCGCAGCTGCTCGAAGCTGCGATACATACGGGTGCGCACCGCGTCACCACCGTAGCGAAAAAATATCTTTCGGCCGGAAGCTTTCACCAGTCGCGCCAGCGCGACATCTTCGAGCAGGCTCTTGCCGACCGCTGCATGACCGCCTACCGCGTCATACGCTTCCCGCGTCACCAAGAATATATTGACCATTCGCAGCGGCCGCGGGCGACGCCGGATCGCTCACTTCCGCCGGCCGGTATCGCGAAGCCAGCTCAGCAAAAATCACCGGCATCACCGCTTTCTCCCAAAAGCCGCGAACGTCCTGCTCAGGGGAATACGAAAGCAAAGCTGCACCGTGCTGTTCCGCTTCGCCAATGCTGCGGGCCAGCGATCCAGGGCGATGCACTGTGTCCGCATCGGTGAACAGCAGCCACTGACCATGCGCCTTCTTTATTCCGGAGACCAGCGCGTTGTTCTTGCCACTCCAACCCGGACGCAACGGCTTCGATTCCAGGACCTGGACTGCTGGAAAGGATTGCGCAATCTCTCTCGTGCGATCGGTGGAACCGTCGTCCACTACGATGATTTCCAGGCTAACGCCAGACTGCGCCACCAGCGACTCCAAACAAGCGGCCAACGAAGCTTCTTCATTTCGCGCGGGGACAATCACGGATACCGTGGGCCGCTTCGCCGCTGCATCGGGCATCTCCATAGGCCGAATTAGGTATTATAGCTGTGTGCGTCGTGCCTCCGTTTTCCTTGCCACACTCATTCTTCTATCCACCGCCTGCTATCGCGGCTCGCGACCGAGCCGCATTGGCACCGCCGCGCCCGCTTTCACGGTGGAGGATGCCGACCACAAAATCAGCCTCGCCGATTTCCGCGGCAAGGTTGTGGTGTTGAATTTTTGGGCCACCTGGTGCCCTCCCTGCGTGGAGGAAATGCCGTCGCTGGTGCAACTGCAGCAACGCTTTAAGGATAAAGGCGTAACTGTTGTAGGCATTAGCGTCGACGCCGACGGCGACGCTTATCATAAATTTCTCAAAGAATATAAGATCGACTTCCTGACGGTTCGCGATCCCGACCAAAAAGCCGCCAGCCTGTACGGCACTTTCAAGTGGCCGGAGACATACATCATTGATCGCGATGGCGTGGTGCGCCGCAAGTTTATCGGCGCAGTGGAGTGGGACCAACCGGAAATCGTCGATTTCCTGAACAAGCTCTGACCTCGAAATACGGAGCCACGCGCCTGATGAAATCTACGCTGCCATCCCGGTTATCTCTCGAAAGCATTGAAGCAGCCGCCCGCCAAGTCGATCCGGTTTTCCTGAACTCGCAACAGTTTGAGAGTGAAGCGCTGGGCCATGAACTCGGATTGCGGCTGGTTCTGAAAGTAGAAACCGTGAACCCGATCCGCAGTTTCAAGGGACGCGGCGCTGACTTTTTTGTCTCGCGCCTGGTGGCTAATTCCCCTCCCCTGGTCTGTGCTTCCGCCGGAAACTTCGGTCAAGGGCTTGCATACGCTGCACGCAAACGGGGCTTGCCGACGATTATTTATGCGGCGGAAGGTGCAAATGCATTGAAGCTCGATCGCATGCGGAGCTTGGGCGCTGAAGTGCGAATCTTCGGACGCGACTTCGATGAGGCAAAACAACAGGCGCGCACGGTTGCTTCTGAGACCGGGGCGGCTTTCGTTGAAGATGGAGCTGAACCAGCGATTTCAGAAGGCGCCGGAACCATTGCTCTGGAGCTTTGCCGCTGGCCTCAATCTTTCGATTTCATTCTTGTTCCCCTCGGCAACGGAGCGCTGCTTTCTGGTATGGGCACATGGATGAAAGCGCACTCGCCAAAGACCCGCGTGATCGGAATGTGTGCGGTGGGCGCTCCGGCCATGGCGCTTTCGCTGCAACAGGGAAATGTCCAGTCGACGGATTCTGTGGCCACCATTGCGGATGGCATCGCGGTCCGCGTTCCTGTGCCTCAAGCATTAGGCGATCTGGCGGGTGTTGTCGACGAAGTATTGCTGGTGGAAGACGACGCCATCGTTCGCGCCATGCAGTTGGCGTTTCGGCATCACGGATTGCTGGTTGAACCGGCTGGCGCAGTAGGATTGGCCGCAGGCCATCGCGCACAAAACCAGGTTTCGTTCCGCGTTGGTTGCGACGCCGCTGTGTGGTGGAAACCTGACCGAAGAACAAATCCGCCGTTGGCTTTGGGTGGATTAGGAGACTCGCAAACCACTCAAGGATTTGGCTGCCCCCCAGGGATTCGAACCCCGATACTCTGCTCCAGAGGCAGATGTCCTACCATTGAACGAGGGGGCAACGAACGCTGACGGCAACGCCGCTGACCGCCTTTAATTCTATGGGCTGTTCTGCCGGTGGTCAAGAACGGCGGCTATCGCGCCGAACATCGCTGCGCGGCAGATAAGCTCACGGGAACAGCTGCGCTGCAGTAAAACTCCTCGACTTTGGTCTTGACAATTAATAACCGTGCAGTTATGGTTAATTCATAACTGTTGGGCTATGGGATTCCCTATGCGAGCTGCTCCTGATCTCTTATTCAAATCCCTCGCCGACCCCACTCGGCGTGCGCTCTTCGAGCGCTTGAGCCGTCATGGGGAACAAACTGTGCGGATGTTGACGGACAACTCAGGCGTTTCCCAGCCTGCGGTATCGAAACACCTGGGCGTCCTCAAGCGCGCAGGCCTGGTGCGTGCTCGGCATCGCGGACGCGAGACCCATTACAATGCCCAGCCGCGCGCGCTCGCGCCCCTGGTGGACTGGATGAGTTACTACAGCAACTTCTGGCACGACCGCTTTGACCACCTCGAAGATCTACTCAAAAGGATGGACCCATGACTACACCCGAGACTCGTTCAGTGGTGATCGAAAAGGAATTTCCCTACCCACCGGGAAAAATCTGGCGGGCTCTCACCGAAGGCGCCCTTCTCAAAGAATGGCTGATGGACAATGACTTCCAGCCCGTCGTAGGCCATGTGTTTAGTTTCCGCTCCACCCCCATGCCCAATTGGAACGGCATAGTCGAATGCAAAGTCCTGGCCGTCGAAGTCAACAAGAAGCTCTCTTATACCTGGGGCTCTTTGGGGTTGGGGAGCGTCGTCGTTTGGACACTGGTCGCGACCGAGGGCGGAACCCTCGTGCGCATGGAGCAATCTGGCTTCACGCCCGAGCAAAAGTCGGAATACGGCGGGGCACGCTACGGCTGGCAAAAGTTTATCGGCAACCTGGAGCGTGTGCTCGCGGGGCTGCAATAACGTCGACATCGAAATTAACATCGAAAAAAAGGAGGCTTGGCCATGAAAACGAAGATCCCTCAACAACGGACGATTTTTCGCTGGATTCACATCGTGATTAGCATTCCGATCTACGGCTACATTTACAGTCCGTTCGACAAACTTCCGCAGTATGCTCCCCCTACCCGATTTATCTTCTTCCCTATCATGGTCCTGACGGGCTTGTGGATGTGGAAAGGCCATGTGTTTCGACGACTGATTTCAAGGAGCACTACGCAACGAAGTTCAGCCTAACAAGCAGCCGCTATCCATATATAGATAAGAGGAGACCGATATGACAGCCGCCAAGGCAGAAAAGAAGTTGTCTTCTGAACAACGCGAAGAGCTACTCAAAACACTAAAATCCCGCTTCGAGAAAAACATGGGCCGTCATGAAGGTCTCGACTGGGCCAAAGTTAAAGCGAAGCTGGAAGCCAATCCCGACAAATTGTGGTCACTCAGCGAAATGGAAACAAGCGGCGGTGACCCGGATGTTGTTGCTCATGACAAAAAGACAGGCGAATATGTCTTCTTCGATTGTTCACCGGAGAGTCCTAAAAACCGCAGAAGTTTTTGCTACGACCGTGAAGCACTGAATTCCAGGAAAGAAGCTAAGCCGAAAAATAGTGCGCTTGATGTGGCTGCCGCCATGGGGGTTGAGCTTTTGACGGAAGAGCAATATCGCGAACTGCAGAAGCTCGGAGAATTCGATCTGAAGACGTCGAGTTGGTTGAAAACGCCGGCTGATATGAGAAAGCTCGGCGGCGCTCTCTTTGCGGATCGCCGCTTCGGCCGTGTTTTCACCTATCACAACGGTGCGGAATCGTACTATGCCGGCAGGGCTTTCCGCGGCTCGTTGCGGGTGTAGATTGAACCTTGAATTCTTTCGCCTTGTATCCTGGTTCGTAACCAAGCCCTCGCACTCACAACTCCAGGCGCGCGTCGATGAGGCCATGGCGCTGCTACGACAACTACTCGTTCGCCGCCTCGCCGATCTGGGCGTCGCTGAGGTCGCGAGCCATCGGCTTCGTGGCCCAAGCTCCGATCAGCGCATAGGACGCCACAACAGCTCGCCTGGCTGCAACCTCTTTTCGAAGATGGTCCGCCAAAGTATCAATCCGCACCTGCACGGGCGATGCTACGTTTAGTTTTTCCAGAGTCGGAACCAGGCTCCGCACCGCCTCAGCCAATAACTCGCACACCGGGCTCTGCTCTTCGCCGGAGATCACCGCGTCGAACCGCATGCCGGGTGCGGGCAAGCCGGAATCCAGAAACAACGAATGCATTTCCATCCCGAGATCAGGTCGCGCTCCACTCCCTCGCAATGCCTCTCTCAGCCACCGCGCTGCTTCGTCAAAGGCAGACACGGGTGGATAGGAACGGCATGTGCTTGTGTCAAGCTCGTGAAACACCACCAAACCACCGGGACGAACGTGTTGCGTCATCTTTGTCAGACTCTCGACGGGATCATCCTGATACATGAGCACGAAGCGGCCGATGATCGCGTCAAAAGGCTGATCGAACTGCATTGCAGCGGGGTCCCCGACGGCAAAGGCAACATTGGGATGGTTCCGGCGAACCGCGCGCGCTCTGGCCCGCTCCACTGCTTCCACAGATCGATCCACGCCGAGAACGTGCCCGCGAGCGCCGACCATGTCGGCCGCCAGGAAGCTTACATCTCCGCTGCCGCTGCCGACATCGAGGACGCGCATTCCCGATCTTAGTCCTGCCTGACTCAAGAGCTGCCGCGTGAAAGGTGCGAATACACTGCCTTGAAAACTGAGACGGTCGAGTTCACGAGAAGAGTGGCCGAGAGCATACTCTACCGGTTGCAGAGAGGTTGTAAATTGCGATCCGGACATGCGACCTCCATTCAATAAGTTCGAAAGTTTTGCTAGCCGGCCTATCGACAGCCTTGAAGAGGCCGCCAATAGCTTCCGCTATTGAGATCATCGGAAACCGAACCCAGAAGACGACAAACAGGAAGGAAAAAATCAGCCTGTCAGCAGGCTATCGACGGAGCCGCTGGGGTCTCCGCGCTGTCAATGAGTGAAATATTGACATTTTCCACAGCTGCCTTTTGAAGTTAACCGACCAATGAGGTTGCGAGAAAGTCAGCAACTTGCGCGAACGCAATCGCTAACGAGTTCAGTCCTGCGCGACTTCCGAATCGTAGATATCAACACTTTGAACGACTGTTATGTTATTGCACTACGCTAATTTTATTGCGATTCACGTTGACTTGCGGAACCAGCACCTTCAAAATCATTCGATCTCTTGTCCGCCCCCGTGGCCCGTTTCCAGGACCGCTGGACGAATTCTCGTTAAGAAACATTTCGGGTTATCGAAACCCTTCAAAGGAGAACAATCAGACTATGAATCAACGTGTTCGTACCCTCAAATTGTTCGTCGCCCTTGTGCTGACTTGCGCATGTCTAGTTGGAATCACCTTCGCCCAAGATTCCGGCCAGGCCAAGCCACGGGCAATGTTCCTGGCTATCCCGCCACACTCGTACTATCCCGTAGCCCCGTCCTCGAGCCAATTGACCCAATGGGTTTACAGCTTCACCTACAATGGACAAAAATATACTCCCACGATTGTGGGTACTGACCCTCGCACGACGAACGTCACCACGACCACTCCAGTTTTTATCGTCCCCATAAAAATGGTCTTCCCAAAGAACAACGGGAACAAGACTTACGATCCTCTCAAGAACAAGTTTCCTGGCCAGAGCGTTTCCGTCTTGCAGACCATTCTCAACTCACCTATCTTCGTCGGCATCGACTTTAAGCAGGGTGGCGTGGACTTGGGCAAGACGCAGTATGAAGATGCTTACGAGCGTGCCAGCTTTTGGAAGTACGTCTCCAAGCATAAGAACTACCACGTCCTGCTCGGTAAACCCACGGTCCTGGCAGAACAGACCATCACTGTGCAGCCGGGTCAGGGTAATGTCGGAAGCAATCCTTTCGGTGGCGGCCTAGTGGGATATTTTGATCCCAATCTAATGGACAACCTCATTCAGGGCTACCTTCACAAGTTCACACAGATTCATCCCAATGCTCTGCCGTTGTTCATCAGCTATGAAACCTACCTGAGCTGCGGCAGCGGCTGCGCAATCGGTGGTTACCACAGCGCTAACGGCAACCAACCGGGCGGCCAGACTTATTCCTTCACCACGGCCATCGATCCCGGGCACTTTGCCGAAGACACGAACGCTCTTTCCCACGAATTTGGGGAATGGCTTCTCGACCCATTCGTCGACAATCCGGGTTGCGGAGGGGCCATGGAAAATGGCGACCCACTCGAGAGTGAACCAAACTACGGAGCCTTTACCTACACCGTGGGCGGGTTCACTTATCACCTGCAAGACTTGACGTTGATCAGCTACTTCGGCGCCCCGCGAAACACGTCGTTGAAGAGCTGGTTTACTTTCCAGAACGAGAAGGACGTCACCGCCCCTTGCGACCGAGGGTCTTTCTAACATCCTGGTCTGCAGAAAAGCCCACTCCGCGAGAGTGGGCTTTTTCATTTGTCGGGCTGTCGGGGACTTACTTTGACAGCGATCCAGCGACGGACCAAAACTCCTTCGTGCGCTAGAAAGCCAATCGGGTGTTGTGGAGTGACTACCCAGAATTTCCGGGCATAAGCGACTCTCAGCTGCCAGCCGGTTACCCCATCGGTCGGAAGAATGACGGGAAATTTAAGCTTGGTCAACCTCTTAGTACTGCTCGAGGCGAGACAAACCGGATCAGTCTTTGGTTGACACCACGGGCGGCTACCTAGGGTTCAAGTTCGTAATCAAAGCGAAGGTCGGGGCTCGGGCGAACCCGGGGGGAGTCAGCCTTTGCGAAATAGCCTCTGGCGCTTATGTTCAGGCCTGTACCATCCGCTCCAGCGCAGATTTGTCGAGGATGACCAGACTGGAAGCCTCCGACTGGATGAATTGCTTCCTCTTGAAATCGGAGAATAAGCGGCTGACCGTCTCGCGGGTCGTGCCAATGATTTCCGCGATCTCTTCATGCGTGAGGGTCAATTTCAGCCCCCTATCCTCTTTCGCGTTACCCTCTTTGATCCAGGAGAGCAACAGCTTGGCAAATTTTCCCGAGGGTGAACTGGTAAGTCCGAGTGTACGGATCTCCTCATGCGCCGTGTAATAGTTGCGGCTCAACTGCTCGACAACTCGCAGGGCAACCTCTCGATACTGGCGCAGGAATTGCAGTAGCGCTCCGCTGCTGATGAAATTGGCCTGACCCGGTTCGATCATTTCAGCCGTGACTTCATAGGGACGGTTGGAGATGATCGCGTTGAGACCTAAAACGTCTCCGGCCTCAGAAATCTTCGTGATGATGGTCTTTCCGTCTCTGGCCGAAGCAAAAAGCTTGGCCTTCCCGGTGCACAACACAAATACCCCGCGCGGCCGTTGGCCTTCTACAAAGAGCACGCTGGCCTTAGGGTAGACCGCGGCGGAGGTGATCTCATCCAGCCTCTGCACCGCGGATGGGGACAGATTGCAGAAAAGATGCTGCTCCCGCACCGGGCAAGTGGTACAGCTGTCAAAGATGTCCAGACCGTAGGGCGACTTCATGGATGTTCCTCGTCTACCTGAGAAGCCACACCAGCGCTCGCAACGTTCCCAGTACCGTCGATCTCTAGCAAGGGCGAGCACCAAAAAACCCACCAATTCGATCATTGATGGTAGGTCTAGCAGGCACGATCCGACTGTTCACAATTGCACACTCTCTGTGGGGCAGCGAGTCCGGCAAAAGAGAAGGCGTTGTCGCAACCACATCCCTCTCACACTAAGTCCACGATCCGTAGTCCTAGTGACTGTGATAGCAGTTATCGACGGCTCCGCCGAGGGCGCTGGGTAACCGCCCGACTTCTAGATTATGATTTCACACGGAGATCTTAATGCGGACAAAACTCGTTGCACTCCTCGTCGTACTCCTATTGTTTTGCTACTCCCCTTTCGGCATCAGATGTCGTGTGCGCGGTCCGTTTCGGACACCTCATCGATGGCAAGGGCAAAACTTGGACGGATGCAGTCGTGTTCGTGCGGAACGGAAAAATCGAGAAGGTCGCGACTGCCGACGCGGTGATCCCGCCCGGAACCACGCTGATCGACCTTCGCCAATACACGGGAATGCCCGGCATGATCGACGTGCACACCCACATGACTTTTTGGTGGGACAGTAAGGCTGGAACACGTCCCTGGGCACAACTCGCACAGCAACGCCCTGCTTTTTTGGTCTACATGGCGCAGGAGAACGCTCGCAAAACCCTTGAGGCCGGCGTAACCACCGTTCGCGATCTCGGCTCCAGCGATTACGACGACATTGTAATGCGTGACCTGATCAATCGCGGCGCGATGGTAGGTCCGCGTATGTTCGTCGCCGGATGCGGGCTGTCGGTGACGAGCGATGCCTTTCGCCCCGCCATGACCTCCCAGTGCGGGCAAGCCGATGGCGTGCCCGAAGTTTTGCGTGCGGTGCGAGAACAGGTTGCCGCCGGCGCCGATGTAATCAAAATGTACGGCTCAACCGGCAGCGATCAGGATGTCACCGGATTTCAAACCTTTTCCTATGACGAGATGAAAGCCGCGGTTGACGCAGCCCACAAATTTGGCAAGCGCATCGCCATTCACTCCTATGGTCCGGATGGAGCGCGCGACGCAGTGCGTGCCGGAACCGATTCCGTTGAACACGCGATCGACCTTGATGATTCCGTGTTGGCCGACATGGCGGCCCGCGGAACATTCTACGTTCCTACCATCGATCACAACCGTTACTACGTCGAGTTCCGTAACGAGTACGGTTATGATGACAAGGTCGCCGCACGACTGAACGCCTATATCGAAAAGAACCTCGAAACCGCACGGCGCGCCCACAAAGCCGGAGTCAAAATCGCCATGGGTTCCGACGCCGTGTTCACCATGTTCGGTCAGAACACGCGTGAACTGGCATGGTTTGTAAAAGCAGGAATGACTCCCGCCCAAGCCTTGCAAACCGCCACCACCAACGGCGCTGCACTCCTCGGAATGTCAGATCGACTTGGAGCGATTGCTCCCGGATACTTCGCCGACATGGTTGCTGTTGAAGGCGATCCCCTCAGCGACATCAATGTGGCGATCGCAAAAGTTCGCTGGGTAATGAAAGACGGGCAAGTTGTCGTCGACCACAGCAGCAAATAAAATTGCACAAGGCCAGGCCAACTCCAAAATTAGCGTTCAAGCCACCAGCAAAATCTTCCCGACGCCACCCTTCTCTGCCCTTGCTTGAGCCTCGGACGCCGCACTGAGCGGCAGTTTCAGGCCAATCGGGATTACCAGCTTGCCATCTCGCACGGCTTCAGCCATGAACTCGAGCGTTTTCCGATCGAATTTCGAGAATACGTGTACGACCTTTACTGATGGATACTTCGCGGCGTTCTGCGGTGGCTCGACAACCGAAGCATAGACGCCTCCCGGCTTGACCTTGGCGATCAACTTCTCGGCGATTTTTCCGCCGACCGTATCCGCCACCGCATCGAGCGGCGGAAGGTTTGCAATCGCGGTGTCGTCGTCGGTGGCAACGAACTGGTCCGCGCCGAAAGTCTTCGCGTCACTGTTTTGCAGTTCACCAACCTGCCGCTTCAAAACCCCCGCGATCACAGTCGCCCCGCGTGTCTTCGCCGTGAACACCGCCGAACGCCCTACATTTCCCGCGGCACCTACCACCAGAACCGTCTGGCCCGCCTTGATTTCCGTAGCCAACAGCAGCTGGTTGCCAGTCGTCGTCACCAGCGGCAACGCCGCCGCCTGCATCAGATCAAGGCCCTGGGGAACTTTCGCCAGAACTTCAGCTTTCACCACACAGAGTTCCGCGTAAGTATTGTCCGCCATTGCGAACACCCGGTCGCCGACGGAAAAGCCTTCCACTCCCGGCCCAATCTTGACCACAGTGCCCGCCACATCAACTCCGATAAGGCTCGGGAACTTCATGGGATAAAAATCCTGCGTCAATCCAGCTCGTCGCTTGTAGTCGATCGGATTCACGCTCGTGGCAGCGACCCGCACCAGCACCTCGCCCGCACCCGGAACTGGGTCGGGATATTCTTCGAACTTGAGAACTTCAGGACCGCCATATTGGTGGACAACAACAGCTTTCATCTTTCATCTCCTTACGCAATGGGCGCGCTTCTTTATTCACGTCGAGAATAAAGCTTCACACCGGACATCCTTCGCGAGGGCTGTTAATGTCCGGCCGCGTTCAGCGCTTCTGGTATGGGTGGAAGATGTAGTCCTTCGCCTTCACCGCCACATGGCACGATTGTCCGCAGTCTGCAGGGGACTTGGCATCGGGGGTGAACTTGTCCGATGCGGCATCGTAGTTGAACACCGCGTATCCCCAGCCGCCGGTCTTCGGAAATCTCTTGCTGTCTTTCTCCATCACGAAAGCCTGCTTAAAGATGTCGGGCACATCCACGGCGAACTGGGCTTCGGTACTCTTCTTCGGCTTCCACTGGAGCTTCACGATCATGGATCCTTCCGGAAAAACCTGACCGTTCGCTGGAACGCCCGCCTTGTACGCCTTAATCATCGCCGGATTGGCGACGATTACCTTAAGCACTTCATCGGTGCGGGCGGAAGAGACCACAGACCAGTCCTCGTATCCCCTGAAGTCGGAGAACGCGATTCCGCCCGGTGACGTTAGCGCGTACTTGTCCTGGTTCTGCCCGTGCGCGTAACCAAGCGCGCCACCGAGGACGGCCAGCAGCGTCGCAGCCGCAACCATGGTGAAGCCCGCGATATGTTTTACCAGGCGGGCCGCGTCTATCTTTTGTTTGTTGTACTCGTACCAAAGATTCGGTCCTGCGTTCAGCCATGGTGCATTCTCCTTCACAACAAAGTTTCTTCCAGGCCTGATTGATTCGTGTCTTGAACCATTGTGGCAGCCAAACCGGGCCTCGCTTTAACCGTAGGTCAGGTCAGTACTCTGTCCGACTTCGATAATATAGCCGTCAGGGTCGCGGATGTAGCAGCGTATCTCGCCGTACTTGGGAATCGGCGGCGTGATGAACTCGGCTCCTCGACTTTTCCACAATTCGTAGCAGGCTTGAATGTCCGCAACGCGGAAATTCATAAAGCTGGTGATGTGATTCGGGTCGGGGACGCTGAGCGTTACCGTCGGCTTATCCGGGGTCGGCCCGCCTCCAACGTTCAGAATCATCCATATATTCGCCAGCTGAAGGTACGGAGGCGCGTTGCCGTCGCCCATGGTCAGAATGCGAGCGCCGAAGACCTTTTCGTAGTAGCGAGCCGATCGCTCGACGTCGGCGACGGTGAGAAAATGCGCGATGCTGATCCCCTCTCGCGGGGGCATCTCATAACTCTTCTTTTCGATTTCTACACTGTTCATGGACGACTCCTTTCGCAACGGTGCTCATTATAAATACGGTATCTCAATCTTGAAAACGCCGGGGTCCACTTTCGGCGGCTGGCAACAAAAGCGCACAAGGCACTCGAATAAGTACGGGCGACTCTGGCTAGAAAAAATGCCGGCAAGACGCGCGGCGCTGACATTCCCGTTCAAATGGACTGTCGACGCAAACAGGCGTACCCTTCAAAACCCGACGAGGGTCAAGGAGCGTAATGGAGATTCTTCGACAATTGCCAGCCGAATAAGCTAAGTCTGACGCCTCGGAAGAACCGGAACGGCAAAGCCCGACTCGGCTAAGGTGCGATCTCGAAAATGGTACCAGCACCGTAGGCTCCGCCGCTGCAACACCGTAAAGATTGCCTTTCGTGTGCGAGAATCAAACTTCCCGCAGGAGTGTCTCCGTCAGGTGAGCCGCTGAAAGAATGCAGCAGAGTCTCGCTCCATTGGCCATTTGCGCCAGGTGTTAGTTCGAAAACCGTGCCGCATGAATCAGTGCCACAGCTCGGGCCGTAGGCACCGCCCCCGGCGGTCGCGCCATACAAGTTTCCGGCTGCATCGAAAACAAGGTTTTGGTCGGCTCGGGGCATCCTTGCCCTCGCCAAAATAGTGCAGCACCTTCTCCTTCCAGTGGCCGCCGCCGGTGGGCATGAGTTCGAAAACCGTGCCACCTCCAAAATTGCTCGTGTAAGGGCCGCCAATATAAGTGGTGCCATACAAGTTTCCGTCTGCGTCAAAAATCAGACCGCTGGACGGTTGCTCTCCATCCGTGCCATTGAAACGGTGCAAGACGCTTTCGCTCCACGCGCCGTTGCTGCCGGGAGACAACTCAAACACCGTGCCACAGCTGTCTTGGTAGCAGTTCCGGTTGTAACCACCCCCTTGAGAAGTCGTTCCGAACAGATTTCCCTTCTTGTCAAAGATCAGATTTCCCAAAGGTTCCCATCCGTGATTACCTTTAAATGAATAGATCACGCTCTCTTTCCATTGGCCCTTTGCATCGCGCGTCAGTCGAAAGACCGTGCCGCATCCTGACGAATTACTCTCGTAACATGAGTTATTAGCGCCACCCGAAGAGGTGGTGCCGTACAAGTTTCCAGCGGCGTCGGAAACCAGGCTAGAGCCAGGGTAATACCCGTCGTTGTTTTGGCCGTTGAAGTTGTGTATCACCTTCTCTTTCCACCTGCCATCGTTGCCAGGCGTCAGCTCGAAAACAGCACCGCAACCATAAACAGGATCGTAGCCGCAGTTGTAAAAAGCTCCGCCTTCCGACGTCGTTCCATAAAAGTTCCCGGATCGGTCCACAATCAGACCATCAACTGGTCCGGACCCGTCCTCTTCGTTAAAGCTGTGCAGCACTTTCTCTTTCCACTCCATCGGCTTCAGGCGTAAAGCGGAACACAGTACCCCAGCCGTTGGCGCCGCCTGCTCCCGTGACGCCGTAAAGGTTCCCTGATGAGTCGAAGATCAGGTAACCAGAAGGCAGGAGCCCGTCGGGACACAACATTTGGTCGATGGGACAAAAGCTGTAAAGTATGCGCTCTTTGTCCGCTCCATGCGCAGTAGGGGTACGACTAGAAATCCAAAAACTCCCAGTAATACCGTGATAAAACCAGACAGGATTTCCTTGCGTGGCATCGATGCCTCCTTGGAGCAGGAAAGAACCTTCGGACGGGCACCCTTGTGGTTAGAACTCTTCCAGCACTCCGAAGCATACACCAGAGCGCTTAAAAAAATCCCTCCGGAGGTGACTCTACTGACGGGGTTATGTGCCCGCGCAGGGAAAATTCCACCCCCGGGAATCGAGATTGCGCCGAGGAATTGTGACACTGGTAAGAATGACAGTTGGAAGACCGCTATACCGCTGTCTACGATGGGCGACGCAGCGCGACACTGTAGCAGCGAGGATCATGTGAAGACCGATTTCACTTGGTGTGGTAAATCCCTGTGTACAGATCAGTACAGCCTTACGCTGGAAAAACAAACAGCCGTCCGTGTTTGTTCACGGGAGCGCGAACCGCTACCGCAATCGAGGATTCAAGTGCGGCGTACGCGCCGGCTTGCTCCGGGGAACAACCATCGGTTTCAGGTGATTAAGTTAATTCGATTCTGGGGAGAAAAATGATGCGAACTGTTGAAGCAACGGTTATTGCGGTGGTCTTACTTCTTTCAACCCTCATCGCTGCGCCCCTGGTCGCGCAGGAACCCGCGCCACCTGAACAGCAGCTGCAAGGTGTCTTTCCCAAGAAACCGCCTACTCTCCGTACGCTGATCGTCATTTTCCGGAGCGAGTCTATTGGGGCGATACCCACCTGCACACTTCATTTTCCATGGATGCAGGCGCTTTCGGCTGCCGCCTCGTGCCACGCGATGCTTATCTGTTCGCCAAAGGCAAAGAAGTGACTGCTTCCAGCGGTCAGCGCGTCCGGTTGGCACGGCCGCTCGACTTTCTCGTTGTGGCGGATCACTCCGATGGCTTCGGATTTTTCCCCTTGCTCTTCAACGGCGATCCTAAGATTATGGCCGATCCGCAAGGTCGGCGCTGGAACGAAATGATCATGAACGGGCAAGGAGCCGCCGCCGCCATTGACATCATCACGAGCTTCGGGAAAGGAGCCATCTCCAAGACCATTTTTCCGGTCCGGGCACCGCCAGTTTCCAGGGCGCTTGGGAGGAGGTCATCAAAGCCGCCGAGGACGCCAATGAGCCGGGGCGGTTCACCGCTTTCATCGGCTACGAATGGACTTCCAACACCGGGGAAAACAACCTCCACCGCAACATCCTCTTTCGAGACAATGCCAGCAAGGCCACTATGGTTGAGCCGTACACCACCCAGAAACCCTTGGGCAGCGACAACCCCCGTGACCTGTGGAAGTGGATGGCTGCCTACGAGGAGAAGACAGGCGGGCAGGTGCTTGCCATCGCTCATAACGGCAACCTCAGCAACGGTCGCATGTTTCCCATCATTGAGTCGTTTACAGGAAAGCCGATTGACCGGGAATATGCCGAAACCCGCGCCTAGCGCGAGAGAATTTATGAGGTCACGCAGATAAAAGGCGATGGTGAAACTCATCCCTTTCTTTCTCCCAATGATGAGTTCGCGAATTACGAGCGTTGGGACAAGGGCGATCTCGATCTCACCGTAAAGAAAAAGCCCGAGATGTTGGAGTTCGAGTATGCCCGTTCCGCATTGAGAAACGGCTTGAAACTGGAGCAGGAACTCGGGGTGAATCCATATAAATTCGGCATGATCGGCTCCACCGATGCTCACACCGGATTGGCGGCGATCGATGAGGACAACTTCTGGGGCAAAACCTCCAGTTCCGAACCCAACCCGGATCGCGCTACACACCCGTTCGTTAAGACGGAAAACGCGACAATCATGGGTTGGGAACAGACCGCTTCGGGATACGCTGGGGTCTGGGCTACCGACAATACACGCGAAGCGCTATTCGACGCGATGCAACGGAAAGAAGTGTACGCGACAACCGGACCGCGCATGATCGTGCGGTTTTTTGGTGGTTGGAACTTTGATGATAGTGACGTCAACACTCGCAACCCAGCGGTCGCTGGCTACACGAAAGTGTCCATGGGCGGAGATCTGTCCAATGCACCCGCGAGCAAGTCACCACTTTTCTGGTAGCCGCTCTCAAAGATCCCATCGGCGCGAATCTTGACCGAGTTCAGATCATCAAGGGCTGGCTCGATGCCAAGGGTGAGACTCACGAACAGATCTACGATGTTGCTTGGTCTGGCGAACGTAAACTCGACCCCAAGACAGGAAAGGTTCCTCCCGTCGGGGATACCGTTGACGTTCCGAATGCGACCTATACGAACAGCATCGGCTCCTCAGAACTTATGAAAGTCTGGAAAGACCCGCAATTCGATCCCCTGCAGCGCGCGTTTTACTATGTGCGCGTGTTGGAGATTCCCACGCCCCGTTGGACTGCTTACGACGCAAAATATTTCGGCATCCAGATGCCGCCGGAAGTTCCGATGAAGGGTCAGGAGCGGGCCTACACCTCGCCCATCTGGTACACACCGGGAAAATGATGCAGGAGGGACGATGAGACTACTACGCGAGCCATTGCTCCATTTCTCTTGCTGGGAGCTGCCATCTTCGGGGCATTCAGTCTACTTACCAGACATAGGATTGATAAGCCCGGCGAAATTGTCATCACCCAAGGAACGCTGGAAAATCTCGTTGACCGGTTTCAGTCGCACCTGGCAACGTCCGCCAACAACGGAGGAAACTCGCGGGTTGACGACCGATTACATTCGCGAAGAAGTTGCGTACCGCCGAGGCCGTTGCCATGGGCCTCGATCGCGATGACATCATCGTGCGTCGACGCCTGCGGGCAGAAATTGGAGTTCCTTCTCCGATGATCTGTCTGCTCGCGTCATACCAACCGACACCGATTTGCAAGCCTACTTCGCAATCCTCAGCGACCGATAACTTCAGGACAGAAACTACTTTTTACCTTCCACCCAGATTTATCTCAATCCCCAACTCCACCGAACTAACCTTCAAGGGGACGAAGGTCGCCTTCTCGCACAGGCTGCAACGTGCCCGACAGGAGTTCGATCCCACTTCTCTTGGTGAATCAGCTTTTCTCCCTACCCCAGAGCTTCCAGAATATTTCTATCCCGAAGTGAAGAAAAGCCTTTGGGCGAAACAATTTGCACAACGGACTTTCCGGTATCGCAGCCCGGCAAGTGGCAAGCCGGCATCGCATCAGGGGGTATTTGGCGTCCATCTGGTCTACGTTGTCCAGCGAGCGGACAGAGGGGGTCGGTCTTCACCCGCGCTCGCCGAAATTTACGATGAAGTTCGCCGACAATGGCTCGACTCAAAGCGAAAGTGAAGCGACCGACAAACTGTATCAGGCGCTCCTCAAGGGATACCACGATCAGGGAGTCGGGAGCCTCGCGGAAGAAGAAGAAAATCGCTCAGGTGCATTGATGCGGCGATACCACTCACTATTTGTTGTTTCTGTTGATTTGCGCGGAGCGGGCGCGCGTGCGCACGAGATTGCGTCCCGCGTTATCTGCAAATTCTATCAGACAGGAAGTTGACACCTACGATGTGTTTTGGAAAGTTCCTGCCATCGGCGATGGGCATGCGTCTCAGCCTTTTACGTCCAATTGCCGGAGACTTGCTCCAACGTCGCGCAGGCCCAGTGGATTAAGTTTTCCAGCGGAGCTTACACCGAACAGTGGAGCGTCCATCTGCCAGGGCGGCTTTGAGCGGCTCCACCATACGGATCACTGGACTCACCGCTACGCTCACCGACGTACTCGTTCGCATCGGAGCGCAGCGATGGCTCGTCTCAGGTCTACGCGCCTTACTTCTTCTTCCTCCGTCGTTCGTCGGTGGGAAGCCGCGCCGCACGCCCTCGAAGTCGCACGTACCTATCTCAAAGTGCTTCAGGCATCGAACACATTCTCACCGGGGTGGATCACCTTCTTTTTTTCGTCTCCGGCTTTGCTCCTGCTGGTGACCGGTGTTCGTCGGCTACTTCTGACCGTCAGCGCCTTCACTCTCTCCCACACTGTCACCTTGACGCTCGCCAGCCTTGGTTTTGTCCATTTGTCCCGGGCCTGCTCCGGTAGAGGCAGTTATTGCGTTTGAGTATCCTGTTTCGTCGCCTACAGAGGTTTCTTCGGAAGCAGGAAGATTCCCCAAGGTCTGGCGCAGCGAAAACCATGGCTCGTGGCTTTTTCATTCGGACTGTTACACGGACTTGGATTTGCAGGCGGTCTCAGCGCGGCAGGATTACCCGTTGCCCACATCCCGCTCGCTTTGGCGTTCTTCAGCGCGGGAGTTGAAGTCGGCCATTTCTCGTTCGTCGCCGTGGTGTTGCTATTGATCGCGGTCGCCGGCCGTTGGGGAGCTCAGGCTTTTCCTGCATGGTCCTGGCGGCTTCCGCCTTATGCGATAGGCGGAGTGGCGTCTTACTGGCTTATCGCACGCCTCGCCGCATTCTGAGGCAATGTCCCCAAGCTGCCTCGTCCTCCTCCCGTGGCGGTTTGACAGTGTTGCGCGATGCCGATGGAATCAAAAGATTCTGCGGATGTGAAGTTCCGCTTTCCGGGTCTCATTCTCAAGGCAGGGCCGATTCTATTCCTGTCCACTGGATGAGTCACATCTTTGGGAGGCCCTTCGCTACGTCGAACTGAACCCGGTGCGCGCCGCCATGGTCGCCGACGCGGCGCAATGGCAGTGATCGAGTGCCGCCGCACATTGTCCAGGCGCTCCCGACGGTTGACTGGACATGGCCCGCTGGCAGGCTCACTGGACCGCCGCGCCATGGCGCGAATACCTCGCCGCCGGCGAGCTCGAAACCGTCATCGCCGCCCTGCGCCGCTCCACCCACACCGGACGCCCGCTGGGCCCGCCAGACTTCGTTGCCACTCTGGAAAAATTAACTTCGCGCCCTGCTGGCGCCCGGAGGGCGTGCAGCAAACCACACCGATTACCGCCAATCTAACCTGGCTTTCATCGCCTGACGCGAACCCAGGGACACTTCCGTCTGTCGCCACATTATTCGCATTATTAAAGTGGATTCGACAATCACCGAACGTTGACCGTCGCAGGGCGTAAAATCGCCCCAATTGAAGTGGCGTTGCGGGACTACTTATCGTGGTTTCGGCACTTTCGCAGAACGACCCTGACTAACTCCTCTAACTCTTTCGCAGCTCCGGCAAGCCGCGGGTCATAGTGCGGTGGCACAGAGGGCGGAACATGAGGGCCACATATCCCCAGGCCGTTAGATTTTTGGAGTGTGGCTGTCTTATGCATTCGACAACTTGCAGACGCGTACGGCTGCGTAAGTCCTTTAAGTACGTGCAGGTGATCCTGACTATGCTGTGCATTGTGGGTTGCAGCGATTATCCAAATTCACGTTGCCGAGGGCCTGTGAGAGGGAACAGATCGCCGAAAAGTCTTCTGACCTCAGGCTGACCCAGGTTGAGCTGTTTTAGGCTGTCCGTCCGCCCACAGTCGTGCCTCATCGTAGGCGGTCTTAAGCTCGGAGTCGGCTTTCCAATCGGCGAACCACTTGCGCAGACCCTTCTTCTCGAAGAGATGTTCCAGGATTCCATCCACTATTGCCGCTTGATTTTTCATCCCCGGCTCGGTACAGCTTCTCCATCCACTTTTTTCATTCATGAAGGATTCAGAGCTTCCACCTTCGCTTTCCCAAGCGTCGAAAATGCAATCTTGGGCTTCCCAGGCGGCGCCATTTCGGGTAAGCGTCCGTTCACCCACGGGATCAGTGAGAATGCAGCGCTCGAAATATTCTGTCATAAGATTATCGAGTTCTTCATCCGCTAGAGAAGGTTCGATTCTTTTCTGAGCTTGTCGATTGTAACGATGTCATAGATGGCTCCTGCGAGCTCAATGTCATCGCTGCGGATTCCGGCTAGGATATCGGCTTTGGGAATTAATCCTTCCCGTTCCTTTTCCTGCGCGATTGCAAATAAGAAATCCTTATCCATTTCACTCCTAATCTGGGCCTCAAAATGGAAATACAAACTCGAATGGGAATATAGGTGGTGGCTGGCCCACCTTTACGTTTTTTGTAAAGGTGGGGACTCATGCAGCCTGCGTCGGGCTTTTCATCTTCACCTTGCCCCACGGATTGATTCGTACCGCGCCCTCTTCTCCGCAAGCGTAACTCTGATAGCTGCTCCACGGCCACTGCTCCGGTTCCTGCACCAGGCCTCGCACTACCGGATTAAGGTGCATATAGCGTAGCTTCTCGATCCGTTTGCGCGCCGTCCATACGTTGAAATCATAGAAGCGGCGTTGCCACACGTGCTCCGAGCCGATCGCGAATAACTCCAGTTGGGCGGCAACTCGGCGCTCGGCGCACGGCCTTCAAAACACGACGGGAGAAGCCCTGTTTGATCGCCTGCATGACGCGTGAAGGATCGCCTTCGTCCGGTTCGCTGATCAGGAGATGAATGTGCTCAGGCATCACCACGTAGCCTACGACCACGAAGCCATACCGCTGGCGGACTTCCTCAAAAACAACCAGAAACAGATCGCGCCGCTGTGGGCTCGCCAGCCAAGGCTGCCGATGATAACAGCTGCAGGTGATGAAATGCAGCTCATTCGTGCCATAGAAACGCCGGGGATGGTTCGACACCAAGCCAGCCTACTCGTGGCGCGCAACCCAGCGCTGTGACATGTGACCTTGCCGTTCCCACCTTTACAAAGAACGTAAAGCTGGGCCAGCCACCCGGCTACGACTACGGACAAAGATCGAAATCCCAAGGCGTTGTGTTTTCACAATCCCCTCCTCTTCGTCTACGGTTAGAATTTGAAAGCTCGACCCACTTCCCAGCCTGCAGCCCAAATGTTGGCTCCGTCGAAAGCGACTCCCTGCAAAGCAGCCACCAGATTCTTTGTGAGTAGTATCTTTCCGTCAGTGGGTCGGATCTCCACGATTTCTGGTCCGGTGAGCCACAGGTTCTCGCCGTCGAAAGCGATGCCAGACCCGTCAACACCCATGTTATATGTTGCCAAAATCTTACCGTCGCTGGCCCGAAGCTTGGTCACCGTGCCGCCGTTATTCGGCACCCACACGTTCGCTCCATCGAAGGCCATGGGAGAAAATGTTGCCGGAACCTTGAACGTGCCCGCTGGTTTCCCATCAAGCCTGTAGCGCGTCACATTATCGAAGTTCGCCACCCAAATGTACGTGCCATCGAACAGTATTCCCCCAGAGGCCTCGCTATCCGGAAACGTGCCCAGCAGCTTTCCGTCCCTCGCCCGCAGCTTGGTGATCGAGTTCCCCTGGCTGTTCGTCACCCAGATCGCCTCGCCGTCAAAGGCCGCAAAATATGGCACCTTGCCCACGGCAAACTCACCCAGCTGCTTGCCGTCGCTGGCCCGCAGCTTGGTCACCGTATTGGGAAAGCTGTTCACCACCCAGATATTCGCCCCGTCAAACGTCACACCCATGGGTGCGCCGCCCACGTTGAAGGTGCCCAGGTTCGATCCGTCGCTCGTTCGTAATTTAGTGACCGTGGCATCAGCATTGTTCGTCACCCAGACGTTCGCCCCGTCGAAGGCAATGGCGATCGGGTTCTGGCCCACCTTGAAGCTGGTCGTCAGGTTCGCCTGGTACCACTTCAGCAACGCGATCTTCTCCGGATTGCCGCCCGCCCAGTTGCCCGTCGGCGCTTCCGGCATGCCTGCCGCATCCTGAGCGTGTCCCGGCCTAAGACCTAAAATCGCTGCCAGCAGCAGCCACGAAATCGCGATCGCTATGCGCTTCATAATTTTTACTCCCCGGGGAAACTACCCAATGACCTGTGACCCGAACCGATGAAACCTACCAATGCAACCGACATCTGAGGCCAGACGCTGGAACACAACAGTTCAGCCAGATGTTACTACGAATCGCCGCCCTGTCAACCACGAGAAAGCGGCAGCTCCGAAAGCCGGACCGGCCCGATTGGCAGCAAGGTTATGGTCCGTCCACGTTTACGGTCGCCGAGACCGACTCGCTAAGCGACACAACAACACATTATTTTCCGGCGAAACCGAGACAGAAAGAATTGTGACCGATGTCAATCTGGGGGTGTTGAGCACAACCATCACCTGTTACAACAAAAACTTCAGCAGTTGCCCGACTACGGTATTCCCACTTCCAAGCGGTTGGCCTGTAACCCAGACCGACGTTTATACCTATCCGGGAGATACCACTACCAATCCTTCGCTCGTAGAGACCCTGTTCGACTCCTACGGAAACACGACGCAAGTGAGCCGCTACGACTTTGGCGCAGCGTATCCTCCTTCCGGTTCTCCCATCTCTAAAACAACCATCTTGTATGACAGCGCGGGGTGGCTGGCCCACCTTTACGTTTTTTGTAAAGGTGGGGACTCATGCAGTCTGCGTCGGGCTTTTCATCTTCACCTTGCCCCACTGATTGATTCGCACCGCGCCCTCTTCTCCGCAAGCGTAACTCCGATAGCTGCTCCACGGCCACGTCTCCGGTTCCTGCACCAGGCCTCGCACTACCGGATTAAGGTGCATATAGCGTAGCTTCTCGATCCGTTTGCGCGCCGTCCATACGTTGAAATCATAGAAGCGGCGTTGCCACACGTGCTCCGAGCCGATCGCGAATAACTCCAGTTGGGCGGCAACTCGGCGTCGGCGCACGGCCTTCAAAACACGACGGGAGAAGCCCTGTTTGATTGCCTGCATGACGCGTGAAGGATCGCCTTCGTCCGGTTCGCTGATCAGGAGATGAATGTGCTCAGGCATCACCACGTAGCCTACGACCACGAAGCCATACCGCTGGCGGACTTCCTCAAAAACAACCAGAAACAGATCGCGCCGCTGTGGGCTCGCCAGCCAAGGCTGCCGATGATAACAGCTGCAGGTGATGAAATGCAGCTCATTCGTGCCATAGAAACGCCGGGGATGGTTCGACACCAAACCAGCCTACTCGTGGCGCGCAACCCAGCGCTGTGACATGTGACCTTGCCGTTCCCACCTTTACAAAGAACGTAAAGCTGGGCCAGCCACGGCACATAGCGTTGTGTCCCTCGCCACTGCCGCACCACCCGGCACGCCCGGCGTTCACTCACTTCGTATTGCTCGCGGGCATGCTCTACGGCGCACCGACGTCGCTCCGGGCTTAGAAGTTTCCCTCCGCGATATCCTTCAAAATCTGATCGGTGGTCGTTGCCCAATTTTGAAAAGCGCGCTGAGTTATGAGCTCGGCCTCGTAACTGTTGGCTCTTTAACGCGGCCCGAACACCTGTTCGTAT
Organism: uncultured Acidobacteriota bacterium; assembly: GCA_963771285.1. Lineage (GTDB taxonomy): Bacteria > Acidobacteriota > Terriglobia > Terriglobales > Acidobacteriaceae > JABDBE01. The sequence continues at coordinate 738,231 of CAVYSX010000006.1, forward strand.
TCAGGTTTGCTGACTCGCCGGGGATGTCCATCAAGGTACCATATTTTCTCGCGCGCTTGCCCTGGACGCTTTAGGTAGACTGCGACAGCGGCGTATCCAGGAATACCTACCTCCTCACTCGTTTCCGACAACGTGAAGATCCCTCCCACATCGGCCGTCAACCTCGCAAAGTTACTCTGTGGCCCGGCACCAATTCCGCGCTTGGACCACCCTTGAACCTCAGTATCGATGTCTGGAATGAGATGGTTGATGCCGACTCGTCGGTTTTCATCCTCCGATGCTGTTTCGAAAGTGCCACCGGTCCATCTGCAGAGAACTCCAGTGCAATTTGCATAAATGTGTCCGTCAAGCGGAGTGTAGAAATCAGGGGAGGCCCCGGGAACGTTATCTGCAATGTCCAGCACATGCCGCTCAACTCCAGACTGCGTCACTCGGATCACAGTGCGGGAGGTCCGCTCATCATCTGCCGGAGGAGGAGCCCCGACATATCCTTGGAAGACAACCCAAGGGTACTGAAGATAGCGGCAATGAAAGCCTCGGCGAGTAACGCCTATGAACAAGTATGCCTGATCTGTGTTCCACAACACTTCCCCGCCGCTATCCTCCCGTACGAAGTAGATTTTCGGAATGGCGGATGCCGCCACTACTGCGGCAAGAAAGGTAATCCCTACGGCGATTTTAGTTCCTGAGCGCATAGTTTCTCAATTGCACGTCGTCGCTTGGCAGACGTTGTTCAAGATGTAGTCTGTGAAGTCACCACTGTAATCCCAATATCCCTCCAACAATGTTGGGTTCGGCCACCCGTAGTTTCTAAGCGGTATACCTCCGAGCGTATTGCCGAGACTGGACCCTTTTGAAGCATGGAGGTGGGTCTGTATGTATCGTAAGTACTGTTCCCAACCGAGCGTCACACGTTTCCTAATAACCTGGGGACAAATAACCTGGGAATAACCTGGGGACATCCATGATAAGTAAAAGTCAAGAGGAGACGGAGGTCTCCTTGCGCTTAGAAGAGTGGGGTCTCGAAGCGAGTGTGCTGCGGTTAAGTTCGTGAACGGCGCTGCGATCGTTGGTAGCGGCCAAAGCGGCAGCTTGGCCAGACATCCATTTGCGGGAACCGGGCGCGAGCCCGGTCCACGAAGTATGAGTTAGGGTTGACCGGCCGGCCTCGATACAGACGGTAAGGAGCATCGGGAGTCGTGACTCCTCTGCCCAGTCCCCAAGTTGGCGAGGAACGGCCGGTGGATCGCCGCTGCGTTCAAAGTTTTTCCTTCTTAGGCAGCTTTTTGTGTTGGTTCTTCCGAAGGCGCGCGCACTTGGAAGGGCTGGCCGCTTTTGTCGACGGCCAGCAGATAGGCGACGAGTTTGCGCGCCACCGCCAGCGTGGCGCGGTTGCGATGTCCGCGCTCCAGTTCGCGGGCATGCAGCGCCGCCAGTTGCAGATTCCAGCGCGGGGCCAGCTTGGCGGCTTCGATCAGCGTGGTTTGCAGCCAGTGGTTGCGCTGTTTGGAGATGGGTCCGCGTTGCTGCTTGCCGGCCGAGGACTTCAAAGCCGCCGTCAGTCCGCAATAACTCATGGCATCGGAGCTGCAGCGAAAGCGTTGCGGGTCGCCGACCTCCAGCGCCCAGGTCAGGGCGGTAATTTCTCCCACGGCGGGGATGGTCATCAGCCGTTCGACGCGTTCCGTCAGTTCGGGATCGGCGAGCAACTCGCGGACCAGCCGCTTCTGCGTGCTCTCGAACATCTCCAGCGCGCCGCGACTCAAGCGCAGCAGATCGATCACCGATTCCGGCACCTCTTCGAGTTCTTCCAGCAGGCTGGCGAAGTATTTCTTGCGGTGCAATTTCTCTTTCACGTAGACGGCGCCGGTTTCCATCAGCAGCCCGGCCATCTTGTTCTTCATGCGCACCGCTTCGCTCACCACCAGGCTGCGATAGCGCAACAGGCGGCGCAGTTCGCGAATGCGCGGCGTGGCCACATAGCAGGCCGGCAACAGATTGCAGCGCACCAGGTCGGCGATGGTGCGGGCGTCGATGCGTGTCGCTCTTCTTCTTGCCCGCGCTGATGGCTTTCATTTTGGCGGGATGCGCCATCTCCAACTGCTCGCCGTAGGGCTTGCAGCGTGTCGTAGATCCAGCCGCTGAACAGGGTCGCTTCCATCGCTCCCCGCCAGGGCTGCGGCCGAGCCGCGGCCCAATGCCGCAGCGCCTGCGCGTTGCGCCGGCAGCGCTGCCTTCTTCCACAATCTCGCCTGCGGCGGTCTTGACACAGAAACTGATGGTTTTCTTGTGAACGTCGAATCCGATATAGTGAAGGCTGTTCATAGGGTTCTCCGGGTGAGCATTCTGAGCCGGCGCTTCTTTCGCCGGTCTCAGCATCGTAGCCGCTTGGAGAACCCTTCTTCATTTCACTTATGCATTCATACAGACGGAACTGTCCCCGGGTTTCTGTACCAATCCGGAACTCATGCCCACTCTTCCCACCCAAATCTTCCGCATCCCATCCCCGAACCTGATAGCTTCCACTCATGGCACGTCTGCCGCGGGTTGCCATCCCAGATCTTCCCCATCATGTTACCCAGCGCGGCAATGCCCGACAACTCGTCTTCGCCCACGACTCGGAGCGTGTCACCTATCTCCAAGAAACCAGGCGACGGACGGGACATACCCCAACTTCTATGTCGAGCCTCCACTTGCGCGAAAACTAGGAATGTTCTGACTGTCTATACACTTATGTACGCACACCGCTGCTCTTCTCAGTAAGCCTTAGCGATCACCACTCGACGATCCACTCCTTCTCCAGTTACGATGCATTTTCCTCCACCATCGAATTCGTCCTGTAGCGGAATGCAGCGAACTGTTGCCTTGAACTGCTTTAGCCGCGCATCGCAGGCTGGGATCGTCCTTCAGGTAAGCCATCACAAACTTGCCCCCGCCTTTTTCCGCGGTCACATCGCGAAGAATGTCTTCCACCTCTTGTAGCGAATCGGCTGTTACCGTGTTCTCTTTTATCCTCTGCTTCGCCTTGTTATAGAGGTCGCGCTGCATCTCGGCCAAAACCTGCGGCAGCTTCGCCGCAACCTCTGCCTGGGGCAGAACCTCCTTGTTGCCCGTGTCCCGCCGCTTCAACACGATATTGCCGTTCGCTAAGTCTCGCGGCCCCAGTTCCAGAACCACGGGAATGCCGCGCCGCTCCCAATGAAAAAACTTTGCGCCCGGCGACAGCGATTCGCGGGTGTCGACCTTGGCATGTAATTCCTTCGCAATCTTGTCTGCAGCTTCGAGTACCGGCGCGCGCTCTTCTTCTTTTCGGTAGATGGGCACAATCACCGCTTTGACGGGAGCCACATTGGGCGGCAGCACCAGCCCTTTGTCGTCCGAGTGCGTCATGATGAGTCCGCCGATCAGGCGCGTGCTCACGCCCCAGCTCGTCTGCCACACATGTTGCAGGCCGCCTTCCTTGCTCTGGAACTGAACGTCGAATGCTTTGCCGAAGTTCTGTCCCAGATCGTGGCTGGTTCCCGCCTGCAGGGCGAGTCCGTTCTGCATCATCGCCTCGATGGAGTAACTTCGCAGCGCGCCCGCAAATCTTTCTGCCGAACTCTTGACGCCTTTGATGACTGGCATGGCCATCACGTTCTCGGCGACCTCGGCGTACACATCGAGAATGCGCAGAGTCTCTTCCAACGCTTCCCCGTGAGTCGCGTGCGCAGTGTGACCTTCCTGCCAAAGGAATTCCGTGGTGCGAAGAAACATGCGCGTACGCAATTCCCAGCGAACCACATTGGCCCACTGATTCACCAGGATGGGCAAGTCGCGCCAGCTTCGAATCCACTTGGAAAAGAAATGTCCGATGATGGTTTCTGACGTCGGCCGGATCACGTAGGGCTCCTCCAACTGCTTGCCGCCGGCAATGGTGACCACGGCGAGTTCGGGCGCGAATCCTTCCACGTGCTCGGCTTCCCTTTGCAGAAAACTCTGCGGAATCAGCAGCGGGAAGTACATATTTTCGTGGCCGGTGGCTTTGAAGCGATCGTCTAGTTCGCGCTGCAGCCGCTCCCAAACCGCGTAGCCATTAGCCTTGATGACCATGCAGCCTTTGACGATTTCAGCCGGTTCGGCCATGTCGCCTTGCAGGGTAACGTCCTGATACCATGCGGCGAAATCCTGTTGCCGCGGAGTGATGGGTGATTCAGCCATGATTTGTATTGTACTTGTGCGGAAGAAGATGCGGAGAAGCGTGCGGGCGCGAGCAAAAGCTGTGCTGTGTTCCAATGTTCCACGTGGAACATAGCGTCGTGACGGTAGCGGGCATGTGCTATTGGGCATACAATAGTGTCATGACAGATAAGCGTAAGAACGCAAAGCGGCGAAAGACTGGATCACGGCCGGGGAGAGTGGACCGCCTGCGGGCACCAGCTAGCGCAGGACGATGTGGGAACTCTGCTTGACATGCGGTCTTGGCGGGTGTAAGAAGGCGGTGTTAACACGAGGGGCTTTATTTGCCCGTCTCGGATGGCAGACATGGCCGTCAGTGCGCATGTTCTGGAGATGTTTCCTCACAGCCTCACAGGCCCCGTCTGTTGCTCCCTGCCGAGAGTATTCATGCTTCAAGTTCGTTTCAGCAACGTGGCGAAGAGGGAGGTAATTCCATGCGGCAAGAAAAAGTTGGCTTTGTGATGAGCGGAATCCTGGCGGTGCTCGTGATGGCTCTCATCCTGCCGGCGGAAACTCTGGCAGCCAGTAAGTACAAGGTGCTGCACAGATTCAACGGCGGCGAGGATGGAGCCTTGTTGACAGGCGGCCTTATTTTCGACGCGGCCGGTAACCTCTATGGCACGACGCTCAGTGGTGGTGCAGGACGCGGTGCGCAGGGTTGCGGCATTGTCTTCGAACTGACGCCCAACTCGGACGGTAACTGGGGGGAGAGTGTGCTCTATCGTTTCGCCGGCGGCCGTGACGGGTGCGCATCCAATGCCGGCCTCATCTTCGACGGGGCCGGTAACCTCTACGGCACGACAACACGCGGCGGCAACCAAGCTTGCAAACGCGGGTGTGGCGTCGTTTTTGAACTGGGCCCCAAACCAGATGGGAGCTGGACGGAGAGTGTGCTGCATCGCTTCAGCGGTGCCGACGGTAGCTATGCCGGGGCGGACCTCATCTTCGATGCAGGCGGGAATCTTTACGGGACGACCTCCACTGGAGGTGTCAACAACCCATGCCCAATCGAGGGGGACCCGGGTTGCGGCACGGTCTTCAAGCTGACCCCGAAGGGGGACGGAACCTGGACGGAGAGCGTGCTCTACAGCTTCTGCTCCAGCGTCGGCTGCACCGACGGCATTTTTCCCGATGGCAGACTTGTCTCCGACGTGGCGGGAAACCTTTATGGCACGACCGGGGGCGGTGGCACTCCTAACTGTGGCGGCGGATTCGGATGCGGCACGGTCTTCATGCTGACGCCGAAGTCAGACGGGAGCTCGACTTACAGCGTGCTGCACAGCTTCACCAGCGGCCGTGATGGAAGCGCACCCTCTGCTGGCCTCATCTTCGACGCAAGCGGTAATCTCTACGGCACGACTTTATATGGCGGCTATCAAAAGGAACCCTGCCCTGCCGAAGGGAACCCCGGTTGCGGCACGGTCTTCAAGCTGACGCCGAATAAGGAAGGAACGTGGACGGAGACCGTGCTCCACTATTTTTTGAATGAACCCGCTCGGTGGCCCGCCGGCCTGGTCTTTGACAAGGCCGGTAACCTTTACGGCGCGACCCCGTCCGGAGGCCCTGTGGACGACGGCGTGGTCTTCAAACTGGCGCTCACCTCGAACGGAAGCTGGAAGGAGAACGTTCTTCAGGTTTTCCGGGGCAAACCCGCTCGGGATCCTTATGGGAGGTTGGTGCTCGACCAAGCCGGTAATCTCTATGGTACAACCTACCTCTGCGGCAGGGGAAAGGTGTGTCACGGCGTCGTATTTGAGATCACTCCGTAGCTTGGCTTCTTGGGCTGCTCCGGGTTGGCTCAAAAGATGAGACGCTTGTGGGGACTAACTTACCAGAGCGGTCATTCCCATGACCATAGCCACCGCTCGCCGCTTCGTCGGACTGAGTGCTGGTAACTATCGAAACCAGTCCATTTCACGTTTGAGAACTGGCCGATCCTGCCTGGGTCAATGAGTGTAACGGCGATGTTACGCCAACAATGGGCGTTTCTGTGCAAAATTGACCATTCCTGTTCCGCAGATTGTCACATCATCTGCAAATATGAAGGCCAAGAAAAGCACTCTCAAAAAGATACAAGCGGTCCGGTGTCCGACGTGTGGTGCTGCGCCGGGGGAGAAATGTGAACTCAGTACTGGCCTGCCCCGGACTGAACCGCATCGTGACCGACGTTTGATTGCAGAGGACTGAAGGTGTCGCGCCTAACGGCATCAATCCCAGATAGCTCGCGATCTGCTTGCCACCTATGCTAGCCTTCCGTCTTGAAACTGAGGCCAAAATGCCAGAAAACAAGACCAAGGCTACGACTTTGAGTGTGGGTGCGTTCATCGACGCCCTGACGGATCCGGCGCGACGCTCCGACGCGAGCGAACTGGTTGAACTTATGCAACGAGCTTCCGGCGAGAAGCCGAGACTTTGGGGACCGTCCATCGTCGGCTTCGGCAGCTATCACTACCGATATGAAAGTGGCCGTGAAGGAGACATGCCGCGTATTAGCTTTTCACCGCGTAAGGCCGCCATGGTTCTGTACAGCATGCTGGACCACGGGGAGGCAAGAGCCCTCTTGGCCAAACTCGGGAGGTACACGACAGGAAAAGGTTGCCTATACATCAAGAAGCTTGCCGATGTGGATAGAACAGTGCTTGAGACGCTAATCAAAAACGCGGTCGCCCACTCCCGTGCTCGCACGGACATGCCTTCTTGAAGGCGACCACACATGATCCGATGATGAGTGTAACCGCGATTTGGTAACAGTTAGGCGATCCACAAATGCAGATGAGGGTGTATCTCAGTTCTACTTTCTTCCCTGCGCCAACTTGCCGAGCGTGGCTGGTGTTGCGTCCGCCTCAGGTAGGACCGTATCGGCCCCTCTTGTCTCGCCCGCAATGATCGGTTTGTTGCTCCAAGCGAAATTTGATTGAAGCGGAATTGAATACTCGCCTCTAAAAACCGCACGGAAAGGGCCCGGAGCAACGTCGAGCCACTCTAGGCAAACCACTACCGTTAGCCGACTAACTGCTGTTAACAAGCCATTTCACGTTTTGACGAGCGTCAATCTAACGTTTTGCAGTTGACAACCGTCTAAACGGGCTGAGGTCAGACTGATTTGCCGCTTGACGCTCGCTGGCAATCAGCAGCGGAAAGCGCCTCGGAGGAGCTGCCCGGTGAAAACAAGGTTGGTAGGAGCCGTGTTGTTGTGGGTATTAATGAACGCTTCGGTGTCACACGCTCAGGAAGCGCCCGATCTGTTTCAGGGATACGAGGGCGAATGGAATCACGTGTCGGAGCAATTAATCTCTCTGGCCGAGGCGACGCCGCCCGGCAAATTCACGTGGCGGCCGGCGACCGGAGTCCGCTCCACCAGCGAAGTGTATATGCACATCGTGCGAGCAAACTTCCTGATGCTGAACGCGATCGGCCTCAAGATGCCCACTGACCTTAAGGACAGCATGGGAACGACGGTGACTTCCAAGGCCGACGTGATTGGCTGGCTGAAGCGCTCGTTGGAGGCGGTGAAAGAGGCTCGCGCTGCTGAAACGCCCGCGGATCTACAGCGAAAAACGAAATTCTTCAATACAGACACGACAGTCGACAGCATCTTCCTGCGAATCATCGTTCACAACAACGAGCATATGGGCCAACTAGTTGCGTACGCGAGGATGACAGGCGTTGTGCCGCCGTGGTCAAAATGATTTTAGAGATGGATATTCCGCTCTCAATGGCCAGAGCGGGAGCGAACTGACGTAAGGAATCGTTGACGAAAATAGGCCGTTTCACTCATTGAGGGGGATTTTGAGTGTAACCGCGATTTATCGCCAATTGGCGCGATTGCATAGCAATTGGCGGTTCGGATTACTTCTTGTTTGCCGACAAACCAGCCGACAAAATGAATGAGCGCCTTCGCGGTCAGATCGTCTTACGATTCTGTCTTGGCTTAAGGTTTGGCGGATTTCGTTCCGTGCTTGTCAGCAATTTCCAGCCCCGCCTTGCGGAGACCGTCGATAATTTGCTCGACCAGATTCGGGTCCCACCACTTTCTGCATTCTTCCCACGCCACCCCGGTAAAATCCGGGCGTACTGCCAGCAGTTCCCGCGCCGCGTTACGCGCAAGCTCCAACTCGCCGAGTTGTCCGTAGGTCGCGGCGAGTGCCAGTTCGTTGCGCCAGAAACCCGGCATGTTCACTTTCAGCGCAAGCTCCAGCGCGGCACGGTAGTCGCCCTTGCGGTAGGCGTTGAAGAACGGTGGGAACCAGTACCATCCGGGATGATTGGGGTTGAGGTTTCTGGCCTTCTCCATCAGCGCACAACCGCGCTCCCAGTCTCCGGAATAGGAAAGCAGGAAACCCATGTACCCGAGAGTGAATCCGTCCATGGGATTAAGTTCGATGGCCCGCTGCGCTGCACTTCGAAAGGCTTGCGTTTCGCGCCGGAAAAACAAGACTGACGCCAGAGCGTGATGCGCCAGATGATTGGACGGCGCCGTGTCCACCGCACGCCGCGCTGCGGCCATTGCGCGTCCCACCGGGTCCGGTCGAGGGTTGAATCCGTGGTTGTTTTCTTCCCGGTACAGCATGGCCAACATGGCCCAGCAATCGGCATTCCCGGGCGCCTGCTGAACCGCCTTCTCCAGCGCTGCCCGCGCTCCTGCGTGTTCACCCGCGTTGACATGCTTGAAGTAGGCAAAGCCGCGGAGCAAAGCTTCGTAGGGGCTCAACTCGTCAGGATTTTTGTTGCGGACGGTTTGGCTCATGCTGTACGGCAGAACCCCATGCGTGTCGGCAACGGTCGAGACGATGCGAGGCACCAAGTCGTCCTGTAGCTCAAAAATCTCTTCTGCAACGAAAGCACGATCGTAGGTTTCCGCCCACAAGTGGGCCCCGGACGCAGCGTCGACGAGTCGCACGGCCAGACGCAGCCTGGTTCCTGCCTGGCGCAGGCTTCCCTCCATGATGTAACGCGCTCCCAGTTCCTTGCCGATGGCCCGCACATCCCCTGACTCGCTCGAATACTTCGCCGTCGAACTCCGCGCAATCACCCGCAGGTAGGAGAAGCGTGACAAACCGGTAACGATATCCTCGGTCAGCCCCTCGGCTAACGCCGTGAGGTCGGAGTTCGCCCCGCTGTATTTGAAGGGCAGCGCGGCGACCCAGAATCCTTCGTCGGCACGGACTGCGCCGGACTCGGGGACTGAAGAACGCTTAGACGTGAGCGCGACGGTTGCCGGTCTCCCTTCCTCGGGAATCTCCAGCCCGGCTTTGCGCAGGCCTTCGATGATCTGCTCGATCACCTCGGAGTCGTACCATTTGGCATATTCCTGGCGCGCTGCGGCAGCGAAGTCAGGACGAAGAGCTAGCAGATCCTGCAGGGCCTTCCGCGCATCTTCTCGCCGGTCCAACTGGCCGAGCGCTGCCGCCCGCAGAGCATGGGTATGGAAGTACCCGGGCATATTCACACGGGCCGCGTCCTCGAGTACTTCCGCGTACCTGCCCTGCCGGTAGCTGTTGCAGCATCTGGCGAAATAAAAATATCCCGGGCAGTTGGGATTCAGCTGCATGGCGGACTCTACCATCTGGCAGCCGCGATCCCATTCACCCGCCGCGGCAATCAGCAAGCCAAGATAGGCCCTCACCGAGGCATCCAGCGGATTGAGCGCCAGCGCCCGCTCCGCCTCGACCCGGAAGGGGACCATCTCCTTGCGGAAGAAATAGACCGTCGCCAGCGCGTAGTGGCCGAGAGCATGGGTTGCAGCCAGATCCACGGCGCGCTGGGCGGCCGCCAGAGCGCGATCCAGTGGGTTGGGCCCGGCATTGAAGCCCTGCGCAAATTCGCCGCGATAGATCATCGACAACATGGCCCAGGTATCGGCATGATCCGGTGCCTCGCGGACGGAGCGTTCGAGAATCTTCCCAAGTGCCGCGTGTTCCTCGGGCGTAATGCGGGTGAAATAGCTGAAGGTGCGGAGCACGGCCTCGTGCGGGGTCAGTTGGTCTTCACTCTTGCCGCGTAGCGCCTCGCTCATGCTGCGCGGCAGAACGCCGTACTGATCGGCGACGGTGGAAACGATGCGCGGAACTAAATCATCCTGCAGCGCGAAAACCTCTCCTGTCTGGAAGTCGCGTTCATAGTTCTCCGCCCACAGATGAGCGCCAGAGACTGCGTCCACAAGCTGTACGGCGAGCCGCAGCTTCGTTCCTGCCTGGCGCAGCCCTCCTTCCATCACATAGTGCGCACCGAGTTCCTTGCCGACATTCCGGAGATCGGTCGCTTGGTTGGCGTAGCGCAGAGTCGAACCACGTGCGATCACCTTGAGATAAGAAAAACGCGACAGTCCGGTGACGATGTCCTCAGTCAGCCCCTCAGCCAGAGTAGTGAGGTCGGCATTGCTCCCGACGTACCTGAACGGCAGGACCGCGACCCAGAATCCATCATGCGCGCGAACCGCACCCGAGTCGGCTGCTGCCGTGGCACGCGATGCCCTGACGGTTACTGGAGCCAATTTCTGCGACGTCTGTCGAGCCAGATCGCGAAACTCGTTGCTGACATCACGTGCCGTCTGAACCCGGTGCCGTGGATCCTTCTCCAAACAACGCCGGACGATGCGAGCCAGATCGCCCGGCAGATCGGGACGCACGTCGGTGACGGACGGCGCCGTATCCCGCAGAATTGCCGACACCAACTCCGCCGAAGATGTCCCCTCGAACGGCCGCCGCCCCGTCGCCATCTCGTGCAGTACCACGCCCAGCGAAAAAATGTCTGTACGATGGTCGAGCTGCCGGCCCGAAGTCTGTTCCGGCGACATATAAGCCGGGGTCCCCATGACTACGCCTATTTGAGTGCAGCTGTCCGAGGTCATCGTGGCGTCGCTCAGGTTGGCTGCGCGAATGTCTTTCGCCAATCCAAAGTCCAGCACCTTGACCCGGCCTTCGTTCGACACCATCACATTGGCCGGCTTCAAGTCGCGATGCACGATGCCTTTCTCATGCGCCGCGGCTAGAGCGTCGGCCAGCGCGCTGGCAATCTCGACGATCCGCTCGACCGGAAGGCCGCCTACAGGGATCAGGCGATCGAGCGGTTGCCCTTCGACCAACTGCATAGTCAGGAAGTGGACGCCGCCGGCTTCCTCCACCGAGTGAATGGTGACGATGTTCGGGTGGTCGAGTTGGGCAAGGGCCTTTGCCTCGCGACGAAATCGAGCAAGCCTTTCCGGATCGTGCGCCATGTCGGCGGGCAGCACCTTGAGCGCTACGTCGCGGCCGAGCTTCGTGTCGGTGGCGCGATATACCTCGCCCATGCCCCCAGCGCCCAGCGGCGACTGGATTTCATAGAGCCCGAGCTTCGTACCCGAGGTAAGCGCCATCCGGCGGCAATTATAGTCTCATCGAAAGGCGTCGCCATCCTGGCAGTCAGGGTTTCCGGGAGCGCGTACGGCAGCGCCGCGACTGACGGATGACGGGCAAACCGGAAATTAATGTCAACTGACCCTAACAGGCCGTGGCACTCCCCCGACCCCCGCTGCCAATGAGTGATTATGGCGACTTATCTAATTGAGCAGGCTGGGAGGATGTTCGGATTTTGCTTCAATTGCTGCCTTTGACGGCGAATGCGAGCCCGGGTGTCGTCTGAAAAGCCTTCCACCGCTTATTGGTGCCGGGGTAGGTCGCAACCGTGGCGGAATCCACCTGATCCGTGTCGCTGACATTCCATCCATCCACGGTGTCCAATTCGTGGCTGTTGGTGCTGAGAACGACCCAATACTGCTTTCCGGCGCTGACCGGTATGCCGGAACTATCGGACTTCGCCACCAGCGTGCAACATGTCCCGAAGCGAGGCAGGCCCGAGACATTCCACGTCTTCAGCGCCTTGCCGGGGATTCCGTTGTTGTCAGAGTTGAGACTGAGGACAACGCCATTGGTTCCCTGTTGCGAATAGCCGACCGCGACTTCAATTTTGGTCACGATGTGATCGGCGCCAGGCGTGAAGGCAGCCGCCATCCATTGTTCCCCGACACCCGACTTCGAGCCCATGACGTTGTAGCCCGAACAGCACCAGTACTGACCCTTCGGATATGTAGCGGCAAGATTGCTGAAGATCGTGACCAGGCCCGAATCTTTCATGTTCGTTGTCGTCAAAAATGGGGCCGGCTCGGTCACGATCGTCATTCTCGCGTATTTGCCCCAAACAGTTGTTCCGCTGCCCTGCAAAACGCTGTTCTGCGCGGCTAGAACAGCAATGGTACCCACGAACACCAACGCGGTAGAAACCAGCACTTTCCCTGAGAACATGTGCCTCTCCTCGGACATGAAACCGTCTGACAGTCGCACGCGACGTGTTCATTGTACTCACAGACCGCAGCCTGGCGCACTCCGACTCGCAACGGTGCCGTTTTCCGCCAGATTTTCTTGAGGTGCGCATTTAGCAGAGTTCAGGATTTCCGTGGGAAGGTAATGGTAGCGAATTGGTGGCGGGTGGAAGGTAGATGATGGAACCAAGACCATCGCAGTCAACGCATTTGCCCGGAGGTTAGCGGTGGTTGACGCTACCATGTTACGCCAAAAGCGCGACCCGCTGTGAGTATTGGTGCTCTATTTTCGCAGCCATTCGTCGTATTGATGCCAGTCGGCATTGATAACCCGTAGTCGTTCGTCAACCGGCAATTCTCGAATATGACGAAAACCCACCTTGCAGTACGCAGGAAATTCTGCCGAGGCCAACACGTCTCGATAATCCCGTTTTGCTGTTTCGATCTGGGCTCGCAACTTTTCCAAGCTGCCATCAGCCAGTTTCAAGGCCGCCAGTTGTACACGGGAGCATTCACGCTGCCACGCCTCGGTGCCATACTCCTTCAGGAGGTTGATCACAGTTGAAAACTGCTCGTCTGAAAACTCTCTGTGAGCGATCCTCTCTACGTCATTGAAGGTCACCACTGGTACAGGCTGCTTCAAGGAATCCATCGACAGAATGATAGCTGACGAGAACGGCCGTTACACTCATTGAGAATTGATCGACCCAGGGATCAATGAGTGAATATAGATTGCAACAGTATCCTCTTCCATTGGCTTTGATTACTCATGTAATGCCGTAGGCGCATTGGAATGGGTCTACAGTCTGAAGCATGGGACCCGCAGCAGACAGGATTGCCGTTGTTTTCATCTTGGGTGGACTTGCCGCCTGGGTAGCTTGGGGATGGCGCACTTGGACGCGGCGACGACCAGAACAGTTGAGCGTCGGCATGAAATGTTCACTCGCTGGATTTGTCTTAGCTTCTGTTTCTGCCGCGCTAGAGATTGTTTCAGGGACCTACGCGCAGTTTAGAAGCTTTTCCTTTGAGGACCCGGTTCTTCTCCGCATCTACAGGTGGGGGTTCCTCTTGGCATTCGCGGGTTTAGTGACTGGACTATTTGGCATCGGCAAGAAGACACCTCTTCGGTGGAAAGCGCCACTCCTTTCGACCGTTCTGTTACTGCTATGGATAGGGCAATTGATGGGCGAGTGACTTATCGCTGGCAGGGATGTTCGCGGCGGGTCTTAGGGGGATTGTGCTTTTACAGAGCGGAAGGTTTGCACGCGCCGACGAACGATTTCTGCTAACTACCCAAACGTTACGATTCCCGAACGGGTGCGAAAACGTGGGCTTCGATCATGACCTTCTAAAACAGTCGTCGTCCAGTTTGGAAGTCCGTCACGGTCGTTTCACCTCATGCGATGAGCCATGTCAAGGCGTCTTCACGACTGTTGAAACTCGGGAACTCTCGTTGAGAAAATTTCTTGAGGCTTTGCACGAACGCTGACGGGACGCTGTCTGCTCCTACCCAGGCTGACTTTTTGATAAAGGGTTTGTTGAAGACCGCACTTTCTTTCATCACTCGCAGCACTTCCTCATCAAGAGATGCGTTGGTGAAGTCCACCAGTAGCAGCACCGAGCCCCGAGGCTTGACCGTCACATGTTCGGGTATTTGTCGCGCAAGCTTTTCGATTTCACGGGCCGAGCTGTTGGAGAAATCAGCCAGAAGAATCTGCTTTCCTTTATGCGTGATGAGCCGGATTCGCTCGTCCACAGTGTGAAACCTCCTTCCAGGAAACTTGAAGTACTCCAAGGTTCGATCAGGTGTGAGTTGTCTGAAACGGGTTGCTTGGGGTTCGATGACAAGAAGCGTTTGCGAATTCAGTTTAGCACCGCGCCGGGTCAGCGACCGCTGCTCGGTGGCAGCAACGACGAAAAAGGTTGGCTCGATTGGTGTCAAGTTTCCGGACGGTTCGATGTCGACCACTTGACACTACACGAACACTCTATCGAAGAGTGCTATAGCCCTCGTGTTAAAGGCTGGGATGGTAATCGTGGCGGCGTCGTCGGACGGACGCGCGTCATCCTCATCCCAGGGAACACGGCCTGCACGTCTGCCGCTTCCTGCGCTTATCCGGGAACGATGCGGCTTGCTAGTCCGGATAGCCCATAGAGCCAGACCACGAGTGAGATGACGGAAGCTAGAGTTGTCAATGAAACCGTGGACGCTACCATCATTTCCTCGCAGTGATATTCTCCCGCAAGAATGTAGGCGGTTTTGGCGGTGGGCACTGCGGCGCAGATTACGGCCGCAATGGTGTACAGGGGGTCGAGCCCCAAGCTCACGCTCAATCCGTAGACGATCAGAGGCATGATGACGAGTTTGACGGCCGAGAGCACGGAGGCACGTCCAATATTGGCGCGCAATCCACTGATCGACAGCCCCAGTCCGATGGCGAACAGAGCACAAGGCGTTAGCGCATCGGCCAAGATGCCTAGATAGGCGGCGACCGGCGCGGGCAGGCGCAGACCCAAGGTCGACAGAAGCATGCCGATCAGGGTTGAGATGACCATGGGGTTAACTACGATATGCCTAACGGTGACCATTGGGGGCGTACGTGAACCATGCGCATCCCGCTGACCAAGTTCGAGCAGGATCACGGCCGCGGGAAACATTACAACAGCCACAAATACCGTGGCGATCGCCGCGGGCAACACGGCGCGCGGACCATAGATTGCCTGGAGGACAGGAAGCGCGACGAAGCCGGTATTGGTCATCGATGCCGCCATGCCATGCATGGTTCGGCTGGCGAGACTTCGGGAGCCACGAATGCTCATCATGGCGAACACGAGTATGAAGCAGAGGAGAGAGCCACCACCAAAGGCAACAAGAAAGCGCCAATTGATCAGCGAATGACTTGGTTCTTGGGCAATGGTGACGATCAGCAATGCCGGCATTGCGATGTTATAGGCGAAATGAATCAGTGCGTCAGACAATGTCCGCGAGAGGTAGCCGGTATAGCCGACAATCCAGCCAGTCAGGATCACTCCGAATACAGGAAGAATAAGGTCAGCGATTCGCACGCAGGATGTCTCAGGATGAATCTGTAACAGTTGCATGTGGTGCAGGATTCAGTCAATAGCGTGGAGGAGTTAAGGTTGGGGTTACGAACTCTGCACCACAGAGGGCACAGGGGTCACAGGGGAAAACTTGGGGGTTATGAGCTGCGTTCGGTGGCTAGCCGGCCAGTCCCCGATGGTGCTGGCCTAACTTTTCCGGCTACCGGTTAACTGCAAAGACGCTCTGAGCCTACCCAGAGTTGAGCGAGATCTTTGAGGTTGTTTTTGTAGGTACGGGTTACCACGTATTCCTTCCCACCTTTTACACGCAGCTTGTACTCTCCGGTTGGTAAGGGCCGGATCTCTTCCACGGTCGAAATGTTTACCACGACCGAGCGGTGGATGCGAATAAAACCGTGGGGCTTGAGCTTCTCCGCCATGAAGGAGAGGGATTCGTGCAACCAATAGGGATTGGCGCGATGGCGCAAGGAAACGTAATTGCCTTCGGCTTGCACTGCCAGGATTTCGGATAAATCCAAGAACAGGATTCTACCCTTCGCCTTGAACGCGATTCGTGGCTGGTCACTCATGATGGGGCCTCGCCTTGCTCTCTGGTTTCGACTTCGTGGTATTTCTACCCGGCGCTTACGGCTGACGGAAAGCTGGATTGGGCGCCGAAATAACACTCGATGGATTGCAATTTTCCGTTCTTAATTCGGAGATACTCCACGTTGCGGAACGGTTTACCGTTCTTGGTGTGGCAAAGATACTTCACAAAAGCATCGTCCGCGCCCGTGATCATTCGCTCGATCTCGAAGCGTCCGATGAAATCAATCTGTGTGTCCCAGCATCGGGTTTTGAAAGTGCTCTTGCTGATGTGGTCGTCGCCGGCGGCGCTGGTGAAGGTGAAGTTGTCGGCAAGCAGGAGATTGAAGGTGGCCAAGTCCTTATTTTCCCAAGCCGCGTACCACTTACGGATGAGCTCGTCGTTGGCTCGGTCATGGGTCGCGTCGTGGGTTGCGTCATTCCCTGCCGATGCGCTGGCCCTTGCCAGTCCGGCAGGCTCACGGTAGCAGCCAATGCGCAGGCTCCGGTTGCGAGCAGATTTCTGCGCGACACTGCGGTTCTTGTCATGGTGTTCGTTCTCCTGTTCATGATCCAGCGTGAAACGCTTAGCCCGCGGATCGCGCCGCTAACCGTTTAGCATACGTACCAGTTGGTATGTTATTAATGATCAGCTGGCTCTCTTATCCGAGATGCGGTCAAACCCGCTTGTAGTTGTCCGGCGGCCGAAGAGACTTGAGCCAGCCCACGATATTCTTGATTCCCACGTTCCACACCTTCGCATCCTGGGCATTCTTTGCCAGCACTTGGTAGCCTTCGACCATGGCGATGAGAAAGCTCGCCGTCTCTTCCGGAAGCACATCGCGGCGGACAGTTCCCTGCGACTGCCCACTGCGCAAAGCCATGGCGACGCCTTCATGCCAGGCGTCAAAGATTTTCTCCAACCGCTTGCGGAATTGTTCGTCGAGCAAAGACATCTCTTGCGTCAAATTGACCAGGGGGCAACCGGCTTTTACGTCTCTGGTCTGATGGGGGATCGACCGCACGATGCCGATCAAGGTATCGATGGGGTCCTTGTCCTGGTTACGTTCCAGAGGAAGCATCCACCGTTCACGGGTGAGTTTTGCGATGACCTCTTCGACGATGGCGTATCCCAGAGCTTCCTTGCTTTCGAAATGGTGGTAGAGCGCACCCTTGGTGACATTGGTGGCGGCCAGAATGGTATCAATGCCGGCGCTCTGGAAGCCGTACCGGTAAACCTCGCGAAAGGCGGCTTGCAGCAAGTGTTCCCGTGTTCTTTCGGGATCACGGGTCCTGCGCGGCCTGCGTCTACCGACAGACATACCGAGTAGTATGTAGGTTAATGGGATCGAATGTCAATTGCGATCGAGCGGCCTGATTGTGGCTGGCGAGGTTCTCGAATTGCGTAACTTTTTCCTCGAGTGTGTATGGAAAGCTGGATAAACAGTCGCTCCCTCTGCTGGGGATCGCCCCGAGAAGCTGTTAGCTCGCCACTCGTCCTGGAACTCTGAAACGTTCCGCCTGTTGCATCGCGTAATTCCTGTGAACGTGGAACGCCGCATGCTTCATCGGTTGTGACTCAACAGAGATTTGTGTATTGGCGAGCCAGTTCTGCTCTCAATGGCAAATTAACTGGCAGAGGCAATAAGAGATCCACAAAACACGAGCCACCGCTTCAAGCGATTCCAGCATGACCATTCACTTCAAATCAACACAGGAGGATTTTATGAATCGACTACAGCTTTGGAAGGTAGTAACTGTCGTACTGCTTGCATGTGGTCTAGCAAGCGCTCAACACATCACGGTATTTGACGCACCGGGCGCGGGCACCGGCTCAGGACAAGGCACCGGGGGTTTTGGCATTAACCCGCAGGGAACGATCGTTGGATCCTACCTCGACGACAACAATGTGTTTCACGGCTACCAGTGTGTTTCGGGCTGTGGTTCGCGCCACACCTTCACGACATTTAATGCTCCGGGCGCGGGCACAAGTTCGGGCCAGGGCACGATCACTTTCAGCATCAGCCAGTTTGGTCTGATTGCAGGTTATTTTATTGACTCAAATAGCGTGGCCCACGGCTTCGTGACTAAAGCTCCGTTTAAGACTTTCACAATTTTGACCGATCCCGACGCCGGGCAAGGCACGAGCCAGGGCACTTTTGCGGGCAACGTCAACCTGCGGGGGGAGATCGCCGGAAACTACGTTGATGCAAGCGGTGTATCTCACGGCTTCGTCACCGCTCCGCCGTACCACACGTTCACCTCATTCGATCCCAAGGGATCCGTAAACACGCTTACCGCAGTGGCCAGCGCCTTCAACCTGGAGGGGTCGGTTACGGGAGTTTACTTTGACGCGAGCGGCGTGCTTCACGGGTACGTGCGCGCAGCGAACGGCGCCATCAGCGAATTCAACGTCAGGGACGCGGGCACGGGCTCCGGTCAGGGCACCGAAGGATCAAGCATCAGCGACCTGGGGGGGATCACGGGAAACTACATTGATTCGAATGGCGTGAATCACGGCTTCATTCGCCATCCCTTCGGCGACCTCACTACATTCGACGTACCGGACGCGGGCACGGGCTCCGGCCAAGGCACGGTGCCGGAGGGCATCGACGCATTGGGGGGGATTACAGGACAATACGTCGACTCGAACGGTGTGAATCACGGCTTCGTGCGGCGTCCGTTCGGCGACATCATCACATTCGACGTGCCGGGGGCGGGAACGGCCTCTGGCCAGGGTACGCTTCCTAATACCCCGAATGTGTACGGGGTGGTCACGGGACAGGATATTGACGCAAACGGCCTGCATCACGGCTTCATCAGGACTCCGTAAGCAGGACAACCAGAATTCATCCCGAAGTATGGGATTGATGAAACTCTTTTCAGGGAGGGCACATTCGCCCTCCCTGTTTTTTGTCCGCGCAGGAACGGTGGCACAAACTATTGACATGTGGAGTATACTGTGGAACATATTCCACATATGCAAATTGTCCAGGTAGTTCTCGATGAAAAGTTGTTACAAGCCGCGGATCAAGCGGCAAAGCGGACCCGGCGAAACCGTTCGGCTCTAATGCGTGACGCCTTGCGAGAACATCTCCGCCGACTGGACTCGCGGGTCCGGGAAGAACGCGACCGCCAGGGCTACTCGCGACACCCGCAGGCCGAGGCCGAAGCGCAGGGCTGGGAAGCAGAGGCTGCGTGGCCGGCAGAATAGCCAGAGGCGAGATCCGGCTTTACCAGTTTGCCACGCCCGACAAGAAAAGGCCGGCAGTCGTACTTACCCGCGACAGCGCCATTGCGTATTTATCTACAGTCACGGTTGCCCCCGTCACTTCCACGATTCGCGGTATACCCTCAGAGGTAGTTTTGACCGAAGAAGACGGAATGAAATCACCTTGCGCCGTAAACCTGCACAATGCGGTCACGGTGTCCCAACGGCGATTGGGTAAACGTGTCGCTCTGCTGAGCACGGCGCGAATGAATGAAGTGTGTGCCGCATTGCGGTTTTCTTTGGGATGTGATTCGGACGCATAAATGGGGACGGTCCGTGTGCGGGAAATACTAGCAAACCGGACATCCCCTATTTTTCCGGAGCTCAAAAACTTTGCGTAGCAATCGCGCAGAGCTCATCGTTCTGTTTTCGAGATCTGAATCACTTGTTGCGCGCGGAGAGTTAGTCAATTACCGCCGCGCCGGCTTTGCTGACGATTTCGTCCTGGGAATCGGTGCCCCCGGAAACACCGATTGCGCCAATAATCGTTCCCTGGTCAATCAATGGAATGCCGCCGCGAGATGCGATGACGCCATCGAATGCAAGCAGATAGTTGAGATGCATAAGGTTGATGCCGTCCTCGAAAACCTTGGTGGGGCGGCGGAAGGTGGCTGCCGCTCGCGCCTTATGTTCTGCAATTTTAATTGAGGCGAGCATGGCTCCATCCATTCGTTGGAAGGCAACTAAGTTACCACCGGAATCAGCTATAGCTATGTTCATCTTCCAATTCCGCTTCTTCGCCTCTGCCACAGCTGCTTGAATAACCGCCTGGGCGCGGTCTAGCGATATCGGACGCCCATAGGGCACGTCGAATGGTATTTCGTCTGGGATGGCATCGAGAGGATTCGATGTTGTGAGCGGTGTATCAATAGCGATTGCTTTGTTGCTTGACATACATTTTCCTCCGAAGGGTTAGGAAGTTGTCTTCCTAGTGTCTGAGACAAAAGTGCCCGTGATGCGCGCCGTCATCAGATCGGCGAAGGCGGCGAATACCACCTTGGCACCGGCTTAACCCGCGAGTTGTCCCAGGTAGTATCCGAGGCGATTTTCGGCATCTCCTGGCTTGTGGAAACCGCGCGCCATTAGCGCTTTGATTCCTTCCAGGGCGGCAGGTCGCCCGAGCGAAGCGATGCAAGCATCCCACCCGGCGCCGAGTTCGATGTCCGGCGGCAGACTGGTGTTGACCAGGCGCTTGGTGTTGGCGATCGCCCATTTGTCGAACTTGGCGATCCGGGTTGCGAGCGCCTCCACATATGCGTCGAGATCGGCATCGGGCAAGGCGCGATTGACGTAGCCGTAGGCCTCGGCTTGTTCTCCCCTGATGTCTTCCGAACTGAGGAGGACTTCGAGGGCGCGGTTTCGGCCGATGAGTCGCGGCAGGCGCGCCATGGGGCCACCGCCGGCGACCATACCCACGCCGACTTCCCACTGCGAGATGATCGCCTTTTCGCGGCTGGCGAAACTCATGTCGCAGGCCAGTGTGATCTCGCTACCATTGCCCGTCGCCCGGCCGCGTATCAGGGCGATGGAAGCGACTGGCAAGCGGGTCAGGCGCACAAGGAAGTCCGGCCAAGGCGGCAAGCCCGTGGGACCTGCCGGCATCGAGGTCAGATCCTCAATTTTGGCGGTGAAGTCGGAGTGATTCAGGAAATAGTCGTCGACCGCGCTCTCAAAGACCACGACCCTGACCTGCTCGTCGGCCTCGAGTGCGTCGATGACCTCCTGGAACTGCCGGACCATTTCCGGGCCCATGACGTTGATCGGTGGGTTGTCAATTGTGACACGCCAGTAGGCGGGCGAGCGCCTGGCCAGGCGAATCTGTGAAGGTGCGTTCATCTGTGCGACTTTCGTAGGTGCATTCACAGCTGTCATGGGGATTCTCCTCCGTAACTGTTGGTTTCGAAAAGCGGTTGATTGAAGGCGAATGACGATCCGGCAATTGTAGTTCACTGTCGCAGTAAGTGCACAGGTCCGCGGGTTGTCCGAATCACAAACGCCGGAAAAGCGCACCCCTCGGGCTGTTTGCGAGTCCGATTTCGTCTACATGTCGTTTAGCCGGGTATAATCTTGGGGCCTTAGGGAGAGGGCTTATCCGATGTATTCATTTTTCCGCGAGACCTTGCGAACCACCATTTACGCCCTTCTGGTGATGGCCGTGACGGGACTTTCTGCCGAGGCGCAGAAATTTTCGGTGGTCTATGAATTCGATATAACCCATGGACAGACTCCGCAAGCGGGGCTGGTTCGCGATGCTTCCGGCAACCTTTATGGTACGACTGCATCCGGGGGCAGCGCGAGTTCCGGAGTGGTATTCAAGATCGATGTCCAGGGCAATCTCACCGTGTTGCACACCTTTAACGTGAGCGATGGCGCTTTTCCCCGCAGCGACCTGACACTCAACAACAAAACGCTTTATGGGACGACCTTGAGCGGCGGAGCCAGCGACGCCGGGACGGTTTTCAAGATCTCGACCAGGGGCGGCGGATTCAAGACGCTTTACTCGTTTACCGGCCAAGATGACGGATCGAACCCAGGGTCGGGCGTCATTCGGGATTCAGAGGGCAATCTGTATGGAACAACCGAAGATGGCGGCATGTTTCTTTCGGGAACCTTGTTTCGCTTGGGTCCGCTCGGAAAGCTGACCGTCTTACACAGCTTTACCGGCGGCTCGGACGGTGCCATGCCGATGGCTGAGCCAATCCTGGATGCACAAGGAAATCTGTTCGGCACCACCGAATTTGGCGGCGATGCGAATGGCAACTGTGTGGGGCTGCAGTCGGGTTGCGGCGTGGTGTACAAGGTCGGTCTGAAGCGCAAGCTGACCGTGCTCCACACCTTCACCAATCTGAATAAGGACGGCGCATATCCGTTGGGAGCGCTGCTGATGGACGGCTCTGGCACCTTGTATGGCACGACTTCCGGCGGCGGGGGCGCGAACAACTTTGGCACTGTGTTCAAGATCGGCAGCACAGGAAAATTCACCCGACTGCACAGCTTCGACGGCGGGGTTCCCGACGGAGAAGGACCGCAAGGGGCGTTGGCTCTGGATTCCTCCGGCAATCTTTACGGCACTACGACCTATGGCGGCAAGAGTTCGAACTCCGGGACAGTATTCAAGATCACGGCTAACGGCAAGGAGACGGTCGTACACAGCTTCAACGGTAACGACGGCACGGGACCGCAAGGCGGACTGTTGATCGGTCCCAAAGGTGCGGTCTATGGTCTGACCGGGGCGGGCGGCATTTCGGACGCCGGGGTGGTGTTCAAGGTGACACCGTAGTTCGCTTTCACTGGGAAGCAAGCGGGCTACCCTTATCTTCTACAGATCGTCTATAGGAGATGTGGCGCGGGATAGTTCCCCAGTGAGGGCGAACAATGGGAGTTGATCGGCGGAAGTTTCTTGTGGGCGCAGGTTGTTTGGGCATCAGCGCCGGAATTGCATCGGCGCAGACGACACCCTCAAAGTCTGCGGAGCAAACTCTTGCAGGAAAAAAACTGGTTGCGCCAGTCGGCAGCACAGTCAAGGTGGCGTGTGCGTTTTCCAAGGACGTTACTCCCATTGATTGGATCGGCCCTGAGGCGATGTTTGGAGCTTGGCTGCACGACGAAACGACCAAGCAAGACCGGCCGTTCTTTGAGGTGTTTACCGTGG
Source organism: uncultured Acidobacteriota bacterium (assembly GCA_963771285.1). Taxonomy (GTDB): domain Bacteria; phylum Acidobacteriota; class Terriglobia; order Terriglobales; family Acidobacteriaceae; genus JABDBE01. Next base: position 761,295 of record CAVYSX010000006.1, read on the forward strand.
GCGAGGGCCGGGATCCGATCGATCAGTGGATGATCCCGGACTACACCTTCGAAAATGCACCTCAGCCTCAGGTCATCGTAATTCCGGCACAAGCGGGTTCTCCGAACTTTTACGAATGGCTCAAAAAGGCGAATAAGAACTCTGATGTCACCATGTCAGTCTGTATTGGTGCGAGGCATCTGGCCAAGCTGGGACTTCTCGATGGTCAGGTTGCTACCACGCATCACGACTACATCAAGCCCTTTACGGAAGAGTTTCCCCAAGTGCATTGGATCAGCGGCGTACGCTTTGTCGAAGGCCCCCAGGTTTCAACCAGCGCCGGCGTTACCGCCGGAATCGATTTGGCGCTGCACGTATTCGAACGGTACTTCGGAAGGGAAAAAGCTTTGGCAGCGGCGCGGGTGAACGAGTATCAGGGCACGGCCTGGATGGTCTAGCCCGAAACGATTTTTGTAGCTCTCCTGCGCTTAGCGAAGGCAATACAGGCCATCCAGGGCGGAGCCGCTTGTTACCATGGACTGTGGAGAAAGTGATCTTATGACGACGGTCCTCGGCAACATCGCTTCCCTATCCAGCTTATCCAGTGAGACCGCCCGTATTCCTCTCGATGCCGAGCGCTGCGCGCTGGTCGTGGTCGACATTCAGGATAAGCTCCTGCCATCGATTTTCGGGAAAGACCAACTGCTGAAGAATTCGCAACTTCTGGTTCGGCTCGCTAATATTTTGAAGATTCCCGCTCTCCTGACTACGCAATACGCGAAGGGATTAGGCAACACCGTCGCGGAGATCGCTTCCCTGCTGCCCGAAACCGAGGCCATCGATAAACAAATGTTCTCCTGCTTTGGCAGCGATGCCTTCTGCTCGCGGCTGAAGCGCCTGCCCGGAAATCGCAATACCGTTCTGCTTTGTGGGATGGAAAGCCACATCTGCGTGACTCAGACGGCGCTGGCGGCGTTGCGAGAAGGCTACATCGTCCATGTAGCTTCGGATGCGGTGGGTTCGCGCTCCGAGTGGAACTGGAAGATTGGCTTGGGAAGAATGCAGGCCGCAGGAGCGGTCATTTCATCCACTGAAATGATGATGTACGAACTGTTGCGTTCGTCAGGCGTTCCGGCATTCAAGGAACTGCTGCCGTACCTGAAAGCTTGAAGCGATCCGCGGGAATCGGATCAGTCCGTGGCCGGCTCTTCTTTCTGCTTCACTCGCACTACGGTGATTTTAGAAAAACCCTCGTCGAATGCCGGTGGCTTCAGCTTGCTTGCCATGCGGCGCATCGCATCTTCCGGAACTTTGCGTTCCCGCCGCTGATTGCGCTCCAGGCAAACTTCCACCGGGACATCAAAAAACACCGCCTGCACTTCATAGCCGTAATCCTTGGCCAGTTTGATCCACCCATTGCGCTCGTGGGGAGAAAGGTTGGTGGCATCCACGTAATTCGTTGGCCGGCGCGCGATCAAGCGAGCCTTCAGCATGGAACGGAGATTGGAAAAGATCAGATCCTGAAAACGCTGCTCGGTGGGATCGTCAAACAAAAGCACCCGCAGAAGATCGCTCGAAAGCGGCGTGATTTTGTGACGCTTGAACCACGAACTCTTTCCTGAGCCGGGGAGCCCAATCGCCAGAACGACAAACCCTTTGGCAGGTTGCGCGGCTCCTGTCTTGCCAGGGGATACGCTGGCCGGGCTCGCGTTAGCTGGGGTTGCGGCAACCACCGGCGCGCTTTCGCCACCCGTGGGTTGACTGCTGGTGCGTCCCCGCCCACGGCCGCCTCGACCACGGCGGCGCCGGCGTTTCGCTCCATTTCCATCCTCAATAGAGGATGGCTGCTGCGACCGCGCTTGCGGTTCTGCGGTGTGCGTTTCCTGCACCGCTTCTGGCTGCGAAGCAGAAGCTGCTGCTTCCGCCGGTTCGTCGACTTTCGCCGGCTCTGCATCGTAAAACGCCGGTTGCAATGGCGCCGGTGGCGGTTCAGCTCCGGCCTTTGCCGGCTCTTTCTTGCGGCGCTTCAAGCGCTCGCTCATCCATTTGCGCATGTTTGGCTTTTAACACACCTGAAGGGTCGCGGGCAACGTAAGGCGTCACAAGCGAACCAAGCATGTTAGCCGCATTCGTAGAAATGGACAGAAAACGGGCTTCATTCAACCCGATGCTCACCCTCCCGTTTTGGGCTCCTACAGTCCATCGTCATTTGCTGCCTCCGCGCTTCCCTGTTAACATTTTCCGGCCCCAAGTTTTATCGTCTCTTCATCCTCATTCGGAGGCAACATGGCAATTAAAGTAGGCATTAACGGCTTCGGACGCATTGGACGCAACGTATTTCGCGCTTCCCTCACCGATCCCAATATCGAAATCGTCGCCGTCAACGATCTCACCGACCCCAAGACTCTGGCTCACTTGCTGAAGTACGATTCGATTCTCGGCAACCTGCATAACAAAATCTCCTCGGGCCCGGATAGCATCACGGTCGACGGCAAGAGCTTCAAGGTTTTTGCCGAGAAGGACCCGGCTAAACTGCCCTGGGAATCCGTGGGAGCGCAGGTCGTTCTCGAGTCTACCGGACGATTTACCGACGCCAACGACGCCAAAAAGCATATGCGCGGTCCGGTGAAAAAAGTCATCATCTCCGCTCCCGCGAAGAACGAAGACGTGACCCTGGTTCTGGGCGTAAACCATCAGGTCTACGATCCCGCGAAGCATCACATCATTTCGAACGCATCCTGCACTACGAACTGCCTCGCCCCTATCGCCAAAGTCGTGCACGACAATTTCAAGATCACTTGTGGCACCATGACCACGATCCACTCTTACACCAACGACCAGGTGATTCTCGACTTTCCGCACAAAGACCTGCGCCGCGCCCGCGCTGCCGCCATCAACATGATTCCGACCTCGACCGGCGCCGCCAAGGCGTTGAAGCTCGTCATTCCGGACATGGCCGGCAAACTCGACGGATTCGCTATGCGCGTCCCCACGCCGAATGTCTCGGTGGTGGACCTCGTCGCTTTCGTGGAGAAAAAGACGACAAGAGACGAGGTTAACGCCGCGCTGAAGAAAGCCTCTGAAGATGGTCCGCTGAAAGGCTATCTGGGATACGAGGAAAACGAACTTGTCTCCGCCGACTTCCGTGGAGACTCGCGTTCCTCGATCGTCGACGCGCCCATGACTCTGGTGGTTGCCGGCAATTGCGTAAAGGTGATCTCCTGGTACGACAACGAGTGGGGCTACTCGTGCCGCGTCCGCGACCTGATCAACTATCTGGGAAGCAAAGGTCTATAAAATCGTGACAACTGATAGCGCGGGCACCCCCACCCGCGTTATTTGATTTTGATTTAGACATGACTGGCTTGGTTATTTGGAGGCGGGGGCACTCGTCAATGAGGTAGGTTTGTCACAGAGCGCAAATCGAATGGCCAAACTCTCCATCCGCGATCTCCCGTTAAACGACCACCGCATTCTCATGCGTGTCGACTTCAACGTTCCGCTGGAAGGCGGCCGGGTCATGGACGACACCCGCATCCGCGAAACCCTCCCGACGATTGAGTACGCGCTGCGTCACGGAGCTCGCCTCATCCTGGCCTCGCACCTGGGGCGCCCCAAAGGCAAGCCCAACCCCACCATGAGCCTGAAGCCTGCCGCTGAGCGCCTGCGCATGCTGCTCGATAAAGAATTGGCCCGTGGTGAAAACGTTGGATTTTGTCCGGTCAGCGTCGGAGCCGAAGCCGAAGAGATGGCCACGCAACTGGAAAAAGGCCAAACTCTGCTGCTGGAAAATCTTCGTTTCCAACCCGAAGAAGAGGCCAACGACGAAAAGTTTTCCAAGCAACTGGCCAGCCTCGCTGACTTCTACGTCAACGATGCTTTCGGAGCCGCACACCGGGCGCACGCCTCAACCGTGGGCGTTACGAAATTCATGAAGAAGTCCGCCGCCGGCCTGCTCATGGAAAAAGAGCTGCAATACCTGGGCAAGGCATTGCAGCACCCCGAGAAGCCCTTCGTGGCTATTCTCGGTGGCGCCAAAGTCAGCGACAAAATCGAAGTCATCCGTAACCTGATGCCCAAGGTCGATGCCCTGATCGTCGGGGGAGCCATGGCCTACACATTTCTCAAAGCGCAGGGCATGCAAGTCGGCAAATCGCGCGTGGAAGAAGATAAACTCGACCTGGCTCGCCAACTCCTGCAAGAAGCCAAAGACCTTAAAGTGAAATTCCTGCTTCCGGTCGATCACATCGTGGCTGACCGAATCGACCTCAACGCAGTGGTTCACACGGTGGGCAACGGCCAGCCCATTCCACCGAACCAGATGGGCCTGGACATCGGCCCGCAAACGATCGAACTCTTTTCGGATGAAATCTCCACCGCCCGAACCATCGTCTGGAACGGCCCCATGGGAGTCTTCGAAGTTTCGCCGTTCAGCAAAGGAACGTTCAAGATCGCCCACGCCATCGCGGAAAATGGAGGCGCAGTTTCCATCGTCGGCGGCGGCGACTCGGTAGCCGCCGTTCATGCCGCCGGAGTGGCCGACAAAATCACTCACATCTCAACCGGCGGCGGGGCCTCGCTGGAATTCCTGGAAGGCAAAAAGCTCCCCGGCGTAGAAGCGTTGACCGACAAGAAGTGAGTCCTGCAGCGCGGGCGCTCCGCCTCAACGCCCCCCAGCCACCGGCAAGACTCTCCGCACCAACTCCTCCGCAAATCTGTCCTTCTCCTCAAAGAACGGAAAATGCCCGGAATTCTCAAACCACACAAAATCCTTCTGCGGAGCCTTGATCGCTTGACTGTAGTCCCACACTGGAGTTGGACGAGTGAACGGGTCGTGCCTGCCCTCAAAAAAGAAAATCGGCACGCGGAATTCCGGTCCTAGTTTGTCGAGGGCAATCTTCATCATTTCCGGATTGAGTATCTTGATCGAGAACAATGACATCTGCCCGTGGATGAAACTGTAATCATCCGCAAGAGAATATTCAGGGGATGACACCAGATCGGTCAGGAGCCTCTTGACGTCCGTGAAATCCGGTCCGCCCGCGGGAGGCCCGAGCAAGTTCCCTTCCCAGCCCCTTGCGGTCTGAGTTTTCGCCAAATCCGAAGTTGCAGACGGGTACGGCGCAATCCCCTCTAAATCCTTGATAGCCGCGTCATTGTGCCGGTTGCGCGCCTCTTGCAATGCATCCTGATACCCGGCCACTTCATTCTGCTCCATGTTGACGACCTGCCCCACGCCAACATACGCGTACAAAACTTCTGGATGTTCGTGCGCCAACCAAAGCCCCAGCACGCTTCCCCACGAGTGCCCGATCACAAATATCTTGTCTCTCTTGAATCGAGTTCGCAGGTAATTCGCCACTTCCAGCGTGTCCTCTTCCATCTGCGGAATGTTCATGGTCCGCCGCTGAAGCTCTTCGTCGTTCGACGTGTACGTCTTCCCCGCCCCTCGCTGGTCCCATTGCACCACCGTAAAATATTTCTCCCACGGCCCTTGAAACGAACCCGATAGCGGCATGAAGGCAATGCCCGGACCACCATGAATGAATAAGAGAATCGGGTTGTTCACATCCTGGCCGCGTACTTCGATCCACTGATCGATGCCGCCAATTCGCACGGGCTCCAGGCTTTCGATACCGTTAGGCGAGGTTATGGCGCGCGCTTGAGCAACTTTGTGCTGCAAATATTTTCTGTAGAGTAAGGCAGATGAAACCGCCAACAACACCAGGCAAGCAATCGCGACGCCGACATATTTAAGAATCTTCAAGACCACAATCCCACCCCCGAAAGCAGGCTTGTTTGGACCGTCCAGCATAGCGAATGCTTCTCTCTTACAGTGCCGGCGGGCAAAACGACCCTAACCTCTCTTACGCATGGTTCTGCGCAGAAGTTCACGGGTCGCCCGCGACGGTTCGACGAAGACCGAGCCAGAAAGCTACAATTCAATTGCTCTTCTTAGCGACCTTTGCGAGATTTAGCTAACTTTCCGGTTAAAATCTTTGTTCCACAGGACCCAACAATCTCATGCCCCGCAAAAAAGTCATCGCCGCCAACTGGAAGATGTACAAGAATCCCGACGAAGCCCGCGCCTTCTTTCACGCCTTTCTCCCGCTGGTCGCCGGCCACACGCGCGACGAAATCGTAGTGTGCCCTCCATCCCTCGATCTCACCACCGCAGTCGAAGCCGTGAAAGGCTCGCATGTCGCGATTGGCGCGCAAAATCTGTACTGGGAACCGGAAGGCGCCTTTACCGGAGAGATTTGCCCAGGCATGCTGCTCGCCGTCGGCTGCACCCATGTAATCATCGGCCACTCGGAGCGCCGCCAATACTTCGGTGAAACCGATGACGTCGTGAACTTCAAACTCAAAGCTGCTCTCGAGGCTGGACTCACGCCCATCGTCTGCGTTGGTGAAGTGTTGGAAGAACGAGAAGCTGGATTGACTGAAGACGTCCTTCGTCGCCAGTGCCTGCGTGCTTTCCACGCCATATCCGGGAAAAAAGCCGCGAGGCTCATCGTCGCCTACGAACCGGTGTGGGCTATCGGAACCGGCAAGACCGCGACGCCGCAACTCGCCGCCCAGGCCCATAGCCTTATCCGCGGAGAAGCCGCCAAGGCCTTCGGCGATGACTTCGCCGCAAACCTCCGCATCCTTTACGGAGGATCGGTCAAGCCCGAAAATGTCAAAGCGTTAATGGCCGAAGAAGAAATCGACGGTGCACTGGTAGGGGGCGCAAGCCTCGACCCGAAATCCTTTGCGGCAATTGTGAAGTATTAAGAAGAGAAAGAGAAGAAGAAAAGATGCAGTCGAGGGAGCCGGCCCGGTGGAGTCGGGCAAGAAACATCCAATCTATTACGCGGAAGCCGCAGCTGCCTTGGGTTCTGAAGTGATGAGCCACTCCAGCGCCGAAAATGGCAGATAAACACTGGGATTATCCATGTCCGCCATGGCGCTGCCGGTAGTCTCGCGCAACGCTGCAATCATGTCTTCACTGACCAGACAGAAACCCGTCTCATCCGTGGCTGTGATTGCGCCACGAAAAGCCCGGCTGAACAAAGAAACTTTCACCACCACGACCCGCCCGATGAGTTTGGCCTTGAACGAAGATGAGTCCGGCTTCGACATGATAGCTATAGGAATCTTAGAGTGCTGCCTGACGTCGCCGATAGTTACGCGAGTAATCACGCGAAGTAGCCGCCTCGGGTCCACCCCCGGGGATATCCCGCAATCCCGAAACGGCGCATGTTTCCGAGAAGATCGGCCACCACTCTACCCTGACTTTTGTTTAGGCCCATTTTGACTGTCCAGTCTCGGACAGCGGATTTTCGAAAATGGACACCTGGGCTCCACATTCATCCGCCATTGCCCCGCAAGACCACGACGGAACAATCCTTTGCGTTTGTGCGTACTTGGATAAACAAGTGCTGTTAGCTCATTTCAAATAAATCTCAAATAATAAAGAGACGACCCTCATGCTAGTCCACGATCTCCGAATCGCAATTCGCTATCTACTCAAGACCCCAGGCTTTACGATCACGGCAATCCTCATGCTCGCGCTTGGCATCGGGGCCACGACTGCCATTTTCTCCATTGTCGAGGGCGTCTTGTTGCGGCCATTGCCATTTCCCCATCCCGAAGAGTTGGTGGCCGTGGCGGACATTCTGCAAGGCGCAGACTTGGGCGGCAATGGCGAGGCCGGAGTCACCGGGCCAGACATCGTCGCGTACATGCGCGACACCCACAGCTTCCAGAGCCTTGGAGGGTACATCCAGACCGGCTATGAGCTTTCTGGCGTTGGCGAGCCCGCGCAAGTGAACGCGTCTCGGCTCTCCGGTGGAGTATTTCCCGCCTTGCAGGTCGCGCCTCTCATGGGCCGATTCTTTAACCAGCAAGAAGATGACCACCAGGAGCAAGTCGCCGTCATCAGTTATTCACTCTGGCAAAGCCGCTTGCATGGCGATCCGAACGTATTGGGAACTAAGATTCTGCTCGACCGCAAGCCCTACGTGATCATCGGAGTCATGCCGCGTAACTTTGAGTTCCCGCTGTTGCCGGGTCAACTCAACAACAGCCAACTATGGGTTCCCATGAGCTTCACCTCGCAGGAAATCACTGGGCCAGCGGCCGCCAATTGGAGCTACAGCATGGTGGGGCGGCTCAAGCCGGGCGTCACTTCCGCGCAGGCGGTGAATGATGCCGAAAGGGTGGCGCAGGACATCATGCGTGGCTATCCCGCTTTCATGTCAAGTCTCCATATTCACGCGGTGGTGCGCTCGTTGCACGAGGAGACCGTGGAGCAAGCTCGTCAACTGGTACGAACGTTGTTTCTTGCCATCTTCGTTGTGCTGCTAATCGCGTGCGCCAATCTTGCCGGGCTGATGCTGGTTCGTGCCATCCGCCGCCGCCGCGAAATCGCCGTGCGCCTTGCCCTCGGAGCGCCTGCCGGAGTGCTTCTGCGTCAAGCCATCATGGAGAGCCTGGTGTTGAGCGTGACTGGAGGCGTGCTCGGTCTGGTCCTTGCCGCAGTGGCGTTGCGCGTGGGTGTGAGCTGGTTGCCGGAAAACCTACCTCGTATTAGCGAGATCGGCCTCGACTGGCAGGTGATGTTGTTCGCCATCGTGCTTGCCATCCTCACCGGCATGCTTTGTGGGCTGGCACCGGCATTTGCCGCGCTGCGAACCAGCTTGAATGAGGTTCTGAAGGAAGGTGGACGCAGTGGCATGGCCGGCTCCGGCCACGCCCGACTGCGCTCGGCGTTGGTGGTCGGTGAAATCGCCATCGCCCTGGTGCTGCTCGTTGCTTCCGGGTTGCTGCTGCGAAGTTTTGAGAAGATGCGTGCCGTTGATCTCGGTTTCCGCCCCGACCATATCCTCTCTGCCGCGTACTCGCTGCCTCAGAAACAATATGCAACCCAAGCTTCGGTGAATGAATTCAACGATGAACTGATTCGCCGGGTGCAGCAACTTCCCGGTGTGAAGTCGGTGGGGCTTACTTCGCTCCTACCCGCCTCGGGCAACAACAACAACAACGCATTCATCGTCGACGGTTACGTTCCACCCCAGGGCGCGAACATGAATCTGTCCACCCTGGTAATCGTCCATGGCGACTACCTGCAGACATTAGGGGTTCGTTTGCTGACTGGCCGCTTCTTCACGCCCGCCGACGTGGCAGACTCGCAACTGGTCGCAATCGTGAACCAAAAGATCGCCGAGCACTATTGGCCCGGTTCCAGTCCCATCGGAAAGCGCATTCGCATCGGGACGCAGGAAATGCAAACGCCCTGGGTGACTGTCGTAGGTGAAGTGGCCGACGTGAAAGAGAACTCGCCCGACGCCCCCGACAAAGAGCAGGACTATCTCCCCCTCGCACAACTCGAAAAAGCGCTGGGCTCTTTGAATGCGGTAGGCAGCTTGTATGGCAACGGAGGTTACATCGCCGTGCGTACTGCCATGCCTCCTGAGCAATCGGCGAATCTTCTGAGCGCCACGGTCCGGTCGATCGATCCTCAACTGCCGCTCGACCGTCTGCAGAGCCTGGAGCATGCGGTATCTGACACCGAAGCCCCGCGCCGTTTCAACACCGCTCTGATCTCCTCCTTCGCAATAGCTGCCGTGCTTTTGGCGGCCCTTGGCATCTACAGTGTGATCGCGTTTTCATCGGCGCTACGCACTCAGGAAATGGCGATCCGCATGGCGCTCGGCTCGCAAAGGTCGGGGATTCTTGGCTTGGTGTTTACCTCGGCCGCGAAACTCGCAGTTGCGGGTTGTGTCCTCGGCTTGCTAGGTGCAGCGGCGGCATCGCACTTGATGACCTCTTTCTTGTTCGGAGTCAGCCCGTTCGATCCGCTGGTGCTGACGTTGGCCGCGATCTTCGTGCTGATGCTGGCCTTGGTGGCTTCCTTGCTGCCCGCCCGTCGGGCTGCCTTGATCAATCCCATGCAAGCGCTGCGCTCGGATTAACCACTGTCCGCCAAGGCTGGCATCCCGCTCTGACGTTGAGGTCCACAATTTTGATTGTGGGAAGCTTCCCTTCCCGCTATCATGCCTGCGATTCCATTTAATCTTCGGGGCTCTGCCGAAATCGAAGGAGATCGCCATGGACGTTTCGTCAACGCTGGAAGCCTTCTTTTATGGAGTGCTCGCTCTTTTCGCTATCGGTACCATCCTGAGCGGATTCTTCCAGGTGCGCACCGCCGAAGCCGTCATCATCCAGCGCATGGGGAAGTTTATTCATGTGGCCAGCGCCGGGATCAACTTCAAGCTGCCCTGGCTCGACCAGATCGCCGGACGCATCGACCTGCGCGTCCAGCAGCTCGCCCTTGACGTCGAAACCAAAACCAAAGACAACGTCTTCGTGAAGATTCCCGTCTCCGTCCAATATCACGTGATTCCGGAGAAAGTTTACGAAGCGTTCTACAAGCTGGCCAATCCCAAACAGCAGATTTCGTCTTACGTTTTCAACGTGATTCTTGGCCACGTGCCGAAGATGAATCTCGATGACGCCTTCCTGCAACAATCCGACATCGCCATCGCAATCAAAGAAGGGCTCGATGATGTGATGAAGACTTACGGCTACGCCATCGACCAGGCGCTGGTAACCGACATTGAGCCTGACGAGAAAGTAAAAGCTGCGATGAACGAGATCAACGCCGCGCAACGTGAGCAAGTCGCCGCCAGCGCCCGCGGCGAAGCGGAGAAGATCCTCAAAGTAAAGCAAGCCGAAGCAGAAGCGCAGAGCAAGGCCTTGCAAGGCCAGGGCATAGCCAATCAGCGCAAGGCAATCATCGAAGGCTTAAAAGAATCCGTGGAAGCGTTCTCCGCCGCGGTCGAAGGCACGACCCCGAAAGACGTGATGATGCTGGTCCTGGTCACGCAATATCTAGACACGTTGAAAGAAATCGGCGCCCAGGACAAGAGCAACACTCTGTTCATCTCGCACTCTCCAGCCGCGATAGGAGACCTGTTCCGCCAAATGCAAGACGCAGTGATGATCGGCCAAAAAGGAGCCTCGGTCAGCTAACTGCCGAGCCAAGCATGGAAGAGCGGCCTTTCAGGGACGCGCCAAGGATGAGCGGGTGCCGCAACCTAATCCCTTACTTTGCGGGTGATCCCGATCGCACCAATGAATTGCCGAATCATCCCAGCGCGAATGCGCTACAATTCCCAACGACATCCCACGCCAGGAGGAAACCATGGCCACCGTTCTCAGGATCGCTCCCGGAGAGAATCGCTCCAGCAGCTTCGTAGCCCGCACGCACAAGATGCTCATCAACGGAAAATGGGAAGCCGCCGCATCCGGCAAAGTCTTCGAGACCTATAACCCTGCCACAGGAGAAGTTTTGGCTCGCGTTGCCGAAGGCGATCGCGAAGACATCGACCGCGCCGTGAAATCGGCTCGCGCCGCCTTCGAATCAGGTCGCTGGTCGCAGCTGACCGCCTCCGAGCGAGGCCGCATGATCTGGAAGCTGGCCGACCTCCTCGAAGAAAATCTGGAAGAATTCGCCGAACTGGAATCGCTAGACAATGGAAAACCCCTGACCGTGGCCCGCGTCGCCGACGTCCCGCTAGCCGTCGATTTGCTGAGGTACATGGCTGGCTGGGCGACCAAGATTGAGGGGAATACGATCCCGATTTCGGTGCCTTATGCGCCAGGGGCGAAGTTCTTAGCTTATACACTGCGCGAGCCAGTAGGCGTTGTTGGGCAAATTATTCCTTGGAATTTTCCTCTGCTGATGGCGGCGTGGAAGTTGGGGCCGGCTTTGGCTACTGGAAATACTGTTGTGCTGAAGCCGGCGGAACAGACTCCGCTTTCAGCTTTGCGATTGGGTGAGCTTTTTCAGGAAGCTGGATTCCCCGACGGCGTCGTGAACATTGTTCCGGGATACGGCGAGACAGCCGGGGCCGCGCTGGCTTCGCACCCTGGCGTGGACAAAGTTGCCTTCACCGGCTCCACGGAAGTTGGCAAACTAATTTTGCACGCCGCTGCCGGCAATTTGAAAAAAGTTTCGCTGGAACTCGGTGGAAAGTCTCCCAATATTGTTTTCGCCGACGTGGACCTGAATACCGCGATTGCGGGCGCATCCAGCGCCATCTTCTTCAATCACGGACAATGCTGCTGCGCTGGCTCCCGTCTCTACGTCGAGCACAGCATTTTCGACAAAGTCGTCGAAGGCGTTGCCGAGCATGCCAGCAAAATCAATGTTGGACCGGGCATGGATCCCTCCACCGAAATGGGTCCGCTGGTTTCGTCCGAGCAATTGAATCGGGTTTGCGGATTCCTCGAGTCCGGATTCTCCGAAGGTGCCAAGGCCGTAACCGGTGGAAGCCGCCACGGCGACAAAGGCTATTTCGTAAAGCCGACCGTTTTGGTCGATACCCACGACCGCATGAAAGTCGTGCAGGAAGAAATCTTCGGGCCGGTGGTCACGGCGATTCCCTTCCGCGATCCTGCCGAACTGGTCAAGCAAGCCAACGACTCCGCCTATGGCCTGGCCGCCGGAATCTGGACGCGCGACATCTCGAAAGCGCATCGCCTGGCCGCCCAACTCCGCGCCGGCACGGTCTGGATTAACTGCTACAACATCTTTGACGCGGCACTGCCCTTCGGCGGATACAAGCAGTCCGGCTGGGGCCGCGAAATGGGCCACGAAGTCTTGGAGCAATACACGGAAGTGAAAGCCGTCTGCGCAGCGCTGTAGCGGGATGATCGGTGAGTGCATTGATTTGTCCGCATTGTCGCCGGGACTGTTGGCGCGATCCATCCTCTGTGTGCATCAGCGATGCGTGGTGATTGAAAGGCGAGATTACGATGCAATCGGAAAATAATGAAGGAAAGCAAAATCCCAGCCATGGGCCGGCCGTGGAGCACGTGTCCGGTGCCCATGAACTGCTCAACGCTTTGCAGAAGCGAATCGGAGAGCATCCCGAGCTTGCCGAGGCGATCGCCAAGCTGGAGAGTGCGTTAAATATTTTGACCGTCAAGACCAGCGGACTGTTGTGAAAGACCGATCTCCCGGCCGCTGCCCTTATGCCGCGCCCTTTTCCCCGCTGTGCTCGGGGCCTGCATCGGGCTCGGGATAGTCGCTGTCGTTGGACTTCAGCATCGGATCCTGATCGCGGTGCCCGAGCTGGCCTTGCATGGAGGTATTGGCGGGTTGGCTTCTTCCATCATCTTCCACGGCGCCCTTACCGCTGTCTTCGTCGATGCTGGGTTCGAATTTGTTACTGGTCATGTGGAATCTCCTACGTAATAATGTCTAAAGTAATCGTGCATCACTAGCCTACTCCGAAACTTTTGCGGGTGGTATGGGTTTTGCACCGTATGAGGTAGGTCCGAAATCTTGTAGGACGGGCGGAAAATTATGAAACGAATGATTCTGACGGCAGCGGCCATGTTGATTTTGACTTGCACGATGTTTGCACAGACGATTGGGTCGGACTCCACCCAGACGGGGCTGCATCACCATCACAAAGGGCATGGACGGCATCACCATCGACACGCGTCTTGAGTCAGTAAGCCGCCTTCTCGGCTTGGCTGAAGTACCCTCCCCCAAAATCTATCCCGGTGCCATGCCGAGCTTGCCCGGCTGGACGGTCGGGACGTCCATTATCCATGGGGCTAGCGAAGCGCTAGCGTGCATCTGGCAGAAGTCCGCCCTCGACCAACACGGGCGGCCTGCGATACTTTGTGGCTTGCTCATACGCATAGGCGTAGCCGAGCAGGTCACCATCTCTCCAAGGCTTAGCGGAAAGTTCCAGGCCGAAGGGCAAACCATCCGCGTAGAATCCTCCGGGCACGACCACGGCCGGAATTCCGATTACATTCACCCAAGCAGTGATGCTGTGCGGGCCCTTCGCTTAGGCGGCCGTCTTGCGCCATGGTTTCATCGGGGGGAGGCATCTGCGCTGCCGGGTAGACCAGCCCGTCAAGGTGAAGCCGATCGAATACTTCGGTGTAGGCCGCAAGGGCGCGGCGGCGAGGGGCGTAGAAGTTGGTTTCTGCCGCGGGATCGCTCTCGATCGTTCGCTGCACGATTGGCGCTCCTCCCTTGTGGTCGCCATCGGGCACCGCTCCGCCGATCAAGATGACGGGGAGTGGCACACCGACTGCCTTCGCGTATTCGGCTGGAGAGTGATACTGTGCGGGCCCAAAAGTCTTAAGGAACACCTCGGTGCCTTCGCGTATGTATGGAAGTGTGTGGACGTTGCCAACCGCTTCAGCAAAGCTGTCGGGAAGAATCGACTCATCGAAGACTACGGTCGCGCCCGCTGCCCGCAATCCTTCGATCGCCTTCATGAAGGCATCGCGTGTTTCGGGCTGAAGCGGGAGCCTCCATGCATCCAGGCTTGCAGGCGTATCTGGTAGCGGAGCTGAGATGTCCTCCCATGGCACTCCAGTTCCATGCATGATGAAGGCGGGCACGCCGAAGCGTTTCCCTTTGAGCGCGTCCGACTTCAGATATTGCGTGTACGGACCGGGCTGCGCCTTGGCTGCCGAACCGGCGGTCTGAGGATCGAGCGGGTCCTCTCCCGCCATGACGCTGAGCGCAATCGCGGCATCAGCAACGTCGCGTGCGATGGGACCGGTATTATCTAGCAGCCAATCCAGCGGCGCTATGCCAGCCGTGCTCGTCAATCCGCGGGTTGGGAGAACACCGACTACGGAGCTGGTTGAGGACGGCATGCGGATAGAGTTGCCGGTATCGGTTCCGTTGCCCAGCAACGCGAAGTTGGAGGTCACCGCCGTTACCGTGCCGCCTGACGAACCGCCGGGGCTGAAGCGAACGTCGTAGGCGTTACCGGTCCGGCCAAACGAAGTGCTTCGATTGGTGTCGCTCGCGGCGAAATCCGGCATATTGGTTTGGCCGAGAATCACCGCGCCGGACGCTTTCAATTTTGCGACGATAGTTGCGTCTCGTGGCGCAACCAGCTCGTGGCCGGAGATCTTAAAGCCCTTCCAGCCATCGCTTGTGACCAGACCTTCGATGCTGGTGTTGGCCTTGATGACGATGGGGACGCCCCACATCGGACCATGCTTGAAGCCAGCGCCGCCGGCTTTGGCATCGGCATCCTCGCGCGCCGCCGTCTGCAGCGCACCGGCCGTGTTCACATTCTCTACTGCCCGATAAATCCCGTTGTACTTCGTTATTCGCCCCAAGTACCACTGAACGACTTGCGTGACTGTGTACTTATGGCTGCCGTAGAACTCCTCCAGGCGAGGAATCGTCACTTCGAGCAGATCGCGATCCATTTCCGCTCGTGCCGACGCGTGAGCATGTCCACCTTGGGGAGC
This sequence comes from uncultured Acidobacteriota bacterium, assembly GCA_963771285.1. Taxonomy (GTDB): domain Bacteria; phylum Acidobacteriota; class Terriglobia; order Terriglobales; family Acidobacteriaceae; genus JABDBE01. The sequence goes on from CAVYSX010000006.1 coordinate 776,565, forward strand.
CCCACTACGCTGAGCGTGCACCGCGGGTGAAGTGAAAGCGATACTCAACAAAACAACGATCAACAACGAGCCGCATCGCGCCATTCTTCCTCTTGTCATGACACTGTTGAATTTAGTCCCGTGAAACCTAGCGGCCATTGTCCGAGACTTCGACGAGACTGGCAAGCGCCGGCACGGTTATGCCCCGCCGAAGGCCTCCTGAATTCTCTTGCGTGCTATCCGACAACGCAAAACTTAGTCTATCCGTCGACAGATGAAAGTATTACTTCATCCGCGCTCAGTCTTGCTTGTACTCGGGATGCTCGCCATCCTCACGCCGGCTTTCGCGGAGCAGGATGCCTCCGCCAAGATCCAGGCTGAAATCGAGCATGTCCGGAAAGCTCTGAACGCCAAGCCGGACAATGATCCCCAATGGAAAGACGCGAAACCCACGATTGCAAAGGCCCTGGATCAATCCAGCGAAGACCTACATGCCGGCCGGTTGTATGTGAGTTTGGAGTCTTTGAGCACTGCCGTCTCGTCGTTTCGAGCGAACGAGCGGGCAACCGATAAAAGCGACGAACAACTGCTGAAGGAAGGTATGCCGGGCATCGAGGCAGAGTTGAAAAAGGCGAAACTTCAGCTCACAACACTCGATCAGCGCAATCAGCAGAGCAGTGACAATGTTCCAGTGGTCGTACGCGCGCTATCCGAAAAGGCGGAAGATCAGGCAATTCCCTTCCTCGAAGGCGGCCGGGGATTCGCTCTGCTTAATGATTCGCCGGAAAATCGCGCGAACAACTATTCGTCTGCCCTGTACTACGCCGGCACAGCGGAGGGACAAGCTGAAATTGCAGCCTTCTATGAGACGCTCAATCTCCAGCGCCGCGGATCGGCGCTTCCACTGCGGTCATTTCTGTCGGAGTTGCAGCGTCTACAGGATCGCGTGACCGCCTCGTTTCAGCCACCTCTTTCGGTAGATCATCACGCCGACTTCATCGTGCTTAATGCAACTCTGAAACTCGCCAAAGAGCTGGATGCGAACCGGCACTATGCCGGAGCTTTGTACCAGTATCTTTCCGCAGTGCAGCGCTTCGGCAGCCTCAATGCAGCGGCACCTGAAACCACAAAGCAAGCAGAAATAAAGAATGCCCTGGAAAAACTGCGCAAGGACTTGAGCACTTCAGAGCAGGATAGTTCGCTCGCACAGCTCTTCCTTGAGCGGGCGGAGTCGCGACTGGCGAAATCGCCAAGCGGCGATGACTGGAAAACCGCTCAGGTCATCGCCGAACAGGTACTGCCCGCATATTCCGCGGCTCTGAAATCAGCTCCCGCGCAGGACCGCCCCACAGTGCCCGGAGTTACTGTCACTCTGGTGCGCTGGCCATTTACTTGAAACCTCTCCGACCCAGCAAGTTTGCTGATCCAGGAAGTAGTGGCGAAATACCCGCAAAGGGTGACATTCGTCAACGAGAATTTCGGAGCCTCGAAGCTGGCGGAGCGCTTTGGAGTGCAGCGCTATCCCGCAGTTTTTGTCGACGACGTCCTCATTGCGCGGCCACGGGACTTCGGCTTCTTCGGCGAAGGAGAAAAGGACGGACGCTACGCGCCTTGGGTAAAGAATCCGCAGAACCAGGCAAAATTCCAAGCCGATTTGACCCGCATGATCGATCTGGTTCTGGCCGGCAGGAAAGATGAAGTTAGCCGCGAACGAGCCGTGGCGAACGCAGAACCAGATCAGATTGCGGCCTTGCCAAAGTTTTCGCTGACCGATCTTGCCGGACACCAGCTCAGCGCGCAGGACGTGGCTGGGCGCGTGGTGATGGTGGAGTTCTGGGCGACATGGTGCCCACCCTGCCGCTCTACGCTGGAATGGCTCGGAGGCGTCAAGAAAAAGTATGGCGACAACGTCGCGATTCTGGCGCTGGCAGTAGAATCACCGGACGATCAGGTTCGCAAACTAGCGGCATCGCTCAGCCCCGATATTCGATGGGCCATTTCAGACGCCGCTACCGCGCGCGCGTTTGGCGATGTAGTAGCTGTGCCCACCATGCTCTTGTTCGACCGGTCGGGAAAAACTGCACGGGCCATGTACGGCGCGCCTCCTGACCTGCACGAGCAAGTCGAGAACACCTTGGATTCCCTGGTGAAGTGACCGAGGAGGCGAACCTGTCGGTTCTCGAGATCAGCAATAGGTCAAGTCTGAAAACCAAACGCCTTGAGTTGAATTGGACTTTGACTGTTCGGGCGCAGCGCTCGCTACCCTTTCACCGTGGTCTCAACGCAGCCCTGCTCCGGGCAAGCATAACTGAGCAAATTCCGTTGCCGGTCGAGACTGGCTATGAACATGGGCCGCCCGTGCTTGTCGCAGCGCGGTTGATCGCTCGACACCATCGGCGCATCGTCCCGCTTGGGAGTCGCATACCCCAGCGATTCGCTGAAACATCGTCGGCAGAATTTCTCGGTACAGCGGAAAAATTCCACCGAATAATTCACGCTAAACGGGGCCAGCAAGAATTCCATGGTTCGATAATGCTGGTCGCACAACGGCAGGATATCGGTCCGCACGGGCCGATTCTAGCAGTCCCCGGCGAAAGTGAGAACTTTGCTTTTCTGAATCGGCATTGCCTTTGAAGAAACGTTTTGTCAGCGTGGCAGTAGCTCTGGCGCATTCGTCAGCTCGTATGCCATAACCGCCATGGCCGCAGCGTTCTCTCGCAGTTCGCGAGGCGTCACTTTGTCTAGAGTGTCAGCGGCGGTGTGGTGATAGTTGAAATAGGTTCGCGCATCCTGCATGATTCCGAGTGTCGGCACACCGACTTTGGCCATGGGCGCGATGTCAGCGCCTGGACTGTCGTCGGCCAACTTAATCACATTGGCACCGAAAACCTGCAGAACGTCCTGCACCGGCTTCAGCAGCGGCAATGCTGCGGCGCTGATCTTGGCATGAAACCCCAAGGGGTGCGACGCTCCATTGTCACTTTCAATCGCCGCGGAGTAGTTTACGAAATCGGTCTCATGCGCCTGGGCGTAGGCGATGCTCCCGCGCCCACCGTTTTCTTCGTCCATCCACGCAATCACTCGCAGGGTGCGTTTCGGGCGCAGGTGCAACCGTTGGAACAGCTCCGCGGCCTCCATCGCGACCGCCACTCCCGCTCCATCGTCGATAGCGCCCGTTCCGAGGTCCCAGGAGTCCAGATGCCCGGATACGATCACGACTTGCTCAGGATGCTCCGATCCCTTCAGGTCAGCGATAACGTTGTAGCTCAAAACCTCGGGCCCAGTCTTGGAGGTCAGGATAAGGTGCATGCGGACTTTCCCCTGGGCTGCTAGCCTCGCCATGAGATCCGCGTCTTCGCTGGTAAGGGCGCCGGCGGGAATTGGAGCCGGAAAACTGAATCCAGTGTGAGGAAGCCGATAGTCGGAATTTCCCACAGACCGCACCAGCGCAGCGGCGGCTCCCAGATCCGCAGCCGCTTTCGCCCCGGCCGCGCGATACGCCACAGCTTCACCGTAGGCATCGCCAGCCAACCCGTTCGCCGCCTTCTGCTTGTCGAAAGCAACATTGAACAACACGATCTTTCCAGCAACCTTCTCGCGACCCAGTGCCTTGAGCTCGTCGAAGCTGGTCACCACTGCAACTTCCGCAGTGATTCCATCCATCGGCGTAGGTGTGTTGCCGCCCAACGCTGTCAGGACAATTTTCTGGGTTGCGCCCGGGGCTTGATCGGGATACTCGACGAGTTCCGCTGTCTCCGCGCCACGGATCCAGTGTGGAACGCGGACCTCTTCCAAATGGACATCGAGCCCGAGCTTGCGCATTTCGTCCGCGACGAACTGTACTGCTGCCTTCGCCTGAGGCGATCCCGTAGGCCGAGGACCAATACTGTCGGTAAGGTGCGCGAGTTCCTGATAGCCATATTCGTCAGCCAGAGCCGCATCGCGAAGGGTGACCAATTCCTTATGGAGCTTTGAGGCGTCGTCCGATTGAGGAGACGCACTTTCCCTTGCAACTGAGGAGTTGCCAGCCACGGGCTGCGAGCTATAGGAGTTTGCAGTAAGCAATAGAACGGCGAAAACAGTTTGAAAGCGCATAGTTGGGTTGTTAGAACGTTCAGAGATGTTATGAAGTCTGAAGGAGATTCGGCAAAATGACAAGTGGTCCCGCTCTAGACCGACGGAGACTGGGCGTCTTTGTCCGGTCTGGTTCAGAACGTGGAACGACGGATCTTACAACAACGAATGGGAGGACGCGCTCATCCTCGGCCACAACGATGATCTTGACGCGAAAAAAAACGGCCCCATCGCTGGGGCCGCCGTTTAAAAGAGGCAAAAGGAAGGAAGTCAGGAAAGGCGATGCAAGGGGCCAATCCGGCGGCCGGTTTGGCATAGAGTGAGAAGTCGAGAACGGAGAGTGAAGGTCAAGCGCGGCCTCTTTTCTTACAACGGGAGGGAGCACTTCCCCAGCCAAAGCTACGGGACGTCACATGACAGTCAGCGGACATCTGGCAAGTGCCTGTAAACACGAACCTTGCCCCCCTTTCAGCCACCCGTCGCCAAATTCCCACTGAAAACCGGCTGGGGGAAACAATGAAACTTCCTGCACATTCGACGCAGCACACTGCCGAGTCGCGGTTGAAAAACCGAGGCCGGACGCTGTCGCCCGGCCTGATAGTCGTTTATTGAAGAATGTCAAGATTCCTGACAGGACTAGGAGTTGCCAGCCACCGTCCGCAACTTGCCTGGCAGAAAATGATAGGGCGGCCAGGGTCCGCTAATCACCAATTCGCAGTTCTTTAATTGCTTGGCGGCGCTGCTGTAGCGGTTCTGATACTTCTCCACCGACTTCGAATCAATCAGATGGGCGATATCGATCATCATCCCGTCGGTATTAACTCTCTTGCAACTGATTTCTTCTTCCAGGGGATTGAACATCTTGTGAACCTGCACCGAAAGCGCTCGCGCCTTGGTCTGGCGTTCGCGGTCTTTGGAAGCCTTTTCCCTCAGCTTCGTCAGATAGTCACCACCCACAGTGTCCGGGAGGATCACGTCGGCCATGGCGGCGCGCAGTGTGCCTTCTTTAACCAACACTTTAAGGTGCATTTCAGCTTTGCCGCGGAGCCGCTCTACACTGCTCCCGAAGGCTCTGCGATTGGCGCGTACGGCCTGCCGAAGCGCGTCATCACTGTCGAAAATCGTCCCAAACCGGAACGGGAGCACAGTCCCGCTACGGAAACATACGCTCACTACTCGCGCATGTTCCAGAACGTTTTTCTCTTCCAACTTCCCATTGTCGGCGTTGCGGTCGTACTCGCTGACTACCACGGCAAATTCACCGCTCGGATAGCTCAGGACAGGGGCTCCGCCTACACCTTGAATTCCTTCAAGGAGAAAGGGGCGCCGGGTGCGTACTCCGTTGTGTAGGGACTGTTGCTCAGTGAGGCAATAAGCGTACCACGCCATAAAACGCTTCTCCGAACCTAAGTCCGAGACGGTAGTGTCCGACTCGTGACGAGACAGTTGGTAACGGCTCTTGAACCTGGAAGAAAGGGCGGCACCACGATTGGATCGGACGCTTATCACTGCATCCAGGTAACATATTACTTCAGTACTGTAAAAATGCAACCATTTTGTGACGTCGGGCATCTGGAATCCACGAAAAAATCGTTTTTATGCGTTGAAGTGACTAGGAGTCAGGCATAAATGCTCTAGCATCCTTCTCGTGCCTGAAAACCCGAAGAACATGCCCCCATCGGCGGATCATGTCTTGTCAGACTACTTCGTGACTCTGGCTCCATTTACTGATACAAAGGTTAGCTCGAAAGTAAGCCACATCTGCGAGGAACACCCGGAAATGGGAAATAAACCGCAACCCAGCCCTTTACACGCCCGATCCATTCGGGGAATCGGCCTTCTGACCTCTTTGATTGCGCTTTTCGTCGGATTGTTTGCCGGTCAAGCAGGAGGTCAGACTCTTAAGGTTCTGTACAACTTCGGGGGAGCGTCGGACGGCGGAGATCCTTACGCAACCATGACCCGCGACGCGGCAGGAAACTTGTACAGTACGGTCGACTACGGTGGGACCAATTTTGCAGGGGGAGTGTTCAAGGTCGCGCCCAGCGGAGCGGAAATGATGCTGTACAGTTTCACCGGCGGCGCCGACGGCGCTTATCCCTTTTCCTCGGTCGTGCGTGATGGCGCCGGCAATCTCTACGGAACCACGTCCATGGGTGGATCCGCCAATTCCGGAGTTGTGTTCAAAGTTGATTCCAGCGGGACCGAGACCGTCCTCCACAACTTCACTGGAGGTGCTGACGGCTTAACCCCCATTGGAGGCTTGGTTAGAGACAAGAACGGCAATCTCTATGGCACCACTTCACAAGGCGGCACAGCCAACCGTGGCATTCTATTCAAAATCGGTCCCCGCGGAAAAGAAACCATCCTTCACACCTTCGTAGGAGGCACGACGGACGGTCAGTATCCCAGCTACACCGATTTGCTGATGGACGCGCAAGGCACGCTCTACGGCGTCACCGAGGAAGGCGGAGCAGCCAATGGTGGGATCGTCTATAAACTGACCCAGTCAAACCGCTTCACAATCCTGCACAGCTTTATGGGAGGCACTACCGACGGATGCAATGTTTTGGGAACTCCGTTCATGGATAAAGCCGGAACCATCTACGGCACCACATCGTCCTGCGGGACTTCCAGTCTGGGAACGGTGTGGAAGTTACTCAAGAATGGCAAAGAGAGCGTCCTGCACAGCTTCGCCGGAGGCACGACAGACGGAGAATACCCACTTGCTGGCGTGCTTGTGGATGCTGCCGGAAATCTCTATGGCAACACTGAAACCGGCGGAACCGCGAATTTCGGCACGATATACAAAATCAGCAAGACCGGGAAAGAAACACTGGTGCATAGCTTCAACGGCACAGACGGAAAATTTCCTTACGGCACCTTCGTACAAAACCCGAAGGGTACGCTTTTGTTCGGAACCACCCAAAACGGCGGCTCCATTGGTTACGGAACCGTATGGAAGATCAAGAAATAGCGCACACAAATGAGTTGGGCCAGCAAGCTGATCAAGGCTTATCGAGTCGACGACGGCGCGAAGTTCCGCCTCAAGGATTTCGATCCGGCCGACACCGGTCTACTGAAATCGAAGGATCAAGCCGAGGACTTGTTGGCGCAGGGCATCTCATCGATGTCCGTGCTGCAGGACAAACTCTATGCCGCGGACTGCTGGAGCCTCCTGCTGATTTTCCAGGGCATGGACGCGGCCGGAAAAGACGGCGCCATCAAGCATGTCATGTCCGGTGTCAATCCTCAGGGCGTTCAGGTGTACTCATTCAAAACGCCGTCCTCTGAAGAACTGAATCACGATTACCTTTGGCGCTGCATGCAGCGATTGCCGGAGCGCGGCCGGATCGGCATCTTTAATCGATCGTACTACGAAGAAGTTTTAGTCGTGCGTGTCCATCGTGAACTATTGAAGAGCGAGCGAACTCCCCCATCTCTGCTCTCCAAGAATATCTGGCAAGAGCGCTTCGAGGACATCAATGGGTTCGAACGATATCTTTCGCGCAATGGGATTGTCGTACGCAAGTTCTTTCTGAATCTATCGAAGAAGGAACAGAAGCGGCGCTTCCTCGATCGCCTGGACCAGCCCGCGAAGAACTGGAAATTCTCCGCCGCCGACGCTCGCGAACGCGAGTACTGGAATGACTACATGAAAGCGTTTGAAGACATGATTATCCACACTGCCAGCAGCGAGGCGCCGTGGTACGTGGTGCCGGCTGATAACAAGTGGTTCACTCGCGTCGCCGTGGCTGCGGCGGTGGTGGAGACGCTAGAGTCGTTGAAAGTAGCCTATCCCAAAGTGGATGCCGCGAAGCGCAAAGAGTTGCGCGCAGCTCGCGCCCTGCTCGAAGGCAAGAAGAAAGCCTGAAGTTGGCGCTCACTTCCCTGCCGAACCGATCCTAGCCTCGACGTAAACATTCCGACCAAGAACACTAACAGTAGTGTCCGACCGGACATGATTTTCCATTCATTCGCGGCGTGCGAGCTGTCCACTTGGCCATGCGATTTCTGCCATGTGGCACTGACCTGGTCAGTAATGCTTACTCGCGGTTACCGCACTCATCCGCGCGGCGTGTGAATTTGGGCAGTCAGTGGAGGGTCCCGAGTCGTCCACTGGCACGTCCTTCCGCGACCTTCTAAACCATCGGCCCTGAGTACAGACTTAGTTTTCCGCACCCTGAGCGATGTTGTGTTCACGGGTACGGTTAAACAGGTCTTCCTCACTATGAAACCACTTCGGGGTCACTGGAACGGGCTTGTGATGGTCCTCGCTCTGGCATCGCTGCTGGGATGCCAGGGCCTTAGCAGTGCAAACAAGGCAAGCACAACTCCTCCCGCGACAAACCCTCCGGCTGCGAAACCGGGGCAGCTCGCAGTGACACCGGCTAGCGTCAGTTTCAGCAATGTACTGGTGGGGAACAACCAGGCCCAACCGGCGACTATGAAGAACTCAGGCGGCACCAGCATTACAGTGTCGCAAATCACCACCACGGGAACGGGCTTCAGCGTTAGCGGCGTGAGCGTGCCGTTAACATTGGCCGCAGGTCAAACTCAGACTTTCAGCATCAACTTTGCGCCGAAAGCAGCCTCGTCCGTTAAGGGAAACCTGGCTGTCACGAACAGCAGTTCGACTCCTACCGTTAATGTTCTCCTCTTTGGAAACGGGGATACACTCGGCGCTCTAACCGTCAGTCCCCTAAGTCTCAACTTCGGCAGCGTGCAAGTGGGAAGCAAGCAGGCCCTCCCCGAAACTCTCACCAATTCCGGCGGCTCCGATATTACGGTCTCGCAGGCCAATGTCACAGGAACCGGTTTCAGCGCGAGCGGCTTAACCCTGCCGCTGACGCTGCCGGCCGGGCAGAGCCAATCATTCACCGTGACCTACCAGCCAGTATCGGGCGGGAGCAGTAGCGGGAACCTTGCGATCGCCAGCACCGGGGCGAACCCAAACATCAATGTTGCACTGTCCGGCAACGGATTGACTGCAGGCGCTCTGACCCCGAGTCCGTCAAGCCTGAGCTTTGGAAGCGTGCAGGTGGGTAACAATCGACAACTCAACGAAACTGTAACCAACTCCGGAGGATCGACGGTCACGATCTCGCAGGCCGGGATTTCCGGCACAGGGTTTACCTTGAGCGGGTTGAATCCGCCGGCCCAAATAGCCCCCGGACAGCACCTCACCTTCAACGTTACTTTCACGCCGCCATCAACCAATAATTTCAGCGGCAATGTATCCATCACTTCGGACGCATCAAATGCAAATCTGGCGATTCCCCTGTCGGGTGCTGGGACTCCCGTACCTGCCGGTCAGCTGAGTGTTGCGCCTACCACCATGAATTTCGGCAACGTCACGGTGGGATCCAATTTGCAAATGACTGGAACTCTCAGCGCTACCGGCAACAGCGTGACAGTATCCTCCGACAATGTGACCGGATCGGCGTTCGCCTTCAGCGGATTGTCGCTGCCCGTCACCATTCCGGCCGGGCAACACGTGCAGTTTACGATGACCTTTACGCCCGCTGGAAACGGCGTCGCGTCGGGAAATGTGTTTTTCACCAGCGATGCCTCGAACTCTCCGACGGTTGAATCCCTGACTGGGACGGGCGTGCCGCCGGCAACCCACAGTGTTGCATTGTCGTGGACGGCAAGCACCTCCAACAACATTATCGGATACAACATCTACCGCGGAACTAAGAGCGGCGGACCTTACGGGAAAATTAACCTCGTGTTGAACGCCAGCACGCAGTATTCCGACACTACCGTCTCTGACGGAACGACGTACTACTACGTCACTACCGCGGTCAATTCCAACAACCAGGAAAGCTCAAATTCGAACCAAGCGACCGCCTCGGTTCCGTAGGCGGACAATCGTCACTCCTCAACCACGGCGGGCAAAAGTGTCCGCCCCACGCTTTGCTCCTGCTGCGTAAACCCAGACTCGGAAGGCGCCGACCCTTGCACTATTTAACCTATTACTTTAATCTTTCTTGACTTTGTACAGATGAAGATGGAGTTGTCTATCTAAGCACAGAATGTACTAAGGACACCTTTCCCACCAGCGTGGATCTTTTGACAATCTACGCAACGACCCAGGAGCGCTATGTCACGATTTTCTTTTTATTTAGTGATCGCGCTCATCGTACTGGCATCTTGTTCTCCCAGTGCGAAAGCCGCCGACCAAGCTGGCAGCACGCAGCGATCACAAAGGGCGGGTTCAACCGCCGTGTCTCCAGTCCGTCTGGTCTGCACTCCTACCAGCCTGCGGTTTGGCAAAGTGGCTGTTGGAGACGTCAAGACCCAGTTCGTGACCATCAGGAATCTTGGCCGCTCCAGCCTCATACTTTCAGAGGCCATCGCGAACGACCGAAGCTTCGGGTTTCGCGGCTTGGACTTTCCATTGGTATTGGCCGGCGGGGAGAGTTTTACGTTTGCCACTTACTTTGCGCCCAATTCCAAAGGCGACGCGACCGGCAGAATTTCGTTTCGGTCAGGCGTCGGCGGCCCCGTCGCAAACCTTGCTTTGTCTGGGATTGGAACTGCCGCTGGGCTTCTGATTGTCGCGCCCTCTCCGCTCAATTTCGGCAAAGTTCGCGTGGGAGCGCAACGAATTCAAACGGGAACGATCTTTGCGCGCAATGCGCCAGTCACGATTTTCTCCGCGTCGAGCAGCAGCGCGGAATTTGCGGTGCGGGGAGTACGGTTCCCGCTCACGATTCCGGCCGGGGAGTGGCGTCAATTCACCGCAGTATTCCGGTCCCGAGCCGGAGGTGACTCAACTGCGATCGTGTCCTTCGAGAGCAACGCGGCGAACTCTCCGACCGTAGAATCTCTGACCGGCGTGGTGTCAGACAATCCCACTGGGGGCGTTTATCTTTCGTGGAACGCCAGCCCTTCGCACCACGTGGTGGGCTATAACGTTTATCGTAGTACGACACCCAGCGGCCCTTACGTGAAAGTCAACGACGCCTTGGATCGTCGCACGTCGTATCTGGATGTCTCCGCGACCGTTTCGCATCTTTCCTATTACTACGTAACCACGGCGGTGAACGAAGACGGCCAGGAAAGCGGCCCATCGAATCAGGTGTCCGCAAGATTCAACCAAACTCAGTGAATGAGATTTTTCCGGGCAGCACAACTAGCCGCTTGAACGCTCAAGCGTGAGCAACGAGCCATTGCGCTCCTGAACAACCACTTCCCTATTTGCTGGACGCCTGTCCACCCGTAAGAGTGAGGGCGCGGAGTTGCGAGGCCATGCAAATCACAAACAGCATGACACTGACTTCAAACAGATTTCGCTTGGTCAGGCTCACCGAAGTGAAAAACGCTCTGCCGATACTGAGCTGCACCAATCCCCCACAAAACAGCGTAATCCAACCCAAGTAGTAAGTAACTCTTCCTACCAACTGCAGACGAGCGAAGTGGCCCATTGTGAACATCCTCCTGGTTTCATTGTGTCCAACCAACACGGAAACGCACGGACGACGACAGTTGCTTGACGGTTGCTAAATCTCACGCATTCTACACCGGATCACCAGCAAACGCAGTCTTATGCCGCATGTGGCTCCCTGAACCCGAACCCTTTGAGTTATCGCGGCTCAGGTCGTGGCGATCTACGGCGAAGGAACGTCGACTCGCACTTCATTGGACGGCTTACTCTCGGTGCCCGAAGGCCCAACCGACTTCGTGGTGTAGAAATAAGTTTGTCCCCCGCGGACCGAGGTGTCGGTATAGGTCGTGGCGCTTATGGGCGCGCTATTGGGTCGGCTCACCGCCCCCGACAGATCGCGACGGTACACGTTGTAGCGCGCGCCAGGAGTGGTACTGGCCTTCCAGGTGAGCGTGACTGAGTGATTTGGTCCGGAAGAATCTCTCTGTTTGGGTTGGGCTGCCTGTGAACCGGCCGCTTCGCTTGCGAAGAGTTGCTTCGTACCGCTGAACTTCCGCATGATTCCGGTGTGGCCGCCTGTAGCTACCTGGAATCCGATCCACATGAATGCAACGCCTAATAGCGCCCCAGCACCTGCGGCGAGCTTAGCGGATTTGAAGCTATTTGCCATTCTTTGCCGAGTGGCTCGACGATCAGGAAATCCGCCAGCTCTTGTGCTCCGCAGCAGACGCTCTTGGTTACTAGATTACCTTTCATCCCAGATTTTTTTAGAGACTATGCGCCTTTGCGCAAACAGTTGCACATCAAATTTCTGATCGCATGAACTCGAACAGTCTAAGTCGCTGAATTCACGTTAGTAAGTGCCAACCGTGAGACCTGATTTCTGGGCCAGGAATTGCGACCATTGCTCCACAAATCGCGGAGGCACATGCGCAAACAAGATTTTTTCACGTCGATCAGCCTATGGATATTTGCGGGGATTGTGCCGGTTCTATTTTGTTCAACCGGCTTTGCGCAAGCAGTCTCACTGGCCAAACTTGATGATTCCGCCGCTCAATGTGAGTGCGTCTCCGACCACCACACCCACTTCGACCGGAAATGCTCTGCCCGAGGCGCCCAGCCACCACCGCTTTTGGGACAATGAGAATCGCGCTCTATTCGTGGGTGTCGCAGCCTTGAGTGCCGCCGACTTTGCGGCCACGCGAGCCAACCTGCAAAATGGCGGCCAGGAACTGAATCCCGTGACTCGCATTTTCAGCGGCAGCACCGCCGGGCTAGCGGCAAACTTCGCGGGTGAGACGGCAGGCGTGATTGGCCTCAGCTATTACTTCCACAAAACCGAACACCACAAGCTGGAACGGCTTACCCCCCTCATCAACATGGGGGTATCGGCGTTTGCCGTGAGCTACGACCTCATTCATCGCTAAGATTTTTTCGCTGTCGATCCACGCGGCGGAATATTCTGATTCAGCCGAAAAAAGTTATTCGGATCGTAGTGTGACTTGACCGCAACTAAGCGATCCCAGCGTTCGCGATACGCCTCGGGCACGCGATCATCCTCGTCGCCACTCATAAAATTCACATAGACGCCCGGAGTCATGGCGGGGCGAAGTTGGTTGAACAGGCCGCGAATCCATGCGATGTTGGCTGCATCCTCGGACGCTTCCGTCCAGTTCGCCAGCAGATTCAGGACGAACGGCGAACTGCGGTCCCCAAATGCGGTCTCTCCTGCGGCGACTCGCCCTGCTGCCCCTCCGAGGTACGCGAGTTCGATCTGAGTCATTGGAGACGGCACCGTGGCCAGGGCTTGCACCATCTGGGCGATGCTGCCGTCATCGAGAGTCTTAAAATATCCGGCTTTTGTGTAGTAGCGACGGCCGTGGGGAAACTCGTCGTCCGCCATGGTTTGCAGAGCGAGGAACGAAACCGTCTTCCTGCTTACGCCGATCGGATTGCATAATGAAAGAATGTGATGCAAATATCGGTGCGCTTCCTCGGGCTTGCCGAACCATAGTATGGACTGGCTCGCGACCGGACGCCCGCGCAATTCAGCCGGCACATTCGGCGCGTCCGGAGCCACGCGCAGATTCAGGTTCCACTTCAACTCATCCGGAGCTTCCGGCATGTAGTCTCGCCAGCGCCGCACGATTTCGCCAATGTCGTCTCCCTGGCAATAGGCTTCTGCCAGGATCACCGACGTCAGGCGATGAAGTTTTACTTCAAACTCGGTGACGACTCCGAAATTGCCTCCACCTCCACGCAGCGCCCAGAACAAGTCTGCGTTCTCTTTAGAGTTGGCATGAACTACCGAACCATCCGCAATGACGACGGTGAAACCTTCTACGTTGTCGCATGAAAGTCCGTGTAACCGCGTGAGCCAGCCAAATCCCCCGCCGAGGACCAGCCCGGCGGCTCCAGTATGAGACACCACCCCCGCAGGAAACACCAGCCCGTGTGGCTGGGTTGCATTGTCGATAGAGCCCAACAGACAACCACCGGCGAAACGCGCACGACGTTTTTCAGGAGCGACAACTACCTCCCGCATGGGCGAGAGATCGATTACCATTCCGCCCTCGCAGGTGCTGAAACCCGCAAGGCTGTGCCCGCCGCAGCGCACCGCCGTGACTATGCCATTCGCCGCAGCCGCTCGCAACGCATTCCGCACATCTTCCACATCGGCGCAGCGCGCAATCAATCCCGGCGAGCGCGCCACCATCCCGTTCCAGATGGATCGCGCCGCCGGATATCCGGCGTCCGTCGGCCTCAGCAGTTCTCCTCGGAACTGGCCCTTCAATGCGGAAACAGTGTGCTCCAGATTCTCCGTCACTTTTGTATCCCACCTGCTGCAAAAGTATTGGTGCTCAATGGCTTCTCCTTGCGTCTAAATAATAGCCGCAAATCAGCGAGATGCAGATTTCCAAACAATTCCACACTTTACGGGAGACCGGTGAGACATCGATTCGCACTTTGCACGATCCCATTTTTGTTGGCAACTTTAGTAGCACAGGCGCCAAAAAATCAACCCGTTGCTCGGCCGGACGACCGCTTCAAGGCCGACGTTTTACTGATCGTGGCTCACCCCGACGATGAAACCGGAGTTACCGCATACCTCGCCCAGCTCGCGGACCAGCATAAAGGCGTAGCCGCACTCTACCTGACACACGGCGAGGCGGGGCAAAACCACATGGGACCAGAGCGAGCTGCGTCGCTCGGCGCTGTCCGCGAAATGGAACTACGCCACGCCATGACGGAACTCGGCGTCCAGAATGTATGGTTCCTCGATGGTCTCGACACTCCCGGCCAGAATGTTTTGCAATCCTTGGGGCGCTGGCATCACGGCGCCGCGTTGGAAGAAGTGGTTCGCATCGTCCGCTTGACGCGTCCTGAGGTGATTATCACTTGGCTGCCGGGCTTCTTCATCGGTGAGAATCACGGCGACCACCAAGCCTCCGGAGTGCTGGCCACCGAAGCATTCGACATTGCCGGCGACCCTTCAGTCTATCCCGCGCAACTGGCTGCGCCGGTTCGAACCAATGAAACTCTGCTCGAGGGTTTGCGGCCCTGGCAGCCCAAGAAACTCTATTACTTCCCGGACTCGCAAGATCAGGATCTGTTCAAAGGCAGCGGTCCTCAACTGCCTACGGGTGGAGTTTCGTCCACGCGCAACGTTCCTTATTGGCTGATGTCCATGGAAGGCTTTGGATTTCATCTCACGCAATACCGCAGCTACATTGAAAAATTTAACAAGCTCGACGAGCAACACCTGCTGGCGAAAGGCAAAGAGGACGGATGGTCGGATGGCGGAGATCTCACCTTCGGCAAATCAAACGTCGGAGGCACTCCGAAAGACGATGTGCTCGCCGGAATGACGCCCGGGCCGATTCCCTTTGTCGCCCATGCCGTAACCCCGCCCGAAACTAAGACGGGAGTGTCAGTTGAACTCTCCGGCCCCTGGGGTTTCTACGAAACTTTCCGGCGGGTTCACGGTTTGCAGCATTTGCCCAAGGCTGCGGTTCCGGAAATCGCAATTGCCATGGGCGCGACCTTACAAATTCCGCTGCTTCTCAATAATGCCACCGCATCGCCGAAGGACATCAAACTCGCCCTGTCCACGCCTGAGGGTTGGACCGATCAAACTGGGGTCGCGACCTATACGGTCGGGGCGAACGAGGACTTACCCGTTCTGCTGACCGTTACCGCACCGAAGCAAACCGCCACCACGCCCGATGAGATCGTGGCTACCGCGCAATCCGACGGAAAGACCGTCGGCACCATCAAACTACGCGTCAAGCGCCGCGAAGGAGGCTTGCCGCAGGAATGGTAAGGCTTCCCGCCTCTACTTCTTCTTGTTGCCGAACAGCCCCATGATCTGATTGACCGGATCAGGTTGTCCGGCGGCAGGCTGCCCTTTTTGACCAAGCACTCCGCCCAGAATTGACGACGCTCCGCCCAGCGGATTGTCCGCCGTCGGCATCAAGCCCTTGAGTTTCATCTGTGCCATCTTTTGCAGATCGGGCATGACCCTCGGATTCTGGAACGTTCCTGTAATGGTTGCAGGAATTACCAACTCTCCTTGATTGTTCGCGAGCGCGCCGCCCATCACGCTGCCCATGCCCCCGCCGCCAACCTGCTGGCTGAAAGCTTTGGACAAAACCGCGTTGGCCTGCAGGTTCAGCAACTGGGTGGCAAGGTCCGCGGTACCGGTCGCGCCCAGGTTGCCGATGTCGAGCACCGCCAGCAGATTGCTGGTCTGCGCCACTCCATTCTTTACGACGATGTTTCCCGTCACCTTTGAAATATTGGTATAGCCCTGGTCTTTTTGCGTCGCCTTCGCCGAATTCAGTATCGATGTCAGCTGATGAGAAATATCCACTCCGCTATAGCGAACGTTATTGAAATTAAGCGCGGCCGTACCGTTCAATGCGCGTATCACCTGATTGGAACTGAACGATTGCAGCGGGCCGGCGGCGTGCATGTCGAGGCTAAGGTTCCCTGCTCCGCTGATTTTTTCAAGACCGGTGACGCCGTAGGCTTTGGCCATCGCAAGAATGTCCGGTAATGCGGCTTGCGGCGCTCGCACCGTCGCGTCGACCTGAGGCGCGTTGGAAGTGTATTGCTTCATCGCAAATTGGACTGCTGCCGTGGTTCCCCCGGAAGTGACGTTGAAATTGTCGGAGTGGATTTCCGTGGGAGTGAGCGCGATGTTGATAGCCGGAACTGCGACCGGCTTCGCGATCTCCTTGCCCGTGACCTGAATGCTGCGTCCCGCGAGGTTGCCGGTTAGTTCCGGTTTATCGGCAGCGCCACGCGCTTGAATGTCAGCATTGATGCGCCCGTTAACCGTAGTGCCGGGAGCGAACGCCACCCCTGCCGCCGCAGCCAAGCGGGCGATTTCGGAAATCGACACGTCGCCGACTTTAATATTCAGCGCCAGCTGCGCAGGCGTCGGCTTGCTGTTCACAGTGCCCGTCACGAAAACCGGGGTTGGCCCCAGCTTAATCGCACACTTACTGATGCTGAGCAGATCCGTCGTGAGGTCGTCCGTCACCCCATAATCCACGTTGATGGGATAGCCCATCTCGATGCCATGCAGCTTCGGTTTGTCTACAGTCATTTGGCCGCTGGCAGCGACTTTGCCAGCCTGGTTCGCGATGTCGGTGTGCCCGGATAACACGCCGTCGGTGTTCACCAGGGCCGGGCTTTGCAAAAATTTCTGCAGACCGCCGATCTCAACTCCCTTCAAATCCAGCGCGCCCTTGAACGGTGTGGCTGCCGGATTCGTGTGAGACAGCGGCCCACCCTTCCCCTGCAATTGCACCGTTTGGCTTCCCGTACCCGGCAATTGCACGGATGCGTCCACGTTGAAGGGTGAGTCGGGTGCGAAATCGGTCAGCTTGAAATTGATGTGGTCGTAAACCATGCGCGGCTTGCGATCCTGCAAGTCGGTGATGGCGACTTGTCCGTCGCTAATCGCCAATTCACCGAGCGAGAATTGTTGCTGGCTCGAGGACGATGATGACGCCGATTTTTGGCCCAGGGACGCGAAGTTCCATACGCCTTCTGCGTTCTTGATCAATTCTACGTTGGGGTGGTTCAGCGTTATCGAATCGATCTGCACCGATTTGCTGAGGAGCGGGAGCAGTTTGACCGAAACCGCAAGTTCCTGAGTTCGTACGAAAGGCTGGTTGCTGGGAAACTTCGGGTCTTCCGCAATCGTGAGATTTGCTACCCGGAAACGCAGCGGGAATAATCCCAGATCCATGTTGCCAAGCGAAACTTTGCGCCCCAACTGCTCTTCCAGCTTAGTTTGGATGGTGGCTCGATAATCGTTCGGATTGAAAGCAAGCACGAAGCCTCCAACTGCCAAAACAATTACACCGAACACGATTCCGACGATGATTGCGATTTTACGCATTGCCCCCTCCTGAACACATGTTGATAGAAATTGTAAACCTTTCTGTTGAGTGGAGTCGGCAGCAACGCGAAATCTGAGAGCAGGTGGGAGACGGCTGTCAAATAAAAAGCCCCGCTTTACGCAGGGGCCGAGGCACAACAGGAGCTTCAGTAGATGAATCCGTTGGTATTCTGGCCGTCGTAGTAGAAACCAGTGACGTGTCCGGTGCTGTTGATGCTGGTAGCGATCGTCAATACAGCTCCAGGTACGTCGAGAAGCGTGATTGCACCCTTCGGACTTCGCAGGAATGTGTGGTAGTTCGTATCAGCGTAAACGCCTACAACCCAGCCGTTATCGTTGATTGCCGGGGGCCGGATTGTGGACTCACTGTCGCCAGCGACCGCATCAAAGCTAGTGAAAGTCCCAGTGGCATCGAGGGTAAATGCATGAGTCATTTGCCCGTCAGACCATAAGCCAACCACTGTGCCAGCATCGTTGATGCCGCTTACTATCGTGGACACGCTTCCGGGTGCGTCATAGGGAATTGGCTGTTGATTTACGGGGTCCCAGATGAAAGCGTGTGATCCCCCTTTTTCATCGAGCCATGATCCGACGAGTTCGCCTGTATCGTTTATGCCCGCAGGAAACAGCTGCCACGCTCCGGGAAGCGTTATATTGTCAAGGCCATTAAGAATAAACCCAACCCACAAAGGCTGACCATAGCCACCGTGATGGGAACCTGCGATTAACCCGGAATGACTGACGGCGGTTGCTTGGGTGATTCCGTCAACTTGGAACTTGACAGTGCGTTTTCCGGGCATCAGGTAAATGCCGTGGTTGGGCCAACTGCCGACGATAAGGCCTTTCGCATCAAGGCCTGAGACTGAGCCAAGGACTGGCACTTTCGGGTTGCTGAATACGCCCTTCGCGTTGCGCCAGAAAAACGGGGAGCCTGGTGAACACGATCCCAAGACAGCCCCAGAATTAGCGATATACAAGCCTGCTGTATTACCGCAACCGGTTGCATCGAATGTCACATATTTACGTTGAGCCTGAGAAAGCCCGCAGAGGGCCAAAAATAGAACGACGTAGCGCATAGCTTCTCCTTGCCGCTTATGCGGTCTGATTTGCTGCCGGAGATGTTACACCCGTTTTGCGAAACGTCAACACACAAGATGTGCGCAAAACCTAGCGACGTTTCTTGGTTTTCTTGGCTGGCTTTGCTTTCTTCGCCGGCTTAGGTTTGTGTACCGGTTTCGTTGCTTTCTTCGCAACATGCTTTTCGGCCTGATGCTTATCAGCTTTATGCGCTTCGGGCTTCGCCGCAACCGGCGGTGCGGGAGCTGGCGCGGCTTCGGCCTTTCCTTTTTTCTTGCCAGCCTTGGCGGGAGACGCCACTGGTGGTTGCGCGGCAACTGCCGCAGCCGCCGCCTTGGCAGCTCGGCCGCGCTTGGGTGGAGGCGGTGGCGGTGGCGGCGGTGGCGGCGCCAGCGGCTTCAGAAACTTCAGAATCTCCGTCCGCGAGCGCAGCTTTCCATCCAGCAGCAACATGAACACGTCGTGCGCAATCTTCGGATACTCCGCCATTTGCGGAGTAATGTGCAGCTCCGTCATCTCCAGCAAAGGAATCTTTTGCTGAACCTGCCGCCACTTGGTGAAAAAGTTTCTGATCTTCTGCGTCACCGCCTGCTGTTTCGCGGTCACCTCGAGAAACAGAATCATTTCCGGACGCGCTTCGCTCAGCAGCTTCCAGGTTCGCGACGGCGTCGCCGCATCTTTTCCCGTCAACCGCTTGGCCAGATCTTTCGCGTTGTCTTCAATATCCTTCCACGCCGCCACCAGATCCTTGCGCGGAATCAACCTGCGCATCTCGGCAACATCTTTATCGGCCAGTCTCGCGGTAAGAAAATAAAGCACAGCGGCCGAAGGATCCGGCGTATATCCCAGTTCGTTCATCTGCTGGCGCGTCTTTACCAATTGCGCCAGTCCAGACGTATCCACTTTCGCCGTCGTCCAATGAGGATTGAGAACTTTCAGCCACTCTTCTTTTTCCAACACCCGCACAATGTGCAGCGGATCGTCCTCATAGGCCAACTGCTCAATCTCATGTCCGATCGCCCGATGCGTGATGTATTCGATGTAATTATTTTCTTTCGCCGATTGAAACCGGGCCTGCGTGCGTTCTTCTAGCGGCCAATGGAAGCGTGCCGCAAAGCGCACCGCTCGTATCAGGCGCGATGGGTCTTCCACAAACGCATAGTTGTGCAACACGCGGATCAGCTTCGCCTCAATATCAGCGGCACCGTTGAACGGATCCATCAACAAGCCGCGCGACCCGGGATTCAGCGACAGCGCCATCGCATTCACCGTGAAATCGCGGCGGCGCAAGTCTTCGATCATCGTCCCCGGAGTAACGATGGGCGGCTTCCCTGCTTTCTCATAGCGCTCGATACGAGCCGAACTGATTTCAGCGCGCACCCGCCCGGGCAGCGTCAGATAAAGAGTTTTCAGGTCTTCATCCGCCGCAGCTACCACTGCGCCCGCGTGCTCCAGTTGTTTTTGTAGCTTTAAAGGATTGCCCTGCACCGTGAAATCGAGGTCGCGAATGGGAAACCCGCTGATAATGTCGCGGACCGCGCCCCCCGTCAGGTAGACGTTCATGCCCGCCTCGCGGGCAATATCCTGCACCAGCGTCACGCCCCGTTGCTGGTCGGGCGTAAGCCGGATTTCCATGGTGTAAATGTAATCAGCCATGCTTGCTCACGGGTGCAACGTTGTCGGGGCACAATTCGCCTCGAACTGTATCCGATACAAGATTTCCACAGGGCGCAAACGATGTTTCTCGGGAAGTCCCGACTCTCGTACGTAAACTGCTCTATAGGCTAGACTTAGACGCATTATGATGGGGAGCAGCAAACTAAAGAAAATAACACAATGTTAACAATTTGGCTACTGCGAACGCGATGACTCATCATGTTCCAGGCAAAAGTGTGAGAATCTGATGAAGTCCCGCTGCGGAAATCCGCTGCCTGGGCTGCATTCCCAACCCCAATGCCTTCCACGCACAAAAAAGTTGTAGTTCGCAAAACCGACCGCGATTCCCTCAACGGATTCCTCGCACCCGCCGATTTTGTGCGCGATGGCAAGCTGGAATTGCTCAATACCTCAGGCAATGTGGTCGCGATCGAGCTGCGGGACATCAAAGTTGTTTATTTCGTCCGCGAGTTTGGCGACGAGGAGTCTCCTGGCCGCAAGACTTTTACGACACGTCCCCGCACCGAGGGACTCTGGGTGCGCCTCCGCTTCAAGGACGGCGAGATTCTGGAAGGAATGATGCCGAACGACCTGTCGTTGACTACGGCAGAGGGCTTCCTGATCAATCCCCCTGACTTGCGCTCTAACACCCAGCGGATCTTCGTTCCTCGCTCCGCCCTGGAGGCGTTGAACGTCTTGGCGGTCATCGGAGCTACCCGCCGTCAACGCCGCGCCGCCCCCCTGGACACCGGCCAGGTTCCAATGTTCGAAAAATAAGCAGGCTTCAGCCGCGCGCCTTTTTACTGCTGCGTTTTCTTGCACTTATCTGTCATCACACTAGTGTATGCCCATAACTGTCATGACGCTATGTTCCACGTGGAACATTCGCGCGTGTTCACCAGACGCGGCAGGCGTTTGCTCTTACCATTTTCTGGCCTTGATGGCAGCCGAAGGCTTTAGCGAATTCCGGCATGTTCGAAACCACATTGTTCACCCGATACTTGTCGAGAGGATGCGGGTCGCTCATCAAAACTGTGCGCATGGTTTCCGGCGTCAGGTTGCTGCACCAGATGTTGGCGTAGGCGGTGAAGAAGCGCTGCAATGCAGTAAGTCCGTCGTCGCCTTTCGTATCGAGGTCTTGATTCTTTTCTTTGAGGCGAAACTGCAATGCCGAGAGCGCGAGGTGAATGCCGCCATTGTCCGCCGTGTTCTCGCCTTGCGCGAGGCGTCCGTTCTGCTGCACGCCGGCTTCGGGAATGAACTGGGTATATTCCTCGGCGATGCAGTCGCCGCGCTTGTCGTAGGCCTTGGCATCCGCATCGGTCCACCAGTCGCGCAGGTTTCCGTTGGCGTCGAACTTGCGCCCCTGGTCGTCGTAGCCGTGAATGGTTTCATGCCCAATCACGCCTCCGGCGGCTCCGTAGTTGACCGCGTCATCCTGGGTGGGATCGAAGAACGGCGGCTGCAAAATTCCCGCGGGAAAATTAATGGTATTGGTTTGCGGATCTTCGTACGCATTCACTGTAGGCGGCGTCATTCCCCACTCGGTGCGGTCGATGGTCTTGCCGATCTTTCCCAACTGCCTGGCAAACTCGAACGCCGCGGCGCGCTGCACATTGCCCAGATGATTGTCAGGCGTGATCTCCAACGCCGAGTAGTCGCGCCAGTGATCGGGATAGCCAATTTTGTCGATTTGAGCGGCCAGCTTGATGTGGGCTTGCTTCTTGGTTTCCGCGCTCATCCATTCCATGGAATCGACTTCCTGGCCGAGCGCGACCTTCAGGTCGCTTACCATTTGCTGAACCCGCTGCTTGCTCTCGGGAGAAAAGGCGCGGGCCACGTAGGCCTGACCCAGAGCTTCGCCGATGTCGCGGTCCTCCGACCGGATGCAGCGCCGCCACAGCGGTTGAATCTCCTTCGCGCCGAATAGAGTTTGCGCGAAGAAGCTGAAATCCTCCTGCATGAAGTCTTCACTCAGCGCTCCCGCTTGCCCGTTCAACAGCTGCCATTTCAAGTAGGTCTTCCAGTGGTCGAGGGGTTCGCTCTGGATCAGTTTCTCTTCCCCGCGAAAAAAGTCGGGCGAGGTCACAATGTAAAGCTTCGAAGCCGGCGCATGCACCAGTTGCAAATAGCGATCGAAGGCAAACGACGGGGCCAGTTTCTTGACTTCTTCCAAACTCATTTCATGGTCCAGGTTCTTGGGATCGCGGCGGGCCACGATTTCCATTGCCACTTTGGCCAGCGAGGTTTCCATTTGCAGGATGGTCGCCGCCTCCGCCTTCGCGGATGCCGCAGGCATCCCGGCCAGCTGGAACGTGCGGGCGACGTGGGCCACGTATTTATTGCGGATTTCAACCGACTTGGCGTCGTCGTTCAAGTAGAACTCGCGCCCCGGCAACACCATTCCGCCCTGATCGAACTGCGCGATCATGTGCGTGGTGTCGTGAAAATCGGGCTGCGCCCCGAAACCAAACAGGGCCGCGTATGTGGAGGGTGACTGCGGATTAAAAGCGCCAAAGATCGAAGTGTGAAGCGAGGCGACCACATCGGCGAGTTCGTTCTTGCTGCGCATGGCGTCGATACGATCGAGCGCTGGCTTCAACTCGGCCAGCGCAGATGCATTTCTCTGCTGCTCATTGGTGCAGGCATTCCAGTAGTCCGCGACTTTTTGCTCGACGGGCGTGCGTTGCGCTGCCGGCTTCGCAGCAACCTCGATCACGGTCTGATGTACGAAGGCCTCGTTCCACAACTGGAGCTTGCCAAACGCTCCCCAGAAAACTTCGTCGGGTGGAATGGGATTGTCCGCGACCCAGCGATTGCAGGCGTATTGATAAAAATCGGTGCAGGGATCGACGGAGGTATCCACTTTTTTGGGATCGAAGTGATCCAGTTGCGGCACGGACACGCCCGAATTCTTCACGGGTGCGGTTTGCGCAAGTCCGGGCTGAACGAAAATCATGGGTGAGCAAAGCAACAGCGCGAAGGAGAGCAAGCGGAGACGGTTCATAAAGCCTCGGGAATTAATGTCTGATGGGGCGGACAGAAGCTTACCACGCAGGAGCTGCGCGATGCACTGGAGACTCGGACGAATTGAAGGCGGCGGGATTTAGAAAAAGCCGGGCGAGGACGCCCGGCCTTCACGGAAGAATTTGTTCTTAGTGACGCGCGGTGGAATGCCCTACTGGGTGCGGAGCCATGGGCGGCGCGCTCATGGGATGCGTAGCGCCCATCCTGGATGAGGGGGCCGAATATCCTCCGCCATGCCAGCTGTTGAAACCTACGGGGGCGGAATGAATCTTGGCCGTGGCAAATCCCGTGTGGTCAACTTTGTGCGAAAGTTGCCGCATGAAATCGACGCTGCCGCGCGGAACGCCCAATCCCGCGGAATTCTTCGCGATCCCCAACTGATCCGACGATTTGCCGAAGCGTACTGGCAATGGACCGCGGTTTACCAAGACTGTGTTCTGTCCGGTGGATGGAGGCTGCGGCGGTGTAAAACCTGGCGGCGCGCTATGCACACGCGGCGCATTCATCGCTGCCCACGAGCCACCGGGCTGCCATGCCCAACCGTTTTGCGGAATATAAAGCCACGAACCGTAGTGATACGGAGTCCAGCCCCAGGGATATCCGGAAACCCATCCGTAGCCGGCTCCGGGGCTGAAAGCCCAAGCGCCATTCATGAAGGGATCCCAGCCGGCTCCGGCAAAATAAGGCTGCCAGACCATGCCATAGCCAGGAGCATTCATGAAGCTGCCGTAATAGTTGAGGTCACTGGTTCCGTACGCGTAGGGCGAATAATTGCTCGATGACTTGCTGGCGTAGTCCTGTACGTACTGATCCTGCTCTTTGTCCCAGGCGTCGTAAGGCAGCGGCTCCACGCTCTTGGCAAGCGTGTAGCTGTCTTTATTCGCCAGATCGAAGTTAGCGCTGTGGTTCTTGCTGACGGCGACGGTTCCTGACTCGCCTTCGACTTGCGCGTCGCCGTTGAATACCGAAACGATTGCGTTGGTGTCGCCCATCTCGACGCGAAGATGCACCGCACGAGTGAGCGAAATTTTTTCATGCCCAAAGGTCAGGGTAAATTCGTCGTCTTTCGAGCCGACAAGTTTGACGTAAGCGGTGCCTTCCTGAAGATGAACCGCCGAGGCCTTCGCTCCGGAGTCGTGCAATGAAAGCTGAGGGAAATCGATTACGGTGCCGGGCGTAAGGCGAAGCGAACTGCCGTCTTCAAACTCGACGGAGGCGCGGCCGTCTTTACCGGTTTGCAGTTTGACGCCCTGGGAAATGGGCAAATTCAGAAATGCTCGCTCCAGGCCTCGTCCAATATTCCGGTCGATTTGAACATCGCCCTGAACGTCGCTCAAACGCACCACGCGGGCCTGCGAGTCGGCAAAGGAAGGGACAGTCAAAAGAATACAACCCAGCATGGCCGCGGACATCAGCAGCTTACGACTTGATTTGCGCATAGGAATCCCCTGGGAACTGCCCCTCTTCCCATATTAGAACACCGTTGGGCCGATTTTGTTGTATGGAAAAATTGGGAGTGGGCGGGTTTTCAGCCTCACGTGGTGGCCCGGGTGTTGGGTGGGATTTCCAGAGCAAAATAGGCGAAAGGCAGCGCACGGCGGTGCTCTGGCGCGCTAACAGAAGTTGACTAATAAATTGCGTTTTGATCATGAAAGAACCGACGCAAAACCCCTAGTCCCTTCTTGCCACTGAGAGTATACTCTGCGTTGCTCTCCCAGGCCGGGTTCCCCGTCAGGTGTCATAACGCGGGATACCCAGAACCTTCAGCTGCAGGAAAGGAAGTTCTGCATGACGCTCCGCCTACCCCTCAAGACCCTTCGAAACAGGCTAAGGCATGCCGTTATCCTATTGCTCCTTTCCCCTTGCGTCCTCGCCGCCACCGGTTTTCAAAATCTATATTCATTCACGGGAGGCAACGACGGCGGGTCCCCGCTGGCCGGGTTGGTAGCTGACGGGAGTGGAAATCTCTATGGCACAACTGCTGGTGGGGGAACTGACCGATGCGGCACAATCTTCGAACTCTCCCTGCTAACGGGGCCTGGAGCGAAAGGGTCTTGTATAGCTTCACCTGTGGCAACGATGGTTTTTATCCAAATGCAAATCTCATCTTTGATCAGGCGGGAAATCTGTATGGGACTACACCGGGCTACAGCACAATTAGTTACGGCAATGTTTTTGAATTAGTGCATCAAAAGAACGACCTTTGGACCTTGAAGGTTCTGTACAGTTTCTCTCGTGGACGCGGCGGTGCGATTCCGACGGCGGGACTGGCTTGGGACCACGCGGGAAATCTGTATGGAACAACCAGCAGTGGCAGTCGGTCTGTCCGAGGTTCGGTGTTTCAGCTTCAGCCAGATGGCCACGGATCGTGGAAGGAGAAAGTGCTGCACCGTTTTGCCGGGGGCAGCGATGGGGACACTCCAATGGCCGCACTTACTTTCGACTCTGCCGGGAACATTTATGGCACAACAGAATACGGGGGCGGCCTGCCACCGTGTGGGGGTTGTGGTACCGTCTTCCAGCTGAGTCCACAGCAGAACGGGAACTGGAAATATCAAGTGATTCACAGATTTCGTGGCACAGACGGAAATTCTCCCCTTGCCAGCGTGATCGTGGACGCACAAGGGAATCTGTACGGCACCACCCTCCAGGGTGGCCCCAAAGGATTCGGCACGGTTTTTGAACTGATGAGAGGTCAGAACGGACGTTGGGAAAGAAAATCTTTGCATAATTTTGGCTTGAACCCGCTAACCGGTTCAGACCCGCAGACAGCGCTGTTGTTTGACGGGTCCGGAAACCTCTGGGGCACAACCCTTGGCGGTGGAAACCTGGGTTGTTACGGCGGCTGTGGAGTGGTCTTCGAACTTACTCCTGATTTGCAAGGCCATTGGAACGAGTTCGTCGCCCATACTTTTCTTGGTGATCCAGGCGCCTTCCCGGCCGGCACTTTGATATCCGACACCGCGGGACATCTTTATGGGACTACAGAGGGCGGGAAATTCACCTTCGGCTCGGTCTACGAGATCACGCCATGAGGAATCCTCGACTAGCATGTAATTCTGCTCAGGCCACCGTGTGTCGAGCAACTCTCAGACATGACCAGCGATAAATCGCCATTACACTCATTGAGGGGCTTTGGGGGCTATGGTCTTGCCAGTTGCACGCCAGCATGATCCGGGCTGAGAATACGGGGACATGACTGTACGGCTCATTCCGTATCTGTTTACCTGCGGGCCTTTTCTACTTGCGCTTGCCGCGTGGACAAAACTCTGTTGGGCGCCGCGGTGGCCAAAGCCCATCGCGTTAGGGGCACTTTGCGTTGTTACTGCGAACACGATCTTGGCTGCTGGCGTGTTCCTCTACTATGACTTCAAACCCTCTCCACTGCCGCCTTGGCAAAACCCGCAGACCCTCACGCTTAGCTTGTTGTTCTTGCTCGCTCCAATCGGCATGATTGTCGGCTTGGTCGCTGCTTTCCAGGGCGCTCCGAAATGGTTGATATGCGTTGTGGAGATAGCGTCGGTGCCCCTGCTCTTAGTTGGTGTTATGGCTGGTAACGCGGTTTGAGCTCAAGATGACTGGCGTAACATCTCGATTGCGTTCAAGACCCCGCTTCCCGGTCAAAGCGTTTAGTGGCCTGTTAGCGTCGCTCTGCGATTTATACTCGGCGCATGACTCAGGTGTGGCGAGGGACGATTCTCGGATGGCTTGGCGTCCTTTGCTTAGTCGTCTTTTGGGTCGTCAGGGACGGTCCAGAAATTGCAGATGATCTCTTCGGCGTCTCAAGCGCCGGGAAGTCTATCGTACTTGGCATCTTTCTGGCCGCTGCGGTATTGCCGATCATTGCAGCCGCAAAAGGCTCCAAATGGTGGCTGGTCGTTGCTGCCGCAGGCATCATCACTCTTGTAGATTCTTACATCCGCTTCTCTGGGCCGAGGCGATGAGTTTCTGAGTGAGTGGCGAAAATCTCTACGCTCACTGACCAGCGGTCAAAACGTGTAATCGCCTGGTTGCAAGAGCTATACGTCCCCGGCGGGGAACTCAGACACCGAAGTACATAACTGCAGGTCCTAGAAACTGCTCCACCACACACCGAGAAAAGCGGCAAGGATCAGAGCAATGAATCCTGGGAGAAGCTGCAGAGCGAAGCGGGTACTACCTACGGTAAAGGCAACCACGGCCTTGGTAAGGGTGTTGGCGGAAAAACCCACGACAATAGGAACAACCGCTGCCTGGGGTGTCAGCCGTCCCGCCGAGACCAAAGAGGCAATGGAAATCGCGGTTGCGTGTGTGTCGGCTAACCCAGAGAGCGCGGCCCCGAGCACCAGACCGCGATTGCCATAGGTTCGGTTCAGGAAGGCGCAGACGAAGAGAATCCCGCTGACCGTGGCTGCGAAGGAGACAGCCAGTTTAAGGTCAAATGCACGCCCGGGGGTGGCCTCGTGGGTTACCGGTGTTTTGGAAGCGCGGATTAACAGAATCGCCGCATATGCAACGGCTGCGATCCCGGAAAGAAACATCGGCTTCGCAAGTACACGGCATGTGTTGACGTTCGTGACGAGCAGAACGATCACCATCTCTAACACAGTGGCGACGTTGGCAAGAACCGCGGCAGAGGTCGCCGCGCTCTCCAAGGCGGGATCGCGTTTGGCGCGCTGTCCCATGGCGCCGATTGTGGCGGTAGCCGAGATGAAGCCACTCACAAAACCAGCGAGTGCGAGACCCAGCCGAGAACCAAAGGCTCGCAGGGCGATGTAGCTGGCGGAGCTCATAGCCATGACCAGAACTACCAGTCCTAAGATCTTGCGGGGATTGAACGCGCCAAATGGACCAAGCTCATGATCCGGGGCCAGGGGCAGTATGACGAGCGCGGTCGCAAGAAAGACCAGAGCATCATGCGCCTCTTGTTCCGATAGCAGATTCTTTAGAGTTGAGTGCAGGAAGTTTCGAGATGCCAGCAAGATTGTGGTGATCACGCCGAGGCTAGCAGCGAGTAACGGGTCTCGCATGGTTAGAGCACCCAGCAGAACGGTCACCAGTACTGCAAATTCTGTCGTGAGGCCCGGGTCTGTCACTGCAGTCCGCTTGTAGGCAAGTGCGGACAGCAGAACCGACCCTGCAGCCACAGTCACGAGCAGGATTTCGCTTTGCAGATAGCCACTGAGAGCGCCGGCGAAGGCGGCGAGTGCAAACGTCCTAACACCAGCCGCCCCGCGCTTCGGACCGCTGCCTTTGCGGCGCTCGCGCTCACTCCCGATCAACAGGCCGATACTGATGGCGACCGCGAGACGAATCGAGGATTGATTGAGGACGGACACGGGGATGCAGTGCCCCCGGGGACGCCATTGGTTCCCGTAAGCCAGCAAAGAATATCACCAGGGGGTTTTGTTCGCTGTCCGGGTGTATTGGCTTCTTGCATGGTGCTGTGATTCGTTGGCGACGGACAATTGACGTAACATCGCCATTATGCTCATTGACCGCCCAGTTGGGGATTTGAGCGCTATGGCTGGTTGCGACAATCGTCCGGGTGCGCTCATGGGTCTGCTCTCATGTAAAACTTGTGTTCGTCTTCGTGGGTTATTCGGAACCCATGCTTCTGATAGAAATGAAGTGCGGGGTTAATCTTAACAACCGCAAGCGTGATAGTTTTTGACTGGGCCGTCGCGTGCGCCAGCAGGGTCCGAAGAACGTGCGTTCCGATGCCGCGTCGCTGCATTGCCGGCATAACGTAAAGAGAACCAAGATTAATGCTGGTATCGTCCACCTGCTCTTGAATCCAGCCTACGCTTCGACCGTCAGCAGTAATGATCCTTGCTTCATCTAGCTTGAAGAACCTAGCGAACTTTTCTTCTTCCCGCGCCTGGTCCCAGCCGAACAGACGTTCGATCATCCATCGCATGGTGGCGAAGTACAGACCGCGGGCGAACGCGAAATCCTCATCGCACGCTGCTCGGAAGCTGACGTTCATTGCCCGGCCTTGTAGAGCTGATCGCGGTTTCAGAATCTTACCGGACTTCGCCGTCGACGACACCGCTGGTCCACAAGTGGTGAAAAATCCCTATTGCGCTCATTGACCCTTGCAAGCGGGGGGAATGTCGATTGAAAACTGGAACGTCCCCTTTGGCCTGCTGCATGAAACGGCTCGATCATCTGACTCGCTAGTTTCCCGTCACGCGTAGGCGCGGTCGTTCGTTGTAATTCTGCTTCAAGAGCGTCCAGACTGGCTTCAAGACCTGCCATCCGTTTGTAGGTTTTCACACCGGGAGAGGCACGCGACAACCTCGACACCAGTTGAAATCCAAAATAGGCTACTACCGAAGATTTCATTTAATTCACTTTCTGACCGCTACTTGCCCGCGCTATCGGCGGGCAGCAGGCGCTGGGCGCGCGCTCTGGTGACTTTCATGACAGCGGCGTCATCGACGATCCTTTGCAGGATGGGTGCGACGGCTGGAATCTCTGCCAGCTCGTGCTTATTCGACATATCTTCCATGCGCTTGAGTTCATCGTCCAGCGCCAGCTTCTGGTAGTGAAGATAGTAGTCAAGGCGATGGCCGAATTCCAGGGTCGCAGAAATGCTCTGGAACAGCGCGGTCAGTTCCTGAACTGGGGTCGCCGTCGAATAGTTGTAAGTCGCTTGCGTATTCTTGTCTTGATCCTTATAGGCTAGGGTCTTGACCCCGGTCGAAGCCAGGTTCTTTTTCCTGGAATCGATGTCGCCATCAAAGTAGTGGGCTCGCTTGGAGAGATCAAAAACTCGCGCACTGGTGGACGGCGACACGGTAAATTCCAATTTCCAGGGATCGCTGGAATCGGATTCAACGCTGCTGCTCAGCTTGCCGTCCGAGACATAGGAGGCATGCCCATCCGACGAAATCGACATGACGTAGTGCGAGGGAGCGGAGCCGGGAAAATCTAAAGTGAAGGTGACTGTGGGAGCCGGGGTCTGGGCGCGTGCGGTAGATACCAGAAATAAACTCAGGAGCCAGCGAGCGTGCGTGCGGTGCGCCAGAGATCGAATCGTAGAGAACATCATCCAAGGACAATCAAGAACTCTTAAAGATCTCGCTCACCCCGCCGCGCTCCGCTGCCGCTCCAGCGTAGCCGAAGTGTGCAGATGGCAGATCGCAATGGCCAGCGCATCGGCGGCGTCGGGCGGTTCGGGAATTTCCGCCAGGTTCAGCAACTGCGTAACCATGTATTGCACCTGCGATTTCTCTGCCCTGCCGTAGCCTACCACGGAGCATTTGATCGAGAGCGGCGAGTACTCCGCCACTTCCAAACCCGCCGAGGACGCGGCCAGCATGGCCACGCCGCGGACCTGGCCCAGCTTAAGCGCCGACTTCACGTTCAATGCATAAAACACATCTTCGATGGCAACTCGATCAGGCCCGTGCTCGGCGATGATGGCGCTCAGGCGATTGAAAATGGTTGCCAATCGCGACGACATGGTATGTCGCGGAGACAGCTTGACCGCGCCACACGTCACGCAATTCAACTTGCCGTCATCGCGTAAATCGACGACGCCGTAGCCGGTGTACTCGGTTCCGCAATCAATGCCGAGAACGCGCATCTCCCAAAGTTTAGCACCGGCGGGACGGCTCTCTGTTTACTCCTGATTGAACAGATCAGAGCGGTCGAGTTGCTCACCTTTGAAGATCACCATGGAGATGCGTTCGACTGCGGTAATGTCTTCGAGCGGATTTCCGTCCACCAGCAGCAGATCGGCATCGTTGCCTACGCGGATCGAACCCATGCGATTCTCTGCGCGGAGGAGACGGGCAGCATTGTAGGTAGCGGCCTGCAACGCTACGGCGGGAGGAATGCCGGCACGCACCCAAAGCTCCAATTCGTGCTGGATGGTCGGCCCGTGGATGACGAGGAAGTTGCCGGCATCGCTTCCGGTCACGAGGCTCACGCCATGCTGGTAAGCGCGGAGCAGGTTTTGCGTTCCCGTGTCGAAGTTGATGGGGAATTGGGCGATGCGCTGACGAATCGGCTTGACGTCTTTGGATGACATCGCGGATTCGGTTCCTTCCAGCAAATCCGCTGGGCCGACTTGTTGCACAAGAGAACGCTTGAGAAGATCAGTCTTACCGGCGGCAAAATCACGGAACGCTTCGCCAACGCTGAGCGTCGGATCGTAGAAGGTTTTCTTCTCCGCCATCTGCAGGAATAACGCGTCGGGAATGGGCTCGCGGAAGGAGCCATGCTCGATGGAATCTGCGCCGGCTGAAAGCGCGTCGGTCACATCGCGGACATCGCCCGTGTGCACGGCGAGTGGCAAGGCTTTCGCGTGGGACTCCTGGGCCGCAGCTTGAAACATGGCAATGTCGAAGCGATTAAATACGCTTGCGCCGCCACCGGATTCCAGCACGGCCTTGATGCAATCGACGCCCGCGTGCTTGAGGTCATCGACTTGTTGACGGGCTTCATCTGGGCTCGCGGGAAGCCGGGTAAATTGCGCTTCCGCCCCTTTCCGAACGTTTTCTGGCATGCCTTTGAAGTATTCGGTGCCGTGACCTCCGGGCGCAGTGAACAACGGCCCGCAAGTGAACAATTCAGCCCCCAGCCGTTCGCCACTGTTCACGGTGGAACGTACTTTTAGCACCGTATCGAGCGGATCGCCTACGCTGCGGACCGCAGTCACGCCGCTGTAGAGGTACGCTGCCAGGTCGCGCAGCATGTGCGGCTCGGGGTCGTACTTGCTCATGTCGGGATAGAATCCGCCGGGCGCAACGAGATGCACATGCACATCGATTAGTCCGGGCAAAATTGTTTTGCCTGCGGCTTCGATGGAGACAGCCTTAACTGTTTTGGGATCGGGGCCTTCTCCTTCGTAAACTGCGGCGATCTTGCCGTTGCGGACCAGAACTGCTCCCGTCTCGATCACTTTGCCATCGCCGATAAAAATGCGGGCGCCACGAATCAGGTAAGTCTCGCCGCGTGCCAATTGCCGATTCAGTATTTTGGTCTTGGCCACATTCTGTTGGGTATGCGCCTGCCATACGCCGAGCACGATAAACGGCAACAGGACTGCTCCCACCCACAACTTGGCTGACGGGCGAATTTTCTCTTCCTTTTCCCAACGGAAAAGCTTGAACGAAATGAATAGTCCAACCACCATGGTGGTCAGCATCGCGAGTGCGGGAAGGGCGTTGGCGACGAGATTTTCCTGGCGCAGCATCATGGCTTCGAGTCCGGAGACCAAATACGTGGCCGGCAAGAACTGGGTTACCGTCAGCAGCCACCTAGGAAACATCGAGGTCGGAAACGTGGCCCCGCTCAGAAACAGCATGGGCAGGTAAATCAACTGGACCAGAATCTGGCTTTCCTGCATGGAGTTTGCGACTGCGGCCAGAATCATTCCGATGGAGCGGAATGCGACGATCGCCAGGCTTACGAAAACAAATATCGAACCCATCCTCTCCGGCCACGGCATGCCGTAGCCAAAGTGCGCGGCGCAGAACATCAGCACCACAAAGGGCATGAACAGAATCCATCCGACAATGGTTGCGGCGATCAGAATTGGCGCAGGGGTGATCGGGGTGACTTTATAACGCCGCAAGACATTCGATTCGCGCTCCTGCACGGCGCGCACTCCTGCGCCGAACAATCCGTTCCCCAGAACTCCGATGATCACGACCATGGTGAGCACCTGGGTCATGCCGTTGCCCCGATCTCCGTGCATGGCCTGGGCGAAGACGACGAAGAAAATCAAGGGAAACATGTAATTGAAAAACAGAACAGACCGCGCTCGCAGCGCCAGCTTGAGATCGAGTTGGACAAGCGCGATGTAGCTTTTCATTTGAACCTTCGACCGCAGAGACCCAGTCAGCTGCGTTTTTTGCGAGGAACTACCCGCGATCACTCGCGCAAC
This sequence comes from uncultured Acidobacteriota bacterium, assembly GCA_963771285.1. GTDB lineage: Bacteria > Acidobacteriota > Terriglobia > Terriglobales > Acidobacteriaceae > JABDBE01. The sequence goes on from CAVYSX010000006.1 coordinate 810,066, forward strand.
CGTTTCCCGGTCAATTCGATGAACACATCTTCCAAGGTCGGTTTCTTGAGATAAACGTCGACCAATTCGAGGCCGCTCTGGTCGATCCATTTAATCAAGTCCACCAGCGTGCTCGCGGGTCGCCGGGAATTCACCGTCAAGGAATGGCCGGTAGCATCCACGCTGCTTTCGACCGCCTCCGCCCACGCCGGACGCTGCGCCGGAATTGGCTTTTCGCAGGTCACAACGATGGTTGAGGCCGCGCGGCTTTGCTGTTGCAGTTTATGCGGCGTGTCCATGGCGATGATGCGACCCTGATCGACGATGGCAACGCGGTCGCAGAGCCGCTCCGCCTCCTCGATGTAGTGAGTGGTCAGCAGGATTGTCCGCTTTTCGTCGCGAAGCTGTTCCAGCAAGCCATGAATCTCTGCCCGCACTTGCGGGTCGAGGCCAGTCGTTGGCTCATCCAGAAAGAGCAATGCAGGATCGTTGACCAGGGCCAGGGCTAAAGCCAGGCGTTGCTTTTGTCCCCCGGAGAGCGTGCTGTAAAAGGCATCGCGCTTGTCTTCAAGTTGCAGCCGGCGCAGGATCTGGTTGGCATCGACGTTGCGGCTGTAGAACGAAGAGAAGACATGCAGGGCTTCGCGGACACGAATCTTGTCGGGTAGATTGGTGGCCTGCAGGCACACCCCGATTCGATCTTTGAGTTGCAGCTTTTGTTTGTCGGGATCGAAACCTAAGACCGAAACCGCGCCACCACTTCGCGGGCGCAGGCCTTCCAGAATTTCGACGGTCGTCGTCTTCCCTGCCCCATTGGGGCCGAGGAGACCAAAGACTTCTCCGGTCTGAATTTCGAAATCCAAGCCACGGACGGCTTCCACCGCGCCATACGACTTGCGCAACTCGCGCACGGAAATAGCAGGTTCGCTCATTCGGAGATATAGGCTATTCGAGAATCAGTTGGAAGTCACGTGATCGAGTTGAATAAGGTCTTGCGATAACGGTTAACAGCATTTCGGACGGCGTGCTTTGAGGCTCTCTTGTTCACGCAGAAACAGGCCATACGAAGCTGGACATGAAGTCATGGCATTATGCGCGAGAAATCGCGCATAAGCCGACTCATCGAAAATCTCGCGGAGGGTTGAGAGGGCAAGCCGACCGACGGATCTTGAGCGCTGGATGAACGAACCGCAATCGACGATTGCGTGGGGACAGCGCCATTTTTCGCGACTCACTCATGCTTGCTCCTCGGCCGCGAAGCGCGTCATCACAAACGGGGCTTCCTTTACATCAACCCGCCTGCGGCCCGACGCCACGCTCATCCATAGGAAGATCGACTCCAGCAAAATGAGCGTGACCATCCCGACCAGCAAACCGGTCATAAGCGCGTCAAGCCGATCGTTGAAGATCAAGCGCGATAGGCCGGGTGCGCTCGAAGAAGCCAACTGGCGGGCATGCGCCAGAAATCCGATGCGCGGGTTGGGGTCGAACAGCTTATGCCACGAAGCCGTAAACGTAACGGAAACCAACCACGTCAGCGGAATCAAAGTGGCAAAACCGTAGCGAGCCTTCCCCATTTTGACGATGATGGTGGTGGCCACGCATAGAGCCACAATCGCCAGAAGTTGATTGGCGATTCCGAATAACGGCCACAGCGAGTTGATTCCACCCAGCGGATCCTTCACACCTTGCCAAAGGAATGTCCCCCATGCGGCAACGATCAGCGCGCTGGTAGCCAAAATCGAGGGATACCAACTGGTGCGCCCTAGCGGCTTCCACAGATGGCCGAGCGCATCCTGCACCATGAAGCGCCCAACGCGGGTTCCGGCATCGAGCACGGTGAGAATAAATAGCGCCTCGAACATAATGGCGAAGTGGTACCAGATCGCCATCACAGCCTGCCCGCCAAGGCTGTTGGAAAAAATCTGCGCCATGCCGACGGCGAAGGCGGGCGCGCCGCCGGTGCGGTTGTAAAGAGTCTGTTCGCCCACCGCTTGCGCAAGCGCGTGCATGCTGCTGGCAGTCACGGGAAATCCCCAACCGCTGATCGTCGTCGCGGCCGCGTCGGGCGCCGCGCCCACGATTCCCGCCGGACTATTGATCGCGAAATAAGTTCCCGGCTGCAACACGCAAGCGGCAATCGTCGCCATGATCGCTACCATGGACTCGGCCATCATCGCGCCATAGCCCACCATGCGCGTCTCGATTTCGCGGCGAATGAGCTTCGGCGTCGTGCCACTGGAAATCAGCGCATGGAAACCGCTGATGGCTCCGCAGGCAATGGTGATGAACGCAAACGGAAAAACCTTCCCCGCAAACACTGGCCCTGATCCGTCGATAAATCGCGTCAACGGTGGCATGTGCAGCGTGGGACGAAGGAAGATGATTCCCAATGCAAGCAGTCCGATGGTGCCCAACTTGACGAACGTGCTCAGGTAGTCGCGGGGCGCGAGCAGCAACCATACCGGCAGTGCCGAAGCCGCGAATCCATAAATGATGATCACGACAGCCAGCGTGGACGCGGTAAATGTGAACCAGGGAGCTAGCGCGGGATTTTGCGAGACGGTCTGTCCCCCCCAAATCGCGAGCATCACCAGGACGAAGCCCAACGCCGAGCTTTCCAAGACACGGCCTGGGCGCAAGCGCCGCAGATACAGCCCCATCAAAAGAGCGATGGGAATTGTCATGGCGATGGTAAATGCGCCCCAGGGACTGGCTTTGAGCGCATTGACCACGATCAAGGCGGCAACCGCCAGTAGAATGACGATGATGCTGATCACTGCGACGTAGGCAACGAAACCGCCGACGCGGCCGATTTCTTCACGCGCCATTTCAGTGAGCGACTTCCCGTCACGCCGCACCGAGAAAAGAAGAATGACAAAATCCTGCACGCAGCCGCCAAAGACCGCGCCCGCCAGGATCCAAAGCGTCCCGGGAAGATATCCGAATTGCGCAGCCAGCACCGGCCCCACCAGCGGGCCCGGGCCCGCTATCGCGGCAAAATGATGTCCGAAGACCACCCACTTGTTGGTGGGGACAAAGTCGCGGCCATTCTCCAAGCGCTCCGCAGGAGTGGCTCGCTGAGGATCGAGCGCCAGCACCTTAGCCGAAATAAACTTGCTGTAAAACCGATAGCCGAGCGCATACGAACTAAAAGCCGCGACCACCAGCCACATCGCATTAATCTGCTCGCCACGATGCAGCGCAATGGTCGCCAGCGCCACCGCGCCGAGAATCGCAACACCGAGCCAAGTCAGGATGCGTATGGAGTTCGCCATTTCGCTCGCTAGTGATTCTAGCGGCAATCTCAAATAGTTTGAAGTCGATGGCGAGGTCGCATTGACAATTTGCGTCGCCTATTCGAGAATCCGCTGGCCATGGCCGGGTCCCCAATTTGGATTGTGAAATCGATGGTCCCGATCATCGAATTGCTTCTCGCCTTCTGGGTTCTAGCATCGAGTTTTTTGCGGAGGGACATCGCAGAGCCACCTGCCATTCGTGCTATCGAGAACTGGGCAGGCCGATTAGCGCGAAGGAAGATGCTCTCCGTACTTGCCGTTGGTCTGCTGTGTCTTTCAATCCGCGCCGCCCTGCTTCCGGTTCTCGGCGTTCCGGCGCCGGCTGTGCACGATGAATACAGCTACCTGCTCGCTGCCGATACTTTTGCGCATGGGCGTCTGACCAATCCCACACATCCCATGTGGGTCCACTTCGAAAGTTTTCACATCATCGAGCAGCCGACTTACATGTCGATGTACCCGCCCGGCCAAGGATTGGCTTTGGCGTTAGGTCAGCGTTTGGGGAATCCGTGGATTGGAGTCTGGCTGACAACGGCTCTCTTGTGCTCCGCTTTGTGCTGGATGCTGCAAGGCTGGCTGCCTCCACAGTGGGCGTTGTTCGGAGGGCTATTGGCGGTAGAGCAGTTGGGAATTCTGAGCTACTGGATGAATAGTTATTGGGGAGGATCACTGCCTGCATTAGGAGGAGCGCTGGTTCTCGGCGCTCTTCCGCGGCTTAAATGGAAGCCGGACATGCCAGCAGCGTTGCTCATGGCTTTAGGGTTCGCGGTGCTGGCCAACACTCGTCCCTACGAAGGGTTGGCTCTGAGTCTGCCGGTTGGGTTGATTTTGCTGAAGTGGATGTTGGAAAAGAAAAACCGCTCTTTCGCGATCTATTTTCGCCGCGTGTTACTCCCTATCACAGTACTCCTGCTGATCACGGTCTTCATGATTAGCTATTACAATCACCGAATAACAGGCAGCGCATTTCGCCTGCCTTATGCAGTGAATGGCACAATGTATCGAAGCTATCCGCCTTTCCTGTGGCAGTGTCCCTGGAAAGTTCCCTTGTATCGCCATGAAGTCATGCGCAACTATTATTCCTTCTGGCGAAATGATTACATGGAAAGCCGCACTCTCAGCGGCTTTTTGAAGCACTCCCTGGCGCTCGGCGTTTCACTGTGGGGATTTTTCCTAGGTCCCATCTTTACGATCGCGCTCCTGGGCCTTCCCAAAACATTGCGTGATCGTCGTATGAGGATTCCGCTTCTAATCGGAGCGATCGCAATTTTTGCGCTCCTGGTTGAGACTTGGATTCAACCCCATTACTTCGCTCCTGCAACTGGAGTTCTGCTCTTAGTGCTGCTGCAATCCATGCGCCACCTGCGCCTCTGGAGATGTAATGGCCGGCCTCTGGGACTCAGGATGGTGCGAGCTATTCCACTCGTTTACTGCGTGGTGTTGTCGTTGCGAGTTTTTGCCCTGATGTTGCACGTCCCAATCGAGCCGCCATGGCCGGGTGGCAATCAAGACCGCGTAAAAGTCGAGCACACCTTGGAGAATCTGCCGGGAGATGATCTCGTGATCGTGCGGTATGCCGCCAATCACAATCCGAATATCGACTGGGTCTACAACGCCGCTGACATCGACCGAGCCAGGGTGGTGTGGGCGCGCGACATGGGCGAGCAAGACAACCAAGAACTGCTTCACTACTTCAAGAACCGCAATGTGTGGGTGCTGTACCCCGACGAGTCGCCTTTTCGCCTAGAGCCCGGCCCGACTTGTTTGAGGTGCATCCCTCCGAGGGAAGGTCCAATATCTGCAGTTTCGCCTTGAGGCTGAGCGCATCCGATCATCTACGCGCCAGCCCCAGAATACTCACGAAAAAGCTAGAGAGAACAATCTGTACGCCCAATGTGATCGAGGCGAGCGCAGCGGCTACAAAGCGCACGAGCACGAAGGGGTTCATCGGTCCAAAACCAGCACGGTTCCAGATGTATGCAGAGTAGCTGGCAATTCCGATGCCGAGCAATAGCAAAGCAGCGCCTGCGATCAGCCCTTTTTCCAGACTGAATAGGCGGAAAACGCGGTCCAGCCTTGGGTCTTCGGGAAGTAATCCCTCGCTCATGCCAAACACCTTGGTGAATAGAGCGAACAGGATGGCTTGGAACCCGATCAGAATGGCCACCACCGCGTAAAGCAAAGTGTGGATGTCCAGGAATGTGCCTCCGACTCTTCTCGGCCCGGGGAGCAGCCAGAGCGCGGTCACAAGACCGATCAAGAGAAGAGCGACCCCCGGATAGAGAAAAAGCCAGCGTGGGCTATAGAGCAACAAGAAACGCAATCCCCGGAAACCATCATGCCAGCTACGCATGTGTGACTTGCCGGGTCGGCCGTCTGGCGAAAGCGTGGTTGGGACTTCGCACACAGACATGCGGAAAAGCGAAGCCTTCACCACCATCTCACTGGCGAACTCCATTCCGGTTGTACGCAAATCCATGCGGTTGAATGCCGTCTTGGTGAATCCCCGCAACCCACAATAAAAATCCCGGCAGGGAGCATCGAAAAAAAGCCTCCCAATTCCGGTGAGCAGCGGATTTCCAAAATATTGATGAAGTGGGGGCATGGCTCCAGGCTTAATCCCTCCCTGGAAACGGTTACCCATGACCAGATCATGGCCCGAACGGAGTTTTTCTAGAAAACGGGGGATTTGAGTAAAGTCATAGCTACAGTCGGCATCTCCCATTACGACGTACTTTCCTTGCGCTGCCGCGATTCCTCCCATAAGTGCACTGCCATAGCCTTTGCTTTCGACCGGTACGACGCGCGCTCCCAGGTTTTGGGCAATCTCACGAGATCCGTCCACGCTGCCATTGTCGGCAACAATGATTTCGCCTGAAATATTGTGCTTCTCAAGGGTTTGGCGGATCTGTTCAACACATGGTCCCACAGTCGCAGCCTCATTCAGACACGGCATCACGACGGAAAGCTCAATCGCTTGAGAACGGCCACCCGTGGCGGATTTGGAAATTAGCGGCGACCCCGACGACATAACATGATCTCTACCAGCGCGAACGCGTGTCAACAAAGACCGAGACTGACTTTCTCATCCACCAATTCATAAATCAATTTACAGCTAAAGTTAAAGCAATCCGTTGCGGCGATCGCGATTGTCGCATGGCCAAGAACTTCAATCCAGAAACCATCGCATACGCCGCCAGCAGCACAATCACCGGTTCCATGGGATGGCGATATGTGCTGAAAACGTGCGTCACGTAGTAAACAAGAGGAAAAACAATCATGACGACTGCATAGGGAAGCGCATCCCTCCCCTTGTTTTGCAAAGCTCGAAGCATCCCTACCCAGGCGAGTGTGCTGATCAACCACCAGAAAGTTTTTTCGGGCGTGGTCCAGAACCTGAAAACGCGCAGCGCAACCAATCTCAAGAACTGTCCCGGATGTTGACCAATAAACTCGAGGGCAATATCGCGCTTCGACTCCATGAAGCGGATCTCGCCAAGACGGTTATATTCCGCCGGATTGAGCAAAGGGAAATCATTATCAAATTTCTCGGTCACTCCTTCGTGGTTTCCGAGCCAGAGTTCGAGCCCAAAGTTATCACGCACCGGCATCAACCGATGGAAGGTTTCGTAGTTGCGCACTGTCCAGGGAAGGACCAAAAGTACACACACCGCCACAGAAACCGCCAACCAACCTACCGTCGATGACCCCGCGAGGCGCTTATCGATCCATAGCCATAGCCAGAAGCATGAAAAAACCGCCAACAACGTCGTGTTCGTAAGGGCGGCAACTCCCGCGAGAGTTCCAAGTCCGACCCACAGCAAGGGGGATGCACGCACAATCAGCTTTCGCAGCAAGACCAAACCAATTGCGAGCAGCAGCGCTGACAGGCTGCTTTCCCACAATCGTACGGACACAACCGCTTCATAGAGCCAGCACGACCAGACCCAAGCGGCCAAAACTCCGGTTAAGGTGTTAAAGACGGTTTTTCCGAGCTGAAGAATTATTACGGCGGTCAGCGCGGAAATAACCGCATTCAGGCCAACTGCGATAAGAAGGGAGGGGTAACTGTAAGCTCCGGCCAACCTAAAAATGCCTGCCAGCAAAAAAGGGTAGACCGGAGGTTGCTGCGCGGTGGACATGGCCAGTGTGTCAGCCCATGGCCAACTATAGCCTCCACCGGACACAAGCGACCAGGCAATGTGCGATGGTTCGTCGTATCGGTAGAAATTGTGCCAGAAGTCGCCCCGCAGCAATTGCGACAACACCCACATGCGCGCGGTGAGTGCTACGAGAAATACGACGACAGGCGACTCCACCGCGGTCGCCATAGTCCGGAGAAAGCGCGTGCTCGGCATCAATGAAGGGCATTGTAGCAGCGCATTGGTCAGCCAGTAGTGCCTGGAATGGCATGTTTCGCGTCTGCATTGGCCTCACCCTGCGCAAACAGAAAACTCAATGCCTCCGGAAAACGCTTTGCCCATTCGGCTTCGTTGTGACTTGCACCCTCGTCGATCCGGACCAGCAACCGGCTAGCGTCGAGGCCCGCGCCCTGCAGATTCTGCTCGAGCGTGCGAACATCGTCTACGACTTGCTTATCCTTGTCCTCGCGGCCCGATTCTCGCGTGCCTATGGCTAGAAATATTCTTGCGGGCCATTGCCTAAAACGATGGCTGTATTTCAATATTCTCCGGTTCGAGATAAACAGCGAAGGGCTTTCCAATAACAGGCGGCCGAACGTGGATGGCCGCTCCATAACCGTGTAAAGCGAAATCAATGCTCCCATCGACGAACCGCCGAGTCCAGTATTTTCCGGCCCGCGCGCGATGCGGTAGCGTTCATGCACGAACGGCATGACTTCATTCATCAGAAAATCAGGATAGCGCTTTCCCTGCGGGCGAAGAATCGGCGGATTAAACGAACGGTGTGGCAGATACTCTTTCATGCGATCACTCTGGGCATTATCGATGCCCACAATGATCATGGGAGGAATGACTTCTTGCCGGATCAAGCGGTCGGCGGTTTCGTCGACTTGCCATTCCACCCCGGCAAAAGCGGTCGCACGGTCAAATAAGTTCTGGCCATCGTTCAGGTACAGGACGGGATAATGCCGAGCATTGTTTTCGAGTGCGTCGTAGCGGGGTGGAACCCACACTCGCAGCATCCGCTTATTGCGAAATATGCGGCTTTGGAATTCGTGCAGCCGCAAGTCACCACTGACGGACGGGTTCGTCGGCGCGGCTTGCTGCTGAGTGATTTCTTCCATCATCCAATATAGACTCACGCCCGCGGTGCGATCCCACCGTGAACGTTAGCGCCCTTCGTGGTTTAGGCCAATGCGTTTGTCGATGCGAATTAATCGGGCAGTAATTCAGTCGGGACGCATACTCCTGGCCACGAGAAACGCACCCAGCGCCGTTATGAAAATAATCAGCGTGAGCGACGAAAGACACAAAATGCACCATGTTGCCAGGACGAACTTCTCAATGTAGGTCAGATAAAGCGCAAAACCCAACCCCGCCGTCGCGGCAACCAAGAGCATGAACGGAGTTCCGGCCTTCGTGCGATAGAGAGTAGCCAGACTCAGCAGAAAGCCGTATCCGAGGATTCCAATCAGCGCATCGGGTATGCCGAACACCGTCGAGTAGACGCTGCGATTCACAATGTCGCAATTGAAGCTGGCGCCAAAATCGCAGTAAGTGGTCTGCGATGTGCCGTAGTGGTGATACAGAGATACGGAAGAAACCACGATCCCAGCCAACGATAGAATCGCGATCATCACGAACACCCGCCGGGCTGCGGGGCTCACGGCAGTGGGCATCCAGTTTTCTCGCCGAGGAACTCCAGTTCGTGCGCGCCTTCAATTCGCGTGCCGTCCGAAAATATCCAGGTCGGAAATCGCTTGATGCCAGCGTCGGTGCAGACCTGCGCTATCGCCTGTGATCCCTTGATTCCGCACTCCACGTAGGGCGCGAACTCGAAGGACGAACCAAACTTTTCTTTCTGGTCCTGGCAGTGAGGACACCAGAAAGCGCCGTACATTTTGGCTTGCTTGGTGCTCAGGCATTGGGCAAAAGCATCCAAAGCGACGTTGCGCCGATGCGCAAAATAATATGCCGCGGCCGCCGCGACTACGATCGCAACGGCAATGATTATGTAGCGAAGCGCCGGGTTCGGTCGATCGTCGCCTTGCCGCGCGGTTTGTCGTTTTCTACGCTCTTGTGACATAGGATTAAATCGTTATACCACGACGTTCAAAACCGATGGCAGAACATCCAACGTCTGGCATTGCAATGTCAGCACTTCACCATCCACCATCACATCGACTGGATCATTCAGTCGAAAATCAATTCGCATAGCTGAACGCCGTTCCGCCAGCGGGTGCTCAATGTGGGTTCCATCATAAAGCGTAGACAGGTTGCGGATCAGCCCCAGTCTCCCGATTGGCCCCCAGCGGACGTACTCAATCAATCCGTCGTTCACCTCAGCGTTGGGTGCGATCATCATGGTTCCGCCAGTAAACTTGCTGTTGCTGAACGTGAGAAACAGGCAAGGGCGGCGGTCGAATTCCGCGTCGCCATCTACACGTACCGGGAACGGCCGGCGGCGAAAGCGTGCCAGCGAAATAAAAATCGAAGCCTGATAACCAAGTTCACCCCAGGCGCTGAAACGCCGCGCCCGCAGCGTGGCCACATCCGCGGCAAAGCCAATCGCCAGCAGGTTAATGTAGTGGAGGACGCCGTCTGCATGCCGCAATCGTATTACGTCGCACGGTTGCGAGCGTCCCGCAACCAAGGCCTCAATAGCGTGATCCACGCCTCGATCGGTGAATTCACGAAGGAAGGAATTACCCGTTCCTAACGGAAGAAATGCCAAGGTCAGAGGCTCTCCCCCATCGCGCCGCGGAAATAGTCCGTTGACGATCTCGTAGGAGGTGCCGTCGCCTCCCACCGCCATAAATTTACGATAGCCGCGGGCGTAGCCATCGCGGGCGAGTTGCGCTCCCTGACCGGGCGCGTCCGTCTCAACGACATCGACTTTAACTCCACCCGCCCGCAAGCGATCAAGAGCTGCCGGAACCAGCTTGCGACAACGTCCTCCGCCAGCCGCCGGATTCACCACGGCGAGAAATTTTCCGCCCTCAATCACAGGTCAACCACGGCTGTGCGGCTGAATGTTCTACCGATCTCTTCGCCCAGTAGGCTGCGTTTAATTTTCATGGAGGCGGTTCGTGGGAAGTCTTTGCTCCAAACTACGTATCCACCGACACGCTTGAAGTCGGGCAGGCGGCGATTTCGCGCCGCGAAATCTTCCTTTAACCCGCCGGTAAATTCCTGACCTTGTTCAAGACGCACCACCAGAACCAGCAGTTCCCGGCCAAGCGCCTTCGCCGGCCACAGATAATTTGCCGCGAAGACACAATATTCTTTCACCGGCAAGCCTTCAAATGCATTTTCGATGTCCTCGGGATACACATTCTTGCCGCCCTCGGTGACGATCATGTTCTTCTTGCGGCCGAATAGTCGCAGATGCCCATCGTCGCCCATGCGCCCGAGATCGCCCGTCAGCAGCCAGCCGTTGACTATGGTTTGCGCGGTCAACTCAGGATCGTCAAGATAGTGCGACATCACTACCTTGCTATGCGCGGCGACTTCACCGACCCCCTCGGAGTCAGGATTGAGAATTCGCAGCTCAACTCCCGGCAACGGCTTGCCAACCGTATCCGCGCGAAACGGGGCAAGATCGTTCAGGGTAAGCGGAAACGATTCGGTGAGACCGTAACCGTTCGCGACGGGAATTCCGAGATCATAGAAAAACTGCAATGTCGAAGGCTCCATGAAAGCCCCGCCAGTGAACATTGCCTGAAGGTCTCCTCCGAACGCTTGGTGAACCTGCCCCAGGAGCTTACCGCTTAGCTTCACCTTGGGCCGCTTGCGGGTCAGAGCCTTGTTGAGAGCAATCATCCGATCGAGAACAAACCGCTTCAGGGGTGACAGTTCATCAAACTTGGCGCGCAGACCTCGTTCCAGATTCTTGAGAATCATCGGGACCAGCGCGACGTAGGTGATTTTGTAGCGCACGAAGGCGTCGCGCACGAACTCCGGACGAAGGGTTCGCAGATGTATGACGCAAGCGCCGCAAACAAACGGCCCGATGAAGCCCACCATGAAATCAATGGCATGGTTAGTCGGCAGAATACTCAGGTAGCGAACTCCCGGCCAAAAAGGATACCAAGCAGTCAGGGCCTTGCACTGTTCCAGGTAGTTCTGATGCGTAAGAACACATCCTTTAGGTCGGCCGCCCGTGCCCGACGAATACACGATGCACGCTACATCTTCCAACTGCCGGGGAACAAATTCGGGATCGCCTTTACGACGGAATTCTTCCCAGCGATATGCCCCCTCAAGATCGGCGCGCAGCGGAGCTTCTGTCACCAGAACTTTCTTGAGGTTGTGATTCTTGAACTCAGGCGCCTGCGTGATCGCACGCCACAAATGGTATTCGACAATTAAAAACTTCGCTTTGGAGTGTGCCAGAAGTTGCAAATGCTCAGCCGCACTGAGCTTAAAGTCGAGCGGAACCAGCACTCCTCCGCAATAGAAAACGGCATACGCCGAAATCAGCCACTTCGACTGATTGGTCATGATGATGGCCGCACGATCGCCAGGATTGAAATCGGCGTCTTTGATTGCGCGTGCCAGGAGCAGCGCGAGTTCTTTGAAATCCGAATAGGTGAGGCGAGCTTTCTCGCGATCGCGGTCGGCCTCGATCAGGCAAGTTTCATTGGGCCACCGGTCCAGCGCGTCCCGCAGGGCCGCGCCCACACAGGTGTATTGGTTGAGGTCGAGCATCAATGCTTTATTTGACCACAGGGACGGGGACCAGCAGATAAGGGCATGTTAATCAATTGACCACTGGTACCGCTCTGAGAAGCCAGGACAAGCCTAGTGAATCTTGATTCGCATCCACACCTACACAGCACAGATTACAGCCGGCTCTGAATACGATTTGCCAGAGTGCGGAAATCGGAGACGCCTTGCAGTTCGTAATCCGGCAGCTCCACGTGAAAATGATTTTCCAGCTTGGTTAGCAGATCCAAAGTCTGCAAGCTGTCGATTCCCAGTGTCTTAAAAAAGTCGTCGTCTGGCGTGAGCTTCTCGCGCGGCACCTTAAAATGAGCCGCTGCGAGGTTCATAATTTCTTCCAGGGTTTGTTGAGGCATTTTCATAATCTCGTTCATTACGGCAAGTATGGCTGCGCGTCTTCACTCTCAACGAATTTCCGCAGACCCGCCTCGACTGCAGGTTGCAGAAACAACTCGCAGAAGATATCAATCTCCCGCCGCAGTTCTTCATACGGAATCGGTTTGATGAATTCTTTAGCGGCTGCTGCAGTCCGTCGATCGAATTTACTCAATTGAGCCGCGGTAGCACGCGCTGCTCGCAACGCTTCGCCTTCGCTCACAACCTGGCTGACCAATCCAATTTGCTGCGCCTTGGTCGCATTGAAACTTCGGCCGGTGAGGAGCAAATCGCGCACCACTGCATTTCCCAGATCGCGCTTCAGGCGTGGAATTCCGCCGAAACCAGGGATTAGCCCCAAGCGCAACTCCGGGAAACAAAACCGCGCCATCTTGTCGGCAATGATCAAATCGCAAACCAGCGCCAGCTCAAAACCTCCACCGAACGTCACTCCGTGAACTGCCGCGATGGTGGTCAGCGGCGCTGCGTCAATGGCATTCATCACCTTGTGAATCCGTTCCAGATAATCACGCACGCCTCTAACTGCTTCCTTCCGCTCCAATTCCAGCGAGCGGTGGTACAGCTCCCGAAGATCGGCCCCGGCGCAAAATCCCGGCTTCATCTGGCTATGAATAATCAGCGCGTGAGCTGAGTCTTTGAAGCTGTCGAGGGCAGAAACAAATTTCTCTAACTCCTCAAGCGTGAGCCCACCAATCTCATTGCACGGCTCGCGATGCAGAGCCAGCTCAACCACCCCGTTCTTCAATTCCCACGAGAGGGACTCGCCGTGAAATTGTTCCATTGTTTCGGGTAGCGCTACGATGCTTGCTTCACCGCATACATTTCTTCGATTTCGTTCTTCAATTGCGCGGCGATTAAGTCCCGCTTCAATTTTCCATTTGCTGTGAGCAGGCCGTTCTCAATCGAAAACGGCTGCGAACAGACGTGAAATGCCCGAACTTGCTTGTAATGCGGCAAGCCCGGATTCACCACATCCAACGCAGCTTGAACTTTCTGGCGCGTCACGTCGCCCGTCACCACCGCGGAAAGATATCCGCGCCCATTTCCCATCAGCACAACCTGCTGGGCTTCCGGCAAATTCCGCAATACCTCATCCTCAATCGGCTCTGGAGCAATGTTATGCCCCGACCCCAAAATAACCAGGTTCTTGATGCGCCCAACGATGCGCCAGTTCCCTTCCGTATCGATTTCGCCCTGATCACCCGTATGGAACCAGCCGTCGCGCAACGCCTTCGCCGTGTCCTGCGGACGATTCCAGTATCCCGCAAACACGTTCGGGCCGCGCACGACAATTTCATCGTTCTCGCCCAGCTTCATCTCGACGCCTCTGATTGCGGGCCCAACGCGTCCCGGCTGCACATTCGCGGGGTCGTCCATGGTGCAGATTGCCGTGGTTTCGGTCAATCCGTACACCTGCAATACGGGGATTCCGAGCATCATGAAATAAAGCTGTGTCTCTAAACTCAGCGGGGCCGAGCCGCAGATTAATGCTTTCAAGTTCGGCCCAATCATTTTTTTTCGGATGGTGGGAAAGACCACGGCATTCGCCCAAGCTAGCCACATCGAATCCGCAAAACCGATTTTCCCTTCTTGCTTGCGCATCCAGGCGCTCTTGGCCCGACTGTAGATCGCGAGCACAATCCCGCCCGTTTTCCAAATCTGCTCATCGACGGCTTTTCGCATCCGCTCCAGCAGCGCTGGGACGTTAAGAAAATAGTCCGGTTCGGTCGCGCGCATCTCGCCGGCAATTTTGCTCAAGTCAGTATTAAGCGTGAGCCGGTTGCCACGCAGCAGACAAGTGAGCAACATGATCCATGATCCAGCAAAGCAAAACGGCAGATAATGAAACACCCGATCCTGACCGGGCTTGTTCTGCATTAGCGCGCCCAGACGTCCAGACGTACAGCCGAGCATGTGTGCAACGTTCCCTGCCGTCAGCACCACTCCTTTGGCCTCACCCGAAGTGCCGGAGGTATAAATGATGGTCACGGGATCGGAATCGGCGAGGGAATTTGACTGCCCAATCGGTTGCGCACTTTGTGAAGACTGAGGGCTTGGAGAGTTTCCCCCGAACACATCTTCAAACAGTATCTGCGGAGGCGCTTCGGGCCAAGCCTGAACGATGCTGTCGCGCAATCCCGCATCGCCGCAGCAAATCAGCGCGGGAGAGCAATCCTTCATCATGGCCACCAGTTCCGCCGGAGCCTGCCGCGCGTACAGTGGCACAACCATCAGCCCTTCCGCCATGATTGCCAGATCCATGGCGATCCAGCGAACTCCGTTCTGAGCGAGCAATGCGCACCTATCGCCCCGCTTCAAACCACGCGCAGCAAGAAACGAACGAGCCCGGCCCACCATCGTCAAAAGGTCAGCCCCGGTCAAAAAACCGGATTGCGGAGATGCAACTGGCAGCGTCTCCCCCCCGCGAAGCTCTTGCAGGATGGCGCCATCTCCAGCTTGCGCGAGGCGCGTGAAAATCTCGTCCAGAAAACTCATGAATTCTGTTTCTCTGTGACCTTGTTTGATTCTGCGGTGAAAGCTCTTAGCCGTACGCCTCAGCCAGCCCGCGGAGGCCCTCGTTCATCGGAGGCAAATAATCTTCCCAACTCCACTCACCGCGGCGCGTCGGAAAATCTGGATACCGACGTTGGACTTCTTCCTCGAAATAAACTCCCATGCGAGCCATGACTTTCAGATTTCGAACAACCGTTCGCGCAATGCCATCGGCAATCCGCTCGCCTTCCTGGCTAAGTTTCAGCAAGGCCGCCAGCAGCTTGGGCTCAAGATCGGCATCGTCCACGTTCATCAACAAATCTTCCTGCCCGCGCTCGCGCATCAGATTGCGAATGCGCTCATCCATGGTGATACCAGCCGACGCCACCAGCCCCGGCATCGAAGTCACAATACCGTGATAGCGAGAAGAAGCCATCATGTGGCAAGCCCGCAGCACGCTCACCAATTCATACATGTTGTAATCTTCCGAACTGAGAACAGGCACACCACCCAGCTTCTCCGAAATTCGCCTCGCCGGCCGCGCATCCAACCGCTCCGTCGCCACCAAAATCACAAACACTTTTCGCTGCTTGCGAAAGGCGTCCACCGCATTCGCAATCGCGGTCAGATAGTGTTCGTATGCGCGGTCCGCTTCTGGCCCGGAATTATGAAAATAGACCGAGCGATAGTGACTGTCTTTATAAGCGCCAGTCAATCCGTGCAATGCGAACTTGGCAACCGAAGCCGTTACTGGCCACTCAAAAGGATTTATGGGACACACGACCAGCACCGGCGTCGTGCCATCCCATCCCACTTCGCGCAGGGCTTTTTTCCCATACTCCGCGGGATGCGGGTCGAACGTCCAAGCGGTGTCTGTACCCAATTCATTCGGAACTCCAAGCTCGCGAAGAACCGTGCGCGATTCCTCATTCCGCGTAATGACCAGAGAGTGCCGGCAATAACGCGCGCACATTTTTGCCACCATCGGATCCATATACCCAGCTTCAGCGCCATAGCCGACGGAGAGCTTATTTTGCGCCGCAGCGATGCCCAGCGATCCAATCATCATGGTGGTCAGCGCGTTGGCGAACTTGCTCTTGAACATCGAGCCTTCGCAAGCCACCACGCCATGATGTTTAGGAACTTCGTCGGATAAAAATGGCGGGAAAATATCGGGCAAGTGAACCTGTGCAGTTCCCGCGAAATACCCTTGCGAAAACTTGGGGACCTGCGTCATGACGCTGAAGGCCACGCGATCCGCGCCCAGGATATGCCGCAATTGCCGTAACATCTCCTCGACGCGCACGTCCGAACCCATGTTGCGGGTACCGTTATATCCGGCAAACAGCAGCTTCAGCCTTTCTCCGGGCTGCCAAGGCTTCCCTTTTCCCAGAATCCAGGAGGCTTTCGACTTCTCAATCGCGGCACTGACCCATGCTTCCAGCACGAAGTCCATCATGCCGCCGACCCTCCGACCTTGGCCGGCCATCCCTGGTAGCTATAAGAAAAATTGCTATCGCGGCTGAATTTCAATAAGGGATAGCTGTAGTGCGAGAACGGAACCGGCTTGCGCCCCAGTTCGGACGTCACTCGCGTGTTGTCGAAAACCGTATTCCAAAGTAAGTAGGGCATGAACACCTTCATCAGCGCGGCGCCGTGCCCAACTGCACCTTTGCGATTCGCCAAAGTATTCACAGTTCCGGAGAATGGCGCTTCTAACACAGGGACAAAGACGGGTCCACGCTTCTGCTGCGCGGCGGCCAGAGCCGTGGTCAATTCGCGAAAGGTCTGCGAGTCGCGTCCGGAAGAAAGATGGTAGGTGTCGAACTGGGGATGGTCCTTCTGATGCAGCGTCGCAATCGCGTCCGCCACGAAGTCCACATTCACAATGTCAATCTTGTCATCGGGCCGGAACGGAAGCACTGGCAAGCCCGCGAGGAACACAAACGACTGCACCATATCGAATTGCGTAGTCTCCGCGCGCCGGCTGTCACCGAGCACGATGCTCGGGCGAAAAATCGTTAGCGGAACTTCCGGCAGCAATTGCCGAATCATATGCTCGCAAAACTTCTTGGTGCGCGCATAGGGATCGTAGTCCGAGCGATCCCAGTCAATCGACTTATCCTCAGTGACCACTTCATTCTGGCGTTTACCGGCCACCGCGACCGTACTCACATGGCTGAATCGCCGCAGGCCATGGTAATGATGCGCTCGCTGCGCCAGTTGCAACACTTCCAGCGTTCCGCGCAGGTTCACGTTCAGGCAGCTCTTTTCCGACTTTCGATTCAACGACGCTGCGCAATGAATCACTGAATCGGTAGTGTGGATGAGCCGGTCGTAATCGTCCCGCGCCAGCCCAAACTGCGGCGCGGTCAAATCGCCGCGAAAAATCCGTATGCGAGTTTGCAGGTATTCGTAGAACCTGGGAAAGTCCAAATGCAATTGCAACGCATTCCACAATCGCACTTCGGCCTCATGCGGATCGCGCGCCCGCACCAGCACATTCAACGATGCGCCGTGTTCTTGTAAAAGATTGGCGGCAACGTGCCCGCCGATGTATCCGGTGGATCCGGTCAGGAATATCGCCACGTTGCTCCATTGGTGCCGGTTTTAACGGTTTCGCCGTTGCTATCCTCGGCTAGCTGAAAGGTTCGCGAAGGCCGCGCTTCCAGCGGACGCCCTTCAATCAGCGGATAAGTCCATCGACGCAGCGCCGGAATGTGAATGTTGATCCAGTACTCCCACCAGTCAATGCTGCGCGTATCGTAGCCAAAATCTGCGCGCTCTTCGGGTACGAGCGCGTGCGCCAACTTCTCGACGTTCTCCGCCACGAAGTCATGCTCATTCAAGAGAATAAAAGGTTTGAACAACTCAATGAGTTTTTCGACTTTTTGCAGACTCCGCTCCGCCCGCGCCAGCGGCGTCTTACGCAAAGGCAGCGGAGACATAATGCGCTGGATGGATTTTATGATCGCCTTCTGCGCCGGCGCTGACATGCGCTCATAGCGCTGCTTCGAAACCGGTATGGCATCGAATCGCAGGCGCAGCCAGAACTCCATTCCTTCCAATGCCCGGTAATGTTTGCGATGCGCCAGAGAAGTCAATTCAATCGAACGCCGCATATCGCAAGGGTTGGTCACCGAGGTTGCCAGCTGATAAACCTGCTCGTTGCGCCGTTCTACAATCGCCGCCGCGATCAATGTCATCCCGCGGCAAACCGAATCCACCGGAATCACATCCAGACGTTTGCGCTCGTTCGATGGCAGTTGGCGGAAAAATGTGCCCAGCAAATAAGAAAGCGCCGCCGAAGTATTGATGCCCTCATTCCATCCCAAAAATGGCTTCTCGACAGAAGTCTCCACGATCGATGGCCGCACCATCGCAATCGGCAAACCCGCGCCGTGCTTGTGAATCAGTGACTCCGCCAGACTCTTGGTCAAGGTATAAGTATTGGGCCAACCCAGTTCGTTGGCGCGTTGCTTCCCTGCCTCGGTCAAATGATCCCGCAACCAGCGCACCCGGTTCTTTCGAACTTGATGCTCCAGTGCCGCGCCGTGCAAATCCTTCGACGCATGTTCCTTCACCAAGGCCTGGCGCCGCAGTTCGTCGGTGACTTCAGCGCTCTCTGCTTTCTCTTCCGCACGTTTCACCAACTCGTGCAGCGACCGCCACTCCGCGTCCGCATCGAAATTCGCCACTCCCGCCGGCGTGTAATTCGGGCGCAGCGCCTCGCCCACTCTGCCGTCTCGCGTCCCTGCGACGTAGCAAGTCGAAAGATGCAGCAACCCCGCATGGTCCGACTGGCGCACAAAATCGACCACGCGAACCGCCGCGTCCACGTTGGTCAGCAACGCATCCCGCAGATCGGGATTAAAATCCGTCAACCCCGAACTGTTAACGATGAGATCCAGTCGCTTGCGCAAAAACTCCGACAACTCCGGCGCCAATCCCAGCCCCGCTTGCGAAACGTCGCCTTCCACAACTTCCACGCGTTCCCGCAGAAACTGCGCCAGCCCAGCCCCGTAGCGCTTATACAAAGGATCGAATACGGGAGATTCCCCGACCAGCTTTTCAAACCGTCGCTGCGCCGGATTCGATTTCTGCCGCCGTATGAGCAAATAAATCCGACCAATTTCCGGCAGATCCATCAGCAAGTTGGCCAGCCACACTTTCCCAATGAATCCGGTGACGCCAATCAACATCACGTGCTTTCCTGCCAGAGCCGATCGCACCGAAAACGCGCGCGTCTCACTCCCTCCGTGGAAATGAACGATAGGCCTCTCCAATACCGGCAATTGTCGCAGCGCAGGAACCACTGCCGATTGCAGAGCTTCAACTCCGTTAAGACTCAAGTCTTTGACCAATTGATCCGCCGTACGCCGCCCATCCGGACCCGCTCCTGTGATCCGGGCAAACACTCCGCGAGGGCGAATCACCGGATCGATCAATCGCCCCGTCGCCATGCCGTCGCGAAACTCGAGAGAATTGGCAATCACCCACTGCGTTCCCAGGTGCCGCGCCAATGGACGCATTACGTGATCCAATCCCTGGCTCACCAGCACCACATCCGAGCCGGATTCAATCAGAGATTTAAGTGCTTGTACTCCCGCCGGTTTCAGCTGAGGCTTCAACTTGTACTGGAAATATTCCTCGCCCAGCAAATCAAGCCGGTCGCGGCTCACGCCTCGCAATACCGTGTGAACCATGCGCGTAGCAAAAACGCGGTTCGCCGCGTACAGGAAAGGACGCAGCACTGCCATCAGCAAAACCAACCCTCGACGCATCCAGCGTTCGACGAAGGTCTGCGCGTTCCAGGTAAAAAACGCGATGGGGCGCACGGTCGTCAGCTCCAGCAAGCTGCCCTCGACGCGCCAATAGACGCGCGCCGCTACGCGTTCGTCGCTCGAATTGTGATTCGATGGATTCAAATTCTGTCTAGTGCAAGACCAGGAACGGTGTGGCCTTGTCGTATTTCTGAGAGCTTCTCAATTGTAATCAATTGCGCCAAAAGCACGAAGCCAGAACCCTTGTGATCCTTATGCCATCTATGGTTCAACTCTTTGAGCGTAACGAGGCCGGAAGTTTCATCGGCAAAGCTCTCCCGGACGAAAGAGACGGCCGTTTCCGTGAAAAGCTTTAAGCCGGTGCAACCAACTCAGCAAACTTTTCCAAATCTATATTCCCGCCAGAAACAATCGCTACAACTTTCCCCGCTCCCGCCCGTCCTGACAAAGCCGCAGCCACCGCGCATGCCGAAGCGCCTTCAACAATTACCCGGTTCCGCTCTGCGACCAGCTTCATCGCTTGCGTAGCCTCCGCCAAAGTTACTACCAAAGATCCATCTAAGAGCTCACGCCCACGTTCGAACATGTTGGCAAACACCATCTTGCTCCCAATGCCATCCACGAATGAAGGCGTATATTCAACGCTCCGCGGTTCCCCTGCGGCCAGCGATGCCGCCAGCGGCGCTGCAGTCTCGATCTCGGCCGCATAAATTCGCACTCGCGGCGCTCGTACTCGCAACACCGCCGCAATCCCGCAAGACAATCCTCCGCCACCCCACGGAATCACCACAGCCTCCAGATCAGGCAAATCCTCGAGCAACTCCAGCGCAATCGTTCCATTCCCCGCCATCACGTCCAAGTCATCAAACGCATGGATGAACGTCGCATCCACGCCGGGGTAGGAACGCGTCTCGAAAGTACGCCACCACTCCGCAAACGGAACTTTGATTACCTTGCCGCCCATGCGCTCGACCGCTCGAATCTTCGTCGCTGGAGCAGTATCCGGAACCACGATCGTCGCCGGAAGCCCCAACCGTCGCGCACAGAACGCCACGCCTTGCGCCATATTTCCCGCCGATGCCGTTAACACGCCACGCGACAGTTGCTCCGGTGCAGTTCGCGCCATAGCATTTGCCGCCCCGCGAATCTTGAACGACCCAATCGGCTGTAAATTTTCCAATTTCAAATACAAATGAGATGGTTCATCGACATTGCAACGCACCAGCGGAGTCCGCAAAGCCGCGCCTACAATATTGCGCCGCGCCTCCTCCACCTGCGCCAAGGTGATCGGCATCCCTCTATCTTAACCGCACGCCGCATTTGCGAAGAGCTCGAGCGTTGCTACTTGAGATTTGCTTTTGAAATACCGGAAGTTGGCATCGCCTGCCCCGCAGCCCTGTTCGTTTGTGAACACTTGATTCCAAGGTCGCACAGTGAGCGATTCACATGTTTGTCCGGTTTTTGCCATTGTCCCTTGCCGTTTCAATGATTTGCCTTCTGGCTACGGTGGCCCGACGGGTGCAATTCCCTCAGCATGGGAAGCTTACAAATTTCCGGAGCTTATTCTCCTGAGCCGTCGCCCAGGGGACGGGTGCTGGTGGCGGATGATCAACCGCACGTCCTGGACGCGCTTCAGATCCTGCTCAAGAGCCACGGGTACCGTACCGAAGCCGTGACGCAGCCGGCACGAGTTTTGCAGGCGCTGGCGCTCGCGCGAGTTCGATGTCGTGCTTATGGATTTGAATTACACCCGCGATACCACAGCGGGCGGCGAGGGCCTGGATCTGGTCACACAGATTCGGGCGATCGACGAGAATGTACCGGTAGTGGTGATGACAGCGTGGGGCAGCGTGGACGTGGCTGTCGAAGCGATGCGTCGTGGCGCGTCGGATTTTGTGCAAAAGCCATGGCAGAATCACCAACTTCTGGAAAAGTTGGAGATGCAGATCGAGCGTGGGCAATCGCTGCGCCGCGCCCAGCGCATGCACGCCGATGAACTGCAGGATGCCCGCGAAATCCAAAAGAATCTACTGCCAAGATTCATTCCCCAAATCAAAGACTATGAAATCGCAGGAATGACCCAACCCGTCCGTCACGTAGGCGGCGATTATTATGCGGTGGTGCGGATTAGTGAGACGGAGACCGTGCTGTGCATTGGGGATGTAGCGGGAAAAGGAATGCCGGCGGCACTTTTGATGTCCAGTTTGCAGGCCGCTTTGAAGCCATTGATGTGGGAGGCGCGGGCGCCTCGCGAATTGTGCCGGCGGCTGAATCGCATTCTGTGCGAGATTGCTCCGGTAGGAAAGTTTGTTTCGTTTTTCTATGCGGTGCTCGATAGTAAAGACAATCGTCTGACTTATTGCAATGCTGGACATAATCCTCCGGCGCTGGTGCGCGCCGATGGCACGGCCGCAGAGTTGAATGCGGCCGGGGCCGTGCTCGGACAGTTTCCTGACTGGGTTTACGAGCAGAGTGAAGTGCAACTGCGACGTGGCGACACTTTGGTGATGTTCACCGATGGACTGGTCGAAGCCACCAATAAGGAGAACGAGGAGTTCGGAGAAGAGCGGCTAATCGGGATGGCGATGGAGAATCGCAGTACCGGCGCGGCGGCGTTGCAGAAAATGTTGACTCTGGCTGCGGCTGAGCACTGCGGCGGACGTTTTCAGGACGATGCCAGCATGATTGTTCTGCGCGCCGTCTGAGGGGTGCGATTCCTAACCACTAGTGGCGATAGTAGCCATCTGGCACTTTAGTGGGGTTGACGCCGCTAATTTTCCTGTTACCTTTTTCACCATGGAGCGCTGGACGATCAGGCCGACGTACGTTTTCGTCCTCGTGTCTTGGCTGTTTCTGATCGCGCTCATTCTGGTCCTGCCGCAAGTTGACCTGCCGGATACGGCATTCAATCGTGGTACGGCGCCGGTTGATGTTCACGTGCAGAGCACATCCGCACCCGTGCTCTTAAGTCTCAGCCCGACATACTCATTCAGCATACTCACCCAATCGACAGCGAGTCATCAGGAGACGTTTGTCCGCGCCACTTCCTCGCTGTCCAGTTCATTGCCACTCCTCCACCACTCACTCCGTTGTTAAAGCGTCACCGCGCTACTTCGACTTTGCTCTGGAGTCTGCAGAGCAATTAGGGGGGCGGTTCGGTGAACCAGTCAGGGCTCTTGGGGGAGAGTCCGCTGCGTGTGTACCGTCCCCTTTTTTCCAACATTTCCTGAAAGAAAAAAGAGGTTGAAAGGTATGGAGTGTCCTAAGTATCGAGTACCTATCTTTGCCGCCGTGGAACGGTTACAGGAAGCCTCGGCACAGGTCGGCCTCAGCGAGGACGATATAGTAGGCCTGCTGGCCGGCGGGCTCGAAGTATCCGATGTAGTGACTTACGTGGAAGCAATGTTGTCGAACCGGGTGCACTAAGGCACCCGGATTTTTTCTCGGTTTGTCCACAGGCGCTAAAGCGCGCTTTCTTGTGCCGCAATTTGTGACGCGGCCCTCAAAGGGCCGCTCTTCCTTGCTTATACCGACGTGTTTTCTGTCGGTGCGCGGTGGTTCCCTCGTTCGGGTGTTCTTGGCGCTCATTTGTAGACCATGCTAGATATTGGCTGGCGTTGGCTTGGCCTAAACTGGGAGTCCTCCGGCGGGGATCATTCCGTTCGTTGGTACGGCGATCAGATTGACTACATATTATGACTATGGTCTAATTGATTGGTCATGAAGCAAGTAGCCATCTCTGAGTTTAAAGCCAAGTGTTTATCCCTGTTGGATGAAGTTCAGAAGACCAAGAAACCGATTCAGGTAACTCGGTTTGGCAAGCCCGTCGCCGAGGTCGTTCCTCCGACTCCAGTGGTGACTGCTAACTGGCTTGGATCCATGAAGGACACTTTCGAAATCGTTGGTGACATCCTTGCGCCAGCCAATGAAGAGAATGAGTGGGAGGCTTTGCGGGATTGAGGCTACTCCTCGACACTCATATCTGGCTCTGGAGTTTGCAGGATCCCAAGCGCCTGGGAAAGAGAGTCCAGCAGGAGTTACGGGATTCGGCGAACGAGCTTTGGCTTTCTCCCATCAGCACCTGGGAAGCACTTACCCTGAGCGCCAAAGGAAGAATCAGCTTACATGTGGATTGGGCGGAGTGGGTCTTGCAGGCCACCGCACCCTTCCGCGAAGCCCCGCTGACTCACGAAATTGCAATTGCGGCTCGAGCGTTGAAGCTACCTCATCAAGATCCGGCCGATCGTTTTCTCGCCGCAACCGCCCAAGTACTCGACCTGACTCTTGTCACCGGGGACAGCAAGCTGCTGGGTTTAGGGGAAATCGCGACTCTGGCCAATCGTTGAGGAAAATCCTACGGTTAATCAGACGGAAATGTAGCGCGAATGCTGAAGCGCTCGCCCACTCCAAATTTAGCCTTTTCCCAGCCTCATGGTCTCGCCTGTTCCTGGGTTGACCCTGCGTTCGCTGGGTTCGCGGTTACAATGGTTGCGAAAGGGAGTTCTTCATGTCAACCATTCGCTCGGGGCGTCCGGAAGGGGTTCGTCTTGAGGGCGCTACTCTTGAGCAGGCTCGCCCTGGCCAATCACGTCCGGAGGGCACCCTGAAACATGCTGCTTCAGCTGAGATTCCTCCTGTGCCCTTGACTGTGGAAGGCTACAGCGTTTTGCATCAGATGATGCGTTTTCGCTGGTCGGCTTGGCGGCCCTTGCGTCCTGCGCAGAAGGTCAAGATTGTGCAAGAAGCGGCGGCGATGCTGGCCAAGATGGAGCAGAACCCGACGGGGCCTTCCGCGCTTTTCTCTTTGCTGGGGCATAAGGGCGACCTGATGTTCGTTCACTTCCGGCAGTCGTTTGCGGAATTGAATCAGGTCGAGATGCAGTTGGCCAGCCTGAAGCTGAGCGACTATCTGGAACCGGCGACTTCTTATCTTTCAGTAATCGAGTTGGGCCTCTACGAATCTACGATCAAGATTTACAACGAACTGGCCGAGCGCGGGGTGGCGGCGCACACGCAGGAATGGAATGCAGCCATCAAGGAAACTCTGGCACGGCAACGAGAAGCCATGCGGCCGCGGCTGTATCCGGAGATGCCGAAGCATCGCTATGTTTGTTTTTATCCGATGGACCGCCGCCGGGGTGAAGAGAAGAACTGGTACACCGTCCCGATTGAAGAGCGGGCGCAGCAGATGAATGATCATGGGCTGGTGGGCCGGCGATACGCGGGCGAGGTAAAACAGATTATTACCGGTTCGATTGGGTTCGACGATTGGGAGTGGGGAGTGGATCTGTTTGCGGATGATCCGCTGGTGTTCAAGAAATTGATTTACGAGATGCGCTTTGACGAAGTCAGCGCGGTTTACGCGCTGTTTGGGACTTTCTACGTTGGGTTGCGGTGCTCGTGGTGTGAGCTCGGGAAGTTGCTCAACGGGCAGGTTCCTTCGGGTATCGAAAAGAGCCTTTAACCGCAAACGTCGCTGAGGATGCGCGAACTTCGCAGAACAAAAACTCTCCCACCTTTAACTAATTTTCGGAGACTTATGGCTACGCTTGGATTAGTGGAATACAAAGATGCCAGCGCAGAAGTGCGCGCAGTCTATGACGACATTATGGCTACGCGCAAGACCGACTGGATCAATAATTTCTGGAAGGCTTTGGCGAATGATCCGGTTACTTTGAAGCGCACTTGGGAAGACATCAAGCAGATCATGGGGCCCGGGGCCCTGGATCCGCTCACCAAGGAACTGCTGTACGTTGCGGTGAGCGTCAGCAATCAGTGCGACTACTGCATCGCTTCGCATACGGTGTCAGCGCGCAAAAAGGGTATGACGGATGCGATGTTTAAAGAGCTGATGGCAGTGGTCGGAATGGCGAATGAGACCAACCGGCTTAGCGCAGGTTATCAGGTTGAAATCGATGAGCAGTTTAAGAACGGTCGTTAGTTGTTAGTAGTTCGTGGTCGAGCCGCTGTGGGTTGACGGCGTGGGCTCTTTTTTGGTTTGGCAGTGCCCGATCTCGGTTTCGCGAACTTGAATTCGTGACGCTTCATGTCGACGCGACGGCCGCGAAAGGTTACGCCTTCTGCTTCCAGACGCAGGCGTTGTTCTATGGCGGAATCTCCGCGCAGTTTGATCTCGCCGCCTGCTCCTAACACTCTTTGCCACGGCAATCCGAAAGAGCGGTGCAGAACCCAGGCTACCCGTCGGGACAGTCCGGGATAGCCGGCGGCGCGAGCGATTGCACCGTAGGTGGAAACTTTGCCGCGAGGGATGCGGCGGATGGAGGCCAGGATGGCTTGATGCATGGGCATCACTTGACGGAATTCAGTCTTGGCATGTACGCGGGCGGGGGCGCCCACGATACGAAACACTCTTCAGGCTACCGCGGTCTTGCGGAAGGACTCGATTGCTTTCTCCTCGCTGTCGTAGACATCGAAGATAGTGACGAGCTTGGTCACTTGCAGGAGGTCTCCCACGCGCTGGGTAAGGTTTGCCAATTTAATCGCGCCGCCATTGTTGCGGGCGGTGGTGTAGAGGGCAACCAGCGTTCCCAGGCCGCCGCTGTCGATGTAGGTAACGCCTGACAAATTGAGCACGATGCGTTTGCTCTGGGTGATCACCATTCTTACGGTATCGCGTAAGTCGGCGGATTCTTCGCCAAATACTATGCGGCCGGCGCAATCCACGACAACAATGTTATCGATGGTGCGGACAGTCAATTTCAGTTGCACGGGAGCCCCCTTCGATGTCAAAAGCCAACCTAGAAGCCTACTCTGTAGAGCCCCGTTTCGCAAGGATTTCATGAAATTGCGGCGAAATACTGTGTGCAAACCCGCGGTCCGTGCGCGGTGCGCATCACGTATAATCTAGCTTCCACACCATGAGCTACCAGGTCCTGGCACGCAAATACCGTCCCCAGAAATTCTCGGAAGTCATCGGGCAGGAGCATGTTACCCGCACCTTGAAGAACGCGATTGAGCAGGGGCGCACGGCGCATGGCTATATTTTCAGCGGGCATCGCGGGATTGGCAAAACCACCGTGGCGCGCATCCTGGCGATGGCTTTGAATTGCCGGTCCTCGGATAAGCCGGTGCTTGAGCCTTGCGGCATTTGCGAATCCTGTACGGAAATTCGGGCGGGAAATTCCGTGGATGTGATGGAAATCGATGCGGCCACCAATCGCGGAATTGATGAGATTCGTGAGCTGCGCGAGGGAGCGCGATACCGTCCGGCTCGCGATCGCTTCAAGATTTACATCCTGGACGAAGCGCACCAGATTACTGACGCGGCGTTCAATGCGCTGCTAAAGACTTTGGAGGAGCCTCCCGGACACGTGGTTTTCATGCTGGCGACAACGCAGCCAGAAGATATTCCGCAGACGATTCGGTCTCGCTGCCAGCATTTCAGTTTCCGTGCAGTGCGCTTTGAACAGATTCTGGAACAACTGCGCGATTTGATTGGCCGGGAAAAGATCGCTGCCGATGAAGATGCGTTGGCCCTGCTGGCTGAAGCCGGGGACGGCTCGGTGCGGGATGCGCTCTCGATCATGGACCAGGCAATTGCTTCCTGCGATGGCCGACTGACGGCTGAGGCGGTGCGCCAGTTGGTGGGGGCTACGCCTTCCGGAGTGCTGGAAGAAGTGATGCAGGCGGTGGCGCAGAGTTCGAGCGAAGGCGTGTTGCGACTGGTGGATACACTTCTCGGCGAGGGGCATAGTCCGACGCACTTTGCGCGGCAGATGGTGCGGTTTCTCCGGAATACGGTGGTTGCCAAGATTGCCGGGGGAGACTCTTCCCTGCTGCAGATTTCCGATGATGAGCGTCAGCGAGTAGCGCGCGTAGCTGAATTGTTCAGCGAAGAAGACTTGGCGCGGCATTTGCAGATCATGCTGCGCACGCACGGCGAGTTGGGATACAGGCAGGAGCAGCGATTCCATTTGGAATTGGGGTTGTTGAAGATGGCGCACGCGCAACGCCTATTGCCCATCGAACAGTTATTGAGCGAGGCAGGAATTGCCAGCTCTCCACGGCCTGCTGGTAGACCTACAGTCGTTCCCGATGTGAAGAAGCCCGAATTGCCAGCGGTGCGGGCAAACTACGTTTCGCCCTTTGCGGCCGACACTGCACGAAAAGGCGGGTCAAAGCCGCAGTTGATCAGCGAGGACAATCCAGCGGCGAGTGCGCGCCCTTTGGGCAATACAACAACGCCGAGCGTGGTCATGGGATCGGCAGTGGCTGTGGCTGATGAGGCGCCGCAGATGTCTCCTGGCCCCGAGCGCGTATCCCGAAAGGAGCCGGTGACGGATGACGCCACCCGTCAGAATAATCTTCAAAGGGACGCGTCGCGCCAGGCCGATTTACGAGAATCTGTGTTGAACGCTCTGGGAACGGCCGGTCACCAGATGCTGGCGTCGATGCTAGACGGCGGCGAGTGGCGGATCGAAGGAAATGAGGTTGTGATTACGGTGGCCTCGTCCGCGACCGTGATCGATATGACGTTGGGCGCGGATGCACGGCGATTGGCGATGGCGACCGCCAGCGGGGTTGCGGGTCGTCCCCTCAAGCTGAAGGTGGTTCCCGGCGAAGTTGCGGCTGCACCGGCGAGCCGTCCGGCATCGAACGGGAGCGGGCGCAGCCGTGCGGAACAGGATCCGATTGTGCGGCGCATGAAGGAAAAGTTCGGGGCGGAGATCAGAACGATCATTGACTATCGTGGGAAGAAGTAATCGACTGGACTCTTCTTTCTAGCAACACTGGCGTGAATGCCCGCGCCTACATGGTTTTAGTGGAAGGATCTAATGAGCGGATTCAATTTGCAGGATATGGTTTCGCAGGCTAAGAAGCAGTATGAAGTCCTGCAGAAAAAGATGGAGGAGACAGTGGTGGAAGGATCCTCGGGCGGGGGGAGCGTTGTGGTCAAGATGGATGGCCGCAAACAGGTGTTGAGCCTGAAGATCGATCCTGAAGCGGTGAAGGGCGGCGATGTTGAGATGCTGCAGGACCTGGTGACGGCGGCGATCAACGGGGCCAGCCGCAAAGTGGACGAAGCGATGCAATCCACTATGGGCGGAATGCTGGGCGGTTTGGGGTTACCGGGACTTTAGGAATCGAGTGATTAGTAATTTTGTAATTGAGTAATCTCACATCCGACGCCGTGGTTGCAGTGTTTTGAAAATTACTCAATTACCCAATTACCAAGTTGGTCAATCTCTCCCATGTCTAAATTTGCTGAGCCGATGGTGCGGCTGATTGATGAGTTGAAGAAGCTGCCAGGCATCGGCAGCAAAACTGCACAGCGCCTGGCGTTTCATATTCTGCGCTCGAATGACGACGATGCTGAGGCGCTGGCTGCGGCCGTCCGCGATGTGAAGGCGAGCCTTCGGCTGTGTTCGGTGTGCAACAACATCACCGACATTGATCCCTGTGTTTATTGCAGCAGCGCCACTCGGAATCAGCGCCTGATTTGCGTCGTGGAAGAGCCCACCAACATCGCCTCGGTGGAGAAGACCAAACATTTCAACGGCGTGTATCACGTGCTGCACGGAGCCATCTCTCCGCTGCACGGGGTTGGGCCGGAACAGCTGCGCATTGCGAATCTCATGCGGCGGGTGGAAGACTCGCAAGTGGACGAGGTCATCATTGCGACGAATCCCACGGTCGAGGGCGAAGCCACCGCAACCTATCTTTCAGGGCAGCTGCGGCGCTCTGGGCTCAGAGTGACGCGCATTGCAACCGGCATTCCCGCCGGAAGTGACATTGAGTATGCCGACGAAATCACCATGCTTAAGTCGATTGAGGGGCGGCGGGAGTTGTAGATCTTGGTCAGAGTCTCGATCAAGCAGACACTTGGTTGAGCAAGATGTGCAAACATTTGCGGTCTTAAGTCTTCATTCGTTGTCACCCGCGTTCTCCGCTCCACTTATAGCCCATTAACGTTATATTTATCAATTATTTAGCGGTACCTCCATCAGGCGCCAGTTACACTTGGGTTTGGTTGCTGGCTTGCATTTATTCAAGGCAAATGAATCCCGTCTTCTCCGGATGGTGGATAGCGATTTTGGCCGACCCCGAACAACTGGTCGGCATGCGCCGCGCTGTAATGTAACCGCATTCAACTCGACGCTACGAGGAACCGGGCTAACCAGCCCGGTTTTCGTTTTTTTGGGGTTCTTGTTATTGCCAGAAGCCGTACGGCGCGGGGACGCCCGCGCGGGCTCTATTAGCGTTTTGGCTTCAGGTGGCAGGCCTTGTCGAACTGCGGTAGATCCAGGCCGGAGGGAGAGAACGTAGCAATATTCTCTGGCACGCCTGGGCCTGGAAGTTGGACCTTGAAGACGGTCGCGCCGATTAAGCCACGGACGGAATCTTTGTCCATGGCGAGAAAATGGCCGTCCCAGTTCCAGCTGTGTTTGTCGTTGTGACTATCGACCCGAACCACGACTTGAACCTGCGGCTGACCCCAGAAACCGGGGCGGTTGGGATCAACGCGTACCAAGGGATCGAAATGCCCAAAGAGAAATTTGCCGTTCTCGCAGTAAATGTTGATCTTCGGATTGGCGGAGCTATTGCGCAGCGGGTTGTCGCCTGCTAATTCGAAGCGGGATCTCTTTACGTCGGTCATAGGGTCGCGGGAGTCGTATTCCTGCCACGGGCCGCCGGCGTTGATCGGAGTGACTCGGGGCTGGTTTTGCGCGCGTGCTGCCAGGCAGAGCAGGATCGCTGCGCAGAGCGTTAAAAGCCCAATTCGTGGATTGCCCATGATTTGTTTCGTCGGATTATTTGTGGTTTTCACAAAATACATAGGTCCTTCAGTTCTAGGGATGACAGAGATTCTTTCCCGCTGCCGGATCTAACTCGCTACTTCGCGGGGTGGCAGCGTTATACGCTACGTCGTTTCCTCCAGGAAGCAGTTTGCTTCTTCTTGGGCTGCCACTATGCCTTCGGGCAACGATCCGCGGTTGTACTCAGCCATACGGTTCTTCCACTTCAGGAAGTCGGTGATGGTTTGCGGTTCGATCCGAACCTCCACGCGGCGAAGGCTGGCCAGCAGCAAATTCATCTCATACTTGAACCCCACAGCGGTACGAAAGTTTTTGGCGGAAGGCCTGACCATTGAGATTTTTCGGTTATGGCATTCCAGGAGACCCCATCCCAGGGGCAGTTCTTCCGCGCGCAGCATTGTAGCTGGCGTCAGATAGAAGCGCTCGCAGCCCAGACCCAGCTCGGGCTTCTGGCGGAAGGGTTTTTCGCGGTCGATGAGGAAATCGGAACGCGTGATCTTGCATTCAATGATCACGGAATGGCAAGCGCGCTTCCATCCAATGGCATCGGGCATTTCGCCGCTGATGCAGGCTTGCTCGGAAAGAACCACTCCGCAGCGATACGAGCGTAGCCAAGCCACGGCTTTCTGGACTAATTGAGGGTGGGTCATGGTTAGTTACTTTGTATCTGAGATCGGGAAACCTAAGAAGTGACTGCTTAGTTTCTAGTTCGTGGTTTATGGTTCTGATTTCTCAGTGGCTTTACCAACACTGGGCAGCGGCAGACGATTTCCAGTAGGTGGCGAGCGGCTGCGACAGCCTCGGCCATGCGATCTTGCGAGGAGTAACCCTGGGCAGAGATCGCGAGGAAACCGTTCTGTTCGCTGACTTCGAGCCGTCCAATCCGGCTGTCGCCGTCGGAGTCGAAGGCATTGGCCAGCCGCAGGATCGACGCGAGGTATAACGTGCTCTTGCGTTGGTCAGGCGTGAGGCCGGTTAGTGTTGCCTGCCCGGTTCGCGGTAATGCTCCGCGATGATAGCGCGCGACAACTCCAACCAATCTCATTTCTTCTTCAGTCCAACTCAATGGAGGTTTCAGCCGCCGTATCAAGTCATACGAAGCTTTGTGATGCGCATTCTGCGCCTTGCTGCGACCGACGTCGTGGAGAAAAGCTGCCGCCTGCAAAATGGATCGTTGCGCATCGGAATAGGCAACGCGATGCTTCGGTGGCATTTGATCGTAGAGCTGAAGCGACAAGCGGGCGACCTGGAGTGAGTGTTTGAAGTCGGGATCGAGGAATGAAGCCCATAGCTTGAGGCGGTTCATGGCTGAGGCCTCGACTTGTTTTCCCTGCGGCAAATCGGCGCGCCACACGTGCCAAAGTGAGGCGCTTCCCAGCATCTTGTCGCGATATTGGCCGATCCGGCCGGCTCGCTCTTCGACAATTTTGTCGCGCCAGCGAGAACGGGCCTCGATATCGGGAAAAGCGGCGATCTGCGAGAGGGTCGTCCAGAGCACATCGAGGTCGTGAACTTCGCCGAGCAAGTCCTGCAATTCTTTGAGATCAGCGCTCCATGCGACGTGCTGCTCAGGAAGGAAGTTTTCCACGATGTAGCGGAACCGCTTTATGCCGATGCGTAACCGATGGAATGCCAACTGGGAACGATTGCGCATGGCGCTGTGATGCAGCGCGTATGCTTCGGCCCAGCGTTCGAGGGCAAGATGTTTAAAGAGCGCGCTTCCGGCTCGGACGCGATTGGTGCGGCGCGGCAAAGAAAGACTCCATCGCCGCCACTGCTTGCGATCGAAGTCTTGCAGTGCTTGCGCAGCGTCTAGTTTGAGTTGAGCTTCACGACCGGCAAGAAACTGCAGCAGCGACGTGGTCACCGGGTCATCGGGGCCGCCGAGACGACGCACCCACTCTTCCATGACTTGGGCATCGCGCAGTTCCCCCAGTTGGCTGAACAAGCGCTTGCCGGCCCTCTTCATTTGCTTCCACGCCGGGTCGGGATCCATTGCCATCAGTCCATCCGCCAGAGAGCGGCAGCGGCGCAAAGCCACCCGCAGGTCGTGCACCGGATCGGCGGAAAAATCGAAGGCGGCACGATCGCATTCCTCGAGCACTCGGTCCATCCACAGAGCGAGGCCAGCCTTTTTCTGGACACTTCTTGGTTTGAGAACTGATGGTGCCGTGGTCATTGAGTTGTGGTCAGCGACCATTCTCGCTGCTGACGCGAATTAATTCCAGTGCCGGCAAAAGGTATTCGCCACCTGGGGCACGGGTTACACCGGAACGGTTGCCCCTTTTGTTTTCCATGGTTTGGCTTTCCTCGCTTCAATTACCTCCGTAACATGCAATTCGGTACCTTCTGAACTAACCTTATTTCGGAGTTTCAGGAGAGCGTATTTCTACCGCGGCCACATCGAAGGGGCGAGAAGACAGGAATGCCTCCGCTCGCGCTTTTATTCACAGCCTGAACATTTTGGTGAAGTACGTTCGGCTGTACGGCTTTCAACATAAGCGGACAGAAGGTCAGTTCGAAATCAGCTGGAATGAACTGCAGCAGGGCTTGCCCAAAGACAGTGACGGCGGGTTTCTGCTGGGAGTTTCTTCGAACCGGCTGCTGATCGACGGCGTCGCGCTTGAATCGGGGCAAGCGGAACGCAGCTTTGCCCAGCTTCTTACCGCGGCGGGCCTGGCCAGTATTCACTTTTCCAACAAAGTTACGGTGGATGATTTTGCCCGCTTAATTCGTGCGTTTGCCGTGGGCGGTTCAAAAGCTCAGGACGTGGTCAAGCAGATCAAGGAAACATTTGGAGACAGCAAAACATCGACGATTCGGATCAATGAGGTCAAATTTGTTGCGGCCGATCCCGGAACCAGCGATGTGACGATTGCAGCGCAGATCGCGGCGCAGACTCTGGGCCCTGAATTCAAAGAGTGGCTGAATGATCCACAGAAGCTGCTGCAACTGATCGCCGCCGCCGAAGGCTCGCGTTCAGGTGGAGGAGTTGCGGGTGGCGCTCCCGTTGGCAGCGTGCCAAATGTTGGCGGTGGCCAACCCGGAGGCGTTGCCGCTTCTACGGGCGAAGGAACCTGGGCGGGCGGAGTCGTTCCGCTGCAGGAGGAAGAAGTCATCCAGGCAATCCGCCTGCTGACCAAGTTTGGCGAAGCCGGAACTGAACCGAGCACTGCTCAGCAACAATCCTTGCAGGTCGAACTCACGAATGCAGACGCCAACACCAAGGTCAATCTTCAACAACTCCTGGAAAGCCTGGCTGCCAAGGCTCCGTCAGAAAAGAGCGATACGCCTCTGCTGATGAAGGCAGCCGAACACATGGCCATCCGCTTCGCCATGGAGCGCTTCCAAAAGGGCGACGTCAAAGTCAACGCGGTTCACCAGATGCTGGAACACATGAGCCGGCAAATGGATACCCTGCGGCAGATTCTGCGCGTACATGAAGACAAGATGAGCAAGGCCGGCATGCTGGTGGAATCTCACGCCGACATTCTCGACCGCATGTTCTGGGCGGAAGTTCCGGAAGCTGGAAAGAAAAGTGTGCTGCTTTCGAACGAAGCCGCCTGCGTGCCGCCGCGCAATATTCGCCAGTTCATCGAAGTCTTGCTGGAGCGTGGCGACAAGGAAGGCGCCAGCGCCATCCTGCAAAACTATTGTGGGTGCCTTGGCGCGAAAGACGCCGATCCGCGCCGCAAGGCCGCCATCGGGATGAGCCAGTTGGCGGACCTGTTCGCCGCTCCCGGCATTGATTTGATTGGCTCGGCTGTGCACAAGATTGGCGAAGCCCTCATCAGGGATTCAGATCCCGAAGTGCAGAGCTTGCTCAGCGCGGCTTTTGTTCGTTTGAGCACGGAAGCTGGCAATCGCAAGCAATTCGGAGCACTGAGCGAGGTCTGCCGCGCCATTGAGGAAGTTGCCAGACATCGCTCGGCAATGGCAAATGAGCTGCGCCCGCGCATTGGGGTAGAAAATCGTCTTCCGGAGTTTATCGAAGAAGCATTGCGCTTGCCGCAAGTTCCTCCCGACCTGATTCTCGTGCTGCGCCGCACTTCGCAAGCCGCAGTGGAACATCTTGCGGACCGCTTCTTCCGCTGCATGCGGCGCGAAGAGTGCGACCGCATGGTCGACATTGTGAAGGAGCTTGGTCCAGATGGTATGCAGCAGGCGCGAGAGATGCTGCGCACCGGTCAGGTTCGCCAGGCTGCTTCTGTGGTTGGGCTATTGAGCCGCCTCGATGTGCCCACACTGCTGGAACTGTTGCCGGTACGTCTGCCGGAGTGGAACCGGTTTTATCACGACATCATTGTGCGACAGATCGCTTATGGCGCGGCGGCCGACCGCGGACGTACTTTGTTGGAAATCCTGGAACATCTGGATGCCATGGTTCTACCGCAGGCGATCGACGAAATCGGTATGAGCGGGGATCGCACTACCGTGCCGCCGTTGATGGTCATGGCGGAGGCCGGCGATTCGCAGGGCCGCTCGGCGATCGTTCAAATGAAGGCGGTGGAATCACTGGGAAGGCTGCGCGAACCGGAATCGATCCCGGTGCTGCGCAATTTGCTCGAAAACAAGAAAATGTGGAAGTGGGTCAATCATCGCGAACTGCGAATTACGGCTGCACAGGCCCTTGCCAAAATCGATCCGCGTTACGGCAGCCAGGTCATGGCGGACAGCGGCCTCGAGCCCGGCGAACTCGCGATTGCGCCTCTGGATGCGGCACCCGCGTGCCCCTGGGTGCGCCAGCGCCGCTATGAGCGCATTGTGCTGCGTAAAACGCTTTCGGCGATCATCAGCAGCTCATGGGGAAAGTCCAGCATTCTGCTTCGTGAATTGAGTCTGGGCGGCGGAATGGGCACCAAGGAGGACAATCTGCGCGTCGGCTCGGAAGCTAATATTGATATTTCGGTGGGCGTGCGACACATTCGCGGGCAAGTGCTTCTGCGGCGGGCTCGCGTCAACGAAGTGGGATTCGAAATTGTGAACACCGACATGGAAAGCCGCTACCGCCTGCGCACGGTGTTGATGGAGGCGGTTGAACGCGCGCCGGAAATTCGTGCTTCGGAGTGGGGCGGGCAGAGAAAACTTTAAGTAAATTCACTTCAAAGAGAAGCCCCTGCTCGACCAGAGCAGGGGCTTTTGCGTTTCGCACGATCTTCTTACTTTACCTTGGCAAAAATAATGACCAGCGTGTACAGCGCCAGGGATTCGATCAGAGCCAGTCCCAGAATCAGCGAGAGCTGAATGCCGGGACGAGCTGCCGGGTTTCGGGCCAGGCCTTCAGCGGCTGCGGCCGTCGCTTTGCCTTGCGCCAGGGCGCAAATACCTGAAGCGAACGCCATCGAAAATCCAGCGGAGATCGCTACCCAGTTAACTCCAGCCGCGGCTTCCCCGCCCTGCGCGAACGCCGGGACGGCAAAGCTCAGGACGGACAGTGCCATGAACAGATTGCTCAACTTGCGCATTGTGCTTCTCCTCGTAGCTATGAAATACCGCCAGTGGGTGGTTGACGTCATCCTCGTGCAGACGCCCTCACGCTGTACGGCCGAACAAAAGTGTCTAGTGCTCTTCGGCCACTGCGCCGGCTAGATACACGGTCGTCAGCAGCACGAAAATATAAGTCTGCAACAGCGATACTCCGATGTGCAGGCCAAGGAATACGATAGGGACAGCCAACGGAACCAGCGAAAAGAAAACCAGGGTGACCATATCGCCGGCAAACATGTTGGCGTAAAGACGGATGGTCAGCGAGAGCACGCGAGCTAAATGACTGATCAGCTCAATCGGAACCATCAGCGGCGCTAAGGCGGGCATCGGCCCGGCGAAATGCTTCAGATACGACGGCCCAGCGTGCTTGAATCCTTGAACCTGATAGTAAACGAAGGCACAGATCGCGCAGCCCAAGGGAACCACCGGAACGGCCGTGGGTGATTCGAATCCCGGAATTACCCCGATCAGATTGCAGAGCAGGATAAAAAAGCCCAACGCCATCAGGAAGGGTGTAAATCCCTCGCTGCCGTGGCCAACAATTTCGTGGCTCTGTCCTTCGATGAATCCATGGGCGCCTTCGAAGATGTGCTGAAGAGCGCTGGGGCGGTCCACCGAGAGTTGCGAGCGAACCATGGCGAACAGGGCTACCAGGAACAGAAATACCAGGATTTCCATCGCCACGGAATTGGGGATGGGCGCGTCCGCGAATTTCGGCTCAATGTGCAGCGCCCGCAGCAATGCGTCCACCGGACCGGCGAGATAATTATTCAAAAACGCGGTAAACCAAAGTTGTTCGTGCATAAAAACGGTTCTGGCTTTCAGCTTGTTGCCCGCTCACGGCCTACAGGCCGCGTGCTAGCGCAGCGTACAGCTCGTATCCGGCCTCGCAGGCAATCCCCCCGACGGGCAAAAACAGGCCCGCAAATAGGCCATAAACGCTCGCGGGAGAAACACTGAATATAGCATATGCGGCCACGGCCATCAAAAAGTAGCGAACCAGAAAACGAAACACAATTCCGCCACTGGATTGCCGGTAAGCGGTCTGGGTCGCGCGGTCGGCAAGCGCGCTGACCACCCGTTCCAGCCAATGGAAGTTGAGGTAAGCGATAGCGCTTCCGCAGGCGAAGCCGAGAGCGACACGCCAGCCGAAGCGCAGCCAGCCTGCGGCGGTAAGAACGACCGCCAGGACGATCATGAATCGGGGAATGCGCGCCACCGCACCGGAATAAAACGATTCGATCGGGCTGTCCGCGTCCGCGTTCATAACGTCGTTAAGAATCAGACCGGGTGACGGTCCGGATCAGTTCGACGAAGCCCGCGACGATTCCTACAATCAAACCCGCCAGATACAACCACGTGGTGTGCAGCCAGTGATCGAGCGCTGAACCGATGAGCCATCCAACCACCGTGGCCGCAGGAAAGACGAATGCCAACTGGCTGTAATTTGCCAGTTGCACCCATGCGCTTTTCTTAGGGGGAGAATCGTTTTCGTGGGAAGGCATCACTGCCTACTTTAGCTCAAGCCCAGCGACCAGGTCACGACGCGAATAAATCGCTCCGGAAAGATTCCGATCGCGACGGTGCCAAACGCGGTGACGCCAAGCGCTACTCTCATGGCGACGCTGATAGGGAGCCGCGATTTGACTTCAGCTTCGCGCATGAACATGGCGTTCGCAACCCGCATGTAGTAGTAGAGACCGAACACTGCGTAGAGCACCGCTAGCGAAGCCAGAACATAGTGATTGCTTTCCATCAGGCTGAGGAAGATGAAGTATTTCCCGTAGAAGCCCGCCAGTGGCGGGATTCCAGCCAGGGACAGCAGGAAGATCAACATCAGGATCGCTTCCGTCGGAGCGCGGAAGAATAGCCCCGCAATGTCGTCAATTTCGTCGCCGATCACGTCACGCTGGCGCAGAGAAGTAATCACAGCGAAGGCGCCCAGGTTCATGAAGGTATAGACAAGCAAATAGAGCAAAATTCCCTTGAAGCCATCGAGGAACCCCGGAGATGGGAAATCTACCGAAGCGACCGCAACCAACCCTAGAAGCATGTAGCCGACGTGTGCGATCGACGAATAGGCCATCAGGCGCTTCAAGTTGTTCTGAGTGAGTGCGGCGAGGTTCGCGCCGGTCATGGTGACGATGGAGACGAAGATCAGTAGCGGCAGGTACGTCGTGCGCAGAGGGTACAAAGCCCATAGGAAAATGCGCAGCAGCATCGCCCACGCGGCGGCTTTCACAGCTACGGACATGAAGGCGGTGACGCTGGTGGGCGCGCCTTCGTAGGCATCCGGAGCCCACTGGTGAAAGGGTATGGCGGCAATCTTGAAAAATAGGCCAACGGCCGTCGTCAGCAGCGCGATGATCGCAACCGGGCTGACATGGCCGGAATTTTGCGCAATTTGTTGCGCCAGGGCCTGGCGTATCGCCATATAACTGGTGCCACCCGCCAAACCGTAGAAGAGAGACAATCCGTAGGCGAAAATGCCTGACGAAAATGCTCCCAACAAAAGATATTTCAGCGCGGCTTCATTGGAGCGGCGGTCGCTGCGTAGGAATCCGACGAGCACGTAGGTGGAGATCGCCATCAACTCCAAGCCGATAAACGTGAGGACCACGTCGAACGAGGAGGCCATGCACATCATGCCGACGACCGAAAATAAGATCAGGGCGTAGAACTCGCCGTGGTTCTCATGCTCGATCTCGAGATAACGCACCGACATCAGGATTGAAATCGCGGCTCCAGCCAGAAACAGGTAGTAGAAATAAATAGAAAAGTGGTCGAGCGCCAGGGACTGCGCAAACGCAAATTGAATCACGCGACCGGATCTTAATGCTCCCTCTTGCACATATTGGATCTTCAACACTGCGACTGCAGAAAACAGGATGCCGATCAACGCAGTCACTGCGTTCATCCACTTCCATTCCCTCGGAATCATCAGGTCGATCAGCAGGATGCCCAGCGCGAAAACTGTAAGCAAGAGAATGGGAAGGGACAACAAATAGTCCGTGGCCGTGAAATATTGTGGCATGCCCAGCACTTATTTCTTCCCCTTCCCTACCAGCGGCGATGCGGACGGCGCCACGACTGCAAGCGCCGCAGGGGCCGTGGGCTGAATTGCCGCGTTGACCGGTTGTGCGGTGATCCCGGGATAGTCGGGCCGGACGGTCAGCACCAACTGATTGACCGGCTGTTGCAAGATCTGGAAAGAACGGTTTCGGATAAAGCCCAATCCAGAATGCCATGATCAGCAGCGGCGCAAAGGTCAAGATCTCGCGCGGGGTCAGGTCGTGCAGCTTTTCGTTCTTAGGATTGGTCACCGTCCCAAAGAAAACTCGCTGATAGAGCCAAAGCAAGTAAGCGGCTGCCAGAATCACGCCGGGAACCGCCCACGCAGCCCACTTCCAGTTTTCCATGAACGTGCCCTGAAGGATGGTGAACTCGCCGACGAAGCCGTTCAGCAGCGGCAATCCCATCGACGAGAGGAACATGATCATGGTGATCGTGGCATACAGCGGCATGACGTTGGAAATCCCGCCGTATTCGGAAATCTCGCGAGTGTGACGCCGCTCATAAAGAATGCCGACGATTAAGAAGAGTGCGCCAGTTGAAATACCGTGGTTGATCTGCTGCAGCACCGATCCGCTCAACCCGGCCGGGTTTAACGCAAAAATCCCCAGCGTGCAGAAGCCCAAGTGGCTGACCGACGAATACGCCACCAGCTTCT
Source organism: uncultured Acidobacteriota bacterium (assembly GCA_963771285.1). Classification (GTDB taxonomy): domain Bacteria; phylum Acidobacteriota; class Terriglobia; order Terriglobales; family Acidobacteriaceae; genus JABDBE01. The sequence goes on from CAVYSX010000006.1 coordinate 849,879, forward strand.
TCATGTCTCGCTGCATCAGCGAAACCAGTGCACCGTAGATGATGCCGACGATGGATAGGAAGATCATCCAGAATCGAACTTTGGGGTGCATGACGACATCGGGGAAAAAGGGGAGGGCAAAACGGATAAACCCGTACGTTCCCATCTTCAACAGAACACCTGCCAGAATGACGGAGCCGGCAGTTGGCGCTTCCACGTGAGCATCCGGAAGCCAGGTGTGGAATGGGAACATGGGTACTTTGATGGCGAAGGCCAGGAAAAATGCCAGGAACAACAAGATGGCAAAAGTCGAGCCATAGGCCGGATCGTGGAAGATGCGCGGCGCGGTCTGGTAAAGCGCCTGGATGCTGAACGTGTAAGCGCCGGTCTGTTTGTAGTTGTAGAAGTATAAGAACAATACCGACAACAGCATCAACACGGAGCCGAAGAGCGTGTACAGGAAGAACTTAATGGCGGCATAAAGTTTGCGTGGGCCGCCCCAGATGCCGATCAGCAGATACATCGGCACCAGCATGGCTTCCCAGAACATGAAGAACAGGAAGAAGTCGAGCGCCATGAACACGCCGAGCATTCCAGTCTGCAGGATCAGAAACCAAATGTAATATTCCTTCACCCGGTTCTCGATCGCGGTCCAGGAAGAAAGGATGGAAATCCACCCCAGCAGGGTGGTCAGCATGATCAGCAAAAAAGAGATGCCGTCAATGCCGAGGACATATCCGGCGCCGATGGAGGGAATCCAGTTGTTGGGCGCGCCCTCCATGAACTTGAAGCCAGGATCGAAGCGCTGTGCCCAGAACCACGGCACCAGCGGGATGGAGACCAGAAGGCCACCCAGCGAAAACAGGTTCGCGATCCAGCGAATGGCGTCCTTTTGCTCCTTGGGAATGAAGATCAGGAGCAGAGCGCCAACCAGCGGCGTGAATAAGATAATCGAGAGAATATGGCTTTGCATTGTTAGTCCGTGACGCAGACGCCCGCGCTACATAATTCGCTACTTTACCGCCATGCAAAATACGCTACGAATCCCGCTAAGCCAACCACCATCACGAGCGCGTACCATTGCACTAATCCCCATTGCAGTAGCCGCGTCGGATAAGACAGCATACGCGACAAGACTGCCGGTCCATTGACCAGCAGGCCATCGATAATCCACTTGTCCCACCAACTGGAAATTGTGCCGGCGAAGCGAGTCATCCAACCAGCGCCGTTGACCACGCCGTCGATAACATGAGAATCGAACCATGACGACGCTTCGCCCAATCCCATCACACCGAGTCGCACATCTCCCACTTTGCGGCGGCCGGTGAAGGCATAGTCGTAAGCTTCATCTACGTAGTACTTGTTGTAGAGCAGATCGTAGACAGGAGGCGCTGCAACCGCAATCGGCTCGGTGTAGCCCTTACCAGCATCGCGGTAGGCGCGCCACGCCATGCCCCAGCCAACAAAAGCCGCTCCCACTGAAAGAGACATGAGCGCGTACTCGATGGGACTGGTGTGCTCTTCTTCTTTTTCTCCCGCTGCAAGCTGAGCGGTTTTGCCCTCTTCCTGGAAGACCACAGCTTCGCGGGCGAACACCGGATCCAGAAACTTCGCGAAGCGATCGGAGCCGCCCAGACTATGCGGCCAACCCAGCCATCCCGCAGAGATAGCGCACACCGCGAGAATAACCAGCGGCATCGTCATCGACTTCGGAGACTCGTGGATGTGATGCTCGACGTCATGGCTCATGCGCGGCTTGCCGTGGAAGGTCAGGAACATCAGGCGGAACATGTAAAAGGCGGTCATCAGTGCGGTGATGAATCCGATGAACCAGAGCCAGCGATACGCGCCGCCTTCGGACGACCACGACTGCCACAAAATTTCATCCTTGGAAAAGAACCCGGCGAACGGAGGGATACCCGCAATGGCGAAGGTGGCAATGAACATCGTCCAGTGGGTAATCGGAATGCGTTTGTGCAGGTCGCCCATGTTGCGCATGTCTTGCTCGCCGCTCATCGCGTGGATTACCGAACCGGAACCGAGGAACAAGAGCGCCTTGAAGAATGCATGAGTAAAGACGTGAAAGACACCGGCCGTGAAGGCGCCAACGCCGAGTGCGAGAAACATGTATCCCAACTGCGAGACGGTGGAATAAGCCAACACGCGCTTGATATCGTTTTGCACCAGCCCAATCGACGCCGCGAAGATCGCCGTCAATGCTCCGACAATTGCGACCGTCTTCATCGAAGTCGGAGCCAACACAAAGAGTGCGTTTGAACGCGCGACCATGTAAACGCCCGCCGTCACCATGGTCGCGGCATGGATCAATGCGGAGACGGGCGTGGGGCCTTCCATGGCGTCGGGCAGCCAGACGTAAAGTGGAATCTGTGCGGACTTTCCGCAAGCGCCGACAAACAGCAAAAGCGTCGCGGCAGTAATGATGGGATCGCCGATGGCAAAATGTCCGCTACGCGCCAGATGCGTGACTTCGGTATATCGCACCGACCCGAAGTACCAGGCGATCGTAAACATTCCCATCAAGAATCCGGCATCACCAATTCGATTGACGATGAACGCCTTGTTCGCCGCGGTGCTGGCGGAGTGACGCTGAAAGTAGAATCCAATCAACAGGTACGAACACAAGCCCACGCCTTCCCACCCGACGAACATCAGGGCGTAGTTATTCCCCAGGATCAGCGTCAGCATGGAGAACATGAACAGATTCAAGTACCCGAAGAAGCGGTAATATCCGCCTTCGTGCGCCATGTAGCCGGTCGAGTAAATATGGATGAGCGCGCCGACCCCAGTCACGAATAACAACCAAATGCCGGATAAGGGATCGAGCAAAAATCCCACGTCGGCTTGAAATGGGGCGGGAGTGCCGTCGTGTTTGACGTAATTCATCTGGCCGGTGTCGGTGCCCAGCCACGTGTAAATGATGGTCTCGTAAGGCTTGCCCGGCTTGTCGTGCGAATAATCGGTGTATTGCCACACCGCGCCACACGAGAACAGGAAGGCCAACACCACCGTTCCGACGCACACCGCGCTGGCAGTCGCCTTCTGCAGCTTGCGGCCGAAGAAAAACATCATCGCCGCGCCGAAAGCCGGCAGCAGAGGAATCAGCCAGATGTGGGTTAGGAAGAACATTTTTTGTCTACGTCGAGCAATTTGCAGTTGGCACTTAGCATTCGGCTTCTTGGCACTTGTTTCGGCCGAGCTCAATGCTAAGTGCTAAATGCCGCTTTTCTACCATTTCAATAAATCGACTTCATCCACGTTCACAGTTTCTTTGTTGCGGAAGAAGGCAATCAGAATTCCCAAACCTACGGCCGCTTCCGCGGCAGCATCGGTAATGACGAAGATTGCAAATACTTGGCCGTGCAATCCCCAGATTCGCGAAAATGCCACCAGATTCAGGTTGACCGCGTTCAAAATGAGTTCAATCGACATCAGCACAATCACTACGTTGCGGCGCGTCAAAACGCCGATCACGCCCAGACTAAACAGGGCGGCCGCGACCACGATGTAATGTACGGTTCCGATTGGAGCCATATATTCTTCTGCGGGCTAAATTCTCTTCTTTGCCATCACAACAGCGCCGATGATTGCTACCAGCAACAGCAACGACGCGATCTCAAATGAAAACATGTATGGGCCGTAAAGCATCACGCCGATCTGCTGGGTGTTGTTGCTTTCAACCGGAATGCCCGGCCGCGCCGGCAACAACGCCGTGCCCTTTACGTAAACCATCGTCAGGAGCCCGCCCAGGGCGAGGGCTGCCAACAGTCCGACCAGCCATTGCTTGTTGAACTGTTCTTCCCTCTGCGATCGCTCCAGGTTCACCAACATGATCACGAACAAGAACAACACCATGATGCCGCCGGCGTAAAGAATGATCTGGACGCCAGCGACGAACGGCGCATAGAGCATCAGATACAGTCCAGCCTGCGTCAGCAGGCTGAGAATCAGTGCCAGGGCGGAGTGCACTGGGTTCTTGCGCGTGATTACGAAGACGCCGCCGAGCAACGTGATCCCGGACAAGAAATAAAAGAAGAACGTCGTGGCTACTGGCGTCATCCCGGGAGGCGCGAGGGTCTGCATGTTAGAGCCACACTCCCAAAATCGCGGTTAGGACCAGAACTCCGATACCAATCGGCAACAGAACTTTCCATCCTACGTGCATCAATTGATCGAAGCGGTAACGCGGGAAGGTGGCACGGTACCAAATATAGAGATACATAAAGCCGCCGACCTTGGCGATGAACCAGTAGATATCCTGAATGCGATCGCGCACCGGCGGCGCAAACAGGATGAGGCCAATCAGTCCCAGCACCGCGCCGAATCCGGCCAGGCCAGCGGTTTGCAAATGAAAATAAGGATGCTTCGGCATGCGCTTCACGCCGATAAAAGCGATCAGCGCCAGCCCGATGAAAGTCAGTCCCGGGAACAATGAGAATACGAGATCCCAGGTATCGCCCGTCAGGCTGTTGGGGAAGGGCCGCATCCAGCCGCCCAGCCAAAGTGTTACGGCAATCGACGAGACCGCGATCATTGCGGCGTACTCGCCGAGCATGAAGAGCGACCAGCGCAAGCCACTATATTCGGTGTGGAAGCCGGCGGTTAGTTCAGATTCCGCCTCGGGCAAGTCAAACGGTGCGCGGTTGGTTTCAGCGACCATGGCAATCGCGAATATGCCGAACGCAATGAAGCCCAGCGGGAAAAATTTGAATATGAACCAGATGTGCTGCGCTTGCTGAGCTTGCACGATCCCGATCATGCTCAGGGTTCCCGTGCCCGTCGTATTCAGGCTGGTCATGAGAATCGCGGATACGACCGCCATTCCCATCGCCACTTCGTAGGAAACCATTTGCGCGCTCGAGCGGAGCGCTCCGATCAGCGGGTAGTGCGAGTTCGACGCCCAGCCCGCCATGACCACGCCCAGCACGCTTAGGGACGAAACTCCCAGCATGAAGAGCACACCGATGTTCATGTCGGTAATTGCATGTGTGGGCCCGAAGGGCACCACCACATACACCGCGAACGAGGCACAAAGAATGATCAGCGGCGCAATCAGAAAAACAAACTTGTCAGCCTCGGCAGGAATGATGTCTTCCTTGGTCATCAACTTGATCGCATCCGCAATCGGTTGCAGCAAGCCGTGCGGGCCGACGCGCATGGGGCCAAGGCGAATCTGAAAATGGGCGAGCGCTTTGCGCTCCAGCCAGTTCATGGCCATGACCGCGACGGAAACTCCGCCGAAAACGACCATGATGTAAACCAGCGCCCAGAAAACGTTTCCGGCCTGGCCCGGCGTGGTGTTGCTGCTGAGATACGAGGTGATGTAATCGAGCATCAGCGATCCACCTCACCCAGCACGATATCCAGAGTCCCGATTACAGCAATTACGTCGGCGACCATTGCGCCACGCACCATGACATCCAGAGCCTGCAGATTCACAAACGACGGAGGCCGGACGCGAACGCGATAAGGCTGGGTCGAGCCGTCGCTCACGATGAAATATCCCAGCTCGCCTTTGGGCGCTTCGATGGAATGGTAAATTTCGCCCACCGGCGGTTTCACCACCTTTGGGACCTTTGCCATGATCGGGCCTTCGGGAATTCTCTCGACCGCCTGGCGAATGATGCGCAGCGATTGCCGCATCTCTTCCATACGCACCGTGTACCGATCGTAAGTGTCGCCCTTCTGTCCGATGGGAATATCGAAGTCGAACTCGGAATAGTTGGCGTATGGCTGCGCTTTGCGCAGGTCCCACTTCACGCCGCTCGCCCGTAAGACCGGACCGGTAACGCCAAGAGCAATCGCGTCCTTCGCCGAGATCACGCCCACGTTTTTGGTTCGCTCCAGCCAAATACGGTTGCTGGTCAGCAGTTCTTCATATTCGTCGATTTTCGGCGGGACGAAATCGAGAAACTTCTTCACGTCGCGCTCAAAGCCTTCATAGGTTTCATAAAGGCATCCGCCGATGCGGAAGGCATGCGTAGTCAAGCGCGCGCCGCAATACTTTTCGAAGATCTTGAGAATTTCTTCCCGGTCGCGGAAGGTGTAAAACAGAGGCGTCATCGCACCGATATCGAGGGCGTGCGTGCCCAGCCAGAGCATGTGGCTGGCAAGCCGGTTCAATTCAGTCAGAATGACGCGAATGTAATTGGCCCGCGGCGGGGCTTCGATATTCAGCAACTTCTCGACCGCTTCGCAGTAGCCCAATCCGTTCGACACCGCGGCGACGTAATCCATGCGATCGACATACGGATTGAACATGGCGTAGGTGCGATGCTCGGCAATTTTCTCCACCCCGCGATGCAGGTAGCCGATTACACATTCCGTACCCAACACTTTCTCGCCATCCAGCTTGAGGATTACGCGCAGCACTCCGTGAGTTGCCGGATGCTGCGGCCCCATATTAATGACGAGTTCGTTGCTGTCAAGAAAAGTGTGGTCGGGCTGATCGAGATCCAGATGGGAGAGGTCGGTTGGCATGATTATTGGCCGCTCTCGATCCCCAGATTGGCCTGCACCCATTCCTGATCCTGCTGGATGATTCCGTAATCTTTGCGCAGCGGGTAACCCTTCCAGCCGTCCGGCAGGAGGATACGCTTCAAATCCGGATGCCCGTCGAAACGGATACCGAACATGTCGAAAACTTCACGCTCCAGCCAATTGGCAGCCGCCCAGATGGAAACTGCGCTGGGTGCGGCCTCCCCGTCGGCGATCATGGCTGTGACGCGAATGCGTTCGTTCCGGGCGAAAGAATAAAGGATCCAGACAACATCGAATTGCTTTTCCCGAGTGGGATAATGCACGGCGGTGATGTCAACGCAGTAGTCGAATTGTTCCCGGTCGCGCAGAACCTGGAGCACCTCGACGACGATGGAAGGCTCCACGACGAAATAATTCTGGCCAAGATAGCTATTTGCCTCGCGAATGCCGGAACCGTACTGGCCTTTTAGCGTATTCACCATCGGAGATTCCCAGGCCACGGGAGTCGGCCCGGCCGGTTTCGCGGGTGCGGCTGCCTTATGTTCAGAACCGGGTTCAGCCGATTTGTGTTCCTCTGGCATAGGTTTTCGGTTTTCAGCTCGCTTGGGTACAGGTGCGAAGGCGCAAACCTCTAGCCCGGCACCAAGTTTGGAGAACGTTAACTTCTAACAGCTTGCCAATATCATGTCAACGACTTGCGATAGAAAACGGGCGCTCCCGCTCGTCGTACCTTCCGCAGATTTTTTCTGCCCGCCGACGGGCCGACGACGCCCGTCCTCCATCTTCAGTTATTTCTGGCGCGCCGCTGCTTGATACGCCTCGACCAGGTCGCGGATCCTTTGGGCATCAGCTTTGCGATGCCCGTGACTAGTGATCGGATTGGTTCCGCCCGCCGAGTCAATGCGGATATTCGCCCACAGAATCCCGGTAGCAATTTGTACCGACGCGACTTGCGCAATCGCAATACTTTCTTCCACGCTGGCGAACAGACGCGGCTTCACGCGGATCACATGCAACGAGTTCACGACAATGCGAGTGGGGAAAAACAGGTTTCCTTTCGTCCATCGGCTGGCGGCGAAAGTCTCGGACGCACCGCTTCCACTCGCGGCGGTCGGCGCTATACCCACTCCAGCGCTCCTTTTTTCCAGATCCAGATGTAGCCGACGACCAGGATGCCAAGGAAGATCATCATCTCGAACAATCCGAAAGTGCCCAAAGCTTTGAACTTTACCGCCCAGGGAAACAGGAAGATGGTCTCCACGTCGAAGACCACGAATAGGATGGCGATGATGTAGTAGCGAACCGTGTACCGTCCGCGCGCGCTGTCGAGGGGGTCAATGCCGCATTCGTATGGCATCAACTTCGTGCGGTTGGGATTGTCGGGTCGAATCAGCCTGGTAATCAAGAGCGTGATGGGGATCAAAACTCCCACGACGCCGACGAACATAAAGATCGGAACATAGTTTTGCGGCATCCGGCCTCTTCTCTGCTGACGCGCGAGAAATGTTGAACCTGTAATACTACCGCCGAGTGGCGCTGGCTTCAAGGATTCTTGCAATCAGACAAGACTTCGCCGCTTGTCGCGCAAAAGCATTGAACCACAAGGAACGCGGAACAAAGGAAAAGCGTCGTGGAGACCTTCGGGTATGCGTGTGTCTTTTGTGGTAATCGACCCTGGCCGCAAACCCCTGACCGTTCCGTTGTTTATAATCTCTGTTCACGTCTCAACAAAGGAACCCATTGGCACTCGACGAAAAAATATACGAACTGCGGCGCGAGAAGCTCAAGCAGATTGAAGCCCTAGGACAGCAGGCTTATCCGACTAAGTACGAAGTCACGCACAACATTCCGGCCATTTTGGCGGATTACATGGACAAGTCCGCCGAGCAACTGGAGAACCCTCGCGTCAATGTGCGAATTGCCGGACGTATCATGGCGATTCGACTCATGGGCAAAGCCGGATTCGCGCATCTCCAGCAGAATGGACAGCGGTTGCAGATTTACGTCAAGAAAGATGCAGTCGGCGAAAAAGGATTTGAACTTTACAAACTTCTCGACCTTGGCGATCACATCGGCGTCAGCGGATATTTATTTCGCACGCGCACTGGCGAACTCAGCGTGCATGTCGAGGAGATTACTTTCCTCTCGAAAGATCTGCTTCCCTTGCCTGAAAAATGGCATGGCCTGACCGACGTGGAACTCCGCTACCGCCAACGCTATGTCGACCTGGTGATGAACCCGGAGGTTCGCGAAGTTTTCCTCAAGCGCAGCAAGCTGGTGCAATCAATGCGGCGGTTTCTCGACGCGCATGGCTTCATCGAAGTAGAAACTCCGATGATGCAGCCCATTGCCGGGGGTGCCGTGGCCAAGCCGTTCATTACTCATCACAACACACTCGACATGGATTTGTTCCTGCGCATCGCCCCTGAACTCTATTTGAAGCGACTGACGGTCGGTGGATTTGATCGTGTATACGAGATCAATCGCAACTTCCGCAATGAAGGTCTGGGATGGCGGTGGAATCCCGAGTTCACCATGCTCGAGTTCTACCAGGCCTATACCGACTATCGCGGAGTCATGGATCTAACGCAGCAGTTGATCGAGCAAGCCGCAATCGATGTTAACGGCACTACGAAATCAAAGTGGGGCGACGACGAAATTGACTGGGCGGAGGCAAATTGGCGACGCATGACCATGCGCGAGGCAATCATTCACTACTGGCCCGAGGCTGCGGGCGCCAAGCCAGAAATATCAGACTTCGCTTCGCACGATTCGGTCAAGACTCTGGTCACGCGATTCAACGCGGGACATGCTCACGTGGCATACGATCCCAAAGAGCCAACGGGAAAGACTATCGCAGTGCTTTTTGAGGCTGCGGCTGAGGAGCAATTGATCCAGCCGACGATCATCTACGAGTTCCCTACCGCGGTTTCGCCGCTGTCCAAACAAAAGGCAGACGAACCCGAGTGGACCGAGCGCTGGGAAATATACGCCGGAAAAATGGAGCTATCGAACGGATTCAGCGAACTCAATGATCCCGAAGATCAGCGCCGCCGTTTCGAGCAGCAGCTCAAAGAACGCGAACGCGGCGACGAAGAAGCTCACCAGATGGACGAAGACTACATCCGCGCACTCTCGTACGGCATGCCCCCGGCGGGTGGTGTCGGCGTGGGCGTAGACCGCCTCGCCATGTTGTTTACCGATTCGCACACCATTCGCGATGTGATCCTGTTCCCGCTGCTTCGGCCAGAGAAGGTAACTACAGAGACTCCCGAAGAAAGGTAGCGCTGGAACTTCGTAGCGCCGGCCTCGCACCGGCAGTCGGGATTTTGCCGCCAACTGGGTGCAATTCTTTGCACTCTATCTACTTAGTCCACGTTTCGCAGGAGACTTTCGGCTCTGTTCCGGAATCCGCACGCCATGCTATGTTCGGTATCTCCCTCTCTCTTTGGGATGCTTACCCGGAGCACCTCCCAAATCGGAGAAATACCCAGCGATGAAATCGACGATACTGGCATTTCTCGTCCTACTGAGCCCCTGCGTTTTGCTGGGTCAAACCGTCACGTCGTTTGAGGGGATTGACGCCTCGCAGACCCACGGTTTGATCGATTTTGACCCCAATGGCGCCGTCGGTACAAAGCAATACATGGAGTGGGTAAATGTCGACTATCAAGCTTACGATAAGACCACTTTTGCCCCTGTCTGGAAGGCTCCTCAAATTGGAAATAAGCCGTGGACGGCCAGCCAGATGTCCAACTGCTATGACCTGAGCGGTGACGGTCTAATAATGTTTGACCGGTTGGCGTCGCGCTGGATCATCGCGGCCCACGGCCTTCCGGCGAGCGGAATCTATTACTACTGCGTAGCCATTTCCAATACTGACGACCTCACCTCTGGGTCTTTTGCCTGGTATACCTACGAATTTCCCCTGAACCCGGTGATTGGACAGAACTCGAAGGGTCACGCGTATTTTCCCGATTGGCCGAAATGGGGAACTTGGGCCGATGCTTACTACGTAAGCTTTGACTTGGAGGACATCGACAACAAGTATCAGCCGATTGGCATTGCCGCTTGCGCTTTGGATCGTACGAACATGCTCCTGGGGCTCACCCCGGATCCGATGCAATGTTTCAGCGATCCCAGTCCAATTCCGACGCACGGTGCCTTGTATTTGAAACACAGCCTGATCCCAGGTGACGTCGAGGGCACAACTCCGCCGCCAGACGGGCGGGATGAATTTCTGGTGAGCATACAAAATCCGCCGAACGACGGGCACAGCCTGACCTCCAGCTCCCTGAACCTCTGGGATTTTCACGTCGACTGGATAAACCCCACCAACTCCAGCTTGACGAAATCGTCCGTCCCCGTCGCCCCTTACACTCCGGCCTGCTATAACGTCGCTTTTCCCTTACGGACGGTGTGCGTTCCCGAGCCTTCGGTGAATCCGAAGAACGGCTTTCATTACCAACTGGACGGCGTAGGCGATCGCCTCATGCCTCGTCTCTCATATCGCAACTTCGGAAGCTACGAATCATTTCTGGTGAGTCAAACCATCCAGAGCGGACCACATACAAACCAGACTGGTATTCGCTGGTATGAATTACGGGCCAGTGGCGGCGCAAATCCGAGCCTTTTCCAAAGCGGCACGATCAGTCCTGACAAAGCAACGTATCGCTTCATGCCCAGCATCGCGCAAGATCAAGCGGGTCATGCCGCGGTGGGTTACAGCACATCCAGCGCGACGAACCATCCCGGCATCAAAGCCACGTGGGTAGATCTGGCAAAGACGAAGAATTCCGCAGGAGTGACCATCATGAACGGCACGGGCGACGAACTGAACTCGAGCCAATGGGGCGATTACACCAGCATGACCGTTGATCCCGTGGATGACTGTACGTTCTGGTATGTGAACGAGTATTTCACCCAGAACCAGATCAAGACGTCGGACTGGCAGACCAGGATCGCTCACTTCAAGATTTCAGGTTGCGGCAAGAAGTAGATGGCCACGAAAAACTAGATCGTATGAATAATCGGGGATATATAGTGGAAACAATGCCTTGCTTAGAAAATTGCGCTCAAGATCGGCTCGACATATTGGGCGTCCGAGTGCGACGTACAAGCCTTACCCAGACCTTGGACGCGGTCGAAGAGTCGATCATCCGCGGAGAGCGTACTTACGGAGTCTTCATCAACGTTTATAACGTGATTGAGGCTCGCCATAACGCAACCTACCGGCAAGCCATTAATGAGGCTGACTTCCCCATGCCGGATGGCGTCCCGCTCGTCTGGGCCAGCCATGTGCTTGGCGATCCCGTGCCCGGCCGCGTCTGTGGACCGGATTTCATGGTGGAAATGAACAAGCGAGCGGCGCAGAAGGGTTACACCGTCTACGTGATGTGCGGAGGCGATCGAAAGGCCGAGCGTACAGCCGAGGCATTCCAGGCGATGCATCCCAACCTCAAGATTGTTGGCGCATGGACTCCGCCTTGGGGACCGATTGAGGGTGAAAACAACGAATACATTCTCGGCGAACTGGCTCGCACTCAGCCCGATATTCTGTGGGTAGGCTTAGGAGCGCCCTTGCAGGAACGCTGGGTATGGACCAACCGCCATCGCATCGAAGCCCGTTTTACCGGCGCGGTTGGCGGCGCATTCGACTATCACATTGGGATGCGTAAGCGAGCCCCTAAATGGATGCAACGTCGCGGTCTGGAATTCTGGTATCGCATCGGACAGGATCCCACACTTTTCTGGAAGAAAAAGCACTACGCCGATTTCCACAAGTTCGTGTTGCCGGTGATGCTGCAAGCCGTCAAACGGCGATTGTTCCCTAAGTCAGCAAATTCGGCGGCCTGAAGACGTAACCATCCTAGCTTTACCGCTGGACGATCAGCTGAAGGTCGCTCGACGAACTGGCCTGAAAGTTTGCGTCACCTGTATAAGCGGCAGTCACGGCTTTGGTCCCATTGCTTCTAAAAGTGAAGTTGATGCTGGCCTGTCCGTCGCTAAGCATCGCTTTTCCCAAAAGTACAGTTCCATTCATGAACTTGACGGTCCCGGTCGGGCTCCCACTGAATTCCGCTACTACGGTTGCCGTCAACGTCACCGATTGGTTCACCGGCGCAGGGTTTGGGTTGGAAATCACCGTAACCTGAGTCAGGGCTCGATTGACCACCTGCTGAAGCGGCGCCGAGACGCTGGCCGCAAACGAACCGTCACCGGGATAAGCCGCTGTGATGTTTTGCGTGCCACGCTTCAAGCTTGAGGTTACGAACTGGGCCACTCCAGAACTCAACGTTCCTTTTCCCAGCACCACTCCGTTATCCTTGAAAGTAACCAATTCGCCGTCCGGCGGATTGCCGAATGCGGACGTCACAGTCGCCGTAAAAGTAACCGACTGGTTGAAATCCGAAGGATTCTGACTCGACGAAACCACGTTGGTTGTAGGCGCCCGGCTAATCGTCTCTTGCAACGGCGCAGAGGTGCTCGCCAGAAAGTTCGCGTCGGCAAAATACTTGGCCGTGATCGACTTCGAACCGGTAGTCTTGAAGGTGTAACTGATGCTCGCCTGACCATTGCTCAGCGCGGCTTGGCCTAAAACAACTGCTCCCATCAATAATTTAACTGTGCCGGTGGGCGTTCCCCCGAATTGGCCTAAGACGGTCACCACAAACTGTACTGGCTGAGCCACAACTCCAGGATTCGCAGAGGCAGCCAATGTGGTCGTCGTAGCAGCCTTATTCACCACCTGTGGCCACCCGGGCGAGTTGCTGCCGGTGAAGTTGGAGTCTCCGGAGTACGCAGCGGTAATGGTGTGATTTCCAACCGCCAGGGTGCCGACCATCACTGCAGCTGTGTTGTTACTTACACTGGCAGTTCCCAGCGATGCCGATCCGTCGAGGAAGTTGACCGTTCCGGTAACCTGCCCGCCAAATTGCGGAGTAATCACGGCGGTAAGAGTAACGGATTGACCGAATGCTGAAGGGTTCACGTCCGCACTCAGCGCAACCGTAGTGCTCGCCTGGATTCCTGTGCCACTGAGCGGGACATCCTGCTCGCCACCGTTGCCATTGTCTGTGATGGCAAGGGTAGCGGTTCGGGCTCCTGCAGCCAGCGGCGCGAAGCCGACTGAAATCGAGCACTGCCCGCCCGGTGCGATACTGGCGCCACAGTTGTTAGTCTGCCCGAAGTCGTTGCTGTTTGTGCCAATGACCGCAATGTTGCTGACTGCGAGGGCTGCATTGCCGGTGTTAGTCAGGGTAATATTCTGCGGGCTGCTGGTTAAGCCAATATTCTCACCGGCGAATGTAAGGCTGGTCGGAGCCAGCGTAACCTGGGGAGCAAATACGGCGAGCCCGTAAAAACTGACTTGTGTCTGGGTGCCGACGTACACCCTTCCGTTTGCAATCGTCGGAACTGCCCAGTGCCCCGTGAGACTCAAAGTGTCGCGTGTGCCAGCCTGGTCGCTGTCATAAAACTCTGTCACCAGGTTCGTGGGATCGAACGCTCGCAGCGTGGAATTCGTCGAGGAACCAGTCACAAGCCACAGAATCCCGCCAGTGCTGCCGTTGGCTGAGATCGAGGAAGGATTGTTGCGCTGGTACACGACCGAGGTCTGCCCGACTGGAGTGGTCGAAAGCAAACCGTTATTGAGGGCGTAAGCGAGCACTGGCGAGCTGAATTGCTCGAAGTACAGCGTTCCATTCCAGTAGGTAGCCACGCCATCGCGCTGCTTTGTGAACGCAGGTGGCACTTCCTGCACGATCTGATCTCCGGCGGCGTTATAGCTGCCCATGGCGTCGCGGTTTATCAGGTAGATTGTTTCGTCCTTTCCCGATCCCACCAGCAGATGAGGGAAAACTCCGGGCTGATCCGGCAGAACTAACGGGCCCACAGAACCGACATCCAAATCATTGAGGTCGTCGGCCACCTGAGTTGACGGAGTGAAATAGTCCGCCAGCGAGAGGCCTCCCGTTCCCTCGGTCAACTTGAGGATCGAATCGCCAAAATCTGGGCCGCCGATGTTGAAATCGAAGGTCGCGTCCGCGGTTTCGAGATAAATGTTGCCCTCAGCATCCGCCGCCGGACCTGAACCGGCATGCCACGGACCGCCATTGTTGTCATTGGGCGTGGTGTTGAAAACTCCAATCTGCTGCAGTGATTGCGCGTCATAAGCCATCACCCAGCCGTGATTGTGTACTTCCTTGCATCCGTTGGCGCCGAATGCAGCGTAGATCGTATTGTTAAGCAAGAGAAGCGCGGGCCGAGACATTTGGTTGAGTGGGTTGAACGTCACCGTGGTCGACCCATCGCCTGTTCCCGGCACCGAAGCTGCGATCACAACCGGACCGGAGAACTTCTCTTGCCCGTTGGTGATGTCGAGTGCATGCAGACGCTGCACGTACGTCCCATTCTCTTCCGTCTTGACGATGACGTACAACGTCCCAGTGTCGGGATCGATCACGGGCGTCCCCACGATCCCATGTTCAGGGAATTTCGTAACGTTGGTGCAACCGGCGTCCGAACCGCTTACCGCCGTGATGCCTAATGTCGGATTGATAAAACTTACTTGCCACAGCGGCGCGGCGTTCGGGTCGGTGCTGTCGGCGTCGAAGGCATAGACGCTGTCGTGCAAGGTTGCCACGTAGACCACGTTGTGTGTCCCCAGGTTCGGGATGGCGACATTTTGCACGTATAGAGGTTGAGCGACGACATAACCATCTACGTTGTAGGAAACGAGCTTTCCGAACTGGCCTTGATTGACATTTGTGGGCGTCAGAAGTGTTTCGCTAAGATTCTGCCCGGTTCGCGCGACATCGTTGTGATAGGTCAGAACACTAACCTGCGCGTAACTTAGGCTGCACTGCAAGATGAGGAGCAGGAGCGCTCCCACGAACGTACGCTGCAACATGCGTCCACATCCCGGCTCATCCGGCTTGCGGGGCAAAACTGCTGTCGTAAACGTACCTCCTGAATCCAAATGAATTTTGGTTGTAGTGGGTCGCACGCCGGGGGATATCAACGATTCTGCGCCGCAGTGAGGGGGGTAAGTCAAGACATTTGTTGAGAGATTCGTGACGACTCCCTGCCAACCTGCTCGCGGAACCGCTCCCTGGGGCTTACGGACGCTCAGGTGAGCGAGACAGCGTCTTCGAGGAAGCGGGACCCTAGGCACCGCCTTGCGGCGGCTCGCACCGAGCCACCGCGAGGACAGGCAAAGAGATGGACTAGAAACTTGTGTAAGCGTACGTCGGGAAAGTCTCCGGCACGACTGGCGGTTGGATCGCGAAGCTGGTACGTCCCGCGTGCCTCACGGTCAGATTGGTTTGCAGGTAGTTGAACCCAGATACCGGCGAGTGTGTGAGCAGGAAATCGGTCGGAAGTCCGCTGTGACCAAAGCCAGGATCGGTGGAGACGCTGCCTTCGGGATCTTCATTCATGGCCTGGGGATTGCCATGTACCTTCGGATGCCCATCTTGCCACGTTGGGAAGTCGAAAAATGTCCAATCGGTACCCGGCTGTTTAGGCTCGGTGCAACTGCTGGCCTGGTCGGGCGGAGGCGGATTCGGCAAGACGTGGAATGCCTTCGGATAGGTGGCAAATTTCCCGTCCGTCCTCCAATAGAGGTTTCGTTGAAAATTTTGGAATTTGTTGTACGACATGCCGCACGCATCGGAGCAACCCTGAATTACATAGAATGCCGTGGCATCGGTCTGGTCGAAGTACATGATGTTGCTGATCAGGTTCACGCGGGTTGAGCTGCCGCAATTATCCGGCCACGCGTATCCTTCGCCAAACATACCTCTGCGGCCATAGGCGAAAATATTGTTCTGGAACGTATTGGGTTGCTCACCGTTGTGCGGGCCTTGCGCCATCAGGGCAGTTTGAGAAGCAACCCGATAGACGACATTGTTTTCGATGCTCATGCCGGCGGTTTGCATATCGAGGTAAATGCCATGCCCGCCATAGCCGGTCCCGAGAATATGCTGGTCGATGACGGAAGCATCGCTGACATCATGCACCAGGTTATTGAGAATTTTGTTTCCATTATTGCCGGCGATGTTGTAATAGAGGCCGCCGCCATCGGAAGTGACTCCCTGCATCACGTTCCAGATATGGTTGTATTGCGTCACAATGCCGTTGCTGTTGGCTCCCGGACATCCGGCTTCGCAGATCGAGATGCCGGCATGGTATCCATCATTGATATCGTTGTGGGAGTACAGAATATTGTTTCCGTTGCCCTGTGAAATGCCTTCTCCGTCAGCGAAGATGCGCGAGTAGCCTTGAATAATATTGTTTTGCACGGTGATGGAATGCACGACGCTGGTCGCCCGGTCGTAGCCGTGAGGCTGATGACCGATGTGTATGCCGCTGGCGCCCACATCGTAGAAAGCAGAATTTTGTACGAAATCATTGGATGCAGCTGGGCCGGAGTGTCCCGCTAAAGACGCGATCTGGAGGCCGGTTGCCGCAGTGTGGCGCACGCTGATGCCGTCGAATGTTACATTCTGGCAACTTTCGCAATCAATTGCCGTCGGCAGGTTGTTCTCCCCGTTCTGGTCGTTATTGAACCCGGCGGGCGGAGGTATGAAATTGTCCATCTCGAAAGCAAGGCCTTGGAAGGTCACGTAGCTGAGCTGCGTTGCCGACAGGATGCTGCCGCCGGCATCGCTCAAAGGTTGGAGCTGGGGAATGACGACCGTATCCGTGTTCGGGTTTTCTCCCGGATTCGCAAGGTACGACAACGTCCACGGTGTCGACGAACGATCCAGAAACCATAGTCCGCTCTGGCCTGCTTGTTGTTCATGGTTGAATGCGTCTCGGGCGTTTTCAATGATGTAGCGGTGCCCTGCCGTCGGTCCAAAAAACGCATATTCGCCAGGGTTTCCCTGGGTGGGACCGGTGAGATACACGATGTGATTATTGGTATCGACGCAGTTGATCCGCATCACATCCACCGTCCAGGCATCGAACAGCGTCAACTCAACATCGCCGGGTGGAAAGGGATTCGAACTGCTTGCGTGGCAAGGATTGGCGGGATCTCCAGTGTAGTTTCCGTTCAAGTTCACAAATGTTGTGATGGGGTCGTTCGGATTGTATTGAAAACGGTCGAGACACTTCGCCTGTGTTCCGCTTCTGACGCTGGGACAGCCGGTATTGCCGGGTGGGACTTCCGCCGCGATGCGGAGATAGCTTCCGATATTGCAGGTACTAATGGGGACGGTTTGCCCGGTAACCGTGGAGTAGCAGGAGCCATTATTCATGTAGTAGCCGGTGCCGTCCGAGGATTGCAAGCGGGATCGAAAACGGCGGTTGCGGCTCTTCCCTTTGTAGAACAAATATTCGAAAGGTTTGCGTGTTTCCCGGCAGCTGCACTTGCCACAGGTTGCCCGATGCATTAGTCCATCGAAGCCCGAGTCCGCCTGCCCCGATCGCTTCCCCCGCGTTTACGCTGGGATATTCGCCAGGATAATTTTCCCAGGCAATGGGCATGTTTTCAGTACCCGAGTCATTGGTATTGAAGGTCAACGTTCCCGGGTTTGTGGGACTGAGCGGGAGATAATACGCTCCCTGCCGAATCATGACGACGATGGGGCGATTGGGGTTGCTCTGAATCAAGTTCCGCACCGCGTTCTGCGCTCGCGCCACCGATGCGAAGGGACCGTCGGTCTGAGAATTATTGGGCGCAGCGAGCGTGCCGCTCCAGGAGTCTTTGCCGTTGGTCGCTACAAAGAAATCCGCAGTAGGGCCCGGAGCCTGCTTCTGCTGTATTTTGGATTCGTTGGCGGAACTTACTGCGGATAAGGTTTGAGCCACGCCCTGCACTGCAAAGAAGCTAGTCGATACAAGTGCGAGACAGCCAATCAAGAGCCTGCGGTTCTGCGCAAGGAAGAAATACTGGGAGACATCATTCCCTCGATAATGAAGTGGGTTTAGATTTCCCAGACTCCTCGCCAGAACCCTAATGCTCACCTCCCACGTGCGACTAGATCACACTAGTACATCCAAACGGACAATGTACTTCGAAGCGCATTTTTCCAAAACAGAACTCCCCGAAGAACCCGTTGAATCTCATGCTCTGCTTGCTGCGCCCGCTTTTCGCAGCGACAGTTCGCGCATCGCGCAGCCTCTTGCCGCTCCATAATTCCCGCAGACGGGGTTGGTCACTTTGGTACATTGACGGGATTTTTATTCTTGCTTATCGTTAGGATTGCTTGGACGGCATGCTTGTGGCGCCGGTCTTTCCCGAGTAAGCTCTGTCATTTCGCGTTCGATTGATTCCATATTCATAGTTCCCATATTTGCTTATGAGGAGGGTGGAGTGAAGGTTCTAGTGGTTGGAGGCGCAGGGTACATCGGAAGTCATACCGCGCGAGTCTTGAAAAAGGCTGGTCTTGACGTGCTCATCTACGACAACCTGTCCACCGGTTTCGACTTCCTGGCGAAGGGTTTCGACATGGTGTTAGGCGACGTCCACGACGGCAAGAAACTGCTGGACGCCGTGAAGCAATGCGACGCCGTCATGCACTTCGCTGCCAATCACTATGTTGGCGAGTCGATGGTGAACCCGCGAAAATATTATCGCAACAACGTAGAAGGCGGGATTTCCCTATTGAACGCCGTCGTCGACGCGGGCAAGAAAGACATGGTCATCATTTTTTCTTCGACCTGTTCGGTGTATGGCGCACCGCTCAAGATGCCGATTACCGAGGCCTATCCACTTACACCGGTAAATCCCTACGGAGTCTCCAAGGTTTTCTTCGAGCAAGCCTTGGAATCCTATGACATTGCTTACGGGATACGCTCTGCCAGCCTGCGCTACTTCAATGCGGCGGGGGCGGATGAGTCGGGAGAAATCGGCGAGTGCCACGAGCCCGAGCCTCACCTGATTCCTCTGGCCTTGCGCGCGGCGGCGGGATTCGGCGGCGAGCTTCAAGTTTACGGCACCGACTATCCCACTCCGGACGGGACGTGCATCCGCGACTACACCAACGTCGTAGACCTGGCCGAGGCACACGTCAAGGCTCTGCAACATCTGCAGGCGGGAAACAAATCGTTTGTGGTGAATTTGGGAACCGGCGAGGGCTCGTCGGTGAAGGAAGTTATTGCGACCGTGGAAGAGGTGACGGGAAAGAAGGTTCCGCGGAAAATCGTGCCGCGGCGCCCCGGGGACCCGCCGGCTTTAGTAGCGGATCCTGCGAAGGCTCAGCAGATTTTGCAGTGGAAGACGAAGCGTTCGCTGCGGGACAGCGTTTCCACCGCCTGGAAGTGGATGCAGAAACGAGGCAAGTAGTTCCGCCCCGTTCTTCACCCGTTCGCTAGTCAATCGTTCGATAGCCAATCACACGCCGACAGGAGTCGGCGTGTTCTTTTTCGCGCGTTCCGCGAGATACCTCGGCAGAGCGTCTTTCCAGGATGGGATTGACACACCCGCCGCGCGCAGCTTGGCTTTTGAGAGCACTGAGTAAGCGGGACGCTTCACCGGGCTCGCGAATTCGGAAGATTTCACCGGCGACAAATTTGGCGTGAGGCCGGCACTCTGCATGATGTGACGCGTGAATTCATACCAAGAGCACTCGCCTTCAGAGCTGACGTGATATAGCCCAAATTTTTCCGTCAGGATCAACTTGCGAGTCGCCTCAGCAAGGTCTCCCGTATAAGTAGGTGTCAACACCTGGTCGTCAACAACGCGAATGGCATCGCCCGCCATGGCTTTCTTCAGCATGGTCTCGACAAAGTTGCCGCCCTTACCACTGCTTCCCGCGACGCCGTAAAGGCCGCAGGTGCGAATCACGAAACGGCGGTCAGCGTAGGCCGCAATCAAGTGCTCGCCCACCACCTTGGAGGTTCCATACACATTCAAGGGAGAAGGCAAATCGGACTCCGAGTATTCGGTGTTTTTCTTGCCGTCAAAAACGTAGTCGGTACTGAAATGAGCCAGGACCGCACCCGAGCGCTGACAGGCCAAAGCCAGATTCATCGCTCCCACGCCATTTACCTGAACAGCCAGTTCCGGCTTTTTCTCGCAAACCTCGACTTGATGAAATGCAGCAGTGCTGATTACGACATCAGGCTTGGCCTCGCCCAGAACGGCATCCACTTGTTCTTGCGAAGTGACATCGAGCTGAGCATGAGTCAGAGGTACAACGACGTCGCCCGCGGCACGAAATACTTTAACCAGATCAGTGCCTAGCTGCCCGTTGGCGCCAATCACGGCCACCTTCATCGGGTCACCTCAACCGGAGTTCGCAGCCCGGTGGCTTGCAGAAGTTTCAATGTTTCAATGTTGTAGTACTGGGGGTTGTCCCAATCCTGAAATTCGCCCATATGCTCGATCAGGCTTTTTACGATCGACTTGACATCGTAGTTGGGGTGGAAGCTGAGCGTCGTCTCCGCCTTCTGAATGCTGACTTTGTAATTGCGGAAATCTTTTTTGTGGTTGATGGTGAGATGAACGCGCATCCCCAGCTCTTCTTCGATGGCCATCTTTACCAGGTCCCCAACCTCGCCAACGGTGTAGTTCCCCGAAGCAACATTGAAGATTCCAGAGAGTTTCTCGCTAGCCTCAATCGAGCGGATGTACGCGTTGGTGGCATCTTCGATAGTCAAGATCGGACGCCATATGGACGGATTATTTACAGTAATCTCGCGGTTGCGCACGCCGTTCTTGAACATGGTGTTGACGATCAGGTCGAAGCGCATGCGCGGACTGTAGCCGGAAATCGTTCCCTTCCGGAGTGAAATTACCGAGAAGTTGTCGTCGACCAGGTTCATCACGGCCTGCTCACCCTGGAGCTTCGAAATGCCGTAGGGATAGCCGGAGGAAACCGGACGCGTCTCGTCAAACAATTCGTTGTCGGTGTAGCCGTAGACCGAGCAGGAACTGGCGTAGACGTAGCGCTTCACGTTCGCCTTCTTCGCGGTATACGCAAGGTACGCCGGCGCTGCAGCGTTGAAGATGAAATTCTCGCTGGGCGAGTATTCGGCCATGGGATCGTTGGACAAACCTGCAAGGAATACAACTTGCTGGTACGGTTCCAAATCCTTCACGGTGATGTCAAAAATGTCCTTGGTGATGATTCCGGTTTCGGGGGGAAGATGGTTGCCGAACCAGAAGAGGTCCACCACATCGACCTCGTAGCCGCGATCAAGAAGTTTGGGCACCAGAACCGAGCCAACGTAACCAGCGCCGCCTGCAATTAAGATTTTCAAGAACTACCTCCCCGCCATAGTGTGAGTTTCTGAGTATTGAAAGTTATTCGATTCCGGCTTAGCCAGCCATTCTTTCAAGGTCTGGGCTTTTTCGTCCTTCGCGGAAAGTTGAACGTCCCGCAGCGGCCACTGGATGCCGATCTCAGGGTCGTTCCAGAGGATTCCTGACTCGGCCTTGTTGCTGTAGATCCCCGTGCATTTGTATTGAATCTCCGCATAGTCGGAGAGCGTGCAGAAGCCGCGCGCAAAACCCGCCGGCGCAAAGACTTGCTTACGGTTCTCTGCAGAAACCTCCGCCCCAAACCACTTGCCCAGCGTTGGAGAGCCCTTGCGAATATCTACTGCGACCAGGAAAGCGGTGCCGCGCGTCACCCGCATCAGTTTTCCCATCGGAGGCTCCCATTGGAAATGCAGGCCCCGGAGCACGCCGCGCACCGAGCCGGAATGGTTGTCCTGTACGTACTCGGTGGGAAGCCCTAGCTTCTTGAACTGGTCGGCGCGGAAAACTTCCATGAAGAAGCCCCGCTCATCCTGAAATACCTGCGGCGTCAGGACGCAAACATCACCTAAATGTCTTGATTCGATTATTAATTCCATTTGTCCTCATCGGTAATTCGTATGATCGCTCAGAATAAATGTAGCCTACCGCATTCTAGATTCCGGCTGTCGTTTGCTGCGCCGACTGTCGTTCGTAACTTGCTATTCGCTCGACGATTGCGGCTTGGCTAGGCAAGATACGCTCTGGCATCGCATTGCCATTTACCCACACCGGCGTACCCTCCCAAGAACCATGCAATTGGCCGGTAACTGTTACCTTGAAGGCCGAAATATCACATTGAACGTCCCGGCCACTATGATATTTGAAGTCCAGTTCCGCACTAAGTACTTCCAAGCCGGTTTCTTCGGTAATTTCCCGCCGCACGGCATGCTCCTCCGACTCCCAGGGCCATGCCAATCCCCCGGGGAAAGAGAATCCGCGGCCATCGTTACGCTGAATCAGCAGGTAGCGATCGCCTTGTCGAATAATGCCAACCGCGGCCCGCAGAGAACCGAAAATTGGAAACCGCCGGTAACCCGCAAGCGCTGACCGCGATATCAGCCAGAACGCGCGGGCGGAAAACGCTTGCCATGGGTTCATTCCGCATCCCGACAGTTCCCTTGCCTGGTTTGAATCAGCGTTGCCACGAACGTCACGGCTGTGACTCCAGCAATACCGGTTTCGGTCCGATCTTAAATGGTCCGGAAATGGCGTTGGCCTTTCCTTCGAGATCGCGGAATTTCTTGAAACTCGCCTTCGGCGTGTACTGGCGCTCGCTATCTGGGCTCCATACGATCAGCGCAGCCTGCCCGTCGGCTTTCGTCAAATTGCACGTCCACACCGAGTCCTCCTGAGTGCAGGGCCGGCTCAAGGTCGCTCCGACCAGCCAACCATAGAGTTCCTGATAGGCGATTCCCGCTTTGGTGATCCTGCCGGGCTGTGACGGTCTCACGGGGTCTGCAATCCACAACTTCCCGACAGCGCCGTCGTTGTAGGCATACCAATAAAGCCTCTCGATTCCTTGCGACCAGTGCAGCAAGTATAGTTGGGCGACGAACGCCGCTTGCATGTCTTCATCG
This sequence comes from uncultured Acidobacteriota bacterium, assembly GCA_963771285.1. Lineage (GTDB taxonomy): Bacteria > Acidobacteriota > Terriglobia > Terriglobales > Acidobacteriaceae > JABDBE01. The sequence continues at coordinate 873,186 of CAVYSX010000006.1, forward strand.
GGAAGGAAATTATTTCCGTTGCCCCAACTCGCCTCTGTGTCCCAGATGGGTTTGGCGTCCAGTTTATGCTGAGCCAGCGTCGCGCGAATATCAGCTAAGTACGTGGGAAAGGCTGAAGCGCTGGGATGAACGTACCCGTGAAACGCGATGGCATCGGCGTAATTTCCGCCTCCCGCGTCAAGATAATTTGCCAGAAAGTCACCGAATTTTGGGAAGTGCAGCGGCGCCGACGGGGAAAGAACGATGGCGTCGGGATCGATACCGTGAATGATGGTCTGGGCATCCTTTGCCATGCGCACCAACTGGGGCAACGTGCCAGTCCAGAAAACCCCGAGATAGGGCTCGTTCCAAACCTCCCAGTACTTGATCCGGACGGTGCGACTTTCCTTGGCGTGGTTCGCAATTGCGGTTACGAAGTCTTTCCAGTATTGGTCGGTGCCGGTGCCGTCGGGATTCACGTCGCTCGGCGGATCACACTGGCCGGGGCCGTACGCGCAACTTTGGTCGCCAGGCTTGCTCGTGGCAAATCGCGGCACTCGACCAAAAGTGTAAAGCGCATCGTTGATGTTGTGCGCTTTGAGCGCGTCCAGCCAGCGGTCAAGCTGCGACCAGTCGTATGCGCCTTTCGAGGTATTGATCTGCGCCCATCCTGTGGCCGAATCCCACAAACGAAAGCTTCCAAATGGAATTGCCGGCCAAGGCTGGCTTTGCGTTACCCAGACGTGCACGTTCATACCGAAGAACGTGGTGGGGACTTTATAGGCTGGACTGGGATCGCCGGGAGGAGCAGGAAGTTCGCGCGCCGCAGACATGCAACAAAGCGCGAGCACGACGATCAATAGGCCGGTACGCTTCATCTGGTCTTTCGGCCTGGATTGGTCGCGATATTTTTGTAATGCTGCGACGCCAATGATCACGAGGCGACTGCAGTTCTCTGCCCGGCTGTGGCAGGCTTTCGCATTACGATGGTGAAGTCAGTATTCTTCGGATCCACGTGCCCGAGGCTGGCGACGCTCACTAACGGACCCATTGTCCTGTATGCGGCGTTGATGAACCAGTATTTCTTTTTCAAACGCTTCTGCATTTTCTCTTCGTAAACATTGAAATATTCGACGGAAAGTCTCTGCTCACGTGCCAACCGCTGGAGGGAGCGCGGTGACATGGAATACTTCATGAACGTAGGGAAAGGGCCGTAGCTGGGTTCTCCCGCAGTTTTTACGCCAACCAGATATTTGTAAACGAAAACATGGAACCATTCTGGACTGTACTTGGTGATCATACCCTTGACCGAGTTGACCATAGGACTGCCGATCACCAAGAGACCGTCTTCGCGCAGCGCCTGGAGGAAGTTCTGCACTGCTCGTTCAGGATGTTTCAAATGTTCCAACACGTCCCAGCAAAAAATAATGTCGAAGGAAGAGGGTTCGAGCGGATAAGTCTGAATATCGCCAACAATTCGTTCAACCAATGTCGGGTTCCGATCGAGTTGCTCCTTGCAAATGTCAATGCCGACGACTTGTGCAGTCGGTCCAACCTGAACATGGCTGCGATCGCCAGCACCGGCTTCGAGTACTCGTAAAGGCTTTCCCCCGCGGACCATGTCATCAACTATCAACTGCACCGGATCTGAATCCGGTTGAGCATTGCTTTCGTTGTTCATAGCGGACCTCTCTTACAGTCCTTCCCTCTTGAGCCAGTGTGTTTGAAAAACAACCCAAAGTTCAGCGCTCTATGTAGGTAAAAAACGAATCGCTGTCGAAGCGGGCTAACGTCGCCCGCTTTCGGCAGCGATAACGGCCTACTGACCGGTTCCTACCAGAGACAGCGTTTGTTGCCCGAGGTTGTCGTTGTAGAGCAATCTCGCGGTCCGTTTTCCTACCTTGGACGGCGTGAAAACAATTTTGATCACGCAGTTCGCTCCCGGCGCAAGTTGTTGAGCGTTGCAGCCGTTGCTCGAGATGCTGAAATCCTGAGCATTGAAGCCAGTCATCTGTTCTCCCGAAAGCTGCAGATCTTCGAACCCTGTATTTGTAAGTGTATTTCCCAGCGGCGCACTGGACTGTCCAACTGTGGTGGCCGGAAAAGTGAGGGTTTTGTTCGACAGCGTGGCTATGGCAGCAAGCGTAACTTCGCGAACGCGATCGTTGCCCGAGTCGGCGATCAGTAAGTTTCCGTTGGGGTCAATCGCGACCCCAGCATTGCTCAACGACGCTTTCGTGGCTGGGCCGCCGTCGCCACCGAATCCTCCGCGTTGCGGATGCGCGGGATCTCCGGCCACGGTTTCGATGGTCAAGCTGGAGGCGTCGATGCGTCGTACCAGTTCATCGGTTCCCCCGGAGATGAACACGTTGTTCCCCGAATCGACGGCTACTTCAAGAGGCTTCCACATACTCGCCGTCAGTGCCGGACCGCCATCACCCTTGAACTTCGCCTGGCCGTTGAAGGCGAACAGAACAATATCTCCGATTGCATTCTGTGAACCGCCGCATCCGCCGCTTGCCTGGATCACGCAGCGAACACGATTATTGTCGGTATCAGTGATGTACACATTCGCGAAGGCGTCAACGGCTACGCCATAAGCACGACCGAGTTTGGCCTTATTCGCGGGGCCACCATCGCCCGCATAACCGCGAACCCCTGTGCCAGCCAACGTACTGATGATGCCGGTGGAACCACTCACCATGCGAATCTTATGGGCGTAGTAATCGGCAATGTAGATATTCCCATTGCTATCCAGAGCTACGGAACTCGGGAAGGTGAGTTGCGCGTTCGTAGCCTGCCCCCCATCTCCGCATTTCCCGCTGCTGGGAACACAGGAATCCCCATCTCCAGCCACCGTAAAAATCTCACCGGTGCTCGCGACCACACCGCGAATAACCTGGTTGCCGGTGTCAGCGATGTAGATATTGTTCTGAGAATCGATTCCTAAACCGAGCGGACCATTCAAGGTCGCGTTGACTGCCAACACAGTAGTGGTGTTCGGAGGTCCTGCGATTCCGGTCCCGGCGAAGGTTGAGATGACTCCGGCGGGGGTCACTTTGCGTACCTGATTGTTATCTGCGTCGGCGATGTAGAAGTTGCCGGCAGTGTCCCAGACGACTGAGTTGGGATTGGCCAGCGTGGCCACGGTTGCCGGACCGCCATCGCCGTTCGAGCCCCCTCCCGCGATCGTGTTGATATTCGCACTCACTACGGCTCGAATGCGCTGGTTGCCAGTGTCGGCGATCAGGATTCGGCCGTTGCCATCCACAAACACGGAGTTGGGTAGATTCAGGAAGGCAGACTTAGCAGCTCCAGCATCTCCGGCAAACCCCTGGGTGCCCGTTCCGGCCACGGTCGTAATGTCACCGGCGATTAGCCTTGGGCCACCGCAACCCTTGGCCGCAGCCGCCACGCAGCGGATGCGATTGTCGGCGCTGTCTGCGATGTAGAGGTCGCCATCTCCGCTGAACGAAATTCCCGAGGGGTTCCACAGGTGAGCGTTGATGGCCAGGCCACCGTCGCCACAACCTGAAAGCGGATTCTGGCAGAAGTTTCCGTTGCCAGCGAAAATATTGATGTTGTGGGGGGCTTGGACGTCGATCTTGCGAACCGTAAAATCTCTGGTGTCGGAGACATAAACATTGCCAGCGGTGTCCACGGCAAGGCCGCCAGCCAGATCAAACTTCGCCTGTAGCGCCGGACCCGCGTTGCCGCAATCCAATTGGGGGCCATCGCAAACTATGCCAGTACCGGCAATGTTGACGATATCGCCGACCGGAAGTGACGAACCGAAGCAACCGCCCGCGGTGCCAATGACGCAACGGATGCGGTAATCATAGGTGTCAGAAATCCAAAGGTTATTGCCGCCATCCACAAACAGGGCCGTCGCATAGCTGATATGCGCATTGATCGCCGGTCCGCCGTCGCCGCATGCGGCCGTGGTGGGAAAGCAATTCTGTCCCGTCGAGTCGACCACGGTCACGATATCCCCGACCGCCTCTGTCGAACCACCGCAACCATTGGCCACCGCGAGAATGCAGCGAATACGGTTGGCGCCTTTGTCGGCGAGGTAAAGGTCTCCCTTAGCGTTGAGGGCCAAAGCCATCACTCCGCCCAGGGTTGCTTTCGTTGCCGGGTTATTGTCACCGCCGCCGCCGAAGTAGCCGAGGCCTGCGTAAACACTCATACTCCCGGACGAAGTCACCTTGAAAATGTAGTAGCTATTGGGCGGGCTGATGAAGACATTGCCGTTCCCATCTGCAGCCACAGCGCTCGGACTGGGAATATTTGCCGCAGTTGCCGTGCCTGGAGGCACGCCTCCGCCAGCAACCGTGTTGATAATGTTCTGTGCGTGAAGCGGCGCTGACATCGACACAGCGAAGCAAAGCGCCATGATCGCCATCATCGGCAAGAAAAAGCGCCGATCCTTCCGTTGTCCCAACGATTGCGACACGATACGGGAAATTGATTGGCTCGGACCAGCCGAGCATGATTGGGCAGCGGTTAGGGTCGTGGTAAACATAGCGCCTCCTAGAAAAGAATATTGCCGGTTCGAACTGGGTGTGATTTCGCGGGGATTATTGGCTGAAGTAACTTCATAAAGTCTAACTAGATGCTTCCTGTGCTGGCAAGCGCCGCTGCGGTGTTTCGTCCTTCAACGGTAACCCGCGGGGTCGCCGAAAGTTGCTGCTAAAACTCGTGGTCAATCTTTTATTTGTGCTCAACGAACTGGGGTTCCAGTTTCGGAGGATCGAGCACGCTTTCCTCCCATCTGGCGTTGGAGAATCAGTGCGGCAATCTTTTCGATGCAGCGAAAATTCTCGATCTCGAAATCGTCTATATCGATTTGGGTGTTGAAATGTTTTTCAATATGCAGCAATAGCTCGACAAACCGCTGCGAATCCAAGATGCCGGAATCAAAAAGATCGGTATCCGGCGAAGGAACATTGACGTGCATTATTTCGGAAAATAATGACGCCAGGCGGCTTTGTATGCTCTCGCTGTCTCCGTTTAACATGTCAACTGGCACATTCAGCAAGGCAATCCCCAAATCGTAGAACCTCCGCAGCAGGTGTGTACTTACCTGCAAGGAGCAATTTGCTTGCCACTATCCACTCGTCTTTGCAGCTCACGTAAACCCCGGAATCCACTGCCTGACCTACAGTTCCGGGCAAGGCTTCACACGGTATACCAGTGCGGTGGGCCTTTACAATTGCAAACTCTTGCACTCCTCGATAGGTGCGCGGAGACCCCCAGGGCGAACGAAAAGGGAAGTAATCGCACGCACGTACAAAATTCACCACTTTTTGAGCTGGCCACGACCAGGAAATACGCCCCCCTTCGGGCACTTCCCTGCCAAAGTATTCCCGCTGTTTTGGATCCTGCGGAGCCAGTGGAATGCGGGGCGGATCTGCCTCCGCTCCTTCCAGTAACCGCGATACCAGGGCCACCCCTTCGCGAACGCACTTCAAACTTAGCGACAAAGCCGTTTCATCCTTTTCGATTGGGAAACTGGTCTGATAAACAATCGCGCCCGTATCAATGCCAGGCTCTATCTTGTGAACCGTCACGCCGTGGGTTGGTTCGCCTCGCAAGATCGCCCAGCTCACTGCGTTCAAGCCGGCGTAGCGAGGCAAAGGACCGGGATGCAAATTAAATGCACCCAACACGGGCGCCTCGAGAACCTTGTCATTGAGAATGTATAGCGAGTGAATGTTCAGCAAGAGATCCACATGCTGATTACGCAATCGCTCTGCGAGTTCGGGATCTTGCACCAAACGCGCCGGCCAGGTTTCAAAACCGAGATCTTTGGCTGCGTTCCACACCGCGCCGCCTGGGGTGTTCGGTTTGGCGGGTTCCGCGAGAACTGCAACTAAGCGATGATGGCTGTGCGCCAGGGTCCGCAGCATTTGCAGCCCTGCGGACTCCTCGGCTGCCAAAACAACATTCACCTTACTCTCGTGCTCGACGAGTCCAATGTCGAAGTCGGGACTACCGACTCATTCACCGAACGGGAATAGCTCAGCAATTCCGAGGTCTTAGCCGGGGAATTCTCCACCCCCTGAGCGACGAACAACTCCTGAAGTTTGCGGCGGTCGACTTTGCCGTTCGCGTTGGTGGGCAACTGCAGGAAATCCATCCAGCGCGCCGGCAGCATGTAGGATGGCAGCACGGCGCTTAGTTTGCGGCGAAGTTCCGCATGGCTGACGCTGGCGTTGTCCTGCGCAACCCACGCGCAGCAGATGAGATTATTTTCGAAACCATCGGTTGGAACCGCGACTACGGCACACTCCTTCAACTCCGGGAAGGCGTTGAGGCCGGCTTCAATTTCGCCGAGTTCGATGCGATAGCCGCGGCTCTTGATCTGGCTATCGTTGCGACCCACGAAATAAATCAGCCCGTCAGCACCCAACCGTGCCAAATCCCCTGTCCTGTAAATGAGTTTCCCCTCATACGGCACGAACGCTGCATCAGTCTTGCCAGGATCGCGCCAATAGCCAGGACTTAGCCCGGCTCCGCCAATATAGAGGTTCCCTATTTCTCCTTGCGGGACGGGGTGCAGGGAGCCGTCGAGAATATGCATCTGTTCTCCATCGCACGGCGTGCCAATCGGAATCGGTGCAGCATCGTCCGCTGGACAACTGGGAACCGTGTAATAGCTGCTGGCGATTGTCGTCTCTGTCGGGCCGTAGAGATTGGTAAAAGTCAGGCGAGGAAGACGCTTCATCCAATAGGCCAGGGCGCGAGTTGGAAACACCTCGCCGCACCACAGCAGACGGCGCAGCGCCGGGAAATCGTCGTACTTCACAGCATCGAACTTGGCCATGTAGTTCAACACCGACGGAACTGAGAACCATTGCGTCAGGTCGGATTGACGAATAAAATCCGCCAACTTATTGGGCAACAGGCTGAGGTCCGGAGGCACTAGATGAAGTTGCGCGCCGCTGGCGAACGCTCCGAAAATGTCAAAGATCGCCAGATCGAAGTGGAGCGGGGGATGACCAGAAATTCGGTCGGAATCATTCATGCCAAAATATCGCGTGGCCCATTCCACAAAATGAATTACGTTGGCATGGCTGATGACTACACCTTTAGGATCGCCCGTCGAGCCCGACGTAAACAAAATATGGGCAGCGTCCTGCGATGTAGTTGCATTGTCCAGTGGTTCGGCGGAGAAGTTGCCCACATCGGTCCGGTAAAACGACGAAACAAAATCGGATGATTCGGGGGCGCCGTCGTCCATCCACCCGACTCGCAGCCAGCTGCGGAAATCATTCTGTGCAAACAGATCGGCCAGCAAGCCCGCAGACGCTGCTACGCCCAACACATACCGAGGTTCGCTTGATTGGATCACCTTGGCGACCCTGGGGGCTGGACTGGAAGTATCGATTGGCACGTGAACGCAACCAGCTTTCAGAATGCCCCCGATGGCGACGATGGCGGCGGGTGACTTGGGAATCGCAAAGCACACGCGATCACCTTTGATGCAGCCAGCCTCCCGCAAAAGCCGGGCCAAGCGGTTTGTGGACTCTTCCAGCTCTCCGTAAGTTAGGCTCTGGCCAGACATTGTCACCGCAACCGCATCCGGGCGACGTTGTGCCTGCGCGGAAATCCAGTCCTGCAGGAGTCGCGTCACTTCGTCACCAAATCTCGCGCCCGGGCAAATACACACCCGATGTGTTCGAGTTCTTCCCGGTCGGCGGGAATGTCCAGGATGAATGTGTTGTAGCCGCGTTCAATGTATTTCGCCAACTCTGCCGCGACGTTGTCGTACGCACCCACCAGATACGGGCAAAACGTTTTGTAGTTTTCGAAGGGCCACAGCCAGTACGGACTACGACCCTCTCTGGCTTCGCCTGCCATTCGCGACAATTGTTTATGCCATGCAGAATCGGAAGTCTTCATCGCCAGTTGGTGCGTAAGTTGACCTTGACGGTCTCCGGGAAAGCGCAGGTTTGCAGCTTGCCAAGCTTCCTCGTCTTTTTCGCGAGCGACAATTCCGACGCGAACGCCGCAGTCAAGATTCTGACCCTCTTGCACCGGCTCGCTTTCCGCCGGCTGGGGATACTTGACCGCGACCGCCCCAAGAGTTTGCGCGGCGGCTAAACCTGCGTCCGATGAACCTGAGATAAAGACTCCGGGATTCAGTTCCGGTGGCAGAGGCGGCGTCATGCGCAGTTTGTCCACAATATAGAACTCGCCGCGATAACTGACTGGAGCGTTGCCTCTCAATAGCTCTTGAATGATGGTGGTGTATTCCACCAGGCGCGCATAGCGCTTGTCGTGCGCAGTGGTGTCGTTCAGAGCAGCCAGGTCATTCTTGAAACCACCTGCCACCATGTTCAGATAAATGCGACGGCCATATAGGTGGCCAAGAGAACTTACCATCTTGGCGACAGTGTACGGATGCATGTACGCGGGTTGCACAGCAACCAGAGGACACAGACGGGTCGTGTTCTGAATGATGATCTGCGCCACCAGCCAGGGATCAACCAAAGAGTTGTCGGTGTAGACGAGAATTCCTTCACAGCCGGCGTCTTCGCTCCAGCGGGCAACATCGATCACATTGCGAACATAAGCTTCCCGCTCCACCGCGCTGGATTGTGGCGACGTGGAGAAGATTTTGATGTTCGAATTGCGAACCAGAGTTTTCTCGTGCTGGATCATGGTGATACTGCTAAAGGCTGGCGTCTCCGTCAAAGCAAGTCGCATCCCAAACCCCAGGATCTTTAAGGCTCACTTCCAAGTCAGGGTCACCGGTGCGGTAGTAATACCGCCAAGAGCTCAAGTCGCGAAAATGCGGAGACAGACTCTCCACAACTTTCTGTTTCTCGGCGCAAAAGCCAAGTGCCTCGAGCATGTGAATGCCTTCCTTGCGGCATCTTTCGAGGGAACGGAGCAATATGGGCTTCAGCAATTCTGTATGGCCGTCCAATGCCTGGAAATCGACGAAGCGCATGCGATCAAGCCCAAATGTGGGATTATCCTGACGACGAAATATTCCATATGCGAGGAGTTCCTCGCCGTGGCTGGCGGTGAAAACCCAGGCTCGATCCTGCGCAATAGCGTCCTTAAAATGCCAGCCGAGAACAGCCGCCGAACGCGTGCCTCGCAAAGAGGCTGCGGAACTCTTTCGGAGTTTCTGCCAGAAGATATCGAACTTTGCGTCGAACTGGCCGCAGCACTGAATCTCAACGCCTTTTCCGGGAGCACCCAGGCCCTTTCCAGTCAGAGCGTCTTTCAGCATCAAGCCAGCCGACAATACCGATTGCAAAGGGCCCCCGCTGCGAACTTCTTTGCGAGCAAGCAGGCTGGCCGCAAACGCGCGGTAGTTCGTGATCCAGAATGCCGAACGATCCCAGGTTCCGGCAGGAACTCGCAAAGCGCGGAAAAAACCTTGCAATGTTGAAGCTCTGGCATTGACCGTGGTGTTCAGAAAAAGATCAACATTCCGCTGGCTGAAGAAATGCCGCAGCAATGTGAACGAGTAAGGCCGATAGCGGGCGTCCACGACCAGAGCGCGGCTGGTCGCCGCAATTAGAGCACGATCGCCAAACTCATACGCCAGTGGAATATTGCCAATGCAGCCGACCACTTCGTCGTGTTCGTCTTCGCATACCCATCCGATGGGCCACTCGGAAAGCTGGTCGTACACGGGATTGCCCAGCCATAGATGAGTCCATTCGTCATAGCTTTTAGGCTGAAGTCCATAACGCGACTCCAGCGCGGCGATTTCGCCGTAGTCTGCGAAGGTGGCTTCGCGAAAGCGCAGCGGGGCCGCCTTGACCGGCGTAATATCTATGTCCTGCATCATCGAGAAGGGCGCTTCACGGTCGCGGGGGTCTTGCTCATTGCAGTGGCCAGATATTGCTGCAATTGGTTCGCGACGACTTGAACGTTCTCTTCATGGAACATGGTTTCGTGGCCGCTATGGATCCTGTGCACCTGCATACCCTGGGCTAACAGGCCATTCCAGCTTTCGAAGAAATCCCAGTAGGGGCCGGCCGGCCAATCGCTCGACTGGAAAAAGATGGCGCTCCCGGAATACGGCTTTGCTCTGTAAACAAACGATGCCGGATGCACGATGTTCTCAAGATCCTCAAGGCGCTCCACTTTAACGCGGCGGTGCAACGCATGCCAGGTGCGCCAGTATCGAACGCTAAGCCGACGATGAACTCCGATAATTCGTTCGCGCAAAAATCCCGAGAATCCAGAAATCCCAGCTTGCCGCATCTTCGATATCTGAAATTCGATTCTGCCCTTGAGCAGTTGACTGTGGCTTTCGAGAGTGTAGTCTTCGTAATACGCGGGGTTCTGAGCATCGAAGAGGGCCAGTGCGGCCACTTCGTCCCCTTGCTGCGTCAACTGTCGCGCCATTTCGTAAGCAATGACGCCGTTCACACATAGGCCCGCCAGATGATAGGGTCCCTCGGGCTGAACTTCGCGCATGCGGTTGATAAGCGCGGCAGCGATATCTTCAATCTTGTATGGGACCGAAAGTAGACTCGCATCGGAAGCCGGCAAATGAAGCCCCAGCAGCGGTTGGTCTCCCAAGCGGTTGGCCAAGGGAAGAAACAGGGGACCACCGCGCACCCAAAACAACGGCGGTTTGGATCCAGCGGGACGAATCGGAACGACGGCCGGATGGTGGATCACCTCGTTGTGACCGTTCAGTAGAGCCGCCTGCTCGCGGACGGTCGGCGCCTGGAAGACATGGGCCAGAGAGAGTCTCTTGCCGAAGCGCTGCTCGACACGCAACAACAGTTTGGCCACCAGCAGGGAATGTCCACCGAGGTCGAAGAAGTTATCGGTAACACCGATTCCGGTGCGATCCAGAATCGTCTCCCAAATTTCCAGCAGCTCCGACTCGAGTGCGCTGTTCGGTGGGGCAAAAGGCTTCGCAGGAACTGCGTGCGGAGGCGCCGGCAAGGCTTGGCGATCGAGTTTGCCATTGGGCGACAGCGGTAGGGCGTCAAGCGCGAGCAAAGTCGTTGGAACCATGACTTGCGGCAGCTTCTTGTTCAGGAAAACTCGCAGCCCTTCCATGTCAAACCCAAGAGAATCCGACGGGACTACGTACGCCACCAGTTCAGGCGGTTCACCGGCTTTGCTGTGGGCAGCCACGGCGGCTTGCTTCACGCCTTTGTATTCGCAAATGACAGTCTCAATCTCTTCCAGCTCGATACGAAATCCGCGGATTTTTACCTGCTGGTCGATGCGTCCAAGAAGCTCCAAATTGCCGTCGGGCAAATAGCGCACCAGGTCTCCGGTTTTGTAGAGGCGCGCGCCAGGCTGTTCGCTGAATGGGTCGGGAATAAAACGGTCTCTGGTTTCCTGTTCGCGTCCAAGATACCCGCGGACCACGCCAGGCCCTCCAATGTACAGTTCGCCGCGAGCCCCGATGGGCAACGGGCTCAAATGAGGGGTTAGCACGTAGGTCTTCGCATTGGCGATGGGACGGCCAATCGGAACCAGTTCCCTCTTCGCATCTTCCGGCTGGCAACGGTACACCGTGCTCCACACGCTGGCTTCGGTAGGACCGTATTCATTGAATAGCGTGGCGTTGGGCAGGGTTTCGTAGTGCCGCTGAACGAGTTCGACAGGGCACGATTCGCCAGCGACGATCGCAACTTTCAAACTGGCGAGTTGGCCAGGTTTGGCCTGCTCCAGAAGCACGCTGTAGAGCGATGGCACACAGAGCAAGTGAGAGACGCTCTGTTGCTGAACGAGTTCCGCCAACAGCGGCAGGCTCGACTGCAACGTTCCCGGCGTGAGCACCAGTGCTCCGCCAGAACACAGCGAACCGAAGATACCGACCAATGAACTATCGAAAGCGAACGACGAGAGCAGAAGGAAACGTCCGGGAGTCGCACCATAATAAGCCGTTCGCGCGGACGTCGAGTGAACCAGATTTCGATGCGTGATCTGGACGCCCTTCGGTTTTCCTGTCGAACCCGACGTATAGATCACATAGGCCAAGTTCTCAGGAGCGCATGCACTCTGCACGGCGTCTGAGCTCTCACCAGCGACCCGGGCCCAGTCAGAATCAAGCTCCAAGACTTCAACAGAGCTGGACGGGATCTGATTCCGCAAACGCTCTTGAGAAAGCAGAATAGGTAATCGGGTTTCTCCGAGGATGTGTGTCAGCCGCTCCGCAGGATAGCTCGGATCCAGGGGAACACAGGCGCCGCCAGCTTTCAACACTCCCAGGAGCCCGACCAACATTTCACAAGAAGGCTCCATAAAGAGCCCGACTGGAATCTCCGGGCCCACACCATGCTTTTGGAGGTAGGTGGCAAGCTGGTTGCTCCGCTGATCGAGGTCGCGGTAAGTGAGCTGTTGATTGGAGCCAACCACAGCCACCGCTTCCGGCGTGTGACCGGCTTGCGTCATGAAGAGCTGGTGCAGACACTGCTCAGCCGGAAACGCAGCGGCAGTATCGTTCCACTGCACACAGACTTGCTGCCGTTCACGCTCGGTGAGCATGGGAAGCGCTGAAATTGGTCGGCTTGGGTCGGCAGCGATACCCTCGAGCAAGGTCGTGAAGTGCCCTGCCATACGCTCAATCGTCGCCGGCTCAAACAGGTCGGCACTGTACTTGAAGCGGCCCACTAAGCCCGACGGACGATCGTCCAGCTCAAGGCAGAGATCGAACTTCGAGATTCCCGTATCCACTTCCGACTGAGTGAGCGCCACCGACCAGCCATCCTGGGTCGTAGGCAACGGCGGTTCGAGAGTGAGCAACGCCTGGAACAAAGGATTGAAGCTCAAGCTACGGCTGGGATGCACCGCATTGACGACCTGCGCGAAGGGAGCATCGTCGTTCGACAAGGCGTCCAGTGCAACTTCTCGCGTGGCGCGCAGCAGTTCGCTAAAGCTCGGGTTGCCCGACAAATTATTTCGCAAGACCACGGGATTGAGAAAATATCCCAGCAGCCCCTCTAACTCAGATCGTTTGCGTCCGGAGCTGACGGTTCCAACCGCGACGTCGTCAAGACCGGAATAGCGGCTGAGTAATAAGCTGTACGCAGCCACCAGAGTCATGAAGAGAGTGGCACCCTCTTTGCGGCCCATTAGTTTTAGCTTGTCGCTCAAGCCCTTCGAAAGGCTCACGGGCTGAATGGCGCCGCGAAAACTCTGGATCGCGGGTCGCGGATGGTCGGAGGAGAACTGGAGAACAGGAAGGTTCCCTCCCAGCTGTTCCCGCCAATAATCCAGCTGCGAGTTAAGGCGACCGCCGTTCGCAAGCCATTCTTTCTCCCACACCGCAAAGTCCGCGTACTGGGTGGCTAGCTCCGGCAGCGGCGATGGTTCTCCGTTCGAGAACGCCATGTAGATCGCCACTAGCTCGGGCAGGAACACCCGGTAGATGGAGTAACCATCAAAAATGATGTGGTGAAGAGTGAGAAACAGCCGTTGTTCGCTATCGCTGAGATGAACCAGCAAAGCGTGGTACAGCGGTCCTTGGGAGAGGTCGAAGGGCCGGAGTGCATCCTCGACCGCCAGACGCTTCGCTTCTTGCTCCCGGCTTGATTCTGGAAGCTCCCGCAAATCCACTACCTGAAGCTTCACCGGCTTGACGGCTCCCACTACTTGCACCGGTTCGCCATTTGCGAGAACAAAGGTCGTGCGCCAACACTCGTGGCGCCGCACGATCTCGGTCAGAGTCTGTTCCAGGGTAGGAACGTCCAACGGCCCGCGGTGACGAATAGTGAGCGGCTCGTTGTAAATGGGAATTTCAGGAACCAGCTGAGCATGCACCCAAAGCTGTTGCTGGGCCGAGGAAAGCGGCGCTATCCGCCCAGCAGCTGAGCGAGAAACGCTCTTCGCGCCGGCCAGCTTAGCGACTGATTCCTTGGTGGTTTCCTTTAGTTGGACGTTCGTTCCCATACTGTGAACTGGCCTTGCGGGGCCAAATCTAAACGCGGGACAATCACAATCGTAAGTTTCACGCGTGCTTACAAGCTTGCGTCACCATCGAAACATGATGGATCCCATACCTGAGGATCTTTGAGAGTCTCTGCCAGTTTCGGGCTGGTTGCCTTATAGAAATAACGCCAGGACGTGAGCTTGCGTCCGTGCGGCGAAAGACTGTCAATGATCCGCTGCTTGTCGGGAGCAAAGCCCATGCACTCCAACATATGAATGCCTTCGCGCCGGCAGCGCTCCAAAGCGTGACAAATCAAGGGTCGCAATAATTCCACGTTATCGCCTAAAACCTGGAAATCGACCAACCGCATGCGCTTGAGCGCGAAAGCCGAATTATCCTGGCGGAAGAAAATGGCATAGGCCGCCAGCGCTTTGCCCTGGCTGACGGAAAGCACCCACGCCTTGCCTTGCTGCAAAGGACGATTAAAGTGCCAATGAAGAGCTTCGCGGGAGCGGTTAGCTTTCAGGCGTCGCGGAAAATTCGTTCGCAAGCGTTGCCAGAAATCATCAAAACGATCGTCAAATTGCGTACAGAACTCCGGCTCTGCGCCGTTGGAGCTCGTCTTCATGAATTTCCCCTGCACCTGATCGCGCAGGAACAAACCCACCGAGAGCGGATAACTTAATGGTTTAGCGGCTCGAATCTCTTTCATCGCCAGCAGGCACTCGCTGAAGCCTTTGTAGTTGGTGATCCAGAACGCAGCTTCGTTCCAGGTTCCCACCGGGATGCGCAATGCCCGAAAGACTTCATGCGCCTTAGATGCCTCGGCGTTGACGGTCGTATCCAGAAATAAATCGACCTGCTTTTGCTTGAAAAAATGGTTTAGCAGCGGAAATGAATAGCTGCGATAGGGGATGTCCACGACCAGGGCGCGGCTGGCTGTCACGGTCAGCTGCTGATCGCCAAACTCATACAAAAGCGGAACGTTTCCGATGTACGCGACTACACGTTTTTCCTCGTTTTCAAACACCCAGCCCATCGGCCAGTGCGGCAGCCGGTGGTACGCCGGATTATTCGCCCACAGGTGAACCCACTCTTCGCGAGTCTCAGGTTCCAGGCGGTAACGAGATGCGAGGGCCGAGATCTGGTCGTAATCGTCGAACGTAGCTTGGCGAAATTTCAGACCTAAGCTAGTTCCGGCCGCTTCGCTGGCTGTAGTCATTTGTGGAAAGTCCATGTCCTCCCGCATCGACAACCTTCATCGTGCGGGTAACAGCGGTTTTAACACTAACAGAGTAAGGTTCTGGTAAATCTCATCCGACGGGGTCGATTGTAACGCCACTCTTCCGAGAGGCGCCAGGCGTCCAGCACATCGGCTAAATTGTGGCGTGCGCGGGTTGCGCGGCAAAGGTTAGCGGCAAGGCTTTCAGACCGCGCAAGCCCAAATTTTCACGCCAGACAAGGGCTGCTGGTTCCAGTTGCAACTGATCGAACCGTCGAAGAATGGACGCCAACGCGATTTGCGCCTCGATGCGAGCCAGGGGAGCCCCGAAACAAAAGTGCGCTCCGAAGCCGAAGGCCATGTGGCGGTTTTCTTTGCGCCGGATGTCCAGGCGATCGGGATCCACGAAGCGCTCCGGATCTCGATTAGCCGCTGCCATGACTGCGATCACCGCGTCCCGGCGACGAATCTTCTTGCCGCCCATTTCCGTGTCGGACGGCGCGATCCGTCCCGTATGCTGGCTGGGACTTTCAAATCGCAAAAGTTCTTCAACCGCCGAAGGAATCAAAGACAAATCCTCGCGCAGCTCCTGCAACGCTGCCGGGTTGCGCAAAAGAGTCAGCATCCCATTGCCAATCAGATTCGTAGTGGTCTCCTGTCCCCCGACCATGGTCACGATAAGGTTGGCAACAACTTCGTTATCGCTCAAACGATCACCATCCACTTCAGCGCTGAGGAGCGCATGAACCAGGCCTTCGCCCGGGTGTGCCCGTTGTGCACGAATAGCATCGAGAAAATATGCAGACATCTCATCCAGAGTCCGCACGACGCGCTGGGAGCGGTCAGGGTTGTGTTGAAAGTTCCCCAGCATCTCAGCGAAATCCGCGGACCACTCTTTCAGCTGCCGGTGATCGGAAATCGGCACACCCAGCATTTCCGCAGTGACGGTCGCGGGAAGCGGCGCGGCGAAGTCGTGAATCAAATCCATGCGGCCGCTGGGTAGCACAGCATCAATCAAGCGATCAGCAATGTCCTGGATGTGCGAACGCAGCAATTCGACCCGCCGTGGGGTAAACGCTTGCGAACACAATCCCCGCAGACGCGTGTGCGCGGGTGCATCCATGAAGAGCATTTGCTTGACCATGACTTCAGCTATCGGCGTTAGCTGGCCAAGGCCCATCTCTTTCAGTTGCTCCGGCGTGGGCGTGCGATTCGCGGAAAATTCAAGCAGAACCCGCTGGACATCGTCGTAACGGGTCACCACCCAGGCATGCAGAAACGGATCCCAATGAACCGGATCTTCCTGCCTCAAGCGCGCATACAACGGGTATGGATCCGCCAGAACCTCAGGATCGAGGAGACGATACAGGCTCAGAACGGGTTCCGGCTTAACCGATACGGGCTTCATGAAATCTTTGTGAAAGCGAAATGCCGCGCGCTGGGACTAATCGCCATTGAGACCGTTTGTCTGCAGCATGCGCTCAATCTCGGCAGACAACTCAGCAGCGGTCGGCCGATCAAAAACGGTGCGCAGTGGCAATTCCACGCTGAAGGAGTCGCGCGCACGGGCAATCAGCTGGGTTCCCAACAGGGAGTGACCGCCGAGGAAGAAGAAGTTATCGTTCACGCCAACTCTATCCACCGCCAGCAACTCGGCCAGGATCGATACCACCCGCTTTTCGACCGCGGTTCGAGGAGCGGCATAAACGTCGTCCTCAATCGTATTTGTCGCACTGGGAACGGGAAGCGCGGCACGATCAATTTTTCCATTTGAGTTCAGCGGAAGCGCTTCGACTCGAACAAAAACCACCGGCACCATGTAATCCGGAAGATAGGAACGCAGATATTCCTGCAACGCACTGCGCGTCAAGCTCGACTCGGAACTGACCACGTAAGCCACCAGGCGCTTTTCTCCCCCGTTTTCCGTGCGCGCAATTACATAGCTGGCCTGCACATCCGGATGTTGGTTCAAACCAGTAACAATTTCATGTGGTTCGATTCGATAGCCACGAATCTTGATTTGCTCATCCGTCCTCCCGGCGAAGGCGATTTGTCCATCTGGCAAATAGCGCGCAAGATCACCGGTCTTGTACAGACGCTCGCTCGGCGATTCAGAGAAGGGATTGGTGACAAAAGATTCGGCGTCCTGGGCGGCCCGGTTCAGGTATCCCCGAGCCAACCCGTCGCCGCCAATGTACAACTCTCCAACAGCGCCGACTGGGGCCGGTTCCATGTGATCCCCGAGAATATACACCTGCACGTTATCAATGGGGCGGCCGATCGTCGGATAGCGATCGGTCGCTGTTTCAGGCAAGACGAGGCCGGACGTCGCGACCACCGTACATTCGGTGGGACCGTAGTTATTGATCAATCCGAATGGCAGGTTTGGCGGTGGGAAACTGCGCAGCATATCGGCTCCGGTGAGCACCAAGCGCAGCGGCGCCTTAGCTGGCCATTCCACCTCGAGCAGACTTTCTGCCATCACGGTCGGAACGAAGCTGACCGTGATCTTCTTTTTCAGCAGCCATTCGCTTAAATTCTTAGCGGAGCCGCGAGTGGCGTCATCTGGAAAATGAATACTCGCACCCAATGTAAGGTAAGGCCAAATTTCCCAGACAGCAGCATCGAAGCCAAAACTGGCCAGCTGACTCGCACAGTCCATGCCCGTGATTGAGAATGCGCGCCGATGCCAATAAATCAGATTGAGCAGACTGCGGTGTTCGATCTGCACCCCTTTGGGCTGGCCTGTCGATCCGGAGGTGTAAATCACGTAGGCGAGGTTGCGCACCCCAAGCGGCGCGTGTTGAGGAGCAGTTTCTTGCCCTCCGCCTTTCTCATCGTTCATGAGTAAGACTTGCCATTCGCCCGCGGGCAAACGTTGCGCCAGATCTTGATCCGTGATCAGCACGCGAAGTTTGGTATCGCGGAGAATGAACAGCTGTCGTTCCAGCGGATGTTCGCTATCCATGGGCACGTAAGCGCCACCCGCTTTCAGGACGGCCAAAGCGGCGACTACCATGGCAGGCGACCGTTGCAGGCAGATCCCCACCAGTGATTCGGCGCCGACACCCATAGCTTGGAGTTGGAAAGCCAGATGATTCGCGCGAGAGTCGAGCTGACCGTAGGTCAGGGTCTGGCCCTCGGCCGCAAGCGCGAGGGCGTTCGGCGTTTTCTTCACCTGCTCGCTGATTAGTTCATGGACGAGCATGTGCTGAGGATATTCGCGGTGGGTTTCATTCCAACGAGCAGATGGCCCCTGTCGCGACTTCATCGGCGATAACAGACTGTCAGAAGTCGTATCGGAAGTGACCTTATCAAGCTTCAACGTTAGTCTCCAAAATCTTTAAAGCATGGGGAAGAAACCGAGTTTCGGTTCAATCCAATTTGACGCCGCTGTCTTAGATGCCTTGTCAGGCTGTTGTGGTTAAGCGGAGAAAGTGACCGATCGCCGTACTGGCTGGACCGGCAATTTGCTCCCAGGTTAGTTCGTGAGTACGGGTAGGGTGGCCCGCTTGGGGTCCAGCGTGACCCTGTCCTTGGAATAAACGGAATCGCCTTCCCGATCCTGGGGACGGCGTATCTCGATACCACGTGGATATTCATAGGGCTGGTTAAGCTGCCAGCTAAAACGACTGCCTTCTTCTGCGAAGGAGAATCCCGAAGCCATCCAAAATCTTAGACAAGGCTTGTTTTTCGCTGTTTCGAGGTAACGCGCCTGCAATTCGCGCAGTTCCACCGCGGCACAATGCTGGGCTGCGAAGGCCACCATCGCCTGCTCGACGTTCCGCCCCATGACGCGGCAGCTGAGCACAAAGTCGACGATCCGCCCCACATCTCCTTCAACTTCGAGGCTCAGAATTCCGGTCAATCCCGAATCTCCAAACTTGTCTTTGACGCGAAACACCCACAGCTTTCGGTGGCCGGACTGCAACCAGTTCTGCAATTCCTGTTCAGTCAGCCGGCGTGTGCTGAGGTTCATCTGATTGGTCTTGTTCAGCAATTGAGCCGCACGGCCGCGGTTGGCGTCGTTGAGTTCCTCCACCGTGATGTGCGTATTGAGAGAAAGCAACCATTCCTCAGCAGAACTCACCGTGCTCTGCAGATTCAGACGTTCTCTTTCCGCGGCATACATTTCAGTCCGCGACGCATCCTCGGCGGTGGTGTGGGCGGAATCGAAGCAGTCCATCGCCAGCAAAGTACTCGCAAAAAGAGTCTTGTCGTCCGGCCACTCCGGCACGTAAACCTCAGGGAGGGCTTCGCGTACGCGCGCGCGCTCCACGGGGTTGTCGTCGATAAATACGACCGACTGTAAGCCCAGATTCAATTCCGCGACCAACTCGGCGATATTCTTCGCCTTGTCATTCCAGTTGATTCGCCACGCCGCAAAATCGGACGGATGCAAGACCATCTCCGGGTGCCGTGTGAGCGCTTCCAACGCAACGCCTTCCTCATTTCGGCTGGCGATGGCTAGCAGCACGCCGCGATTCTTCAAACTCTTCAAGGTTTTTTGGAAATCGACGAATGCCTCTCCCTGATAGTCGTGCCCTCCCAGTCGTAGCTTCTCCCATCCCAAATCGCCGACAACGCCCCCCCAAAGGGTGTTGTCCAGGTCAACCACAAGAAGCTTCTTGGTCGCGCCGAGTACGGCGGAGACCGCCGCCTTCACCTCACCGGTTGCATAGCGGAAAACGTCTGCGTGGAAGGGAGATTTTGCCAAGTACCACATCTTCGGACTGTAGGCATTCTTGCCAACCGCTTCCACCCAACGCTGTCCATCGAGCAGGTAGATATTGCCCGAGCCTTCGAGCGCTTCGGCGAGAGTCAGATTCATCTTCAGCAGTAGTTTTCGCACGCCTTGCTGGCGTAAGCTCAGCAGACCATTTCCGCGCTGGTAGGGCGGTAAGGTCCATGACACTACGAACATGGCGCGGAAGCGCTCCTTCGCATTGAGCAGGCAATCCACCAGATTCCGCACTTCCATCAACACGCGAGTCTCATCGACGGGCGCTTGCTCAAGAGCCGCCGCGAATGCGGGAATGATCTTATCGGGCGAGGTCCATATCAGGGCAAAATCTGAACGGTCCGCTGTAACCGGCTCCAGGAGCGCCGGAAAAACCTGGCCGAACGGGGCACACGTAACCGAAAGCTGAGGGGACGAACTGTCCTTCAGCAGGTATTGTTGTAGCGTTTCCAGATTAAAATCGGAGATTAGTTGCAGGTTCAACGTCGTGATCCCATGATTCGTCGTGCCTCACCCCAATTTCTAAAGTGCTCCCGCAGACCTTCTCTTGGCCAATTCACAAACGTAGGCGGTCAGGGAACGCACCGTCCTGAAGTGACCGGCGCCTGGCGAGAACGGATCGTCTTCCGTCAGATCAACCGTAAAGCCGAGCCAGTCTTGCAAGCGCTGCTCGGTGATTACGATCAGGTTGCTCAGGGCCAGAGAATCCAACTTACCCCCGTCGCCGAAGAGCACGCTGGATGGAGATCGCTCGATCTGGCGGTCCCCCGGGAGTTGCTCGTTGAGGTCCGAGATGGATTGGTAGATAATCTTCAGCGCTTCGTCGAAGCTGCTCCCGCCGTTAGTTGAGCTTACCTTTGCTTCCTCAGCAAATCTAATTTGTTCCATGAGCTTGCCTCGTCCTCCAGAACTGAAAAAGCGACCCGTTGGTCAGTTTTGTGAGATTACGTCGGGAGATCGCGGCGAAGACGTTCTCCAGGCGATCCCATTGCCCCATTTCGTCGATTTCCCAGCTGTGCAGATACAAATGGGCAATGCCACCGTGCTGTTCAATGTGGTCGAGCCCAGACAGAAAGTGTTCTTGCCAATCAGTCTTCGAATTGTAAGTGCGTACGAAATTCACCATGCCCAGGAAATTACCTTCCAAAGCAGCATGCCGATATTGAATGGCCTTGCTGTGAGAATAAGCGTGCGTGCTTACTCCCCACAGGAAGGGATTTCGCGGAAAACTGTGCAGGTTGAACAGGCAAGTGCGCGCGCCTTCGAATCCTGCCCGCTTGACCAACGCAGGAGTCGACGCATTGAACTTGCCCATGGGGTAGCAGAATGAAAGTGCCGGCCTTCCAGTAAGATCTTCCAACCACTGCTTGCTTCCGGAGATCTCCGACCACGCTTCGGACTCGGGCAGCGACTTTAGCGGGACGTGATTCAAAGTGTGAGCGCCGATCTCGAATGCCTTGGCCAATTCACGAATCTGCGCCAGTTCCATCACCGGACGCTCAGGATTTCGCGCACAGATGTAGAACGTCGCCTGCAAGCCGTACTTGGTCAGCAACTCGGCCGTCCGCAAGTCCGTGACGTGGCCGTCATCGATGCTGATGGTTACGAAGCGTTCGGGCATAGAAACCTGTATTAGTTACGAACCTTGCAAGAAAGATCAAAATCGCGTTTCGCGTTTACGCAGGCCGGACTTCTTCAGCCTGAACCGGAATGGGTAGTGATCCGGCAGCGGGGATCCGCCGAGCAATCACCTCCCCATAAATCTCAATCAATTGCCGGTAGTTCGCTGCCGCCGTGTACTTCGCTTCATATTCGGCACGGCCTTGTTGGCCCAAGCGGTGCATGTACTCGGGTTGATCCCAGGCACGCGTTACCGTTCGTGCCAGATCGTCGGCGTCTCCTGGTTGAAAGCAAAGGCCGGTGTAGTCCTGTTGAACAATTTCCTGCATCGCGCCCAGTCGCGAAGCGATCGCAGGCACACCACAAGCAAAGGCTTCGGCAATGCCCAACCCAAACGTCTCGTATAGCTCGCTCGGAAAAATCACAAAACGTGAGCCCTTAACAACCTCGATCGCCTGATCGTGGGGCAAGCGCCCAAGAAACTGAACGTTTGAAAGACCATCCGCCGCTGCTTCCGACTCCAGCCGCGCCTTCGATGGTCCATCGCCCACAATTCGCAACTGAAGAGACCTGGGGAGCTTGCGCCAGGCACGAAGCAAAGTGTCCGCTCCCTTTTCCGGGGATACGCGGCCTATGAAGAGCGCATAGTCCCCCTGGCCAGTTCCCTGCCCGGGATCGGGATCGACAAAGTTGGGCTTGACCGTAATCTGGCTTGCGGGAAATCCGGCTTTTATGAACTGGTTTCGCGTGAAGGAACTGGGCGTAATGTAGTGATCCACCATTCTCGTCCAGGTCTTCCACGCATGATGCGCGGTCAGCATGAGTGCCACGGGAGCGGTTTCGACCCGCGAGTTCCGGTAGCAACCATGGACAATGCCTTGCCAGTAACCACCCGACAGGCAATCCTCACAAGGCCGGCCAGCGCGAAAGAAATTCGCTTGCGGACACAGCAACCGGTAATTGTGCAGGGTGTGAACGACCGGAACACCTGCTTCACGGCATGCCCAGAAAATCGACGGCGAGATCAGCGGAAACGTATTGTGCACATGCACAATTTCCGGCCGCTTCTCTCGAAGCAGCGCGCCGATGTCGCGATGAGAGTCCGATGCCCAGACGGGCCGAACGATCAAGCTCAGGCGACGCAGGGGTGAGTATTCCTTGATTTCGGCGTTGTCGCGCCGATACGCTACCACCTCATGCCCGGCTTCGGTCAGCAAGCGGGCTTCTTTCTGAAAAACGACGTCTTCGCCGCCCGGATCCTGGTACGAGTTGTAGACGAGAAGGATTCTCATTCTGCTGCGGTTCGCTTCCTGATGCTAACAAACAGCCGGTTCCTTACGGTTTACTCCCAGACTTCTGGTCTCCGGCAGGAGCCTAGGCATGCACCGGCTTCGCGCTAGTTTCGGTTTCGGCTAATGAACTCGCCAATGGGTAGCCTAAGCGCTCGAGCGCAGAACCGGCGTAGCTCTCCACCAACTGCACCTGGGCGGGCGTCAGCTTGGTGCGCCAGCCTTGGACTGCGCCCGTACCGACAAAGCGTCCTTTGACCGAAGCCTTCACGGGTTCGCGCACTTCCTTTTCCCGCATTTTCTCGATTGAGCTATTGGCAACAGCGCGCTGAATCAGTTCGGGGCTGGCGTTGACTCCGAGAAATTCTGCCATTCGCGTGAAGCCGCCCACCGGGTCTTGCTTCAAGTCTTCAAAGCGCAGCATCAAGAACTGCGGAGTCTTGGCCAGCGGAGATTCCAGCCACGACTTGATGTGCCGATGCCACGGCCCGAAGCCACTCACCGGAGTAGTCACGAAATGCTTCACGAACTCGTCGAGGTCGCCGTGGAAGAACTCCAGGTTTCGGAGATAGGTAAATTCCGAGAGCAAAACGTCGCGCGTGTCGCGCACCAGATAGATGACTTTGTGGTAGTGCTTCCAGGTCCGGTACTGTTCGTGGGTCGAGATCAGCCGGCCGCCGCCGGGCAAGACAGGCTTTCCGTTGTGATGCTTGCCGACACCACAGAGCGTGGAATCTACGGCGCGGAACCCGGACTTTTGGCCCGTAAGGATCTCGAACAAGGTGTGGCGGGACCAGGTCGTGCCGGAGCGCGGGTAGGAGGCGAAAAATACATCTTCGGGACGGAAGCCATGATGGCGATACCAAATAATTGGGAGGCGCAACGGTGTCCGCGAGAACTTGCGACGCAGCTTTCGCATCGCGGTCGTCGGTTTGCGCGGTTTCGTCCCTTCGCCGCCTTGTTGATTTCCACCAGGGTTTTGCGACTTGTCCGTCATCTGTACTGCCCTCCCTCGTTCGAATAGGTGATGTTTGAGCGTATCGGAAGCTCAAACACCGATTTATTTACTTGTTGGATATCTTGCTCGAATGCGATTGGCTTACTGATCGAGCGCGCCCGCTTCTAGCGGCTCTCCACGAAAAGCGTTTGTTCCCGGGCCCTGCAGTTGGGCGGCTATTTTGCTGCGAAGAATGATGGTGACAATCACCATCGAGAGCAAATCCGCCAGGTTGCCGCCCCAGATCGCACCTTTCAATGAGAAGAAATATGTCGCTGGAATTCCGACGAGCAACGAAATCACAGTTGCCAAGGAGAATGCGGTGAAGACCGATGACGGCGATTCCATGGCGCGCAAACAGATTGCAGGTCCGAAAGCGGCGCTCCAAACGATAGAGCCGAATGCCACCACCGGCAACAAGTGCGCAACTTCCATATATTTTCCGGAATAGAGCAGGCGAAATGCCTGACCTCGGAAAGCCAGAACTACGATCCAATACGCCAGCGCAGTTCCCGTAGTCACCATCGTCATGGTGACGCTTAAGGACTTCGCGCTGGCCTTACCTCGCCGTCGCAGCACGCCTGCCGCGTAAGGGAGAAGAAGCATAGATAGCGCGGCTTTGGTTTGCTCCATGGGCAGTGTCAAGTTCATCAGAGCCTTTAACTGCCCCGATTGTGCCATGCTGCCGAAAGTGCTGAGCAACGGGAAAGTAGATGTAAGCCGGGATCCATCCGGCGACG
Organism: uncultured Acidobacteriota bacterium; assembly: GCA_963771285.1. Taxonomy (GTDB): domain Bacteria; phylum Acidobacteriota; class Terriglobia; order Terriglobales; family Acidobacteriaceae; genus JABDBE01. The sequence goes on from CAVYSX010000006.1 coordinate 897,647, forward strand.
CAGCTCGCCAACGCCCAGCGGCCATAGCCCCAGTGCTGCGGCCAAATTTCGCGAATGCTGGGAGCGTGGGAGGTCTTCGGTAGATTCGCCCGGAGATGTGCCCAAAGATATATCCCGGTTGCCAATGCTCCGACGCCCAGCAACAGAAAAGCAGTGAACGGAGAGAGTCGCCCCGCGCGAAATACCACGTACAGGGCACAGACGACCACCGACGAATAAATGAACGCCCCCGAAGCGGCTCTGGCCGGCGAGAGTTCGAGATAAAAGCTGCGCCGAGCCAACCAGAACACCAGCACACACGGGGACGCCAGTGATACTCCCGCCAAGGCACCGCCGAGCACACCGGAGTGCAGGAAGAACTTTGCTACCACAGCGGACGAGCCAAAGATCAGAATGATTGCGCCGGAAATCGTGAGATGAATCCACAGCAAGGAATTCAGGTATCCACGGAGGCAATCCCGGTAAGAGGACGCCCCGAACACCGACATCGGCTCGAGCACCAGGGATTGGTACACCAGCGAGAGCAACACAAAAATGCCGAATGCGACAGCGTAGGCGCCGTATTGTTCTGGAGCCATCCATCTCGCCAGCAGCACGCTAACCAGGAAATTTGACCCGGAAATCAATCCCTGATCAAGGATGGCGAAGCCGCCCTTCCTGACCCACGGAATTAATCTCGCCATCAAAGTGGCGGGAGGAGCGTCCGGCCCGACAGACGGCTCGGCCAACTTCACTTCAGGTTCTTGAATATTTGATTGCATTTAAGAGTAGCTCTCGTTTTCCAGGTATGAAGGCGGAGTGGGTCGGGCTAGAAACTAGAAAATCTGTAGTTCGGAAAAGTCGCTGGCACGTCCGGAACAGCAGCTCCGGGGTGACTTCGGCCAGCATGATTGATGGTGTCGTTTGTGTTTGCGAAGTTGAATCCCGGCATCGGATTCTTGGTCAGCAAGAAATCGGAAGGTTGACCCGTCTTGCCGAATCCTGGATCCACACTCGCCGTGCCCGCCCCGTCTTCCCGCATGGCCGGCGACGTGCCATGAGACCCGTTTTCCCGCCATTGCGAGAAACTCAAATAAGTCCATGCCATGTCCGGGTTCGGCGGCGCCGTACATTTACTGGGATCGTTGGGCTCTCTATTCTGCGCGTGGAAAGCTTTGGGGTCACTCGCAAACTTCCCGTCGGTCCTCCAGTAGAGGTTCCCTTCGAACTTCTGAAACTGATTCTGCGGCAAGCCACACGAATAGGCGCAACCGTGGATGACGTGAAATCCCGCCGACGAGTCGCGATCGAAATAGAAAATATTGTTGGTCAGGCTGGCGCGCATCGATGCGCCCTGACAACCGCGTGGCCAGGGTTTGCCTTCTCTGAACATCGAAGAGCGCGCATAGGCCAAAATATTGTTGTTGAACGTGTTCGGCGGCAAACCGTTCTTCGGCCCGGACGGCATATATACCGCATCGCCGTTCACTCGGAAAACCACATTGTTTTGCAGGTCAACCCCAGCCGATCCTATGTCGAGATAAATACCGGCCCCCCCATATCCGCTTCCCGGGACGCCCTCATCGATGATCGCCGAGTCCGTGGTGTCGTGTATGAGGTTGTTGTAAATCTTGTTGCCCATGCCGCTGCCATTGGGCCCTCCCACGTTGTAATAAAGCGTTCCGCCATCGGAGGTGACGCCTTGCATGATGTTCCAAATATGGTTGTAGCTGCTCGTAATGTTGGTGCCGTTGCCCGAATATCCCACCGAACCACAAGCCAGCAAGCAGGCCGAAATTCCCGCATGGTACCCGTCGTTGATGTCGTTGTGGGTATAGAGAAGGTCGTGGCCGCCAGCCTGGGCAATGCCTTCGCCGTCGGCAAAGACACGCGAGTAGCCTTGAATCAGGTTGTTCTCTACCGTAATGCGCTGAACCTGGGAGTCGGCGCGGTCCATGCCGCTGGGTTTGTGGCCGACTCGCACTCCACTGTCGCCGATATCGTAGAACTCCGAGTTCCGAATCACGTCGTTCGCGCCAGGCCTCCCAGAAGTGGCGTTGGCGGAAGCGAACAGGATGCCGGAAGACGACGTGTGCCTTACGGTCACGCCGTCGAAGACTACGTTCTGGCAGCTTTCACAATCGATCGCTTCGGGCAAAGAGTCGTCCGAATTCTCGTCGTTGTTATAGCCTTCGGGCGACGGAACAAAGTTGTCTACTTCGAAAGTAATTCCCTGGAATGTCACGTTTTCCAGCTCAGTCGCCGAGATCAAACTGCCGCCAATCGGACTCACCGGGCCCGTCTGGGCTATCACGACGTTGTCGCTGTTCGGATTCTCTCCGGCGTTCGCCAGATAATTCAGCGTCATTGGAGACGTGGAGCGATCCAGAAACCAGAGCCCACCCTGACCCGCAGCCTTGGCCGCGTTGAACGCGTCTTTCACATTCTCGATGATGTAGCGATGATTCTTTCCGGGGCCGAAGAAGGGATAAACATCGCCATTCCCTTTCGTGGGGCCGGTCAAATAAATGATGTGGCTGCGAGGATCGACGCAACTGATCCGCATTACATCGACAGTCCAGGCATCGAAAAGAACCAGCTCTACGTCTCCGGGCGGGTAGCTATTCGAAGATCCACCGCAACGACTGCCGCTGGGGTTGACGTTGGCCCAGTTTGTGATCGCGGTATCGTTCGGGTCGTAAGCGATGCGATCGAGGCACTTGCCCTCCGAGCCATTCTTTCTGGAGACGCTGGGGCAACCGCTGCCTTGCGGACTGTCGGGAGAAACTTCCTCCGCGATCCGGAGATAGGTGCCGAGATTACAGAGCGACGTCTTTACCTTCTCGCTGGGGCCGGGCGTTGCGGTTGAATAACAGCTTCCACCCTTCATGTAGTAGCCGACGCTATTGGCGGATGAAGACTGAATTCGCGCACGCAATCGGCGTTCCTCGTTGTAAAACAGGTATTCGAAGGGTTGAGTCTTCGCCGGCAACTGCACCGTCCACAGATTGCCTGCCGCCTGTGTCCACGTAAGATTGAGGCCGCCGTTACCGATCGCTTCCCCGCCGCTTATGATCGGCTTCTCTCCCGGATAATTTGTCCAGACCACGGGCGCGCGTGAAGTTCCAGAATCACGAGAAGTAAAATTCAATGTTCCCGGATTCGTGGGACTCAACGGTAGATAATAAGTTCCCGCACGCAGCATCACTATGACGGGTCGATTGGAATTCCTGACCAGACCCTGCACCGCACTCTGGGCTTTCGCCACGGAAGCAAAAGGTCCGTCGTTCTTGCTTGCATTTGGAGCCGCGAGCTTTCCGCTCCATGAATCTTTCCCGTTGGGCGACACATAGAAACTAGCTTCGGGAGAAGAACCGCCGGCTTGTATCAGGGCCTCGTCGTGCGAGTTGAAAACTGGTTGCACCCGCAAGCAGCGTCTGGCCGACCACGAGCGTACAGAACATGAGGGAGGTACAAATGTTCCGAATCAATCGTTTCCTTTCACGGCGATTTCTTGTTAGCTGCAAAGCGTTGGCTGGGACGGTCTGACTTAGACCGTCCCAGCTGAGCGTGATTACTGCACTACCAGCGTGACCGACAATGGCGCGTCTGGAGAAGTACCGCCGCCGTTCGTTCCAGCGGTACCGGGTGCGCTGACGTTGATGGTATGCGAACCGGTCGGCGTGCCGCCAGTTCCTCCTCCGCCCCCACCGCCACCGCCGCCACTAGAAGAGCTTCCGCCGCAACCAACCAGACCGCCAATCAGCAGCAGGGCAAGAAGCGCAAACATGATCATCATGCGACTGCGGTTACGTTTTTTCCATTCTCCACCCACCACCAGGCCGAACAGGCCGACGCTACTCAAACCGGCCCACAGATTCAGGCCGTCGGAGTGTGTGCCCATGCCGGCTGGGGCCTTCAAAACCGCGCTCGTGGGAGCCGTAGTGGTAACCGTGAGCGTCGTCGTGATGGCGTTGCCGTTGGTCGGCGTCAATGTCGCCGGATTGTAGGCGCAAGTGACGCCTGCGGGTAACGGAGCCACGCAACCAAAAGTTACCGTTCCGTTATACCCGCCGTGTGGGGTAAGCGTGACTGTGTAGGTTGCAGAGCTGCCTGCCGTGACAGTTTGCGTCGTCGGGTTTGAACTGAGCGCATAACCCGGCGGCGCATTGACTACCTGCACCAGGGTCGGCGATACCGTGGGCACGAAATTTAGATCGCCGCTGTATTGCGCGGTGATGTTTCGTGATCCGGCTGCCGTGGCGGTCGTGGTGAGCGTGGCGATTCCGCCCGCACTCAGCGTTCCCGACCCCAGCAGAGTTGTACCATCGTAGAATTTCACGCTTCCGGTTGGAAGCCCAGGGGCCCCAGTTCCCGCCGACGTGACCGTCGAAGTGTAGGTGACCGCCGCCTTGAACTGCGAAGGATTGGGCGACGATTTCAAGGTAACGTGCACTCCGCCCGTGTTCAGGAGCACGGTGACTCCGGAGAAGGTCGCGGCATTTCCGGTCGTGATGATGTCCGGTGTGCCGTCTCCATTGATGTCGGCGTAAGCAAAGCTAAGCGCCAGGCCGCCCGAGGCGAACTCACGCGGATCGAAGAACATGCCTGAGCCGTTTATGCCTGAGCCTGTTCCGTACATCACTGCCGCCGTGGAAAACTTCGAGTTGGTGTAAACCAGATCGGGAATGCCGTCACGATTGACGTCGGCGATCTTGATATCCCCGGGGTATGGCAGGTCGGAACGGGAAGATTGCAATGTGCTGAGGTACCCGACCGGCGCCTTAAAAGCACCGACTCCTGTGCCAATCGCGACGACTAGCCCTTGATTCGCAATCGTTACCTGATCGTCGACGGTGATGGCCAGGTCAACGTTTCCGTCGCCATCCAGATCGCCAACCGCAACTGAGCGCGGGTTGTGATAAGTGGTGCTGGAATTAGCGAGACTGTATGGCGTCCCCGCCGAGAAGGTACCGTCGCCTTTGCCAAGTAATAAAGCAACCGAACTTCCAGCCGTCGCGGTCGTTCCATAGATCGGAACCAGCAAGTCGGTTTCTTTGTTGCCGAGGTCCGCCGCTGTGATGTTGATTGCAGGCGCAGACAGTGGATAGGTGACCGGCGGCTTAAAGCCGCTTGCGCCGTTGTTGATTAGGATGCCCAACGTCGCCCTTGGTGCCACTAGCGGTGACGTTCACCACGGCCAGATCGGTTTTGCCGTCGCCGTTGAAGTCGCCGGCGACAATCCCCAGCGTCGATGCAGCTACGGTGTCGCTCGGAAAAACCGGCCCCGCAGTGAAGGTTCCATCGCCCTTGCCGTCAAAGATCTGAATTCCGCCGTTGATGGCATCGGTGGCGGCGATGTCGAGGATGCCGTCGCCATTAAAATCACCAAGCGCGACATATTGAAATGCAAACGTGGGTAAGTTGGTGGCAGTGCCGTAGTTGACGCCCGGCAGAACACCGCCGTGTCCATCGGAAATAAACACGGTGATATTGCCGGCAGTCTTCAGGCAGCAATACCCGTTGCCGATAACGAAATCAGGAATGCCGTCTCCGTTGAAGTCGGCGGTGGCAATTCCGTACGAGGATTGATAGCCCAAACCGCTCGGCGTGGGCTGAGAATAGTAATTAAGCGCGGCGAGGAAACTTCCGTCGCCGACGCCTTTGAAATACGTGAAATCGTAAACTCCGTCCTGCACCATCACGTCGTTATGGCCGTCTTTGTTGAAGTCAGCCACCATCGCGGCGGTGGAAGGTTCCCCACCGATGGCGTATCCGGTCGAAGGCCCAGTTGACGGGAACGCTCCGGTACCGTCGTTCAGTAACACGGTAACGTCGCCCGCTCTCACGTTGGTGGAGACAATGTCATTGAAGCCATCGCCGTTCATGTCCGCGATGCTTAACGCACCGGGCACGGTGCCGGCAATGTAATAACTATTCGTGGTGTTATGCGTCGACTGGTCGAAATTGCCTGCGCCATCGTTCTTGTAAACGGTAACCGTATTGTCAAAGCAATTGGCACTGAGCAAGTCAGGTGCGTTCGCATGGCCGCTCAGGTTGCCACTGGTGTTGTAGCACGATTGATATGCGCGGTTCGGAGTATCCAGTACTTGAGGCGGGGTCGGGTAAGTGCTGGATGTCGAACTGGTGTAGACCACCATCTGATTCACGCTGCCGATTGAACCTGGGCCAGCTGGGCCGGCGAAGTCCATGTAACCGTCGTGGTTGAAGTCAGCGAACACGATCGTGGGGGCTGGAGGACCGGGATTCATTTGCCCACTGAACGGGACCTGCAATGGCGCAGCGAAAGTTCCCGTGCCGTTGTTCTTCAGAACCCACACGTTTCCGCTGGGACTCAAGCCATCCACCGCTACGATGTCAAGACCGGTCGATGTCGGACTAAAAGTCGCGAGGCCGCCCCACAGGACTGAGATCGTGGCCGGATTGGTAAGGGCGAGAGGCGTCCCGCCGGTGAACGTTCCATCTCCGTTGCTAAGCCATACCTGGGCAGTTGCCGGGGCTGCCTGATGAATCAGAACGATGTCGGATTTGCCATCGCCGTTCACATCGCCCACAAAGATAGGATCGAATTCTGTGGTGAGAGTCGGCGTGACCGCCGCTGCCTTGAAGGTGCCGTCGCCGTTGCCCAAAACGGCCGAGATTGCAAACACGGGAGCTTTGCCCGTCCCGGTGTTTACGATGGTCGCAACGTCGATGTTACCGTCGCCGTCAAAGTCACCTTGTACCGGGTCGAAACTCGAATAAGTTCCGCCACCCGCCGGAATTTGCGGGGCGCTATGGAATCCGATCTGTGATAGTCAGGCGGATTCGGGCTCTTTATGCGACGCGATCCATTAGCGTAAGCGCGGGAGCTGACCGTCTTTACCGAAAGCGCGCCTGACTTGTTGTAGGGAGCGACTGCAGCCTGAGACACCAGGATCGTGACAGAAACCACCATCAGAAAAATCGCTACGTTCACTGCTTTTTTATTCATGTTATTGGTTGTTACTCCATTATCTGACTTTGCGAAGTTTGTCGAAATTGACTTTGTGACGTTTTGCTTAAACCCGGTTCGCGACAATTTGATTCGGTACCGAGCCGGGGCGTTGGCTGTAAGAAGCTTTCTCGATGCAACTCTTCAGGCATTCGGCCAGAAGGTCGACCTGCGGTTCCACCAGAATTTCATAGTGGCTGCCCGGAACATCATGAATCTCCAGGTCCGTCACCAGGGTCTTCCAAGCGGCGTGCGGGTCGTCGGATGCGCTGCGTAAAGACTGTTCAATGGCCCGTACCAGCGTTGCCCTTGCCGAGTAAGGTCGCAGCACATAGCGGTCGGCAGCGGCGCGATTGGAATCTCGCACCTCATTCAGCAGGCGAGGCACTTTCCAATTCTGCACAGTCCGGCGAATGCGTTTTCGAGCGGCTTTAGGCAAATCATAAAACCAATTTTGCCAGGAGGGCGTCAGCAGCAATTTGACCAGTGACGCGGTGACCGACTTCAAGTCGCCAGGGTAGGTATCGAACAAGATCAGCAATCCCACCTCTTCTCCGCGCGCACGCAGCTGTTGCGCCATTTCATAGGCCACTAAGCCGCCGAAGGAAAATCCGCCCACCGAATAAGGGCCGCGAGGCTGTACGCTCTTGATCTCGTCGATGTAGTGGCTCGCCATCTCTTCAATCGTGGCGTGGCTGGGATGCTTGCCATCCAACCCCTGCGACTGCAGCCCATAAAAAGGAAAGTCAGGCGCCATACGGCGTCCCAACTCTCGAAAACCCACCACATTGCCACCCACACCGTGAATGCAAAAGAAAGGCGTATGCGATCCCGCCGGCTGAATGGGAACCAGCGATGACCAATGAAGCGACCATCCATCGCCACGCAGAGTAGCGGCCAGTTTCTCGACGGTCGGTGCCTCAAAGAGCATGGCCAGGGGCAGCGTCTTGTTCAGCGCCTGCCCAATGCGATGCATGAGCCGCGCAGCCAGCAAAGAATGACCGCCCAACTCGAAGAAGTTGTCACGAATGCCGATCGGCTTCCTGCCCAGAACATCTTCCCAGATTCTGACCAGCTGCACCTGGAAGGCGTCGGTAGCCGCCGTGATTTCCTGCGAAGCCGCTTCGGTGCGCGGCTCCGGCAGTCCTCGACGATCGATTTTTCCGTTCGGGGTTAGCGGCATCGCCTCCAACGGTACGAAGTTGGACGGCACCATGTAATCGGGAAGTTGTTGCTGCAAATAGTGACGCAGTTCGGTGGTGGTGGGCGCTGTTTGCGAAGCCACCAGGTAAGCCACCAGCCGCTTACCCCCGGACGCATCCTCCCGCGCAACCACAGCCACTTCGCGGACCCCGGGATACTTTGCGAGAGCGGCCTCGATTTCTCCTAGCTCAACCCGGAAGCCCCGAATCTTAACTTGATCGTCGCCCCGCCCGACGAACTCGATGTTGCCCGAGGGAAGATAGCGGGCCATGTCGCCAGTCTTGTACAAGCGGGCATTCCCATTGGATGAAAACGGGTCTGCAATGAATTTCTCCGAAGTCAGCTCGGGTCGATTGTGATAGCCGCGAGCTACACCCACGCCACCAATATGCAGCTCACCGGGAACACCCACCGGGACCAGATTGAGGCGCTGGTCAAGAAGATAAACGTGGCAATTCGGAACCGGGCGGCCGATGGGAATATTCTCCGGAAGCGATTGCGCGTCGTAGTCAGGCTCGAATGCGGTAACACTGATGCTGCCTTCCGTCGGACCGTAGGTATTGACCCAGCGCACGCGCCCGCCCCCGGCCTTCGACCACTCCGCAAAAGCTTTGGCCGATGCTCTCTCGCCTCCAACGATTACCAGGCGAAGGCTCTGCGGGAAAGGTTTTTTCAGCTCGGGTAAATGATGAACCCACTCATGCCAGTATGCGGTGGGCAAATCGAGAATCGTAATCCCCTGCTGTTCGGCCCAGGCGACAAATTCCGAAACCGCCAGCGGCATATCTGCAGGCCGCATGACCAGCGCAGCGCCATTTAGCCAGGTGGTAAATATCTCTTCAATGGCAATGTCAAAACTGACCGAGCAGAACTGCAGCATCCGGTCATTCGGAGTCATGTCATACATCCTGGACATGACCGTGTTGTAGTTCACCAGCCCGGCATGCGGAAGCAACACGCCGCGCGGCTTCCCCGTCGATCCCGAGGTATAAATCACGTACGCGATGTCGTCGGGAGTCATGCCGCTTGCCGGGTTCGTCCGCGGCTGGCGGGAAAGCTCATCAGTCAAATTCGCGAGGATCAGAGTGCGGCAGCCCGCGGGACTCTCGACGGTCAGCACGCCATCTTGTGTGATCAGCATGCTTGCCTGCGCATCCTGCAACATGTAGGCAAGGCGGTCTTGCGGGTAATTTGAATCCAGCGGAACGCATGCTGCCCCGGTTTTCATCACCGCCAGCAAGGCGATTGCGAAGTCGAAATCAGGTTGAAGGCAGATTCCGATCTTAGTTCCACGACCGGCACCATTGCTACACAGATAATGTGCCAGCTGATTCGCGCGTTGGTTAAACTCGCGATAAGTAAGCTGTTCACTTCCCCGAATCACCGCAGATCGATCCGGGAATCGCTCCGCTTGCGCTTCCACTAACTCGTGCAGGCATTTGTCGGACGGATAATCCTGACGGTTTGCATTCCACTCCACTAAGATCTGCTGTTCTTCCTTCTTGCTGAGTATCGGCAGATCGGACAGCCGCTTCTCAGGGTGCTGGACGATGCCTTGTATCAAAGTCTCCAGATTGCCAAGCGTGCGATCAATGCTGCCGGACTCGAACAATTCCGGGTTGTAGAAGATGGTCAACGACAACGCATCCCCACCAGCATTGGCGAGAAGATGCAAATCAACCGGGACGTCGGGGCCAGCCAGCCCTTGCTCGGTCTTTGCGTTTCCACTCGCGTAGGAAAACGACGCCTGGAAGGTAGGGGCTTGCACGCCCAGCGCAGAAGTCAACTCTTCCACCAACTCCGCCAGGCTCGAACTTCCCTGTTCCGCGGCTTCCAACACGCGAACGCGGACACGCTTTACGAGTTCCCTGAATGAAAGATCGCTCGACAGCTCGGTCCGCAGCAAGAAGGCCACGGGTTCGGCCGGAAAGCGGTCATCACTGCTGGAACCAAACTCGGTAACGCTACAGCCAATCACCACATCGTCCTGCGACGTGTAGCGCAGCAATAGAGTCTGAAAAGCGCTCAGCAGCACTACAGCAACCGGGACATCTTCGGCTTGAGCAAGCTGGCGAATACCGTCTGCCAGATTCGCTCCTACTGCCTTGGTCCGCGAGGCGAATTTGTCCGACGGTATGGCAGGCCGGGGCTTGTCCATCGGCAGATTTAACACCGGCGCTCCAGAAAGCCGGCGCTGGCAATAAGCGATTCGGTTCTCGACGGAGTTCGCCTGCAACGCCATATTCTCCGGCTGCTGGTTGGCAGTCCTGGGCAATGGACGAAGCGAAGCGCCTGTAATCGTTTCACTCATTGAATTCGATAGATGTCGCAGCGGGTCCGGTTCGGGCGCGCAATCCCGTTAGTCAGCGGAAGAGCAGGCACTAACCATCGCGGTGCAGCGCACGAAGATCCGGCTGAGGAGAGGTGTCGGACGTGCGGCACTTGACGTTTGATTGCGGCGGGCCTCAAAAACATTGCCGGAATTTCGATCGCAGGGCAACGTGGTTCAGTTCGCAACTTGGTCGGTTTTCCGATGTCACGCACGCCCAGAAGGCCGCGTCTCTCCGGCGCCCACCCGATAACTGAGTTCGACAGCATAGGGTCGCCCGCGCAACTTCCGATATGCCTTCCACAACGGCACCGGTATGAACGAAAACATGATCGGCGTGCTGTGATACCAAACCTGCAGACACTGGTAGCGCACCCCGTCGAACAGTCGCTCCACGGGTGTAGGAGCGGCCTTCGCATCGAGCGTTCGGGGATACAAAGGCCAACTGCCGCCATTCTGTTTTCGCCACAGAAATAAATACCGGTCGATCTTGTTTTTGAGCGCGGGAGGCAGAGCTGCCAAATCTTCTTTCCGGGCGACAATCTTTTCTGTCTTCACCAGCTTATGATGGGCGGCGTTTTCAACCGCACTGCGGTCGGCGCCTTTCAAGGAAGTCATGCGCTCGTCAAACGGGATCTGCAGGAATCGGCAAATTCCGCGCACCGTCGAGTTCGGGTCTCGAACCAGATCTTCGTAGTGAATCTGATGAACCGGAATGCCGCGCTTTACGAGTTCGTCGCACTGCGCCTTCAACTGCCGATAGCCAAGCAGCGAGCGCAGCATTACGCCCTTGCGGCGGAAAAAACTGGGTTTCTCCGCCGCTTTCAAAATGCTGTGGCAGATGCTCCGCAAGTCACGCCAGATAATTATGAAACGCGCATTGGGAAAGGTCCGCGCCAAATGCGAAACTTCGTCCGAGTAAGTCGGGGACTTGCATCCCCAGATCGATGCGCCTTTCTTCTGGCGGGCGTATTCAACGTAAGATTCCCGAATCGCAGTCTTGAGATCGGAGATGCCGTCGGGAATTCGGCTGGTATCAAACTTATGACGGCTCAAGGTCCCGTTCCAGAACTCCCACCGCGCTAACCAGTGACGAGTGTCCGTACGAAACCAAAAAAGTGAAGGCAGATGCGCGAGATCGCCTTCGTACATCAGCGCGATTTCTGGATGCTGGTTCAACAGCGAATAAAGCAACGACGTGCCCGAGCGAAACATTCCGACGACAAATAATGGCCCTTCACAAACCGGTGAAGGTTGCTCGCTCAATTTGTCTTGAGCATTTTGTGTCTGCTCAATGCTCTCCAAGGATTGCGCCATTACGTCGTGCACCGCGTCTCCTCTTTTCGATCGCTACTCTGCAAAATCGCCTCGCGATATTCCAGCGCTATTGAGCCGCCAACTGCCATTCGGTGCGCCAAACAGTTGCCCCGGAAACCGCATCTCGTTTCATTCCGTCGGTGTACCGGCGCAGCCAATCGCTGATAAAGAACAATGCCAGGAACAGCATGTAGTTGTTGTTCGCCTTGCCGGCAAATGCCACGTTCAAAAGGCTATTGATAAACAGGTTTGTGTACAGAGCCAGCGTGCCCACGGATAAAATATAGGCTGTGTTATACGATTTCTCTGTTGGCCATCGCTCGCGCAGAAGCGACGCCGTGCCCATAGACTTGAAAGTGCTGCGCACAATCACCACGTTAACCATCAAGAGAGCGATGAAACCGAGCAAGCCGTTGTTATAGGCAACTTCCAGAAAGCTGTTGTGCAGGTTCAGGGCTTTATTCGCGAGGTCGCTATTCTTATCGAACGAAAAGTAACTGGCGAGATATCCGTGCCCCCAAATCGGGCTTTGTTTGAATCCTTCGATGCCTTTTTCCCAGATGACCGTGCGGCCCGTCAGGGTGGACGTGCCTTGGTATGACTCCAGGTGATCCGCCAGCGGCGTGGCAGAAAGGATTATTGCGGCTATCGCGCCAATGGCTAGCAGAAGGCCTAAGCTACGGAAGAACTTTCTCTGCAAAACGAAAAACAGCATCAGGGAGAAAATGCCGGCAGCGTTGCCTGTTTTACCCAGGCACAAAAGCATGACCGCAACTCCGACAACGGCGACGCCAATATAAATTGGTTTTTTCTCCAGCGTAAACAGAATGACCGCGATCAGCATGACCGAAGCGGCTGTCATCGTGGTTGGATCGGGGCCAGCGTTGAGGCGCCCTCCGACTCCCTCAAATGCGTTCTTGGGATCTGAAAGGGCGATGATGGTGGGGGTTACCGCAATCAGAAAGAGACCCCACATCGTCGTCTTCAGGAAAAGCACGACATCGCCGAGATTGCCAATCGCGCTCGAACCCAGTCGAAGCACCAGAAATACGAGCGTCAGCTTGAACGCCCACGCCAGCGAATACGTCACGCCGGGAGACAGAGGTACCGACAACACACATACCACCACCAGCGACGTGATCCACTTATTGGGGCCGGTAAACAGATCCTTAAGATAGCTGCGGTATTGAAGAGAAATAATGAAAATACCGGCAAACGCCACCAGCCACATGATGCCTTCGCCGTAGGCCGCCGACGAGAAGTTGCCTTGCGACGATTGCGTACTCTCTCCGGTTCGGTCGAAGGCAACCTCGCAAGCCAGGAGCGACCACCAGACGACCAAGGCCAAGCGGTACACGACTGAGTTAATTTCCCAGCGTCGCGCCGCGACTGAGCCTAAGCCGATTAAGAGAAGCAATGCAAACAACACCGCCACAATCAATACTGGAATAGAGTCATCGGTAAGTAGTTTGCCGGGCACCATGAGCAAGAAGAATGCAAAGAACAGCGACACGCCCACCATCTGCGCAGCCGTGCTGCTGAAGAACGCTGGAATCCGCTTTAGGATGACATTTTCCCGTTGCATTGCTTCTTGACTCAACCCAATTTCTCGTGAAAAGACGCGCGAAAATCGCAAACTTGATCGACTGGGACGATCAAGCCGCTCCTGACCCCTTCAGCACTGCCGGAATCGTTCTGGCTAGGATCTGCAGATCCAGCCACAAAGACCAATTGCGAACGTACTGTAGATCCAGTTCCATCCACTTATGGAATGGCAGCGAACTTCTGCCATTGACTTGCCACAAACACGTGATCCCAGGGCGCACGCTGAACCGGCATCGTTGCCAATCCTCACCGTCTTCGGTGAACAACTCGTAATCTCGGATCTGCAAAGGACGGGGACCAACCAGACTCATATCCGCGCTCAGAACATTGAACAGCTGCGGAAGTTCGTCAATGCTGGTTTTCCGCAGGAGGCTTCCGATGGGTGTGAGCCGGGGATCGTTCTTGATTTTGAATACAGGCCCCTCGACTTCATTCAGGTGCTCGAGGTCACGCAGCCGTTTTTCCGCATCCACAACCATGGTGCGGAACTTGTAAATCGTAAAGATGCGCTTGTTCAAACCAATACGTTTTTGTACGAAGAATATCGGCCCTGGCGAGGTGAGCTTGATGAGGAGAGCGGTCAGCAACAGGATGGGCGCAACCGCGATCAGCAATAAGAGAGATAACGTAAAGTCAAGCATTCGCTTGATGAGCGGCGGCCAGCCCTCTTCGACCGCTCCGTAATGGGTGATCAGAGATTCTTCGGCCCCCTCGACCATGGATTTGCCATTCCGCAAATTGAACATGTCCGACAACATGCGCAGAATGATTCCCTGCTGCTCGCACATGGCGGCAATGTCGGAGGCATGATCGTGGAAGGAGCGCAGCGGGATGGCCAGGATCACTTCATCGACAACATTGCGCCGCAGATGCGACCGCAGATCTTTCAGACTGCAAACCAGCGACCATCCGTGCTTCTGAAGCTCTTCGACGCCCGTCCACTCGTCGTCCGCGAAACCGATGATCCGATAACCCAGTTCCGGCTTCGACTGGATGAACTGCGCAAATTCAATAGCCCGTCGATTCGACCCGACGATGAGCATGTTGCGGGAATCCCGCCCGTGGATACGCAGACGCCGCTGATAGGTCCGAACTGCGATCCTGCTGGATACCGCCAGGAAAGTACTCAACGTCCAAAACACCAAAACGAAGGACGGCGTCACCATCCGGAATCGCAACAGCCACGACGCTACCAGCAGAACCAAGGCGCAGAGTGAGGTGGCTTTGGCTACGTCCATGGCCTCTGCCCTCCGGCTCGCCAGGCGCTTCGACCCGTAGAGACCCACCAAGGTGAAAATCAAGTGCCACAGCCACAGCAAGATGAAGAACATGACGAAGTTCGACATCTTGATGCGAAGCTCAAGAAATTGGTCGAACGACGGCGTTCCCTGCATCCCCAGGTGGGGCAAGGCAGCCATGCCGAACGAAACCGCCATAAGCGCCAAATCAAACAGCTTCGTTACGGTGTTCGAAATTCGGCCTCGTATTGCGACCATCAGGGAGTTCCTCTCACAGGATGCGATGAGTCAATGATCAGTGTTGGTTAAGGTGACTTCGGAAGCGCCCGCGCAGCGAAAAGAGAATCGCCACCCGGTGCCCCTGGCAGAGGATTAGAAGTGCTTATAGATCCGTTGCGGAATCGGGAAAGTTCTTTGATTAAGGACCGCGCCCAGCATACGGACATTGGAGGCCTGCATCTGCTGGATCGCCTCGCGTGTGGAATCACGACGGGAAGAGTTCGCTTTCAAAACCAGCACTACGCCGTCAGACCAGCCGCCAAAGATTGCGCTGTGATTGCATGTATTCACCGGCGCAGCATCCATAAGGACATAGTCGAATTCGCTTCGCAGTTCGGTGATACGTTTCCGCATGCGGCCTGAGGTAAGCAACTTCTCGGAGCTGTCGTCAACTGCGCCGGCAGTTACCAGCCAAAGATTGCGTCGCGAAAGTTGTTGGGCGAATTGGCGAATCGGGACATCTCCGGCGAGCGCATTGGCTAGCCCGGAATGATTTTCCACTTTGAACTGCTCGTGCAAGGAAGGAGCGCGAAAATTGCAATCGACCAGGCAGACTGAGCTGCCGATTTGCGAGGCCAGGATTTCGGCCGCATGAGCGCACATCCAAGTGCAGCCGCTGCCCGATTCCGTTGCCGCGAACACCACGTGGTGCGGGGCTTCGCTGCCGGGTAAGAGAAACAACCGGTGAATCAGCTTGGTGACTTCTTCTCTTGGCATTCCGTCGATCTCCAGAGCGGGAGTGGAGGTATCCACTTCCGACAGAGGCGGAATGCTGGATTCCTGTTCCACCTCGGCTTGCAACATCTCCTGCGCTTTGCCCGTTTGGTACAGCAGTTCAAAATTCTTGCTCATTGATTTCCCTCAGGATCGCGTTGTGACGGGGGATATTCTCTCTAGGTGGTGCTGACGCCCAGCGCGTTCACTGCGCTGGGCTCAGTGGAAGTGACCGACCCTTTGGCTAGTCGCCTTGGGATTGACCGACTGTGGATATGGATGTAACGCTACGTGCGTACTCCCGGCCACGCCCGTAACCATTGGTGCCGTTGGCCAGGAAAGCATCCGAGTCGGTGGGTACGGCGGCCAGCACCGGGATGTTGAGTTCGTCCGCCACTTCCGTCGGGGTACGGAACGATGGATCGAGATATTCCTTAATGAATACTGCTCCGACCGATAGCACCCCAGCCATGAGCGTGCCGACGAGGAGGAAAAATAGAGCAGAGTGCGCTGGCAGCGTGGGAGCTACCGGAGTTTCAGCGACCGCAACGTTGACGATTCTCGTGCTGTCTAACGCATCCGTCATGCGCGCTTCTTCGCGTTTCTTCTGATACAGGAGATAGTTCTCCTCGTCCGCCTTGTAGTTGCGAACCAGATCCTGTTCGATCAGACCTTTCTGTGCAAGATCGCGAGCTTGCGTCTGGTATTTAGCGACAATCGCCACCATCGCCGCTTCTTGCGCTTTCAGTCCGCTGTAGTCGGCTTTCGCCTTGGCCAACTCGGCGTCAACCCACGCAAACGTGGGGTTGCGGTCCGTGGTCTGCTCCTTCAGCGGCTTGGCTTCTTCCGCCGCGATCGATGCTTTGGTGTCGGTAATTTCCTTGTCCGCTTCCACTACCAGCGGATAGCTCGGCTGATACTTGGTCAGCAGTTCGGTCCGCTTGAGTTCCAGTGTCATCAATGTGTTCTTCAAGCCTTGCAGCACGGTCGCGTCGTCGGACTCCTTCATTTCGGTCGTCAGGCGCTCCGGAGTGTTTCCGGATTGCTTTTGCAACATCCGAATTCGCTCTTCCGTTCCGGCCAGTTGCGACCGCGTGGTCTGCAAGTCTAGATGGAATTCCGCTAGCTTTTGCAGAAACAGATCGCGGGCGACCGTGGGTGCGACTCCATTTTCTTCCGCCGAAAACTGTTTCAGTTGGGCCTCGGCTTCGGCAAGGTTGCCCTTATAGCGATCGGTTTCCTGGTCAAAAAATTTGAACTGCCCGGGCGGAGTGTGCACCGCCATGTGGTGTTGGATGTAGGCGTCACCCAGCGCTTGCAGAACGTGAGCGGACAGCTGAGCGCTATCCGAGGTATAGCTTACCTCGATCAGATCGCTTTTCTTGCCGGGTTCGATGGAAAGCGTTCCCTGCAAGCGGGACATCGCCTTCTCAATACGCTGTTGCGGCGACAACGGGCCAAGAACGTATTCCGAAAGAGATTTGCGGTGATCGAGCCCCGTCGCCATCACGACCTTACGGAGCACGTCCTGGCTTTGCAGGATTTCGATTTCGGAGTTGAGGTCCTCTTCGGTGACTGGCGTCCGAATCATCGCCGTGGGGCTTTGATCGGAACTCACCACCGGATCCATACGTTCCCGGTCGACCAGGAACTTGGTGGTTGCGGTGTAGCGGGCGGGGGCAAATATCACGAACAGGATTGTGCCCAGCACCACTCCACTGAACCACAGCTTAGCCGTCCGCTTATGGCGGAAGAAAACGGCCAGCAGATCGCGCATGGAAAAACTTGAGGGAGCTTTCTCGTTGTTCAGCATGAAATCGCGGTTACTCATCAGTCGACCCCTATTTACTTCACTGGAATGTAAGCGCCAAACCCTGGATTGGGTATGAACGGCTTGATCTTCGAGAGCGCATTCTTCGGAACGAAAACCGTGTCCCCGGGATGCAGATAGGGGTCTTCTTTCAAGTCCCCTTTAGCTTCCATTTTCTTGATGTCATAAACCTGAGTTGAAACCCAAGCATCCGATACCCGCCGGAACACCAGCACCTGCGAGTGCTTCGCATCTTCCGTAAATCCGCCGGCAATCGCGACTGCCTGCGTCACCGTCGTATCGGCGCGAAGATCGTATTTTCCGGGGTGGCCCACCTGTCCGTCCGCGATGAAGTAGGGCTTATTGAAATCCTTGAGAACGATCGAGATGATCGGGTCATGCAGGATTCCTGCGTAGGCCTTGCGAATCGCGTCATTCAGTTCGGGAATGGTCAGGCCCTGAACCTTGAGATCACCAACTCCGAAGAGCGCCACAAAACCATCGGGCTGAACCGCCACAGCGAGTTGGTTGTATTCCGGGCTGAGCGGGAAGGTCAAGTCGAAAGAATCGCTCGCAGCAATCTTGTAACGCGGGTCGCGCGGTTGGAACTGTGGTGCGGTTGACGCACCCTGGGTCGAACTGACCGGAGCACTCGCGGTGGTTGCACCCTGCGTCGATTTTGCCGGAGCAGCCGCGCTGGGCGCGGGACTTGCCGCGAGACCGCTGGGGTCTTGCGCCGCGACTACAGCGGGCACAAGAAAAAGCAAAATTGCAAAGCAGATCAGCCTAGACCAATTCGTTTTCATAAGAACCTCCTACTGCTCTCAAATTTCCTGCCGATAATTTTGGCGCCGAGTCACGCGGCGGTTCGTAGAGTCCGGGCCTTAAACTCAAAAAGCGATTCGCGGGAGGTTAATGCGCCCCAGTCTCGATTTTACTCTCCTTGACTAAGCAACGGGAGACTATCCTGGTGCTCGTTTTCGGATCTTTTCGCGCTAACGTCGAACCGGTCGACCTCGTCCAAACTTACAACCTGCGATGCGGCCTTGCGCTCACGCTTGAATTGACTACTCTCGCGACTTTGACAGCTTCGCCCTCTGAGTCACATTCTGTGACCCTAGGTAATTTGGCTCCCTCTGAGAACGCAGTCCTTATGGGTCTGCGAATCTGCTATGTGCTCAAGATCGTCGTCACAGGGGGATAAAGTCTAAGCGCCAGTCGCTCAATGAGTTGATCGCGCTAACTCTGCGAAAGTAAGCACGATAAGAGTGATCCCAGATTACAAAACCCCCCAACTTCCCACAAGAGGTAGAAAGCCCTAGTGACTAAAGCCTCCAACCAGCTTCGAAGCCATTGTCCTGCAATCACTTGCGCTTCCAAAAATCCGAC
This sequence comes from uncultured Acidobacteriota bacterium, assembly GCA_963771285.1. Lineage (GTDB taxonomy): Bacteria > Acidobacteriota > Terriglobia > Terriglobales > Acidobacteriaceae > JABDBE01. Next base: position 916,504 of record CAVYSX010000006.1, read on the forward strand.
TAAGTCGGAGGGAAGCACCGACACTCTTGGTACTTCAAAATTCCAGTAACAAAGTGAAAACAAAAGTTTTACGCCTGAATACCACCCGCGGATCGGGTCGGGGCGGCCAGCGAAGACGAGGCCCCCGTCTGCGGGGCGAAACCAACTCACCTCATAGCGCCGGCAACCTCATGCGTAGTTTGTTAGTGGCAGGTTGAGAGTTTGAAATTTGCAATCCTGGTGTTCCAATTGATCGCATTTCCCGTTTGATTCGTGGCAAAGTACTCGTTCACGTACCAGAATGTGCAGCCGTCAACCGGATCCACCGTCATGCTGTCATAGTCACCCCAGCGACTCGAGTTCTCCTCATCGCCACTTCCCGACCAAAGCACCACATCTTTCGGAGCCGGAGTCGTGCGCAGGCTCCAATGCGAAGCTCGAATGCCAGGATGAGTCGCAGCACTTGACACACTGAATCCGGCAGCTGCGAATCCCGTCTTGTCCTGCGCAATGCTCGGCATGAACCGGTACATCGAGGCGCCAGGCAACAAGGTTCCACTCTGCTTAACGGTTGGCACCCCAGCGCCACGCAGTTCGTACCATCTGATGCCGGTTTGCTGGTTGCGGTTTGTTGAGGTTTGTACGGTATGGGAAATCAGGAAAGACTCATAAGTACCGAAATTCCGATAGCTGAGACGAGGCATCATACGATCCCCAACGGAATCGATGAACTCGCCCGTGTTCTTGGTGCTGGCTTCCGGAATGCACACCGTACTCAGAACCCGATTGGGGTTGTAACACCCGGGCGTGTAAACCGGCACAGTCAGCTGGGAGTTGGTGAACGTAGAGTTCGCGGGGTTCACCCAATCCACGTGAAAGTCCCACAGATTGATCAAGTTCGATGTAGTGGACTTGCCGTCATTCGGAGGATTTTGAATCGACACAAAATATTCGTGGCGGCCCGTTGGCGGAGCGGTTGTACCTTCAACATCAGCCGGAATCAAACTGTGGGAGAGAAAGAGCGTGCCCACAGTCGGAATCGGATCCGGGTCGCTGAAGCATTGCATAGGATTCGCGACTCCGCCTACCAGCATATTTGTCCGGTCGAGTGCGCACGCTGATACACCGATGGGCAGGAACCCGTTGTCCTTGTCCAGCAGGTCGAAGCCTAAATAGTAAGCATCGCCCCATGTCCCCAGTTTCGGCCAATCCGGGTAGTAGGGATGCCCCTGCGTGTTAAGCCCCAGAAACGGATTCAGAAGGAATTCGTAAGTGAACCATTTAAGCGAGGTGGAACTGAGATCATCCGTGCTGGAAATCGCAACGCAGTAAAAATAGGTTCCGGTGCTCCCGATGGTATGCGCTGCAACCACCCAACGCGACGCCAGACGATCAAAAAGAATAACTCCGTCTCCCGCAAATCCGTAGCAATCCTTCATGCCGTTCAGCTTCCAGGGCGTGCTTCCGGGCTGCGGAGCCGACCACACTGGAGCGAACGTGACTTTGTCGTATGCCTGATACGCGACGTCCACCCATTCCATGTATTGCTTGGTTCCGACCGCGCCATTTGGGTCGATATCAAAGCCCGGTTTGAGAACTTGCGAGGCATCGATGCCTTCAAAGGTTTTGACCGTTTGAGCTCGCAGAAAACAAGGGGCAAATAGCAGCAGGAGAACAAGTGTTTTTTTCATCGGTGGACTTCCTGGCAACCACTATTTCGGGGGGCGCGTTGCGGGATTCAGAATAGCATGTGCGCAATTGTTAGCAATAGAGTCAAAAGTCTCCCGATTCGAAGACTGGCTTACTGTTTAGGTAACATGCAGAACTTTGCACAGAGCCACGGAGGCCGCCCTGGAGGCGGACAGCCCACTTGCCTTAGGAATTCCGGACTTGGCCGGCATGCCGCGTATCGGCATCTTCCAACCCTTGCGTCAGAGTGTATCCGACCCTTTCCATGGTGGGGCCCCAGGCCTCTTCGATGAGGGACACGGCTCGCGGAGAGAGCGACTTTCGCCATCCACCGCTGCTTGCGGTGCGGATAAAGGGCTTATCCTGGCGGGTGCGCTTCAATTGGACATGTTGTCCAGTCTGTTCCTTCTCCAAGGCACGCATACGTTCCGGGGAACTCCGCTCCTCTGCCAGAGCGAGTTTCTCCGGCGAATCTTCGATCCCGACAAATCCAATACTCTGCAAGAATCCGGCGGTCCGGTAGAGTTCCCTCTGCGTGTTCTGCTTTAGATCTTCGTAGCGAAGCAAAAGAAAGCTGTCTCTACCCTGGCGCACATTCAACCAACCGTCGACGTTGTCTGCCCAGGATCCCGACCAGGGGTCGAACTCTGCCGCGATAAAGCGCGGAATGAAGTCGTCCAGCGCAGTATTCTCAGGGATATTTCGCCATTTGATGTTGTGGTGATAGTAGGAAACGGCCACGTCCCGCGGATCTCGAACGATGTAAATGATACGGGGATACCTTGGATTGAAGGCCTCGTGGCTCTTCAAAATGCGCGGGCGAGGAAGATTACGCAACGCGGTATCGACATTGAAGTAAATCTCCGGAACCCGCGATTCGATGTTCGCAAAAGTGGTCTCGTCTTCCGGATGGAGCAAATTCGCTATGAGGAAGCGGGTCCATGTGTTCCCCGACCTGGGATAAGACACCAGATAGACATCGTCAGGAAAAATACTGGCATCGCGCCCAGCGACTTGCCGGTCGGCGATTATCCGGATCGCGGTAACAATTCTACGGATTCTTCGCCGGATATCTGGATTTGTAACATAACGACCCAAAAAAGTAGGCATGCATTCCCCAAGTGGCTGTATCGTACCCCAGGTTGCGAGAAACTACCAGAATTTCCTCCAATCTCGCGAACCTCCGTTTCTAACTGATTCCTCCTCCAGAACTAGCATGGTTACTGTCGGTGGGTCCTGTCGCTGGGTACTTATGATAAGTTTACTGATATTTGGAGGTTGGACCCAACTGGCCAAAGGAGGTGTGGGATGCGGAAAATACGAGTTATAGGCGCCACAACTTTGACGGGATTTTTGCTGCTGATCGCGGTCTTCGCAATCGCGGGCGACAATAAGAATAAGAAACCCACCCCCGAAGACACGCTGTATGGGACGATTACTTGCTCCATCCCGGCTCCTCCTCCGCCTCCTAAAGCGACCGGGACTCCAGCCGACACAGTCGATCTATGCCTCGCCCGAAAAGGACTCATCATGATCATCAACCCCGATGATCGAACTTCGATGGCCATCGAGAATCCCGACACCGTGAAGGGATATGAAGGACATAAAATTTCGGTAAGCGGCTATTTGAATGGCGCCACCTTTCATGTCGTAAGCTTGCGAATTCTCTGAGACCGGCAATTTTGATCTAATCCTGTGTTGCACTCCTAGGTTCCATAATGGGCGCGTGTGCAAAACTTATCTTAGCCGCGGCCCTTGGTTGGTGATAATTTGATTTCATGCTTCCAGTGAGGCGAGTGATCCGTTGCCTTCACCGTCGACAGATTCTCTTCTGCAGCTTTTTCGTCCTGTTGTTCGCGGCTTCTGCGCTCGCTGATTCGCAAGTCACCATGCGATTGATTGGCCACGGCGGCACTGGAAAGAATCCCGTCTATCCCTGGTACCTGCAAGTGGACGGTGTTCCCGCCACTTTGATTTGTGACACTCTGCTCAACACCAACGTCAAGGGAGAAACCTGGCAGGCGAACGTAACCAACATTCTCAATGGACCGACGCAGGGTCTATTTCAAGGCAACACGCTTCTCGACTACAAAGCAGCCGCCGTTTTATTCAGCGACGTCTTGTTTCACGGTGCCAATGCCAGCGATGCCAATTGGGCAATCTGGGCTCTGTTTACTCCGAGCGCCAAGCATAATCCTCATTTCGATGCCAATGCGCTCGCACTTTACAACGCCGCGTTAGCTCTCGCCCCCAAACTGCCTAAGAGTTTTTTCAACAATTACGTGATCTACACTCCGATTCCGGGCACGCAGTCCTGCACCAAGTGCGGCCTTCCGCAGGAATTTATCGGATTCAGTCCTGTACCGGAACCAGGAACGCTTTTATTGTTCGGCACGGGTCTGGTCGGGTTAGCAGGTGTGCTGCGGAAGAAACTCGCTCATTGAAAAATCATCCGCGCAGACTAACCTCGTTTCTTTTTGCAGCCGGAAACGCCTCCGCAGCGTGGGATCTCTTGTGCTCTACTCGACAGCCTGTGTGAATTTCTGAACAATTTGTGTCCCTTCGCGTTTGCGCTTGGGGTTAGCGCAGGTTTAGACTTTTTCCGTTAGGCCTCCACGTAAGCTAACACGCCCATACGTCCGAAAAAATCAGGAGTGCACGCCATGTCTATGAACCTGCGCCAACGGATCAAGGGGGCTATCTATCCGCTCGGATCGCTAGTCCCGCCCTCGCGATACAGTAGTCTTCCCTTTCGTTCGTGGCCGGCGTCAGCCGCGCTGATGTATGACATCAAAGTTCCCAACGCCGTCCGCGCGAAACCAACTTCAACCGGAGCGTCGGGAGCCAATATAAATATTCTGCTCGATTTTCTCGACAAGACATCAACTATTCCCGGTGACATCGGGGAATGCGGAGTCTTCCGCGGCCGAACTTTGGTTCCGATGGCGATTTACCTTACCGAAAAAGGATCGTCGAAGCACATCTACGGCTTCGATTCTTTCGAAGGTTTCGACGACGCGGTTAAGGTTGACGTAAATCTGGGAGGGGTCGAGTCCAAAGATAAACATGTCGGAGCGTTCAATGAAACCTCCGTCGGCCTGGTGCAAAAGAAGCTTCGCCAATTCGGAGCCAACAACGCAACGCTGGTCAAAGGTTATTTCCGCGAGACTCTCAATCGCCATCCGCAACTCCGATTTTCTTTCGTCCATCTCGACTGCGATATTTACGAGTCGTACAAAGAATGCATGGAGTTTTTTTATCCGCGGATGAATCCCGGAGGAGTGATTCTGTTTGACGAGTACAAAGACTCGCGCTGGCCCGGTTGCACCAAAGCCATCGATGAGTACCTCGCTGACAAGCCTGAGAAACCAATCCTCGTAGTGCGCGAGAACCACGAAAAATCTTTTATCCAGAAAAGATGACTCACGCTGGTGAATTGTCCCAGTCCGCAACGACTGGGACGATTCCCCGCAACTAGGATTCACTCCTAAACTAAGTCACACGCGGAATCCTCTCTCTAATTCCTTTCGTATTTTCCTTTAAGGACACTCGCCGCATCCCGCCGCGTCCGCAATTTGTGCACTCGCCAGCCCAATCACTAGGTAACTTCCGTTCGGTCATGCACCACGGTTACCTTCGTCCGGAGTCCCGGAACGGCTAGATTCCAATTCAGGACTTGGCGAACGAAGTCTGAATTTTTTTATCTGTCGAGGGCAAGATGCTCCCCTTCTGTTTTCTTGCGTCCAACCGCAAGCTCTGGCCAATCGCCATTGCCGGTATCGCACTTGCATTAGGAACTTTTCCTGCTGTGCATGCCGTGGCTCAAACCGTATCCGCAGTAAACTCCGGAGACACATTGAAAGCGCGGCAGAACCGCGCGCCCGGACCCACCGCCGATTTCTTTGTGTCAGCTTTCGGCAATGATGCATGGAGCGGGACACTGCCCGATCCCAATACTTCGCAGACGGATGGTCCCTTCGCATCGATCGCGAGAGCACAGAACGCGGTGCGAGTTCTGATTCAGACGCACCCCAATCGCCCCATCGTGGTCATGGTTAGGCAAGGAGTGTATTACCTTCCCGTGAGCCCAACCAATCCGGGAACTTTGAATTTCACCGCAGGGGACTCGGGCACAGCGCAGATGCCCATTCTCTGGGAAAATTACCCAAGCGAATTTCCGATTGTGAGTGGAGGAGAAGCCATCACTCGGGGATTGCTGGACGTAAACCGCAATGGGCTGGGGCTTACATGGACAAATTCATCCGGCAATCTTTGGCAAGTGCAACTGCCGGAGAACACGCAGCCGTTTGAGTATTTGTTCTACAAAAGCAAGCATCGCGAGCGCCGTCTGCGCTCCCGGGTACTGTCCCAGACAGGCACCGGTTATTACATGAATAGTGGCGCCTGCTACTCAACCGCAACTGGACAGACCGTCGCCATCGGCACCTGCAATCTGGGAACTTTTCTCCGCATCGCCGGTGAGGTGCCTCCCGGCAATACGGGTTGCCCCAGCGTAAGAAACGGGCAGCACGCGAAATGTCTGGACCGTTTTCAATATGACCCGAACGATCCCATCACCAAGTGGGTCAATCTGAACGGGGTATATACCGGAGATCCGGCCAACCCGTGCCGCACTGAGAGTGGAAACCCTTATCCGCCCGGCGATGTGGAGTTGACGCTGTTCGACGCCTGGTCGGTGGACTTGATGCGCATCAATTGCGTGGACACGAACAACCACATTATTTATCTCACTGGTGCGACCAAAGGAAACGCAGGGCTGATTGATTTTCTTGGGCCGGCTGCCCAGCATCGCTACATCATCGAGAACGCCAAGGATGCCTTCAAGGCCGCACAACAAGCCGGCCAGGGTGGACTGTGGTTTCTGGACCGCTCCACGGCATCCTGGACGCTCAATTACCTTGCCAACCCCGGGGAAAACCCCAACGTCGACAATGTAATCATTCCGCAACTTCAACCTGTCAGCGATACCGGCGGCAGCATCTTGTCAGCGATAGAACTCAGCTACGTGACCTTCCAGGGCATTGCTTTTGAGATGGACAACTACTTGCCGCCGCCGTCCGGTTTCAACAACGACGAAAACGGTGAGAGCACTATACCGGCGGCGCTGGATTGCGAGAGCTGCCAGCATGTGACCTTCGATGGCGTCAGCGTGCGGCATACCGCGGCAAACGGTCTCCAGATCGCCTCACTGGCCGGACACGCCGGGCCTCCCGCAGCCGACGATGTCATCCAGAATTCCGCATTCTACGATGTGGGATCCAGCGGCATCCACATCGGCCATCACCCCCACGGCTACGACCGATCCACCAGCGTGGTGCATTCCGTAACTGTACAGAACAATATTGTGCAAGGCTATGCTCGCGTCTTCGCCGATGGCGAAGGGATTTCGCAGGGTAATGGAAACAACATTCTCTACCAGCACAACGATATCGACGACGGCTACCATGCCGGAATTTCGATCTGCGAAACCGGATGTCCGGGAGAAAATGGAAACGGCATCGTCACTCAGTTCAACCATCTCTGGAACATGATGCAAGGCGTCACCTCGGACGGCGGCGGGCTTTACTACAACGTCTCTGGCGTGAAAGGAAACAAGATTCTCAACAATCTTGTCCACGACGTGACCGACGCGTCGGTCATCGATCAAGGTATTCCCGGCACTGGTTATGGTGGTCACGGCATTTACCTCGACATGCAAACGGCGGCGATGAGCGTGGAGAACAACGTGGTCTATCGCGTTGCTTCGCAAACCGCGCTGATGGCTGAGGGTCCCGGCAATGGCCAACTACCGAATACTTTCAAGAACAATATCTTCGCCTACGGCCGCAAAGGAATGTTTGGTGAGGGAACGGCCTGGCCGCAGAACTGCAATAACTCAACCCGGGTAAACCTGATCAGCAACATCATGTACTTCGACCAGACGGATGCAACCGCCTTCTACGTTATCCAGGGGTGCGCCGATTCGTGCGGGATGTCGTACAACCAGTATCAGAATTTCCAACGGAACCTTTACTGGAGGACGGACGGCCAGTTCGCCACTTACCAGAAGGCATTCCATGTCTCGCCCGATCCACCTCCGCCGGACCAGTCCAGAAGCTGCAGCGAACCAAAGAAACCGAGCGCCGACTGGACATTCTTCGACTTCCCCACGTGGCAAAGCGGACACCCGCTGGTTCACGGAAAGCCGTTGGCGATGAATGAAGATCCGGAGGGAAGCGTATCCGTCGATCCTGGCTTCGGTCACACCGGACTACCAACCGACTTTCTGCTTTCGCACTCGCCGGTTTCCGGCTTCGACTACTTTCAGACCAATCAAACTATCAAGCACGCCGGCCGCACCAACCCAGTGATGAAGCCGCCGATCGTGCCAGCAACTTTGCCGACGTACACCTACACAACGTTCTAGTCCGACGCAAGAAAAAACCGTGACCCACTCGTGGGTCACGGTTTCGTATTTCTGCAGTGATTCTTGGAATCGTTACTTTTTTCCCACTCCCAGCATGTAGACATTGTGCGGACTGCCAACCGCGTTGTCCGTGATCATCAGGTAACCCGGTTTCCGGTCCAGCTTTCGATGCCGTGAAGGTTACGGTGATGCGACATTTCCCGCCCGGCGCAACCGTGGTGCAATCATTCGTTTGCGTGAAGTCGGCAGCCTCGGCACCGGTAAATGCTACTTTGCTGATGGTCAGCGGCGCGATCCCGCTATTGCTCACACCCAGCAGCTTCGTGACCTTGGTTCCAATCGTGGAGGTCTTGAAAGTCCAGCAACCATTTGACAGAAATACTTTTGCGCCCTTGGGAGCGGGAAGACGGCCAAAAACATCCAGCTCGTTTTGCGTAGGGACATACACTCGGCCATTCGCGATAGTCGGAACAGCATACTTGTTGCCGCAACCGCCGCGATCCCTCGGGAAGGTCTGCGAGCGTTCTTGCTCACTGTTGTAGAGCATGGTCATGTTGGTCGCATCGTAGGCGTACAAAATGGATGGCTTGGATCCCGGCACGGTGCCCAGAGAATCCTGACGGTCAACTGCCCAGACGATTCCGTTCGTCGTGCCACTCGATGAAATCGACGGCGTTGCCCCGACTGGAAACACATTGGTGCTCTGTGCCAGTGGAACACTCGAAAGCACTCCGTTATTCAGGCCGAACATCTTCAGATTGTCGCCATGTCCGCCCTCAGCCTGTACCCCGCCGTAGTAAATCGCGCTGGTACCCTGAAAATACGCCGGACTGCTCCAATAACCCGCCGGCGCACCGGCGACTTCCTGCACCGCCTGGTCTTGCTTCGGGTTGTACTTACCCAGGTTGTCGCGATTCAAAAGATAGATACGGCTGGCCACCGGATTGGCGTCGCAAGGGGCTCCACCCTTACCCGCGATCACTAGTTCATTCGCGACAGCGCCTCCTTGCGTCGGCAGAAGCATCGCACCCGATGAACCCAGATCCAAATCGTTGGCTTTGCGGCACGCCTGATCGCTGGGCGTAAAGTAATCGAGGACTGTTAGCGTTGGATCCAACTTCAACATGGAGTCGCCGTAGTCCACGCCCCCGCTGTCGGCGTCGAAGAGCGCGTCTCCGACAGCTCCATAAATATTTCCCGCGTCGTCCGCAGCGAGACCGTTGCCGCCGCCCCAAATGCCGCCAAATTGGGCATTCGCCGTGGGATTGAAAATTGCAGTGCGCTGCAGGGTTTGGGAATCGTAACCCATGATCCATCCGTGCTGCGAACCCGGCCCACCCGATGTAAACCGTACCATTCAACAATAACAATGCAGTGCGCTGCACATCCGCCAACTGGTTAAAGGTAACGATGCCGTTCTTGCTGCCCGAGCCGGTTCCCGGAACCGATCCCGTGAGAACGACTGGTCCGCCGAACTTCTCTGTGCCATCGAAAATACTGATCGCATGCAGGCGCTGGAAGTACTGGCCGTTTTCCGCGGTCCGCGCAACCAAATACATCGTGTTCGTATCGGGATCGATCACCGGCGTGGAGTTGATGCCATAGACCGGATAAACACCACAGCTGATATCAGTGTTGCCATCCGTGCCGCATGAAACCGGCGTAATGCCGTGGGCGCGATCGATGAAGCTCACCTGCCATATTGGCTTGGAGCTCTTGTTGTCCGCGTCGAACATATAAACGCTATCGTTTTGGGTCTCCACAAACACCACGTTGTGCGTGCCTTTTCCGGGAATGCTCACATTCGGCATATACAGCGGTTGGCTGTAAATCTGGCCGTCCACACTGAACGAAAAAACCTTCCCAAACTTCGCGGCTTTAATGTTCTGCGGCGTCAGAATTGTCTCGCTGTTATTTTGGCCGCTTCGGGTGTTGTCGTTATGTTGGGTCAACACTCCAGTAAATTGCGACCAGGCAGGCGTGAAGCAGACAACGATGAGCGTGAACAACGCTCCCGCACGGATAAACCAGCGAAGCAGATTACGATTCATAGAACGTCCTCGTCGAAATGGCGTTTGGGAGGAACCTCGAGATGTGCAATTTTCCCCCGCCACGCGCCACCTGTCAAGATGCAAGACTTTGCGGTAACGAGGGAAACTGCTTCCCTACTGTAGGTTTACGGGAATCTGGGGTTTACGCGGAAATCCGGCATTGCAGCGGATCAGTGCGCCAAATTCAATATGATACGATCTCAAAATGGGCTCGCTTATCTTCAATAAATCAACAAAAATCAGGCATTGTTGGCTGGTAATTTTGCTGGTCGGAGCACAAGCCTGGGCACAATCTGGAACCACCCCCGCTGCGCCATCCGATTCTCACGTCGCCAGCGCCGCGGGAACAGTCCCGGAGAAGCCCACGCCGACCGTGGCCCCGGACGCTGCCGTAGTGACGATCAAAGGGCTCTGTTCCAAACCTTCAGCCGCGTCTGCCCCTGGGTCCTCGCCTGATGCATCCTGCGAAACCATTATTACGCGCGCCCAATTTGAAGAGTTGACCGACGCCATGCAGCCCGGCATGACTCCGCCGATGAAAATACAGTTCGCCGCTGCCTACCCTAAACTGCTCGCCATGGCGAAGGCCGCCGAAGACCGCGGCTTGGAAAAGGGCGCGCGCTACCAGCGCAGGCTGGAATTCGCCCGCGTACAAATTCTGTCGCAGGAACTGCTGCGGCAACTCCAGGATGAATCTGCAAATCCGCCGCAAGCTGAAATCGAGGACTATTACCAGAAAAACATCGCTTCCTATCAACAAGCCACTCTGGAACGCATCTTCATTCCTATCCAAAAAGCAACCGATCAGTTACCCAGCGGTAAGTCCACACCGGCGGCCCGCAATGCTCAGCATGAGGCCGCCGAGGAAGCGATGACACGCGAAGCGGAACTTTTGCACAAGCGGGCAATTGCGGGTGAAAAGTTTCCGCAGCTACAGAACGAAGCTTACAAAGTAGCGGGACTGGATGAAGTTCCTCCTTCCTCCAGTCTTGGCCAGGTGCCGCGTTCTACTTTGCCGGCCGACCACGCCGCGGTGTTCGATTTGAAGCCCGGCGAAGTCTCTCCTATCTTTAGCGACTCCACCGGACACTTCATTTACAAACTGGACGCTTTGAATCTCCAACCTCTCGACGCGGTGAAGAATCAAATTAGTAAGACCCTCCAGCGCCAGTATGTGGAGAAGACGATCCAATCGATCCAGGGACCCATTACGTCCGACTCCAACCCAGCCTATTTCGGACAAGTGCGGCAGAGCGATAAATAGCCCCCGCAAATGCCGGTCGACACAAGACATCGACACGAGAAACCGATACCCACAGAAGACGCCTCTCCGGGTTGTAAGCATTTTGTTTCCGGACAGATCCCGATCCTTGACCGGCATCTATCTCTGCGAGTGGAATTACCGTCCGCCGGGTTTAACTAACCGAGTTGCAGTAAGGGCGTTTCCTGCGCCACAGGAGAAAACGAATGCTCTCACGTAAGTTGCTTGTTTGCTGGGGATTACTCATTGCCACCGCCAGCCTCCTCGTCGGATTGAACGCTTGCGGAGGAGGCGCCGCTGCCAAATCGACCACACCGCCGCCCCCGTCATCGCAAAAAGTCCAACACATCGTAATTATCTTTCAAGAGAATCGCACTCCTGACAATCTGTTTCACGATGCGAACTTGATCAAGAATGGCGCGGACATTGCCAGCACCGGCAAGAATTCTCTGGGTCAAACCATCACGCTGACTCCCACATCGATCGTCACCGACTACGATCTGAGTCACGCTCACCAGGCATTTGTGGACATGTACGACGGGGGCAAGATGGATGGCGACTAACACCATCCCAATCAGTTGCCAGGCCCATACTGTGGACTGCCCGCAACCGAATGCCGGGTTTCGCTATGTGACGCCGTCGGAGGTCCAACCGTATTTCGCCATGGCAGAGCAATACACTTTCGGCGATCGCATGTTCCAGACAAATCAAGGTCCGAGTTTTCCAGCTCATCAATTTATTATTTCTGGGACTTCCGCGCCCACAGCGCCGGGTGATGCGCAAAGCGATTGGTTCGCAGCCGAGAACCTGGGGTATCCCCCAACTCTTACAAATCCTAATGCGGGATGCATCGCACCTCCGGACGTGACCGTACAGCTAATTGATCCCGCCGGCATCGAGCACCCTGCATACCCATGCTATGAGCATCCCACGCTTACCGACTTGCTGAACGCGAAGTCACTCAGTTGGCGCTATTACACCCCGGGAGCGGGATCGATATGGACTGCGCCCAACGCCATTCAACATATGTGCGGCCCCAACGCAGCTCCTCCCAACGCCACCGCGTGTGGCGGATCCGACTGGATCAACGGCGTCATAATTCCACAGACGCAGGTATTGACCGACATCAGCAACAACCAACTACCAGCCGTGAGTTGGGTGATTCCGAGTGGACAGGCGTCCGATCATGCTTCGATCAATGACGGATCTGGGCCTTCGTGGGTGGCGTCGGTCGTCAACGCCATTGGCAACAGCCCGTACTGGGCGAATACCGTCATCATCCTGACCTGGGACGATTGGGGAGGCTGGTACGATCACGTCGCGCCGCCCGCCGTTCTCAATTCCTACGAGTACGGTTTTCGCGTTCCCCTGGTCGTGATTTCTCCTTATTCGAAGGCGGGATTCGTTTCCCACACGGTTTATGACTTCGGCAGCATCCTGAAATTCATTGAAGCAACCTTCGGATTGTCGACCGTGGCTCCCGGCGCTTCGCCGGCTTACGCGGACGCGTTCACTAACACCGGCGATCTCTCGGATTGCTTCGACTTCAATCAAACACCGCTGGTGTTTCACACGATCCAGGCGCAATTTGACGCGGCCCACTTCCTAAACGACAAAAGACCGCCAACCGATCCCGACGACGACTAAGGTGCGCTGCTGAAATAGGCCTGGAAATCGCCACGGGTGAGCGTAACTGGTAAATGGCGTAACTTCGCCATCGCACGCATGGACCTCATTTGAAGTCGAGGATGTTTATCAAATTCCACGAATTCTGATTGAGTTTGAATTGGAACTCTCCATCCTTGTTAATTACGAGTTGCGCCGCAGGATAGATGAACCCCGTGCTCTTTTTTTTGTCATTGTCGTCGAGATTGATCTCGCCAGCCGTCAAGTCAAAAGCTCGAGTGTGACTGTTCGTCGCAACTTCCGCATTTCTGAGTTGGCGGTTGGTCAAGAAACGGATTTGCCTGCCGTTCGCAGTTGGAATCATGCGAATAAAACTGACGTCGTAACCCTTTGCACGCACCATCTCGCACCGACCCACAGCCTTCATCTTGCTAAGAGCATCTGCCAACCCTTCACTCTGACCTTTCTGGAATGCCTCGATTAAGGCCTGCTGATCGTCGGGAGTGGAGAAATCGAAGATCGTTAGCGTGACATTACCGTTTTGTCCCATTTGGGTGCCGGTGCCCATCGCCACGGCTCGAATCGTTTCCGGCTTGGGTTTATCCGCAGAAAAGCTAAAGCTGTTGGCCATCGTCAGTAAGACAACCAAAAATACACGGTTGAACGCCAGCCATTTTCGACTTCTGTTTGTTACTTGCGGCATTTCGATTACCTCCGATGGTCAGATAACTACACTTGCTCCGAGGGACCGTCGAGTTTCTGATCAACCGGGTGTTCCATCCGACGGCGCTAAAGCTCGACTGCGGGTGCACGAACTGGGCGTATCCAAACCTTTCCACTCTTTGCGCAAATCACCATGCGCACACGAAACCGGAGAGTATTAAGGTCATACAACTTAGCCTAAGATGTGCGTACCGGTACCGGACCTGTCAAAAGTTGCAGTCCGCGTCGAAGGCTCAGCCCTACTCTGACACGACAAAGGACGCCCCACCCGTGGCCCGCTTGGTCCAGCAGGGAATAACCAACGCGAACGATCGCCCAGGTCCCAACCGCTGGTTAACTTCGGTCGGGGAAAATTCTTCGCCGCCTTTACCACTGCAGCGCTAACCTTCTTCATTGCCGATCTCCTTATATCTCTTGCGCTTCGTGCACGTCGATAGTCGGGAGCCTACAGCATCCCGTCGGAGACCGGCCTTCTCATCCCATCGGGAGTGGGAATCAGGGGAATGCGCGAGCGCGTGCGCCACTTTCGCGGCGAGTTGGTTATCGAATCCAACAGTTCCGGTACGAGGGTTTCAGCGACTCTGCCCTTGAAGACACCACCGTCAACGCTCAAGGAGCACTATGCAATAAGCGGCAGCATCAAAACCTAATCCCATGACGAGCCGACAGAGATGCTTCATTGCCCAAGGATCTGAAGCTAAGAACTCAGTTCAAATGAGCGTTAACCGCGATTGGGGGGACGCCACCCGCAGTGCGCAGAGCCATGGTCGCGGCTTGTACAGCGACCGCAATGATGATGCCGCTCAGCAGTAGCCCCAAGAAAGCAATCAAGATCGCAATAATCCTTGATCCTCGTTTGGTGGGCCGAATATCGCCGTATCCAACCGTGGTAGCGGTGATGAATGACCAATAAAGACCGTCAAAGCGTGGCCACCCCTCCTTCTTTCCCACGACTTGTCCCAACAGAATGATTCCCAAGCCAAGGCTCACTAACAACGGGAGGGTCAACCAAACACCAAGACCAAACTGCTTCAAAAACGTCAGCGTCAGACCTGTGAAAAGCAACGAATTATTACCCAACCCGATTCTCGAAGTTGAAAACAGGGGGCGTCAGCTGTCAGTTCTGCCAGTGGAGCGTTGCGGCCCAATCCGATCGTCAACTTTCTGGCGAGGGAAATCCCTGCTCTGCTTCGCCGCTACTGCTAATCTTCTTCATTGCCGGTCTCCTTTATCTCTTGCTTCGAGCCCGTCGATAATTTGGGAGCCTACAGCATCCCGCCAGAGACCTTCTCATCCCATACTGTTTACGTAAACCATCCAGACTCCTCTCACAGGTGGGACTTCCCGTTGTGGACTGATCTCCGGTTTCCCGCGTCCCGGTGGCGAGCGCCGACGCAGCCTGAGGCCTGCCTCGAATCGCGCCAGCCGACTTCTGAAGGACTTAGGGGTTTGCGGAATTCCTTCTTCGTCTTAGATGAGCCCCTGTGCTATGCTTCCGTCGCGTGAGCGACGCCACTCTCAACAGCCCCAGCCCTCAGTTTGGCACGGCGGAATATGTCGGATCGCCGGGGAATGATCATTGCCAGTTTTGCCACCAATCGATCACCGGGTCCTATTGCCGCGTCAACGACGCCATGGCATGTCTTGGATGTGCGGAGAAGGCGCGCAGCGAATTAGGCAAGGACACCCATGGGGTGTATATGCGTGGGCTTTTGTATGGCATCGGCGCGGCAATCGTGGGATGATCCTCTATGCCACGTTTGCCATCGCGACCGGCATCATCATCGGCTACATTTCGCTAGCGGTCGGTTGGATGATCGGCAAGGCGATCATGAAAGGGTCGGGCGGAGTCGGCGGCAGGCGCTACCAGATCACAGCGGCTGCATTGACCTATTGTGCCGTCTCGATGGCAGCAGTTCCGATTGGGATCCACTACGCCGGCGAACAGGCAGACGGGAACAAACACAGCAGCAAAGGCAGGAGCAACGGCAACTGGACGAGAGTTGAGCGGCAGGAGGAGAAGAATCCGAATCAGCAGGACCTGGCTCCACCTCAATGCCGGAGGCAATCCAAACGTCAGGTCGCGCGACCCGGCCTTGGGAAAGCCCTTGTGCGAAGTTGGCCCTGCTCGGGATTGCATCGCCATTAATTGAAATCTGGGAAGGCGGGTCCCAGTTTCGGTACGATCATCGGTCTTGTGATCCTTAGTCGTGGGAATCAGGATCGCGTGGAGAATCACGGCCGGCAGGCCGCTGGAAATCTACGGACCCTTCGAGAAATCGGCGCAGCCGCAGCATGAATGCAACCGTGGCTGTCGACCATACTCCTGAACTGATTCGAAACTGCAAACGTTGCGGGCGCGAACTACGCCCGGAGCTCTGGTGTGCGGCCAGTGCCATGCACTGGTCCATTCCGAAGAATTGGAACGCATGGCTGCTGAGGCGAAAGCACTTGAGGCAAAGGGAGAACTCCGGCAAGCGCGAGAGCAGTGGCTCATGGGGCTGCGATTGTTGCCGCCAGCCTCAAGGCAAGCCGACTGGATCCAGCGTCATGCGCGTTCTCTCGATATTGCTAGCTGATCAGATTCAACCTGCCTGCACGAACTCTAAGCCGAAAATAAGTGGGCGAAACGCCTGGGGCCTGTTGGCCCATCTGCCGTGTTGCTGGCCAAGAGCAAGGTTTTGTTCGGTGCCATCTTCAAGCTGAAGTTTCTTTTGAGTTTCGTCGCCTTCTTTGGCTTCTACTGGGCGCTTTTGGAATGAAATTCGGTCTCGGATTTGCCGGTGCTCATCCTTATCCATGAGATGGGCCACTTTGTCGCTATCAAGCGCCGAGGACTTCCAGCGGAAATGCCAGTTTTTCTGCCGGGGTTTGGAGCGTACGTGCGCTGGCGGGCACTGGGCGTCTCGCCGGAGACGCGGGCGGCGGTCAGCCTCGCCGGGCCTTTGGCCGGATTTCTCGCGGCGGTTGGTGTGCGCCGTCCTTTGGTGGCAGACCGGCAATGTGCTCTGGGCTGCGTTGGCACGCGCTGGCGCCTGGCTGAATCTGCTGAATTTGATTCCGGTGTGGGTGCTGGATGGTGGTCAGGCCGCTTTGG
This sequence comes from uncultured Acidobacteriota bacterium, assembly GCA_963771285.1. Classification (GTDB taxonomy): domain Bacteria; phylum Acidobacteriota; class Terriglobia; order Terriglobales; family Acidobacteriaceae; genus JABDBE01. The sequence goes on from CAVYSX010000006.1 coordinate 933,357, forward strand.
CGCTGAGCAAAACCGAGCGCATGTTCCTCCTGACGGCCTGCCTCGCTTTGTGGCTTGTGTTAGGAGAAAGTGTTTTGTTCCTCGTGGCGCTCGGCGCTGGATATCAGGTATTCGTCGCTGGGGATCTGCCGGCGCATCCCAGCCGTGAGGACCACGATCTACTTTGTCGCGGTCCTGACTGCGCTTGGGAGTTGTTCTGCGGTCTGATGCCGGGACAGGGCTTCGGCACGAATTAGGGACTCAGGGCCTCGTCAATGGGCGAAAAATCGCGATAGCACTCATTGCCCCCTGAAACGAGGGGTCAATGAGTGCAATGGCCTGTTAAGAACAGTAAGGCCGCCCCGTCCGCGAAAATCTCCCCATAAGTCCTTGAAAAGTGATTAATATGAATTGTCAGTTCCTGTGAATCCAGCATGATGCGATTTTTGCTGAACAGGGCAGTCTTTTTCGCCATCCTTATAGCAATTCCCTTCACCACTGCCTCGGTTTCGCGGGCACAAGAATCAAGCCCGCAGTGGTGCCGCTTGGAGCAACTGGATCTCGATCTCCGACTCCCACCTGAGCCCCCCAGCTCCCCTGGGCGAAAGCTGGTCATTGCCATACGAAACCGGAGCGAGTCCGATTGCAAGCTCCCGCCGCTTTCGGTCGGATTCCCGCCAACCGGCCCTGATCTAATGGACATCTTCGACAAGACTTATTACAAGGACGCCAGCAAGTCTGCGGCTGAGTTCAAGGAAACGTCGCGGCGGCTTGGGCCGGGAGATGAAGCTCACGTGTTGCTGGCGTGGTCATCGCTGCCGGTCGAATACCACGGCATTGTGATGGGCGATTGCAACATGCACGACACGATGACGGTCTATTCAGACCCTTCACACCCGGCGCTGGAGGTTCGGCACCTTTGGATTCAGAGTTGCGATCAAATCTGGGCGTCTTCCTATCGGCCAGGGCCTTACGTTCCCGGCGAACCTGTTTCGGACGAATGGCTGCAAAGAGTGCAGCTGAAAGAGTCCGATTTTCGCCAAGACCCTCTACCTGATTCAAAGCGAACAGGCGATACTGCTTCCAGCGAAACCCACTTCTGGGCGCTCTTGGACGTGCAATATTTTAGAGGGAACCCCGATTCGGGGTACTACGGCGCGTTTCCCCTGTTCCTCAAGACCTCTCCCCAAGCGTCTGGAATTTGCCCATTCCGCAGTCTGCGAAAACGCGAAGCAGACGGGCAAACCACGATTTATTTGAGTCACTGCGAAGATGAGTCACAGCCCGTTGCGAAGAATGAAGGCAGTAACCAGGTCGGCTTCTTTGATGTGGATTTCGGGCTCGCGCCGGAAAGGGCTGGCCGCGTCGAATATGAGGCGATCAGTGAAGTCCACGGAGGTAGCGAACCAACGTTCGAGAAGGCAAAGCTGGAGCTTTTGATCCGCGATCCGAATCGTCCGATGCTGCCGACCATTGACACCAGCGCACCCAACTGCCATGTTTCTCAACTCCGGCTGACCTCTCCCACGGTGCAACTGGGAAGCCACTGGGATCGGGGAACGGCCTACCCGCCGCAGGGGGAGGACTGGTACGACGGCAAGGTCTTTGAAGTAACGAACATCTCTGATCAAACCTGTATGATCGGCGGACTGCCGGACTTGAAATTTCAGCGGCCATCATGGTGGACGAGCGGAGGAGTGGCCCCTCCGGTGTGCCGTAACTGCACCACTCCTCTGTTCAAACCTCGTGAGAGCCGCTGGATCGAGTTGAAGCCGGGGGATTCCGCGCATTTTATGATAGCGCGCGCCCTTTCCGCCTACTGGCCCGCGTGCACCGCTACAGGGGGGATCGATATGCGGCTTCCCGGAGACACACAAGCGCTGAGCCTGCCTTTCGAAGCTAGTTTTTGCGGAGAAATTCCTGCCACCGCGTGGCGCTCAGGTAAGTACGACGGCGACCCGATGAACGCCCAATATGACCGCAACGAGGACAAGCGCCAAAAGGAGTGGCAAGGCAGGGCTACCCTCGGTACGTCAAAGGTCGCTTGCCTCGACAGCACTAAAACACAGTCCGAGCTTCATCCACCGGGGCCTCAGTGTGCGGATCAGGAATTCGCAAAACGTGGGCGACCTTCAATGTCGGCAGCACATGACGGCGTAGCGCTCGGTTTCTCTACACCACAGCGGGACTCAACGACCGTATCCGTCTGGATGGACAACCAAACGAACGAGCCCCACGGCTATTCCACGTGTTCTCGAAGTGGCGTTCTGGATGATGTCGACGTCTATGACTCGGCGGGGCACCGCTTGCTCAGCAAAAAGGAACAAGCCCAACGGAAGGCCTGTGCCGAGCATCGGGAATTCTGGTCAATATCTTCAGGGTGCGGGACGGTGACGGTGGCGCCACACACGATGCAGGTGGTGGGTTGGGGCGACCTTCAGGACATCTATGTGCTTTCACCCGGTCGGTTCTTCATCGTGCCATCGGAAGTGCGGCGACAGACTTGCGAATCACTGAACAAACCTCAGGAAGGAACAAGACAAGCCAGCCCTTCGAATGCAGTCATGATGATGATCCCAGATTGAAGCTTTGGCCGAATTCGGTTTTACCTTTTCGTGATATCCCGTGCGCGTGAGAAAATCCCGCCTGAAAACTAGAACTGTTGAAAAATCGCCATTACGCTCATTGACCACCTGCGTCGGGGGATTTGAGTGTAACGGCCTTCCATGAGAAGGCCGGTCGGAGTCAAGTCGATTCTTCTTGGTTTTGGTGAATCATTGCGCTTTTTCTCCCGCCGAGCCGCCCCTGTCGCCACCCTTCCATCCGCACTCTTCGATGAGCGTTTTTGTTCGCTCGGTGCAAGTTGGGTGTTCTCGTTTCAGTCGGTGCTGCCACCTGATTTTCGACCTCTTTCCATCTCACGATGGAAGTGGGCCAGGCCATAGACGCAGTCACCGGAACTCGGCTTTGGGCTTTTGCTTTTCCATTCAAAGAACGGTTTTGATTTTATGCCGCTGCCGGCATCGCTGCCGGGTTGCTGTTGTGCGACGGTTCGTAGGATTCTCCGCTTACCCACAACCGATGCAGCAAGACTGCCAGCTTTCGTGCCGTCGCAATCACCGCTCGCTTCTTCCCATTCTTCCCACCACGCTCCGCCAGTTTTAGCCCCCAGCGCCGCAGATCGCTGTCCACTCCAAACGGACCCAGAATGTGATGCGCACCCTGCACCAACAGCGTTCGCAGATACGGATCACCCTCCTTGCTGATGTGCATCTGCGGTTCGCTCTGCCCCGAGTTGCGCCGTCCCGGCTGCAATCCCACATAACAACCCACGTCGCGGCTCTTGCGAAAGCGATGCGCATCCTCCAGCGTCAGCAAGAACGTCAGCGCGATCAGCGTCCCCACTCCCTTCACCTGTTCCAGCCGCGCTACTTGCGGATAGCTTTCCCTGGCGATCTTCGCGATCTGCTGGTTGTATTCCTGAATCCGTTCGCTGAGCGCCTCGCTCGCTGCCAGCAGCGGTGCCAGCGCCGCTTGCAGCTCCGGGCTTAGCCCCTGGGCTTTTTCCGGATTCACTTTCCGCGGCGCACACCCACGCAACCGCTCCCCGTAGGACTTCGCCAGCCCCCGCGCCGTGTTGATCAGCGCGGTCCGCGAACGCACCAGCCCGGCGCGCGCCCGGATCACCGTCAGATCCGCTTGCGCCTGCGCGCTGCGATGCTTCACCGGACATAGCAACTGCGGATCGATCCGCGCCAACCGCGCCAGGGTTCGCGCATCCAGCCGATCGTCTTTCTTTCGACTCTCTCCGATCAATCGCACGTTGCGCGCGTGTGCCACGATCACCTCATGCCCCAACTCCGCCAGCACCCGGCTCACCCACGGAGAGTGCATCCCGGTTTCCAGCGCGATCCGGCAACGCGGTATCGCTCCGAACCCCTCTCGCATCGCCTTCGGAGTCGTGCCCAGTTTCTGTTCCAGCAGCACGTCCCCCGCCTCGTCCAGCAGGCAATACCAACTCGAACGATCCCCCAGATCCAAACCGATGGTTAACTTCCGTGGAGAAAAATTCTTCGTCGCCTTTACCGCTGCAGTGCTAGTCTTCTTCATTGCCGGTCTCCTTTATCCCTTGCGCTTCGAGCGCGTCGATAATTTGGGAGCCTACAGCATCCCGCCCGAGACCGGCCTTCTCATCCCATCTGGGATGAGTCAATTGACGGTAATCCCACTGATAGAATCAATCCGTAATGCGCTTTTACACTAAAGACGAATGTGAGGAATGGCTTGGTGGGCGAGGCCGGGTAAAGCCCGACTCTATTCCTGAAATGCACAGAGTGCACGTTCACTATCCGACGCCGGCGAGCCGGATTTTATATCTGGCCCATTGGATCGGAGGCTCGTTGATGTTCCACTTGGCGGGGGAGTTAGTAAACCGCTTTCCCAACCCCCTAGAACACCCGCCAAGTTTTGCTAGTCGGTCCACGAAGGGCTCATCATTACAGCCGTGTGGCTAGTGCGGGGCGGGAGTGTTGGCTTTGGTGTATCCTGCCGGAGGCGAGTATATACGCCCAGTACACGTGATGATCGGAAACGACCGGGACAGAGGAGTGCCTCATGAAACGGCTCACTGGGACGGCTTCCAAGCTTTCCAATTCAGTTCACCAACGCTTGAGCAAGGATGCGCTCGTACCTGGCGCACGTGTCCATAAGCTTTGTGCGTTCCTCATCTTTATCTTTGCTTCGTTCCTGGTCTTCGGTCTGTGCGCCATTGCGGCCGACGCTCCTCCGCGTGCGGAACCCTGGGCGCAGATGGCTAAGTTGAATATCTCCCACGATCAATTAGGGCTTTTCTTTGGCACCTCCGTTGCCGTCAACGGTGAGACGGTTGTGATTGGGCAGACTGACCCGGGTCAAGCATTAATTTTCATCAAGCCGAAGAGCGGTTGGCGAAATATGACTCAGACGGCGACTCTGATCCCTTCCGGCGGAAATGGGTGCACTTTCGGAGCGTCAGTCGCGATCAGCGGCGATACCATCGTGGTGGGAGAGTCTCAGAACGCCTGGTGGTGCAGCGACGGGCCGGGAGCGGTGTACGTGTTTGTTAAGCCTGCGGGCGGATGGAGTGGGACGTTGACGCAGACAGCCAAACTGACGGCCTCCGATGGGGCCACCGGCAATGCGCTGGGAACCTCGATCTGGCTCAGCGGCAATGCGGTAGTGTCAGGGGCCCCTGGTACCAATCCCTTTACGACACCGGGCGCGGCATATGTGTTCGTCGAACCGGTGGGAGGATGGGTCAACGAAACCGAGACTGCAAAACTCACGGCGTCGGATGGTCAGACCGGTGACCAGTTGGGCTATTCCGCCTCCATTTGCGGCAACACTGTCGTCGCTGGAGCCCCGTTGGCCGCTATTGGCGTGAATCAGGCGCAAGGCGCTATCTACGTTTTCACTAAGCCGGTCGGCGGCTGGTCGAATGTCACTCAGACTGCGAAGCTGACCGCCTCGGATGGCGGGCCGAACCAATACCTTGGCAACTCGGCCGCCGCTGATGGCAATATCGTGTTAGGTGGTGCACCCTACGCCGTCAGCAAGTCCCATAACGGTAGTGGCGCGGCGTATGTTTACGTCGAGCCGTCAAGCGGCTGGGTGAACATGAATGAGTCCGCCAAGTTGACCACGGTTGACGATGGGGTGGCGGCCCTCGGTTTCTCGGTGGCTCTCGATGACAACATCGCGATTGCCGGAGCTCCCTATATGTCCCACGGGCAAAATTTTGGCGGCGGAGCCGTTTATGTTTTCATCAAACCGAAGAGCGGCTGGGCGACTGATTCCAATAAGACCCGACTGGTAGGTTCAGACGCCAAGTTCAGCGCCGGAATGGGTTCGTCCGTAGCCGTTGAAGGCCATACCGTAGTGGCGGGAGCTCCTGTGATTAGTGATTCCACGGGAGCGGCATATCTGTTTTGGCAACCCTGATCGGAATCCAAGAGAACGAAGGGAGATCGTCATGGACTCAGGCGCAAACCGTTCAGCGACAAACTCCACGAAGTGGAAGACGTCCCGCGAGTTGCCCGAAGAACTGCACCGCCGCCTTAACAGTTACGCGCGGGCGGTAGGCGCCGCTGGAGTCGCGATACTCGCGTGCTCGGTTCCAGTTGACGCTGCTCCCGTGTGCAAGAAACTCCACATTGACTTGGTAGGAACCGGCACCTACGCCCTCAATCCAGCTCATCAGCGAGTCCCGCCGTTTAACATCGCCGAAACCTACAACAATGTGTCGTCGTTAATTTTTGGTTGGTGGAATCGCGGATTTTTCGTTCCAAATTGGGCGGGAGCAATACCGTTGCTCGGAGCAAATAATCTTCCTGCCGATGTACGCTCTGGTGCAAGTATCGGGCCGGGCGGGAATTTTGCCAAAGGGCCATCCTACGGAATGCTGTTTACTTTCGGACCTCTGGGCAATGGCACATTTAATCACCACAAAGGCAATCTTCAGTTTGGGCAGGTCAACTATGTTGGATTCAAGTTTGGCGTGGCTGGGGAAAGTCACTATGGCTGGGTGCGGATCAAGGTAACGTTTAAATCGCGCACAGACGGAAAAATGGGAACCATGGACATTCAGGGTTACGGCTATGAAGGCACTCCAAACGCTGCCATACGAGCGGGCCAATGTTCGGAGCCGGAGCAAACGAGCGTGTCTGATGCGAAGCCTCCCCACTTCGTCGGGCGCAAACCCGTCATCGCACGCGAGACCAAGGGAGCGGTGGATGAGCTGAGCGTGAGGCAGACCAGTCCGTCATCTCGAACCACGCCGACTCCCGAGTCTGCGGTGTTGGGCACACTCGCGCTAGGATCCCCCGGACTCGTCATCTGGCGGCGTGAGCACCCAATGAGGGCAGCCCCGTAGAGCGACTGGGGCAGTCTTGTCCGACAATCCCAAATCTACTGTTCCATTCATGGATGAACCGAAGCCAGCGGTGCTTGAAGAAGGTTGCCGAAAAATCGCCATTTCACTCATTGGGGGGCTGTGAGTGAAATGGCCCGATAGCTTCAACCGTCCGGTACAATCCAATTTCCGGTACACCTGAATGTGAAAATCCGATAGCCGACAAGAAACAGTCACGGCGAGTCAGCAGAGTGGCAGATTGGCGCACCCGCCCAGCTTTTGATCGTAAGTACTGCACGAGGCAAAGATCAACTCAGTAAATGAAGCCAACGATTGATCAAATTCTGGCGAGCCTAAAGCACGAAGTCGTGTTTGGGAAATCGTACTTAGAAATTGCGAAAGGCCGGGGCGGATAAGGTCGTTTTTGCAGCGTCACCTGCGTTCTTTGGTCTGACTGTTGAGGCTAGCTTGCAGATGTCCTCTGTTCCGTTAGTTTGTCAACGTGCAAGTAATGGCGGTCCCGTCATTTAGGGACTGTCCGCAGGTCAAGCGGCGAAATATCTCGATTACCGTGTTTCTACGGTATGCGGGAGGCCCGCTCAAGCCTGCTTTTGACTTGAGTGGAGAGTTCCATCGCTTTATCTTTCTTCCCGCGTTTCTTACCCTCGATCATCACTTGTCGCAGGATCCGGTTGATTCGCGGCTGGTAGCCTGGGCCTATTGACTTGAACCAGTCCAGTACCTCGATATCCACCCGCAACGAGATCCTCTGCCTGCGCGGACGGTTCCAGCGCGACTCTCCGCCCGTACCTTCATCCGCCAGCAATCCCAGGTCGTCCTCAATCGAAGCCCGCAGACGGCTCACTCTCCCTGGCTGTGCTCCGGCCTTTCGCCGCTTTGCTTTCTTACGTTTGTCTGTCATGACATCATTGTATGCCCGATAGCACATGCCCGCTACTGTCACGACGCTATGTTCCACGTGGAACATTGGAACACCGGGCAAGCTTTCTGCGCTATTCGATTCATTCCGTCCAAAAGAAAACGCCCCCGGCTTTCGCCGGAGGCGTTTCCTACCCAGGTTGAATCTAGCGTTCGTTGAATCTAGCGTTCGTTCAATCTAGCGTTTCACGTGGTTGTGTTTGTCTTTGTAGATGTTCTTGTTGACTTGCTTCTGTTGCTGCTTGATCTGTTGCTGTTCCGACTTGGTCAGCTTGCCACCGTTGGCCTCGAGGTCCTGATGCCGTTCGGCGTTGATCGACTTTTCCTGGTTCTCCAGCTTGGTAGCTTCGCCCGCGCTCAACTGGCCGCTCTTCTCGCCCTGTGCGATCTTGTCCTGCTGGGCTTCTTCGGTCTTGCCAATTCCACTCTTCGGAGTCTTCTGGTTGAAGGAGTTGTGCTTGTCCTTGTAAATCTGGTTCGAGACCTGCTTCTGTTGCTGTTGCAGAGCGGCCTTGTCGGCAGCGGTCAGATGGCCGTTATCGTCAGCTTTCATCGTGCGCTCTTCCTGGTTGATCTGTCCTTCCTTCTTGTCCAGGGACTGCGCTTCGCCGGCAGTCAACGAACCGTTGGACACGCCGTTCGCGATGCGATTGTCTTGGTTGGTTTTGTTTTGATTGATCGTCCGACCGGTCTTGGGCGGCGGCGCAACAGTGCTGGGGTTTGGCGCCGCGGTGCTGGGGCTTCCCGAGGGGGCTGCCGTCGTCGGCGTACCAGTCTGGGTGGACGGATCGGTCGTAGTCTGTGCGCTGCTCGGGAGTAGGAACGCAGCCAAGGCCGCGCTCAACAACGTCATCTTTGTCAGGTTCTTCATAATCTCGTTCTCCTTAAATATGGAATTTCCTACGATTTCGTTTCCCGATTCATCGGGTGGACGTTGTGGCTAGGGACTCAAACCCACCCCTGGGAAAATAGTTGCGCGTTATTCAGCGTCGACTACAACTCGTGCAACGTGTTGATTATAAACGACATACTAATCATTGCCAAAGTGTATTCTTGTTAGCTTATCACTTCCTCTCAAGTGGATGGGTAGCAGAAGCGGTTCCTTCCAAAGATGGGAGCGGCTACCCCTTCCAGTATAGCCACGCGTTGAGATGCAAGATCTCACGAGCGTGGCATTGAAGAGGCCCTAAGCGCAAAAAACCTCCGGACAAGCCGAGGCGTGGTGTCTCGGCTGCCCGGAGGGCCTCAGGGGAGGAGCAACTCCACCCAAGATCTTGAAAGCTTAGAAGGTGTAAATCAGGTCGAACTGCAGGCGGTTCAAGTAAGGCTCCTGCTGTCCGGGTTTGGAGATGGTGGCTACACTGCTGTAATTGTTGAACAGCGCAACGTTGTTCTCCAAGTTGGTATTGAGAGCGCGACCACGCCACCAGGTTAAACCGGCGACGGTGTTAGATCGAAGCTTCCAGAGTGCGTAAATGCGGTTCTGCAAGATGTTGGTGGGAGCGCGTTGATCGCTTTCCACAAACGAGGCGATGGCAGCGTCCTGTTCCTCGCGATACCAAGCGTAGCCCAGTTGAAAGTCATTCTTGTTCTTGACCTGGCCTGCGCTGAAGTCAAAGCCGTACTCTTTGTTCTGACTTCCAATACTCGAGATGACTTTACCCTTGGTGTCGAGAGGATGGGCTTCGGCATCGAGGTTGTCGAGGAATTCAAGCATCAAGTTCAGGGGTAAGCGCTTGAGTCCCGTTTGCAATTGGTTGTTGATGATGAAGTCGGCGTAGTTGAAACCCGAATAGAAGTGAGGCACACCTTTCGAATCGACGTAGGTGGCATTGGTCATGCCATTGGGAGCGAATGCGCAAGGTGCGAATGCAGGCAGACTTGTGCCCTTGGCGCAACCTTGTCCCTCGCCGGGTACGGGATATGGCCCAACCGCCGGATTGGTGGCAGTCGCAGCTGCGCCGGTGGTGGTAGCGGCGACGGCAAATGCACTCTCCTGCAAAATGGCGTCAGGACGATTCCACTTGAGTGTGGTGAAGGAAGGAGTGGCCGACCACGGGCCGAATTGCACCCGGGCCGACACCTGGCCGCCGATCGCATAGGAATCCTGAGATGGAATTCCCGGCTTGCCGTTGGCTTCGCTGTACAGAAGTTCAATTGCCTGGGCCGTGAAGTTCTTGATCGGGCCGGAGAAATCGAAGGAAGCTTTCTGGTTGAAACCTTCCGGGTTGATATCGGGATCGAAGGTTACCGATGTCCGTTGCCAGGTATAGACAAATTTTCCTCCGGTCAGAGAGAGCCAGTGATGGGCGACGGGATTGTAGGTGATGAATCCCCGGTCCAAACCAATAGTCTTGCGCTCGAAGACGTTGGTCAAGGTCTCGTTGCTGCTGGAAGGATCGCCGAGGGATCCTGTGGCCAGGGCAAAGCCTGCGATGAAATCTTCGTTCAATTGTCCATCGACTCCGAAGCGGACGCGAATGCGGGCGCGGTTGCGGTCGGGAACACCGTCCTGATTGTAGGACTCACCGCGCACCCGGACGTCGCCACTGAAGCGGAAGCGTCCGACCAAAGCTTGCAGCGCGCTGATTTGACGGTCCTCGTCCTGGGTTTTGGTGGACACCGCAGCCAAGGCCGCTTTGGTCTCCACCAGATTTGCGGAAGCTTGCTCGGCGACCTTCTGAGCGTCGGTAGCCGACTGTTGCGCCTGGGTGGCGGCGCTGGCAGCCTGATCCACACTGCTTTGCGCTTTTTGCGCATTGGAATTGGCCTGTTGCGTGGCATCGACGAGTTGTTGCAACTGGGTGCGTAATTGATCTACTAACTGGTTTTGCTGTTTGATCTGCTGCTGCTGCGCGGCTACGGCCTGTCTCAGGTCCTGGACTTCCTGCGCGGTGACGGGTGTGGCGGCTGTGCGCTTCTTGGCGCTGGTTGTGGTTGAACTGCCGGTTTGCGCGGTGGCGGTTGTCAACAGGGCAAGAATAACCACTAGTATCATAGGGATACTCGGGATATGTGCCGCTGTTTTGGTTGCTCTCATTGACTTTCGACGCTCCTATTTGTTTTTTGCTCGTTCGAGCTATTTTTTTAAAGACGTAAAGTAATAGAACTCATGCGGGCGCCAATCCCCATTTCTGCTGCAGGCGCCGTTCCACGGTGCGAAACACTAAACCATCCACGATGTAACCGATGGCGATGATCAGGATCATGACCGCGATGACCTGACTCATATCGTTAAGGTCGCGGCCCATCATTAACAATTGTCCCAAGCCCAGGCTCACAAAAATCATTTCGCCGGAGATCAGAGAGCGCCAAGCGAAAGCCCATCCTTGTTTCAGGCCAGAAACTATGTAAGGCAAGCTCGCGGGCAAGAGCACGTACCAGAAGAGCTTGAATCCGGTGGCTCCAAGGTTGCGGCCGGCCATGCCGAAGATTTTCGGCATCTGCTGGCGGCCCGTTTCCATCGCGATGGTGACGGAGAGCAGCGATCCCATGACCACCACGAAAAGAATTGCTTTCTCGGTAAGTCCGAACCACAGGACGGCCAGCGGTAGCCAGCAAATACTGGGCAAGCTTTGCAAGCTGACGAGGAGGCCGCCTAACGTCTCTTCCAGAAATTTATTGCTAGCGACACCTAGCCCAAGCACCATGCCAAGAATCACGGACAAACTGTAGCCGAGCAACATGCGTTTCATGCTGACGGCGATGGCAATCCAGAAGCTGTGGTCTACGAACCCGGCATGCAGTGATTCCAGAACGCCTTGCGGAGTCGGGAACACGTAGGGTGGCCATATTTTGAGCTTGGCCAGCAGGAGCCAGAGGCCGACGAGAACGCCGTAGAAGATTGCTTGCCTGGCAAAACGCTTCACGCCCGCACCTCTTGCGGGCCGTATTGTTCTGCCAAGGACTTGTTAATCTCTTCGCGCAGATGATCGAGGATCTCGCGTGCACTCTTGGCAACCGTCATATCTTCGAGGACACGCGGGCGCGGCAGATCGATATGGTATTCCCGCTTCACACGCCCCGGGCGGAAGGTCAGCAGGGCGACGCGATCGGCAAGCCGCACGGCTTCGCGCACGTTGTGCGTGACGAAAATAATGGTGCGACCAGTTTCGGCCCAAATGCGCTCCAGTTCATCGTGCAACAGGTCGCGGGTTTGGGCATCGAGAGCCGCGAAAGGCTCATCCATCAGTAGCACGTCCGGCTCTGTCGCCAGGGCCCGGGCAAGGGCGACGCGTTGCCGCATCCCGCCGGATAGTTGGTGAGTGTAGCTGTCTTTGAACTGCAAGAGATGCACCAGTTGCAGGTAGTACTGAGTTTTTTCCTGGCGCTCAGCTTTCGAGATGCCTTTCATCTTCATGCCAAATTCAACGTTCTGCCCCACGGTAAGCCAGGGAAAAAGACCAAGTTCCTGAAAGATGAGAATGCGATCGGTGCCCGCGCCCTGGACGACCTTGTCATCCACCAGCACTTGGCCGGAGGTCGCCTGATGGAGACCCGCGATCAGATGCAGGAGCGTGGATTTTCCGCAGCCGGAAGGCCCGACAATGCAGAGAAACTCGCCGGGCTTCACCTTCAGGCTAATGTTGTCGAGAGCAAGCAGATGCGATCCGTCGTTCGTCTTGTAGCTCAGCGACAGCCCCTTCAAAGAAACTTTGGGAATTCCTGCAGCGTGGGCGTGACGCGTCGTGACCAGTGCTGGAGCGGAGGCCTTGGCACGAATTACGTTGGCGCGCAATGCACGGTGATGATCTGTCTGGGAAGCTTGAACCGCTGGGTTGGGTGTCATTGAATTGCCTTTTTTCCTTTTTCCGCCAGAACCTGATTCAAGAGAGTGAGGTCGTACAGCCCGGATAAATCAGGCATCTGTTTTCCCAGGAAACCGGCATCATAAGCGGAGTGCGCCGAAGTGAGCAGCGAACTTCGCAGCGGATTGTAAGTAACTTGCAGCCGGCCGAAGGCCTCATCCAGAACCGCGGGCGAGAGAGCTTTGCCCGTCTCTTTTTGCAGTTGCTGATTGAGGATGGTTTTGGCTTCTGCCTGGTGTGCATTGATCCAATCGGTAAGATCAACGTTCGCTGCGATCCATTTCTTGACCACGTCGGGATGTTCGCGCAAGAACTTGGCGCTCACAATCAAGTGCGTAATTACGAATTCACGCTGCGGCCAGAGATCGCGTTCGTCGAGGAACATGTGTGCATTCCCCTCATGAATCAGGCGTGTAGCCCATGGTTCCGGAGCCCACGAAGCGTCGAGTTGCTTTTGCAAGAACAGCGTCAGCTGATCGGGATTTGCCAGCGGAATCACCTGGACGTCGCCGCCCTTGTCGGACGACTTCATACCATGAGCCTTTAACCAGGGCGCAGCGCTACATCCTGCGTGTTCCCTAGCTGCGGCGAGGCCACGCGTTTTCCGTGAAAATCCTCCGGCTTCTCGATTCCCGAATCGTTGCGTACCATCAGCGAGACTCCGCCACTGGCGCGCCGGCGACCACGCGAAGCGCTTCCCCATTCGAGCGCACGTATCCGGCAATCGCGGGATTCGGCCCGATGTAGGTCAAATCAATGGCCCCCGAAAACAACGCTTCGATCGCGGATGGACCGGCATTAAAACTGGTCCATTGAATCTTACGCGGCTGGTCCTAGTGCTCTCTCGAACGCTCCGTTGGCCTTGCCAACCATAGCTTGGGGGTGAGTGATGTTCGGAAATACGCCCACCCGAACCACGGTCTGGGAAAAGCCGGACAAAAACGCAAATAGGTCAGAGCCAATGATGATTTTTCGATTCATCCCTGTCCCATATTGCCGTGCACAACCATCGGTAAAACGGTGAAAGGCTACCTTTCCTTGTCCGACGCTTCCCGGACTTCGAGGGGTCGGCCGCTTTTCCATTCATGATGTCGGCGAGAGTCTTGTTTTCCAGAATCTTGGCGGCGGCATCGCGCACGTCGAGAAAAACGCGATAAAGCGCCCGGTGCTCAGCATCGCGATCAATCAGACTGCGAAGTTGTTCGGCATCTCCAAAGGGCGCGAGCGGACCATCAATCAAACGGATCATTTCGCTCAGCTGAACCTCCGATGGCGACCGCCGTAACTGGTAGCCGCCCTTGGCGCCGCGAACGC